>NZ_JBLZQV010000004.1:0-626958 GCF_052048175.1 Herbiconiux dendrobii | reverse complement strand
TTGTGGGAGAGTAGGACACCGCCGGACTTACTTCACGAAATGGCCACCCAGCAATGGGTGGCCATTTCGCTTTAACATCACCAACAGAGGAGCTGCCATGACGGAGCCGGACGACGAGAAGCGCCAGGGCGGCAAGACGCCGCACACGCCTCGACAGGGTGGCGACAAGCGACCCTTCGAGCCGCGACGCGACAAGAGCTCGCGGCCGGACCGCGGCTCCCGCCCGGAGCGATCCGGTAGTCAGCGACCTGAGCGGACCGGGGGGCAGCGACCCGAACGTTCCGGTGGACAGCGACCTGACCGGGCTAGTGGACAGCGTCCGGAACGGTCCGGTGGTTCGCGTCCTGATCGGAGCAGCGGACAGCGCCCTGAGCGGGGTGGGCGACCGTCATCCGGTGGCCCGGGGGAGCGTCGGCTCTGGACCAAGGACGGCAAGCCGGCCCGCAATGACAAGGGCGCGCAGCGGCCCGAGCGTCCGCCGCTCACCGAAGAGGAGCTACTGGCTCGCGAACTGCGCTCGGTGCGCACGCGGCACGACGATCCGCTGATCCCGGACGATGTGACGCCGCGCGATCTGGACAAGGTCGCCCGCAACGAGCTGAAGACGCTGAACAAGGAGAACGCCGACGAGGTCGCGCGCCACCTGGTAATGACGGCCCGGCTGATCGACGACGATCCCGAGCTCGCCCATCAGCACGCCGTCTCGGCATCGCGTCGGGCGGGACGGATCGGAGTGGTGCGCGAGACTCTCGCCATCACGGCCTACCGCACGGGTGACTTCGCCCTGGCGCTGCGGGAGCTGCGCACCTACCGGCGGATCACCGGCTCCAACGAACAGCTGGCTCTGATGATCGACAGCGAGCGGGGGATGGGGCGGCCGGAGCGGGCGCTCGAGGCCGGCCGTTCGGTGGAGCGCTCGACGCTCTCCGTTCCGACGCAGGTGTCGGTCGCGATCGCGATGTCGGGCGCCCGGCTCGACCTCGGGCAGCCCGAGGCCGCCCTGACCGAGCTCGAGATCCCGCAGCTGAACCCCGACGTAGCCTACTCCTACAGCCCTGACCTGTTCGACGCCTACGCCGAGGTGCTCGAGGAGCTCGGGCACGACACCGAGGCGGCCACCTGGCGCCAGCGCGCCGAGCGTGCCGATGCGGCCCTGGGTGGGGATGTGGAGGACGAGATCGAGGTCTTCGAGGTCGAAGACCTCGAAGATGGTGAGCTCAGTGAGGTCGAAGACCTCGAAGATGGTAGGCTCAGTGAGGTCGAAGACCTCGAAGATGGTAGGCTCAGTGAGGTCGAAGACCTCGAAGATGGTAGGCTCAGTGAGGTCGAAGACCTCGAAGATGGTGGGCTCAGTGACGTCGAAGACGTCGAAGATGGTGGGCTCGGTGAGGTCGAGGACCTCGAAGACGGTGGGCTCGAGGACCTCGAGGACGACGGGCACGGCGAGGACGAGGAGAGCGACGCCGGTGGGGCTGTTCCGAGCAAGGAAGACTGAGAGCGTGGACGTGCTCGAGGGGATCGATGCCGTACTCGCCGATCTCGACGGTGTGGTCTACGCCGGGCCGAACCCGATCGCGCATGCGGTCGAGGCCCTCTCTCGGCTGACCGGGCAGGGGATGCGCACGGGGTACATCACGAACAACGCCTCGCGCACGGATGCCCAGGTCGCCGAGCACCTCAGCAGCTTCGGGCTCGGGGTGGCGCCCGCCGACGTGGTGACCTCGCCCCAGGCGGCCATGCGCGTGCTGGGCACGCTCGTGCCGGCCGGGTCGACCATCCTCGTCGTCGGCGGAGCCGGGTTGATCGACGAGCTGGAGAAGGCCGGGTACGTGGTGACCCGATCCGCCGACGACAAGCCGGCCGCGGTGACGCAGGGGTTCGCGCCCGACGTCGGGTGGACGCAGCTGGCCGAGGCGGCGTTCGCATTGAGCGACCCCGCGGTGCACTGGGTGGCCACCAATACCGACTGGACGATTCCCGTGGCGCGCGGCATCGCACCGGGCAACGGCACGCTCGTCTCGGCCGTGCACACGGCCGTGGGGCGGCTCCCCGTGGTGGCCGGCAAGCCGGAGAAGACGATCTTCGAGGTGGCCAAGGACCGGTTCGCGGCCTCCAGCGCGGCCTTCATCGGCGATCGGCTCGACACCGACACGATGGGCGCCAAGCGGGCGGGGCTGCGCGCCATCCACGTGCTCACCGGCATCGACCGGGCGAAGCAGGTGCTCGCGGCTCCCAAGGGCTCGCGGCCCGACTTCATCCTCGAAGACCTGCGGCAGCTGTTCGAGCCGTACCCGGTGACCCAGCGCTCCAAGGACGGCTCGGAGACCTCGGTGGGCGACTCGGTGGTGCGGATGAACGGGCACGTGGTGCGGGTGGTGAAGGCCGGCAGCTCGTCGACCGATCTGCTGCGCGCCGGCTCTGCGGCCATCTGGGACTCCGGGCTGTCGATCCACGCGCTCGACGTCGATCCGGCACTGTACAGCTGAGGGCGAACAGCTGAGGGCGTACAGCCGGGTGCGATGCCGCCGCGGCCGACGGCCCTGTCGGGCGTCCGGGGTACGCTGAAGGAGTGAACACAGAACAGGTCGACAACGGCGATGCTCTGGTTTCGAGACTCCGGGTGATCCAAGAGCAGCCGCTCGACCAGCGTGCGACGGCCTACGCCCAGGTGCACGACGAGCTGAAGGCCCGCCTCGAGGGCGGAGACGCCTCGCCATCGGATGGGTAGCGCCGATGGGTAGCGCCCGGCTCGACGCCGTCGTGGCGGCGCGCGGATTGGCGCGGTCGCGCACACACGCGGCCCGGCTGATCGCCAACGGCTACGTGCGCGTGGACGGCGTGAACGTGGTGAAGGCCTCGTTCCCCGTCGAGGAGGCGCAGGAGGTGACGGTCGACTCGATCGACCGCTACGTGAGCCGTGGCGCGCACAAGCTGATCGCCGCGCTCGACGCCTTCCCGCAGGTGCGGGTGGCGGATGCGCTCGCACTCGACGCGGGGGCCTCCACCGGCGGCTTCACGCAGGTGCTGCTGGAGCGCGGTGCCCGACAGGTGATCGCGGCCGATGTGGGGCACGGGCAGCTCGATCCGATCATTCAGCGCGACCCGAGGGTGGTGGCGGTGGAGGGGTTCAACCTGCGCTACGCGACGGCCCAGACGGTGGCCGGGGCATCCGGAGTCGCGGATCCGGTCGACCTGGTGGTGGCCGACCTCTCGTTCATCTCGCTCGGGCTGGTGCTCGCGCCGCTGCAGGCCGTGGCGAAGCCCGATGCCGACTTCGTGCTGCTGATCAAGCCGCAGTTCGAGGTGGGGCGCACCGGCATCAAAGAGGGCATCGTGCGCAACGCCGACCTGCGCTCGGACGCGGTGACCAACGTCTTGTGGGCCGCCTACGACCTGGGGTTGTCCACAGGCGGCATCATTCCGTCCCCCATTGCGGGCACGGCGGGCAATCTGGAGTACCTGGTCTGGTTCAATCGGGAAGCCGGATCACATCCGACAGAATGGTTGGACCGAGTGGCCGAGATGACAGGAGCGTGACGCGTGCCGGATGAGCGATCCATGCTGGTGGTGCTGCACACCGGCCGCCGCGACTCCGTGCTCGCCGCGCAGAGCGTCTGCCGGCAGCTGCGCGACGCCGGGGTGACCCCGGTGGTGGCGCCCTTCGACGACGACGACAACGCCGAGGTGCTGGCCGAGCTGGGCGAGATCGCGCTGCTCGGCGAGGGCGTGTCGATGTTCGACCTCGAGCTCGTGATCGTGCTGGGCGGCGACGGCACCATCCTGCGCGCCGCCGAGATCGTGCGCGGCTCCGCCGTTCCGCTGCTCGGGGTGAATCTCGGGCACGTCGGCTTCCTGGCCGAGAGCGACCGCGAAGATCTGGCCGAGACCGTGAACCGTGCACTGGCCCGCGACTACGAGGTCGAGGAGCGGATGACGCTCTCGGTGCGGGTGAAGGTGGGCGATGAGGTCGTCTACGAGAGCTGGGCCCTGAACGAGGCCACCGTGGAGAAGGCCAGCCGCGAGCGGATGCTCGAGGTGGTGGTGGAGGTCGACGGCCGGCCGCTGTCGAGCTTCGGCTGCGACGGCGTGGTGATGTCGACGCCGACCGGATCGACCGCGTACTCGTTCTCGGCCGGCGGGCCCGTGGTGTGGCCGAGCCTGGACGCGCTGCTGATGGTGCCGCTCAGCCCGCACGCGCTGTTCGCGCGCCCGCTCGTGGTGGGGCCGGACTCGGCCCTCGCCGTGGAGGTGCTCGACCGCACCCAGGGCGGTGCGGTGCTCTGGAGCGACGGCCGCCGGATGTGGGACCTGCCGAAGGGCGCCCGCGTCGTGGTGCGCCGATCGCCGACGCCCGTCCGGCTGGCACGACTGCATCAGGCACCGTTCACCGACCGCCTGGTGCGCAAATTCAACCTGCCCGTGAACGGGTGGAGAGGGCCCAGCGACCGTGATTGAGGAACTCTCCATCCGCGACCTCGGAGTGATCGGCGAGGCCGTTCTTCCGCTCGGTCCCGGCTTCACCGCCGTGACCGGCGAGACCGGTGCGGGAAAGACCATGGTCGTCTCCGCGCTCGGCCTGCTGTTCGGTGAGCGCGGCGACTCGGGGTCGATCCGCTCGGGGGCGGCTCAGGCCTGGGTCGAGGGACGCCTGCTGGTCGACGCCGCGGGCGACGTGGCCGAGCGGGTGCGCGAGGCCGGGGGAGACCTCGACGCCGACGGATCGGCCGGCGGAACGGGGGAGCTCATCCTCTCGCGCTCGGTGGCGGTGGAGGGCCGCAGCCGCGCGGTCGTGGGAGGGCGCTCGGCTCCGATCAGCGTGCTGTCCGAGCTCGGTGCGTCGTTGATCGTGGTGCACGGGCAGTCCGACCAGCTGCGGCTGAAGAGCCAGTCGGCCCAGCGCGGCGCTCTCGACAGCTTCGCCGGGCCCGCGCTCGCCGCCCGGCTGAACGAGTACCGGAGCCTGTACGAGTCGTGGCAGGCGCACACCTCCGAGATCGAGGTGCTCGTGACCGAGCGGGCAGCTCGCATCCGTGAGGCGGAGCAGCTGCGTGCCGCCATCGACGAGATCAGCGCCGTGGCGCCCGTCGAGGGCGAAGACGAGGAGCTGGCCGAGCTGGCCGGGCGCCTCACCAACCTCGAAGACCTGCGGCTGGCCTCGGCCGAGGCGCGCGAGAACATCTCGAGCGAGAGCGGCGAGCTGCCCGACACCATCGGCCTGATCGACGCCGCCCGGCGGAGCCTGGAGCGGGTCGTGCACCACGACGCCGCTCTCGCGCCGATCGTGGAGGCGCTCGCGAACGCCAGCTTCCTCGTCTCGGACATCTCCACGCAGCTCTCCAGCTACTCGGCCGCGCTGGAGACCGACGAGGTGGGACGGCTCGACCAGGTGCAGGATCGGCGCGCCGACCTGACCGCGCTGATGCGGAAGTACGGGACGACGCTGGCCGAGGTGATCGCCTACGCGGCCGACGCCGAGCCGCGCCTGCTGGAGCTCGACTCGGACTCCGACCGGATCGAGCAGCTCACCTCGCTCGTCGACGACGAGCACGCCGAGCTCGACCGCCTCGCCGACGACGTCAGCGCCCTGCGGCGCGCGGCCGCCGGAACGCTCGCCGACGCCGTCACCGAAGAACTGGGCGCGCTCGCCATGCCGAACGCGAAGCTCGTGGTCGACGTGCAGCCGCGCGACGAGCTCGGCTCCACCGGCCGCGACCTGGTGCAGTTCTTGATGCGCCCGCACGAGGGCAGCGAGCCGCGGCCCCTGAACAAGGGCGCGTCGGGCGGCGAGCTCTCGCGGGTGATGCTCGCGATCGAAGTGGTGCTGGCCAGTGCCGACCCGGTGCCCACCTTCGTGTTCGACGAGGTGGATGCGGGCGTGGGCGGCGCCTCGGCGATCGAGATCGGCCGGCGGCTCGCCGTGCTCGCGCGCACCTCGCAGGTGATCGTGGTGACGCACCTGGCCCAGGTCGCGGCCTTCGCCACGAACCATCTGCGGGTGGAGAAAGACCAGGACGGGCCGGTCACGGCATCCAACGTCGTCAAGCTCGACGGTGACCACCGGTTGGCCGAGATGGCGAGGCTGCTCTCGGGCCTGCCCGACTCCGAATCCGGGCTCGCCCACGCTGCCGAACTGCTCGCTACGGCGCAGGGTCTCGCTGTGCCACACTGATACGAATCCGGGGGGACGAGGGGCGGGTTCGGAGATGGCGCGGTTGACGAACAGGGAGCTGGCCGAGCTGGTCGAGCAGCTCCGGGCCGAGAACGAAGAGCTCCGCGCGGCGGTGCGTGCAGACGCGCAGGCCGAGGCCGATGCCGCTGGGGTCGATGCTCCGGATGGGGCGGCACCGCGGGGGACGCGGCGCCGGGGCCGGCAGCGGGGCCGCACCGTGGCATCCGTCGTGCTGGTGGTGATCGGGCTGGTGCTGGCACCCCTGGCGCTCGCCGGGAGCTGGGCGCAAGGGCAGTTGGCCGACACGAATCAGTTCGTGGCGACCTACGGGCCGCTGGCGCAGGACCCGGCGGTGAAGGCCTTCCTCGTCGACGAGGTGATGACGGTCGTGAACGAGCAGGTCGACTTCCCGCAGTCGACCAGCGACGTGTTCGGCGCCGTGAGCGACCTCGGGCTGCCTCCCCGGGCCGCGGCCGCGCTGCAGGCGCTCGAGAGGCCCGCCGCTCTGGGACTGCAGTCGCTGGCCACCTCGGTGGTGACGCAGTTCATCGACTCGCAGGCTTTCGAGGACATCTGGGCGCAGACCCTGCGGCTCACCCACCAACAGCTGATCGCCGCGATGACGAACGACCCCACCAGCGCCCTGCGGATCTCGTCGACCGGCGAGCTGACCATCCAGCTCGGGCCGGTGATCGACGCCGTCAAGGGCGCGATGGTGGCGCAGGGGCTCGCCTTCGCCGACGCCATCCCCTCGGTCGACGTGGGCGTGACGGTGGCGAAGTCGTCGAGCCTCAGCCAGCTCACGCTGATCTACGGGCTCTCGGTGAGCATCGGGCAGTGGCTGCCGCTCGTGGCCCTGCTGTTCCTGGTGGCCGGCGTGGTGGTGGCCAAGCGCCGCACCGTGACGCTGTTCTGGACGGGGCTCGCGCTCGGCGTGGTCATGGTGCTGCTGGGGATCGCTCTGCGGGTCGGGCAGGTGATCGTGGTGGCCTCGACGGCGCAGTACGTGCCGGGGCCCGCCATGGCGGCGATCTACGACGGGGTGACCTCGCTGATCGCCTCGTCGATCGTGGCGCTCGCCGTGCTCGGGTTCACCGTGATGCTGATCAGCTGGGCGCTCGGGCCGTGGCGGCCGGCACCGGCCGTGCGCTCGGCCTTCGTGGAGGGGGCGAACCGGCTCCGGCGCGCGGGGGACCGGCGGGGGATCTCCACCGGGTCGTTCGGGCGGTTCCTCGGGCGGCAGCGCGTACTGACCCAGGTGCTGATCGGGCTCGGAGCGGCGGCGCTGATCGTGTTCATCCGGCCGCTGAGCACCGCGCAGATCATCTGGACCGCGGTGGTGGCGCTGCTGCTCCTGCTGGTGGTGGAGGTGCTGCAACGGCCTCCGCTGCCGGCGATCGTCGTGCTCGACGACGACCTCTCCGGCTCGTCGGATGACGAGCAACCCGATACGGCTGATAGGGTGGAACTCCGTGGATGACGCTGATTACACGGACAAGACGAACGACACGAGATTGACGAAGCACATCTTCGTCACGGGGGGTGTCGTCTCCTCTCTCGGCAAGGGCCTCACCGCCGCCAGCCTGGGAAATCTGCTGACGGCACGCGGCCTCAAGGTCGTCATGCAGAAGCTCGACCCCTACCTGAACGTCGACCCGGGAACGATGAACCCGTTCCAGCACGGCGAGGTGTTCGTGACCGACGACGGCGCCGAGACCGACCTCGACATCGGCCACTACGAGCGCTTCCTCGACATCAACCTGAACCAGGCCGCCAACGTGACCACGGGGCAGATCTACTCGAGCGTGATCGCCAAGGAGCGCCGCGGCGAGTACCTCGGCGACACCGTGCAGGTCATCCCGCACATCACCGACGAGATCAAGCGCCGGATGCGGCTGCAGGCTTCGGATGCCTCGCGCCCCGACGTCATCATCACCGAGATCGGCGGCACAGTCGGCGACATCGAGTCGCAGCCGTTCATCGAGTCGGCGCGCCAGGTGCGCCACGAACTCGGCCGCAAGAACGTGTTCTTCGTGCACGTCTCGCTGGTGCCCTTCATGAACGCCTCGGGCGAGCAGAAGACCAAGCCCACCCAGCACTCCGTGGCCGCGCTCCGCTCCATCGGCATCCAGCCGGATGCTCTGGTGCTGCGCAGCGACCGTCCCGTCTCCGAGGGCAACAAGCGCAAGATCGCGCTGATGTGCGACGTCGACGAGCAGGCCGTCGTGAACGCGATCGACGTGCCCTCGATCTACGACATCCCCACGATGCTGCACGATCAGGGACTCGACGCCTACATCGTCGACCACCTCGACCTGGCCGCAGAGGCCGGCGAGGTGGACTGGTCGGGCTGGCAACCGCTTCTGGACGCCGTGCACGAGCCCAAGCACGAGGTGACGATCGGCCTGGTGGGCAAGTACATCGACCTCCCCGACGCGTACCTCTCGGTGACCGAGGCGCTGCGGGCCGGCGGCTTCGCGCACCGGTCGAAGGTGACGATCAAGTGGATCCCCTCGGACGAGTGCGAGACGCCGGAAGGCGCCGCGCGTGAGCTCGGTGACGTGGACGGCATCTGCGTGCCCGGCGGCTTCGGCGTGCGCGGCATCGAGGGCAAGCTCGGCGCGCTGCGCTTCGCCCGCGAGAACAAGATCCCCGCGCTCGGCCTCTGCCTCGGCCTCCAGTGCATGGTGGTGGAGTACGCCCGGAACGTGACCGGGCTGCCCGGCGCCTCCTCGAGCGAGTTCGACCCCGACACCGAGTTCCCGGTGATCGCCACGATGGCCGAGCAGGTCGACATCATCGCCGGAGGAGACCTCGGCGGCACGATGCGCCTGGGGCTCTACGAGGCCGAGCTCGCGGACGGATCGATCGCGGCCGAGGTGTACGGCGCATCCGTCGCCTCCGAGCGGCACCGCCACCGCTACGAGGTGAACAACCGCTATCGCGAGCAGATCGCGGAGTCGGGCCTGTGGTTCTCGGGGCTGTCGCCCAACGGGCACCTCGTGGAGTACGTCGAGCTGCCGCGCGAGGTGCACCCGTACTACATCGCCACCCAGGCGCACCCGGAGCTGCGCTCGCGGCCCAGCCGGCCGCATCCGCTGTTCGCCGGACTCGTCGGTGCCTCGCTGGAGCGCCAGGAAGCCACGCGGCTGTTCCCGGCGCAGGACGCGGACGCCTGAGATGATCGAGGACGACTTCGCCCCCGTCGATGTGCTGTCGAGCGACGTCGTCTTCGACGGCTACATCTGGGACGTGCGGCGTGAATCCTTCGAGTACGGGGGAACCACCCTGCGGCGCGACTTCGTCGACCATCCGGGGGCCGTGGCGGTGTTCGTCCTGGACGAGGACGACCGCGTCCTGCTGATCAAGCAATACCGTCATCCGGTTCGCCGGCGCGAGTGGGAGCCGCCGGCCGGGTTGCTGGATGCCAAGGGCGAGTCGCCGCTGGATGCCGCCAAGCGCGAGCTGGCCGAGGAGGTCGACCTCCAGGCCGACGACTGGCACGTTCTGATCGACTACTTCACCACGCCCGGCGGCAACAACGAGGCCATCCGGATCTACCTCGCCCGCTCGGTGCGGCCCGCCGGATCGGCCTTCGAACGCGAGGGCGAAGAGGCCGACATGGAGTCGCGCTGGGTCGATCTCGACGAGCTGGTGGAGGCCGTGCTCGCCAGCCGGGTGCAGAATCCGTCGCTCGTGATCGGCGCGCTCGCGGCGCAGGCGTCCCGCGCGCGGGGCTGGTCGACGCTTCGTCCGGCCTCCGACCCGTGGCCGGCGCATCCGTCGACCCGCCCCGGCGACCGAATCTCCGGTTGACGATGTGACCGGGGACGGGGCGACCCATCCGGATGCGCTGGACCGGGCGATCGACGGGTTCTTGCGGCACGTGACCGTGGAGCGCGGGCTCGCGGCGAACACCGTGGCGGCGTACCGGCGCGACCTCGGGCGGTACTCGGAGTGGCTTCGCGAGCACGACATCCGGGAGGCGGGCGCCATCGCCGAGCGCGATGTGAGTGCGTTCACGCAGGACACCCGGGGCGAGGGGGAGTCGGAGATGAGTGCCGCCTCGGTGGCGCGCATCCTGTCGACGGTGCGCGGGCTCCACCGGTACCTCGCCGAGGAGGGCGTGGTGGAGCTGGATGTCGCCCACGAGGTGAAGCCGCCGAAGCTCGCGCTGCGCCTGCCCAAGGCGATCACGATCGCCGAGATGGACCGGCTGCTGACGGCGACCGGGGGTGACGACCCGGTGGCGCTGCGGGACCGCGCACTGCTCGAACTGCTCTACGCGACCGGGGCGCGGATCTCGGAGGTGGTGGACCTCAACGTCGACGACGTGCAGGACGGGGACATGCTGCGGGTCACCGGCAAGGGGAGCAAGCAGCGGATCGTGCCCGTGGGGAGCTTCGCGCGCACGGCGCTGGACGCGTACCTCGTGCGGGTGCGTCCGCTGTTCTCGCCCCGGGGCAAGGCGACCCCGGCACTGTTCCTGGGCATCCGGGGCCAGCGGCTCAGCCGGCAGGCGGCGTGGTTGGTGATCCAGTCGGCGGCTTCCCGGGCGGGGCTCACGACGCACATCTCGCCGCACACCTTCCGGCACTCCTTCGCCACCCATCTGCTGCAGGGCGGAGCGGACGTGCGGGTGGTGCAAGACCTGCTCGGCCACTCCTCGGTGGCCACCACCCAGCTCTACACCCACGTCACCGCCGACACCCTGATCGACGTCTACCAGTCTTCGCACCCCCGCGCCCGCTGAATCACCGTGTGACAACGCTGTGAGCCAGCCGGACGGCCGGTACAATCGATCAAGCCCGCCGGGATGGCGGACAGGAACGAGGAGAGCTTCGGTGCCGACCAGGAACACCAGAACGGCTAAGAAGAACACCCAGGTGGACGAGCTGACCGGGCTCGACCTGCCCAAGATGGGGCCGACGGGTCGACCCGTGACCGAGTTCCCCGTTCCCGCGCCGCTCAGCTCGCACGGGCCCGCGCGCATCATCTCGCTCTGCAACCAGAAGGGCGGCGTGGGCAAGACCACCACGAGCGTCAACGTGGGGGCGGCGCTCGCCGAGTACGGCCGGCGCGTTCTGGCCATCGACTTCGACCCGCAGGGGGCGCTCTCCGCCGGCCTCGGCGTGCTGACGCACGACGCCCCGACCATCTACGACCTGCTGCTCGGCTCGATCAAGGACCCGGCCGAGGCCATCCAGCGCACGAGCGTTCCGGGGCTGGACATCATCCCGGCCAACATCGACCTCTCCGCCGCCGAGGTGCACCTGGTGAGCGAGGTGGCGCGCGAGTCGATTCTGGCGCGGGTGCTGCGCAAGGTCAGCGACCAGTACGACGTCATCCTGATCGACTGCCAGCCCTCACTCGGGCTGCTGACCGTGAACGCGCTCACCGCGAGCCACGGCGTGCTCATCCCGCTCGAGTGCGAGTACTTCGCTCTGCGCGGAGTGGCCCTGCTGGTGGAGACCATCGACAAGGTGCGCGACCGGCTGAACCCCGCCATCCAGCTCGACGGCATCCTGGCCACGATGTACGACCCGCGCACCCTGCACTCGCGCGAGGTGCTCGAGCGCGTGGTCGAGACCTTCGGCGACAAGGTGTTCGAGACCGTGATCGGCCGCACCGTGAAGTTCCCGGATGCAACGGTGGCGGGCAAGCCGATCACCCAGTTCGCGCCCGAGCACTCCTCGGCCAAGGCCTACAAGCAGCTGGCCAGAGAACTGGTCGCCCGTGGCGCGATCGCCTGAGCGGATGACGGCGGGGCCGGGCCTCGCCGCGGTGGTGGCGGAGTCTCCGGGGGAGGCGGCGCCGGGCTTCTCGCTGAGCCTGGACAACTTCGAGGGGCCCTTCGACCTGCTGCTCTCGCTGATCACGAAGCACGAGCTGGACATCACCGACATCTCGCTCAGCCGGGTGACGGACGAGTTCATCTCGTACCTCAAGGGCCTGGACTCGGCCGAGGAGCTGGACCGCGCATCCGAGTTCCTCGTCGTGGCGGCGACACTGCTCGACCTCAAGATCGTGGGGCTGCTGCCGCAGGGCGAGCTCGTCGACGCCGAGGACGTAGCGCTGCTGGAGGCGCGCGACCTGCTGTTCGCTCGGCTGCTGCAGTACCGGGCGTTCAAGATCGTGTCGAGCTGGCTGGCCGAGCACTTCGACGCCGAGTCGACGCGCCGGCCGCGCTCGGTGCGGCTCGAGGAGAAGTACCGGCAGCACACGCCCGAGCTGGTGTGGACGCTGACGGCCGGCGACTTCGCGGCGCTCGCCGCGTTCGCGCTGGCACCGCGGGAGGTTCCCACGGTGGGGCTGGAGCATCTGCACGCGCCGCTGGTGAGCATCCGGGAGCAGGCGGCGCACGTGGTGACGGTGCTGCGCTCGGCGGGGGCGGCGGGCACGATGGTGTCGTTCCGGCAGCTGATCGCCGGGATCGCGGAGAAGGGCGTGGTGATCGCGCGCTTTCTGGCCGTGCTCGAGCTGTATCGGCGTGCGGCCATCTCGTTCGAGCAGCTGGAGCCGCTCGGGGAGCTGACGCTGAGCTGGACCGCCGAGACCTGGAGCGAAGACGACCTGGCGAACTTGGGGGCGGATTATGACAACTGAGGCGGATGCGATGGCCGGGACGGATGCTGCGGCCCAGTTGGAGGGGATCGAGCCCGAGCCGCATGCTCCGGCCGCGATCGACGTCGACCGGGCGCTGGAAGCGATCTTCATGGTGGCCGACGAGCCGCAGAGCCTCGTGTCGCTCGCGACCGCGCTGTCGCGGCCCGTGCCCGTGGTACGCCAGGGCATCGAGCGCCTGGTCGAGGACTACGACGGGATCGCGCCGGGCAGCGTGCGCCGCGGCTTCGAGCTCCGCGAGGTGGCCGGCGGATGGCGGCTCTACGTACGCGGCGAGTGGGACCAGCTGGTGCGCGACTTCGTGCTCACCCAGAACCCCTCCAAGCTCTCGCAGGCCGCGCTCGAGACGCTGTCGGTGATCGCGTACAAGCAGCCGATCAGCCGGGGGGCCGTGGCGAGCATCCGTGCCGTCAACGTCGACTCGGTGGTGCGCACGTTGCTCAGCCGGGGCCTGATCACCGAGGTCTCCACGCAGGCCGAGACCGGCGCCATCCTGTACGGCACGACCGAACTGCTGCTGCAGCAGCTCGGTATCAACTCGCTCGACGAACTGCCCAAGATCTCCCCGCTGCTGGACGACGGCAGCGAGGGATTCGATGAGATCGGACTGACCTGATGACCCCCTTCGAGATTCCGCCATGGGACGACAACGCCCCCGCCGAGGCGGCCCTGCCCGACGGCGTGCGCCTGCAGAAGGTGATGGCCGCCGCCGGAGTGGCCTCCCGCCGCGTCTCCGAGCAGCTGATCGAGGCCGGCCGGGTGTCGGTGAACGGCGAGATCGTGACCGAGCTCGGCCGGCGGATCGATCCGGAGAACGACCTCGTGTCGGTCGACGGCAGCGCCGTGCAGCTGGACCCCACGAAGCGCTACGTGATGCTCAACAAGCCCGTCGGCATCGTGAGCTCGCTCGCCGACCAGCACGGGCGGCCCGACCTGCAGCGCTACACGAAGCAGTTCGAGGAACGGTTGTTCAACGTGGGCCGGCTGGACGCCGAGACCAGCGGGCTGCTCATCCTCACCAACGACGGCGACCTCGCGCACGTGCTCGCGCATCCGTCGTTCGGCGTGCTGAAGACCTACATCGCCAAGGTGGAGGGGCGGGTCACCCCGCAGACCCTGACCACGCTCGGCAAGGGCATCGACCTCGAGGACGGGCCGATCGCCGCCGACAAGGCGCGACTGCTCGACGTGGAGAGCGAGCACTCGATCGTGGAGGTGACCCTGCACTCGGGGCGCAACCGCATCGTGCGCCGGATGCTGGACGCCGTGGGGCACCCGGTGGTCGACCTGGTGCGCCGCTCGTTCGGGCCGCTGAACCTCGGCACGCTCAAGGCGGGCGGGATGCGCGAGTTGACTAAGGTGGAACTCGGCCAATTGCTGACCCTCTCGCGCGACGCGAAGGGGGAGGGCTCGGCCGACGACGAGACGCCCGGCGACGACGTGGCCGTCGATTCCGAGGAGTGAGCGTGGTGGAGAGCCGTCTGACCGGTCCCGTGCGGATCGTGGGCGTAGGACTGCTCGGCACCAGCATCGCGCTGGGGCTGCGCGCCCGCGGCGTCGACGTCATCCTCTCGGACTCGTCGCCGACCAACGTCAGCATCGCCGTGGACTACGGCGCGGGCCGGCACGCCGGTGACGCCGACGAACCGCAGATCGTGGTGGTGTGCGTGCCGCCGGACGTGACCGCCTCGGTGATCGTGCGCGAGCTCTCGGCCTACCCGCGTGCCGTGGTGACGGATGTGGCGAGCGTGAAGCAGCCGGTCCTCGACGCCGTGCGCGCGGCCGGGGGCGACCTGTCCCGGTACGTGGGGTCGCATCCGCTGGCCGGACGCGAGAAGGGCGGGCCCATGTCGGGCCGCGCCGACCTCTTCCTGGGGCGGCCGTGGGTGGTGGCCGGGCATCCGGACATCTCGTACCAGACCGCCTCGGCCGTCGACGACCTCATCCTCGACCTCGGCGCCGTGCTGGTGGAGATGACCGCGGAAGAACACGACTCGAGCGTGGCGCTGGTGTCGCACGCACCTCAGGTGATCTCGACGCTGATGGCGCGCCGGCTGACGGATGCCTCGGAGGCGGCCGTGGGACTGGCCGGCGGTGGCGTGCGCGACGTGACCCGCGTGGCGGCGAGCGACCCGGCGCTGTGGGTGCAGATCCTCGGCGCGAACGCGGCACCCACCGCCGCCGTGCTGCGGGGAGTGCGCGACGACCTCGACGCCGTGATCGCGGCGCTGGACGAGAGCGCCGCTTCGGACTCGTCGTGGCGGCGCAGCCTCGCCGAGATGCTCGTCGGCGGTAACGCCGGCGTGGCGCGCCTGCCCGGCAAGCACGGTCAGGACAAGCGCTACACGCAGTTCGTCGTGATGGTGGACGACGCCCCGGGCGAGCTCGCCCGCCTCTTCGCCGAGATCGGCGAGGAGGGCGTGAACCTCGAAGACCTGCGCCTGGAGCACTCTCCGGGCGCCCAGATCGGCCTGGCCGAGATCGCCGTGCTGCCCGAGGCGGCCGAACGACTGACCGCGGCCCTGCAGGCCCGGGGATGGAGGATCGCCGGATGACGGCATCGAACGACGCAGCGACCACCGACGGGGGATCGGCCGACGGCGCCTCCCGCACGATCGGCCCGATGGTGGTGGCCGTGGACGGGCCGGCCGGCAGCGGCAAGTCGAGCGTGTCGCGGGCGGTCGCCCGCGAGCTCGGCTTCGGCTACCTCGACACGGGTGCCTCGTACCGCGCGCTCTCCTGGGACCTGCTGGACCGCGGCATCGACCCGGCCGACCCGGCCGCCGTGCTCGGCGCCGTCGACGACTTCGACCTCGTGATCGGCACCGACCCCGACGACGGCTACGTGGGGGTGGGCGAGACCGACGTCACCGCCGCCATCCGCGAGCCGCGCGTCACGGCCGTGGTGAGCCTGGTCGCCCGCATCCCCGAGGTGCGCGAGTGGCTGAACGCGCGGTTCCGGATGCTCATGCTGACGACCCCGTTCGAGGGCATCGTGGCCGAGGGCCGGGACATCACGACCGTGGTGGCCCCGGATGCCCCGGTGCGCATCCTGCTCACCGCCTCGGAAGAGGCTAGAATGGGCAGGCGTTCGAAGGAACTGACCAGCGAATCGGCAGCCGAAGTCGGCGAGGCGCTTCGCTCTCGTGACAAGGCGGATTCCCGGGTGGTCGACTTCATGAACGCCGCAGACGGAGTCACCACCGTCGATTCCACGGAGCTCGACTTCGACCAGACCGTTGCCGCGGTGGTGGACGTCGTACAAACAGCGAGGACCTCGCATGGCCGATAGCCAGAACACCCCTGATTCCCCCAAGATCCCGAACTCGCAGAAAGCCGGTTCAGGCGAACCGGACGAGGAGTTCGACGCGCCCGACGACGACCTCGCCGAGCGGCTCGCGACCGTCGACGAGGAGCTCGCCGAACGGCGGGCCGACACCCTGCGCTCGGGACTGTCCGACTACGAGCTCGACGAGGGCGACCTCGACCTGCTAGAGCTGGCCGAGGAGTACCCCGACGGCGTGTTCTACATGCCCGCCCTGCCGGTGCTCGCGATCGTGGGCCGGCCGAACGTCGGCAAGTCCGCCCTCGTGAACCGCATCCTGGGCCGTCGCGAGGCCGTGGTGGAGGACAAGCCGGGCGTGACCCGCGACCGCGTGGCCTACAAGGCCGAGTGGGCCGGGCGCCGCTTCACGCTGGTGGACACCGGCGGCTGGGAGCCCGACGCCTCGGGCATCAACGCCGCCGTGGCCGCTCAGGCCGAGGTGGCCATCGACCTCGCCGACGTGGTGCTGTTCGTGGTCGATTCCAACGTGGGCGCCACGGCCACCGACGAGCATGTCGTGAAGCTGCTGCGCCGCGCCAAGCGGCCCGTGTTCCTCGCGGCGAACAAGGTCGACGACGTGCGGCAGGAGCCTGCGGCATCCGCTCTCTGGTCGCTCGGGCTCGGCGAGCCGTACCCCGTTTCGGCCCTGCACGGCCGCGGTGTGGCCGACCTGCTCGACCTCATCATGAAAGACATGCCCGAGGTCTCCAACGTGGCGAAGCAGGAGGTGGGCGGGCCGCGGCGCGTCGCCATCCTGGGCCGGCCGAACGTGGGCAAGAGCTCGCTGCTGAACAAGGCCGCCGGCGAAGAGCGCGTCGTCGTGAACGAGCTCGCGGGCACCACCCGCGACCCGGTCGACGAGCAGATCGAGCTCGGCGGCAAGGTGTGGACCTTCGTCGACACCGCCGGCATCCGCAAGCGCGTGCACCTGCAGCAGGGCGCCGACTTCTACGCCTCGCTGCGCACCTCGGCCGCGCTCGAGAAGGCCGAAGTGGCCGTGGTGGTGCTGGACGTGACCGAACCGATCTCGGTTCAGGATCTGCGCATCATCGACCTCGTGCTCGAATCCGGGCGCGCTCTCGTGCTGGCCTTCAACAAGTGGGACCTGCTCGACGACGAGCGCCGCCGCTACCTCGAGCGGGAGATCGAACAGGATCTGGCGCACGTCACCTGGGCTCCGCGCGTGAACATCTCGGCACGCACCGGGCGGCACCTGGAGAAGCTGGTTCCGGCGCTCGAGCTCGCGCTCGAGTCGTGGGACACCCGCATCCCGACCGGCAAGTTCAACGCGTTCCTGGCCGAGCTCACGGCGGCGCATCCGCACCCCGTGCGCGGTGGCAAGCAGCCGCGCATCCTGTTCGGAACGCAGGCGGCGTCGCGCCCGCCGACCTTCGTGCTCTTCACGACCGGCTTCCTCGACCCGGGCTACCGCCGCTACGTGCAGCGGCGCCTGCGCGAGATCTACGGCTTCGAGGGCTCGCCCATCGTGGTGAACATGCGCGTGCGCGAGAAGCGCAAGCGCTAGCTCGCGCGTCTGTCGAGACGTCGCTAGTGGCCGCTATTCCTTCGGAGTAGCGGCCATTCGCGACTCCTCGACGTGCGTGGGGGTCAGGGGAGGAGGTCGGCGCGGTGGAGGAGGCCCGCGGCGCCGATGAGGGGGGCCTCGTCGGAGAGGGCTGAGGGGAAGACCTGCACGCCGGGGATGGTGTCCAGCGGCGCGACCTCGGCGATCGTGGCGCGGATGAGGTCGAAGAGGTCGGGGGTGACCCGGGAGAAGCCGCCGCCGATGGCGACCGCCTCGAGGTCGACGAGCGCGCAGACCGAGGCGATGCCCTCGCCGACCGCACGGGCGCAGCGCTCGACGGCCATGCGGGCGAGCGGATCGCCGGACGCGTAGTCGCGGGCGAGGTCTTCGCCGGTGTCGCCGCGCCACCCCTGACCCTGCGCCCACGCGACGATCCGCGGCCCGGCGGCGATGCCCTCGAGGGTGATCGAGAGATCCCGGCCCTCGGCCTCGCGGCTGTGCAGCTGGATCTGCCCGACGTGCCCGGCGTTGCCCGAGCGGCCTCCGGCCAGGCGGCCGTCGATCAGCAGGCCGCCGCCGATGCCGGTGGACACCACCATGCCCATCGCGGTGCGGTAGCCGCGCAGCGAGCCCAGCCAGTGCTCGGCGAGCAGGATGCAGAGACCGTCCAGCCGCAGCACGACCTCGTCGAGGCCGGAGCGCTCGCGCACGAGGTCCGCCAGCGGGTAGTCGTGCCACACCGGGAGGTTCAGCGGCGAGACGGTGCCGCGGTCGAGATGGATCGGGCCCGCGCTGCCGACTCCGGCGCCCAGGATGCGGGCTCCGGCGGGTGCCGCGGAGAGGGCGGCCTCGATGGCCTCGCCGACGGATCGCGCGATCGACTCGCGGTCGTTCGACGCTCCGGTGGGGCGGCGATGGCGGGAACCGGCGAGCATCCGGCCCTCCGCGTCGACGAGGGCGGCTTCGACCTTCGTGCCTCCCACGTCGACCGCGAGGACGAGGGCGTCGGACCGTGTCGGTGAGGAATCGTTCGGTGCCGATTCGGTCGGTGCGGATTCGTTCGGTGCCACGATCTCAGTCTTGCATCGCGGTGAGGTGAGTACCGCATCCGCGGGGACGGGAAACGCCCCCACGGGAGGCGTGGGGGCGTTTCGGGACGGGATCAGACGGCCTGTGCGGCGGGGGGTGGTGCGTCGAGACGCTGGGGAGCGTCGAGCGACCCCCAGGCGGGCCAGCTGGCCATCACGTCGGCGATGCGGGCCTCGGCGTCGGTGTCGTCGCCGGCCGTCCACTGCTCGAGCACACCTACGACACCGCCGGCGATCCAGGCGGCCGCGATCCGGGGATCGACGCCCGGCGCGTAGCCCTGGCTCTGCCAGACCGTGACGGCGACCGAGGCGCGCGACAGCGAGCGGTCGAACAGCTCGCGGCGGAAGCCGGCGTCGACGCGCGTACCGAACATCATCCGGTACGAGGCGCGGTTGTCGCTGATGTGCGTCAGGGCGTGCTGGATGGAGTCGGAGTAGGCCTGCACGATCTCTTCGGGGGAGGGCAGGGACGCCTCGGGCTGTGCGAAATCATCGGGTTGATCGGACACCTCCACCAGGTCGTCGAGCATGCGCGTGAACGAATCCGCCGCGAAGGCGAAGATGTCGGCGTAGTGGCCGTAGAAGGTGGTGCGGTGCACACCGGCGGTGCGGCACAGCTCGGAGATGCTGATCTCGGTGAGGTCGCGATCATTCAACAGATCGAACAAGGCGGTCGTCAGTGCTTCGTGGGTTCGGGCCGCTCGGGGTTCGGCCAGGTTGACGGACGCGCCCTGTCGTCGGGTAGGTGCGGGTAAGGCAGGTGACTGGGGCATGCCTAATTATGCAATGCCGAAACTCGGGATTCGCCTAGTTTGGGACTGTCTGTCCTAAAGTTTTTCCCGAGAGGTGGGAGAGGGCGCTGCGGGGGCCGTCCGGGTCTTCCCCGCAGCGCGCCTCGAGAGCGATTCTATGCATGCGCATTCACTCGCTTCCGCCGTCCCGGGGCTTCCGGGGCAATCCGTTATCGCTCCGTGACTCGGGACGGAGGTGTCAGCGAGCACTCCCGGAAGGCGCTATCATGGACAAGTTGTCTTGAGCGGTTCGCCGGTTCGGGACGGCAAGCCACGGGCTGTGGCGCAGCTTGGTAGCGCACTTGACTGGGGGTCAAGGGGTCGCAGGTTCAAATCCTGTCAGCCCGACGGAAAGCCCCGGAGACCAGAAGGTCTCCGGGGCTTCGTCGTTGTCGCCGTCAGGCTGCGAAGGCGTACCCCTCTCGCCGGCGTCGCCCCGGGCGTCGATGGTGTCGATCAATGCCGCTGGACATTCGCGGGGTTCGCGGAGGGGAGGTAGGGCGCGAGAACTGCCGCGGCAGACTCGCGGAGCACACGGCGCACGGTCTCGCGATCGATGCCGGCCAGGGCAGGGTCCACTCCCGCCACCATGAGGCCACCGCCGGCGGCGGCGAGTGCCACCCGGGCGGCCGGGGTGGGCTGATCGCCGATCAGCAACAGATCGAAACGGTCGGTGAGGGAGGTGTAGCGGTCATCGGCGCGCAGGAGCCGCCCCATCTCCGGATCGCGCTGCAGGGATGCGGCGAACTCGCGGTGGTCGAGCACGAGTTCGACCAGGCCGTCGAGCATCGCGTCGAAGCGTTCGCGAGGGCCGGCTTCCGCCTCGGCCTCCGAGACGATGCGGTCCATCTGCTCCAGTGCCGGAGTGGCGACGGCGATCACGATCTCGTCCTTCGAGTTGTACTGGTGGTACACCGCGGCCTTGGTGACTCCGAGGGCGTCGGCGATCATCTGCAGCGACGTGCCGTTCACCCCGTGCCGGGAGAAGAGGCCGAGTGCGGCATCCAGCAGGCGTCGGCGGCTCTCGCCCCGTGGGCCGGTCGGTCTGGCCATCGGAATTCCTCCTCGTCGTGGTCGGGCGGCACTGAGCCGCTTGCTCTAAAGTAGCCGATCGGCTAGTTTACTGCCACACCGAACGACGATGAAGGAGACGACGATGGTGAGCATGCGCACGACGAAAGTGACGGCACCCGGCGAGGTGCAGGTCGTGGAGGTACCGATTCCGGAGGTCGGGCCCCGTGACGTGCTCGTTCGCGTACGGGCCTGCGGGATCTGCGGCTCCGACACCTTCTACATCTCGATCGGCGGGATCCCGCCGCGCCAGGGGGATACTCCGCTCGGTCACGAGCCCGCCGGTGAGGTGGTCGCGGTCGGAGCGGAGGTCGAGGGGATCACCGTCGGCGCCCACGTGGTGGTGAACCCGATGGCGGCGCCATCCGGCATCATCGGCAACGGAGGCGCGACCGGTGCGCTCGCCGACTTCCTGCTGATCGAGGATGCGGTGCTGGGCACGAGCCTGGCCATCGTGCCCGACCACGTGCCCTTCGAGGTCGCGGCCCTGAATGAACCGATGGCTGTGGCGCGGCACGCCGTGAACCGGGTCGACCCCCAGCCGGGCGACAAGGTCGTGGTGTTCGGCGCGGGGCCGATCGGGTTGGGGGCGACGATCGGCTTCAAGTCGCTCGGCGTCGAGAGCGTCGTCGTGGTGGACATCATCCCGTCCCGTCTGCAGAAGGCGCTCGAGGTCGGCGCCGACGCGGTGATCAACTCCGCCGAGGAGGACGTCGTCGCCCGCCTCGTCGAGGTGCACGGCGCGGCATCCGAACGCCGCGGTGTCGCGAAGCTGGCGAGCGACATCTATCTCGACGCGGCCGGAGCCCCCGCCGTGATCGCGACCGCGCTGGCCGCCGCCAAGCACGGGGCGACCGTGGGTGTCGTCGCCGTGCACAAGAAGCCGGTGGAGATCGACTTCGGCGCGATCCTCGGGGCCGAGCTCACCATCGTGACGGCCATGGGCTACCCGCACGAGATCTTCGAGGTCACCGAGGACATCGTGGCGAACTGGGAGACGTATCAGCTGATCATCAGCGACCGCTTCGCGTTCGACGACGTCGAGGCCGCTCTCGCCACGGCCGGCACCCCGGGGGCGGCCGACAAGGTGATGGTGACCTTCGATCCGGCGTCTTCGTGACCTCGCTCATCCCCGCCTGGCTGCGGTCGCCGTTCCGGGCGCGCCCGGTCGACGAGCGGATGCGCTCCCTGAAGGAGCGCGTCTACGCCTCGTTCACGGGGCTCTCGGTCGTGACCGTGATGGCGCTGGCCGCCGAGCATCCGACGCCGCCGAACGCCTTCGTGACGCTGGCGGCGGCGATCGTCGGCATCTCGATCGCCGGGTTCGTGGCGGAGGCGCTCGCGCACCTGGTGTCGCACAAGAGTCTGCCGGGCCGGGCCGAGACCACCACGATGATCCGGATCGCCGGTGGCGCTTTGGCCTCCGCCTCGGTGCCGCTTCTGGCGTTGCTGGCGGCCTGGATGGGCTGGATCCCGGTCGAGCTCGCTCTGCAGACCGGCATCGGCATCTACTTCTTCACGCTCGCGGCGGTCGCCCTGGTGGCGGCGCACCGCACCGGACTGCCGTGGCGTCAGCAGGTGCTCGCACTCGCCGGGCTGGTGGGGTTGGGCGCCCTGGTCGTGGGCGTGCTGGCGGTCGCCCACGGCTTGGGCATCGGCGGGCACTGAGGCACTTGTGTCTCGGCGGGAGGTGGGCTGAGGATCACCGCTCGGGCAGGCGGCGGAACACCCCGTCGAGAACCTCGCGGAACGGGGTGCGGGAATCGGCGGCCCACTCGCGCCAGGCGAGGTCGAAGGCGGCGAGGGCGGTGACCGCGAGCACCTTCGCGGTGAGCGGGTCGTCGAGCTGCTCGCCGAGCGCTGCGGCCAGACGATCCTCTTGGAGCCGTCGTCGCTCGGCGAGATGAGCGGCCAGCGACGGGATCGACGTCACCATCCGCGCCTTCGCCCGCAGGCGCTCCTGGTCGGTCTCCGCGGCGGCGACGGCCGGCTCGAACGCGCGGCGCAGGTGCTGCCAGGCGGACTCGCCGTCGCCGAGGTCGACGTGGCGCAGCGGGCCCTCGAAATCGAGGGCGGCGGAATGCATCGCCACGATCACCGCATCCTCCTTCGAGCCGAAGTAGCGGAAGTAGGTGGCCCGGGAGATGCCGGCCGCCTTGGCGGCGTCCTCGACGGTCGACTGATCGAAGCCATGCGTGAGGAAGTGGTCGTAGACCGCTTCGGCCAACCGGGCGCGGACGGCGTCCCGGGTGAGTTCTCGGATGCCCGCGGTCATGAGTTCGAGTCTAGATGGTGATATTACGTCGCGTAAGTGAGACGCAGTATCATTGCGTCAGGCATCCGCCCCCTTCGCCTCGAACTCAAGGAGCAAGACCGTGCCCATCACCGAACTCGACAGCACGATCGCCCTCGTCGTGGTCGACCTCCAGGTCGGCACCACCTCGAACCCCACGGCGCACCCCGTCGAGGCGGTGATCGGCCACGCCGTCGATCTGGTCTCGGCCTTCCGCCGCCGCGGCCTGCCGGTCGTGCTCGCGACCGTCGACGGCATGCCGGCCGGCACGACGGCCTACGGCAGCGGTGCGCGCGAGTACCCACCCGCCTGGAGTGCGCTGCGCCCCGAGCTCGACCCTCAGGCCGACGACGTGCTGCTCACCCGTCGCACCTGGAGTGCCTTCGCCGGCACCGAGCTCGACTCCCGTCTGCGCGGACTCGGCGTGACTCAGATCGTGCTGGCCGGACTCGCGACGAGCTTCGGCGTCGAGTCGACCGCTCGCGCCGCCTACGACCTCGGCTACGGCGTCGTGCTGGCGGTGGATGCGATGACCGATCCGAACCCCGACAGCCACGAGGCCTCGGTGGCCCGGGTGTTCCCCGCGCTCGGCCAGACCGGCACCGCCGACGAGATCGTCGCTCTGCTCGCCGCATCCTGATCGCGTCCGGCTTGCGATCCCGCACGTCCTCCGGCGCATCGCGCAGCCGATCGTGCCAGGATCGGGTATGGCCGATCGACTGATGCTGCTGGACACCGCCTCGCTGTACTTCCGGGCGTTCTACGGGGTGCCCGACAGCATCCGGCGCGCGGACGGGACGCCCGTGAACGCGGTGCGGGGGCTGCTCGACATGATCGCGCGGCTCACCGTGGACTACGACGCCGGGTTGCTCGTGGCGTGCTGGGACGACGACTGGCGGCCGCAGTGGCGAGTCGATCTGATCCCGAGCTACAAGGCGCACCGCGTGGCCGAAGAGGTGACGGATGCTCCTGACGTGGAGGTTGTGCCCGACCCGCTCGAGGCGCAGATCCCGATGATCCGCGAGGTGCTGGCGCTCGCGGGGATCGCCGTGGTGGGGGCTGCGGAGCATGAGGCCGACGACGTGATCGGGAGCTACGCGACCGGGGCCGGGCATCCGGTCGACGTGGTGACGGGCGACCGCGATCTGTTCCAGCTGGTCGACGACTCGCGGGACGTGCGGGTGATCTATACCGCCCGCGGCATGAAGAACCTCGAGGTGCTGACCGACGAGGTCGTCGTGGGCAAGTACCGCGTTCTGCCGGAGCAGTACGCGGACTTCGCGACGCTGCGCGGTGACACCAGCGACGGGCTGCCGGGCGTCGCGGGCATCGGCGAGAAGACCGCCGCCGGCCTGCTGGGGGAGTACGGCACGCTGGACGGGCTGCTGGCGGCGGCGGGCGATCCCGACGGCGGGGTGTCGGCATCCGTTCGGGCGAAGCTGGAGGCGGCGGCCGATTACCTCGCCGTGGCTCCGACCGTGGTGCGGGTGGTGCGGGACCTCGCCCTGCCCTCGCTGGAGGAGGCGGGTGCCCGGCTGGCTCCCGTCACGGGCGAGAACCGTGCCGAGCTCGAGCGGCGGGCCGAGGAGTGGAATCTGGGCAGCTCGGTGAAGCGGTTGCTCGCCGCGCTGGACACGCGCGGCTGATCGGCGTGAATAGACTCGGCGTCGTGATTGTTGACGCCGGCGTGACCACCTCTCCTCTCCGATGAGCCCCGTGAGCCGCGCGAGCCGCATCGTGTTCGCCCCGGACAGCTTCAAGGGCTCGCTGGCGGCGCCCGCCGTCGCCGAGGCGCTCGCCCAGGGTTGGCGGGAGCGCGATCCGCTCGCCGAGATCGTGCTGCGGCCGATGGCCGACGGCGGGGAGGGCACCGTGGCGTGCTTCGCGCTGGCCGAGCCCGACAGCCTGCGGATGCCCGTCGAGGTGCGCGGGCCCGACGGGATGCCGTGCGCGGCGGAGTGGCTGCTGCTGCCGGCGACCGAGCGCGATCCCGGAGGGGTGGGCGTCGTCGAACTCGCGAACACCTCGGGCATCGAACTCCTCGGCGAGCGGCGGCTGCCCGACGACGCCGACAGCACCGGATTCGGCCAGGCCATCGCCGCCGCGCTCGACCACGGCGTCTCTCGCCTGGTGCTCGGCATCGGGTCGAGCGCCTCGACGGACGGCGGGCTCGGACTGCTGCGGGCGCTGGGGGCGCGGTTCACGGATGCCGCCGGCTCGCCGGTGGCCCCCGGGGCGCGCGGACTCGCGACGCTCGCCGCGGCCGACCTCTCGGCGCTGCGGGCGCTGCCCGTCGGCGGGGCGTCGGTGATCACCGACGTGACGAACCCGCTGCTCGGGCCGGCGGGCGCCGCCGCCGTATTCGGTCCGCAGAAGGGGCTGGATGCGCCGGGCGTGGAGCGCGCCGACGCCGGGCTGCGGCGGCTCGCGGGGCTGCTCGGTGGCGACCCCGGCGAGCCCGGAGCCGGTGCCGCCGGCGGAACCGGCTACGCGCTGCGCCTGTGGGGTGCGCAGCTCGCGCCCGGCGCCGAGGCGATCGCCGGGCTCATCCGCTTGCGCGAAGCGGTGGAGGGCGCCGATCTCGTCGTGACCGGCGAGGGGCAGTTCGACGCGCAGTCCCTGGCGGGGAAGGTGCCCGGGGCGGTCGCCGCGATCGCTCGTGCGGCCGGGGTCGGCGCCGCCGTCGTGGCGGGTCGGATCGCGCCGGACGCCGACTCCTCGGGCTTCGCGCACGCGCTCTCGCTGACCGAGCTCGCCGGCAGCCCGCAGCAGTCGATGGCCGAGCCCGCGCGCTGGCTGCGCCGCGCCGGCGCCCTGCTCGCCGAGGCGTCGCTCCGCGTCTGAGCCGGCCTTCCGCGGCCGACGCGGCACACCGCGGCCGACGCGGCCTACCGTGCATGAGCCGGCCTACCGTGCATGAGCCGGCCTTGCGCGGCCGACTCGGGACTTTACGACCGCATCGGCGTCGCCTGCCTGCCTGCGTGCGCGGCGGCGGCGGGTGGAGGGTCGCGTGTCAGGAGAGGGGCGGCACGGGTGGCGGGGCGGATGCGATCAGGCGGAGGACCAGCGCGCCTGCCGGGGAGTGCGGGTCGATGAGGGCGAAGTGGTCGACGCCCTCGAGGGGGTGGTAGGCGATGCGGCGATCCCGGGCGGCGTAGGTGCGGCTGAAGGAGACGGGCACATCGGGGTCGACGGTGCCGTGCACGAGCGTGGTGGCCGTACCTGCGGCGGTGGGCGGGGCGAGCCGCATCGGGTCGGCGGCGGCCAGGCGGTCGGTGAACCCCGGGTGGTCGCGGTGGAGGAGCTCGCCCACGGCGTCCTCGCTGAGGCGGAGGTGCTCGGCCTCGCCGAGGTCGAGCACGCCGGCCAGCGCGATCACGTGCGCGACCCGCGCCTCGGGCACGCTCTGGCTCCAGAGCGCCAGGTGGCCGCCGGCCGAGTGACCGATCAGGGTCGTGTCCGCGGCGCGGAGCGGGTGCCCGAGGGCGGCGCCGTCGAGGCCGGACCCGGCACGCCGCTCGCGCTCCAGGAGATCGCCGACGAGACCGGGCACCGTGCGGATGCCGAGCAGCACGTCGTCGAAGGTTCCGGGGTGACCACCGCCGTCTTCGCCGATGCGGCGGTACTCGATCAGCGCGACGGCGTGATCGCCCGCGGCGATCGCCTCGGCCAGCGGGCGCAGGTGCACGCGGTCGTAGCGGGCGCGCCAGAACCCGCCGTGCAGGGCGAGCACGAGACCCCGGACCGGCCCGTGCGGCGGCAGGTACAGGTCGGCCACCTGCGAGGGGCCCGGCCCGTACCGCAGCACGTGGTCGGGCTCGCGAGCACGGCGGCTCAGGACATCCGTCGTCATACCGGTCGAGCGGCCGACGCGAGCGACTGCCGGATGGCGTCGATCACGGTCTCGACCTCGGCGAAGCTGGTCGACAGGGGCGAGAGGCCGAGTCGGATGCCCGCGGGCGGCCGGAAGTCGGGGATCAGGCCGTTCTCCCACAGCTCGGCGACGAGCGCCTTGAAGGAGGGGTGGTCGATGGTGATGTGACTGCCGCGCACCGCGCCGTCGCGCGGGGTCGAGAGCGTGACGCCGAGCGGCGCGAGCTTCTCGTCGTACTGCGCGATCGCATACTCGGTCAGCGCGAGCGACTTGGTGCGGATGGCGTCGATGCCCACCTCTTCGATCAGGTCGAGCATCGACTGCATCGCGAGCATCCCCATCACCGGCGGCGTGCCGCTGACGAAACGACGGATGCCCGCGGCCGGCTCGTAGCCCTGTGCCATCTCGAACGGGCGCCGGTCGCCCATCCAGCCCCAGATCGGCTGGGTGGCCGCCTCCTGCAACCCGGTGGCCACGTAGAGGAAGGCCGGCGAGCCCGGGCCGCCGTTCAGGTACTTGTAGGTGCAGCCGGTGGCGAGGTCGACACCCCAGGCGTCGAGCTCGATCGGGATCGAGCCGGCCGAATGGCACAGGTCCCAGAGCACCAGCGCGCCGTGCTCGTGGGTGAGCGCCGTGATCGCCGGCACGTCGGCGACGTGCCCGGACCGGTAGGCCACGTGGCTGAGCACGACCACGGCCGTCTGCGGGCCGAGCACCGCGGCCACGTCGTCGAGCTGCACGCCGAGGGCCGCATCCGCATCGATCCAGCGGATGCTCGCGCCGGTCTCCGCGGCCACGCCCTCCGCCACGAAGCGGTCGGTGGGGAAGTTCGCCCGGTCGATCACGATCTCCGAGCGATCGGGGCGGGCGGCGAGGGCTGCGCGCATGAGCTTGTAGAGCGAGACCGTGGTCGAATCGGCGACCACGGTCTGGCCGGGGGCGGCGCCGAGCGTCGCCGCCGCGATCCGGTCGCCGAGCGTCTCGGGCAGGCGCATCCAGCCCTCGTCCCAGCCGCGGATGAGCCGCTCGCCCCACTGCTGCTCCAGGAAGGCGGTCATCGCGGGCACCAGCGCCTTGAGCGGCCGGCCGAGCGAGTTGCCGTCGAGGTAGCCGCGCACGGAGTCGTCGTCGGTGCCGACGAAGGCGTCGCGGTAGCGGCGCAGCGGGTCGACGCGGTCGAGGTCGGCGGCGGTCGGGCCGGTGACAGTCGGGCCAGGGGAGGTCGGGCCGGCAGCGGCGGACGTGGTGGTGACGGGGTTCGTGCTCATACTCAGCGTCCGATCTCGGTGCGAACCGCGAACAGTTCGGGGAAGAAGGTGAGGTCCAGCGCCCGCTTCAAGAAGTCGACCCCGCTGGAACCGCCGGTGCCGGTCTTCATGCCGATGGTGCGCAACACCGTGCGCAGGTGCCGGAAGCGCCAGAACTGGAAGTTCTCCTCGAGGTCGACCAGCTCCTCGCAGGCCTCGTAGATCGCCCAGTGCGTCTCGGAGTTCTCGTAGATCTCGATGAACACCGGCAGCAGGGCCTCGGTCATGGTGTGCGCCACGGTGACGTCGCGCTCGAGGATCTCGGCGGGGATCGCGAAGCCCTTGCGCGCGAGATGCCGCAAGAACTCGTCGTACACGCTCGGTGCGTGCAGCAGCTCCTCCAGCACGGCCCGGGCCCCGGGCTCGGCGTCGAACACCTTCAGCATGCCGGCGTTCTTGTTGCCGAGCGCGAACTCGACGGCGCGGTACTGGTACGACTGGAAGCCCGAAGAGTTCGCGAGCGAGTCGCGGAACTGCGCGTACTCGCTCGGCGTGAGCGTGGCGAGCACCGACCACTGCTCGGTCATCGTCTTCTGGATGTGCTTGACCCGCGCCAGCTTCTTCAGCGCCGCCGCGAGGTCGTCGGCCGCGATCAGCGCGCAGGCCGCCCGCAGCTCGTGCAGCACCAGCTTCAGCCAGAGCTCGGTGGTCTGGTGCTGGATGATGAACAGCAGCTCGTCGTGGTGCACCGGGTCGCTCACCGGGTTCTGCGCGCTCAGCAGCGTGTCGAGCGACAGGTACGAGCCGTAGCTCATGCGGTCGTGCAGGTCGGTGACGACGGTCGGCTCGATCTCGCGGGTGTTGTCGGTCATGAGGCGATCATAGATCACTTAAGTGACGCGCGTCAGGATTGTGTTCTATTAGCGAAGATCGCGCACGAAGGCGGCGCTCGGTTCGGCGAGCTGCTCGTGCAGCGTGCGGAAGAGTCGGCTGCTGCGCTCGCCGGGCCAGTCGGCGGGCAGCAGTCCCGGCGGCAGCCCGGGATCCACGTAGGGGATGACCCGCCAGCTGTCGATGCTCCGGATGTAACGCCCGAACGCCTCGCGGGGTTCGAGTCCCCCCGCCGACGGGGCGGCGTCGGCCTCGTGCTGCGCGAGGAACTCCTCGTGATGGGCGCGCAGGGCGCCCAGGTCCCACCAGCGGGCCACGGCATCCGCGAGGGAACCCTCGACCCGGGGCGCCTCGCTGATCAGCACGGTCGCGTATTCGCGCAGGCCCAGGTCGGCGAGGATCTCCTCGACCTCGTCGGCGAGGTACTCCGGGCCGATCCAGAGCGCCGGCGAGATGGTGCCGAAGCCGATCCAGTGCAGGCGGCGGCGCAGCTGATGGCGCTGGTCGCGCCGGTTCTCGGGGATGGAGAACGAGAGGGCGCACCAGGCGCTGTCCGGGGTCATGGTGCGGGGGTGGTAGATGCGGCGGTCTCCGCGCTCGAGCATGCCCGTGGCATCCGGAGCCAGGGCGTAGCCGGCCACCTTGCCCCGGGCCTCCGGAACCAGCAGCTCGCGCTTCTTCACCCGGGCCACCGCCGTTCGCGCCCGCGGTGCGGAGACGCCGAGTGCCGCCATCAGTTCGAGCAGGTGCGGCAGGGCGATCCAACCGCCGAGCTCGCGCAGCGACACCCCGACGGTGGTGCGCAGCAGCGAGGTGGCGCTACCCGGCCGCGAGTCGAGGTCGTCGAGGATCTCGGCCACGCTCAGCGGCCCCGGGCCCAGAGCTCGTCGATCGGGATCTCGCGGTTCAGGATGCGTGACGCCGCCCGGTGGCCGGAGCAGAGGGCGGCGGTCACGGTGGCCGGATCGTCGGTCCAGGTGGCCTCGCCGGCCAGGTGCAGCACGCCGCCGACCGGGGTGGCGAGATCGTCGTGGTCGGCCGTCGTGGAGCCCACCGTCATGTAGGCGTAGGAGCCGTGCGCGAAGGGGTCGTCCTGCCAGGCGGTGCGGTGCACGTGCACCGGGGCTGGAACGGCGTCGCCGTAGAGGCGGCGCAGCTGCTCGAGCACCGAGGCGGTCACCTGCTCGTCGCTCCAGTCGCGCGTAGCCACGGCGGCCGGGCCCGCGGCGAAGGTGAGTAGGGTCGGCGTGCCGTGCAGGGCGGTGAGGTCGTACCAGGAGTGCCACCAGGCGGCATCCGGACCCTGCTGGCGGATGGCGTAGACGCCCTCGGGCCAGAACTTCTCGTCGAAGCGCAGGAACACCTTCTCGAAGGCGTTCATCTGCAGCCGGCCCAGGGCGGCGGCGACCGGATCGGGGAGGGCCGGCTCGATCGCGAAGCCGTCCGACTTCAGCACGCCCACGGGCACGGTGACCACGGCGGTGCCGGCCGAGAACTCGCCCTGCGCGGTGGTGACGACGACACCGTCGGCCGACCAGCCGACGCGGGCGACCAGGTGCTCCAGACGCACGTCGAGACCCACGGCGAGGCCGTCGGCGAGTTGCGCGTACCCCTCGGGGAACACGACCTCGTCGCCGTCGATCGAGTCGTCGTCGAGGCCGTGCGCCGCGAGATCCTCGATCCAGGCGCCGTACTGCTCCTCCGAGCGGTGCTCGAGGTACTCGCGCACGCGGGCGGCGCGCGGCTCGTCCCAGGCCTGCCGGGCGATCGCCTCCTCGGTGACGTCGCGGTACGAGGCATCCGGGGCCGACGACGCGACCACCGTGGCGAGCGTGGCGTCGACGGTGTGGATGTCGTCGGCGAGGGCTTCGGCAGCCTCGTCGGAGAGCCGCGTCCCATCCGGAGCGTAGTAGGCGATGGGGCGGCTGTCGGGCTGGTAGCCGCCGACGGTGAACTCCACGGTGCGCAGACCGAAGGCCTCGGCCGCCGCAGCGACGGGGCTGCCGTCGATGCCGTGGATCCAGGAGGCGCCGAGGTCGGTGGCCTCGCCGTCGCTCCGATCCGTCCACACCCGCCCGCCGACGCGGTCTCGGGCCTCCAGAACGACGACCCGCCGGCCGGCGCGCTGCAGCAGCCGGGCGGCGGCCAGCCCCGCGATCCCCGCGCCGACCACGACCGTGTCGAGGTGCTCCATGGTCCGACCCCTCTCTGCGGGAGGTCCGTTCCGCCCGCCGCTCCCACCCTACGAGTCCGCGCCCCCGGTTCGGGCCGTCTCAGGTCGCAGGATCGCATGGAAACGGGGCGGTTTGCACGCGATCCTGCGACCCGGGCGCACGGATGAGGGGCCGCCCCTCGCGGGACGGCCCCTCACCTGATGATCAGTTGCGCGCGGCGCGACGGCGGATGATCAGCACGGTCACCAGGCCGGCGGCCAGCACGATCACGGCGATGATACCGATGCCGAGAGCCGCGGAACCGGTGGCCGCGAGGCCCGCTGCCGCGCTGCCGCCGTCACCCGGCACCGGTGCCGGCGGGGTGCCGGGGTCGGTCGGCGCGGGCGTCACCGTCGGCGTCGGGGTGGGCGTCGGCTCCGGGGCGGCCTGGGTCGTGACGACCGACACCAGCGTGTAGGCGCCGGTGTCGCCGTAGGCGACCGCGCCCAGGAAGCGGGCGGGCCCGTCGAGCCCGGTCCAGGATGCCGCGTACTCGATCGGCTGGCCCGAGACCACGGCGAGCGTGGCCGGGGTGGCCGTGAGGTCGCCCGTGGCGTCACCGGTGCCGAGCGCGTACTCGACGAGGTCGAACGTCGCCTCCGACTGACCCGAGGGCGCGGCGTAGACGTCGGCCCGCACCTGGTAGGTGCCCGGCTCGGGGTTCTCGATGTCGACGCGCTCGTCGGCCGATCCGGTCGCCGAGACGTACGACTTCGCCGGCTTTCCGGCGTCGTCGAGCAGATCGACGTAGAGGTCGAGGTCGGCCGTGTCGTCGATCGCATCCAGATCGAAGCGCGCGAAGCTGGTGCCCTCCTCGATCGTCATGGTGGAGGTGAACTGCTTGCCCGCGGGCAGGGTACCCGAGTGGCCGTCGGCCGCGCTGGCGTCCTCCGCCAGGTCGCCCTCGACCAGGCCGGTGACCGACAGCGGCAGTTCGCCGTCGATGCCCGGCGTGATCGGCACCGTCACGCTGCCGGTGTTGCCCTCGCCACTGACCTCGTAGGGGGCGGCGATGGCCACCGGGCGCACCGCGATCGGGCTGCGGACCTCGCCGCCGGCCTCGTTCGTCCAGGTGAGGTACCCCGACGCGAACTCGTCCAGCGGAGCATCCGTCACCGCGAAGCTCACCGTGTAGCTGGCGGTCTCACCGGGGCCGCTGAAGCTCAGCGTCGACGGGGTGACCGTGGTGTCCACACCGTCGACCGAGACGTCGGCGGTGTAGGTGCCCGCGGCGGTGGAGGTGACCGTGCGGGTCACCGTCTGCACGCCGGCCAGGGAGCCGATCGCGATGGAGGCCTGGTTGAGGTCGGAGGGGTCGATCGGATCGATGCCGGTCGGCTCGGTGAAGACGTAGCCCTCGCCCTCGAGGAAGGCGATCCAGTCGGGCACACCGCTGTCGTAGACCAGACCCGGGTCGAGCATCCGGGTCGGGTCGACATGGCCGGCACCCTGCGCGAAGACGTCGCGCGACTCGCTGCCGTCCTGGTTCACGGTGTCGTAGGCCGAGGTCATCATCGACGACTTGATCGTCGACACCGAGGCCGTGGGGAACCGGGTGAGGTAGAGCGCGGCGAGACCGGCGATGTGCGGGGCGGACATCGAGGTGCCCGACTCGAACTGGAAGGTCGCGTCGTCGCCCTGGGCGTTCGCGCCGTCGGCCAGGATCGAGACGCCGGGCGCCGAGATGTCGGGCTTCAGCACGTCGGCGCCATCCGCCTCCGCCGGTCCGCGCGACGAGAAGCCGGCGACCTGAGGGGTGGGGCGCTCGACGCCGGAAGTGTTTCCCTGCACGAGCGTGACCGTGGCGCCGGGGGTGGCGGCGTAGGCGTAGATCGCGTCGTAGGCGTCCGAGTCGATCTGGATCGAGGGCACCGAGTGGTCGTCGGCGTGGTCGGCGTTGGGGAAGGGGTTGACCAGCAGCATGCCGGCGCCGCCCGCGCGGGCGACCTCCGCCGACTTCGAGACGCGCGCCGTGACGCCCGCCTCGCAGACCACGACCTTGCCCGCGGTGAGCGCGGGGTCGAGCGAGTCGGCGTCGCAGATCGTGGCGGCATCCGCCTCGACCCCGTCGCCGGCCACGTCTGCGCTCAGCACGATCGGGGCTTCCACCGGTTCGTGCACCGTGATGGAGGAGCCGGCGAATTTCTGGCCGTCACCGAGCTCGGCCGTGGCCGTGTAGGTGGGGATGGAGGAGGCCGCCACCGTGGTGTACCACGGCGAGGCGTGGTCGAGGGTGGAAGCATCCGGGCCCGAGTTGCCGGCCGAGGCCGACACGAACACGCCGGCCGCCGCCGCCCCGAAGAAGGCCTGGTCTTCGAGGGCGAAGGTGGAGGTGGCCGAGCCGCCGCCGATCGAGTAGTTGATCACGTCGACGCCGTCGGCCACGGCCTGCTCGATCGCCGCGAGGATGGACTCGGTGTAGCAGCCGTCGTCGGTCTCGACGCCGTTGCCGTTCCAGCACACCTTGTACTCGGCGACCTTGGCGGCCGGGGCGACGCCCGAGATGTCGCCGAAGTCGTAGTCGCCGATGGTGGCGTCGACATCGGCGTTGCCCGCCGCGGTCGAGGTGGTGTGCGATCCGTGGCCGTCGCCGTCGCGGGGCGACAGGTACTCGGGCCGGTCGGGGGTGCCCACGAGGTCGTAGAGGGCCGTCGGCAGGAACCAGCTCGCGCCGATCAGCTTGGTGTTGCACTCCTCGCCGGTCCACTGCTGGTCGGCGTCGGCACCTTCCTGGCAGATGCCCGAGTAGGTCTGGCCGTCGGACTTCTCGAACACGATCCGGCCGTCGGCGAGATACGGATCGGCGCCCGCCGCGCTGCCGAGCTCGTCGCCGGCGAACGAGGGGTTCTCGGGCGCGATGCCCGAGTCGATGTCACCGACCACGATGCCGGCTCCCGCCGCCTGCTGGCCGCCGAGCTGCGCCCAGACCCCGTCGTCGCCGGTCAGTCCGAGGAAGTCGGTCGACGAGACCTGGCCGGTCTCCGGAAACGGAGTGAGGGCCGCCGCGTCCACGGGGGCTGCGGGGGCCGCAGCGGCCGCGGCGACCGCGGCCTGGGCCGCACGGTCGAGGTGCTGCACCTCCGACTTGGTCACCGCCGCCACGTCTTTGCGGGCGGCGAGGGCCGAGGCCTGGTCGCCCGTGAGGTTCGCCGAGAAGCCGTTCAGCGTGAGCGTGTAGCTGTAGTCGACGGATGCGCCGACCGCGCTCGCGACGGCGGACTGCGTGCTCTGCAGGTGGGCCGAGTACAGCTCGACCGCAGGGGCGGAGGCGTCGAGCTGGCGTGCACCGTCGGGCGCGGTCTTCTCGAAGCCCTTGTCGCCGGTGTAGGTGGCGGCTGGCTCGTCGACGAGCGTCACGATGTAGGTTCCGTCGCCGTACGTCACCGGAGCGGAGGGGCCGGTCGCGGGCTTCGTGGCCGATCCGGCGGGAACGGGGAGAGCGGAGGCGGGTGCGAAGGCGAACGAGCCGGCGGCGATCACCCCGGCAACGGCGACGACGGCGCCGAGGGCCGTGGCGCGGCCTCTGCGGCCACCTGACCCTCTCCGCGCGATGATGGGGTGCGGTGGCAACGCAGGAGTACGGCGCACGTAGCTCAGCTTTCTTCGTAGGGACACGCCGATCGTGCTGTCCGAACTGCAGGGGGCGCAGCGGTGAACATGTGGATCGGGTGGGAATGTCCTCCGATTATGCGGAGATTTCGGGTGCCGCGGAAGTCTTTTACTTTTCCGAACCATCCCGTACTATCACCCCCGTTCGAGGGGGCGTGGCCTGCGGTGGCAAGGCGGGCCGGGACGCCTAGTCTCAGAGGATGACCGATCCGGCGCTCATCGCCCCCGTCGCCGCGCCCGACCTGCACGTGGCCACCGTGAACATCCGGCGGCGGATGGGGATGCGGCCGCGCAGCGCCGACCGCTGGTCGGTGCGTGCGCCGGCGCTGGCGACCCTGCTCGCCACGGAGCGGCCGCACCTGATCGGGACGCAGGAGGTGCTGCCCGACCAGGCCCGGGTGCTCAAGGCCGCCCTCGGCGAGGACTACCGCCGGATCGGCTACGGCCGCGACGCCGACGGTCAGGGCGAAGGATGCCCGATCTACTACGACGGCACCCGTCTCGAACTGCTGAGCTGGAGCCAGCAGGCCCTCTCGGACACCCCGGACGAGCCCGGGTCGACCAGCTGGGGCAATCGCACGCCGCGCATCGTGGTGGCCGCCGATTTCCGTGACCGGGCCACGCAGAAACGCTTCCTCGCGGTCAACACGCACTTCGACAACTCCTCGCGCCGGTCGCGGCTGCGCGCCGCGGAGGCCGTGCGCGCGCTCGTGGCCGGCCAGGGGCTCCCCGCCGTGATGACGGGCGATCTCAACAGCGGCGAGGGCACCACCACCCTGCAGGTCTTGCTCTCCCTGGGTGAACTGCAGGACGCCTGGATCACCGCGCAGACACGTCTCACTCCCGAGTGGGGCACGTTCCCCAACTACAATCGCCCCCGGCTCGGCCGCAAGCGCATCGACTGGATCGTGGTGACGCCCGACGTCACCGTGGAGCGCATCGGGATCAACACCCGCCGCCCCGGAGGCGTCTGGCCCTCCGACCACCTTCCCGTGCAGGCCGTGCTGCGGTTCTAGCCCGGTGCGGTCAGGGCGCGACCGGCGGGGTCGTGCTCATCTCCAGACCGGGGGAGGCCTGCATCCGGGCGGGTGGCGTGTAGGTGCGGAAGGCCTCGACGAGCTCGTCGATCGAGTCGGAGAAGCGCAGCATGCCGGTGTAGCGCGGGTGCGTGAAGCCGCGGTCGCGCATCCCGTCGACGAGCGCGATCAGCGGGTCGTAGTAGCCCGCCACGTTGAGGAAGCCGCAGGGCTTCTCGTGGATGCCGAGCTGGGCCCAGGTCCATTGCTCGGTGATCTCCTCGAGCGTGCCGGGGCCGCCCGGCAGCGCCAGGAAGGCGTCGGAGCGCTCGGCCATCATCAGCTTGCGCTCGTGCATCGTCTCGACGATGTGCAGCTCGGAGACGGCGGCGTGCGCCACCTCGCGCTCGTGCAGCGAGAGCGGGATGACACCCGTCACGTGGCCGCCCGCGGTCATCGCGGCATCCGCCACCGCCCCCATCAGGCCGACGTGCCCGCCGCCGAACACCACGCCGATGCCGCGCTCGGCCAGGGTGCGGCCCACCTGCCGGGCGGCCTCCAGGTAGACGGGATCGTTGCCGGTGGCCGATCCGCAGAACACGGCGATGGTGAAGGGGCGGTGCTCGTCGGTCATGGGATTCCTCCGGTTCAGTAGCGGGCGAGGCCCAGGTGGTCGCGTAGCTGCGTTCCGCTGTATTCGGTGCGGAAGACGCCCCGGCGCTGGAGTTCGGGGACGACCCGCTGCGTGAAGTCCTCCACGCCGGTCGGGTAGTGCGTGGGAACGGCCAGGAAGCCGTCGCAGGCGTCGGCCTCGCGCCACCGCTGCATCGTGTCGGCGATGGTGGCGGGGGACCCGATCATCTTCAGGTAGCTGCCCTCGGCGAAGTAGCGGGCGGTCTCGAGGACCGACAGTCCGTCGCGGCGGGCCACCGACACGATCGCGGCGCGGTGCGACTTGCCCGCGTTCGACTCGGGCAGCTCGGGCATCGGGCCGTTCAGGTCGTGCCGGCGGAAGTCGTAGCCGCCGGACAGCGGGATGAGGTTGCTGATGGCGAGGTCTTCGGGGATGAGCGCCATCATCTCGTCGCGGAGCGCGGCGGCCTCCTCGTCGGTGGCGCCGACGATCGGGGTCATGCCCACCAGCACCTTGATGGTCTCCGGGTCGCGGCCGAAGGCGGCGGCGCGGGCCCGGATGTCGTCGCGGAACGCGCGCGCCTCGTCGAGGTCGGACTGCAGCGTGAACACCACGTCGGCGGTGCGGGCCGCGAGGGCGCGCCCGGGCTCGGACGAGCCGGCCTGGAAGATGACCGGCCGCACCTGCGGGCTCCGGCCGAGGGTGAGCGGGCCGCGCACGGTGAAGTGCTCGCCCTCGTGCTGCAGGAAGTGCATCTTCTCGGGGTCGAAATAGGTGCCGGATTCCTTGTCGCGCACGATCGCATCCGGTTCCCAGGAATCCCAGAGGCCGGTCACGACGTCGACGAACTCCTCGGCCCGCTCGTAGCGCGCGGCGTGCGCGAGGTGGGCCTCGAGGCCGAAGTTCTGCGCCTCGTCCTCGTTGAACGAGGTGACGAGGTTCCAGCCGGCCCGGCCCTTGCTCAGGAAGTCGAGCGAGGAGAACCGTCGGGCGGTGTTGTAGGGCTCGTTGAAGGTGGCCGTCGAGGTGGCGGCGAGGCCCAGGTGGGTGGTGTGCATCGCGAGGGCCGGCAGCACCATCGTGGGGTCGAAGTGGATCGAGCGGGGGTTCGCCACCCCGTAGGTGTCGCCGTTCAGGATGTCGTTGCTGCGGCGCACGGCCGCCCCGTCTTCGAAGAAGATGGCGTCGAGCTTGGCCGTCTCGGCGAGCTGGGCGGCCCGCACGTAGTGGTCGATGTCGAGATCGAACTCGGGGATCGCGTCGGGCAGGCGCCAGGCGCCGAGGTGGTAGCCGGGGAAGAGGAACAGGGCGAGGTTGAGCGTCTTGGCGGGCGTCGAGTCGTCGGTCATCGGGAGGAGTCTTTCTGGATCGGCACAGCAGGGATCGGGCAGGACGACGGATGTCGCTGCTACCGATTGCCGTGTGCGATCGCGCCCCGGTTCCAGCGCGACGGGTAGCTCGAGGACTCGTGCTCGGTCATGCTGGCTCCTTCCCGGATGGCGGTGGCTCGTGATCAGCACTGTACCCAGGCCAGGTTTCGGGCGGATTACGCGAACGCGATGCATCGGCGGCGCTGCATCCTGCGCCGGCCGAAGCGGTCGCTCGGCGTGCCCGAGATGGGGCCCGAGACCAGGAAGCCGACGGTGAGCGGCAGCCAGACGCCCTGCAGCCGGATGATCAGCATGAACTGCAGGCCGCCGCGGCCGATCGAGGGTGGTGTTGCTGAGGGCCACCCACGTGTAGCGCGAACCATATGCCTGAGGCCGGCTCGGGGCGGCCCGGATCAGTGTTCGGCGACGGAGTCCAGGAAGGCGCGCAGCTCGCTGATCTCGGCCTCGATCGACGTGCCGGTGGTGACCGCGAGCTTGTTGGCCAGCCAGCTGATGCACACCATGGCCGCCGCGGTGATGTCGCCCGCATCCGGAAGCTGCTCCTGCGGGTACCGCTCGCCGGGGGTGAGGATCGACAGGGCTTGGCCCAGCGCCTGCAGATTGGCCTCGTTCGAGGCCCCGGCGCTCTGCGAGATGACGGCGTCGAGCAGGGCGGTGGCCGCCAGCTGCCCTTCCGGCGGGATCCGCATCGTGCGGGCGTCGGCCGCGCCGGCGCGGGGTTCGGATCTCTCGTCGTGCATGGCGTGCCCCGATCGCTCTGGTGCGCCACCCGGGTCGCACCGGCGCCGCCACCCAAGACGTCGCCTGGGTCAACCGTAGCCCCCGGGCGGGGTGGACGGCCCAGTGGATCGCCTGACGGCGCGAACGCGTCGCCCCGTGTCGCCCACTGCGCCACGTGGTGGCTCCGAAGAACTCGTTACATCACGCCGCCGAAGATCCCGTTACATCACGGCGCCGAAGTAGGAGTACTTGACGAACACCTCGGGGGCGAACCCGGCCTCGTCGAGCACGCCCTGCACGGCCGTCAGCATGTACTTCGAGTCCCAGCCCATGTAGAGGTGGTGGGACTCGTCGAGCGCGTCCCAGTGGCCGTTCCAGGATCGGGCCTCGTAGACCGGGCCGCCGCGGCGCGCGCTGAAGGCGACGACGCTCTCGCGGGAGTCGGCCCAGAGGCGCTTGAAGACGCGGTTGAAGAGGTACTTGACGTCGTACACCTCCCAGTGCTCGCCGCGGTACTCCACGTAGTCCCACTCGCGCTCCCAGCCGCGCGGCCAGCCGCTGCGGCGGATCGCGTCGAGGACGGGGGTGAGGTCGTCGTCGTCGATGCCGCGGAGGGCCGGGCGCGCCCACACCCGCAGGAAGAGTTCGCTCAGCTGCACCGTGCGCGCCGCGATGGCCGCCGTGCCCCAGGCCGGGGCCTCGGCCAGCTCGTGGGTGAGGCCCACGGCGCTCTCGGAGTAGATCGCGCGCTTGGCCGGGAAGGAGCGGTCGAAGGCGCGCTCCGCGAGCGGCTGCTCGAGCAGCGTCAGGTTGCCCAGCGTCTGCGCGAGCGCGCGGTGGCTGTTCTGCTCGTCGTCGCTGTACTCCGACCAGCGGCGCACGCCGTCGCCGGTCCAGTCGTCACCGGGGGCGAGCGGCACGACGTGCTCGAGGTCGAGCCCGTCGAGCGAGGCGAGGTCGGCCAGGCGGCCGAGCACGTACGGGGCGTGCGGCAGCTCGGTGAACTTCAGGCCCACCCGCACGCGCTCATCCGAGGGGGTGATGCGCGCGATCGCCCGCACCAGGCTGTCGTCGCCGTCTTCGCGGGCGCGGCACAGGCGCGCCACCAGGCGGTCGTTCGTGAGCCCCACGACCGTGCGGCGCAGCAGCAGCGACTGCACCGACTCCAGGGTGCGGATGAGGGTGATGGCACTCGAGCCGCCGTGCGCGTAGTCGTCGTAGGCGCGCATCACCAGGGGATACATGCCGCGGCCGAAGGCGGTGAGGTAGCCGAGGTGGCGGGCGATCTGCGGATCGGCTTCGCGCTCCGGATCGAGCAGCGTGCGATACGTCTCGGCGTACTCCCGCCAGCGGCTCGCGTGGGCGCGCAGGGTGTCGATGTCCAGCCGCGGGAACTCCTGCCGGAAGGCGTCGTAGACGCCGCGGCCGCCGGTGACGACGACCTCGCGGCCGGTGGTCATCACCAGGTAGTCGCGCCAGAACTGGGCGATCGACTCGCCCGTGTGCTGCTCGATCGGCAGCCAGTACTGCTGCTCGATCTCGGTCTGCTCGGCGTGCGAGAGGCCCATCAAGACGTAGTTGTGGATGAGCTCGTGGTCGCGCAGCGGCTCGCCGGTGGAGTTCAGGCTCTCGAAGATCTGCTGGGCGTTCGCATCCGGCCCCAGGGTGATCGCCACGTGCTCGAGCTTCTGCAGGCCGCGCCAGACGCGGCGCACCTCGTCGGGCCGCACCTGGGAGCGGAAGAAGGCGTAGTTGTCGTCGAAGCGGGAGTCGCGCAGTTCGCCGGCGCCGGTGGCCGCGCCGTTCCGCCCGAGCACGACGCTCTCGAACACCTCGGCCCAGGCGCGGTGCGGTCGCAGTTTGGTGCGGGAGGGGTCGTCGGCGCGAACGAGCACCCGGGCGAGTTCGGCGGCCAGCTCCGGATCGGCGTCGCGAATGGTGTGCTGGAGAGCCGCGACCAGCAGCATCAGTGTGGTGATGCGCTGCTGGCCGTCGATCAGCACGAGCTCGGCGTCATCCGTCGCCGTGTCGGGCTCGCCCGTGTCGGACCCGCTCGTGTCGGGCTCGCCCGTGTCGGACCCGGTGGAGAGGATCGACCCGATGAAGTGGGTCTGCCGGTCGTCGGTGTCGGAGACGGCGCGGATGTCGGCGAGCAGCTTCTCGCAGCCGCCGATGTCCCAGCGGTACTGGCGCTGGTAGACCGGGACGACGATGGTCGTGCGTTCGGCGGAGAGCCAGGCGACGGTGTTGACGGCGGTGGCTTCGACGTTCGTGGCAGTGACCATATCGGCCGAGTTTACTGGACGAGAACGCGCCGTGATCGGGTGAGGCGTCTCCCAGGGTGCCACTGTTAGGCTGACCTAAGTTGGACCTGTTAAAACGTGCTGGTCCTCCGACGAAAGGACATGACGACCGTCATGGCATACATCAAATCAGCAGCGCTGGAAGAGACCGGCTACGTCGTTCTCGACAAATACGACCGCGAGATGGATCCCCGGGAGTGGCTCGACATCGAGTACAACGACTGGAAGTCCTCGGGCGACACCCGCTTCGCCCCGCTGGCCTCGGCCAAGGGCGAGATCGAGTGCAACGGCTTCTGGAACCACAAGCCGCCGCGCACCGACAAGGACGGCGTGTGGATCGACTCGCAGACCGAGAAGGCCCCCGACCTGACCCGTCGCGCCCAGGAGCCGGGTGCCAACGTGGGCCGGTGCCGCGTGATCGAGCTGCAGCCGAACACCTACGCCGACTGNGCACCGACAAGGACGGCGTGTGGATCGACTCGCAGACCGAGAAGGCCCCCGACCTGACCCGTCGCGCCCAGGAGCCGGGTGCCAACGTGGGCCGGTGCCGCGTGATCGAGCTGCAGCCGAACACCTACGCCGACTGCCTCTACAACCTCCACCAGGACGACAACAACCGCCTGAACCCGGATGGTACCGGCTGGGTCGTGCGCGGGTTCTTCAACCTGACCGACGACAAGGACAGCTACTTCGTGCTGCGCCACAACCGCACCGACCCCGAGGGCGAGGTACGCATCGCGCTCCCGGCCGGCGCGCAGCTGATCGTCGACACCCAGCGCCTCTGGCACGCCGCCACCCACCCCGGTGACACGGCGCGCTACTGCCTGATCACGTCGTGGGAGTCGGGCCCCGAGCTCGACGCCTACATCGAGAAGTACAACGGCGTCTCGCACGTCGAGAGCGTCGCGGTTCCGCAGGACGAGCTCGACGCCGGCCAGGCCGAGCAGACCCGCCGCCTCGCCGCCCGTGCCGCCGCGCTCGCCGCACGCGGCCAGCAGGAGAAGCTGGTGATGAGCGAGGCCTGATCCTCCGCTCGCGCCTCTCGAGGGCCCCGGTCGCGCTTCCGCGTGGCCGGGGCCTTCGTGTCGCCGCCGGGGAGCATCGTGCATAATTAGGTAATGCTTACCTACGTTGCTCGAACGGATGCCGATCGACGCGCGTGCCCGGCGTACCGGCCGTTCCGGGCCGAGGTGCGCCGGATCGTGCAGCTGAGCCCGAGCTTCCGGCGGGTGACCTTCGGCGGGCCCGAGTTCGACCGCTTCGGCACCGCCGGCCTCGATCAGCGGGTGAAGCTCGTGCTGCCGTTCGCCGGTGCTGCCGGCACCGGCGCATCCGGTGCTCCCGGCATCGAGGGCCGCTACGGCGACTGCGGCTGGTTCGACGGCGACACCCTCGAGGCCGGCACCTGGTACCAGGCCTGGCGCGAGCTGCCCGAAGAGCAGCGCAACCCGTTCCGCACGTACACCGTGCGCGCCATCCGCCCCGCCACCACCGAGGCGCCTGCCGAACTCGACGTCGACTTCGTGGTGCACGCCGGCGCCGACGGCCACACGGCGGAGGGGCCCGCCTCCGTGTGGCTGGAGACCGCCAGGGTGGGCGAGGAGATCGTGATCGTCGGACCCGACGACCTCAGCCTCGACTACCGCGTCGGCCTCGACTGGCACCCCGGCGAGGCGATCGACTACCTGCTCGCCGGCGACGAGACGGCCGCGCCCGCCATCGCGAGCATCCTCGAGTCGCTGCCCGCCGGCACCCGGGCCCAGGCCTTCCTCGAAGTGCCGCACGCCGGCGACCGCCTGCCGATCGCGGTGCCGGAGGGCGCCGACGTGACGATCACCTGGCTCGCCCGCGACGACGAGGGCGATCCCACCCTGCTCGAGGCCGTACGCACCTGGACCGAGACCAACCGCGACCGTCTCACTCCCGCCCTCGCCGCCCAGGCCCAGGAGCTCGCCGACATCGACGTCGACGTCGAGATGCTCTGGGACTCGCCCGAGGATGCCACCGGCCGCTTCTACGCCTGGCTGGCCGGCGAGTCCGCCGTGATCAAGCTGCTGCGCCGCCTGCTGGTGAGCGAGATCGGCGTCGACCGCCACCGCGTGGCGTTCATGGGCTACTGGCGGCTCGGCAAGGCCGAAGGGCAGTGACCGCGGCCGCTCCGGCGGCGCCCGTTCTCGCGCGGCGACGGCTCACCCGCATCCTGGGCCTGCTCGGGATGCTCGTCGCCGTACTCGTGGCCGTGGGCCTCAGTCTCTTCCTCGGCTCGCGCAGCATCGACCTCTCGGCGGTGCTCGACGTGCTGGGCGGCCGTCAGGGCGACGCCGTCGAGCAGATGGTGGTGCTCGACCTGCGGGTGCCGCGCACGATCATCGGTCTGGTCGCCGGAGCCGCGCTGGGGCTCGCGGGAGCGCTCATGCAGGGCCTCACCCGCAACCCGCTGGCCGACCCCGGTCTGCTCGGCGTGAACGCCGGCGCCTCGCTGGCCGTCGTGACCGCCATCGCGGCCTTCGGCGTCACCGCTCCCTCGGGTTACATCTGGTTCGCGTTCATCGGCGCGGCCCTCGCGGCGGTACTGGTCTATGCGGTCGCCTCCGGCCGCAACGGCCCCACTCCGCTCAGCCTCACCCTCGCGGGTGCGGCCGTGACCGCGGTGCTCACCTCACTCATCACGCTCGTGCTGCTGCGCGACCTCGACACCCTCGGGCAGTACCGCTTCTGGTCGGTCGGCTCGCTGGTGGGCCGGGATGCGGGCACGGCCCTCGCCCTCGCGCCCTTCCTGATCGTGGGCGCGGTCGTCGCTCTGCTGCTCGGCCGCAGCCTGAACGGTCTCGCGCTCGGCGACGACGTGGCGCGCGGTCTCGGCCAGCGGGTCGGCCTCACGCGGATGATCGCGGGAGCCGCCATCATCCTGCTCTGCGGATCGGCGACCTCGCTCGCCGGGCCGCTGGTGTTCGTCGGCCTCGTGGTGCCGCACGTCGCCCGGCGGATGATCGGACCCGACTTCCGCTGGATCCTCGCGTACTCGATGCCGCTCGGCGCCATCCTGCTGGTGCTCGCCGACACCCTCGGGCGGCTGATCGCCCAGCCCGCCGAACTCGAGGCCGGGATCGTGGTGGCCGTCATCGGCGCGCCGGTGCTGATCGTGCTGGTGCGCCGCGACCGGGCGGTGATCCGGTGACGGCCGCCGAGGTGCGCCCGCCCGGCGGCGACGCCGCATCCGGTCGCGGGCCCGACGGGGGCGCCGCATCCGGCGACCGGCGGATGCTCCGGGCCGTGCGCCGCATCGGCCTCGCCCGCTATCTCGTCGTGACGGCCGTTCTGCTCGCCCTGCTCGTGGTGTTCGCCATCCTCGCCCTGATGCTGGGCGACCGGGTGATCGCGCCCGGCGACGTGCTGGCCACGCTGTTCGGGCAGGGCTCGGGCGGCGACCGCTTCGTGGTGCTCGGGCTGCGCCTGCCGCGGCTCGCCATGGGCCTGATGGTGGGGGTGGCGTTCGGGCTCGCGGGGGCCGTGTTCCAGAGTCTGCTGGGCAATCCGCTGGCCAGCCCCGACATCATCGGCATCTCGCAGGGCGCCAGTGCGGCGGCGGTCGGCGCCATCCTCGTGTTCGGCCTGAGCGGGCTCGCGGTGTCGGTCGCGGCCTTCGCCGGCGCCCTTCTGGTGGCCGCGCTGATCACGATCCTGGCCTCGCGCAACGGCGTGGCCGGCTCGCGATTCGTGCTGATCGGCATCGCGCTCGCCTTCCTCGCCCAGGCGCTGATCGGCTATCTGCTCACCCGATCCGACGTGCGCGACGCCCAGTCGGCCCTGGTGTGGCTGGTCGGCAGCATCGGAACCGTGCAGCCCGAGGAGCTCGTCTTCACCGCCCTCGGCGTCGCCGTGCTGATCCTCGGTCTCGCGCTGCTGGCCCGACGGCTCCGGATGCTGCAGCTGGGCGACGAGACCGCCTCCGGCCTGGGGGTGCGCATCACCCGCACCCGCTTGCTGCTGACTCTCGTGGCCGTGGGGCTCGCGGCCGTCGCCACGGCGGCGGTGGGCCCGATCGCCTTCGTGGCCTTCGTGTCGGCGCCGATCGCCCGGCGGCTGCTCGGCGGCACGGCGACCGCGCTCGTCACGAGCGCCCTGGTGGGCGCGGTCGTGGTGACGGGCGCCGACGTCATCGCCCAGCACGCCCTGCCGAGCCTGCAGGTGCCGGTGGGCATCGTGACGGGCATCGTGGGCGCGCCGATCCTGCTCGGGCTGCTGGCCCGCGGCAACCGAACGAGAGGTACCGCATGAGTTCGCACGAGCTGCGCGCCGAGGCGCTCTCCCTCGGCTACGACGGCCGGCGGGTCGTCGACGGGCTCGACGTGGTGGTGCCCGACGGGCGGGTGACGGTGATCGTCGGCCCGAACGCCTGCGGCAAGTCGACGCTGCTGCGCGCACTCGCCCGGCTGTTGAAGCCCGAGGAGGGCGTGGTCACCCTCGACGGCACGGATGTGCACCGGTACCCGAGCAAGAAGCTCGCGACCGTGCTGGGACTGCTGCCGCAGCAGCCGGTGGCGCCCGAGGGCATCACGGTGGCCGACCTGGTGGGCCGCGGCCGCTTCCCGCGTCAGGGGCTGTTCCGGCAGTGGACCGAGGAGGACGACCACGCCGTCGCCACGGCGCTGCGCTCCACCGACACGATCGGCATCGCCGACCGGCGGGTGGAGGAGCTCTCGGGCGGGCAGCGGCAGCGGGTCTGGATCGCGATGGCGCTGGCGCAGGAGACCGACATCCTGCTGCTGGACGAGCCGACGACCTTCCTCGACGTGACACACCAGATCGAGGTGCTCGACCTGCTGCACGAGCTCAACCGCACGCGCGGCACGACCGTGGTGATGGTGTTGCACGACCTCAACCTCGCCGCCCGCTACGCCGACCACCTCGTGGTGATGTCGCAGGGGAGCATCGTGGCCGAGGGGGCGCCACGGGAGGTCATCTCCACCGAGATCGTGCGTACCGCGTTCGGGCTCGAGGCGCTCGTGATCGAGGATCCGGTGAGCCGTTCGCCGATGGTGGTGCCGATGGGGCGGTTCCACCGCAGCGCGGAATGACCTACCATGATTAGGTAAGGCAATCCTTATCACAGCATCTTCACCCCGACACTGGAGGACAACAGTGCCCAGAATCCGTCTCCGACTCGCCGCGGTCGCCGCGACGACGCTCGCCGCCGCCCTCGTGCTCTCCGGATGCGCCTCCGGCTCGACCGGCGCTCCCGCCACCGACGGCGCTTCCGGTTCCGCCTCGGGCGAGGCCGTCACCATCGAGCACGCCTTCGGAGAGACCACCGTTCCGGCCGACGTGCAGAACGTCGTGACGCTCGGCTGGGGCTCGACCGAGGCCTCCATCGCGGTCGGCGTCGTCCCCGTCGCCATCCCGTTCGACTCCTACGCCGGCGACGACGACGGCGTGCTGCCGTGGGTCGCCGAGGCGGTCGACGCCGCGGGCACCGCGATGCCCGAGGTGCTGCCCGAGTCGGCCGACGAGCCGCCCTACGAGGCCATCGCCGCCGCCGACCCCGACGTCATCCTCGCCGTCTACTCCGGCATCACGCAGGAGCAGTACGACACCCTCAGCCAGATCGCGCCGACCGTGGCGTACCCGGACGTGGCCTGGAGCACCCCGTGGCGCGACGTCGTCACCACCGTCGGCAAGGCGCTCGGCAAGACCGCCGAGGCCGAGCAGGTGCTGGCCGACATCGACGACGAGGTCGCCGCGGCCGCCGCCGCGCATCCGGAGTTCCAGGGCAAGACCATCGCCGCGGTCTGGGATCTCGCCGGAACCTTCTACGTCTACAAGCAGGCCGACCCGCGGGTGGAGTTCCTGTTCGACCTGGGCTTCGAGAACGCCCCGGCCGTGGACGCGCTCGCCAACGGCGACTCGACCTTCTTCTACACGCTGAGCTACGAGCAGCTCGACCAGCTCGACTCCGACGTGGTGCTGAGCTACACCGACACGCAGGCCGAGGCCGACGCGTTCCTGACGGCGCCGCAGACCTCGGTCATCCCGGCCGTGAAGTCGGGCCACGTGGCGTCGCTCGTCGGCACGCAGTACATCGCCGCGGTGTCGCCGCCGAACGCGCTGTCGCTGCCCTGGGGCCTCGACCAGATGGTGGACGCGCTGGCGGCGGCCACGAAGTAGTAGCCTCCGGTCCTACCCCACCCGAAGAGCCCTCTCGCTTCGCGAGGGGGCTCTTTTCGTACCCGAGCCATCGACTACGACCTGAGAACAAGCGAATCATCCATCGCCATAGTGAGAAATAATCATAGTATGGGACGTGGCGCCATCGGTTCTGGTGGTGCGAGTAGGAAGGGCCATGCTGATGCTCGATTCCCCCTCCTCTGAGCCGTCTTTCACCGGGGGCGATGACTACCCGGGCAAGGTCCTCGGGCTCGTTGGAGTCATCACCGCGGTTCTGCTCGGGGTCATCGGGTTGGCGATCAGTATCGCGGCCTACGTCATATCCAGGAGGGCCGGGCGTCGGAACACGCTCGCGATCATCGGAATGGCGATCGGCGCATTCACCGTCGCAGCGTGGGTCACCGCGTACACCGTGATGAACATCGTCTGGTGAGAATGTCGAGCCGGAGTTGGCTGGAGCGAGCGTAGCCGACCTGCTCGTCGGGGCGATGTCGGTGCGTTGGGTGGAGACACCGAAGGCGAGAGCAGTGGTCATGGTTCCGTGGCCGACCGTGTCGAGCAGTGCGGTAAGTCCTTCAGGAGCCCGACTCGGAGGCGATCGGTCGGGTCAGGCCGGAGTCGCTGCAGTCGAGACCTCGGCTGATCCGTCCCCCGTCCGGGACTTGGGGGTGCGCTTGCGCACCTCGCGGAGGACGATCTGCTCGGGGCAGACCGTGGAGAGGAAGTCGCCCACCGAGAGGGCGAGGCGCTCGCCGACGAGGGAGTAGAGGATGCGGTTGGCGTCGCGGCGCTCGGCGACGAGGCCGGCCTGGCGCAGCACGCCGAGGTGACGGGAGATGGTGGGGCCGGAGGCGTTGAAACGCGAGGCGATCTCGCCGGCGGCCAGCTCGCCGTCTTTCAGGTCTTGCAGGATCTGCCGACGGGTCGGGTGGGCCAGTGCGCTGAAGATGTCGGAGGCTGCATCTGTCATGGTTGCAATCTAGCACAAGAGCTAATTACAGTGTAGCTTCGTTGCTAATAAGCGAAGGAGAGACATCATGAGGGTAGCGATCACCGGGGGCACCGGATTCGTGGGGCGGCACCTCGCCGAGCGGCTCGGAGCGGAGCAGACGGTGATCGTCTCGCGCCGCACCGGCGTGGAGATCGACGACGTCGACGCCCTGGCCGCCGCGTTCGCCGGGTGCGACGCGGTGGCGCACTGCGCCGGCATCAACCGCGAGATCGGCGAGCAGAGCTTTGCGCGGGTGCACGTCGCCGGTACCCGCGCCGTGATCGAGGCAGCTCGCCGTGCCGGCGTGAAGCGCGTCGTGATGCTCAGCTTCCTGCGCGCTCGCCCGGACTGCGGATCGGCGTACCACGAGACGAAGTGGGCCGCCGAGGAGCTGCTGCGGCACTCGGGCCTGGAATACACGGTGCTCAAGGCGGGCATGATCTACGGACCGGGCGACCACATGGTCGACCACGTCACGAAGGCCGTGCGCACGCTGCCGGTCTTCGCCACGGTCGGCTACCGCGAGCGCCTGGTGCGGCCGGTCCCGATCGAGGACGCGGTCGACGTGCTGGTGGCCGCCCTCGAGGGCCGGATCGCCGAACCCACCGTCGCGGTGATGGGCGCGGAGACGCTCACCCTCGGCGAGGCCGTGCGCCGCATCGCCCGCGTGGCCGACCGCCGGCCGGTCTTCTTCCCGGTGCCGGTGTGGAGCATCCGGGCCCTGGCCCAGCTCACGGAGTGGACCATGCGCACCCCGCTCGTGGCGAAGGCCCAGGCCCGGATGCTCGCCGAGGGGGTGGATGAACCGCTCCCGTTCGCCCCCGAGCTCCCCGAGCCGCTCCGCCCCACGCGCCGCTTCACCGAAGCCCGCATCCGCGAGGCTCTCCCGGCCGGCCCTTTCACCCGAGCCGATCTGCGGCTCCCGCCCTGCCGCCCCGCCGCGCCCGCGACCTGATGACCGCGGGATGCCGCATCTCGTGGTGCCCCGCGGTTACCCGGAAGTGGGGTGGGGCGGGGGAGTGCGCAGGCGTCAGTCGCGCGGGTTCTTCCAGCGCGGCTTGTCCTCGCGCTTGGCGGACGAGCCGAAGCGGTCGGGCTTCAGCTCGATCAGCTGGCCGCTGATGCGAGTGTCGCGCAGGCGCTCCAGGGTTCCGGGCGGCAGGTCGGCCGGCAGCTCGACGAGCGAGAAGTCGGGCCGGATCTGGATAGCACCGAAGTGCTCCCGGCGCAGGCCTCCCTCGTTGGCGAGGGCGCCGACGATCTGGCGCGGGTCGACCTTCTGCCGCTTGCCCACCGAGATGCGGTAGGTAGCCATCGCGCCACCGGCCGGGCGGCTGCGGCGCTCGGGGCGCTCGCCCCGGTCACCGCGGTCGCCGTGGTAGCCGCCGCTGCGCTCGGAGCGGTCGCCGCCCCGGTCGGGCCGGTCGTCGCGGTCGAAGCGTGCGCCGCGCGCCGCATCCGGCTCCAGCAGCAGCGGGGTGTCGCCCTGCGCCACCACGGCCAGCGCCGCGGCCACGTCGGCCTCGGGCACGTCGTGGTGCGACACGTAGTGCCCCACGATGTCGCGGAACACCTGCAGCTGCGCCGGATCGGCCAGCGCCGCCGTGATCGCGTCGTCGAAGCGGGTGAGCCGCGTGGCGTTGACGTCGTCGACGCTCGGCAGCTTCATCTCGGTCAGCGGCTGGCGGGTGGCCTTCTCGATCGAGCTCAGCATCCGTCGCTCGCGCGGGGTGACGAAGCTGATGGCGTCACCCGAGCGGCCGGCGCGGCCGGTGCGGCCGATGCGGTGCACGTACGACTCGGTGTCGATCGGCAGGTCGTAGTTCACCACGTGCGTGATGCGCTCCACATCGAGACCGCGGGCCGCGACATCCGTCGCCACCAGGATGTCGAGCTTGCCCGACTTCAGCTGGTTGACCGTGCGCTCGCGCTGGGCCTGCACCACGTCGCCGTTGATGGCGGCGGCGGCGTAGCCCCGGGCGCGCAGCTTCTCGGCGAGCGTCTCGGTCTCGTTCTTGGTGCGGGTGAACACGATCATGCCCTCGAAGTTCTCGGTCTCGAGGATGCGGGTGAGCGCGTCGACCTTCTGCGGGTACGAGACCACGAGGTAGCGCTGGGTGGTGTTCACCGAGGTCGTGGTCTTGCTCTTGACCGTGATCTCTTCGGGGTCGTGCAGGTACTTGGCCGAGATGCGGCGGATCTGCGCCGGCATCGTGGCCGAGAACAGCGCCACCTGCTTGTCGTCGGGGGTGTCGGCGAGGATGGTCTCGACATCCTCGGCGAAGCCCATCTTGAGCATCTCGTCGGCCTCGTCGAGCACCAGGTACTTCAGCTCGGTGAGATCCAGCGTTCCCTTGTCGAGGTGATCCATGATGCGGCCGGGGGTGCCGACCACGATGTGCACGCCGCGGCGGAGCGCGGAGAGCTGCTGGCCGTAGGCCTGGCCGCCGTAGACGGGCAGCACGTGCACGCCCTTCAGGTGCGCCGCGTACTTCTCGAAGGCCTCGCAGACCTGCAGGGCGAGCTCACGGGTGGGCGCGAGCACGAGGGCCTGAGGGGTCTTCTGCGCGAGGTCGAGGCGGGAGAGGATGGGTAGCGCGAACGCGGCGGTCTTGCCCGTTCCGGTCTGGGCGAGGCCCACGACGTCGCGGCCGGAGAGGAGGGGAGGGATGGTGGCGGCCTGGATGGCCGAGGGGGTCTCGTAGCCGACGTCCTTCAAAGCCTTGAGGACGGCGGGCTCGAGGCCCAGATCGGAGAAGGTCTGCTCGGTGCGGGGAGATTCTGTCTCGCCCGAATCCGCGGTTGCTGATGAAGCCATTCCTCCACGGTAGTCGTCGCGGGTGTGCGCGGGCGCGGAAACACGGGTTCCGGGCCAGGATACGCCCGGATCCGTCCCTGATTTCCCCACCTGCGGCCCTCGCCACTAGCGTTGCAGGGTGACCGACGAGACCGAAGTCCTGCCAGGAACCACCGATCACAGCCGAGCGCGCATCAGCGGCGAGGTCGACCGCGATCTGCGCGCCGACATCAGCCTCCTGGGCTCCCTGCTCGGCCGCGTGCTCACCGAGGCCGGTGGCGACGAGCTGCTGGCGGATGTCGAGAACCTCCGTGGCCTCGTCATCCGCGCCTACGAGCGCGACCACGACGCCTCGATCGAAGACGCCGAGGCGCTGGTCGAGTCGTTCACCCCCGAGCGTGCCGAGCAGGTCGCCCGCGCGTTCACCTGCTACTTCCACCTCTCCAACCTCGCCGAGGAGCACCATCGGGTGCGCGTGCTGCGCGCTCGCTCGGCCGCAGGGCCCGCCTCCGCCGGCACCGACACCCTGCCCGCCGCCCTCGAGCAGCTGCGTGAGGAGGTCGGCGCCGAGGCGACGGCCGAGCGGCTGCAGGGCCTGCGCTTCCACCCGGTGCTCACCGCGCACCCCACCGAGGCCCGCCGGCGTGCGGTGGCCTCCACCATCCGCCGCATCAGCGAGCTGCTGGATGCGCGGGTGCCCGCCGATCCGGCCTCGGCCACCGGCGCCGAGAACGAACGCCGCCTGCTCGAGCAGATCGAGGTGCTCTGGCGCACCTCGCCGCTGCGCACCACCCGCCCCACCCCGCTCGACGAGGTGCGCACGGCGATGTCGATCTTCGACCAGACGCTGTTCCAGATCGTGCCGCAGGTGTACCGTCTGCTCGACGACTGGCTGCTGGGAACGGATGCCGGCGTCGCCGACGCCGAGGCTCCCGCGTTCCTGCGGCTCGGCAGCTGGATCGGCGCCGACCGCGACGGCAACCCCTTCGTCACCGCGAGCGTCACCAAGGAGGCGGCCGCGATCGCCGCCGAGCACGTGCTGCTCGGCCTCGAGCACGCCGCCACCCGCATCGGTCGCACGCTCACCCTCGACGAGTCCGAGACGCAGCCCGACGACGCCCTCCGCGCGCTCGCCGCCCGGCAGGAGGAGCTCGCGGCATCCGTCACCTCGCAGATCGGCACCCGCGCCCCGAACGAGCCGCACCGCCGGGTGCTGCTCGTGATCGCCGAGCGCATCGCGGCCACCCGCCGCGGCGACGAGGCCCTGGCCTACGCCGACCCCTCGGCCCTTCTCGACGAGCTGCGGATCGTGCAGAACTCGCTGCGGGCCGGCGGTGCCCGGCGCAACGCCAACGGTGAGCTGCAGAACCTCATCTGGCAGGTGCAGACCTTCGGCTTCCACCTCGCCGAACTCGAGGTGCGCCAGCACTCCAAGGTGCACCGCGAGGCGCTCGCCGACGTGAAGGCCGGCGGGGCGCTCGCCGACATGACCATCGAGGTGCTCGAGGTCTACCGCACCATCGCATACCTGCAGAAGCGCTACGGCGTGGATGCCGCGCGCCGGTACATCGTGTCGTTCACGCAGTCCTCCACCGACCTCGCCACCGTGTACGAGCTGGCCGACGCGGCACTCGGATCGGCCGAGGCCGCGCCCGTGCTCGACGCCATCCCGCTGTTCGAGACCTTCGACGACCTGCAGAACTCCACGCGCATCCTGAGCGAGATGATCGAGCTGGCGCCCGTGAAGGCGCGGCTGGCCGCCACCGGCCGCAAGCTCGAGGTGATGCTCGGCTACTCCGACTCCTCGAAGGACGTGGGGCCGGTGTCGGCCACGCTCGCGCTCTACGACGCCCAGTCGCGGATCGCCTCGTGGGCGAAGGACAACGACATCGTGCTCACGCTCTTCCACGGGCGCGGGGGAGCGCTCGGGCGCGGCGGCGGCCCGGCGAACGAGGCCGTGATGGCGCAGCCTCCCGGATCCGTCGACGACCGCTTCAAGCTCACCGAGCAGGGCGAGGTGATCTTCGCGCAGTACGGCGACAAGACCATCGCGGCCCGGCACATCGAGCAGATGGCCGCGGCCACGTTGCTGGCCTCTTCTCCGGCGAACGAGGAGGCGAACCGGGCGGCCGCCGACGAGTTCGCGCCCGTCGCCGCGACGATGGACGAGGCATCCCGCACCCGCTTCTTCGAGCTCGTGAAGGCCGAGGGCTTCGCGCCCTGGTTCGCGCAGGTCACCCCGATGGAGGAGGTGGGCCTGCTCGCCCTGGGCTCCCGCCCCGCCCGCCGCGGGCTCTCGGTGTCGTCGCTGGAAGACCTGCGCGCCATCCCGTGGGTGTTCGCCTGGACGCAGGCCCGCATCAACCTCACCGGCTGGTTCGGGCTCGGCACGGCGCTCGCCGCGGTGGGCGACGAGGCGCTGCTGCGCGACGCGTACCGGCGCTGGCCGCTGTTCGCCTCGATGATCGACAACGTCGAGATGTCGCTGGCCAAGACCGACCTGCGGATCGCGGAGCGGTACCTCGCGCTCGGCGACCGCGACGACCTCGCCGCGCTCGTGCTCTCGGAGATGCAGCTCACGCGGGAGTGGGTGCAGCGCACCAGCGGGCACGGCGAGATCCTCGACGACAAGCCGGTGCTGCAGCGGGCCGTGCGGCTGCGCAGCCCCTACGTCGATGCGCTCTCGCTGCTGCAGCTGCGCGCGCTCCGGGCGGTGCGCGCCTCCGGCAGCACCGACCCGCAAGACGCCCCGCACCGCCTCCTGCTGCTCGCCGTGAACGGCGTCGCCGCAGGCCTGCAGAACACGGGCTGACCCCCGCCGCACCCTCGCGTCGCGTCGCGTCGCGTCGCTTCGCCTCGCCGACCCGTCACGTGGTGCCGTTTTCGCACCCTCAAAGCGGGACGGAGTGACGGGTCGGCGGAGATCTGGGGGGATGCGGGAGGCGCGAGTATTCTGGAGAGCTCATCATGAGTTCACTTTTCCTGCGATCCTCCGAGAAGCGGCCCGGGCGGCGCCCGTGGGGCCTGCCGCTCGCGCTGTTCGCGGGGGTGTCGGTGTTCGCGCTGACGGCGCTGACCGCGCTCGCGCCGCCGCCGCAGAGCACGGCGATCGCCTCGGGTGATGCGGTCGGCGCCGCCGGTGCCGGCTCGCAGTCGCTGTCGGTGACGGCGGATGCCGGCCAGCTGGTCGTCACGCGCGACGGCTACCAGGCCACGGAGGGCGTCGAGTCCTTCGTCGCCGGCAGCACGAACGAGGACTGGGCGAAGCTCGTGCTGATGCTCGCCGGCTTCCCGGTGAGCGACTCGAACGTCACCGTGATGCTGCGCTGGATGCGCCAGGAGAACGGCCCCGACGACTGGTGGAACCGCAACAACCCGCTGAACAACGGCTGGGGCTCGGGCGGCGGCAGTGGCCTCGGCAGCTACGACACGCTGGTCACGGCGGCCGAGAACGTGGGCAACGCACTGCACGGCAACTCGGGCTACTCGGCGATCGTCGAGGGCTTCGCCGCCTCCGCCCCCACCGAGCAGATCGAGGCCGCGATCTGGGCATCGCCCTGGGCCAGCAGCCACTACGCGAACGGCTCGCACTGGTCGTACACGCCCGTGCCGGTGATCGCCTCGCCGGCCGGCACCTGGGGGTAGCCTCTCCGCGCTCCTCCTGGGCGCCGGCGGCCCGGCCGGTCCGGGGCGGCTCAGGTGCAGACGCCCGGTCCGGGCGGAACGGCTCATCAGACGCGGGCGCTGTCGGCGGGGTCGCGTAGCGTTGAGGCATGTCGAATCCTCTCCGCACCGGCGTCCTGGGCTACGGCCTGGGCGGCCGGGTCTTCCATGCGCCGCTGATCGCGGCGGATCCTGCTTATGCCCTGACGACGATCGTGACGGGCAACCCCGAACGGGCCGCACAGGCGAGTGAGCGGTACGGGGCCGACGTGGTGGTTCCGGATGCCGACGCGCTCTTCGCGCGCGCCGGGCAGCTCGATCTGGTCGTCGTCACGAGCCCGAACGACACGCACGTGCCGCTCGCACACCGCGCCCTCGACGCCGGGCTCGACGTGGTGGTCGACAAGCCGTTCGCGCTCACCGCCGCCGAGGCGCGCGAGGTGATCGCGCACGCGGATGCCGTGGGGCGCCGGGTGGCCGTGTTCCAGAACCGGCGGTGGGACGGCGACTTCCTCACCGTGCGGGCGCTGATCGCGAGCGGCGAGCTGGGCGAGGTGCGGCAGTTCGAGTCGGCCTTCGAGTGGTGGAAGCCCGAACTCGGCGCCAAGCAGTGGAAGAACGAGGCCACGCCGGCCGAGGGCGGCGGCATCCTCTACGACCTGGGTCCGCACCTGATCGACCAGGCGCTGCAGCTGTTCGGCGAGGTCGACGTCGAGGGTGGCGGCGTGCACGCCGAGCTCGACGCGCGGCGGGAGGGCTCCGTCAACGACGACGACTCGTTCGTGAGCCTCACCCACCACAGCGGTGTGCGCTCCCGGCTCTGGATGAGCGCCGTCTCGCCGGCGAACCGGCCGCGGTTCCGGGTGGTCGGTTCGCGTGCGGTGTTCGAGTCGTGGGGGCTGGATCCGCAGGAGAACCAGCTGCAGGACGGTCTCGGCACCGACGACCCGGCCTTCGGCCTCAGCGAGGAGAACCCCGTCGGCGTGCTGCGCGCGCCCGGCGAGTCGCGCGAGGTCGTGCTCGAGCGCGGCGACTACCCGGGCTTCTATCGCGACCTGGCGGAGTCACTTCGCACGGGCGCCCCGCTCCCGGTCGACCCGCGCGACAGCGAGCAGGTCCTCCGCATCATCGAGCGGGCCCACCGGCTCTGAGTCGGGAGAGGACTCGGGGCGCGTTCCCGTCCGGCCGTGCGCGCCCCTTCGAGAGGGCGCGCACGGCCGGACGGGATGCATTCGGCTCTGAGGAGTCCGTGCTCAGGAGCCCGTGCCGCCGCCCGTCGGGTGCTGGCCGTCGTCGGGCGAACCGGCCGGCGGTGTCGGGGTGTCCGTCGGCGGAACGGGGGCATCCGTGGGCGGAGTCGGGGCGTCCGTCGGCGGAGCGGGAGCATCCGTCGGGGGAGTCGGGGCGTCCGTGGGCGGAGTGGGCACGCCGTTCTCACCTGCGGGAGGCGCTTCCGGGGCCGCGTGACCCTCCGGTCCGCCCGCGAGCGGGCCCGTTCCCCCGGGTGCCGCCCCACCGGGACCGCACACCCCGCCGGATTCCGGGCCGGGGGAGGGAGCGCCGGCCTGCGGCGTCGTCCCGTCGGTGGGGGCTGCGGGAGCGGCGGGGGCTCCGGTCGGCGGCACGGGCGTGACGGTGTCGTCGTTCGAGCCGGTGCCGGCGCCCGGGGTGGGTGACGCCGTCGGCGACACCGCGGCGGAGACCGCCTGCGCGTCGGCCGGGCCGCCCTGCGCGGCGAACGCCGCCGTGGTTCCGAGTAGCCCCAGGCCGATGACCCCGCAGGTCACGCCGATCGCGACGCGGCGGCCGATCGCGTTCCTCCGGGGAGGCTCGGGTGCATTCTGCGGGGGTTCTCCGGGGCTGAAGAACGGGGTGAGATCTGACATGGGCTTCTTTCCGATCGGTCGACGGCGCGGAACGGTGCGCCGGCCGGAGCGGGAACGGCTCCGGTGCATCCCACTGTCGAAGCCGAATCTGAAGCTCGACTTAAGCTTCGATCGTTTCCAGCCAACCTCCAGCCGGGCCCGCAGACGCCGTCGTACCGTTCAGTCATGACAACCCCGGCCCGCATCCTGGTGATCGAGGACGACGAGACGATCCGGCAGTCCGTCGCCGCCTCCCTCGCCGACGAGGGATTCGTCGTCGCCGCGCGCGAGGACGGAACCGCCCTCCCCGACGACCTCGCATCCTTCGCCCCCGACCTCGTGGTGCTCGACTGGATGCTGCCCGGTCCGAGCGGAATCGCGCTGGCCGGCACCGTGCGCGTCACCACCGGCTGCGCGGTCGTGATGCTCACCGCTCGCGACGAGGTGGACGACCGGCTGCGCGGCTTCGCCGAAGGGATCGACGACTACCTGGTCAAACCGTTCGCGATGGCCGAGCTGGTGGCGCGCGTGACGGCCGTGCTGCGCCGGCGCGGACGGATCCCCGCCGTGATCGAGATCGCCGACCTCGTCGTCGACGTCGACGGCGCGCGCGCCCGGCGGGCGGACCGGCCGCTCGAGCTCACGGCGACGGAGTTCCGCCTGCTGAGCTTCCTCGCCCAGAGCCGCGGCCGCACCCTGTCCAAGGGCCAGATCCTCACGCAGGTGTGGGGCTACGACGACCTCGACGCGAACGTCGTCGAGGTGCACCTCAGTTCGCTGCGCCGCAAGATGGAGGCCACCGGGCCGCGGCTCATCCACACGGTGCGGGGCATCGGCTACCGGCTGAGCGCATGAGCACCCGTGAGCGGCCGGCGACACCGGTCGCGGCGTCCCTGCGAACCGGATCCCTGCGCACGCGCACGGTGCTGTCGGTGCTGGCTCTGCTCACGGTGCTGCTGGTGGCGCTCTGCGTGAGCGTGCAGCTGGTGCTCGGAGAACGGCTGCGCGCGCAGATCGAGGACCGTCTGCACGACCGGGCGGCCGCGGCCGCCGCGCTGATCGGAACCGTCTCGAACGACGACCTGGCCGATCGCCTCTCGGCGCAGGGCGTCTCGGTGCTCATTCAGAGCCCGGACGGGGGCTCGGTGGTGGCGGGCCCGACGCCCGAGCAGCTGAGGGCCGGGCCCGGTCCGGCAGGACCGGGCCTGCTCGATGGCCCAGGCGCCTCGAACGCGCCCGCCGGCACCTCCGGTTCGGAGCAGGACGCACCGCCGAGTCAGGAGGCGAGCGAGGGCGCCGCCGGCACCGGTTCGGCACCGGCCGCCGGCGCCGTCGGCATCACCTCCTCGACCATCACCGCCTCCGACGCGCAGATCGTCACCCTCCAGTCGGATCTGAGCGACGGCACCGTCCTCACGCTCACCGTGGACGCGAGCAGCGTCGCCCAGACCCTCGATCAGCTGCGCTGGATCATGATCGCGGCCTCCGCCGCCGTCGTGATCGTGGCCGCCGCGGCACTGACCCTCGTGGTCAGAGGGTCGCTGAGGCCGCTGGAATCGATGACGGCCCTCGCCCGGGACATCGCGGGAGGCGATCGAGGCCGCCGCCTCCGGCCGGCTCGCCCGCGCACCGAGATCGGGCGGGTGGCCGCCGCCTTCGACGAGATGCTCGATGCGGTCGAGGGCGCCGAGCGCGCCGCCCGGGCGGCCGAGCGCACCGCGCAGGAGGCGGAGGCGGCCGCCGTGCGATCCGAACAGCTCGCCCGCGAGGCCGAAGCGCGCGTGCGGGCGTTCGTGAGCGACGCGGCGCACGAGCTGCGAACCCCCGTCGCGGGCATGCAGGCCGCGGCCGACACGCTGGTACGGTCATCCGTCGACCGCGACGAACGCGAGCGACTCGCCTCGCACGTGGTGCGGGAGGCCGGCCGGGCGTCGCGACTGATCGACGACATGCTGCTGATGGCCCGTGTGGACCGCGGGCTCGTGCTCGAGTCCCGGCCCGTCGACCTGGCCGACGTCGTGTCGGCCGAGGCCGAGCGGCAGCGCATCCGCCGGCCCGATCTCGATCTGGTGCTCGCCCTGCCCGCTGCCTCCGCCGGACCCGCCGTCGTGGACGGCGACCCGGAACGCCTCAGCCAGATCGTCGCCAACCTCGTCGACAACGCGGCGCGGATGGGCGGCGGCGCAGTGACGCTGGCCGTCGACCACGTGGGGGAGACCGTCCGGCTGGTGGTGTCGGACGACGGTCCCGGGGTTCCGCCCGAAGATCGCGAGCGCATCTTCGACCGCCTGGTGCGGCTCGATTCCTCCCGCAACGCGCGTGGCGGCGGCGCGGGACTCGGCCTCCCGATCGCCCGCGGGATCGCGCGCGCCCACGGAGGCGATCTGGTCTCGGTCGAGCCCTCGGAGGTCGGCTCGTCGGCGCACGGTGCGGCCTTCGCGCTCACTCTCCCGCGGGTGTGAACCCCGCGCGCCGGGGACGACGGATGCGTCAGAGACCGGTGCGGCGGCGGACCTTGGAGAGCAGACGGCCGAGCTTGCGGGCGCCCCGGTGGACGAGGGTCGGCGCGGGCGCGGGTGCCTCGGCGGCCTGCGGCGGCTCGTCCTCGACGCGCACGAGCACGGCCATCGCCTGGTCGAACAGCTCGCCGGTGGGCACCCAGCGCTCGAGCCGGAAGCCGGCCGCGCCCCACACCGTCTCGACCCACGGCCGGGGCGCCACGGCCCAGGAGTAGAACGAGCGCTTGCGCGGGCCGTCGTCGTCGGAGCCGCCGCCCGCGTAGACGAACTCGCCCCGGCGGACCGCGTCGAGGCTCTGCAGCGCATCCGGAACCACCTGCGCGAGGTTGCTGGTGAACTTGTCGGCCTCGCCGGCGGCGACGGCCGCCTGCGCGCCGGCCACCACCGCGAGGAACTGCTCCTCGAGCACGGTGATGTACACCCGGGCGCCGGGGTGCGTGAGCCGGCCGAACTCGGCGGCCCACTGCCGGTGAGCGTCTTCGGAGAGGTGGGAGAACACGCTGAACGCGGTCACGGCGTCGAATCCGCCGTCGCGGAACACGGTCGGCGGCCACGGCGCGTTCGTGACGGCGTTCACGCCCGGAAGAGTGGTGTGCAGCAGCGTCGTCATCTCGGAGTCCACGTCGCTCGGCCAGAGCTGGTCGGCTCGGAGGCGGCGCATCAGCAGGCGGGAGATGCGGCCCCAGCCCGATCCGAAGTCCAGCACCGTCTGCGAGGCGACGTCTCCCTCGGGCCAGGCGTCGAACGCGGCGTCGACGAAGCGCTCGGCCTCGGAGTACGCGGTCAGGTAGCTCGACCCCACGAACTTGCGCTGGATGCGTTCCGGCGGGTTCAGCGGCGTGCGCTGCACGGGGTCGGCCACGGCGGGCAGTTCGTCGAGGCTGGGCGCCTCGGCGAGCTTGCGGACGAACGTGCTGTCCGAATCGGCGTACGCCATATCTCCTCCAGGTCTCTGCGCGCCCATCTTGTCACAGTTCGACATGATCGACAGGGGTCGATGAACTATCCTCATCCGGCATACTGGTCGCATCAGGTGATCACCGACGAAAGGCCGTCATGACGACCCCGTTCTCTCTCGAATCCCTCTTCGCCGTAGGCGGCATCATCCTCGTGGTGCTGATCCTGCTGGTGGCGCTGATCGTACTGCTGCGCGGCATTAAGGTGGCCAAACCCGATGAGGCGATCATCGTCACCTCCCGCCAGAAGGCGGTGAAACCCGGCCAGACGGCGTTGGAGGAGACCGAGAACGCCGGGCAGCGCGTGGTGTTCGGCTCGCGCGTGTTCGTGAAGCCGATCGTCGAGGCGCACTTCAAGCTCTCGCTCCGCTCGCGCCAGCTGAACGTGCAGGCCACGGCCCAGACGAAGGATGCCATCACCATCAAGGTGAACGCGGTCGCGGTGGTCAAGGTGGGCGGCTCGGAGTCGATGGTGCGCGCCGCGGCCCAGCGGTTCCTCAACCAGCAGGACCAGATCGAGACCTCCACCGAAGAGGTGCTCTCCGGATCGGTGCGATCGATCGTGGGTCAGCTGACGGTGACCGAGATCATCACCAACCGTCAGGCGCTGCAGGGCCAGGTGCTCGACGCCGTGCGCGAGTCGCTCGACGTGCAGGGTCTGCAGATCGACACGCTCCAGATCAAGGAGATCGACGACGACAACGGCTACATCCGTGACCTCGGTCGCGCCGAGGCGGCTCGCGTGAAGCAGGTCGCCGAGGTCGCCGAGTCGGTGGCCCGCCGCACCTCGGAGGAGGCCCGCATCGAGGCCGACCAGGCCGTGGCCGAGCAGCAGCGCAAGCTCGACCTGCGGAACGCCGAGATCCAGAAGGAGACCGACAAGGCCCGCGCCGAGGCCTCCGCCTCCCGCCCGCTGGCCGAGGCGATCTCGCAGCAGGAGGTCATCGCGCAGCAGGAGATCACCGCCGGCAAGCGCGTGGGCCTCCGCAAGCAGGAGCTCGACGCCGAGATCCGCGCCGTGGCCGACGCCGACGCCTACTCGCTGGAGAAGAAGGCGCAGGCGGATGCCGCGGCCGCCGTCGCCGCCGCGAACGCCGAGCGCGACCGCCGCAAGGCCGTGGCCGAGGCCGTCGAGGCCGAGGGTATCGCCGAGCGCAACCGCCGTCGCAGCGCCGCCGAGGCGACCGAGGCCGAGGGTGTGGCCGAGAAGAACCGCCGGATCGCGGCCGCCGAGGCGCTGCGGGCCGAGGGTGAGGCCGAGGCCAACTCGATCCGGGTGAAGGGTTCGGCCGAGGCCGAGGCCACCCGGGCGAAGGCCGACGCGCTGGAGGAGCGCGCCGACGACCTGCTGCGCCAGCAGGTGATCGGCCAGCTGCCCGCCATCGTGCGCGCCGCATCCGAGCCCCTGGCGGCCATCACGAACATGACGGTGATCTCCAGCGACGGATCGGGCACCGAGCAGGTCGGCTCGAGCGTGGCCGGCCAGCTGGCCTCGTCGATGCAGATCGTGAAGGACCTGGTGGGCATCGACATCTCCGAGATCGTGACGGGGCGCGCCTCGGGCGCCGCCGCCGGCCGCGCCTTCGCCGAGGCGAACGCCGGCGTGAAGCAGGCGGCGCCCGCCCCGCGCGTCGCACCTCCCGCGACCGCCCAGGAGTAGCGGGGGAGTAGCGTGAGGCCATGGCTGGCGAAGCGGTGATGCTCGAGGTCGACGGACCGCACGGGATGCGCGAGGTGCGGGTGTCGAGCCCGTCGCGCGTGCTGTGGCCCGAGCCCGGCATCACCAAGGGCGATCTTGCGCAGTACCTGATCGACGTGGGCGGGCCCTTCGTCGAGGCGAACGGCGACCGGCCGATCTCGCTGCAGCGCTTCTCGGCCGGCATCGAGGGCGAGCAGTTCTTCTCCAAGAACCCGCCGAAGGGGGCGCCCGAGTACGTGCGGGCCGTGCCCGTCACCTACCCGAGCGGGCGCACGCATCCGCAGCTCGTCATCGACGAACCGGCCGTCGCCGTGTGGGCCGCGCAGATGAACACGATCGTGTTCCACCCGTGGGCCTCGCGCGCCGAGACCGCCGACTTGCCCGACCAGTTGCGGATCGACCTCGACCCGCAGCCCGGCACCGGCTTCGCCGAGGCCGTCACAGCGGCGCTCGCCCTGCGCGAGGTGTTGCAGGAGGCGGGCCTGACCGCCTTCGTGAAGACCTCGGGCAACCGCGGACTGCACGTGTTCGCGCCGATCGAGCCGACGCAGGAGTTCCTCGTGGTGCGGCACGCCGTGATCGCGGCGGCGCGCGAACTCGAACGACGGATGCCCGACGCGGTGACCACCCATTGGTGGAAGGAAGAGCGCGGCGAGCGCATCTTCGTCGACTTCAATCAGGCCAACCGCGACCGCACGATGGCGGGCGCGTACAGCCCCCGGCCGTTGCCGCACGCCCCCGTTTCGTGCCCGGTGACCTGGGACGAGCTTCCCTCGGTCGACCCGGCGGCGTTCACCGTCCTGACGGTGCCCGAGCGGCTGCGCACGGTGGGGGATCCCTGGGCCGGGATGGGCGCGCATCCGGGTACCATCGACACCCTGCTCGGCTGGTGGGAGCGCGACCTCGCCGCAGGCCTCGGTGAGTTGCCGTTCCCGCCCGACTTCCCGAAGATGCCCTGCGAGCCCCCGCGCGTGCAGCCGAGCCGCGCCCGCAAGCCCGACTGAGCCCTGCGCGCCCCGTCCACTTGCCACATCTTCTGGCAAGTCGGCCCCGAAAGCGCCGACTTCTGCCAAGTGGCTATGCTGCTGACGGCGACTTCTGCCAAGTGGCCGTGCTGCTGATGGCGACTTGTGCCAAGTGGCGGGTCGGATCGCCTACGGGCCGGGAGCGGCAGCGTGCAGCGCGATCAGCTGGGCGGCGGAGTGGGCGAGGTGCTCCCGGATGGCGGCATCGCCTCGGGTTCGGATCGCCTGCAGCAGGCGGTCGTGCTGCTCGGCCATCTCGGCGGCGGGCAGCAACGGGCGCAGCTGGTTGAGGAAGAGCAGCAGCTCGCTCTCGAGCCCGGCGTGGGCCTCGGTGAGGCGGGGGCTGCCGGCCGACGCCACGAGCGCGTGGTGCAGGCGGGCGTGCGCACGCTCGATCGCCCGATGGTCGTCGGGGTGGAGAGCGCAGAGCGCCCGCAGCTCGCCGTTCGCCTCGACCACGGCATCCGGGATCTCCACCACGGCACCCGGAGTCGCCGTGCGCGCCTGCAGCAGCCGCACCGCCTCGGCCTCCAGCGCCGTGCGGTACTCCATCAGGGAACGGATGTCGTCGTCCGAGAACGCGCGCACGCGGGCCCCCCGGTAGGGCGCGAAGTCGACCAGCCGCTGCGCCGCCAGCTGCTGCAGCGCGGCCCGGACGGTGTGCCGGTTCACGCCGAACCGCTCGCTGAGCGCCTCCTCGCGAAGCGCCGATCCGGGCGCGAGCACGGCATCCAGGATCTGCTCGCGCAGCTCCGCGGCCACGATCGAGACGGCGGTGCGCGCGGTTCCGGTCACGCCTCGAGGGTACCCGGATGCGGTCGGTCGCGATTCGAAAGCGGGTCATAGGGCTGTCATAGCAACCGCAAAGACTCCGGCGGCTGAATGGACATCGTTCGTTCATCACCCGTTCTAGTGGAGTTCCCCATGTCCCAAGCCATCCTCGTCGCTATCGACCTCATGGCCGTCGGCATCCTCACCTTCGGCCTGTACTTCCGCCGCCACCACCGCCGCGACCTCGTGGTCGCGTTCCTCGGGGTGAACGTGGGCGTGCTCGCGGTCTCGATGGTCCTCGGCTCGAGCACCATCGGTGCCGGCCTCGGTCTCGGCCTGTTCGGCGTGCTGTCGATCATCCGGCTGCGCTCGGACGAGATCGCCCAGCACGAGGTGGCCTACTACTTCTCCGCCCTCGCCCTCGGCCTGCTCTCCGGCCTCACCGGCACCGTCAGCGTGCTGAACGTGGCGCTGATGGCACTCATCCTGCTCGTGATGTTCGTGGGCGACAACCCGGCCCTGTTCCGCCGCTACCGCCAGCAGAGCATCCAGCTCGACCGCGCCTTCACCGACGAGCGGATGCTCACCGCGCACCTCGAGCGGATGCTCGGCGCCGAGGTCAAGCAGGTGCAGATCAAGCACCTCGACCTGGTGAACGACACCACGCTGGTCGACGTGCGCTACCGGGTGCAGCCCGACGGCGGGGCTCCGGATGCCGCACCCGCCGGATCGCAGACCGCACGCGAAGCCGAACTGGTGGGCTCCCGATGAGCACGCAAGTCGTTCCCCCGGCCGCACCGGCCGCCCCGGCCGGTCCCAGCGACCGCGCCTCGGCCCGTGTACACGCCCTGCCGCCGATCGGCCTCGACGAGCTGGTCGAGCGCGCCGCCCTGCAGACCCGCATCGACCGCAAGTACGTGGTGCCCGCGGCCGAGCTCGACGGCATCCTCGCCGAGGTGGCGGCCCTGCCGGCCGAGGCCCGCGTGCTCGAGATGGCGGGCATCCGTTCGTTCCGCTACGAGTCGGTGTACTTCGACACCCCCGAGCTCACCAGCTACTGGATGGCCGCCCGCGCGCGGCGCCGCCGGGTGAAGATGCGCACCCGCTCCTACGTCGACTCCGGCACCGCCTTCCTCGAGGTGAAGACGAAGGGCGCCCGCTCGGCCACGGTGAAGGACCGCCTCGAGTACGACTTCGCCGACCGCGCCCGCCTGAACCACGACGGACTCGACTACCTCGGCGCCACGCTCGACGACGCCGGTTTCGACGAGGTCGCCCCGGCCGCGCTCGTGCCCACCCTGGTGACGCGCTACCACCGCACCACCCTGTTCGTGCCGGGCGACGAGCAGCATGCCGAGAGCCGCGCCACCATCGACACCGGCCTCGACTGGGAGCGCGACGCGGACCACCGCATCCGAACCCCCGGAATCGTGATCGTCGAGACGAAATCCGGATCGCGCGCTTCGGCCGTCGACCGCATTCTGTGGGGCCGCGGCCACCGCCCCACCACCGTCTCCAAGTACGGGACCGGGCTCGCCGCGCTCCGGCCCGACCTCGCCTCCAACAAGTGGTCGCGCACCCTGCGCCGCCATTTCGACCCCACCTCCCTCTCGTCTTATCCCGCCCCTTAAGGAGCACTCCATGCGATCACCCCGCAAACCCCTCGTCTTCCCGCTGCTGGCCGGAGGCATCGTCACCATCGGCCTGCTGGCCGGCTGCGCCACCACGGTGGCGGCCGGTTCGGGCGGCGCCGCGTCCTCGGCCACCACCGAGACCGTCGACACCGGCACCACCGCCGACGCGACGGGCGTCGACGCCACCCAGAACGCCGCCGCCGTGCTCGCCGCGAACGACAGCGTGCACGACTTCACCGACGACTCCTCGGGCGACGCCGACGCCACCACAATCACGCTCGACGGATCGACGGCGACGACGGATGCCGCAGCCGGGGTCACAGTCGACGGCGGCACCGTCACCATCACCGCGGCCGGCACCTACCGGGTGAGCGGCAGCCTCACCGACGGGCGGCTCGTGGTGAACACCACCGACTCCGGCACCGTGCGCCTCATCCTCGACGGCGCCTCGATCGCGAGCTCGACCAGTTCGGCCGTCGACGTGGTGGCCGCCGACGAGGTGGTGCTCGTGCTCGCCGAGGGCTCCGCGAACACACTCAGCGACACCTCGGCCTACGCCGACACCGACGAGTCGAACGCCGCCCTCTACAGCGCGGCCGACCTGCTGATCACCGGCTCCGGATCGCTCGACGTGACCGGCAACGGCAACGACGGCATCACCGGCAAGGACGGCCTGGTGATCGCCTCCGGCACCATCACGGTCGATGCGGTCGACGACGGCATCCGCGGCAAGGACTATCTCGTGGTCACCGGCGGCACCATCACCGTCACGGCGGGCGGGGACGGGCTGAAGAGCGACGACGAGGAGGATGCCACACGCGGCTTCGTCGACATCGCGGGCGGCTCGGTCACGGTCACCGCCGGCGACGACGGGGTGCAGGCCTTCACCGACGTCGTGGTGACCGGCGGCACGCTCGACGTGACCGCCGGCGGCGGATCGGCCTCGGCACCCGCCCGCGCGAGCACGCAGGGCGCCGGCTGGACCGACGACGCGGCCTCGGCCGACGACACCGACACCGACACGGGCACCGACGAGACGACCGCCTCGAAGGGCATCACGAGCGGGGTCATCACCGTGATCGAGGGCGGCACCGTCTCCGTCGACGCCGCGGACGACACGATCAACTCCGTCGCGTACGTGCACGTGGTCTCGGGCACCGTGTCGCTCGCCGCGGGCGACGACGGCATCCACGCCGACAGCGCGCTCGTGATCGACGGCGGCACCGTCGACGTCGGCACCTCCTACGAGGGGCTGGAGAGCGCGGACATCACGGTGGCCGGGGGAGACGTGTCGGTCACCTCCAGCGACGACGGCCTGAACGCGGCCGGCGGAACCGAGGAGGCCACAGCGGGCATGGCCGGCGGCGACGCGGCCGGGTCGCAGCTGATCACCGTCTCCGGCGGCACGCTCGTGGTCGACGCCGGCGGCGACGGCCTCGACTCCAACGGCAGCATGACGATCACCGGCGGCACCACCGTGGTGAGCGGACCCACCGACAGCGGGAACGGCGCCCTCGACGTGAACGGCGCGTTCACCATCTCCGGCGGCACGCTGCTGGCGGCGGGCAGTTCGGGCATGGTGGTCTCGCCCGGCACCGACTCCTCGCAGGGCTGGCTCTCGGCCACGCTCGACGCGGTGCAGGATGCCGGCACGATCGTGCACGTCCTGGCCGAGGACGGCACCGAGATCGCCGCGTTCGAGTCGGGCAAGGCGTTCCAGAACATCGTGTATTCCTCGGCGGGCATATCCACGGGAGCCACCTACAGCATCGCCACGGGCGGCACGGTCTCGGGCGATCTGACGGGCGGTCTCGCCTCGTCGGGCGACGCGTCCTCGGCTACCGTCGTCACCACGGTGACGGCCGGTGAAGCCGCCGCCGGAGGCATGGGCGGCGGTGGGGGAATGCCCGGGGGCGGCACCGGAGGCCCGGGGCGCAACTGACGGCCGGGGTTCGGGATGACGCGGAACTATTACGGCGTATGGAGATTTCTCTCAGGGAGAGTGCCCATACTTGTAGCTTCAATCGTTCGCGCGGGAGAAAATCCGAGACATCCCGAACCCCCGACCCCGCCTCGCGAGCGTCACCTCCGGAGCCCCGAACCCCTGACAGGGCGGGCCCCGAGAACACCCGACACCGACCGTCACGCCCATCGCCGCGGCTTGCGACGGCGGCCCTCGCGGCTGCTGCGCCCCACCGTGCGCTCGGCGCGCCCCTTCGAGCGCGCCCGCGGTACGACTGCTCCCGAGCGGCCGTTCCCGTGCTCCCGGGCTCGAACATTGGACACTCCGAACCGTGCACAGCACCACCGGCACCACCCACCACACGCACCCCACCCGACGCTCCCTGCGCGACTCGCGTCGCCGCTCGCGTCGCACCGCCGCGCTCGGCCCCGCCTCCTCCGCCGCCGCCGCCGCGGTGCTGGTGGCGGTCGCCTCCCTGGCGAACCCGATGACGGCCAGCGCCCAGCCCGTCTCGGTGGGCACCACCAACGCCTCGACAGCCCTCGCCCTGGGAACCGTGGCCGCCACCGCCGACGCGACCGACACCACCGACCCGGCCGCCGGCGCCCTGTTCGAGCGCACCAAGGACCGGGCCGACGTACGCGCCGCCGAGGCGGTCGCCTCGGGCAACGCCGTTCTGGCCTCGGTGAAGGGCAAGGTCGACACCGCACCCCTGGTGACCTCGCTCGCCTCGCTGGCGAACTACGCCTACCTCGACACCACCACGGTGCAGACCCTCACCACGACGGCCGTGGCCGTGACCACGCAGGCCACCACGCAGGCCGCGGCCGTCGACAAGGCGGCGGCGGATGCGGCGGCGCAGGCGGCCGCCGAGGCCGCAGCGGCCGCCCAGGCCGCGGCCGAGGCGCTCGCGCTGGCCAACACCCCCGACGGCGCCCGCACGGTCGCCGCGCAGATGGCGTCCGACCAGTACGGCTGGGGATCGGACCAGTTCCAGTGCCTCGACTCGCTCTGGACCAAGGAGTCCGGCTGGAACTACCAGGCCGAGAACGCCTCGAGCGGCGCCTACGGCATCCCGCAGTCGCTGCCCGGCAGCAAGATGGCGAGCATCGCCGACGACTGGGCCACCAACGCGGTCACCCAGATCTCCTGGGGTCTGAACTACATCTCCCGCGGCTACGGCACGCCCTGCTCGGCCTGGTCGCACTCGCAGTCGGTCAACTGGTACTGATCCGGCCGGCCGGCCGTGTGGGGTCAACCGGCACCGGTCGGTCCATCGGCACCGATCGGCGCATCCGTCGACAGGTGACGATCCGCCAGTAGCATGTGGGGGTGACGACCACACCGCCGGCACCACCCGCCACGGGCCTGCGCGCCCGGGCCGGCTCCGCGGTGCAGAAGGTGCCCACGAAGTGGTTCGTCTCCGGCGGCCTGGTCGTCTTCCTGGCGGTCTCGGCCGCGTTCGGTGGCCTGAACGACGCGGTCGCCGCGCCGATCCCCGAGCTCGCCGCCGGAGACACCCACACCGGCGCACAGCTCAGCATCACGGTCGAGCGCGCCGTGCTGCTGGACGGCTTCCCCGAGCAGGGCATCCTGCCGGACGAGGGCGACCGCCTGCTCGTCGTGGTGGCGACGGTCGAAGACGTCTGGCACGACCCCGCCTCGACGCGGAACACCCTCGGCGCGGCCGACAACCTCCGTCCGGTGGGCGTCCAGGGCCTGGATGCGGCCAGCATGCCGCTGAGCGTGGCGGTGATCAGCGACGGCTCCGAGTTCCCCGACCTGCAGCCCGGTGTTCCGATCGAACTCGCCTTCATCTGGTCGGTCGATCCCGCGGCGCTGGCCGAGGGCGACGCGATCGCGGTCGACCTCTACGACAAGACGTACCGGAGCGACGGCTTCATCACCTCCGGTGAGCGGTGGGTGGATCCGGTCGTGGCGGCCACGGTGACGGTTCCGGTGACCGACTCCGGAGACGGATCGGGTGCCGACACCGGTGAGGGCGAAGGATGAGCGCGCTCCCGGATGCCCGCCCGGCGGCCAAGGGCTGGTGGCGGTCCGCGCTGAACGGTCTCGTGCTCGTCGCGGTGCTCGTGGTGGCCGGGGTGGTGGCCCACACGGCGCCCACCAAGGGGTTGTGGCAGGCGCCGATCGCGGTGGCGGGGGCGGTGGGCCAGGAGGTCGCCGGGCGCAACATCGTGGCCACGATCGACGAGGTGCGGGTGGCGGAGCAGGTCACGGCGGCCAACGGCTGGGCCGGCGAGACCACCGGGGTGTGGGTGGTGGTCGACGCGGGGGTCGCGAGCGTGGTCACCGACGAGGCGGCGCGGCTCGGCTCCGCCCGGCTGCAGATCGGCGGCACCTCCTTCAGCGCCTCCACCCGGCCCGGCTTGGGAACGATCGCCGACCAGTCGCTGACGACCGGGATCGCCCTCACGGGCCCACTGATGTTCGAGGTGCCGCCGGAACTGCTGGCGACCGAGGATGCGCACCGGGCGAGCGTCCAGCTCGCGCTGGACGAGGACCGGCGGGTCGACTCGCAGATCGAGGTTCCCGTCGACCTCGGAGCGCTGCCGCTCGAGGACTCCGTCGAGACCGGGCGACCCGTCTGGGGAGTGCGATGAGCGAGACGGCGCCGACCATCCCCGCCCACCCCGGGGCACCCGCCGCGTCCGGCACCGCCCGGCCCGGCCGCCGCTGGTGGCGCCGCAACCGCTGGGGACTGCTGGGCATCCTCGTGCTCGCGCCCGCCACCCTCGCGCTCACCTTCTCGAACGAGTGGGGCGCCTACTACGCCGGGCGCCCGAGCGTTCCGGTGCACGTCGCGGCGGGGGAGCGGGTCGACTTCGGCGGCACCGCCTGGCAGCTGATCGGCGCCCAACGCATCCCGGGAGACGACCCCGCCGTGGCCGACGCCGGCCTGCCCGCGGGCGCCGACCTGATCGTGGTGACGGTCGCCGTCGACCCGCAGCTCACCGGGGGAGCGACCAGCTCCACCATGTGCACCTTCGTGCTCGAGGAACTGAGCGGCGGTGGGGTGGTGCGCAGCTGGCGCGACGCGCTCTCCTCGGGCGTGGAGTACGTGGCCGATCCGGATGCCGCGGTCGGCTGCGACTCCGAACGCACCTCGGCGTACACGGCCGAGTCGCACTTCGTGGTGCCCGCCGACGCCGGCGACGAGCTCGCCGTCGAGGTGCAGGTGGGCTCAGAGCTCCCGCGCTTCCTCCGGCTGGGCGTGTGAGGCGGAGGCCGCGGCATCCGCCGCCTCGCGCCGCTCCTCGAGCCGGCGCAGGCAGAAGTCGTACGCGGCCGCGATCAGGCACAGCCGCAGCGGCTCGAGCAGCACGCTCACCACGAACACCAGGATGTCGTCGAAGTTCATCCACCAGCCGTAGAGGTCGTGCGGGCCGATCAGCCGCACGCCCGCCAGCAGCAGCCAGGTGCCGGCGGCATCCAGAACCGTGTAGGCCAGCACGAACAGCCCCATCGGCACGACGCCGGCCCGCCAGATCAGCAGCACGGCGCCGGCCAGCGGCCGCCAGCGGTCGGTGAGGTCGGTGCCCACGTCTTTCAGCCGGGTGCGCACGCCGTTCGGCAGGGCGACCACGCGGTCGCGCACGCCCGTGTAGTACCGGTGCGAGGGCCGGTAGGCGATCTTCGGGGTGCTGAGCGCGCGCCCGTAGACGATCCCGGCGAGCGTCAGCCAGGCGAGGGGGAACAGCATCAGCGCACCGGCCTCGTTCAGCGCCCACTCGATCCCGCCCCAGAGCCAGCCGAGCGGGGCGAACACCGCGAACGCCGCGGCCCTCAGCTGCTCGTACCACTGGATGGCCGCGCGGCCGGACACCCAGGCCTGGAACCCGGCGGTGTAGTTGCTGATCAGGAAGAGCGTCAGGAACACCCAGACCGCTTCGAGGTAGACGGCCACCAGGTTCGTCCACTTCGGCAGCGACGTGGCGTAGCGCTTGATCAGGAACCGCCCGCTGAACGCCACGACGATCGTCGCGAGGGTGCCGGCATCCAGCTGCAGGTTGAGCACGGCCGCGGTGGGCGCGGGGCCGTCGGCGAAGGGGTTCATGTTCCCGAGCGCCGATTCGGCGTACGACTTCACGTCGGCGCCGAGCAGCTTCCAGGCCGCGTAGAAGGCGAAGAACGGCAGGATGCTCACCAGGAAGATGTCGGAGACCCGCCGGTGCCCGCCGGCGGCCGGCTGCTCGAGCGCGCCCAGGCCGCTCGCGTCGACGCGCCGGAACGCGGGCATGTCGTCACGCAGCGCCAGGAACATCGCGATGTAGCTGCCGAGCCGGGCCAGAACGGCCAGCGGCAGGATGAGCAGCCCGAGCAGGGCGCTGGAGGCCCCCGCGAACGCCGCCACCTCGATCAGCGCGTAGCGCACCAGCCAGCCCGCCAGGAACCACGCCAGCAGCACCGGCCAGCGGGCGGCGACCAGGCGGAGCGTGCGGGTCAGGACGGAGAGCACGGCATCAGGCTACAGCTGTGGTCCGGCCCCGTGGGGCTTTCCGCACCCGCGGCGGCGAGGACGGGAGAGGATGGGCGCATGGCATCCCTGCTCCGCACCCGCATCGAGCGCGGCATCCGGATCGTGGTGGCGCGCTTCTCGCGCAGTCGCTTCTTCCGGCGCGTCGGCCCGACGATCATGCCGCCGCTGGAGCGCGCCATGAAGCTGCTCACCGGCGGTCGCGTGCCGCTCAGCGGCCTGCTCGTGCCCTCCCTGGTGTTGCACACCACGGGGGCGAAGTCGGGCCTGCCCCGCGAATCGGCCCTGATGTACTGCCCCGAACCGGGCGGCCGGATGCTGGTCACCGGCAGCAATTTCGCGGGCGAGAACCATCCCGCCTGGAGCGCCAACCTGCTCGCGCATCCGGAGGCCTGGGTGTCGGTGCGCGGGCGCCGCATCGACGTGCGGGCGTCGCTGGTGCCCGACGAGGAGCGCGAGGCCGTGTGGGCCTTCATCGAGAAGCAGTGGCCGGGGTATCGCGGTTACGAGCGGGCGTCGGGTCGCACCCTGCGCATCTTCCGGCTGGTGCCCGCCGACGGCGGCCCCACGCCCGGCGCGTCCACCCCCATCCGGGGTTGACTACGCTGACTGTCATGGAGCAGCCCGATTCGACCGTCCCGACCGATCGCGAACGCTTCGAGAGCCTCCGGCTCGACGCCGTGCAGCGGCTCGACCTGCTCGACACCCCGGCCGAGGAGCGCTTCGACCGCATCACGCGCATCGCGCGCGAGCTGTTCGACGTGCCGATCGCCGAGATCAACATCCTCGACGACCGCCGCCAGTACACGAAGTCTCCGCAGCCCGGGGGCGTGGCCGGCGACATCCCGCTCGACGACTCGTTCTGCGCCATCACCGTGCAGCAGTCCGATATCATCGTGGTTCCGGATGCCACGCAGGACGACCGCTTCTCGTCGCGCTCCGCGGTGAGCGACGAGCGCCACATCCGGTTCTACGCCGGGCGCCCGCTCAGCATCGACCAGCAGAGCCAGGTGGGCACCCTGTGCCTGGTCGACACCTCTCCGCGGGAGTTCAGCGACGAGCAGCGGCAGCTGCTCGACGAGCTCGGCGGCTGGGTGGAGCGCGAGCTGCGGGACACCGCCGACCTGGATCGGGCCACCGAGGTGCAGCAGAAGCTGCTGCCCCGGCGCCAGCCCCGCCAGGCCGTCCCCGGCGGCTTCGACCTCGCCGGCGCCTGCGTGCCGGCGATGGCCGTGGCGGGTGACTTCTACGCCTGGCACGGCGAGGTGGGCGAGATCGAACTCACCCTGGCCGACGTGATGGGCAAGGGCACGGCCGGCGCCATCCTGGCCGCCACCGTACGCTCGGCCTTCCAGTCCCGCACCGGCATCGACGTGGTGACGGCGATCGAGCAGGTGAACGAGCAGCTGATCGACGACCTCGGCGCCACCGGCAGCTTCGCCACGCTCTTCCACGCGCGCATCGACACGGCCACGGGGGCGATCGTCTACGCCGACGGCGGCCACGGCCTGACGATCATCGTGCACCCCGACGGCTCCTACGAGCGACTCGAGGCCACGGGCCTTCCGATCGGCATCGTGGGCGACGGCCTGTGGACCCTCGGCGAGGCCGTGCTGGGCGAGGGCGACCGCCTGCTCACCTTCACCGACGGCCTGCTCGACCTGTTCGACGGCTCGCTCGAGTCGCTCGACCCGATCGCGGCGCTGGTGCGCGCGGCCGGCAGCGCGGGCGGCTCTCAGCGCGTGGTCGACACCTTCACCTCGCTGGTGCCACCGCGCGCCGACGACGACGTCACTCTGGTGGTGGTGTCGCGCGGCTGATCGTCCAGACGTTCCGCTCGTCGAGCCGCTCGTAGCGCAGCTCGTCGACGAGGGCCTGGATGAGCGCGATCCCGCGCCCCGACTCGGCCAGCTCGTCGGGCATCTCACGGTTCATCAGCACGATGCCGCCGGCGTCCGCCGTGTCGGTGAGCGAAGCGCTGAGGCCGCTCTCGTCGGCCGAGACGGTGAGCACGCAGGTGACCCCGGTGTCGCCGGCGGCGTGCTGGATGACGTTGGAGGCGAGCTCGATCAGCGCCGTCTCGAAGGCCATCCGCTCGAACTCGGCGATGCCCGGGTTCGCGGCCCAGACGGTCTCGAGGAAGGCGTGCACCGCATCCACGTCATCCGGCGGGGAGGTGAAGACGAGATCCTGTCGCTCCTCAGTCACGGTAGGCCGCCTCGGCGCTGTCGTAGGCGGGCAGGATCTTGTCGACGTTCGAGAGCTTCAGCACCATCGCCACCTGGCTGGAGGGCGACACGATCCGCAGGTCGCCGCCGGCCTCGCGGGCCGACTTCAGGCAGCTGATGATGGCCCCGAGCCCGGAGGAGTCCATGAACGGGATCAGCGCCAGATCGAGCACGAGCCGCGGCCGGCCGCCGTCGAGGGCGCGCTTGGCGACCTCGCGCAACGTCGGGCCTGAGACCATGTTCAAGCGGCCTTCACCGCGGATCACGGCGATGTCGTCGCCGATCGATTCGGTCTGGAACTCCATCGATGGATACCCCCTAGAACTAAGCTGTACCCAGGCTATCGAAAGGGGGAGGGGTGTCCGATCCGGAAAAAGCCATCACGCGCATCGTGCAGGCGTATCCGAACGTGAAGGTCGTGCTGAGCGACTCCGTGTTCGCCGACTCCTACTTCCACTCCGCCGGGCCCGACGGGGGGACGCTCTACATCAACGCGGAGCTGACCGGCCTGATCGCCTCGCAAGCAGGCTGGACGGGGTCGATCATCACCACCGAGCCGCTGCCCGACGCCTGACGCGAGCATCCGGTCGCGTGAACGTTCCCAACACCATCTCCATCGGGCGACTCGTCGTTCTGACACCCCTCTTCGTGGTGTCGCTGCTGGTGTTCGGCAATCCGCTGCTGGCGCTGATCGTGCTGATCGTGCTCGGCATCACCGACTGGGCCGACGGCTTCATCGCCCGCCGTTTCGACCAGATCACCGATCTCGGCAAGAAGCTCGATCCGATCGCCGACCGCGTGAGCCAGTTCGTGGTGTGCGTCACCCTCGTGGCCGCCGGACTGGTGCCGCTCTGGATGGCCGTCGTGCTGCTGCTGAGCGATCTGCTGCTGGGCATCACGATCTTGGCGAAGAAGCCCGGCATCGTGATGGTGCGCTGGCTCGGCCGGGTTCGCACGGTGCTGCTGATGGTCGGCTTCCCGCTGCTGCTGCTCGTGGAGTCGTTCTGGCCCGACGACCGGGTGCTCGGCACCGCGGCGCTCGCCGTGGTGGGCGTGGGCTGCGTGCTGCACGCCGTGGCGAACATCGAGTACACGGTCGTGACGCTGCGCGGACCGGCGAGCGCGGCGGCCCGGAACAGGTAGGGCCTCAGGGGGTGCCGCCGAGGTCCCGCATGCGGCCGGCCGCGTGGGCGAGTGCCCGCTTCGCCTCGGGGGTCCAGCCGGCGCCGACGAACACGTGGATGGCGCCCGGGTAGAGCCGCAGCTCGACGGTGCTGCCCGCGGCACGCGCCTTCGCGGCGAAGGCCTTGGCATCCGGCAGCAGGATGTCGCGGTCGCCCTGGTAGACGAACGTCGGCGGCAGTCCCGCGAGCGGGTCGGTGAGCGGGCTGACCTGCGGATCGGCGGTGCCGCCCGGCGACCCCGCGGCCCAGAGCTCTCCCGCCTCGACCAGGTTCGACCGCTCGAGCAGCGGGTCGCGCGACTCGAGCGCGGCGATGGCCGGCGACTCGAGTCGCACGTCGAGCCAGGGCGAGAACAGCAGCAACCCGGCCGGCGGCGGCAGCTCGCCGTCGCGGCAGCGCAGGGCGAGCCCGACCGCCAGACCGCCGCCGGCGGAGTCGCCTGCCACGAACACGGGCGACCCGGTGGGGGCGGCCCGGTCCAGCGCCTGCCGGTAGACCTCGTCGAGGAACGGATACGCCTGCACCGCCGTGTGCTCGGGAGCGAGGCCGTAGCTCGGCACCACCACGGTCGCCCCCGATCGCTCGACCAGGGAGGTGATGATGCTCCAGTGCGCCGCGATGACCGGCCCCACGTACCCGCCGCCGTGCAGATACACCAGCTGGGTGCCGGTCGCGTGTTCGCGGGGCGTGACGAGCGTCACCGGGAAGCCGCCGAGCATCCGGTGCTCGACCGTGCAGAGGCGGCGGAGGGCCGGCGGGGCCGGTGCGTCGCGGAGGCCGCGCGACTCGCCGGCCCTCCGCCACGCGGCTTTGAGCGGTGCGATGCCGAGCAGCGCTCGGGTGAGGGACATCGGAACGGACATGGCCACCTCTTATGCGGTCGGGGACTCCATGTCGAGTCTGCCCGGTCGGCGGCCGATCCGCCTCAGCGCGTGAAGAACCGCGCGTCGGTGAGCAGCGGGTAGTCGTCGGGGCGGGGGCCCGCGGCGGCCCGGCGGCCCGGACCGTCGTGCGCGATCGCGAGAACCGCCACGATGACGCCCCAGAGGGCGAGGGCGGCGAGGATGACGATGACGAACAGCATGGGAGGCGCCTTCCGGTCGGGATGGGCCGATCCCTGGCGGATCGACCTGATGCCCTCACCCTCCTCGCTGAGGCCGGGCCGCCTCATCGGGCGGATGCCGTAGATCGTTCGGGAATCGGGGCCGGCGCCTAAGCCGTCCGACGCCTCCCGGCGGTATCGTGGGTGGAGCAAGCCGCCCCGCTCGACGATGAGCGAGGGCTCCGAATCCCCAGGGCAGCGTCGCCCATTCGGCACCACGACGACCGGTGGCTGCATCCCGTCGTCTCCGACCCGGAGTGTGTCATGACCATCGCAGTACGCAAGACGGAGCGCCGCCGCGGCGGCCTCCCGCAGGATCAGGACGTCAGCCACTCGGGCTGGTTCGTTCTGGAGGGCGGCCTCGCCGCCGGGATCGTCACCTTCGTGACCTCGCAGATCACCTTCGCGCTCACCTCGAAGGGGGTGCCGGGCCTCGGGGTGCTGACCGCGTCGACGAGCCTGACGCTCGGCTTCGTGGTGGCCGTGATGGCCACCCTGGTGGGCGTCGTCGCCTGGCTGGAGGTGGATCGGCGCGGACTCGCCGTGCGCGCGCGCAGCCGGGCGGTGCTCTGGCGGATCGCCGTGGGAACGGCCTCGATCGGCATCGCGGCGAGCGGCCTGCTCGGCTCGTGGCAGGTGTGGCTGATGATCTCGTCGATCGTGGTGGTCGGCGCGCTCGCCGCCGGCCTCTTCGCGGCCTGGTGCATCCGCCGCACCTGACCCCGGAAAAGCACCTGACCCGACGGAAAAGGGCCGCACGCCCCCAAGCGTGCGGCCCCGCGTCCGGCGAACTCAGCCGATGGGCGTGGGGTTCGTCGGGTTCGGCGGCACCGGCAGCGAACCGTGGATCTGGTTCTGCGCCTGGCACTGGCTGGTGCAGTTCGTGGCGCCCTGCGAGAGCTCGATGGCGTCTTCGCCGAGCACGCCTCCGAGGCGTCCGCCCGAGGTGACGAGCCACTTGGTGACGGTTCCGGTCTGCAGGGTCTTCGTGGCGACCTGAGGGCTGTCCTTGCCGAGCAGCATCTGGTGGAAGCCGGTGGCGCTCTGCGAGGCGGTCACCGCATCCACCCCGTTGCCGAAGTTGATCTTGCCGGTGTACTGGTTCACGAAGTAGAACAGGCCCGGGCCGAGCGTGTGCACGAGCTCGACGGAGCCGGCGAACTCCGGTTCCATCTGGAAGATGCCGCCCTGGGCGCCGTCCTTGGCCTGGATCTTCAGCTTGCCGCCGGCGGCGGCGAAGATGATGACGAGGGTGTCGTCCTTCACCTCGAGCTGCTTGATGGTGGGCTTGCCGATCTGCGCCGGGGTGAGGGTGGGCACCTTGGAGGCGAACACGACCGTGGGCGAGGTGACCATGCGCAGCGCATCCGGAGCCCCGGTGAGCGTGTAGTCGTAGACGCCGAGGGTGCCGGGGTCGATGCGGAAGGTGTTGTTGAGGCCGGTGACCGTGATCGGGCCGGTGACGGCGAGGTCTTTCAGCTTCACGTCTTTGCCCGCGGCGGGGTTGTAGGTGGTGCCGTTCACGGTGACGGCGTAGTCGCCGCCGCCGGCCGAGGGCTTGGCGCTGGCGGGAGCGGCCAAGGCGGTGGCGCCCACCAGGGCGGTGGCGGTGATCGTGGCGGCGACGAGCGCGCCGCGGGCGATGCGGCGGAACGACCGCGGCGGGCGGGTGGTTCGGTGCGTGGTCATGAGAGGCCTTCCGGTGACGGGGGAGAGCGGATGCGGGCTGGCCGCTCTCCCATCGTCATCGACGCCCGTCGTGCGGTCGATACGACCTTGGTACTAGTACCCGTCGTGCTGCTAATAGCCGTTCTCGCGAGCCCACAGCGCCGCGCTGGTGCGGTCGTTCAGCCCCAGCCGGCGGAAGACGCTGCCGAGGTGCACCTTGACGGTGCGTTCGGCGATGCCGAGCTCGCGGGCGATCTGCTTGTTGGCCAGCCCCCGGGCGACCAGGCGCAGCACCTCGGCCTCGCGGCCCCGGATGAGCGGCTCGGCCTGCTCGGCCGCCGCGGCCGGCCCGGCGGCGTCGGGCGGGATCGACGCCGCGCCCGGGAAGAGCATCCGCGCCACCCGGGGATCGATCGGCGACTCCCCGCGTGCGGCCGAACGGATGCCGGCGGCGATCTCGGCGGGCTCCGCGTCTTTCAGCAGGTAGCCGGTCGCGCCCGCGGCGAGCGCGTCGCGCAGGCGCTCTCCGTCGCGCGAGGAGGTGAGGATGACGATGGGGAGGGCCGGATGCTCCTGCCGCAGCGCCCGGGTCGCGTCGACACCGTCCAGCCCCGGCATCGACAGGTCCATCAGCAGCACGTCGGGGCGGCTGTCCCGCGTCAGGGCGAGGGCCTCGGACCCGTCGGCGGCCTTGCCCACCACGGTCACGTCGTCGAGCTCGCGCAGCAGGGCGATCAGCCCGGCGCGCACCAGAGGATGGTCGTCGATCAGTGCGACCCGGATCACGAGCGTGCCCCCACCGGGCTGCTCGCGCGCAGCACTAGCCGCCAGTCCGTGCCGCGGCCCGGCTCGCTCCGCACCAGCAGCCGGGCGCCCGAGGCGGCGGCCGCCTCGACGATCAGCGGGATGCCCAGGTGGCCGGATTCGGGCCGCTCGATGCCCTCCGGTTCGAAGCCGCGCCCGTCGTCGGCGATCCCGACCGGCACCGATCCGTCGGGCTGCACCGGGCCGAGGGTCACCACGGCCTCGGCGGCCTTCGCGTGCCGCACCGTGTTCGCCAGGCACTCCCGCACCACGCGGAAGACCAGCCGGGCCTCGTCGGGGGTCAGCTCGGGGATGCCGTCGTCGACGATCCGCACGCCGACGCCGCGACCGCGGACGGCGTCGGCGAGATCGTCCAGCGCCGAGCGGATGCCCGCGGCCGTGAGGCTCGGCGGGTACACGTCCACCAGCAGGGAACGCAGCCCTCCCACGTTGGCGCGCAGGGTGCGCGCCGCCTCGTCGAGCTCGGTCGCGAGGGCGGTGTCACCCGAGCGCTGGGCGCGCGCGGCCCCGCCGTGCAGCGCGAGTGCGCCGGCCGTGAGGTCTTGGATGGCGCCGTCGTGCAGCCGGCCGGCGATCCGCCGCCGCTCGTCGGAGGAGGCGTCGAGCGCGTGCTGCAGCACCGCCTCGCGGTGGGCGCGCACGTCGCGCAGGTAGACGACCAGCCGCCGCCCGAGTGGCAGCAGCAGCACCAGCAGGGCGAGCACGCTGCCCACGGCCAGCAGCGAGAACGCGCCCCAGAGCTCGCCGGTGCGCACGCTCACCTGGTCGTAGCGGAAGTAGGCCTCGAACAGCACGGCCCGCCCGCTCGGGCTGGTGACCGCGTGGTAGGCCTCGAGCAGCTCGCCCTGGCCGGTCTCGTAGCGGTTCTCGGGGGCGCCGAGGTCGCTCACCTCGGCCTCCACGCCGTTGCTCGCGAGCACGCGCAGCTCCTCCTCGTCGAGTCCGAAGGTCTCGCCGATCAGCCGCGGTTCGTCGGAGTACAGGATGCGGCCCTCGGCATCCCAGATCTTGACCCGCACCACGGATTCGCCGAGCACCCGGGTGCGCACCAGCTCGTCGAGCAGGGCGCGCGCCGCGGTGTCGCCGTCGAGCAGGGCGTCGCTGAGCGCCGGTTCGACGATCACGTCGCCGAGCAGCTCCGCCGAGCGGGCCGCGTCGTGCACCGCCTCGCGGTCGGCGAGCTGGCGGGCCACGAACACGCCGACGGCCACCACCACGAGCACCACCAGCACGGCGGCGGCGATCAGGCGGGTGAACAGCCCGCGCCGCGAGGGCGGTTCGACGCGAGCCGAGCGGCGCGCCTGCGCGGCCGTGAGGTCGATCCAGGCCGGTTCCGGGGGCATCCTCTCAGTATGGACGGATGCGCCGGGTCCGCACCGCCCGGGCCGGCGCGCGGGCAGCCGGGCAGGGCAGGGCCTGCGGGCGTCAGAGGATGCGGTGCGTGCGCGCTTCGGGCGGCCCGCCCCGGCGCACGAGCGAGTTGACCGGCCACGACAGCAGCATCAGCAGCAAGGGGTAAAGCCCTGCCGGAGGGACGACGAGCGTGATGGCGAGGGCGAGCGCGGTGAGACCGGCGGTGATCCAGTCGGCCCACAGATAGCCGCGAGCCGGTTCGCGACCGGGCGGGAGCAGACCGCGTCGCACCAGCACCAGCTCTTGCAGGCGCACGGCGATCTCCGCCACCAGCACGGTGCCGATGTAGAGCCCGGCGGCGAACGAGTCGTGCCCGGGCGAGGAGACCACGAGCACCGTGGGCAAGGGGAGGAACACGATGCACGCCACCCAGAGCAGGTTCGTGTTCACCAGCGCCCGGGTCGACCCCGTGACGCCGCGGTACAGCCGGTGGTGGTCTTTCCAGAACGCGGCGATCACGACGAAGCTGAGCGCGGCCGCCCCGAGGCCGAGGGCGTTGCCGGTGAGGAAGTCGAGCGCGGAGCCGGAACCCTCCTGCGCCGTGTCGACCAGGGGCAGCACGATCAGCGTGATGGCGATCGCCACGACCGCGTCCGTGAAGGCGACCAGGCGCCCGACACCGCTCTCGGGGGACTCGCCGGGTTCGGGTGACATGGGCTCATCCTAGGGAGGCCGCATCGGAGCCTCGGAGGCGGCCTCGGTAGAATCGGGGCATGAGCGACTCGACCGCCCGTCCTTCGATGCCGTTCGGCACGGCCATCGCCACAGGCCTGCGCCGGTACGCCGACTTCACCGGCCGCGCCGGGGTGGCCGAGTTCTGGTGGTTCATCCTGTTCGTCTCGGTGGTGAGCTTCGGCCTCGGCGCGCTCAACATCAGCACGCCGCTGGGCATGCTGGCGCTCGGCACCACGCTGTCGACGGTGTGGTCGGTGGCGGTGCTGGTGCCCACCCTCGCGGTCGCCGTGCGGCGCCTGCGCGACGGCGGCAACAGCTGGCTCCAGCTGCTCTGGCTGCTCGTGCCCATCGCCGGCGTCATCGTGGTGGTGCTCCGGCTGTGCGATCCGGCCCGGGACGCCGTCCCGCGCATCTGACGCCGCGTCCTGCGGGACGCGCAGGGCGGGGTATCCGGGGTTCCTGCAGAAATACGCGCCGCCGAGAACCAGTTCAGGCGCTGACCCGGATTCAGGCGCTGACCCGGATCAGGCGCTGATCCGGATCAGGCGCCGACCCGGATCACGCGGCGGCCACGAGGCCGGCGGCGGTGACCGTGAGGTCGCCCGCGACGGCATCGACGGTGACCGCTCCGCCATCGGCGAGGGCGCCGGAGACCAGCAGGTCGGCGATGCGGTCGTCGACCGAGCGCTGGATGACGCGGCGGAGCGGGCGGGCGCCGTACTCGGGCTCGTAGCCGTTCTCCGCCATCCAGTCGATCGCGGCCTCCGTCACCGTCAGCCCGATCTCGTGCGCGGCCAGCCGGGCGCGGGTGGCGCCGAGCAGCAGCGACACGATCTGGCGCAGCTGCGCCTTCTCCAGCTTGCGGAACAGCACGATCTCGTCGATCCGGTTGAGGAACTCCGGCCGCATCGCCTCGCGCAGCTTGCCCATCACGCGGTCGCGCAGCGCCTTGTCCGAGCCGAAGCCGTTGCCGGCGGAGCCGTCCGCCGAGGCTGCCACGAAGCCCATGGCACCGCTGCGCGAGGCCAGGAACTCCGATCCGAGGTTCGAGGTCATGATGACCACCGTGTTGCGGAAGTCGACCGTGCGGCCCTGGCCGTCGGTCAGTCGCCCGTCGTCGAGCACCTGCAGGAGCAGGTTGAACACGTCCGGGTGGGCCTTCTCGATCTCGTCGAACAGCACCACCGAGTACGGGTTGCGGCGCATGCGCTCGGTCAGCTGGCCCGCCTCGTCGTAGCCGACGTAACCGGGAGGGCTCCCGACCAGGCGGGAGACCGTGTGGCGCTCGCCGAACTCCGACATGTCGAAGCGCAGCATCGCCGACTCGTCGCCGAACAGCGATCCCGCCAGCGACTTGGCCAGCTCGGTCTTGCCCACGCCGGTGGGGCCGAGGAAGAGGAACGAGCCGATCGGCCGGTTCGCGTCGCCCATGCCGGTGCGGTTGCGGCGCACGGCCTTGGCCACCACGGTCACGGCGTCGTCCTGCCCGATCACGCGCTCGTGCAGCTCGCCCTCCAGGGCGGCCAGGCGCTCGCGGTCGACGTCACCCAGGCGGGACACCGGGATGCCCGTGGCCCGCGAGATCACCGCGGCGATCTCGGTCTCGTCCACCACGGCGGCGGCGTCGATCCCGCCGGCGGCGCGCTCGGCGGCCACCCGGCCCGGCAGCGAGACCGCCTCGGCCAGCTGCTGCTGGATCTGTTCGATCTCGTCGCGGATGCGCGAGGCCTCCTCGTAGTGCTCGGCCGAGACAGCGGCGTTCTTCGCGCCCTCCAGGGCGGCCAGATCGGCCTGCAGCGCCGAGATGTCGACCACCTCGGGCAGCTTGCCGAGCGAGAGCCGCAGTCGCGCGCCGGCCTGGTCGATCAGGTCGATCGCCTTGTCGGGCAGGAAGCGGTCGCTCACGTAGCGGGCCGAGAGCTCGACGGCGCTGGCGAGGGCCGCATCCGTGTAGCTCACGCCGTGGTGCTCCTCGTACGCCGAGCGGAGCCCGTGCAGGATCTGCACGGCATCCGGGATCGACGGCTCGCCCACGGTCACGGGCGAGAAACGGCGCTCGAGCGCCGGGTCCTTCTCGATGCCGCGGTACTCCTTGAGCGTGGTGGCGCCCAGCAGATGCAGGTCGCCGCGGGCCAGCCGGGGCTTCAGGATGTTGCCGGCGTCCATGCTGTTCTCGCCGGAACCGCCCGCGCCGACGACCGTGTGGATCTCGTCGATGAACACGATGATCTCGTTCTTGTGCGCCGAGATCTCGTCCATCAGCGTGGTGAGGCGCTCCTCGAAGTCGCCGCGGAAGCGGGTTCCGGCGAGCATCGCGGGCAGGTCGATGGCCACCACGCGCTTGTCGCGCAGCTGCTCGGGCACGGTGCCGTCGACGATCGCCTGGGCGATGCCGTCGACGATCGCGGTCTTGCCGACGCCGGCCTCGCCCACCAGCACCGGGTTGTTCTTGGTGCGGCGGGACAGGATCTCGACGGTCTGCTCGATCTCGTCGAGCCGGCCGACCACCGGGTCGAGCGAGCCTTCGCGGGCGAGCGCGGTGAGGTCGGTGCCGAACTTGTCGAGCGTCGGGGTCTCGGATGCCGCGTCGGCGGTGTCGTCGCCCATCGCCGAAGCGGGGTCACCCGCAGCGCCGGCCGCGGCGCCGATGTTCTGGCGCATGCCCTCCTGCAGCGCATCCGGGGTCACGCCGGCCTGTGCCAGCACCTGGCCGGCGGGGGAGTCCTGGTTGATCACGAGCGCGAAGAAGAGGTGCTCGGGGTCGATGTAGGTCGAGCCCGAGGCGCGGGCCACCTGGTAGGCGTGGAACAGGGCGCGCTGGGCGCTCTGGGTGAGCGCCGGGGCGGTGACGGGGTCGCTGCTCGCGGCGGGGAGCCGCGACTCGGCGGCCCGCACGATCGCGCGCGGGTCGGCGCCGACCCCGCGGATGGCGTCGGACGCGGGCTGCACGGGTGCGATGGTGCGCAGGATGTGCAGGGCGTCGAGCTCGCGGTGGCCGTGGCCGATCGCGTACTGGCCGGCTTCGGCGAGCAGCTCCTGGGTGCGGCGGCTGATCAGCTTGCTGAGGTCGATCGAGCGGCCGGCGCGGGCCGCGCGCTCGCCTTCGAGGTAGCGCGCGAGGAACTCGTCGAACGAGCTGTTGTTGCCGCTGCCGTCTTGCGTGGGCCCCTCGGGGCCGAAGTTCTCGGGCACGAAACCTCCTGGTTCATGAAACTTGAGTGCCTTACGCTCAAGTTCAACGCCATCGACGGGAAGTTATTCCCGTGGGTACCCTGAGAGGCGGATACAGCTCCCTCTCGAGGAAAAACAGGGGGTCTCAATTCCGTCGAATCATGGCTTGATGAGAGTCGATACCCGACTCCCACTGACAGGACTTCCTCTCATGGCTGCTGCCCGTTCCCTTCCCTACCCGCTCGGCTTCTCGACGGTGCACGACGGTGCCGACGACACCGGCGACGGCCGCTGGAACTTCGCCCTCTACTCCGAGACCGCCGACCACGTGTACGTCTGCACCTTCGACGAGAACGGCGAGGAGACCCGCATCCGCCTGCCCGAGCGCACCGGGCACGTCTTCCACGGCTTCGTCGACGGAGCCGGCATCGGCACCCGCTACGGCATCCGCGTCGACGGCCCGTGGAACCCCGCCGCCGGTCTCCGGCACAACGTGAACAAGCTGCTGCTCGACCCGCACGCCACCGCGATCGACGGTGGCTACGACTGGGGCCAGGCCGTCTTCGGCCACGACATGAACGACCCCGAGCAGCGCGACGACACCGACTCGGCGCCGGCCACGCCCCGCTGCATCATCACCGACCCGGGCTTCGACTGGGGAGACGACCGCGCGCCGCGCACCCTGCTCAGCGAGTCGGTCGTCTACGAGACCCACGTCAAGGGCTTCACCAAGCTGCACCCCGAGATCCCGGAGGAGATCCGGGGCACCTACGCGGGCCTCGCGCATCCCTCGGCGATCAAGCACCTCACCGACCTCGGCGTCACCGCGGTCGAGCTGCTGCCGGTGCAGCAGTTCGTGCAGGACAGCCACCTCGAGGAGAAGGGCCTGCGCAACTACTGGGGCTACAACTCGATCGGCTTCTTCGCCCCGCACAACGAGTACGTGAGCGACGCGGGCGCCGCGGCCGGCCCTGGCGGGCAGGTCGCCGAATTCAAGCAGATGGTCAAGGCGCTGCACGAGGCCGGCCTGGAGGTCATCCTCGACGTGGTCTACAACCACACCGCCGAGGGCAACCACATGGGCCCGACGCTGAGCTTCAAGGGCATCGACAACGCCGCCTACTACCGCCTGGTGGAGGGCGACGAGGGCAACTACTTCGACACCACAGGCACCGGCAACAGCCTCAACGTCGGGCATCCGGCCGCCCTCGGGCTGATCATGGACTCGCTGCGCTACTGGGTCACCGAGATGCACGTCGACGGCTTCCGCTTCGACCTGGCCACCACCCTCACCCGGCAGGGCGGCGACGCCGAGCTGCACAGCGCGTTCCTCACCCTCATCCAGCAGGACCCGGTGCTCGCGCCGGTGAAGATGATCGCCGAGCCGTGGGACACCGCGGGCTACCAGGTCGGCGGCTTCCCGGCCGACTGGTCGGAGTGGAACGGCAAGTTCCGCGACGACGTGCGCGACTTCTGGAACGGCACGGATGCCGTGCTCGGCACCCTCGCGCAGCGCATCCTGGGCTCGCCCGACGTCTACGAGGCCTCACGGCGCTCGCCGCTGTCGAGCGTGAACTTCATCACCGCGCACGACGGCTTCACCCTGCACGACCTCACCTCGTACAACGACAAGCACAACGCGGCCAACGGCGAGGACAACAACGACGGCGAGAGCGACAACAAGTCCTCGAACGGCGGCGCCGAGGGCCCCACCGACGACGAGGCCGTGAACGAGCGCCGCGACCGCAAGCGCCGCAACCTGCTCGCCTCGCTGCTGCTCTCGGCCGGCGTGCCGATGCTGCTCGGCGGCGACGAACTCGGCCGCACCCAGGGCGGCAACAACAACGCCTACTGCCAGGACGACGAGATCTCGTGGTTCGACTGGGCGAACGCCGACCAGGAGCTGCTCGCCTTCACCCGCGACCTGATCGCGCTGCGCCGCGAGAACCCGGCGCTGCACCCGGCCTGGTTCCGCCAGGCGCCGTCGTCGGACGACCCGCAGGACACCGTGCGCTCGCTCCGCTCCGACGGCGAGGAGTTCTCCGACGAGGACTGGGACAACCCCGACGCGCGCTCCGTCGTGTTCGTGTTCGAGCATCCGGGCGCCGACTCCTTCGCGCTGCTCTTGAACGCGGCCGAGAACGGCGTCGAATTCCAGGTTCCGGATGCGCCCGGCGCCGAGTGGCGGCTGGCCGCCTCCAGCGACCCCGGTCAGCAGGTGGAGGGCGAGGTCAGCACGCTGATCGTGCGCGACGGATCGTTCACCCTGCTGCGCTCCGCCGCGGAGGCCGGATGACCGACCCCGACGTCGTCGTCGTCGGCTCGGGACCCAACGGTCTCGCAGCCGCCGTCACGATGGCGCGCGCCGGGCTGTCGGTGCGCGTGCACGAGGGCCAGGCCACGATCGGTGGCGGTTCGCGCACGGCCGAGACCACGCTGCCGGGGTTCCGGCACGACGTGTGCTCGGCCGTGCACCCGCTCGCCCTGGCTTCGGGGTTCTTCCGCCGCTTCGGGCTGGCGGAGCGCATCGAGCTGATCGTGCCGGAGGCCTCCTACGGGCACCCGCTCGACACGGAACCGGCTGCCGTGGCCTATCGCGACCTCGATCGCACGGTCGAAGACCTCGGCGTCGACGGCGCGGCCTGGCGGAGCCTGATGGGCCCGCTGGCCGAGCACGCCGACGAGGTGGCGCAGTTCACCGGGTCGACGCTGCTACGGCTGCCGGCCCACCCGATCACCGCGGCGCGCTTCGGGCTGCGCAGCCTCGAACAGGGCTCGCCGCTGTGGAACCTGCGGTTCCGGGGCGTGCGGGCCCCCGCCCTGCTGAGCGGGGTGGCGGCGCACTCGATCCAGCCGATGCCGAGCCTCGGAACGGCGGGCGCCGCCCTGTCGCTCGGCACCTACGCGCACAGCCGGGGCTGGGCCATCCCGCGCGGCGGCAGCCAGGCCATCGTCGAGGCGCTGGCCGACGACCTCCTGGCGCACGGCGGCGAGATCCTCACGGAGTCGCCGGTGGCGTCGCTGCGGGAGCTGGGCTCGCCGCGCGCCGTGCTGCTGGACACCTCGGCGGCCGGACTCGCCCGGCTGGCCGCCGACCGGCTGCCGGCGCGCTACCTGGCAGCGCTGCGGCGGTTCCGCTTCGGCAACGCGGTGGCGAAGGTCGACTACGCCCTGAGCGGGCCGGTGCCCTGGTCGGATCCGGCGCTCGCGCAGGCGGGCACCGTGCACGTCGGGGGGACCCGGGAGGCGATCGCCGCCTCGGAGGCCGACGTCGCGGCGGGCCGGCATCCGCACGACCCCTACGTGCTCGTCTCGCAGCCCTCGGGCTTCGACCCGTCGCGCGCGCCCGAGGGGCAGCACGTGCTCTGGGCCTACACGCACGTGCCAGCCGATTCGCCGCTGGATCGCACCGAGGCCATCACCCGGCAGATCGAGCGGTTCGCACCGGGCTTCCGCGACCTCGTGCTCGCCTCCAGCTCGCGCACGGCCATCGACCTCGAGAACCACAACCCGAACTACGTCGGAGGCGACATCGCGGGCGGGGCGGCGACCTTCGGGCAGCTGATCCGCCGGCCGACGCTCTCGCTGAACCCGTGGGCCACGCCCGCCGAGGGCGTCTACCTCTGCTCGTCGTCGACGCCTCCCGGCCCCGGCGTGCACGGGCTCGCGGGCTGGTACGCGGCCCGGCGTGCGCTGGCGAAGGAGTTCGGCATCACCATCCCGCCCTCGCTGGCGCCCTGACCGTCGCCGGTAGGCTGACCCTCGCCGCATCCTGAACGGAGGTCTCATGTCCACCAACACGCGTCGCATCGCCTGTTCGCCCGAGGAGCTGTTCGAGGTGCTCGCCGACGGCTGGCTGTTCCCGGTGTGGGTGGTCGGGGCCTCCCGGATGCGCGAGGTCGAAGACGCCTGGCCTTCCGTGGGCAGCCGCCTGCACCACTCCTTCGGCGTGTGGCCGGCGTTGATCGACGATCAGACCACGGTGACGGAGTGGGACCCGCCGCGCCGGATGGTGATCCGTCCCGCCGGCGGGCCGATCGGCGAGGCGCAGGTCACGCTCGACGTGCGCCCGCACCGCGACGGCTGCGTCGTACGGATCCGCGAGAAGGCGGTGAAGGGGCCGGGAGCCCTGGTTCCGGGGCCGCTGCTGGACGTGCCGCTCCATCTGCGCAACATCGAGACGCTGCGGCGGCTCGCGTTCATCGCCGAGGGCCGGCGCCGAGAGTAAGCACCGAGGGTAAGCACCGAGGGGACGCGCTCACGGAAAGCGCTGCGGGTCGCGCGCTGCCTCACCAGCCCTCGGGGCCCGCCGAGCCGGCCGCGTACTCTTCCAGGGGCGTCGCATCCTCGGCCCAGGCGGTGAGCACGGGTGTCACGATGCGCCAGCACTGCTCGGCCACCGCGCCGGGAACCGAGAGCAGCGTGTCGTCCTGCAGGATGCCGGCCAGCACCTGGGCGTAGGCGCCGAGGTTCGCCTCTCCCGGGTGCGCCTCGAGGGCCACTCGCTCGAGGCCTCCGGCGTCGTCGGCGCTGTTCACGAACAGGTCGAGGTCGACGTCGCTGCCCTCCAGCGACATCCGCAGCACCGTCTCCGAGTCCTGGGATGCTCCGCCCGCGGCACGCAGCCCGGCCGGCGCCGACGAGGCCTTGAAATGGACCGCCACCTCGGTGCGCGGATGGCCGATCGCCTTGCCCGAACGCAGCACGAACGGCACGCCCTGCCAGCGCGGGGTGTCGACCTGCAGCAGGAGCTGCGCGAGGGTCTCGGTGCGGCGATCGGCGTCGACGTCCGGCTCGTCGACATAGGAGGGGAAGAAGCGGCCGTCGGCCCGGCCCTCGCCCCCGATCCGGCCCTCGGTATAGCGGGCGCGGCGGGCGCCGGAGGGGTCGTCGCGCCAGACCCGCACGGCACCGAGCACCTCGGCCATCCGATCGTGCACCTCGTCGGGCGTGACGGCGTCCGGCCGCTCCATCGCGGTGAGGGCGAGCACCATCAGCAGGTGGCTCTGCAGCATGTCGCGCAGGGCGCCGGTCTGGTCGTAGAAGGTGGCGCGGCCTTCGATGCCGAGCTCCTCGTCGTAGACGATCTCGACCTTGTCGATGTGCTCGGCGCTCCAGCCGGCCTCCATCAGGCGGTTGCCGAAGCGGAGGCCGAGCATCCCGAGCACGGTCGCGTTGCCGAGGAAGTGGTCGACGCGCCACAACCGGTCTTCGGGGATGACGGCGGCGAGGGCCGCGTTGAGCTCTTGGGCGTCGGCGAGGTCGGAGCCGAACGGCTTCTCGATGGCCACCACGAGGTCGTCGGGCAGCTCGATCGCGGCCAGCGACTCGGCGACCGTGCGCCCCATGGCCGGCGGCAGGGCGACGTAGAGGATCGGCGGATGCTCGCAGGCGGCCAGCAGGGCGGCGAGCTGCTCGGGGTCGGAGGCATCCGTCGGCACGAACCGCGCCTCGGCGACCAGGGCGTCGACCGTGTGCGGCGAGACCTCCGCCGCCTCGAGGCTGCGGCGCACCAGACCCCGCCACTCCTCGTCGCTCTGCGGGGTGCGCGCGGCACCGATGACCTGCAGCCGGATGCCGCGCGAGACGTCGAGCACCCGCCCGAGCCCCGGCAGCAGCAGCCGCTCGGTGAGGTCGCCGCCGGCGCCGAGCACGGCGATCGAGCGCGTGGTGGGGGAGAGGGACTCCGCGTCGGGGATTCCGGGGGCGTCGGGGGTGTCGGTCATGCTCCTGACCCTAGCCAGGTCGGCGACGACCGGCTCGGATCCGGTGCCCGGACAGACGAAAGGGCGGCACGGCCGAAGCCGTACCGCCCTCGATCAGCCGATCGGTCGATTCTCAGATCAGCCGATCAGCGGATCGTCGTCATCAGCTGTTGCGACGTGCCACGTTCGTGCGACGCGCGATCAGCAGTGCTCCACCGGCTGCGAGCAGCAGGGCCAGCCCGCCGCCGAGCAGCGGAGCCACGGTGCCACCGGTGTTGGCGAGGCCCGTTCCGGGGTTGCCCGCCGGAACGCTGCCGCCGCCGTTACCGCCGCCGCCGTTCACGGCGGTGATGGTGACCGTCGACGTGGTGCCGGCGCTGGCCACACCCTCGATCGACTGGGTCGCCGTGATGGTGACCGTGCCGGCTGCGAGCTGACCGCCCAGGGCGATGCTCCAGGTGCCGTCGGTGACGGTGTCGGTGCCGACGATGGTGCCGTTCACCCAGAGGGTGACCGTCGCGCCGTCGATACCGGTGCCGGAGACCGACTGGGGGCCTGCGCCCTGGTCGTATCCGGTGCCGCTCTTCGGGTCGGTGATCGCCGGGGCGACCGGAGCGACCTGGAACGACAGCGAGGCGGCCGGCGAGGTGCTCGAGCCCTCGGCGGACTGAGTGGCCGAGACGGTGTACTTGCCGTAGCCGAGCTTCACGTCGACACTCCAGGTGCCGTCGGAGCCGACTGTGGCGGTGTCTTCGACGTCACCGGTCAGCGTGACCGTGGCGCCGGGGGTGCCGGTGCCGCGCAGGAAGCTGAGCGAGGTCTCGACCGACTGGCCGTCGAACGGCGAGGTGAACACCGGAGCCGCGAGCGGAGCCGGGAGCACGTCGACGTCGAACGTCGTGGCGGGGGAGGAGGAGAAGCCCTGCGTGGCGGCGATCGAGTAGGAGATCGCGCCGGCGGTGGCGGGAGCCGGGAACGACCAGTTGCCGCTGCCGTCGATGGCCACCGTGAAGGAGTCGCCCGTGGACGGGTCGACCTCGAGGGTCGTACCGGCGGGGCCGGTGCCGGTGATGAAGCCGCCGGCGTAGATGTCGCCGCCGTCACCCGGGAAGGTGACCTGCGGTGCGTCGATCTTGACGGCGACGGTGTAGCCGCCGGTCAGCGCGAGGCCGGCCTGCAGGTCGGCGCCCCAGACGAACGAGTCCGCTTCGCTTCCGCCCGAGACGACGCCGATGGCGGTGTCGCCCTGGATGATCGATCCGCCGGAGTCACCGGGCTTGGACAGCATGGTCGCGCCGAAGCCGTAGACCTGGTGGCCGCTGACGTTCGCCCAGCCCTTGACGGCCTGGATCGTACCGGTGCTGAAGCCCGTGGTGCGGCCGCTCTTGGAGATGGTCGCGCCCATCGAGGCCTCGCCGACCGAGCGCACGGGCACGGTGGAGGAGGCGAGGTCGTCGCTGGCGATGGCCGCGGCCGACCAGTTCGTGACCTCGGGGAGCAGGGTGAGGTCGTCGTTCGTGACGTCCCAGGTGGAGATGTCGACCGAGTTCAGGTCGCCGTCGGTGCCGGCGGAGTCGCCGGGGCCGCCGAACTGGCTGAAGCCCACCTCGCCGAGCTCGGCGAGCAGGCTCGGCTGCGTGCCGCCGCCGGCCGTGTCGTCGGAGGGCACGGTCAGTGCGCTCAGGCCGAGACGGGCGCCGGTCTCCTCGTTCAGGGTGCAGTGACCCGCCGAGATGACCGCGGGGTCGCCCTCGGGGGTGAAGCCGGAGAAGCCGACCGAGCAGAGCCCGACCTGCTGGTCTCCGACGTTCTCGTACGCCGCGTATCCGGCGCCGCCGACGACCTCGTCGGCGGCATAGGCCTCGATCGGGCCCGACAGCGTCTTGATCACGGTGTTGCCGGCCGAGCCGAGCAGCAGGCGCGACTCGCCACCGAGGGAGGCGCTGTCGGCCGTGGTGTAGACGACCACGTTGCCGGCACCGTCGGTCGCGACGGCCTGGATGTCTCCGTCGACCGTCAGGAGCGACTGCGCCAGAGCGTCGAAAGCCGGTCCGCTGGTGGGGAGTTCGGCGTCATCCGCAGCGAAGGCCGCGGTTCCGAATGCACCGGTCATGCCGGCTACTGCAAGTGTTCCGACCGCGAGATACGCGAGCCTCTTTTTCAACGTCATCGATGGATACCCTCTGGTTCTGTATTGGAGAACGGGGGTTGTTCAGACATACCGGTCTCCCGTTGATGTCCGCCCCCTCGTCCTAGGGTAGTCAACTCTTGTCGATAAACACAGGGTGAAGTCAAAGGAACTTCTCATCTTGTTGATTGTTCCGGCCCGGACTGGTCGGATGGAGGCATGTCTTCTCGCCGTCTCGTCCCCTTCCTCGCCCTGTCGATCGCCCTGGTGGGCCTGGCCGGATGCGCCTCGGGACAGGCCGGCGGGCCCGGGGAGGGCGGCGACGACGGCGGCAGCACGGGCGCGAGCGCAGCCGTGGATCCGGCGGCGGTCGGCACCTGGCGCGCAGCGGATCCCGACACGGCCTGGCTCCGGATCGACGACGCCGGCGCGGTCACCGGCAGTGACGGCTGCAACAAGGTCACGGGCACCGCCGCCGTCGACGGCGACACGATCGAGTTCACGATGGGGCTGATGACGCAGAAGGCCTGCTCCGGTGTCACCCTCTCGTTCGGCACCCTCACCTCGGGTCAGCTGTCGGGCGACGTGCTCACCGCTCGCGACCGCGACGGGGCCGACCTCGTCGAACTGCACCGCTCCGCCGAGTAAGAGGACGCTCGTCCGACCTGTTCTGGACACCTGTCCAGAATCAGGCGTAGGATCGGCGCGTGACGGCGCAGCAGCAGAACGCGAACCAGGCCATCCGCAGCTCTCTGGAGGGGTCGGACGACCCGCGGGTCGCGCGCACACGCTCGGGCATCCTCGAGGCCGTCCGTGCGCTGTCGGAGGCGGGCGAGGAGCTCTCGGCGGCGGCCATCGCCCGGGCCGCGGGTATTAGCCGCGCCAGCTTCTACGCGCACTACGCCGGCCTCGACGACCTCGCGAACAGCCTGCGGCGCGACGCCTTCCGGGTGATCGCCGAACTCTACGACGGCGAGGTGCTGCGCACGGGCGCCGATGCCCTCAAAGCCTCCCAGGATCGCCTGGTGGCGCACTTCGCCGAGAACCGGGGCCTGTATGCCGCCGTCAGCGCGCTGCCGGTGTCCAAGCAGAGCTACTTGGCCGATGTGCGCGCGATGGCCGCCGTGATCGAGCGCGAACTGGCCGAGCATCCGGCGTTCCCCGACGGCCTTGACCCGGTCGCCACCGCTCGGTACGTCGCCGGCGCCGCCTACGGCCTGCTGGATGCCTGGATCGCCGAGGAGGTCGATCTCACCGAGCCCCAACTGGTCGAGCACCTGCTGAGGCTCCTGCCCTCGTGGTTCAGCCGCACGCGCTGAACCGACCCGAAGAAAGGAACACCCATGAAAGCCGCCATCGTGCGCGAACTCGGCGCAGGCTTCGTCACCGAAGACATCGAGCTGGCCGAGCCGATCGGCCGCGAGGTGCTGATCGACGTGAAGGCGTCGGGCCTCTGCCACACCGATCTCACCTACTCCCGCAACGATCTCGGCTCCCCGCTGCCGATGCTGCTCGGCCACGAGGTCTCCGGCGTCGTCGCCGCGGTCGGCCCCGGTGTCACCGAGTTCGCCGTGGGCGACCACGTGGTCGGGTGCCTCGTGCAGTCCTGCGGGAAGTGCGAGGCCTGTCTGACCGGCCGCACCTTCCAGTGCGAGCACCCCGAGGAGACGCTGCGTCACGAGGGCGACGCGCCCCGCGTCACGGCGGCCGGAGACGGAGACGGCACTGGCGACGGCGCTGGCGTCACCGGCGAGAAGATCGAGCAGGTCTTCGGTCTCGGCGGATTCGCGCAGCAGGCCCTCATCCACGAGAACCAGCTGGTGAAGGTGAGCGAGCGCATCCCGTTCCCGCAGGCCGCCCTGCTCGGCTGCGGCGTGGTGACGGGAGCCGGAGCCGTCATCAACACCTCGAACACCCAGGCCGGCGACGCGGTCGTCATCATCGGCGCGGGCGGCGTGGGGCTGAACGCCATCAACGGCGCCGTCGTGGCGGGCGCGACGACGATCATCGCGGTCGACGTGGCCGACGACAAGCTCGAGAAGGCGAAGCGCTTCGGCGCCACCCACACCGTCAACTCCACGTCGACGGATGCCGTGGCCGAGGTGCTGGCCATCACCGGCCGGGGCGCGGATGCCGCGTTCGACTTCGTGGGCATCCCCGCGGTCACCGCCTCGGGGCTGGAGATGATCAGGCCGGGCGGCGGCCTCTACCTGATCGGCATCCTCGACCCGGCGGCGACGGTGCCGCTGCTCACGATCGGGCTGATCGGAACGCAGAAGCGCATCCAGGGTGTGTACATGGGATCGACCACGCCCAAGCGCGACATCCCGCTCTACGCCGACCTCTACCTGCAGGGCCGCTTCGACCTCGACGACCTGATGTCACGTGAGATCGCCCTCGACGGCGTGAACGAGGGCTACGAGGCGCTGAAAGACCCGGAGGTCACCCGCGTGGTCATCACGTCCGGCCTCGCCTGACTCACCGCCACTTGGCGCAAGTCGCCGCTCCTCACCGCCACTTGGCGCAAGTCGCCGCTCGTCACCGCGACTTGCCACAACTTGTGCCAAGTCGCGGCGGATTGCGGCGACTTCTGCGAAGTGGCGGGTGCGGTGCGCGACGGGCGGGTCACGGGATGAGGATGAGCTTTCCGCCCGGATGCTGCGACTTCAGCTCCTCCAGGGCGGCGCGCGCCTCGTCGAGGGGGTAGGTGCGCGCGATCGGCACCACGAGCTCGCCGCGCCCCGCCGCCGCGATCAGACGCGGGCGTACCTCGTCGCGGAAGGCGGCGCTCGCGGGCATGCCGCCGCCGATCGCGATGATGCCGTCGGCCTCCGCCCGGCCCATGGCCGCGATCGTGACGATGCGCCGACGATCGGTCACGAGGGCGAGTGAGGTGTCGACGGCCTCGTCGGTGCCCACGCAGTCCAGCGCCGCGTCGACGCCCTCGGGCGCCTTCGACCGCAGTCGCTGCTCGAGCCCTTCGCCGTAGGCCACGGGGTCGCCGCCGAAGCGCCGCACCACGTCGAAGCTCGCCTCGCTCGCCGTGCCGATCACCCGCACGCCGCCGATCAGGGCGGCCTGCTGCAGCAGGCTGATTCCGACCGCTCCGGATGCCCCGTGCACGAGCACGGTGTCGCCCGGCTTCACGCCGGTGACGTGCAGCATCTCGGCGGCGGTCGTGCCGGCCAGCAGCAGTCCCGCGGCCTCCTCGAACGACACGCCCGCGGGCTTCGCGAACACGTCCGAGGCGGGAAGGGTCAGTGCGCTGGAGTACCCACCCCTCACCCGGAAGGCCAGCACCTCGTCGCCGACGGCGCCGCCGCCCGAGGCGATCACGGTGTCGGGGCCGATGGCCGCGATGACCCCCGCAACTTCGTACCCGACCCGGACCGGCAGGTCGCTCGGGTCGCCGCCACGAGCCACGTGCTTGAAGTCGGCCGGGTTCATGCCCGCCGCTTTCACCTCGACGGTCACCTCGCCCGGCCCGGGGGCCGGCACCTCGGTCTCGATCTCCTCGAACACGTCGAGGTCTCCGTACTCCCGTGCGATCCAGCTGCGTGCCATGAGAACAACGCTACTCCGGACTCCTCGCGGTGCGGATGGGCGGGTCCTTCCATTCATAGGTTTCGCATAGCCCGACCATAGGAGGCCCTTGGCCGGGTCACGAACACTGGATGCACAACGACCATCCCACCGGCGCATCCGGCACCGGCCGACGAACCAGCGAGGACGACATGAGCAGGATCCCCGAACCCGAATCCACCCCCGAGGGCCCGGCCTACGAGGGCCGGCTCCTCACCCGGGTCGACGAGGAGGTGGTCGACCAGGGTGTCGCCTTCGACATCCGCACGCTGGTGAGCCGCCGGACCGTGCTGAGCGCCGTCGGCTTCGGCCTGGGAGCGGTGGCCCTCGCCGCCTGCACCACCGGCACGAGTGGCAGCAGCGCCTCCGGATCGACCGCCACCGCGACATCCGGAGCCACGACGGGCAGTGCCTCGGGGCTGCCGGCGGGCGAGATCCCCGACGAGACCGCCGGCCCCTATCCGGGCGACGGCTCCAACGGCGCCGACGTGCTCGAGGAGTCGGGTGTGGTGCGCAGCGACATCCGCTCGAGCATCGGCGGCGGCACCACCGCGGCCGGCGTGCCGATGGCGCTCTCGCTCACCATCCTCGACATGGCGAACGGCGATGCGCCGTTCCAGGACGTCGCCGTCTACGTCTGGCACTGCGACGCTCACGGCGACTACTCCATGTACTCGGAGGGTATCGAGAACGAGACCTATCTGCGCGGTGTGCAGGTCGCCGACAGCACCGGAACGGTGTCGTACACGTCGATCTTCCCGGCCTGCTACAGCGGCCGCTGGCCGCACATCCACTTCGAGGTGTATCCCTCGGTGAACGACATCGCAGACTCCGCGAACGCGATCGCGACCTCGCAGGTGGCCCTGCCGCAGGCCGTCTGCGACGCGGTGTACCAGCTCTCCGAGTACGAGGGATCCAGCGCCAACCTCGCGCAGGTGAGCCTCGACTCCGACAACGTGTTCGGTGACGACGGGGGAGCCCTGCAGCTCGCGACCGTGACGGGAGACGCGACAGCGGGCTACGCGGTCTCGCTCACCGTGCGGGTCGACACGAGCACGACGCCGACCGCCGGTGCCGCACCCTCGGGCGGCGGGGGAGCGGGCGGCCCCGGCGGCGGCGGAACCCCGCCCGCCGGCGCGCCCGGCCAGTAAGGACACACCATGGGACTGCTGCAGAACCTCACCGGATGGCACGCGCTCATCCTGCTCGCCGTCGTGCTGCTGTTCTTCGGCGCGGCGAAGCTGCCGACGCTCGCGAAGAGCCTCGGCCAGTCGGCCCGCATCCTGAAGGACGAGGTCGGCGAGCCGCCGGCCGCGGCCACCCGGGAGTAGACGGATGTTCGGGCTCACGTTCGAGAAGCTGCTGCTGATCGGCCTGCTCGCGGCGTTCCTCATCGGCCCGCGTCAGCTACCGGTCTACGCCCGGAAGTTGGGGGTCCTGGTGCGCACGGTGCGCGGGATGGCCGACACCGCCAAGGCCCGGGTGGCCGAGGAGCTCGGCCCGGAGTTCCACGAGACCGACTGGAAGAAGCTCGACCCTCGCCAGTACGACCCGCGCCGCATCGTGCGCGACGCGCTCGCCGACGACGGCATCACCGTCCCGTCCGCGCCCGAACCTCCCCCCGCCCTCGCGCCCGTCCGCTCCCGCGCGGTGACCCCCGGCGGCTGGCAGGAGGCCCTGCTCGCCCGGGTGGACGCACCGGTCGCCCGGAGTTCCGATTAGACCGCAGCGATCCCGGTGCATCCCGCACCGGGATCGCTTGTGTTAAGGCCTTGTTACATCTCGGCGTCTCGTGAATAATTCAGATCGTTGCGTCATATGATGACATTCCGATCTACATACTAAGAATTATTCGGCGACGAGGGGCATGAGATGACAAGCCAGAGCACGGTGACGGCGTTCCAGGATGCGATCGCCGCCGCCACGCCCTCGATCGAGGCGATCGTCGATTTCGTGAACGAGCATCCGGAGCTCGCCCACCAGGAGACCGAGACCGCGGCCCACCTCGTCGCGCAGCTGCGCTCCGCCGGCTACACCGTCACCGAGGGCGTCGCCGGCATGGACACGGCCTTCCGCGCCGAGCTCGAGTTCGCCGCACCCGGCACGACGGTCGGCGTCATCGCCGTCTACGACGCACCCGCCTCCATCGACGACGACGGACGCGTGAACCCGGTGCACTCCTGCGGCCACGGCCCCCAGGCTGGCGGCGTGATCGGCGCGGCCCTCGCCCTCGCCGCCGTGCGCGAGCAGCTCACCGGTTCCGTGGTGATCGTGGGCTGCCCGGCCGACGAGATCCACTCGCCGCTCACCCGAGAGCTCGGCAGCGGCAAGGCCCGCACCGCCGCGGCCGGGGTGTGGGACGACATCGACGTGGCCCTCTACCCGCATCCGGAGTTCATCGACACCGTCTGGCCCGCCTCGCTGCTGATGCGCCGCGAGACCGCCCACGTCGTCGGCATCCGTACCCTGCGCCGCGACGTCGTATGCACCCCGCTGGTGGCGATGGCCAACGTGTCGAAGGTCGCCGAGCGCTTCGACCCCGCCACCCTCATCATCGAGTCGGTCACCGTCGACGGCGACGTGGAGGAGTCGGCCGGCATGACCTTCGAGGCGAGCTTCCTGGTGTTCGCGCACACCGCCGAGGAGCTCGAAGCTCGCATCGCCGACCTGCACGACACCGTCGGCGAGGCCACCTGGACCACCTCGGGTGTCATCGACGCGGTGCGACCGGATGCGGGCGTCACCGCCCTGGTCGCCGAGGCCTTCGCTCTGGCCGGCCGCGACTTCGTGGCCGAGCCGCCCGCGCTCGGGTTCGCCACCGACTTCGGCAACGTGACCCAGGTGACGAGGGCTGCGAGCGTGGGCGTCGGGCATCCGGACGGCTGGCGCTACCACACCCCCACCGGCGCCGAGGAGTTCGCGGGAACCCCGGGCAAAGAGGTCGCGGTCTCGACCGCCCAGGTGATCGGCCTCGCGGTGATCACGATCGGCGCCGCCACGGATTTCTGAGCGAGGCCGCCGCCGGAGCATCCGCACCGGCCTCACCGAGCCCAGACGACACAGCCGCAACGACAGAACAGACAGGAACAGCACATGACCGATAGCCGACGCCACGCCGAGATCTCGGGTGGGGGCTTCGCGGGACTCACCGCGGCCACCGCCCTGGCGCAGAAGGGCTGGAGCGTTCGCCTGCACGAACGCGCTCCCGAGCTGCGTGCCGAGGGTGCGGGCATCGTGCTCTGGAACAACAGCCTGCAGGTGCTCGACGCGATCGGGGCCACCCCCGACCTCGACGCGCGCTCGATGACCCCGCCCGCCTACGAGACGCGGATGAACAACGTCATCCAGTCGCAGGAGGAGCTCGACGGCATCCGCTGGCGCACGATGACCCGCCCGCACCTGCACCAGACGCTGCTCACCGCGGCGCGCGAGGCCGGGGTCGAGATCCAGGCCGGCTCCGAGGTAGTGGCCGCGACCCCCGAGGGCGAGATCACGATGGCCTCCGGCGAGAAGGCGCAGGCCGACCTCGTGATCGGCGCCGACGGCGTCGGATCGGCCGTGCGCGACTCGCTCCGCATCCCGCTGAAGCGCCAGCGCTCGGGCGACGGCATCACGCGCTTCCTGGTTCCCCGCCGCAAGGCCGAGCTGCAGGCGCTCGAGCCCGACACCGAGTGGGACAACGTGATCGACTTCTGGAACCTCGAGCCCCGCGTGCTGCGCGTGCTCTACACGCCGGCCAACGACGAAGAGCTGTACATCGCCCTGATGTCGCCCTCCGCCGATGCCGACGGCTCCCGCGTGCCGATCGACCTCGAGCTGTGGACCTCGGTGTTCCCGCAGCTGGCGCCGGTGCTCCAGGATGCCGCGGGCATCCAGGGCCGCTACTACGGCTACCAGACCACCCGGCTCGAGCACTGGACCCAGGGCCGCGTCGCCCTGATCGGCGACTCGGCGCACGCCATGTGCCCCGCCCTCGCGCAGGGCGCCGGCACCGCGATGCAGAACGCCTGGACGCTGGCCGTGGCCGCGACGGAGGCCGTGGCCTCCGGTGGCACCGACTCGCTCCCGGATGCGCTCACCGAGTGGGAGCGCATCGAGCGCCCCTACACCGACCGCGCGCAGGACCGCTCTCAGTGGTACGCCGACACCCGCGAGATGGCCAAGGGCAATCAGTTCGTGGGCGAGAGCGTCGAGACCGCCCTCTACAACCCCACCGACCCCCACCGACACGAGGTAGCAGCATGAGCATCGCCCCCGCATCCACCATCGACTCCATCTACAAGGTCCGCGCGTGGCACTCCTTCGTGCAGGAGACCGTGCACGAGCTCGGCCCCGCGCCCGAGCAGCCGCTGATCAAGGCGGCCGTGGCCGTGGTGTTCGAGAACCCGTTCGCGGGGCAGTGGGTCGACGACCTCTCGCCGCTCACCGACGCCAGCGAGAGCCTCGGCACCGAGCTCGGCCGTCGTGCCGTCGCCCTGCTGGGCGGCCGCCCGGTCGAGAGCTACGGCAAGGGCGGACTCGCCGGCGTGAACGGCGAGCAGGAGCACATCGTGGCCTGCGTCACCACCGTGTTCGGCAACGCCCTGCGCGCGGCCGTCGGCGGCGGCGAGGCCTGGATCTCGTCGGCCACCAAGGTCGCTCCGGCGGGGGCGCAGATCGACATCCCCCTCGCGTACAAAGATGAGGTGTACGTGCGGTCGCACTACGACGCGATCACCCTGACGCTTCCGGATGCGCCCCGCCCCGACGAGATCGTGATCATCGCGGCCGTCGCCACCGGCGGCCGGGTGAACGCCCGCGTCGGCGGCATCACGGTCGACGAAGTCGTCGCCGGCACGCAGTCCTGAGCACCAGCCGCATCACCCCGCCGAAACACATCCAGAGCCCGAAGGAGCATCCGTGACCTACTCGCACACGCCGTTCTACGAAGACCAGTCCATCGCCAGCATCCTCGCCGACGTGGCGCGGGCGCACCGCATCCTCGAGCTCGAGGGGCACGGCGACATGTCGATGGGGCACCTCTCGTTCCGCGACCCCTTCGGCCGCGGCCTCTGGCTGAAGCGCGGCAACCTCGCGCTCAGCGAGGTGGAGGGCGACGACTTCATCCTGATCGACTTCGACGGGAACATGCTCGAGGGCACCGGCCTCCGCCACATCGAGTGGCCGCTGCACGCCGAGATCATGAAGGCCCGCCCCGACGTGAACTTCGTGGGCCACTCGCACGCGCACTACGCCACGGTGCTCGGCGCCTCGGAGGAGTCGCTGAAGCCCTACAACAACCACGGTGTGTGGTTCGCCTACGAGGGCGTTCCGCGCTTCGCCGAGACCAGCCACATCATCACCACGATGCCGCTCGGCATCGCGGCGGCGAAGACGCTGGGCGACGCCCAGGCGCTGCTGCTGGCCAACCACGGAGTCGCCTTCGTCGGCAGCACCGTAGCCGAGGTGACGCTCACGGGCATCTTCCTCGAGAAGGCGGCCCGCTTCCAGGTCGACCTCAAGGCCTCCGGCTTCGTGCCGATCGAGCCCGATGCCGAGGAGACCAAGGAGAAGTTCGACCGCATCTACCCGCCGAAGGCCCAGCACAACTTCTGGACCTTCTTCAACCGCCGCCTCGAGCGCGTCGAGACCGCCTTCGGCATCGGCATCTCGCCGATCGGCCTGCCCCCGGGCGTCTGAGCCACCGTGGGTGACCCGGCCATCCGGCATCCGTCGCCCACATCCTGACCGTCCCCCCGATCTCCACCCGTATCAACCCGCGAAAGAGAGCACCCAGATGAGCAGTCTCCCCACGATCGCCACCGTCATCGGATCGGGCACCATGGGCCCCGGCATCGCCGCCGTCCTCGCCCGCGCCGGTTCCACCGTGCGTCTGTACGACATCTCCGAAGACGCGATCGCCCGCGCCGAAACCGCCTACGGCATGGTGCAGAACGTGCTCGCCGCGGTCGAGTCGCCCTCCGCTCCGGGCGGATCGGTCAGCTTCGGCACCGACCTCGACGCGGCTCTGGAAGGTACCGAGCTGATCATCGAGGCCGTGCCCGAGATCCTCGCCCTCAAGCAGAAGGTGCTCGCCGACCTCGAGTCGCGCATCGCCGACGACGTGATCATCGCCACCAACACCTCGGGCATCCCGATCAGCACCATGGCCGAGTCGATGACCGTGCCCGGCCGCCTGATCGGCATGCACTGGTCGAACCCGCCGCACCTCATCCCGATGATCGAGATCATCCCGGGCAAGGCCACCGACGAGGCTCTGGTGGGCAAGCTCACTGAGATCGTCAAGGCCTTCAACTACGTGCCCGTGCTGGAGAAGGAGATCCCCGGCTTCGTCGAGAACCGCGTGCTCTACGCGATCCTGCGCGAGTGCATGGCGCTGCTGGAAGAGGGGATCGTCACCCCCGAGGGCCTCGACGCGTGCGTCAAGTGGGGCATCGGCTACAAGCTCTCGGTGATCGGCCCCACCCGTCTGCTCGACATGGCCGGCCTCGACATCTACCAGGCCGTCTCGAGCTACCTGAACAAAGACCTCGACGTCAGCACCGACACCCCGCAGTTCATCAAGGACAAGATCGCCGCCGGCCAGCTCGGCTTCAAGTCGAACGGCGGCATGTACGAGTACGGCGAGGGCGACGTCGACGCGAAGCGCAAGGAGATCATCACCGGTCTCATCGCGGCCCGCAAGACGCTCTCCACCATCCCGAACGTCTGATCAGCGACGTCTGATGGGCAGCATCCGATGAGCCGGGCCGTCTCCGTCGAGAGCATCGGCGACGGCCTCTCCCGCACCCGGGGCGCCGATGTCGACATCGCGTTCCGGATGCGGGGCGCAGGCCCCGCCGTCGTGCTGCTGCATGGCACCTCGGCGAACCACGCCGTCTGGGAGCCGGTCGGCGACGCGCTCGAGGGCCGCGCCACCGTGATCGCGCTGGACCAGCGCGGTCACGGCCGGAGCGACAAGCCCGAGGACGGCCAGCCCGGCAGGGGTTACACCGGTGACGATTTCGTCTCCGACGTGATCACCGTGCTGGACGCCCTCGGCCTCGACCGGGCGCTGGTCGCCGGGCACTCGCTCGGCGGCCGCAACGCCTGGCTCGCGGCGGCCCGCCATCCGGCGCGCGTCACCGGCGCCGTGGTGGTGGACTACACGCCGTTCGTCGAGGCATCCGTTCTCGACCAGCTCGACGAGCGGGTCGCCCTCGGGTTCCGCCCGTTCGGCAGCCCCGCCGAGATCGAGCAGTACCTGCGCGAGCGGTACCCGGCCATCCTGCCGGGTGCCGTGCAGCGGCGTGCGCAGTGGGGCTACGAGCAGGCCGGCGACGGCGAATGGATGCCCCGGGCCTCCGCCTCCGCCATGTCGCAGCTGATCGAGGGCTTCCGCACGCCGTACGACCGGGAATTCCGGGAAGTCCCTGTGCCGATGACCCACCTGCGCGGTGCCGAGAGCAAGCTGGTCAGCGAGGCCGCCTGGGAGCAGGCGATCGCACTCCGGCCCGCCGGCAGCCATCCGGCCGACCGCTGGATCGAAGTCGCCGGTGCCGACCACTACATCCCCGAAGAACAACCCGAGCTGGTCGCCGCCGAGATCGCCCTGGCGCTCGGCGTGTGACCGGCATCCCGGCCTCACCGCACCACCAGCTCGACCTGATCGACCGCAGCACCTGATCGAAAGGAACCACCCATGCCCCTCTTCATCGACAAGCTCGCCATCTCGAGCCCCGACTTCGTGAACCTCGAGCGCATCCCCGAGAACTTCAGCGCCGACGGCGGCAACGACACCCCCGGCATCGCCATCTCGGGCGCACCCGAGGGCACCGTCGAGTTCGCCCTGATCGTGAACGACCCGGATGCCCCGCTCGCGAACGGCTTCACCCACTGGGTGGTGTACGGCATCCCCGCCGACACGAGCACGCTCGACCTCTCGGCCGAGGGCGTGCGCGTGGCCCCGAACGGCGCCGGCGCCGCGGTGTACTACGGCCCCCAGCCGCCAGCCGGCCACGGCCAGCACCACTACTTCTTCCACCTCTACGCGCTGAGCACCCCCGTCGTGGGCGAGCCCACGCGCGAGGGCTTCCTCGCCTCCTACGCCGACTCGGTCATCGAGGTCGCGCGCACGGTCGGAACCTTCAGCCGCGACTGACCTCTCCTGCCCCCCACCCCCGGTGGCAACGACGGAGCCTGAGACCACATGCGGTCTCAGGCTCCGTCGTTCTCGTCGTAGGGGCTGAAGCTCCGTCGTTCCGGACAGCGGGTCAGCGCGGAGGCGGAGGTCAGGAGGGGTAGGAGGCGGCGAACGACTCGGCGATCGCCAGTACCGCCGCGTGCACCGGGCCGGCCGTGATGGAGGGGATGACCGCGGCATCCACCACCCGCAGGTTGTCCAGGCCACGGAAGCGCAGATCGGGCGTGACGGGCGCGTGCTCCGAGCGGCCCATGCTGAGCGTGCCGACGGGGTGGTGGTGGGTGATCGCCGCGCGGGCGATGAAGGCATCCGCTTCGGCGTCGGTCGTGAGTGCGGTGGAGGGCAGCACCTCGGACCCGCGCCACGAGGCCAGCCCCTCCGATCCGCCCACCAGGCGGGCGTGTTCCAGCGCCAGGCGGAACATCGCGCGGTCGTGCTCGGTGGAGAGGTAGTTCGGGTCGATCACGGGCTCGTCGGAGACGTCGGGCCCCGAGATGCGCAGCGATCCGCGACTCGTGGGGTTCGTCACACCGAACAGCAGCGTGTACGCCTCGCCCGGCGCCGCACCGGCTTTCGCCGCCTCGCCGGCCCAGATCTCCGAGGCGCTCGGCCCCACCACGCAGCCCACGACAAAGTCGACGGCTCCGGATGTCTCCGACAGCCCGTTCGCCGACAAGTACGTCATCGACTCCGAGAGCTGCAGGCGCGTCGGCGGCACCGGCCGGCGAGAGGTGTAGACGTTGCCGGCGCCCAGCAGGTGGTCGTGCAGATTGCCGCCCACCTCAGGCGACTCCAGCACGGTCTCGACGCCCGCCTGCCGCAGCATCCGCGGGTCGCCGACGCCGGAGCGCATGAGCAATAGGGCGTCGCCGATCGACCCGCCGCAGAGGATCACCTCGTCGGCCTCGAGCACCTCGTCGTGCCCGTCACGCGTCACGGCGACGCCGGTGACCCGGCCGCCGTCGATCAGCAAGCGGTGCACGGTGACGCCGGTGAGCAGGGTGAGGTTCGGCCGGTCGAGCACCGGGTCGAGGTACACATCGGAGACGGTCACGCGCTGCCCGTCGCGGATGGTGAGCGAGTTGGGGGTGGCGCCGATCATCTCGCCGCCGTTGTGGTCGGGGATGCGCGAGACGCCGAGCGCCTCCCAGGCGGCGAGGTAGTCGAGCACCAGAGGGCTGGACAGATCCGGCCCCGGGAGCAGAACCGGAAGCGGTCCGCTGTCCCCGTGCACCTCGCTCGCTCCGCCGCTGAAGCTCTCGGAGCGGATGAACGCCGGCAGCAGGGCATCCCACGACCACCGTTCGTCGCCGGTCTCGGTGACCCAGCGGTCGAAGTCGGCCCGGCAGCCGCGCATGTGGGCCATCGCGTGCACGAGGCTCGATCCGCCCGGCCCCTTGCCGCGCGCCCAATCCAGCGAGCGGCCGGCCAAGCCGGCCTGCGGCGTGGTGCGATAGGCCCAGTCGTAGGATCGCCCGTGGATGAACGGCCACAACTCAGGCCGCCGCATCTCCGGGTCGGTGACCCGTTCGCCCGCCTCCAGCACGGTCACCCGGCGCGATGGATCGGCGCTCAACCGGTTCGCGAGCACGCTGCCCGCCGATCCGGCGCCGATGATCAAGACGTCGGAACCCATCTCATACCTCTTTATTAAGCGATCTGTTCCGCCACAGCTGTCGGACGGTGGTGCCGGTGCCGGTGCCGGTGCCGGTGGCGGCGGGCGGCGGCGTGGTCCGGCCTAGTTGCGCGTGTGCCCCGCGTCGACCACGAGCGTCTGCCCGGTGATCCATCCTGCCTTCTCCGAGGCGAGGAAGGCCACGGCGGGCGCGACGTCTTGCGGGAGTCCGCGCCGGTCGAAGGCCTGCATGGGCACCACGAACTCGAAGCCGGCCTCGTGCGGGCCGGAGAGCACGCCCTCGCTGGCGATGATGCCGGGCGCCACCGCGTTGATGGTGATGCCGAGGCGGCCGAGCTCGCCGGCGAGCCCGCGCACGAGCCCGATCGAGGCGCCCTTGGTGGCCACGTAGTGGGCGCAGTCGGGGGTGCCGGCCACGAAGGTGTTCGAGGCGATGTTGACGATGCGGCCGTAGCCGGCCTCGCCCATCACCGAGGTGACCGCGTGGGTGACCAGGTAGATGCCGTCGAGGTTCACCGACATCACCTTGCGCCACTCGGCGAACGAGATGTCGACCCAGGGGGTGAGCGGCACGAGGGCGGCGTTGTTCACCAGCACGTCGATGCGCCCGAACTCCGCCACGATCTCGTCGACCACGGCCTGCACGCGCTCGGGGTCGCTCACGTCGAGCAGCTTGGCCACGCCGCCGTTGCGGGCGGCCACGGTCTCGGCGCCGGCGAGGTTCACATCGGCCACGATCACCTTCATGCCGTCGGCGGCGAGCTCGTCGGCGATCGCCGCTCCGATGCCCTGGGCGGCGCCGGTGACGAGGGCGACGCGCTGGCCGGCGGGGGAGGCCGTGCTGGTCGGGGGGGTCTCGGCGGTCTCGGGCATGATCACTTTCCTCCGTAGTACGCGGGTGCGAGGGTCCAGGTCTCGAACGAGGCCAGCTCGTGCGAGGGGTAGATGTCGGCGTTCTTGGTGCGCGCCAGGTAGTTGAGGCGGCGGATCGCCTCGACCGACTTCGTGGGGTCGAGGTGGAAGCCCGCGATCCACTCCTTCTCGAGGGTGGTGTGCGTGTAGGCGGCGTCGCCGCAGAACAGCATGTTGCGCTCGTTCGCGAGCTCCACCAGCAGGGAGTAGTGCCCGATGGTGTGCCCGGGGGTCTCGAACAGCCAGACGCCGGGGACGATCTCGTAGTCGCCCGAGATGGGCTTGTACGTCACCTCGGCGTGGTCGAACGAGAGGTCGGAGTAGCCGAGGCGCTCGAAGGGCTCGGGCACCTTGGCGTGCCGCAGCTCCTCCTTGTGCACGAGCGTGGTGGCCTTGGTGAGGTGCTTGTTGCCGCCCACGTGGTCGAAGTGGAAGTGCGAGTTCACCACGATGTCGACGTCGTCGGGGGAGAAGCCGCAGGCGGCCAGCTGGGCCGGGATGGTCTGCTCGGGCGACTGCAGGGGCAGCTCGAACGGCAGCACGGCGTTCACGTGGTCGAGGTCGAACCCCGTGTCGTAGAGGATCAGGGCGTCCGGATGCTCGATCAGCACGCTGTACACCGGGAAACGCACCGGGTTGCCCGCGTTGATGTGCCAATGCACGTCGGATTCGTCGATGACGAGCGTGCCCCCGTCCAGCAGGTAGACCTTCGGGTCCGTCATGTGATGCTCACTTTCCTCGGGGAGCTGTCTGAATTATCATCCGACGCTAATTGTCGATCACGTTATGAGAAGAAAAAGACCGGTGTCAAGCATCCGGACCTGACTTAACGAACCGGAAACACAGGAGCCCGGCCGGCCGGCTCTCAGGGGGCGGTGACTCCCGGGAAGTCCTCGAACCGGGGCATGCCGGAGTAGTAGGCCCACCGGTAGCAGTGGTCGAGCATCGGCTCGGCCGCGAAGTCGCCGACGCAGGTGGCGTCCTGATAGCGCTCGCCGCTGGAGTCGGTGTAGTGGGCGCGGCAGAGGACGCGCCAGGTCGTAGGGGTCACCGACTCGTCGTCGATGAGATGATCTGAGGGCAGCCAGCACTCCGTGCTGGTGATCGCCGCCGGATCGACATTCGATGTCGGGCCGGCGACCTGGGCGAGCGTCTCGAGCGCCGCCGCATCCTCGTCGGACAACGACGGGGTGCCGGCACACGAGCTGAGCGTGAGGGTGAGCGCGGCGAGAAGCACCGTCGGGGTCCAGCGTTTCATGGGGACAACCTCCTCCGGACATCGTTGACGGAGCGTGTTTCGAGCGTGTAACAACTGAATTTCAGGCTTGGCTTCCGTTGTTAATTCTCATATCGTATCGCTACCCCTCCACAATGTAATAGAACCAGCAGCACCAGAACCCGAAGCACCAGAACCCAGGGGCCCACCACTCTGAGAGGAAGATCTCGGCAATGCGTATCTCGGCAATCGACATCACCCGCGGCGGTTCTCGCCGCACAGCAACCCGTCTGGCGGTGCTCACCGTGTCCGGTGCGCTCGCCATCAGCCTCGCCGCCTGCTCCTCGGGCCGTGGAGGAGATGATTCCAGTGGCAGCTCGACCTCCTCGGCCGGCGCCACCGAGGTCACCCAGTTCGCCCTGGTCGCCCCCGAGAACGAGTCCGACTTCGGCTACAACCAGGCCGGCATCGATGCGGCCAACGGCGCCGCCGAAGAGCTCGGCATCGACGTGACGATCGTTCCGGATGCCGGCTACGACAACATCGAGACCGTGCTGAACCAGGTGGCCGACGGGGGAGCGCAGTTCATCGTGGCCCACGCCTCCGGCTACAACGTGGGTGCGGCCAGTGCCGCGGCCGCCAAGAAGGTGCCGATCCTGATCCAGGATGCCGGCGCCGACGAGAACGTGCCCGGCCAGATCGCCGCCGCCAAGCCCGAGGGCCAGGAGGGCGGCTACCTCGCCGGTGTCGCCGCCGCCATGTCGACGACGTCGAAGAAGGTCGGCATCGTGGTCTCGGCCGACAACGCGAACTGGTTCGCCATGTCGTCCGGCTTCGCCGAGGGCGTCTTCAGTGTCGACCCGAGCATCCAGGTGCTCTACACCTCGGTCGGCCCGGCGGCCTACGCCGACGCCGCCGGTGGCAAGACCGCCACCGAGCAGATCATCGCCTCCGGCGCCGACGTCGTGTTCGGCATGGGCGACGGAGCCACGCACGGCTACCTCCAGGCGATCGATGCCTCCTCGGGCGTCAAGTACATCGCCGACATCGGCGACGTCACCCCCGGTCTCAGCGACCCGAGCAAGCTGCTCACCTCGGTGCGCTGGAACTACGAGCCCGCGTACGTGCAGGCTATCAAAGACGTCGACGCCGGCACCTTCGGCACCGTGACCTACCCGGTCGACGTCGAGAACGGCGGCATGTACCTGCAGGAGACCGACCAGATGACCCCGGAGATCGAGGCCGCCGTCGAGAAGGCCAAGCAGGGCATCATCGACGGCTCGATCGTGCCCACGATCGCCACCTCGGCCGCCGAGGTCGCCGCGGTGATCGCCGCCAAGGGCGCCTGACCCGAAGCGCCCGACCCGTCCGGATCGGCCGGTGCCGCAGACCCCCGCCTGCGGCACCGGCTCTCTTTTCCCGAACCCGCCGTCCTCCACCAGCCAAGGAGCTCCCGTGACGACAACGGCCACGAGTGACGTCATCTCGCTGAGAGACATCACCAAGGCGTTTCCCGGCGTCATCGCCAACGACCGCGTCTCGCTCGACATCGTCGGCGGGCAGGTGCACTGCCTGCTGGGCGAGAACGGGGCCGGCAAGTCGACCCTGATCAGCATCCTCGCCGGCATGCAGCAGCCCGACTCGGGCAGCATCGCCATCGGCGGCAGGACCGTCGACATCTCCTCGCCCAAGGTGGCCGTGGACTACGGCATCGGCGTCGTGCACCAGCACTCCACCCTGGTACCGGCGTTCACCGTGCTGGAGAACCTGATGCTCGGTGACACCGGCGTGCTGCAGAACAAGAAGCAGGCGGCCGAACGCCTCGAAGAGCTCGCCGACCTGCTCGGTGTGCAGATCGATCCGCACGCACTCACCTCCGACCTCGGGCTCGGCCAGCAGCAGCAGGTCGAGATCGCCAAGGCGATGTGGAAGGGCAGCCGGCTGCTCGTGCTCGACGAGCCCACTTCCATGCTCACCCCCCAGGCCATCGAGCACCTCGGCGAGAGCATCGCCCGGGTGAAGAACCAGGGCCTGGCCGTGGTGCTGATCACCCACAAGCTCCGCGAGGCCTACGCGATGGGCGACTGCGTCACCATCCTGCGCGGCGGCCGCAACGTGGGGCACATCGGCGTCGACGAGCTCGCCTCCTACAGCGAGAAGCAGGCTCAGGATGCGATCCTGGCCGCGATGTTCGGTGACGATCTCGGTGCGGCAGGCGGCGATCCCACGGCCGTCGACCTCGAGGAGGCCGCGGAACTCGCCGGCGCCACCGAGGCCACCCGCGAGACCCGCGCCATCGACTTCGAGACCCGCCCCGTGCGGCTGGAGCTGCGCGGCGTCACCAGCCGCGCGGGAGGCCGCGACATCGAGGCCGAGGACGTGACGCTCACGGTGCACGAGGGCGAGATCCTCGGCATCGCGGGCATCGACGGCCACGGACAGGCCGCCCTCGCCGAGGTGGTGGCCGGGCAGCGCTCGGCCTCATCCGGAACAGTCCTGTTCGACGGCGCCGACATCACCCGCTCGGGTGTGCGCGGCCGGCAGCTGCTCGGCGTGCGGTACGTCACCGACGACCGCTTGCACGAGGGAACCGTCGGCTCGATGTCGGTGGCGCTCAACCTCGTGATCAAGCGGATCGGGCAGAAGCCGTTCTGGAAGGCCGGACGAATCCAGCAGAAGGCCGTCGACGCGGAGGCCAAGCGCCTGATCGACGAGTACGGCATCCGCACCCCGTCGGCCGCGACCCGGGCCGGCACGCTGTCGGGCGGCAACATCCAGAAGATCCTGCTGGCCCGCGAACTCACCAACGGGGCTCGCCTGGTGGTGGTGAACAAGCCCACCTACGGGCTCGACCTCAAGACCGTGCACCTGGTGCGCGAGATCCTGATCGACTTCGCCGCCCAGGGCGGCTCGGTGCTGCTGCTCTCCACCGACCTCGACGAGCTGATCGAGCTCTCGCACCGCATCGAGGTCATCTCGCGCGGCAGCCTCGTCGGAGGCGTCGTCAACGACGGAGCCGGCACGGCAGAGAAAGTGGGCCACTACATGACCGGCGCGATCGAAGGCACCGACTGATGACGACTGCAGACCTCAAGACCCCCGTCACGCCGAATCTCTCCGGCCCGGGTCAGACCGGCACGGCTCAGCGCGTCGCGCAGGGCTTCATCCGCTCGGTGGTGCCGGTGCTGCTGGCGCTCATCGTGTCGGGCCTGGTGATGATCGCCATCGGCGCCAGCCCGCTCGACTTCTTCGCGGGCGTGTGGAAGTACGGCATCACGGGCAGCAACTGGCAGCGCAGCCTCTCGCTGATGGCGCCGCTGCTGATCGTGGCCGTCGGCCTGATCGTGGCCTTCCGCGGCCAGCTCTGGAACCTCGGCTACAACGGCCAGTACCTGCTCGGTGCGGTCGTGGCCTCCGGTCTCGGGCCGATCCTGTTCGAGGTGATGCCGGCCTTCCTCGCCACCCTCGTCATCTTCGTCGTGGCGGTGCTCACCGGCGCGGTCTGGTCGCTCATCCCGGCCATCCTCAAGGCGCGCTACGGCACGAACGAGATCATCACCTCGCTGGTGATGTCGTTCATCGCCGTGGGCGTGGTGAACCTGCTGATCAAGGGCGTGTTCAAGGATCCGGGCACCTCGACGCCGCAGACGGCCGTCATCCCCGACAGCGACCTGCTGCCCTACATCCCGGGCACCGAGATCCACATCGGCTTCGTGATCGCGATCGTGCTCGCCGTCGTGGCGCAGTTCGTGTTCAGTCGCACCTCGTTCGGTCTGCGGGTCGACATCTTCGGGGCGAGCCCCAAGGCGGCCCGGCATGTGGGGCTGAACTCCACCTGGATGGTCATCCTGCTGTTCGCGCTCTCCAGCGGGCTGATCGCGTTCGCCGGGTCGATCGACATCCTCGGGCAGTTCAGCTACCAGCGGGCCGACTGGGATCCGCGGTACGGCGACGCCGTGATGCCGCTGGTGTTCCTCGCGCGGTTCCGGCCGGTGGCCGCCATCCCGTTCGTGGCGTTCTACGCCGTGCTCGCCACCGGCGGCACGCTCGCCGCGCAGCAGGCGGGCCTGAACGTCGACTTCCTGCTGGTGATCGTGGGTCTCATCCTGCTGTTCATGACCATCACCGAGTACATCGGCGATCGCCGCCGGCTCGGCCAGAGCTACCTGCCCCCGGGCCTCAAGCGCACCGTGCTGCAGCCCTTCCGCCGCGCCTCCGAAAGGAACTCGGCATGAGCGACATGCTGTCCGCCGCCTTCATCACCGTCTTCATCGCCACCGTCATCGCGCAGGCCATGCCGCTGATGCTCGCGGCCGTGGGGGAGACCATCGGCGAGCAGGCCGGCATCCTGAACCTCGGTATCGAGGGTGTGATGCTCGTCGGCGCCTACACGGCCTTCGTGGTGACGCTCACCACGGGCAGCTTCTGGTTCGGGATGCTCGGCGGCGTCATCGGCGGCATCGTCGCGAACCTCGCCATGCTCGTGCTGAACGTGTGGCTCGGTCTCAACCAGATCGTCATCGGTCTGGCGATCACCCTGATCGGCGAGGGCATCACCAGCGTGCTGTACCTGCAGAACTACACGAAGTCGCCGGCGAGCCTGGGGGCGCAGCCGAAGCTGCCGATCCCCGGCCTCGCCGACATCCCCGTGATCGGGCCGGCGCTGTTCCAGCAGTCGGGCATCTTCTGGGTCTGCATCCTGCTGGCGCTCGGCCTCGCGTTCGCGCTGGCGAGCACCAACTGGGGTCTGTCGACCCGCTCGGCGGGCCAGAAACCGTCGTCGCTGGATGCGGCGGGCGGCAGCGTGATGCGCACCCGGTCGATCGCGGTGCTGCTGAGCGGCGGTCTCGTCGGCCTCGGCGGCGCGTACCTGGCACTGCTCACCACGGCCACGTTCAGCCCGTTCCTCACCAACGGGCTCGGCTTCATCGCGATCGTCATCACGATGCTCTCGCGCGGCCGCATCCTGGTGGTCATGCTCACCTCGCTGATCTACGGACTGGCGGTGGCGATCGGGCCCGCGCTGCAGGTGATCGGCTTCACGGTGCCGGCCGACATCATCAAGATGCTGCCGTTCCTGATCGTGATCGTGATGCTGATCGTGTTCGCACGCAGTTCGGTCGTTCCACCGGCGCTCGGAACGCCGTACACTCGCGGAGCGCGATGACGACAGCTGTGGCGCGCCGGCACATCGGGAACGCGCCCCGTGTGAGCACGTCACCTGCGAAGACGCCCTTACGATAGAGCGGAGCCGACCATGACCGACATCACAGACGAGACAGAGCCAGCCGCCGAGCCGCAGCGCACCAAGGGTGTCGACAGTGCGCGCCGGGCCCTGCAGATCCTGCTCGAGTTCAGCGAGAACACTCCCGAACTGACGGTCGACAACGTGCTCGAGAAGCACGACATCTCGGTGCCGAGCGCCTACCGCTACATCTCGCTGCTGCGCGAGCTCGACCTGATCGAGGAGCGCGAGAAGGGCCGCTTCGTGCTCTCGCCGCAGATCCTGCGGCTATCGCGGGCCGCGGAGACCACGATCGACTTCCGGGCCCAGGTGCAGCCGATCCTGAACCGGATGACGGAGGAGACCGGCGAGACGGCGCTGTACCTGCGCCGGGTCAACGACTCGGCGGTGTGCCTGGCGATCGCGGAGTCGGATCACCCGATCTCGATCTCGTTCCAGCCCGGCAACCTGATGCCCCTCTACGGCGGCGCTGCGGCCAAGCTGCTGCTGAGCGAACTCACCTCGGCGAAGCTCACCCAGTACTTTAACCGTCTGGGGTCGACGCTCTCGAAGCCCGAGAAGAAGAAGCTCGAGCTCGACCTCGAGCCCCTGCGCGCCTCCGGCTACGCGGAGAGCGCGGGCGAGGTCGACCGCGGCGTCTGGGCGGCGGCGGCGAGCGTGCGCACGAACGGCATCTCGGCGGGGGCGCTCACCGTCGTGGCCCCCGACTACCGCCTCACCGACGAGCACAAGACCCAGATCGCCGACGCCGTGCGCGAGGGCGCGAAGGCCTTCCGCGAGGTCATCGCCCACCGCAGCTGAGCCGCCGGCGCCTGCGTGCGCCCGTGCCCCGATCAGGGCTCGGTCGTCAGCACGATCCGGCCGAACACCTCGCCGCGGTCCATGGCGCGGTGGGCGTCGGCTGCGGCGAGGCTGAACGTGGCGAAGGAGCGTGACTTCTGGAACGACTGCAGCAGCCGCATGCCGAAGTCGGCCGGCGGCATCCCGGCCACCACGCCCACGCTGACCAGTCGCCCGTTCGGGGCCAGCCGGTCGAGGAACCCGGGGAGCTCCGGCCCGCCCACGACGTCGATGATGACGTCGAAATCGGATGCTGCGGTAGCCGTCTCCGCGTCGGCCGGCGCTTCGCCGTTCCGGTCGAGCACCATCGTGGCTCCCCGCTTCCGCAGTCGCCGGCCGCGCTCGGCCGACGACGTGGTCACGGCCACCGTGTTCGCGCCTGCGGCCGCGGCAAGCTCCACCGCCGCGATGCCGATGCTGCCCGCCGCGCCGCGCACGAGCACGGATTCCCCGGTGGAGACGTGCGCGTGGGCGAGCGCGAACCGCGCGACGGGCGCGGAACTGCCCACGGTGACCGCGTCGACGGCCGACAGGTCGGCGGGGAGCGGCGTGATGTCGTCCAGTCCCGCGACGGCCCGCTCGGCGTCGACCCCGCCCACCCCGATCGCCTCCACGGCGATGACGACCTGACCCGGCCCGGCCACGGCGTCCGGCACCTCGGTCACCTCCATGCCGCTCGGGTCTTAGAACCGGCGGATCTGCACTGCTCGCATCGTCTCTCCTTCATCGAGGTCATCGAGGTCATCGGGCCACGCGGTGATCGTCGCCGACTACGCTGGAGACGTTAACGGACGCCTCCGTCCACTTCGGCGAAACGAGAGACGTCGGCCCTGCCACCCTCTATCGGCGGTTCCCCACGAAACAGCTGCTGATCGACGAGCCCTTCGCCGCCCTCACGACCGACGCGTTCCGCCTCCGACCACCATGGCGAACTCCCGGCGGCGCCCAGGCTCCTGCCGGCGGCGCGGCGCGTCGTCGGATAGGTCAGGGCGGGTCGGCCTCCCCCTCCCAGAAGTTCCAGCGATAGCCCCACGGGTCGAGCACGGTGATGGTCGTGGGGCCGTAGGGCTGGCGCTCGGGCGGTGTGCCGGCCGCCTCGGGATCGGCGGCACGAACGCGTTCGTACTGGGCCCGGATGTCGTCGACGTGCACGATCACGAGCGCGCCGCCGCCCTCGCCCGGTCCCGGTGCCCGCCCGGAGATCGAGATGCGATCGGCGCCCACCTGGATGTCGGCCTCCCGCGTGCTCGACCCACCCATCCGCCACCGCGTCGACGGGCCGAACCCGAGCACCCGTTCGAGCCAGTCGAGCGCCGCATCGGCGTCGTCGTAGTAGAGGTACGGCACGACCTCGGTGAAGGCCACGGGGAGTCCTCCGCTCGGTTCGGCAGGCATGCGCGGTTGGCGGTGTGCGGTGTGCGGTGCGCGGCGCGCTGTGCGCGAGATTCTACGCCGGGGCGCCGGCGCCGGCCAGCGCTTTCGTGCGGCCGGCCGCATCGCGCACGCGGGCGCACTGCTCGGGAGTCGAGCGCTCGGTGAGTTCGATCACCTGGTCGAGCCGTCGCTGCGCCTCCTGCAGGTCGGCGATGACGGTCGTGATGCGGTCGCGTTCGGTGTGCAGGCTGAGGAGCATCTCGGGCGAGGCGTGGCCGGTGTCGACGCAGGGGAGGATGAGCGCGATCGTGCGGCTCGCGAGCCCCGCCGAGAACAGGTGCTGGATGAGGCGTACCCGATCGACGGCGGATTCGCCGTACACGCGCTGACCGCTCGGCGTGCGCTCGGAATGCAGGATGCCCTGCTCTTCGTAGTACCGCAGGGCGCGTGTGCTCACCTGCGCTCGGGCGGCCAGGTCGCCGATCCGCATGTCGTCCACGGTGCATCCTCTCGTGTTCGCCGTCGGCGGAGCAGTCGAACTTGCCCTTGACGTCAACGTGAGGTTTTAGCCTACTCGATGGAAGGCCGCCGCAGCCGCAGCGGTCCCGCACGAAGGGAAGAACATGAACATCGCAGGATCCGTCGCCCTGGTCACCGGAGCGAACCGCGGCATCGGCCGCCGCTTCGTCGACGAGCTGCTCGAGCGCGGCGCGGCGAAGGTCTACGCGGCAGTGCGCCGCCCCGATCGGGTGGCCGAAGGTGAGTTCACCGACGCCCGTGTCGAGGTGCTGCGGCTGGATCTGCTCGACGCGCAGACGGTGACGGATGCCGCGGCACACGCCACCGACGTCACCCTCCTCATCAACAACGCCGGTATCACCACGGGCGCCAACCTGTTGGGCGAGGGCGACCTCGAGAAGCTCCGCCTCGAGCTCGACACCCACTTCTTCGGCACGCTCGGGGTGATCCGCGCGTTCGCGCCGGTGCTCGCGGCCAACGGCGGGGGAGCGATCGTCGACATCCACTCGGCCCTGTCGTGGTTCTCGACCCTGGGCGCGAACGGCTACAGCGTGGCGAAGGCGGCCGAGTGGGCCATGACCAACGGCGTGCGCCTCGAGCTCGCCGGCCAGGGAACGCTCGTGCAGGGCGTGCACCTCGGCGCCGCCGACACCGACATGATGGCCGGCTACGACGGTCCCATGATCGCTCCGCGCGCGGTCGCGGCGGCGGCCCTCGACGGTGTCGAGGCCAGAGCGATCGAGGTACTGGCCGACGACTGGGCGCGCCTGGTGAAGGCCTCGCTCGCGAACGACCCGGCCGAGTTCTATGCCGAGGCGCTTGCGGCGCGCGTCTGAGCCCGCCGCCGGGCGTCTTGTCGGGGCTCCTGCGGCACGCTCGACGCGCAGGCGGTCCCGACCGGCACGTGACCCGACCGGCGCCTGACCCGACCGGCGCCTGACCCCGTCAGGCCCGATCGCATTCGCGCAACGTCTCCGCCGGGTAGTGCCCGTACTTCTGCTGGTAGCGCGCGGCGAAGCGGGAGAGGTGGGTGAAGTGCCACCGCCGGGCGATCTCGTTCACGGTGACCTTCTCGTTCCGGCCTCGCGCGCGCAGCTCGTCGTGGGCACGGGCGAGTCGTACTGTGCGCAGATAGGCCAGAGGTGACACCCCGAGCTGCTTCTTGAAGGCGTGCTGCAGGCCGCGGCTGGACAGGTGCGCGGCCTGAGCGATCTCGCTGAGCCCGATGTCGGCGTGGGCGTTGGCGTGCATGAACTGGCACGCGAGACGCACCGGATCCGTGTGGACAGCCATGATCGTTGTTCGGAGCGGACGACGAAGGCGGATTGAGGGAGAGCCCCTCAATCCGCCTTCGGTGGGCGATCTGCGTGCGGGTTCGGCTACGCCTTGCCCACCCGGCGGCGCACGATCACGGCCGCGGCGCCGGCGAGCAGCAGCAGCCCGCCGAGTCCGAGGAATCCGCTGCCGTCGAGACCGGTCGCCGCGAGACGGCCGTCGCCGTTCCCGTTACCGGCGGTTCCCGGGTCGCCCGGCGTGACCGGGTTCACCGGCGTCACCGGGTCGGCCACCACGGCGAAGCCCGCCGAGACGGTGCGCTCGCTGCGCACGCCCGTCAGCGTGACCGTGTAGTCACCCGCGGTGGTGCCGGCGGGGAGCACGACGGTTCCGGCGTAGCTGCCGTCCTCGTCGTCCGCGTAGATGTTCAGCGGCAGGTCGACCGGCACGATCGCCGTGCCGGCGGCGTCGACGATCGAGAGTGTGAGCTCTTCGTTCGGGCTGAAGCCCGCCGCCGTCAGAGCGACGCCGGTGCTGGTCGCCGCCGAGACCGTGCTCGACGCGGGGTCGACCGCGAGGGCGAGCGGGATGAGCGGAACCGGTGCGGTCTCGAAGGTGAAGAACACCGCGAGGCGGTCGATGCCGGGGATCGGCTGACCCTCGGAGTCGAAGTTGTACACGTCGGCTCCGGTGCCCAGCGACCCCGGCTCGAGGCGGCTGAAGTCGGTCGTGACCGTGTAGGTGCCGTCGGCGTCGACCGTGGCGGTGCCGGCCTCGGCCGTCGAACCGGAGCGGGCGCCGTAGAGCACCACGATCTGGGTGCCGGGAGTGGCGGTACCGGTGAAGTCGGGGGTGGCCGTGGTGACGACCTCGCCCACCTCGGGGGAGGTGACCGTGAACGGATCGGCCGGGTTCGGGGCCACGGCGAGGCTGAACGTGAGCGGAACGCTCACCACCACCGCGTCATCCGGAGTCAGTTCGGAGACCGTGGCGACCACGGTCGTCTCGCCGACGCCGAGCAGGTCGAAGTTCGCGTAGAGCGACCAGTCGCCGGCTCCCGTGGTGTCGGAATAGACGGCGGTGTGCAGCGATCCGTCGCCGGTGACGTACTGCACATCGACGTGGTTGCCGTCGGTGAGGCCGGATCCCTCGATCACCGCGACGTTCGGGAACGCCTCCGGCACATCGGTCTGACCCGGGGTGGGGCTGGTGACCGTGAAGGTGTCGGCGGCCGCGTAGGCGGTGGTCGCGCCCACGAACGGCAGGGCCAGGACGCCCAGGGCGACGCCGAGGGCGGCGAGCCTGGATCGGTGCCGGCGGGAGGACGGAGAAGTGCTGTGCATCGGTGCTCCAACTCTGAGGGTGACCGCCGATCATCTCCGGGAAGAGAGCGTCGTCGCCCCGTGCGTGGGGCCGGCGGTGTGCTCAAGCTACCCGCCCCCCACAGACGCCGTAAATGGGCTGGGAGAGCCGGAATCGTGATGTCGTCGTTATGTGGATACACGCGAGGGGCCACTGGTGCGGATGGGGCGTATGTGACTGGTGTGACAGATGAGGCGCTTCAGGCGGCTGTTCACCCTGGTTTCGGCGACTGTATGGTGACGATCACCTCACCCAGCTCGCCTCGATGAAGATGGAGAACTCGCACTATGTTCGAAAAGAAATTCCTCGCGGATGCGATCACCCGAAGTGCCGAGACCGAATTCGATCGCCGCAAGCTCTTCGCGGCGGCCGGGATCGCGGCGGCCGGAGTGGGCGCATCCGTTCTGCTGCCGGCTGCGGGTGCCGGGGCCGTCGGAGCCGCCTCGGCGGCGGGCGTCAGCGACGCGTCCGTCCTCAACTTCGCTCTGAACCTCGAATACCTCGAGGCGGAGTTCTATCTGCGGGCCACCACCGGAGCCGGGTTGCCGAACAGCATGATCACCGGAAAGGGCACGCCGGGGGGCGTGTCAGGTGGCAAGCCTGTTCCGTTCAAGAGCCCGAAGATCAAGGGTTATGCGGAGGAGATCGCGGCCGACGAGAAGGCGCACGTCGCGTTCCTGCGCACGGCCCTCGGTTCTGCGGCGGTGGCCCGCCCGGCGATCGACATCGACGCGGCGTTCAGCGCGGCGGCCGCGGCGGCCGGACTCATCCCGGCCGGCGGCAGCTTCGACGTCTACGCCTCGGAGGAGAACTTCCTGCTCGGCGCCTTCGTGTTCGAAGACGTGGGAGTCACGGCCTACAAGGGTGCGGCCCCGCTGATCGCCAACAAGACCTACCTCGAAGCCGCCGCCGGCATCCTCTCGGTCGAGGCCTATCACGCCGGGATCGTGCGGAACGCGCTCTACTCGCTCGACCTCGACGCGGCCGCGAACGCCATCTCGGACGCCCGCGACAGCCTCGACTCGGGTACCGACCTCGACCAGGGCATCACGGTCAACGGCAAGGCGAACCTCGTGCCCACCGACAAGAACGGCATCACCTTCAGCCGCACGCCCGGCCAGGTGCTCAACATCGTGTTCCTGAACCCGGCGCCCGTCACCAAGGGCGGCTTCTTCCCGGCCGGCGTCAACGGCGACATCACCACCAGCGCCGGCTGACGCCGAAGGGATGCGGATGCGGGTTCCGACCGTCGGGGGACGGCCGGAACCCGTTCTGCTTCACCGGCCTAGAGCTGCACCGGCTTAGGAGCCCGACGGCCCCCGCAGGCTCTCGGTGATCACGCGCATCGCCGAGGTGTCGGCGAGCGTCGCGGTGTCGCCGACCGAGCGGTTCTCGGCCACGTCGCGCAGCAGGCGCCGCATGATCTTGCCCGAGCGCGTCTTCGGCAGTTCGGGAACGACCAGGATGCGCTGCGGCTTCGCGATCGGCCCGATCTCGGCCGCGACGTGGCTCTTCAACGCCGTCACGATCGCCTCCTGATCGCCGCCGAGCGACTCGGTGGCACCGCGCAGGATGACGAACGCGACGATCGCCTGGCCGGTGGTGGCATCCGCGGCGCCCACCACGGCCGCCTCGGCCACGGCGAGGTGCGACACGAGCGCCGACTCCACCTCCATCGTCGAGATGCGGTGCCCCGAGACGTTCATCACGTCGTCGACGCGGCCCAGCATCCAGATGTCGCCGTCTTCGTCGTACTTGGCGCCGTCGCCGGCGAAGTAGTAGCCCTTCTCCTTGAAGCGGTCCCAGTAGACCTCCTGGGCGCGGGCCGGGTCGCCCCAGATGCCGCGGGTCATCGAGGGCCAGGGGCGGTCGATCACGAGGTAGCCGCCTTCGCCGGGCTCGACCCGCTCGCCCTGCTCGTCGACGACCTGCACCGAGATGCCGGGGAGCGCGCGCTGGGCCGATCCGGGTTTCGTGGCGGTCACTCCGGGGAGGGGAGCCACCATGATGGCGCCCGTCTCGGTCTGCCACCAGGTGTCGACGATGGGGGCGTTGCCACGGCCGATGTTCTCGCGGTACCACATCCACGCCTCGGGGTTGATCGGTTCGCCCACGCTGCCGAGCAGGCGCAAGGAGCTGAGGTCGTAGGAGGCGGGGATCTGGTCGCCCCACTTCATGAAGGTGCGGATGAGCGTGGGCGCGATGTAGTAGATGGTCACGCCGTACTTCTCGATGATCTCGAAGTGCCGGCCCTCGTGCGGGGTGTTCGGCGTGCCCTCGTACATCACCTGGGTGACGCGGTTGGCGAGCGGGCCGTAGACGATGTAGCTGTGGCCGGTGATCCAGCCGACGTCGGCGCCGCACCAGTAGACGTCGGTGTCTGGTTTGAGGTCGAAGACCGCATTGTGCGTGTAGGCCGCTTGGGTGAGGTAGCCGCCGCTGGTGTGCAGGATGCCCTTCGGCTTGCCCGTGGTGCCGCTGGTGTAGAGGATGAACAGCGGATGCTCGGCCCCGAACGCCTCGGGCGTGTGCTCGGGCGACTGGCCGTCGACCAGCTCGTGCCACCAGAGGTCGCGGCCGTCCCGCATGGGCACGAGGTCGGTGAAGATGCCGCCGATGCGCTGCACCACGAGCACGTGCTCGATCGTCTCGGCGCCGTCGAGGGCCTCGTCGACGTTGGTCTTCATGGGGGCCGACGATCCGCGGCGCCACTGGCCGTCGGAGGTGATCACGAGGCGGGCTTCCGCGTCGTCGACGCGGGCGCGCAGGGCGGCGGGGGAGAAGCCGCCGAACACCACGCTGTGCACGAGGCCCAGGCGCGCGCAGGCGAGCATCGAGATGACGGCCTCGGGGATCATCGGCAGCTGGATGACCACGCGGTCGCCGGCCACGAGGCCCAGTCCGGCGAGGGCGTTCGCCGCGCGGCTCACCTCGTCTTTGAGCTCGGCGTACGTGATGTCCCGGGTGTCGCCCGGCTCACCTACCCAGTGGATGGCGACCTGGTCCCCGTGGCCGGACTCGACATGCCGGTCGACGCAGTTGTAGGCCACGTTGAGGGTGCCGTCGGCGAACCAGCGCGCGTGCGGCGGGTTCGACCAGTCGAGCACCTCGGTGAACGGGGTCGCCCAGTCGAGCCGGTTGGCCTGCTCGGCCCAGAAGGCGTCGTAGTCGGCGGCCGCGCGGTCGTAGGCCTCGGACGTGAGGTTCGCGCCGGCGGCGAAGGCCTCGCTCGGCGGGAAGGTGCGCGACTCGTGCAGCAGGTTGTCGAACACCTGCGGCCCGTCGCCGAGCGGGAGGTCCTGCAACTGGATGCGGTTCTGGTCGTCGGCCACTGGGGATCTCCTCGTTGAAATTCACCGGAACCGGATGCTCGGGGCTTGCCTTCGCATCCGGTGCCAGTATCCTGTCACTCAGTGCCATATCGTGCAACACGAGATGGTCTCGGCCTCGTGAACACCTCGACCGTCGAAGGAGACGCGCCCATGCCCAGCCCGGCAGAGCTCAACGCCCGACTGCGGGTCGGCGCGCTCGAGCTGTTCGAGGCCAAGGGGTTCGAGGCCACCACGGCCGAAGACATCGCGACGGCGGCGGGAATCAGCCGCCGCACGTTCTTCCGGTACTTCCCGGTGCGGGAGGACGTGCTGTTCTCCGACCACGCGGTCTATCTGCTGCTCGTGGAAGAGCGGCTGAGCAGCGCCTCCGGCGAACCGATCCGGGTGGCGGGGGAGTCGCTGCTGCCGGTGCTCTCCGGCTTGATGGCGGATGCCTCGTTCGTGGCACGCCGTGCCGCGCTGGCGCGCGACACCGTGCCGTTGCGCGACCGCGAGGTGCTCTGGATGCGCGAATACCAGGAGTTGCTGGCGGCGCACCTGGCGCGGCAGGATCTCGGTGGCCGCAGCGCGATCTTCGCCCAGATCGTGGCGGCGGCGGTGCTGGCCGCGTTCAGCCAGGTCATCGTGCGCTGGCTGGAGTCGCCCGCCACCGAAGACCCGCGAGCCCTGTTCGCCGAGCTCCTCGACGAGATCGCGGAGTCGATGGGCGAATCCGGCATCCGGGGTCGAGGCCCCGGCCCCGAGCATCCGGAGCGCCCCGGAGTCGTCGTCATCAACTCGGGTCTCACCCCCGAGCAGATCGCCCAACTCATCGAAGGAGCCCGCCCGTGACCCGCTCCGGGCTGATGGGCCCGCCCGGGGTCGGCAAGGGCACCCAGGCTGCCCGGCTGTCTGGGCGGCTGGGCATCCCCGCGATCTCGACGCGCGACCTGTTCCGCGAGCACGTGTGCACCTCGACGCCGCTGGCGCTCGGGGTATCGGCGCTGATCGCCGCGGGCTCCTACGTGCCCGACTCGGTGACGAACGCGATGGTGGCCGAGCGCATCCGCGAGCCTCGGCGTGAACGGATGACGATCTCGCCTGATCAGTAAGCCTCGGAGCGGTGCACGAATTCGAACGCGAAGATGACCAGTCGTTCGTCTTGCACCTCGGCGAGGAGTCGGTAGTCGCCGATCCGGTATCTCCACACGCCCGTGAGGGCGCCGGTCAGTCCCTTTCCGCGCGATCGCGGATCGTCGAGCCCGGCGAGTTCGTCGAGATAGGACGTCAGGCGCGACGCGATGGTGCGGTCGAGTTTGCGAAGTCGTCTGTCGAACTCGGCGCTGGTCTCTACGGACCAACGGCTCAAAGGCCGAGCTCCCGGCGGATCTCGCCGAGAGGACGCGTCTTCTTGTCGGACGCCAGCCAGGCACTCGCGGCCTTCTCGGCCCAGGCGATCTCCTCGAGCTCTTCGAGCTGGTGGGTGATCGCCTCGTGTACCAGAGCATCGATCGGACGGCCTGTGCGGTCGGACAGCGCGGACAGACGTCGCATCTCATCGTCGTTCAGATCGATCGAGAGAGCCATGTCATCTCCTTCGCGCAGCCGCAGATGCTGCACCGAGGATATCCGCTCCGTCGTTCGTTTGACAGGCTTTGCGCTGGCCGCGGCGTTAATTCGCATGCTGCCCTACTTTCGTAATCAGTCGATCGGTGAATCGTAGGGAGTGCGGCAATTCTACAAACACGCACCGACAGCCGGGTGGCCTGTGGACAGGGCTGCGCCGCGATAGCGTTGACGGGTCGCCGCGGCACGGGGCCGGGCGACGGATGGGGGAATGCGGATGTCGGTCGGACTGCTGGCGGTTGTGGACGACATCCTGACCGCGGCGCTCAAAGCGAGCGCCAAGACGGCGGGGGTCGTGATCGACGACGCGGCCGTGACACCGCAGTACGTGCAGGGGCTGACGCCGGCGCGCGAGCTGCCGGTGGTGCGCAACATCGCGCTGGGGAGCCTGTTCAACAAGTTCGTGATCATCATCCCGATCGCCCTGCTGCTCACCGCGTTCGCGCCGTGGGTGCTGCCCTATCTGCTGATCATCGGCGGAACGTACCTGTGCTTCGAGGGCGCCGAGAAGGTGCTCGAGTGGTTCGGGTTCCACCACGCCGCGGGGGAGACCGAAGACCGGGACGAGCGCAAACTTGTGTTCGGCGCCATCCGCACCGACCTCATCCTGAGCACCGAGATCATGCTCATCGCACTCGCCAGCCTCGATGCCGACTTCGGCATCTGGATGACCCTCGGGGCGCTCGCCGTCATCGCGCTCGCGATGACGCTGCTCGTCTACGGCGCCGTGGCACTGCTGGTGAAGATCGACGACATCGGCCTGCAGATGATGAAGAATCCGGCGCGCCGGGTGCGCCGCACGGGTGCGCGGATCGTGGCGTCGATGCCGGCGGTGTTCCGCGTGATCAGCATCGTGGGCACGGTGGCGATGCTCTGGGTGGGTGGTCACCTGGTGATCGCGAACCTCGCCGAGACGTTCTGGACGGGCCCGTACGACCTGCTGCACGTCGTGACCCACGCCATCGAGGCGGCCGGCCCGGTGATCGTCTGGATCGCGGACACGGCCGTCTCGGCGGTGTTCGGCCTCGTGCTCGGCCTTCTCGTGGTGGCGGTCGTGCTCGGGCTGACGCGCCTGTTCCGCCGCACCCCCGCCGAGGCATCCGCGCACTGACGCTGGCCCGGCCCCGGAGCATTCACCGGGGCCGGGGCCCGGATGGCGGATGCGTCAGTACTTGTACGACTGCCCGCCGTCGATCGGCACGACCGTCGCGTTGACGTAGCTCGCGTCGTCGCTGAGCAGGAAGGCGACCACGGCGGCGATCTCGGGGGCCTCGCCGTAGCGCTTGGTGGGGTTCGACTGGATGAACTGCTCGGCGGCGGCACGCGGGTTCTCGGGGTCGAGCTGCTTCATCGAGTTCTCGACCATGGGGGTCCAGATGGCGCCGGGCGCGATGGCGTTGATCCGGATGCCGAACTGACCGTACTCCACGGCCGAGTTGCGGGTGAGCCCCACGACGCCGTGCTTGGCCGCCGCGTAGCCGGACTGGTTGCCGATGCCCCGGATGCCGCCCACGCTCGCCGTGTTCACGACCATGCCGGAGCCCTGCTCGCGCATCACCTTGAGTACCTTCTCCAGCCCGAGGAAGACCCCGCGGAGGTTGATGGCCACGACCTTGTCGAACTCGGCGGCGGTGAATTCCTCGGTGAGGTTCTGGCGGCCCTCGATGCCGGCGTTGTTGAAGAAGCCGTCGATCCGGCCGAACTTCGCGACGGTGTCGGCGACGTAGCGGTCGACGTCTTCTTCCTTCGAGACGTCGGCGATGAGCGTGAGCACCTCGGCGCCCGGGGCGGCGGCCTCGATGGCCTCGACGGATGCGGCGAGACCCTGCTCGGAGACGTCGACGAGGGCGAGCTTGGCGCCCTCGGTGGCGAGGCGCACGGCGGTGGCGCGGCCGAGGCCGGAGCCTCCGCCGGTGATGAGGACGACGCGGTCGGTGAAGCGGTTCACGGTGATGCCTTTCGAGCGAGATGGGTTCGCCGGATGGGCGAACGCGGGCACTCGAGTCGTTTGCGTGGACCGGTCCGGCGCACGCCGCCGGCTCAAGCTGCCGGACGGATACATCCGGCGTTCTTCACCCTCCATGATACGCCTGTATCTACAGCCAATGGTCAGCGCGAGTCTGTGACGCTGCCCTGCTCTTTCGGTCCTTCAGGCTCGCCCGCACCGTCGCCCTCGCTCTCGCTCTCGTCCTCGCGCGTGCCGCGCGGCGAACGGCCGCCCGCGGGGCCGCCGCCGAGGGAGAGGGTGGCGGCGAAGCCGATGGCGAGGAAGCCCGCGGCCGCGAAGGCCGAGTACTTCGTGCCGTCGGAGAAGGCGATCTTCGCGTCGTCCGCCACGCTGCTCGTCGACGGGTCGGCCTCGAGCCCCGCGATGGCGGCGCCGGAGCTGTCGACCACTTGGGAGACGAGCTGGTCGCGCGTGGACTCCGGGACGCCCGCATCCGTCAGCCGGCTGTCGAGCTGGGCGCTCGCCGTGGTGAAGAGCACGGTGCCGAGGATGGCGATGCCGAGTGCCGAGCCGATCTGGCGGGCCGTGCTCTGGGTGCCCGACCCCTGTCCGCTCTGCTCGAGCGGCACATCCTTCAGCACGACGCCCGTGAGCTGCGCGGTCGCCAGTCCCACGCCGAACCCGTAGACGAAGAGGAACGGGATGAGCAGCCCCCAGGCGGTGTCGGGCGCGATGACGAAGCCGAGCCCCGCGACACCCACGATCTCGGCCGCGAGCCCCACGCGCACGATGATGACGGGCGCGATCCGGTTGCCGAACGCGCCGGCGAAGCCCGAGGCGACGAAGGATCCGATGGCGAGGGCCACGAGGATGAGCCCTGTCTGCAGGGCGTCGAAGCCGAGCACGTTCTGCAGCCAGAGGGGGAGCGAGAGGATGATGCCGAACTCGCCGAGCGACACGATCATCGCGGCCAGGTTGCCGTTGCGGAAGCTCGGGATGCGGAAGAGGTCGAACGCGAGCATCGTGCTCTGCCCCCGGTGCATCCGTCGCCGTCCCCAGAGCACGAAGCCGAGGCCCGCCAGGATCGTGATGGCGAACGCGATGGGGATGGGGGAGAGCTCGAACGGCCAGCTCCAGTCGCCGATGGTGAGCGGGGTGTCGGTGAGCCACCAGCCGTAGGTGCGGCCCTGGATGAGCCCGAAGACGAGGGTGGCGCTGGTGACGACGGAGAGGAGGGCGCCGACCCAGTCGATGCGCTGCGGCAGGGCGCCCTCGGCGGTGGCCCGCGATTCGCGCACGAAGATCAGCAGCCCGACGATGATGATCACGCCGAGCGGGATGTTGATGCCGAACGCCCAGCGCCACGAGAAGTAGGTCGTGAGCCAGCCGCCGAGCAGCGGACCCACGGCGGTCATTCCGCCGATGGTCGAGCCCCACACGGCGAAGGCGATGGCGCGATCGCGGCCGCGGAAGGTGGCGTTGATGATCGACAGGGTGGTCGGCAGCACCATCGCGCCGCCCACGCCCTGGATGACGCGGGCGCCGATGAGCAGGTCTCCCGTGGGCGCGAGGGCGGCGAGGATGCTCGCCCCGGCGAAGATCGCGACGCCCAGTATCAGCACCCGGCGTCGCCCGAACCGGTCGGCGAGGGTGCCGAACACCAGCAGGAGCGCGGCGAACACGAGGGTGTACGACTCCTGCACCCACTGCACCTGGGTGGAGGAGATGCCGAGGTCGTCGATGATCGACGGGATGGCGACGTTCACGATCGTCGAGTCGACGATGATCAGGGCCACCGCGATGCTGATGAACACCAGCCCGATCCACCGTGTGCGTGACGACATCGCGACCTCCTGCTGCTCTCGCGGACTATTTCGCTAACCAGCTTAGCTACTATTTCGCTTGATTGCTTCGTCGCAACTAAAAGGGTCGTGTCGCGGCGGCGCCGGAATGCGATCCCCCTCCGCCGGCCGCGCATCTCGAGCCGGGGACGATCCGAACGACTCCAGAAATCTTTCGGCCGGGGTGCATCCAAAACGGGGTCCACACGGGAAGTGGGGGGTGAAAGCAGTTTTCCCCCTGCTCCTCGTGAGCACGATCTGGAGGTACTCATGCGTAAGATCCTCATCTCAGGGCTGGCCGCCGGCGCTCTCATCGCCGTCAGCGCCGCTCTCCCCGCAGCGGCCGCCGATGGCGACGCGTCGCTGTCGGTTCTGCACGCGGTTCCGGGCGTCACCGTCGACGTCTATGTCGACGGGGCCCTGACCCTCGACGACTTCACGCCGGGCACGCTCGCCGGGCCGCTGGCGCTGCCGGCGGGAACGTATTCGGTGGCTATCACCGCATCGGATGCCGCCGACGCGAGCGCCCCGGTCATCGGCCCCATCGACCTGAACCTGGCCGCCGGCGGCAACTACACTGCGGTCGCGCACCTGGACCCGGCCGGCACCCCCACCGCCACGCTCTACACGAACGACACGGCTACGATCCCGGCCGGGCAGGGCAAGCTCACCGTGCGTCACGACGCCGCGGCACCGGCCGTCGATGTGCTCGCCGGTGGAACCCCGGTGATCACCAACCTCTCCAACCCGGCCGAGTCGGTGCTCACCCTGCCCGCGGGAACGGTCTCCGCATCCGTCGCCGCCACCGGAACCACCGACCCCGTGATCGGCCCGGCGGATGTCACGGTCGCCGAGGGCACGAACACGATCGTCTACGCGTGGGGCAGCCTCGCCGACGGTAATCTCGCCCTCGCGGTGCAGACCATCGGCGGCCTGCACTCGAACCCCGACGGAGTGCCCGCGGGCAGCGCCGGTCTGGTCGCCACCAACCAGCCGGCCGACAGCGCACCGGTGTGGATCGGTGCGGTCGTGCTGCTGATGCTCGCCTCCGCGGTCGCGGCTGTGGCGGTGCGTCGGCAGAACGCGGCGAAGGACGCCCGCTGACCGAGCGTCGGCTGCCGACCGCCCTGGCCGGGGCGGAACCCCCGCTCGCCCCGGCCAGGGCATCCGTCGTGCTCGCGGTCGTCGTCGGGACGGCGGTGCTGCTGAGCGGCTGCGCTCCGGGAGGCCCGGCTGCGGATGCCTCGGCAGCGACCCCGGCGGTGGTCGCTGCCTCGGCGTCGCCGACGCCGCATCCGAGGCCGACGCCGTCTCCGGATGCGGGCGGCCCGGCGGTCGTCACCGGCGTGCCCGACGTGCCGAGAACGGACGCGGGACTCGGCGCGGCGACCAGCGCGCCGACCGTGCCGCCGACGCGGGTGCGGGTGCCCGAGCTCGGGATCGACGTGTCGGTCGCCGAAGAAGGGGTCGACGCCGACGGGGCGTTGGCCCTTCCCTCCGACCCGGGTATCGCCTCGTGGTATCGCTGGGGTCCTTCGCCGTGGAGTGCGGCGGGCGCCACCGTGATCGCGTCGCACGTGGACTCGCTCGACTACGGCATCGGGCAGTTCGCACGCCTCGCGGGCGCGCCGGTGGGCACGGCCATCGCCGTCGAGGCCGCGGATGGACGGGTGGGGGCCTTCGCGGTGCAGACCGTCGAGCTGCAGTCGAAGACTCAGATCGACTGGAGCGGCGTGTTCGACCGCACGGGCGCTCCGCGGCTGGTGCTGGTGACCTGCGGCGGCGAATTCGACTACGACACCGGTCACTATCTCAGCAATGTGATCGTGACCGCCGTTCCGATCGCGTGAGAGGAGGGCGGGTATGCTCGACCCGATGGCGACGGCGCCCACTCCGCGCCGCGAGCATCCGAACGGTCCGGCCCGCGATCATGCGGGGGTGTGGAGGAGGCGGTGTGTCCCGGTGACGGATCGATTCTCCGCTGGAACGGCCGACAGCAGCTCTGGCAGCACCTCTGACAGCACCTCTCCCGGTGACGACGCCGACGCTCCTGACACAACCGCCGCCGCCGCAGACCGTGCGCTCTTCGCCGCGTTCCGCGACGGTGATGAGCGGGCGCTCGCCGAGGCGTACTCGCGCTGGTCGGCCCTCGTGCACACGCTCGCGCTCCGGTCGCTGGGCGATCCGCGCGATGCCGAAGACGTGACACAGAAGGTCTTCGTCTCGGCGTGGAGGGGGCGGGCGGGCTTCGATCCGGCCCGGTCGCCGTTGGGGGCGTGGCTCGTGGGCATAGCCCGGCACTGCATCGCCGACACGCACGAGGCGCGCAGCCGACTACGCCGGGCCGAGGAGGCGCACGTCGTGCGCACGCCGCCGGCCGAGGTCGACGACACGGCGAAGCTCGCCGACAGCCTCGTGATCGTGGACGAGCTGAACCGGCTCGAGCCCGTCCCGCGCCAGGTGATGAAGCTGGCGTTCTACGATGATCGCACCCACGTGCAGATCGCCGACGACCTCGGTCTTCCTCTCGGCACGGTGAAGAGTCACATCCGTCGAAGTCTCACTCGGCTCCGAATACGTCTGGAGGTGAACGATGACTCATATCGATGACGATGCACTCGCGATGATCGCGTTGGGCGATTCCGGCCCGAGCACCGCCGAGCGCGCTCACCTGGCGGACTGCGCCCGCTGCTCGGAGGAGCTGGCGGCACTCAGTCGCGCCGTGCAGCTCGGCCGAGCCGAGGATGCCCCGGAGCTCGTCGCTCCGTCGGCGGATGTCTGGACGCGCATCAGCGCCGAACTCGGCCTCGCGGCGGAGACGCCGGCGCATCCGGATGCTCGTCCGTCATCCGTTCCCGCCTCGCCCGCCGCGCAGTCCCCGTCAGTTCAGCCGGCCTCGCCCGACCAGCCGCCCACCGCATCCGCCGCGCCCGCCGCGCCGCCCGCCGCATCCGCCGCGCCGCCCGCCCCCCACCACGTGAAGCGCCGACGCCGGCTGTCCGGTCGATCCCGCATCTGGGTGCCGCTGGCCGCCGCCACTGTCGTTCTGGCTGTGGTCGCCGGTGCCGGCCTCGGAGTCTGGTGGCAGACGGCGCAGCAGTCGCCGCGCGGCATCGCGGTCGCCGGAGCCGAGCTCACTCCGTTCCCCGGTTGGCCGGATGCGCGGGGCAGTGCCGTGGTGGAGCAAGACCCCGACGGCCGCCACCGCGTGGTCGTCGACGTCGACCCGCAGACCGACGCCGGTGGCGGCTCCTCGCCGCTGCGTGAGGTGTGGTTGATCCGCTCCGACGGAACCGGCCTGGTCAGCATCGGATTCCTCGACGGCCCCGAGGGCTCGTTCGACATCCCCGACGGAATCGACCTCGACCAGTACTCCCTGGTCGACATCTCGGCCGAGGCCGACGACGGCGACCCCACGCACTCCGGCGACTCGATCGTGCGCGGCGAACTCCGCGCCCTCTGACCACACGGAAAGCGGTCAATACGCCGGCCGGGCCCTCCAGGGTGAAGGCCGGATCCGCTCTCACCGAGGCGCGGTGGACGCCCTCCGGTGCAGCTCGGGCAGTGGCTCGGTGAGCAGGACCTCGCGCGGGGCGTCGGCCGGCTCGAGCAGCCGCCGAACCGCGGTTACTCCCATCTCGTACAGCGGAAGGCTCACCGTCGTGAGCGACGGGACCAGGTGCTCGCTGATCCAGGTGTCGTGCACGGCGGCCACGGAGAGGTCGGCCGGGATCCGCAGCCCGAGGCCGGCGGCGGCGCCCAGGATGCCGATGCCGATGAGCGTGTTGCCCGCGATGAGAGCGGTGGGGTGGCCCGCATCCGTCGCCCCCCAGCGCGCGACCAGCTCGTGCAGCCCGGCGCGCCCGCCGTCGGCCGACCACTCGCCGAACACGAGGTCCTCGTCACGCAGCTCGAGCCCGGCATCCGTCAGCGACGACCGGATGCCCTCCTCGCGCAGCCTGTTCGTCATCGATTCGCGGGGCCCCGAGACCAGTCCGATCCGGGTGTGCCCGAGGGCGAGCAGGTGCTCGGTGAGGATGCGGCTCGCGGCCGGCTCGTCGGGGTAGACGTAGGAAACGGCGACCGCCTCCGCCACCTCCTCGCCGGGCCGTGGGGGAGCATTCACCACCACGGTCGGCACGGCGCGGGCGATGTCGGCGATGCGCTGGTCGAAGCCCTGGTGGCCACCCTGCACGATCAGGCCGTCGACGCGGCGGCCGCTGACGAAGATGGTGAAGGCCTCGTCGTCGGCGAGCAGTTCGTCGATGTCGCCGAGCACCAAGAAGTACTGGTGCTCGCCCGCTTCGGCACGGGCTCCCCGCATCAGCTCGAGGTAGATGGGGCTCGAGAGATCGTGCACCACCAGGCCGATCAGCCCGGTGCGGCTCGCGCGCAGGCTCTTCGCGGCCACGTTGGGCACGTAGCCCAGCTGGGCGGCCGACTCGAGGATGCGCGCCTTGGTCTCGGGCGTGGCCCGGGCGCTCGGGTGCCCGTTCAGCACCCGCGAGGCCAGGGGAGCCGAGACGCCGGCGAGCCGGGCGACGTCGGCGAGACGGACGGGCCCGGCACCGGCCCCGGCCCCGGCCCTGGCCGTTCGCCCTGGCGCGGGCGACGATGCGGAGGACGACGCGGGCGGCATCGCGGGTGGTTCGGGTCCGTCCATCCCTCCACTATGCCGGTTGTTCCGCCCGGGAGCCGACGACGAGCTTGCGCGTCTCCGGAAGCAGGAACATCCCGAGCGCGGCGAGCAGCATCAGAACGAGGCAGTACAGCGCCACCAGCCAGAACGAGTCGACGGCCGCGGTGAGTGCCGCCGCCACGAACGGCAGGGTGCCGCCGATGAGCGCGCCCGTGATCTCGCGGCTGAAGGTGACGCCGGTGTAGCGGTGGCGCACGTCGAACAGCTCCGACATGAAGCCCGACTGGGCGGCCAGCATGGCGTCGTTGCAGAAGGTGAACACGAGCACGAGGGCGATCCAGATGAGCACGGGCGTGCCGGTGTTCAGCAGGAAGAAGAACGGGTAGACGAGCACCGCGGCCCCGATCGCCCCGGCGAGGAACACGGGCCGGCGCCCCACCCTGTCGCTGAGCCAGCCCGCGGTCGGGATCGTGACGAGCTTCAGCAGGTTGCCGATCAGGATGCCGGTGAGGCCGATCCAGGGCGGCGCGCCCACGACGGTGGTGAGGTAGGTGAGCGCGTAGACGGAGGGCAGGTAGCTGGCGACGTTCGGCCCGATGCTGGCGAGCATGGCGAGCGGGATGCGCCGCCCCTCGGTGCGGAACAGCTCGGTGAGGGCCACCCGCGGCACGGCTCCACGCGCCTTCACATCCGCGAACTCGGGGCTCTCGCTCACTCGCAGCCGGATCACGATGCCGGCCGCGCACACCACGATGCTGAGCAGGAACGCCACGCGCCAGCCCCAGGAGAGGAAGGCTTCGGCCGGGAGGGTCGTGTTGAGCACGGTGAGCACACCCGTGGCGAGCAGGGCGCCCACGGCGTTGCCGGCACCCGGGATGGCGGCGTTGAGTCCGCGCGATCCGTCGTTCGAGTGCTCGGCCGCGAGCAGGGTGGCCCCGGCGTATTCGCCGCCGGCCCCGAATCCCTGGAGCACCCTCAGCACGATGAGCAGCACCGGTGCCGCCACCCCGATGGTGGCGAAGTCGGGCACCAGCCCGATCAGGGTCGAGGAGATGCCCATCAGGACGAGGGTGAAGAAGAGCATCTGCCGTCGCCCGTAGCGGTCGCCGAGGGTGCCGATGATCACGCCGCCGACGGGGCGGGCGAAGAACCCGACCGCGAAGGTGGCGAACGAGGCGAGCGTCGCGGTCAGCGCATCCTGGGTGGGGAAGAACACGGCCGGGAACACGAGCGCGCTCGCCGTGGCGTAGAGCGAGAAGTCGTACCACTCCAGCGCCGTGCCGACGGTGGCGCCCACCGTGGCTTTGTTGATTCGAAACGTCATTGTTCTGGTCATCCTTTCAGGGCGAGGCGGACGGAGACGGTGACCGGGGTCGTCGCTCCGTCGCGATCGGTGGCGGATCCGGCGAGCCGGAGGAATCCGCCGAAGTGGTCGACGCGGGCGAAGGCCGATCCGCTCGTCGAGATCTCGGTGCCCTCGTCGAGCCAGCGGATGCCGTCGGCGCTCAGCTGCACGCGAAGGGTGAGGGTGGTGCCCTCGTCGGCGTCGTGGACTTCGACGAAGAAGAGGGCTTCGTCGGCCCAGCCGCACTCGAACGGATGCGTGAGCACCTCGTTCTCGAAGGGCTGCCGGAGTTCGATCACCGAGGTGGAGAAGGTCTTCACGAGCGTGCTCCCGTCTCGACGGAGATGACGACGGAGTCGATGAACAGCGAGACGCGCCGGTCGGTGCCGGCCTCCACGAAGAAGACGGGGTTGAGCAGGCCCTCGATGTCGTCGTAGGCGGGGGCGAGGGTCGGATGCGCGCCCGCGGGGAATCGCAGCGTGCGCGAGCCGGCGGAGAACTCCTCGTACCGCCGGTTCTCGAGGTCGATGGTGAGCGAGAGCGGGGTCCAGTTGAGCTTGTCGTCGGACTCGTTGTAGATGAGGGGCTGGTAGCCGTTCTCGAACCAGGTCGTGGCGGCGGTCGAGCCGTCGCGGTGGCGTTCGCCGAACCATTGCGGGTCGATGCCGGCCTTGTGCCAGCCGTCGGTGCCGTAGCTCCATTCCCGGTCGGTGGCATCCGTCGGGCTGTAGAACTGCCAGCGGCGCACCGGTTCGCCGTCGATGGCGTTCACGTAGCGCACGCCCGGCATGTACCGGTGCTGCGCGTCTTGCAGGTCGACGAAGAAGCCGAAGGCGCGCAGGTCGTTCACGCCCAGCCCGGGACGGTCTTGTTCGGCCTTGTAGGCGACGAGGGCCTCGATCCGGAGGCGTCGTGCGCGCGGGGGCACGGCGAGGCGCTTGATGGCGAGACCCATCGATCCGGCGGCCGGCGGTTGATCGGCGGCGGCCGCGGCGGCCCGGCTCGACACCTTGAGCGAGTACGTGCCCTGGGCCGACCCGTGGGTGCCGCCGAACGCGAACGTCGCGGAGCTGAGCATCGTCGGGCCCCAGTGGATGAGGTCGATCTCGTCGGAGTGCTCCCGGAATCCCTCCGCGACGAAGTTGGGCCGCAGGTCGAGCCATCCGTTCATGCCGGTGTCGAAGTCGTCGGCCACGAGCACCCGGGGGAGCGGGTCGAAGTAGCCGGATGCCGGGGTGATGCTCATCGTCGAGGGGTGTCCATCCTGTGTGTGGCTCGATTGCGGTGTGAACAATCGATTTACCAATCATGCGCACGGCGCCGTCACCTGTCAAGCGGGCCGCGTCGGATCGGGGGTTGACGCGTCACTTGCATTTTGCAAGTATGTCGGCATGAGCCTTTTCATCACCTGCCCGGTCGAGAGCGTCGACCGCGCGACCACCTTCTACACGGCCCTCGGCTGGACCCTCAATGCCGAGATGTCCGACCACAACGTGTCGTGCTTCGCGATCGCGCCCGAGCAGTACGTCATGCTCGGCAGTCGCGAGATGTACGCGAGTGTCGGCGCCACCGAGGAGCTCGTCGGCGGCCCCGACACCCCCTCGAAGGTCACGGTCTCGTTCGACCTCGGCAGCCGTGAGGCGGTCGACGAGCTGGTCGAGCGTGCCGGTGCGGCCGGCGGGCGGATCGGGGACATCGACGACTACCCCTTCATGTACCAGCGCCAGTTCGATGACCCCGACGGCTATCACTACTCCCCGTTCTGGATGAAGCCGGACGCCGATCCGACCGCGTGAGCGATCTGGCCGCCGCTCTCGACGTCGTCGGCGCGCGCTGGGCCCTGCTCATCGTGGAGCGTCTCCTCGACGGCCCCCAGCGCTACGGCGACCTGCAGCGCGACCTGGGCGTGCCGACGAACATGCTCGCGACCCGCCTACGCGAGCTCGAGGCGGCCGGCATCCTGTCCCGTCTGCCCCTCCGCCACAACACCCGCGCCTACGCCCTGACCGACCGCGGTCTCGCCCTCCGCGACCCGATCGTCGCGCTCGCGCGCTGGTCCGCCGAGGAAGCTACGCCGCAGTCGCCTCGGCAGCTTCCTTGAGGAGCTGACCGACTCGCTGCTTGGATATGTGAAGCACCACCCCGATGTCATCCAAGGTGAGTCCTCCCTCTCGAAGCTCGAGCACGGCCGCCCGCGCCTTGGCGGCGGCGACGGCGTTGTAGTGCCGAGACAGCTCCCGCGCTTCGTCAGCGCTCTTGATCTCCTTTGCGGCCGAACTGGGCACGACCGGCCGTAGCTCGAATTCGATGGACGATTCCGGCTCCCCGGTAACGAACGAGATCGCTTCCCGGATCTCGTCTGCCTGCGACAGTCGCTTGACCTGCGAGATGGCTCCCGGTGCATCCTCGGCCTGGAGAACCCACCACTTGCCGGTCCACTCGGCTGTCACTATGTAGCGATTCATCGCCACCATCCCTTTCCGAAGACTCCGTCGAACTGAGCCCAGAACTTGCGAGCCGTGACATCGTCGATCTCGCTGTGCCGACCCAGCGTTGACCTGTGGCCACCTATCGAGACGCCCGTGTGGTTGGACAACTCGACCTCGGCATAGTCGAGACCGCTCCGTTTGGCCTGAGTCTGCAATTTCTTGAGGACAATTCGTCTCTTCACGATAGTCGTCCAGATCGCACTTGACAAGAGTGTCTAGGTCGCAGTTGACGAAACAATCGTGACATCGGATCCCTCCCGGTATGGCCGCCACAGCGGCTTGAGACGTAGGGAGTGAAGGGACTCTATCGAGTGCGGCCGACAACGGATGAAGAACGCGCGCCGTAACGCGAGGTCATCCGCCCGCACGACCGCGCCCGGCTGGCGTAGCCTGCTAGGGCAGTGCGCACAACGAAGCCTCGCGTCCCGGTCAGGGACACGCCTGCGACGTCCCTATCCGTGGAGTCGCGCCCGCGGCTTCCCAATCCGAGGAGCACACCGCTATGGTCACCACCATGAACGCCCACATCGTCGGCCGGAGCAGCATGCGGGCGGGTCTCGCGCGGGCGGGGTTCTGTCGATGACGAACGTGACCTTCCAGATCGACAGCACTCGTTTCGACGAGAACTACCGCCCCCTCCACAACTCCCGCATCACCACGAACTTCGCCAACCTCGCCCGCGGCGAGAAGCGCCAGCAGAACCTGCGCAACACCTTCGCGATGATCGACGGTCGTTTCAACGACCTCGCCCCGCACGACAACGAAGCCGGCGACCGCTACACGGTCGAACTCGACATCATCTCGGCCAGCGTCGACGTCGATGGCGAGGGCATCCGCGACGCCGTCCCCCTGATCGAGGTGCTGCAGACCACCATCATCGACCGCCGCACGGGCGAGCGCATCAAGGGCACCGTCGGAAACAACTTCTCCTCCTATGTGCGCGACTACGACTTCAGCATCCTGCTCCCCAAGGGCAAGACGGCCGGCTTCGGGGAGCTGCACGGCAACCTCTTCAAGGCCTTCCTGGCCTCGGATGCCTACGCGCAGCATTTCGACAAGCCGCCCGTCATCTGCCTGAGCGTCTCGACCAGCAAGACCTATCACCGCACCGAGAACGAGCATCCGGTTCTCGGCGTCGAGTACCGCCAGAGCGAATACTCGGCGACGGATGCCTACTTCGCTCAGATGGGTTTGAGCGTGCGCTTCTTCATGCCCCCTCGCAGCGCAGCCCCGCTGGCGTTCTACCACCTCGGCGATCTGACGGCCGACTACACCGACCTCGAGCTGGCCGCCCTGATCAGCACGATGGAGACCTTCCAGAAGATCTACCGTCCCGAGATCTACACGGCCAACTACACGGCGGGGGCGTCGTTCCAGCCCAGCCTGACGAATCCGGATTTCTCGCCCACGTCGATCGACTACGACCGCGAGGAGCGCAGCCGCCTGGCGCTCGAGCAGGGCAAGTTCGCCGAGGAGCACTTCATCACGCCGCACAAGACCGCTCTCGAAGAGTGGTCGACCGACTTCGCGGCCCAGGCACACCAGCTCGATCTGCAGGGAGAACGTTCATGACCAAGCTGCTTCCCACCTCGACCGCGGGCAGCCTGCCCAAGCCTTCGTGGCTCGCGGAGCCCGAGAAGCTCTGGTCGCCCTGGAAGCTCGAGGGCGACGCGTTGACCGAGGGCCGGCAGGATGCTCTGCTCCTGTCGCTGGCCGAGCAGCAGCAGGCGGGCATCGACATCGTGAGCGACGGCGAGCAGACCCGCCAGCACTTCGTGACCACGTTCATCGAGCACCTCAGCGGGGTGGATTTCGAGAACCGTGAGACGGTCAGGATCCGCGACCGCTACGACGCCTCCGTGCCGCGGGTCGTCGGTGCGGTGACCCGTGAGAAGCCGGTCTTCGTCGAAGACGCGCGCTTTCTGCGCGCGCAAACCGACCAGCCGATCAAGTGGGCCCTGCCCGGCCCGATGACCATGGTCGATACCCTTTATGACGCCCACTACGGCAGCCGCGAGAAGCTGGCCTGGGAGTTCGCGACGATCCTCAACCAGGAGGCGCGCGAGCTGCAGGATGCCGGAGTCGACATCATCCAGTTCGACGAGCCCTCGTTCAACGTCTTCTTCGACGAGGTGAACGACTGGGGTGTGGCCGCTCTGGAGCGGGCGATCGAGGGCCTCACGGTCGAGACGGCGGTGCACGTCTGTTACGGCTACGGCATCAAGGCGAACACCGACTGGAAGGCGACCCTGGGGGAGGAGTGGCGCCAGTACGAGGCGATCTTCCCGAAGATCCAGGCGTCGGCCATCGACATCGTCTCGCTCGAGTCGCACCACTCGCACGTGCCCATCGACCTGATCGAGCTCATCCGGGGCAAGAAGGTGATGGTCGGAGCCATCGACGTGGCCTCCGCCGACGTCGAGACGCCGGAAGAGGTCGCCGACACGCTGCGGAAGGCGCTCGAGTTCGTGGATGCCGACAAGCTCTACCCCTCCACCAACTGCGGCATGGCGCCCTTGCCCCGGTCGGTCGCTCGCGGCAAGCTCGCCGCGCTGGCTGCCGGCGCCGACCTCCTGCGAGCCGAGCTGACGGCCTAGCCGCGAGGCGAGCGTACGCTCAAAGCAACGGGCGCGAGCGACACTGGGGGCGATCTTGGGCGAGGGTACGGAACATTCGGTCACCGACGAATGGGACTCTCGGTCACGGCTCGACGAGCGGGTTGCGGCCCTTGAGAGGATCGCCGTACTCCTGCCGGCGCTCGCGGCGGCAGCGCTGCTGCGTCGGTCGGCCCAGCCATGATCATCGTTGGCAAGCGCGGAGCGCGCGGCAATCCCGTGCGCTTCGGTGCCCGGATGCTCGGCTCGGCGGGTTACTGCCGCGCGCTTCGCGCTTGCCCTCGATGACGGTGCCCGGCTCTCGAAGGCGGGCGCGCCTGATCAGGCAGTGGACGTTGGATGATGCGTCGCCGTGTGGTCGGCCCCACGCAATCGTCGCTCGGGCTCGGGCTCGAGGTCGAGGTCGAGCCGCGCCCTACCCTCACGCACCGAGCTACCGGTGACGCTCGAGACGAGTTCGACCGGGCTGATGAAGTTCTGCGACCGACTCAACCCTCGTTGCGGAGGTCGCTGCGCGACCGCACCTCGACCTCCTCAGCAACCCGCACCCGCAGCGCCGAAATCACCCGCCCCACCTCCTCGTAAGCGGCCATGACCTCCAGCAGTTCCTCGTCGCTGAGCTCAGCCATCCCGGCGTTGATCTCGTCCACGACGCTGCGGAGTTTGGCGGTGATCTCTTGGATTCGAGTGGCAGTGAGCATACTGAGATTCTATCAAAGAGATCTGACGAAACCTCAATTAATCTCGGTCGATCATTCGTAGTGAATGCCGGTCTCCGGGCCCCGCCCTCAGCTGTCGCGCAGCGCCTCGGCCGGGTGCACCCGGCTCGCCCGACGACCCGGCAGGATCGACGCGAGCACCGAGAACCCCACTGCCCCGCCGAGCACCGCCACCACGAACCACGGCGAGAGCACCGGCCCGCTGAACCCCTGCACGCCGAACGTCGAGTTGGCGCCGACGAACCCGTAGAGCACGCCCAGCAGCAGTCCCAACACCGCGCCGACACCCGCGACGACGACACTCTCGACGAGCACCATGCGCCGGGCCTGGCGCGCCGTCAGCCCCACGGAGCGCAGCACCGCGATCTCGCGCTGCCGCTGCAGCACCGACAGCGACAGGTTGCTGCCCAGCCCGATGGCCGCAACCAGAACCGAGAAGGCGGTGAGCACGTAGACCACGACCAGCATCACCATGATGAACTGCGAGACCTGCTCGAGCTCGACGGCATCGCCGAAGTAGGCGCGGGTCTGGGCGAGGTACATCTCCCCGGCGACCGTGAACATCGTCACGAGCGTCACCCCGATCAGCACCGACACGACGGTACGAGCCGTGCGCACGGGGTTCGCCCGCAGGTTCGCGCCGGCCAACAGATCTGCCCCGCGGCCTCGGAGCAGCCGTGTCACACCGCCGACCATGGGTGTGGTGAATGCGGGCGCACCGAGGATGATGCCCACGATCGAGAGCACCCCGCCCGGAAAGGCGATCAGCAGCCCGAACGGCGACACCAGCCCGGCGATCACGCCGAGTGCGAGAAACCCGCTGCCCACGACGGCGAGCACGATCCCGGCGATTCCTCGACCACGGGTGGCGGATGCAGGCAACTGGGTGCTGCCGGCGTCGCTCCGAGCGCCCTCGGCAGGGGAGACGCGGGCGACGATCTTCGCCCCGCTCGAGGCGGCGAGGGTCGAGACCGCGAGGCACACGACGGCGGGAACGATGACGAGCTGCGGCGTCCACGCGAACTCGAGCCCCGCACCGAACGAGGCGTTCAGGACGCCGATGGCCGCCAGCGACACGAGGATGCCCAAGGCGATTCCGGCGATGGCTCCCGCGGCTCCCACGGCGAGCCCGTCGATGCGCGATGTCCGCCGGATCTGCCGCGAGGTCGCCCCCACCAGCCGCAGCAGCGCGATGTCGCGCCGGCGTCCGGCGTAAACGGTGGCGAACGTGCCGGAGATGACGATCGCGGCGGTCAGCACCGCGATCCCGAGAAAGACGAGCCCGACGGATGTGAGGGCCGCGCGCACCGGAGCGGCATCCTGCATCCCCGTCGTCGACAGCGCTCGCACGAACACCTCGATGGTCTCGAGCAGCAGCACCGCGAACGCGGCGACCACGGCCACGACCGCGACCCCGGCGGCGTACCGCCCGGCGGTCTCCCGCAGCTCGCGCAGGGCCCAGAGCCTCATTCGGACACCGCCGGCAGGTGGTCGGCCTGCATGGTCGCGGCCGTGGGCCCGGCCGGCTGTCCTCCGGCAAGTCCGTTCGTCTGCACGCCTCCGATACCAGCGATATGCGCGGTGGCGTGCCCGCTCGTCCGCCCGCTCACCCGCGCGCTGATCTGCTCGGCGGTGCCGCCGTCGAAGTCGTCGATCACGGCACCGTCGCTCATCAGGATGACGCGGTCGGCCACGCTCGCGGCCCGCGGGTCGTGCGTGATGAGTACGACGGTCTGGCCGTACTCGGTCGATGCCGACCGCAGCAGCCCCAGCACCTCGTCGCCCGACGCGCTGTCGAGGGCGCCCGAGGGCTCGTCGGCGAAGATCACGTCGGGTCGGGTGACCAGCGCGCGAGCGATCGCCACGCGCTGCTGCTGTCCGCCGGAGAGCTGGTGCGGCCGGTGGTCGAGGCGATCACGGAGGCCGAGCCGGGTGACGACGGCGTCGATCCACGCCTCGTCGTCGCTGCTCGGCCGCGACCCGGCGAGAAGGAACGGCAGCCGGATGTTCTCTTCGGCCGTTAGCGCCGGCAGCAGGTTGAACGCCTGGAACACGAACCCCATCCGCTGACGCCGGAGCAGCGTGAGCGGTTCGTCGCGCATCCCGGTGATCTCCTGCTCCGCGAGCCACACCTGCCCCGACGTCGGGGTGTCGAGCCCGGCGAGCACCTGCAGCAGCGTCGACTTCCCGGATCCGCTCGGCCCCATGATGGCGGTGACCGACCCGGCGGCCACGTCGAGGTCGACGCCCCGCAGGGCGTGCACGGGCGACTCGGCCGAGCCGAAGACTTTGCTGATCCCGCGCGCAACGACGGCGCGGGTCTGAGGGGGCTGGGGTGCTGAAGTGCTCATGGGGTCAACGGTAGGGATCCCGGGTAGCCTGCCGAATCGGCCTCCGGGACCATCCTCGCGCGCCCGCCGGCCCCGGTTTGGTCCCGAGGTATGACGCGTTCCGACCGTCGGGCCCTGGTCACTCGACCGGGCCCAAGACAGGCTAGCCGGGGTGCTTAGGCGCTGAGCAGCGGCACGATCCGGTCGAGCTCCCCGGCCTTCGCCTCGGTGACGACCTCCAGGTCATACCGGGTCTGCAGATTTGTCCAGAACCGATCAGAGGTGCCGAACGCCCGAGCGAGACGTGCAGCGGTATCGGGGGAGATGCCGCGCTTCCCATGAACGATCTCGTTGATCCGCCGAGCGGGCACGTTGATCGCCTGTGCAAGCCGGTACTGACTGATCTCCAGCGGCTTCAGAAACTCCTCGAGGAGGATCTCTCCCGGGTGGATCGGCGCGTGTGCGGTAGCCATGGTTCCCCCTCTCAGTGGTAGTCGACGATCTCGACGTCGACCGGACCGGTAGGGGTCCAAACGAAGCAGATGCGCCATTGGTCGTTGATTCGGATGCTGTGCTGACCTTCGCGATCTCCCGTCAGCCGCTCGAGGCGGTTGCCGGGTGGAACACGGAGCTCATTCAAGTTCTCAGCCGCGTCGAGGATGAGGAGCTTGCGGTTCGCCATTCGCTGCAGATCGGGCCCGAACCGACGAACATGCTGCCGGTACCAAACCCGCTCCGTGGTGAGGTTGGCGAACGAGTGGATCATGCTCAATAATAACGGGTCGCGTTACTAGTGGCTAGGTGAGTAGTTGCTACCCAATTGAGTCGGAAGAGCGCGCACTCGCGCTCAGGGCTTCGCGGATCCTCTCCGGCTCGCCGCGAGGGTGATCGCCGCAACGCAGATTGCCGCGATGGCCACGCCGAGCGGCAGGAGGGGGAGCGGACGCCCGGTGGCAGCGAGCGTGGAGCCCCCGGCCGCCGCGCCTGGATCCGGCAACACCGCAGGCGACGGGGACGCGGTGGGCGAGGGGGTCGGCGTGGGTGCCGGCGTCGGCCCATCCGCTTCCACGGACAACGTGTATTGCCCCAGCGACCCGTATTGCGGCGCCGACGGTGATTCGAACTGGGTGTTGTCGGCGACGTCGCCGTATCCGGTGCCCGACACCGTCGCCATGTAGTCGCCAGCCGGCAGGACGAGGTGCGCCGAGGCGTCGAGCCCGGTGGCGTAGACGTTGAAGAAGTCGCCGGCATCGCGGGCGGGAGGGTCGATGCGGGCGACCTCGATCCCGGAGGAGTCGGTGACCGTGAGCAGGATTCCCAGGTTCGGCCCCGTCGAAGCCGGTCGCGCGTAGAGGTCGACTCTCCCGCCGGTGGAGGTGAAGTGGAAGGAATCCCGATCGGTGTTCGTGCTGATGACACCTGAACCGGATGTGGTGAAGGAGCCCGCAGTCTCAGCAGAGTCCCCGAAGTCATCCGCTCGATATGCGATCCGCCCACTCACGTACCGATCGATCGCCAACCGAACCGCCGAATACAGATCGGGCACCGACGGGCAGAAGTCCTGCGTGCCCGGGATCATGAACGCGATGCCGTCGACCTCGCAGTATCCCTTGTCGTCGGGCAGAAGCATCCCCTCGCTCGTCGGACCGGCCTTATCTGAGCGAAGTTGCCAATCGGATACCACCTCAGCCCGGATAGTCGACCGGGTGGCGTGACTACTTCAGTCGGCTCGCTTCAGTACGCAATTTTCACAAGTCTTCTGACTGCTGTTGATTCGGTCTGGTTGTGTTTCCGAACGCGGTTTCGCATGTGCGCGGAATTCCCTATCGCGGTCTCAGAAGGAAACTCAACATGTCAATCGGAGCTCTGACAAGAGCAACTGCGAAGCTCGCGACCGTCGGGATGATCTCTGGCTCTCTGGTGCTAGGCGCCGGCGTGGCTGGCGCTGCGGCGGCACCCGCGCAACCTGTGGGGGTGCAGCATTCTCCCGCGCAGTGCTATTTGTACCAATTCGATGCGATCGCCGGGGGACTGCTCTACTACCTGTGCATACACGACGTCATTCCGCCGTTTCCCCACTAATTTCCCGTCAGTAGATGACCTTTCTGACGACGAGAATGAGGGCGCTTACGAGGAGAACCAGGAGAAAGGCGAGGGCGAAAGCATTCGCGAGGGGGCTGGGCCCTGGGCCCCGTATTACCCACTCGACACATCCGCCCGTCACGCTGCCGAGCGCGATCGCTCCCGCTCCGATAGCGCTCGGCAGCGTTGCCGATCCGGACGCCTTCGACCGTCGGCTGAGCGAAAACACGAGAACACTGACAATCAAGAAGCCCAGGCATGCCAGCGATGCCAACGCGGCATCATCGATCGCACGCATGGCGACGGGGGGAATCAGCCCGCCAACGATCGAGCTGATCGTTGTGGCAAGAACGATCATGACGCGGCGTGCCCGGTGCGGAGGGTGGGAAGCGGAGCCGAACAGTGCGTTCGCCGATACCAAGAAGGCGGCGGCGATGACGAATGCGGCATACAGAGCGACCAGCGTAACCAGGTTCATTGCGGCACCAATCCCATGCGCAGACGATATCCACTCCGAAGAGGATTATCGACGACTGCCGCAAAATTGTGAGCTTAAATCAAGCTTCGAGGGGAAGTGAGGCACCCGTCCGGCACGTCACCCGTGCGTGGCGCGGCACAAGAGACCGACTGCTAACCTCCACGCATGGCCATTCCCACCATCCACGAAGCCCTGGCCGCCTTCGTGGCCGAGCGCGACTGGGCCCAGTTCCACACCCCCGAGAACCTCGCGAAGAGCATCTCCATCGAGGCGGCCGAGCTGCTCGAGCTCTTCCAGTGGTCCCCGGATGCGGACGAGCAGCAGATCCAAGACGAGCTCGCCGACGTGCTCACCTACGCCTACCTCCTCGCCGCCCGGCTCAAGCTGAACCCCGAAGACATCGTCCGCGCCAAGCTCACGAAGACCCGCGAGAAGTACCCCGTCGAGAAGGCCCGCGGCACGTCCACGAAGTATGACCAGCTCTGAGATCGTCCGCCTCCCATTCGACAAGGACGAGGTTGGCGTCTGGGCGCGAAGCGGCGACAAGCGCATCACCAACTGGCCGGTCGTCTACATCCTCGACGACGACACGACCAGCGCACGCCGGGCATCCGATCGCCGCAAGATCTACGTAGGCGAATCCCTCAACGTAGCCACCCGCATGCGCCAACACCTCGCGAGCATCGAGCGCAGCCACCTCACCAACCTCCGCGTCATCCTCGACGAGACCTTCAACAAGTCGGTCTGCCTCGACCTCGAATCGTTCCTCATCGAGATGCTCAGCGGCGACGGCGCCTTCGAGGTGCTCAACCGCAACGACGGCATCGTCAACGCCGACTACTACAACCGTGCCTTCTACCAAGACAGCTTCGACGCCATCTTCGACCGCCTGAAGCTCGACGGCGTCTTCACCCGCACCATCCCCGAGATCATCAACAGCGACCTCTTCAAGCTGAGCCCCTTCAAGTCGCTCACCGACGACCAGGCCTTCGCCGTCGAGGGCGTCGTGAGGAGCCTCTTCGACGACCTGCGCAGCAACGACTTCAGCACCACAGTCATCCAGGGCGACCCCGGCACCGGCAAGACCGTCGTCGCGATCTACCTGCTCAAGCTGCTCGCCGACATCCGCGCATCCACACCCCTCGACGCCCTCGACGACGACGGCGACTCGCTCTTCTCCGAGTTCTTCACCGACGAGCACCGGATGCTCCTCCGCGACCTCCGAATCGGCTTCGTCATCCCGCAGCAGTCGCTCCGCAAATCGGTGCAGAAGGTCTTTCGAAAGACCCCCGGACTCGACCCGTCAATGGTGCTGACGGCATTCGACGTGGGGGAGTCAGAGCAAGACTTCGACCTGCTCATCGTCGACGAGACGCATCGCCTGAACCAGCGCGCGAATCAGCCGGCGGCGGCCTTGAACATCAAGTTCCGCGACATCACGACGAAGCTGTTCGGCCACGACGACACCTCGAAGACTCAGCTCGACTGGATCACGGCCAAGAGCACCCACCAGATCTTCCTGGTCGACCCCGCGCAGAGCGTGAAGCCGGCCGACATCCCGATCGCGGCCCTCGAGCGGCTCGTCGCCGATGCCAAGGCAGCCGATCATCACCACCCCCTTCTCTCGCAGATGAGGGTGCGGGCCGGTTCCGACTACGTCGGCCACGTGAGGCGGATGCTCGGTGCCGCAACCGGGTCAGGCTCGCAGCCGCCCGCATCCGTCCCCGACTTCGGCGACTACGACTTCCGGATGTTCAACGACGTCTCCGAGATGCGTGCGGAGATCGTGCGCCGAGACCGCGAGGTCGGCCTCTCGCGCCTGGTCGCGGGCTACGCCTGGGAATGGAAGACGAAGGGCAACAAGCCGGGCCACGACATCGAGATCGGCGAGCTGCGGATGCGCTGGAACAGCACCCAGACCGACTGGATCGCGTCGCCGGGTTCGCTCGACGAGGTGGGTTCGATCCACACGGTACAGGGCTACGACCTCAACTACGCCGGTGTGATCATCGGCCCCGACCTCCGCTTCGACACGACCACCGGCCGCATCGTCGTCGACCGCGCCTCCTACTTCGACAAGAAGGGCAAGGAGGCCAACAAGGCGCTCGACCGTGTCTACTCCGACGACGACCTGCTCTGGTACATCCAAAACGTCTACGCAGTGCTGCTCACGCGAGGCATCCGAGGCACCTACGTCTACGTCCACGACCCGGCGCTACGCGAGCAACTCCGGCTGTTTATGCCTCACAGCGGACTAGCCAGTCGGACCGCCGAGATTGCGAACCGACGCCGGTTCTCGTCCGTAATCTCGTCCGAATTGACCTGACTACTGTCGAAGTCTTCAGTGAGCAGCCTTGCCATGCTTCGGCGGACTCCACCCGAGATCGACAGATACCATGCCTCTGCGTCAAACTGCGACTCGGGTCTACAAGTCGTGCCGTTGGACCAGTACGCAGTGCGGACCATTACGACTGCAACAGCTTCGAAAGTCGCAGTGTCACGGTCGACCTTGTCGTCCAAGACACCGAGAAGTGATGCGTCGTAGCGAACTGCTTCGCGTGCGGCAGGGCTGATCTGGCCGGCCCTCGAGAGAGCGACGAGCGGCGGTCGAAGACGCGCTAGTTCCCGACGATGTGCAACGCATGAGGCCCGGCGAACCACAACCCTGTGTCCCAACTCCGGCGAAAGACTCCAAGGATTCCCACGGACTGAGCAATGACTTCGATCCGCCACGCCTTGCTGGTGAGGTTCGGTAGCGACGAACCGGCCTGCACCAAGTGGTTGTACCAACCGTCGAGCCCAGGCAGGATCAAACACGCTCGATTCTCTCTCATGCCGTGAGGTCGAAAATCTACCCAGTTCTTCTCGTTCGGTGTCGCATCTGCGACGTGGGTGCCGGCCTCCAGATGCAGACCATGCGGGTAAGAGTGGCGACCGGCCCTCTCGCGATCGCGCATCGCCTCGCGGAGTTGACTGATGCGGGATTGCCAGAGCGGCGACAACGGTTCCGGTCGACCATTTAGGACCTCGCCCAAGTGCGTGGAGGCGTTCGGTCCCTTCGCATGAACCCACTCCACGTAGGAACCCAAAGTTCGATCGAACCCCCAGACCTCGGAGATAAGAGCGAATCGCGAGTCATCCACCGGCTGACCTTGGTCAAGCCACCATCTCAGCCCTCGGGCATGGTCTCGCCAACCGAAGGAGAACGAGAGTAGCGCCGCAAGAGAATTCCAGTATCCGAAGACGCCGGCGCTGATGGTTCTGCGGTCGTCCGGATGCCGGGGGAAGCGCTCACCTGTTCTGGGAGAGTTGAGCGCTTTGAATAACAGAGGAGTTGCCCAGCCCCAGTCGTACTTGCCTTCCAACGCTGGCGGGGGATCGCAGCGCAGCAGAGTGAAAGTTGCGCCTTCCTGGTAGCCCAGCGCGCCCATTCCGGATCTCGGTGAGCTGGCAAGTGAACTCACTCTGTTCCCGCTTCCTGGTAGGTCTGCGGCATCTGACGCCGCGAATCCGTATTGGTGCGCAGCATCCACCGACCCCTCGACTGACCGACCGGAGAGAGAGTCTGCGCTTCATCCGTTGTCTAGCTGACTTCGTTCACATATCGCTGAAGCAATTCTTTGACCACGTCAGTCAGCGTGCGATCCTCGCTCGCCGCTTTTGCCTGGGCTGCCGCATAGAGCTCGGGTGGGATCCGAAACGACTTGTGCGGTGTCTTCGGCTGGTTTGGCATTGCCCCATCGTGCCAGAATCCTGCCTCTTGCTGGGTGTACATCCACCTCCTATGATTGGTGGTATGACACCAGAGTCTTTGTTCACCCTCGTCCACATGCCCACCTACCTTGCCGATGCTTTCAGAGATCGCGCGCTTCGCGATGGACTCTGTGCCGAGGAAGCGATGATCCACCTCCTCTCGGACTGGATCAGCGACCCCGCACCGAAGCGTGACTGGGTGGACTTGCCAAAGGTCATCTACGGGGTCGAGCAGGAGATCGCAGCCACCTCCGGACATGAGGGTTTCCTGCGGACCCGCTACGGCAGCGTCAAGCTATGTCGCTGTCGAAACTGCGGTATTCGAATACCAGAGGCGATCCGGATCATGCCGTGGAAGGCGTGCTCGGAGGACTGCGCGGATCAATTGTGGATTCGTTCTCACCCCTCGGAAGTGTAGGCAGGAGCCCCGCACTGGGAAACGGCTCTACAGGCTTTCAGCCAGCTTTCGGCCAATGGCGGCACCGAGTGGGATCGGCACTGCATTACCGATCTGCCGGGCGATCGCGGACTTGGAACCCACGAATCGGTGGGTCTCAGGAAACCCTTGCAGGAGGGCGGCCTCGTAATGGGTGATCGCACGGTGCGCAGTCGGGTGGAGGTATCGACCCTTCTCCGGCTTGAAGAACTCCGTACGGATCGTCACCGAGGGCTTGTCCCAATGCAGCCTGCCCATGACGTCGCCCGAACCGGTCGTGTGCTTCACCCAGCAAGGCGCGAGCAGATCGCCCTTCAGATCGAATCGGTTGCCGCCCAGCGGGATCGCGGAAAAGCGACGCATCGACTGATCGGTGTAGTAGCGACTCCAGTGAAGATCACGTGGTGCGAAAGCTCCCGCATAGGTGCGCTTGCCGAACTCGACGCTCCGTTCGGCGATCACGTGATCCCTGTCTGGCGTGACTGGAACAAGTGAGAGGGCGTCTGAGACGGTTCGGTAGCGCTTCAGCGCCGACCCTCTCGCGGGATCGCCGTGAGTGGCCTCGGGAAATCCAGGGAAGGGCAGGTCTCGATGATGACCGATGACCACTGCCCGTTTCCGCGACTGGGCGGCTCCAAAGTCGGCGGAATTGAGGACGCGATGTTCGAACGCATAGTCCTCGAGGAACCCGCCGGGTTTCGTCGCCTCCACGAACTGCTGGAACTGATGGGACTTGGCGAACGCGGCCACGTTCTCGACGACGAAATACTTCGGAGTCACCTTCACGAGCGTCTTCGCGTACTGCTCCCACAGTGTGTTCCGCTCGTCTTCTGCATCCTGCTTGCCGAGCGTTGAGAATCCCTGGCAGGGAGGTCCACCGACAACGATGTCGATACTCGTCGGCATGTTCTGTGAGGCCAACCAGTCCTGGATTGTGCCGGCGAAGACGATGCCTTTGCCGAATGTCGCCTCGTAGGACGCGGCCGCGGATGGCTCCATTTCCACTGCGGTGACGCTCCGGAACCTCGCAGAGGCCACATGGAAACCTGCGGTCAACCCGCCAGCGCCCGCGAACAGGTCTAGAACGCGGATTGTACGGCGGGGCATGTTCTCGATTCTAGCCAGCGGGATCGGTGATGGCGGATTCGTATCCGGCGGGCCCGCAGGCTCCGATTCAACTAAGGCGACCTCTGTAGAGTTGAGCCCTAGTTGTTGCGGATCGGGGGAGCCGGTACGCGTATGGTTATGCATGCTCGGAGCAGAATGTCGAAGAAGAAGCTGATCGAGGTTGCGCTGCCTCTCGACGCAATCAATGCGCAGTCGGCGCGGGAGAAATCGATCCGCCATGGACATCCCTCGACACTGCATCTCTGGTGGGCAAGACGCCCTCTGGCGACGGCTCGTGCCGTGCTGTTCGCGCAGCTCGTGGATGATCCGTCCTCCCGGGAGGATGAGTTCCGGGATGAGGCACTCCGGCAGGACGAGACGGATGTCGCTGGCTACGTGGAGCGGCAGATCGATGCGGAACGCGAGCGGCTCTTCGACTTGATCACACGAATGGTTGACTGGGACAACCTCGGCGACGAGCGGCTCTTCGACGCGGTCCGGGCCGAGATCGACCGGTCAACAGGAGGTAAGCCGCCCGCAATCCTCGACCCCTTCGCCGGTGGTGGCACCATCCCGCTGGAGGCCCAAAGGCTCGGGCTGGAGGCGCACGCCTCCGACCTCAACCCGGTGGCCGTGCTCATCAATAAGGCGCTCATCGAGATTCCGCCCAAGTTCGCCGGTCGTGCCCCGGTGTTCCCGGATGCGGCGGCGGAGCGGAACGGCTGGCCGAAGGCGACCGGACTAGCCGAGGACGTGCGCCGGTACGGTTCCTGGATGCGCGACGAGGCGGAGAAACGCATCGGGCACCTCTACCCCAAGGCGACACTCGACGATGGCACCGAGGCGACCGTGATCGCCTGGATCTGGGCACGCACAGTCACTTGCCCGAACCCCGCCTGCGGCATCGAGATGCCGCTCGTGCGCTCATGGTGGCTCGGGAAAAAGAAGGGGAAGGAGGCCTACGTCATACCGACGGTGACGGACGGGCGCGTCGAATACTCGATCGGTCACGACCCGAGAAGGGCGCCGACGGAAGGCGCTGACGGGACAGTCGGAAGGCAAGGTGCGTCGTGTATTTCTTGCGCAACCGCTGTCCCGCTGGAATACGTTCGATCCAAGAGCCGCAGCGTCGGACTCGGTGCTCAGCTCATGGCAGTGGTTGCGGAGGGAACAAGAACCCGGGTTTACCTTCCCTCGACACCGGCCCACATCCAGGCTGCGTCTGATACTCGCCCAGTCGATGTCCCAGCTGGCGAACTCTTCGACTGGCCTGGCCGAATCAACGTAGTCCGCTACGGGCTGACAAGTTTCGCGTCGCTGTTCACGACCAGGCAGTTGACGGCGTTGACGACGTTCAGCGATCTCGTGGGCGAGGCCCGCGAGCGTATTCTCCGCGACGCACTCGACTCCGGCCTTCCCGAAGGCGATCGCCTCGAACAGGGCGGCACCGCCGCCGCGGCCTATGCCGACGCCGTCGCCACCTACCTCGGCTTGGTGACTTCCAGGTTGACCGACTATCTAGCGTCAATCACCACTTGGGCTAGCAATCCGCAAATGGAGATTCTTCGCAACGTTTTTGCTCGCCAAGCAATTCCGATGGCCTGGGATTTTGCGGAGGGAAACCCGTTCGCCAGGTCTTCCGGTGGGTTAGACATCATGATTCGCGCAGTGTCACGAGCTGTTGAGAAGGTTCCGGGTGGTGCTGCACCTACCGTCGATCAGGCCGACGCAGCAACACGTGACTACTCAAACCTCCTCGTCTCGACGGATCCGCCGTACTACGACAACATCGGTTACTCAGACCTTTCCGACTTCTTCTACGTATGGCTCCGTCGGTCTCTGAGATCGGTGCATCCCAAACTCCTGAGCACAATGCTCGTTCCCAAGGCAGAAGAACTCGTCGCCAATCCCTATCGTCATGGTGGAACGAAGGGAGCACGCGACTTCTTCGAGCACGGCTTTGAGGACGTCTTCGTTAGGGCGCGTGATTCGGCTAGCCATGATTACCCGATTGCTGTCTATTACGCGTTCAAACAGTCCGAGACAGACGACTCAGGCCAGGCTTCGACGGGATGGGAGACGATTCTCGGGAGCATGATCCGTGCTGGCTGGTCGATCACTGCCACTTGGCCCATGCGCTCCGAACGGGGAGGTCGAATGATCAGCATCGGCACTAATGCGCTCGCCTCCTCCATCGTGCTCGCCTTGCGCCCACGTTCCGAGGATGCTTCCGCGATCGATCGTCGGGGTTTCTCGGCCGAGCTGCGCTCCACGTTGCCGGAAGCGCTTCGCGCACTGCAGCAGGGGAGCGTGGCACCTGTCGATCTCGCTCAGGCTGCAATCGGGCCGGGCATGGCCGTGTACTCGAAGTACTCGGAGGTGATCGAGTCCGATGGGTCGCCGATGCCGGTGCGCGAGGCGCTGCGGCAGATCAACGCGATGCTCGACGAGGTCGTCTCAGAGCAGGAGGGCGACTTCGACGCCGACACACGGTGGTGCATCTCCTGGTTCGAAGGGCACGGTTTCACAGAGGGGCTCTATGGCGACGCGGAGACGCTCGCCAACGCGAAGAACGCCTCTGTGGAGAGCTTGCGGCGCTCTGGTGTCCTCCGCTCGAGCGGGGGCAAGGTCGCGCTCATCGCCCCGGCTGATCTTCCTGACGGGTACGACCCAATGACGGACGACAGGATCAGCCTCTGGGAGGTCGTCTTGAACCTTGCGCGCGCGTTGGACGACGAACGGGGCGGTCTCGATGCGGCCGGCCGCATCCTGAACAGAGCCGAACAGCGTGGGGTCGACACGTCAGCCGCCCATCAGCTTGCCTACCTTCTGTACTCGATCAGCGAGAAAAGGGGGTGGACTGCCTCCGGCATCCTCTTCAACGGGCTCGGTAGCTCCTGGCCCGAGGTTCGCGCTGCGGCGCGTGCCGCGGAGAGCGCGAGTGCCCCTGCGACGACGACATCGCAGCTCGACTTCGATTCCCTCGGGAAGGACTGACAGTGGCGATCAGCAATATCGATCGGGTCGGGCGAGCGCTCGATGTGCTCGCCTCGGCACTTGCGCCATTTGTCGAGGGCGTGCTTGCCCCGCACATTCCCGACGGTACGGATTGGACTGCTCTCCTCGCCGCGAAGGACGGCCGAGACGGGCGCGACTACGACCGGAACGATCCGCAGATGCAGCTCCGTGCGATCACCGAGAGGATGGGGGCGCTCGGCTTCCCCTTCGGGGAACGGCTCTCCCGAGGAGAGCAGAACCTTGCCGGCGAGATGAGGGAGGTGCGCAACGGCTGGGCGCATCGCAAGCCTTTCACCGCTGACGACACCTACCGTGCGCTCGACACGTGCGAACGTCTGTTGAGAGCTATCGGAGCACCCGCTCAGGCCGATACGGTGCGAAAGCTGAAAGCCGACGCGCAGCGCGCCGCCTACGCGGAGGAGACACGGCGCGACGTTCGAGCGGCAGCGTCGTCGATGCCGGAGCTCGCTGATTCAGACCTCGCCCCCTGGCGGGAGGTCCTCACTCCCCATCCCGACATCGCTGCCGGCAACTTCGCTCGGGCCGAGTTCGCAGCCGACCTTCATCAGGTGGCCGCTGGCGAAGGGGCTCCCGAGTACGTCGATCCCGTCAGGTTCTTCGAGCGCACCTACCTCACCGAGGGTTTGAAGACGCTGTTGTCGATGACCGCAAAGCGGATCTCCGGTGATGCCAACGCGCAGTCAGTAATCAACCTGCAGACCACCTTTGGCGGCGGCAAGACCCACTCCATGCTCGCCGCATGGCATCTCTTCAGCGGCCGGCCGCTCGCCGACTATCCGCAGGCGGTGCAGGACCTGTTGGGCAGGGATTCCTCCGCCCTGCTCGATCGTCAGGTCAAACGAGTGGCGATCGTCGGCAACGAGATCGCCCCGGGACAGCCAGTGACCAAGGCCGACGGCACTGTCGTGAACACGATCTGGGGAGAGCTGGCTTGGCAGCTGGGCGGCGCCGGGGGTTACGCATTCGTAGCCGATGCGGATCGCACCGGTACTAATCCGGGCGAAGCCCTACGTGCACTCATCGCTCGGTACTCGCCGGCGCTCATTCTTATCGACGAATGGGTCGCTTATGCTCGCGGCCTCTACGGCCGCGACGATCTGGTCGGCGGTACGTTCGACTCCCAGTTCACCTTCGCGCAGCAGCTCACTGAGGTGGTCAAGTCCGTTCCCGGCGCACTTCTACTCGTCTCGATCCCGGCCTCCGACATCCGGTTCGACGAGGAGGGGGCCAGCGGATCCGATCTCGAGATCGGAGGTGCGAACGGGAGAGCCGCGTTGCAGCGGCTCCAGCACGTCGTCACGCGCGTCGCCCACAACTGGACTCCGGCTTCCAGCGGGGAATCCTTTGAGATCGTGCGGAGAAGACTCTTCACGGAGCCTGACGCCGACGGGCGCAGGAAGATCGATGCGACGGTTCGTCGCTTCGCGGAGTACTACCGAGGGCAAACCGGCGAACTGCCGCCTGAAACTCGGCAGGTGGAGTACGAAGCCCGGCTGAGAGCCGCTTACCCGATCCATCCGGAGCTCTTCGACAGGCTATATGGTGACTGGTCCGCACTCGAACGGTTCCAGCGCACTCGCGGGGTGCTCCGCATGATGAGCGCCGTCGTCCACTCCCTCTTCGTGGCCGGTGATGACTCGCCGCTGATCATGCCCGGCTCGATGCCCCTAGACGACCCGGCCGTGCGAGACGAAGTGACCGCCTACCTCGACGACGCTTGGCGCAGCATCATCGAGACCGACATCGACGGCGAGAATGCGACCCCACTCCTCGTAGACCGCGAGCGGCCGTTGTTCGGCAGACGTGCGCTGACTCGCCGTATCGCTCGCGCATTGTTCCTCGGATCCGCGGCGACCCTCGAGAGCGGGCACAAGGGCATCGAGCGGCAGCGGATCTTCCTCGGTGTCGCCATGCCCGGCGACACGATCGGCAACTTCAGCTCCGCCCTCCAAATGCTCGGCGATCGGGCCACCTATCTCTACTCGGAGGGCAGCCGCCACTGGTACGACAGGCAACCCTCCGTGAATAGGCTCGTCGCCGACCGCGCGCAGGCACTCGACATCGAGGACGTCTACGTAAGGGCCGTCTCGCTGTTGCGCGGCACAATCGGTAGCGCTCCGGAGTTCGGTGGCTTCGTTATAGCGCCGGAGGCCACCTCCGACGTGCCGGAATCGGAGCAGGTCAGGCTCGTCGTGCTGCACCCGCGGCATACGCTCACCGGAAAGCCCCGGGAAGGTGCCGGTTGGGGATTCATCGACGAACTCGTCCGCACTCGAGGCTCCGCGGCACGCCAGAACGCGAACACCGTGATCGTTGTGGCCGCAGACGTGAATCGCTGGGCAGAGGTCGAGGAGGCACTGCGCACCCAGATGGCCTGGGCCCAGATCGCGTCCGGCGTGCGAGAGCTCGACCTCACGCAGAGCCAGGCGGAGCATGCTCGTCGCAGGGAGGCGGAGACGGCCGCTGTAGTCGATCAGCGTCTATCCTCTGCGTGGATCTGGGCTGTGCATCCAGTGCAGACAGACGGGACGCAGCCGCTTGAACCGGTGATAGTGAAAGTCGACGGTGATGAACGACGACTAGCGGTTCGCACGGGTCTGCGGCTCGGACGGGACGACGTCATCTACACGCGAACCTCTCCGCTCGCGCTCACGCTCATCTTCGACCGTTACCTGCGCAGCCGCTGGAACCGCGGCCACATCGCTGTCGGCGAGCTGTGGCAGTACCACCTGCAGTACCCGTACATGCCTCGGTTGCGGGACAAATCCGTCCTCCTCGATGCGGTCAGCTCCGTCATGACGGACGCCGGCTGGTCGCAGAAGGGCTTCGCGCTCGCAGACGAATACGACGAATCGACCGGCGACTACACCAACCTGCGGATTCCGTTCGATCACGATTCCGGTGAGGTGACCGATCGGACGCTCCTGGTGTCACCGCGCCTGGCGGGAGAACAGATCGCACGGGAGCGCGCTGCGAGCACTTCCGAGACCGAAGCCGGCAGCTCTGCGACTTCTGAAGAAAGTGGATCCTCGGATAGTTCCGCGACGGGCCACGGCAGGATCAAACCGCCCGCGCCGCTACCGCCACGGGTGCCGAACGCCCGTTTCGAGGGAGACATCGACCTGAAGCCGCGGGGGGATCTTCGAGCGCAGCTCGCGGCGATCGTCGACGAAGTACTCGTCCACCTCCAGGAGGCGGACCCTGACACCTTCGAGATCCGACTATCCATCGCGGCGGACAGATCGCAGGGCTTCGCCACCGATACCGTTCGGACGGTTTCGGAGAACGCGCGCAGTCTTGGGCTCGCCCCGGGCACCTTCTCGGAGCTCTGAGCGCGATGGACGGTATCGCCGAGGTCGGCCACAAGGACGTGCCGCCGGATCCCAGCATCGCAGATGCGGTGGGCCGGCATCACACGCTCGGGACTGCCCTCGCCGACCTCGTCGACAACAGCATCGACGCCCGCGCCGAACGCGTGCATATCCGCTTCCTCTCCGATGGCGGTGCCATGCAGGGGCTCCGCGTCATCGATGACGGAGACGGCATGGACGCATCACGGATCGACTCTGCCATGACCTTCGCTCGCCGCCGCGACTACGCGCAGGATGATCTCGGGCATTTCGGCCTCGGTCTCAAAGCAGCCTCTTTGAGCCAGGCCAACATCCTCGACGTGTTCAGCCGATCGAGTGGGGGCACTGCCGTCGGGCGTCGGATCACGGCGACAAGTCCCACACGCGTTTCGGAGCTTGATTCGAGACAGGTGACCAACATCCTGAGCGAGCGCGGTGCGTCTATCCCCGGAGGATCGTCCGCCAAGGGCACCGTCGTGGAATGGCGGGGCGTCCGCACGTTCCTGAGCTCGTCGCATGATGACGAGCGGACGGCCTGGCTCGAAACGACTGTCGAGGCGCTCCGGATGCACCTCGGTCTCGTTCTGCACCGTCTGATCGCTGCGGGCCGGGTGACGATCACCATCGACGAGTTCGATATCGGCCTCCAGGAAGCGGGGGCTTCGAGAACAGTCGACCCGATCGATCCGTTCGGCTACATCGCACCGCCGGGAGGCGGAGCCGTAGTCGATCTGCAGGGACACCTCGACGGAGAAGTGATCGGTCTCCAGGGGCACGTCTGGCCGGCCGCGCAGGCGGACGCACACTCTTTCAGGCTTGCCGGTCGCTCGGGCGAGGAACGGCAGGGGTTCTACATCTACCGGAATGATCGCTTGCTGCAGGCAGGAGGATGGAACGGGATCGTTCACGGCACCAGGGACCTGGCCTACGCGCGGATCGTGTTCGAACTCGGCGATGCAGTGGTGCGCCACGCGACGATCAATCCGGAGAAGTCGGGAGTCGAATTCGACGCCGACCTGCGCGAGGCCATCGAAGGCAGTACCGACAGGCAAGGCCGTGGGTTTCGTGACTACCTAGGTCTCGCTGAGCAGGAGGCCGCGGTATCGCGTCGCCGGACTCGCCGACCAATCACGCTGGCCGAACCCCGGAGGGGCCTCAGCCCGGAGCTGCTCGAAACGATCTCGCAGTCGGTATCTTTCTCCGACCACGGTCCCATCGAGATTCGCTGGCGCACCATGCGCGGCGGTTCTTTCACAGATGTCGACCTGGATCGCCGCACACTGTGGATGAACAGTCGGTACCGGAAGGTGCTCGGAGCCGACACCGGCGAGGCTGACGACGCTCCTTTGCTCAAGATGCTCCTCCTCTTGCTGTACTCGCGATTCTTCGAAGGGTCGATGCTGGGCGGGCGTGAGAGGGAGGAGTTGGCGGCTTGGAACGACCTGATCATGGCATCGTTAGAGGAGGAACTTGAGAGTCGGCAGGTCGAGGGAGTGGATGACGATGAGTGACGAAGCACCCAGACCGCTGTTCACGCCAGAGACGCTGGAGCGGTATTTCCGCTCCGGTGCGCCGACCGTCCATCTGCTCTCAGATGCGCCTAGCTGCCTGCTGATCATCGAACCGGAATTGAAACGTCTGCGCCTGCGCACTCCTGCGACGGACTCTCCCGCTGACGTCGGCGCCTACGACCGGCTCACATTCGACATCGTGGAGGAGCCGGGCGAGGAGTCGCTCTGGTTCGAACTGACCATCGATGCGGACGGTATGGCCTACGAAGGCTACTCGCTGATCATGTCGGTCGTGGACCAGATGGGGGCCGGCAGGCCGTTCCGTCACTCTGTGTCGGAAGCTCTCGCCGCGTATCGAGAGCTCCTCACTCGTCGACGATCGCTCAGCGACGAGCAGGAGATCGGTCTGTTCGGTGAGCTCGGAGTCTTCGCCCACCTCATCGAGGCGACGGGGGAGGAGGCCGCCACCGCGGCGTGGCTCGGGCCCCAGAATGAGGAACATGACTTCGTGCTCGACGGATGCGATCTAGAGGTCAAGACCACGCGAGGGGAGTCGCGAGTCCACGTGATCGGCAGCGCAACCCAACTGCTGCCATCTCCAGAACGACCGTTGCATCTGGTTTCGATCCAGGTGACCGCCGCAGGCGCGGCCGCGGGGGGAGAGACTCTGCCCGGGCGGGTCCGTCGAGTGCGAGGGCTGCTCTCGCGTGGCGCGCGGGTATTCGAGGAGCGACTCCGGGCAGTCGGCTGGGAAGACCTGAATGCCGACGACGTTTACACACGTGGCTATGTGCTGCGCAGCATGCCTCGCAGCTATCTTGTCGACGACGAGTTTCCGGCGGTCGTCCCCGACGGGCTCGCAAAGATCGTTCGCAGACCCGAGCTTGTCGTGGGCCTGGTCTACCGTATTGATGTCACCGGCCTGGCAGTCGGATCACCGCCCGCCGAGCTCGCGGGCTTCTGTGAAGGGAACACGTCCGATGGTTCGTGAGGACGAGTACAGCAGGGCTATCGTCTCTGCGCTAGGAGGGATGGACGTCTATGGGCCAGAGGATCTACTCGGAGATGTAGCGCACAAGCTCGCCAGAAGCGGCATACGCATCGATGAACACGAGCTCGTCGAGATCCTCACCGTCGGGGACGTCAACAGCCCGGAGCACACGGCCTTCCACCTTGCCCTGGCCCGGTGGGATGCCATACCTGACGCGGAATGGCGACAGGAGACCAAGCCGGCCACTCGGGACCGCCGCGACCTCGTCCTCCGGCTACTCGGCTTCAGCGAGGCTTCGGCAGCAATCATCGACGGCGCGCATCCCGCCTATCTCGCCGCAGATGTGAGTATCGTCGATCCGAACTGGGAGCCTTGGTATACACCAGAGCGCCAACGGGCCCATCGGTTCTACTGGCCCGCCTATGAAGGCGTTCTGCGGGACAAGCTCGATCCGAATGCGGTCGCTTCCATCGATGCCATCACGACGAACATCGTCTCCCGTCTCGCGGAGCCGACAGCAGAGGAGCCCTATCAGGCGAAGGGTCTCGTCGTCGGACACGTCCAGAGCGGAAAGACCGCCAACTTCACGGGCGTGATCGCAAAGGCCATCGATGCGGGTTATCGACTCGTCATCGTGCTGACGGGTACCGTCGAACTTCTTCGTGGGCAGACCCAGCGGCGCCTCGACATGGAGCTCGTCGGGGAGGAGAACATCCTTGGAGGCCGCGATCGCACAGACTCGAAGGCGATCGCCGACATCGACTACGTGGGCGACGGTGATCTTGACTGGTCCGAGGGCCGATTCCTGACACACGGTATCGATTTCAGCTTGGAGCCGGGGATTCCCGCGATCCGCCGACTCACCGGGAAAACGTACGACTACAAGCGGCTTGCTGCAGGTCTCGATGCGCTCGATTTTCGAAGCGGGAACGAACTGCGCAATCCCCGGCTCCCTGTCTGGCACAAGGAGAACCTGTTCGACACAGACGTGCGTATCGCGGTCGTCAAGAAGAACAAGGCCGTGCTGAGCAAACTCGTGCAGGATCTCCGCAACGTCAAGGCGAGACTCGATGAGATCCCGGTGCTGATCATCGACGACGAGGCAGACCAGGCCTCGGTCAACACCGTCAATCCGGCGAAACAGAAGTCTGCCGAGCAGATCGAGCGGACCGCCATCAATGGACTTATCGCGGAACTGCTGGGAGAGCTCAAGCGCAGTCAGTACATCGGCTACACGGCGACGCCCTTCGCGAACGTATTCGTCTCGCCGGAAGACTCAGAGGACATCTTCCCGAAGGACTTCATCATCAGCCTCACTCCGCCGCCGGCGTATATGGGAGGCCGCGAATTCCATGATCTCGATGGTGTCGCAGAGGAAGATGAAGGGAATCCCGCGGTCTCAAACGAGACGGCGTTTGTCAGAGACCTCGTCGCGGATAGCGAGGAGCGGGCTGCTGAGGAGCTTCGGGAGGCCATCGACTCATACGTGCTCACCGGGGCGATCAAGCTCTGGCGCGCGGATGCTGACCCTTCTCTTTCGTTCGCGCATCACACGATGCTGGTGCACGAATCTGTGAGGACCGCCGAGCACAAGGATCTCGCAGCAACGATCCGACGCGTATGGGCCCGCGCGGGTTACTCGTCACCGCAGGCACGGGTGAGGCTCCGTGGTCTGTACGAAAGAGACATCGTCCCCGTGACTGGCTCTCGCGACTGGCCTGCGTCGCTCCCGGCTGAATTCGATGAACTGGCACCCTACGTGGGAAAAGCTCTAGACCTCATCCTGGTGAGCGGCGATCCGGTCATCATCGTCAACGGTGACAAGGACGCGGACTATGAGCAGGTTGACTTTCAAAAGGGGAGGGTCTGGCGCATCCTCGTCGGCGGCACCAAGCTCAGCCGCGGTTTCACTGTCGAAGGCCTAACGGTGACCTATTACCGCCGTCGGGCGCAGCAGGCCGACAGCCTCATGCAGATGGGCCGTTGGTTCGGCTACCGTCACGGGTACCGTGACCTGGTCCGTCTATTCATCGCGCGGAATGCGATGGGACCACGAGGCAAGACGTTCGATTTGTACGAGGCGTTCCAGGCGATAGTGGAAGACGAAGAGGACTTCCGCGCTCAGCTTCGAACCTTCTCTGAGCTCGACGAGCAAGGTGAGCCCATGGTCCGCCCGATCGAGGTGCCGCCACTTGTGTTCCAGCAGTTGCCCTGGCTGAAGCCGACCAGTCCCAACAAAATGTATAACGCCGAACTCGACTTCGTGGGGGACGGCGGGCTACTCAAGGACTACCCTCGTCAGCCGGATCGTGGGAGGACCGGTGCAGTCAACAACGCACACTTCGCCGCGGTCAAGAATTGGCTTCCCCTACTTGGACCAGAGATGGAGTTCGAGTACAGAGATCCGGCGACGTCAAAGCGTGGATCATTCCCCGCCCGGACAGTAATCGTTCCCGCGGCAGACATGGTCGAAGCTTTGGGCCAGTTTCGCTGGATCGACGGGTTCTCATTCGCCCCGACTCTGTCGATGCTCGAACGGGCAATGCTCGAGAAGACCCTCGTCGACTGGGCCGTGGTGGTGCCGTATCTGGGCAAGACGCCGATTCTTCGCGCTGTCGACCAAAGTGAAATCCCGGTGCTTAAGCGCACGCGACGCGATGGAATTCGAGGAGGGTTCTCCGGAAGCTCCTTCCGTCAGAGGGATGCAGTCCAGCACATCGGCGGCAACCCAGAGAAACGCGGGGGCCCGAACGCCGAATCGCTCTACACTCCAACACGCGGTGCGATGCTGCTGACTTTCGCAGCAGATCCCGTCGGCGATGACCGTGACCCCAATCATCTGCCGAGCGACGTGCCCGCATCCGAAGTTGCGACGCTGTTCTCGCTTGTGTTGCCGAGACTGGCCGCTCCGCGCGGACGGATCGGCTTCCGTGTGCGCGATTGGACGCGAAAGAACCAGGCGATTGTCCCGCTAGCGGATTGAAGACAGGTGTAGCTGCATTGGTGCCTCCGCGCGCAACATGGCGCACGCGTTGATCGATACGAAGACTACGGATCTACGGGGTAGCGGCCTCAATCAGGAAAACTCTCGTCCTTCCGACGCCGTTGGTGAATCGACCGGTATCGAAATGGTCTGGTTGGACGTACCATGCCTGAGAGAATTTGAGCGAAGTGCTTGCCGCTGCAATTGCGATCGCCTGCATCTTGGAGCCGGTCAAGCCGACTTCGAAGTTGAAGTTGGACAGCGCGTAGTACTCCTCATATGTTTCGCGGATCGCCGTGAGTGCATGCTCGGGACTGCTGCTAGGGATCTGACGGGTATTACAAGAATGCGCGTCCTGCGCTGCCACCCTCGCGGCCAGTCGCGCGAGATCGTCTCGGGCCGAGTCCCCGGATGGAACCAGAATCTCGACGTGATCATAGTCACGCTCTTCGAGCAGCGAGAACAACCGCTCGTGCTTGGCCGAGCTCGACGCCAGAAGCGCTCTTCGTCGGCCATCGTCGACGTCCCCGCTATGCATTGGGATGAAGTGGTACGGGCGGGTCTCGCCGGTGAGGATGTCGTGGCAAGCTTCGAGGCGCGCGTAGTCATCATCCTCCGCGGCAGAGCCGAGGCGCATGGCGACTTCTTCGTTGAGGGGATAGTAGCGCTCGGCCTCTGTGTAGACAGCCAGTACGCGACCGTCACGATTCAGCAGGCCGCGAATGGCGTGGTAGATGAATTTCTTGGAAAGACCTGTGGTGTCCACAACACCGATTCCACCGACACCCGGCGTATCAATGGTGAGAGATTGATCACTCGCGACAGTTCTCACCTCTCCTTCACTTGTATTCAGCAGATCGCGGATCTGAGCACCGTATCCAATCAGCGGATAGGTCACACTGACTGCGAGTTCTGGTCGGAACTCATTCAGCAGCCGTTTGGTCGATACAAATGCGCGTTCCTCGAAGCCCGCCGCAGTCACCAAGGTGTGAGGCCGCAGCGAAGCCAACTGGTCGAGTGCGAGTTCCTGTATCGACGGAAACGGTAAGGGCTCACTTAACGTCGGCCGACTAGGGCCTGATTGAGTAAGTTCCTGAAGTTCTCGAGCGTCGAAACCGTCGAATAGCGTCGGAATCGACGGTGGTGACGACAGGACCTGAATGTCCACAGGGAATGACGGATCCAAGTCTGCTGTTGATGCAAGATTCCGTTTTAGTGTCTCGCTGGAGTTCTGCGGGTCGTCGAGCCAGTCGATGAGATTCTGCCCGGATAGTTCGAACCGATCCCGTTGAGACAATCCGATTGCGCTGGCGAGCCCTAAGAGCTTCCTAAACGTCAGCGTGTACTGCGCGATGGGATCCGAATCTCGAGTCTTTGTTCTTGGAGTGTCCGGGCCGCCGGTGAGCACAAAGACGCCGGCATCCATCAGTTCGCGAAGCTGGCGAAGCTGATTGTCCGTGTCGCCGGTAGTGACTCGCACGTAGACGCTCGCGTAGTCCCGGATGCGCGCCGGGTCGCGGCGCGCTGACTGAACGAGTAGATCGTGTGCCGCTTTCGCGAAGCCATCCGCGAAGTGCTTCAGTCGCCCCTGTCTCCGACTCAGTTGGTACAGGCGGCGCGAACAGAACTCTTGGAAGGCGCTGGATTGATACTTCGCTGGGACAGGGACGCTTGAGACGCGCCCTGCTTTGGTGAGTATCAATTCGTAGATCGAAATGACGTCGCCAATGTCGCCTACGCAAACGGCGGCAAGAGCGCTCATGCCGAAATAGACATTCTTACGATCGGGGGACGATTCTGTACTAGCCGCAATTCTTCTGGCGATGTCTACGAGTGGTTGATCACCCACAATTTCCGAGGGGGTCCAGTCAGGGTGCGATGAGGTCAGGTTCGCGCGTTGTTGAAGCACCTTGGCAACGAACTCGCGGCCCGCACGCCCCTGCGAGTCTCGGAGCTTGGCGTAGATAGCGGAGGCGAGATCGAATGTGTCGTAGTCGCGACCGCTTCGCGCTGTCTCGACGAGACCTGGGGATTTGAGAACCAACTCGAGAGTCTGCGCCTCCGTGGTGATCTTGAATGCACAGTTCTCGTTGACGAACATCAAAGTAGACATGAGCGCACGGATAGATTCCTCGTTGAGGTGGCGTGTTGATACGTCATCAAGGAGGAAAAGGACTCGAGATCCGGTCCACACATCCGCGCACTCCGACACAGCCAACGCGAGGCTGGGCATGGCGGACGCGGGGTGCGCCGACAATATATGGTCGCTCTTACCGCTCTCCAGAGATCGCAGCATCTCAAGGATCCTGCGTTCTAGAACGTGAAGATTGTCGCCGTCTTCTACGCCTGAGTTGCTAATCAGCGAGCCAATTAGCGAGGCGATCGGTCGAGGCGCAACGGGGCTCAGCGCATTTCGTCCTGCGACCTCGCTGAGATGTCTCATCGCCTGCAGGGCCTCGCGCGCGAAGGAAAGGAAAAGCCTTGTATGCGGTTCGTGCAGAGGCCCGTCAGGTCTGCCGAGACCATCGAGAAGTCGGTTGCAGGAGACGTAAAGCCCGACGTAACCATCTCTACGCAGCGCGTCGGTGACCGCAGCCGGAGTATTTGCCGCACCCGTCTCTTGTCCGACAGTGCTCGCGCGCGCGTGAAACTGAAGAGACCGAAGCAGCATCGTCTTGCCGCAGCCTCGCATGCCGGTGATCACGAGCGGACCGGACGACTCAATACGGCGTTGCCATTCACCATCAGGATCGACAAGTAACCTAGGGACAAACCAAGGCCGCATGGTCTGCGCGTTGAACGAGTCTCCGAACCTCACTAAACCACCGTTCGGCTCCTTCCAGGGGGACGACGCTGCCATGAACGCTGATTCGATTCCGGCTATCAAGTCCGTGTAATTCGGGTTCCGTTGCGTCAAAGTTTCAGGCTTAAGCAGATTTGCGATGTCGTTCAGTGCTAGCGCAAGACGGTATTCGACGTCCGGTGCATCGATCGGATCCGGGACAACTCGCAGTGCCAAGCGCATCAGGTGCTCGGTGACCTGGTGGCTGTCCGCAATTTGCTTTGCCTCGTCGCTACGACTGCGATCGAGCACCGAGCCTAGGTCGACCGCAACTACCTGCACGAATGGGTCGATCGCCCCTCCTCTTTCCAGCTCGGGTGGAAGCTCCTGAACAAGGATGTTGCCGCTATGCAGGTCATTGTGGAACACCTGCTTGTTCTCGAGCTCATTCAGTAGCCGGAGGAGGTCCGTGGCGATTTGAGCGGCTGCACGGGCGGAAATTGTCTTGGGCTCGTCGAGGAGGCTGCGGAGAGATCGACCGTCCACATAATCGAGCACAGCCACATGGCATGGAAGAGCTTCAGTGTCGCCTTCGAACATCACTTCGGCGTCGAACGCATTGTGGATATTGACTAAGTGTCGCGTCCCGCTCGCAACATCAGCGTGCTGTCTGCTCTCTTCGACAAAATCCTTGCCACGGAGCGCGTAGATGGTGCGAGGGATGATCTTTAGACAGACCTTCTGACCGAGCACGCCTTGTCTCGCGATGTATGTGGCGCTGTAGTAGCCGCGATCTATGGAGCCGATGATCTCGTAGTCGGGCAGCCCTCCGACAGGTCTATGTTGCAGAGGATGTCTCATTGTTCGACCACAATCCACGCAAACATCGTCGAGGGTGAGGTCGTGATACCCAAGCTTCGGGTGCCAGAAGCAGGTCAGGTTGGTCATGGGCCCACGACCTCCAGAATCTCGTTCGGGTTAGCCCCGGCGGTTGTGCGAATGGTGAAAAGCTCCAGGAGCGTGGAAGTCTCTGGTTGCAGGGTCGAACGGAACTCGAGAATCGGGTCTCCGCATCGGACTTCTTGCCAAGGTGCGCTAATGAGACGTATGCCGCTGGCATCTGGATATGCGGATCGATTGCTGGACCGATGTTGCGAGTACGCCTGAGTCTTGAGTAACAAGCTACGTATGCGATCCAAGCGGTACTCCGCGAATCCATCGCTCCTGGCATGCACGACCGTCCGAGATTGCGAGGCCACGAGGGCTAGTCTCTGGTCAAGATTCGCGATCGAAGAGCCTTGGGCGCGCAAGTTTTCCTCCATCGCGTGCCTGAGCGAGGGAGTGTCGACTGAAGACTTGGACGCACGTCCATTGCTTGTGACGATATTGGCGATCGTCGAGCACAGCGCTGCGTGACTGGTAAGCCAGGCGTCTTGGGCCTGCTCGCGAAGTACGAGAGTTAGTGCGGTCAGAGCCTCTCCTCTACCGAGATACGGCTGAAAGGGCACTCGTGCGTCGGTAATGACCACGACCGGTGCAAGACCGAGTCTGTTTGCGACCTCGCAGTACAGGTCTGCGTTCTTGCGGGCCTCAGGCCTCGTCATACCGAAATTCCCGTGAGGCGCTACCCTCGCCTCCAATCCTGCGATGCCTACGCCGCCAGCGAGCTTCTTCGAAAGGATACTTGCGATTGCGAGGGCCGGGACGGCTTGCGTACCTTGCTCCTGGCGCAAGCGAAATAGGGCTGCATCTGCCGGTGCCCATGTTTGATCGGCGACAGTATGCGCGTAGCGAGACGTTAGAAGGACGTGCTCAAACTCGTCGCTGGACAGCCCTACTTGATAGTCAGGAATGGTGCCCAGTACGTCTGCTCCGCCAGCTGGGCGTCCCACGACACCGATCTTCGGGACGGTCAGCCCGGCGGCCACAATGTGCAAAGGACATAGCAGTGTCGACAGTGAACTTGGTCCCCCGCTGGACGCGACATCGGCAGAATTGGCACTAATTGGACGACGGGTTCCTGAGTCGGCCAAGGCACTCGTCAATGCAGCGATCGCGTCCACCCGGCCGGGCGCCTGCAACACTTGGCTATACAGATCGAGGATGGTGCGCGACAGGATCGGAGTCCTCATTATGGACAAAGGTTCAGTTTCGCATCGGGACGATTGTTGCCGCCACGCTTCTCCGCCGTCATCGCAAACTGCCTAGCCACGTAACCGTACTCCCCCATAGGGAGATCTTAGGCTTCTCGGGGCGCTGCGTGACCGTGACTTGCCATTGATCATTCGCAGCTGCGGTTTCGATTACAGAACGCTCGGACTCGATGCGCGAAATGAACGAAGCGCTTTTCAGGATGTGCCGGTTTGGCGTCACAATATGCATCATGTTGAACGGCTCGGACCCTCGGCCGTGTTAATCGTTTGTGCCTGAGCATCAATGTCTGGACCCGTGTAGACGCGATGGAAGGCTTCATCCAGAAGCTTCGCACCATCGATCAGTTCCAACGTAGTCAGATCAGAGATCTCGTGCGTTCCAGCGTTCCCCAACCACTTGACAGCGAATAGAAGATCAGCTGTGTGTTCTCTCATTACATCTGCATCGCGCCACTCGGCGATTCTCTGATGCGCGTTACGGAATTTGCCAGAATGGGTGATGGACGCCACACCCTGAGCTGTCAGGAAACGCTCAACAACCGATCGAAGTGCAGTAGCGGCGAGCCCCGCGTCGGCGAAGACGACACGCGAAGCCCGAAGGACTCCCTCGCGAAGTTGATCGGGCGCTGAACGCGGCACCGGCATCAGGTGCATAGGGGGATGTAGATGACTGAGCCGATAAAATGACGAGAATTGCTCCGGTCCTTTGTCCCATGGTTCGTCAGAGCCGGACTCTATTGAGGTGCCTACAAAATAATCTCCCGTACCGTGGACCGACTGCTTGCAATCCGGGTTCTCGCACTCGCCACGAATAGTGAACGTGCCGTTGATCCATTCAGGCTCGAACGCCGAATGACTGTGGGATGACGCGGAAGCGTAGCTTTCATATTCGGCGGGCCGTCCGAATCGAACGTGACCTGTGGCACAGTTCGGACACCTCGGCCGGGGCCACGGTTGTCCGCTTTCGATCGTCTTCGAGAGATCCGAGAGAGCTTCATCGACCGACATGGTGCGAGCCTAGCGATTCGCTTCATAGTTTTGGGTGCTGGAGCCGTCGACGTGCATGACCCCAGTGACGATAAACCCGATCTACTAGACCTCAGTACCTGGGTCGCGCCAGGGGATCTTGAGGGACGTCGACGATCCACTCACGGCTATCGACGGGCGTCGTAGGCAAAACTTGCCGTTGCGAGAGGCGGCAGCAGCTATCGATCTCCGCGTCGTCTTTGAGCGCCTGCTCAACCATCGAGTCGACGCGGGCGAGCTGTTCTCCGTTGGCGTCGGTCCAGCGCAACCTGGCGATCGCCAGATCGAGGCGGTGGAGTACCGCATCGCGACCGTAAAGCCATTCCGGTAGCCAGGCGCGTTCGACTGCAGGCCAGTGCATCAGGTTCTTCCATCTCAGTGTGGAGGCCGTCGCGGTCGGCGACCGTGCGACGCGACTTCCACGAGTCGCCGTCGAGCATCACAGCCAAGAACGGGCGGCCGGGGCGTCCGTGGGCGCGATGCTCAGGTCGACACCGAAGTCGGAGAGGCCGACATCCGTCTTCACCGCGAGGCCGCGCATCCGCAGTTCGCTGGCAATGTCGTCTCGGTGGCGGTCGAAGATCGCTGTGGGGCACAGGTCGGCGTCCAGGGAGTTCCGATCCGCTGACCCGCCACCTCGAGGTGCGACTTCAGGTGCTTCACTCCGACCGAGCTCGTCTGCTCGGCGTACAGCTCTGACGGATCAAAGCTCGCGAACAACAGCACCTGACGACGCGCCCGCCTAACCGGTGAGCAGATACCCAACAAACGAGACGCATCGCGATCTACACACGTGACCGGCCGAACACGCATCTACGATGCATGACGGCCTCGGCTCACACCTTGACACTCCCGTAGCATTTCCACTGTGACTAGCGCTGAAGCATCCTCCAATCCAGATTTGACTTCCGTTCGGGAGGCTGCCGAGGACGTTGTGAGGTCGTACTTGCTTGACCCGGGCGACTCTCGTTTCATGTCTATTGGAACGTTCGATACCGGCGTGACTGTATTGAGTCAGCAGATTCGAGCTCTAAATCTCGCCTGGGCCTTGGTGGAGTCTGGGAAGCTCTCTGACCAATCGCGGATCGCGGTCGTGGGCGGAGGGTTCGCGGGACTTACTGTGGCGGCCGGTCTGCTGAAGAAATTGAACAATGCGCAGGTGACAATTTTCGAGCGTCGCGACACACTCCTGCCGTTGCAGCATGGCAGCGATACCCGCTGGTTGCACCCTCATATCTATGACTGGCCTCAGCTAGGGAGTGAGTCCTTCAGCGCAGCCCTTCCCCTGCTCAATTGGACAGCAGGGAGAGCTTCGGATGTGGTCGTACAGGTCCTTGCGAGTTGGCGCGACGTCGTGAAGGTGCATAAGGACGCGGTTACAGCGGGGGAATCGACGGCCTCTGTTCGGCTATTTTGCAATACTCAACATCTGCAAATCTCACTGAATGCCGAGAGGGCTTGCGCGCGGGTCGAATGGATCGGCAATGCTCGCGATTCAGCGGAGCCATCAGTACCTCTTGAAGGAGGCCGTTCGGCAATTGGCGGGGCCGAGGACTTCGACCTGATTATTCTCGCCGTGGGCTTCGGCGTCGACTCCGGATCTGCCAGTCCTTACTGGCGGAACGAAACCTTGGCTCAGCCACAACTCGGCGACGCACGTACTACGTACATCGTCTCTGGCGGTGGCGATGGCGCAATGATCGACCTTTTTCGGCTACGAATCGCGCACTTTCGGCAGGACCGAATCCTTAGTGAGCTCTTCAGCGAGCACCTTGAGCTGCGTTCAGAGCTGAGTATGTTGCATTCTCAAGCGAGTCAACTGAATCTTTACGAGGAGTTGGATCGCGTCTGGACTCACAGCGATTTCACTACTCAGGCGACCGCTGTTCTCTCCACTATGCAGCAACGGCTTCGGCACGATTCGCAAGTAATCCTTCATACAAAGTCGTTGACGTTTGCGGACCTATTTACGGGGAAGCGGGTCTCGTTCCAGAATCAACTACTCGCGTATCTTCTTTTTAGAAGTGGAGGTTTCATTCCATCTCAACGCGACCTGAAGGTCTTGGCGACCGAACATGGCGTACCCAAGGAGCGGGTCATCATTCGTCATGGAACACAGAAATTCGAAATGTTGAACGGTGCGCTATCGGCGCCGCTGCAGGAAGCGGTGGCGGTAGCAAGGAAGGACGATGCCGGTCACCGGCAGTCAGATCTGATTAGCTGGTCGGGTGGCTATTTTGACATTCCTCTCACTTCATCAAACGAAGTCGATGACCGGAAGAAGGCGAATTGGCGCAAAGAATATCTGCCTGGTCCGACACAGCTAATCGCGTCCTCATTCTGCTCGGCCGTTGCGGGATTCTTATCGGTCGAGCATCCTCCGACGAAACGGCTTCGAGTCACTCTGCACAGGCGTCTAGTAATTGGTAGTGAGACAGTCCTTCAGCAGGCGTGTGAGTACCAGGGGCTTTGCCTGACGGGCTCATCGTCTACGGCAGGCCGAACATTCCCCTCGGACAATGCAACGATTGGATTGGCGTTCCAGACGAAGAAAATCGTACGTTCCGTCCACACGGCAACCCACGCGACTTTGGACCAGGACATGCATGCCCTCGATCTCAACGCCGCGTCGAGAACAATGGATAAATCTGTAAAGTCCATCGCCGCAATTCCTCTGCTCGGCACGCCAATAGATGGTGACGGAGTGAACGTTGTCGTTGGTGTGCTCTATCTTGACAGTGAGGTGAAGGGGTACTTCTCCGACAGCAGAAGGCTTAAGGGGATAATAGAAATGGCTCGGTCGTTCATGGCAAGCCTGCCTGGGCGGAGAGCTGGGGCGGCCGAGCGTGTTGCTAACACGGGCTTTTGGCAATCCGACAGCTCCATAGAGTCCAGTGCTCGAACAGTAGGCGTGCTCCAGGCACTGGAGGTGCTCGACCGCGAGAAGGCCCCTGTATCTAGCGAACTAGCCCAACTCAACTACGACTTCTCAGACTTCATCGCAACGGAAGGAGGATCTGGTGTCTACAGTTCACGAACTGAAGAGCTGGCCTGAGTTCTTCCAGGCTCTGGTGGCAGGAGTACGCAGTCATGAACTGAGGCAAAACGACCGAAACTTCGTTGTAGGCGACCTACTTCAACTTCGGGAATATGACCCCGTGACATCGCGATACACGGGCGCAGAGTGCGTATTCGAGGTGCGGTCGATCACATCGGCAGAATTTCCCTGTGCTGTATCGGCTCAAGGATTGGCGGACGGATTCTGCATTATGTCGGTCAGCCTGATGGAGCTCGCTGACTCGTCGGACTAGCCGCGGGGCCTGCTGCAGGTTTCACACTTCATCGAGCAATGAGTCCTTGCGAAAACCGTCTTTCGTTGTCACGGTGACGGTAGAGGTCCCGCTCTGATGCGAGCTCACGTGGAGGCTCGTTGAGGGAATCGTGGAAAGCGCCAGCATGACTTCGGCATTGGCTCGACACTTGGTTCCTCCACTGGGAAGGAACAGGCCCTCAATCAGGTGCCTTGGAACGAACCTGCCTCCCAGCGGGTCACTCGAGTCGTTCCTGCCGAGCCACCACCGGTGCATCGCTCGCTCCAAAACAGTTGCGAGTTCTGCCTCAACGTCCAGGATCGTCAGCACTCCGTACTCGTTTTCTTTGAGTTGGGTTAAGAGTCGCGCTGGCTGTTCCTCCCAAGCAAGAGATCCCTGCAGGATGACATTCTCGCCAGCACGGAGGGACACCGCCGCGATGTTCTCAGATATCGCAACCGATTCTCGGTGTACTAGGCTCGATAGCTCCATTGGGCGTATTGGCAGGCCATCCGTGAGCGTCCTCCCCAGCAGATCATCATAAATACGGTCCTTAAGCGCACGTCGCACGAGGTGCTCCTTGATGATGTCTGGGTCGATGTTTCGATAAGTCGCGTCAAAACCAGCGATTTGAAGTGCAGTTGTTTTGCCGCCCCCAGGCGGCCCGGCTGTAACTACTGCCACTCGTCCATTTCTTTCCACGGCGGTTTGAGCCGCCAGGAATTCCGCGGCAACCTCCGCTCCCCGAATAGCCCGTTGGGCGTCCGAGTAATGGTTCGCAGTCGAGCGCGGCGAGTCCGTGTGCATGATCTCACCGTGAATTGAAAGGGACTCGAGTTCAGCCGCTACTCGCGCAGCTATTTCTGGCCTATCCATTGCGAGGGCTCACTGCCTCCGAGGTGGAGACGATCCTCCGAAGTTCATCCTGCGAGATGCTTCCATCGATCGCCAACTGAGTGAGTTCGTCCCAACCTCCGGGAATGTAACCCCAATCAGGTTCGTCTTTGGAATACTCACCAGGCTCGTAAGGGAACGCAGCGAGCATATCGATGAGGGTTTCACGATCGATCCGCTTGGCCAAAAAGTTTTCGTAGATCTCGCTTGGTCGGAACGCCAATAGAGATGGGTCATTCTCAATTTCTTTCAACTGACGAAACACAGCGGTTTGCGGTTTTCTGATGGCCCTAGCTATCTCTCGCTGGTTCATCCCATTCGCACGTGCCCAAAACAGCAGTCTTCTTGATACGCGCTCGTCTGTGCTCCGCTTCGCAGCTCTGGTGCGTAGTAGCTCAGTGAGCCATGCAGTTACGTTCTCGCCTGATAGCCGCTGAGTAAGCGCATCGGCTGCGATTAGCGCAAAGCTGGGAATGACTGGCATCAATAGGGCACTCGAAGCCTGCGCCAACGACTCTGTCGTCAAAGTGGCATATCGCCGCATCCAAATCTGAGCGCTCGCTAAGGCCTCAGGATATTCGTCGACGTCAAATGACATGAAAGGCGCCGATACCTCTCGATGCGGGTTGTCGTGCTCGGCATGTCGGGCCCTGGGGTGATGTTTCTCACGAGTGCCAGCGTGAATGATGTATGACGCGAAAGACTGTGGTTCTAACGTTGTCGTGGGAAGCCCAATCATGCATGCGGCCGTAGCGAGATGCAAGTAGTCGGCGTACCTTACCGACTCAGTGTGCGGATCCTCTGCAGACTCGGCTAAGAGCGCCTTGGCCCCGACAATGTCATGCGCATTCAGTAGAGCGAGGGCTTGTCTTGCCAGTTCAGATGTAGTTAGTGCTGTCTGCGCCACGTCTGCCTCCTGATTCAATTTGAATCAAGTCTACCGGTTTGTTGCGAGCTCAGGAAGGTGATGGAGCGTCCTGACGATAAGCGTGCCGCCCTGCAGGGTCGGTAACTGAGTCGCTGTGACCAATCGGCTGTTAACGCAAGATCCTTGGGCGGAATTGATACACCTGCCCTGACCTTTGGTGATCGGAACAGAGGCTGAAATCGCTCGGAGTAAGCGCGACAAGGCTCGGGTTCATCGTGAGCTGCCTGAAAAGGCATCCTGAACGGTGCTTGGAGTAGGAATCGGTTTCCCGAGGTCGGCCTACTGGATGATGCCCAAGTCCGTGCGCTGCAAGCGACCGTTTCCGAGGCCCCAGGTGAGAGCCCCGTCGAGGCGGGTGCTGATCGCCTCGGTCATGCGCTTGCCACCGAAGACCGCAAGGGCCCCGCGCTTGAGGTCGGGCTCGGAGAGGCCGGCCGAGGCCTCTGCGACGATCGACATTGCGTTTGCGATCTCGACGAGGGAGACGTGGTCGAGGGGGCGGGCTTCGCCCTGCTGTGAGGAGCGCGCGCGGCGCCAGGTCGCGGGGTCGAGCTCCGTGGGCCAGGCGAACGGCTCGGTTGAGCGGGCCTTCATCTCGGGCGGGACGAAGGTCAGGATGGCTGTTGCTCGGGATTGGGCGACCTTGTTGAGGTCGAATGCGGCCGCCACGAGCTTTGCCAGGCGCACCAGGTGCACCGGGCCTTCCGTTGCCACGATTTCACGGATGACGGCCTCAACCGCTCGGCCGGCGTCCTGTCTGGGGAGCGCGTCGAGGACGGCTATCGAGCCAACCCTCCGCGGCATCCATGGGGTGTACGGCTCGTTGAGGTCGTCGATGACAGAGCGCTGCGCGGCAGGTGCGCTCGTCAGGTTCTTGAAGAGGCCGGGGGTGTCTGCTGTGGCGAGGTCGGGAGCATCCGCTGTGGCGTGGTGGTCGCCGGTCGCCGCTTCTTCGGAGAGCGCGGGGGCTGCTGCAGACGACGTGGGGCTGTCGATCTCTTCGTCGTCTTCGAGTGCCTGCTCGACCATCGAGTCGACGCGGGCTAGCTGGGCGCCGTTGGCGTCGGCCGCCTGGACGTCGGCGATTGCCAGCTCGAGGCGGTCGAGCACCGCCTCGCGGGTGTGCAGCCATTCCGGGAGCCAGACGCGCTCGACCGCTGGCCAGTGCATGAGGTTCTTCAGGACCTCGGTGGGGAGGCCGTCGCGGTCGGCGACCGTGCGACGCGACTTCCAGGAGTCGCCGTCGAGGAGGACTGCCAGGAGGGGGCGGTCGGGGGCGTCCGCCGGGGCGATGCTCAGGTCGACACGGAAGTCGGAGAGGCCGACGTCCGTTTTCACCGCGAGGCCGCGCATCCGCAGTTCGTTGGCGATGTCGTCTCGGTGGCGGTCGAAGATTGCAGTGCGTCGGGGGTCGGCTTCGAGGGCTTCCGATCCGCTGGCCGCCATCTCGAGGTACGACTTCAGGTGCTTCACGCCGACCGAGCTCGTCTGCTCGGCGCGGAGCTCCGACGGATCGAAGCTCGCGAACAACAGCACCTGACGGCGCGCCCTCGTGACCGCCACGTTGAGGCGGCGCTCGCCGCCGGCGCGCTGCAGAGGGCCGAAGTTGAGGGGGAGGAAGCCCTTCTCGTTCACGCTGAAGGCGATCGAGAACAGGATCGCGTCGCGCTCGTCGCCCTGCACGTTCTCGAGGTTCTTCACGAACAGACCCTCGCTGTCGTTGTCGAGGGCATTCAGGATGCGCTCGTCACCGGTGTCGCGCAGCAGGTTCTCGATGAAGTCGCGCTGCTGGGCGTTGAATGTGACCACACCCAGCGAGGGGGCCTCGAAATCTGCGGGCGGAACATCCGTCTGCGCCGCTGACGCCGCCTCGAAGCGGCGACGGATCTCGGCCACGATCGCCTCGGCCTCGATGCGGTTCGTGCGCAGCTCCTTGCCCTTGCCCGAGCGGTTGAAGGTGCCGTTCACCCGCACCATCGAGACGCCGTAGCCGTCGAGCGACTGCCGCTCGGCCGACCTCAGCGGCGCCGGGAACGACGAGAGCCGGCTCTCGTAGTAGTGGTGATTGCTGAACGAGATGAGCGACTCGTCCTGACTGCGGTAGTGCCACGAGAGCCACTTGCTCGGCACCTGCGACTGCACGCACTCCGAGAGGATCGACTCCTCGTCTTGCACCACGACGGCCTCGAGCTCGACCTCGTCGTCGGCATCGAGCGCCGTCTCGCCGAAACTGGTGGGCGGCATCTGCTTGCTGTCACCGACCACCACGACCGAATCGGCGCGACCCATCGCACCCACGGCATCCGCCACCCGGATCTGCGACGCCTCGTCGAACACGACCACATCGAACAAGCCCGGCTTCGCGGGGAAGAAGCGCGCCACCGACTCGGGCGACATCAGCGTGATCGGCAGCACCTGCGTGATCAGCTCACCGAAGGTGTCGAGCAGGGTGCGCACGCTCATCCCGCCCCGCTGCCGTTCGAGCTGACGGCGCAGCAGACCCACCTGGCCGGCCGGCGCGCTCGAATCGAAACGCCGGAGCGCCAGCACGTGCGCCGGGATGGCGTTCGGCAGCTCGGCCCGGATCGCCAACGCACTCGTCGTGAAGCGTTCGATCGAGCGGTTGTGGGCGGTGGGGTCGAAGTCGGCCAGGGTGGTGGTCTGTTCGCGTTCGTCGACGGATGCCGCGGCCAGACCCTTCTCGAACGAGAGGCGTGCGTCGTCCGCAGTGAGCTCGCCGGTCTCGAGCGCCTTGACGGCGGCGGCCATGCCGCGGCGGCGGAGTGGTTCGAGCGCGCGGGTGAAGGCGAGCCAGCGGTCGAGGGTGACGGGCGTGGGGGAGTCGAGGTTGCGGCCGGCGCGGGTGGCGGCCCAGGTGTCGAAGAAGGTTTGGCGCTGGGGCTCGTGAGACTGGCTTGTCGGGGCGGTCTGGCTGGTCGAGGCACCGTGGCCTGTCGCCCCCGCCGGGCCGGAGGCCCATGCTCCGAGATCGCTTGCCGTGGTGTGGGCTGCCGTGATGAGGGCCGACCACGCCGTTGCCAGCGCTGCGATCGCGGCGGCGCGGGAGGCATCCGGGGGCGTGGCCTCGTACAGGCAGCGGCACTCGCGGGTGAACGCATCCGGCTCCTCGCCGGGGCGGACGCCGATGGTCGTGCCAACCCAGCGGAGCCAAGTGATCTGCGTCGTCACCGATTCGGCGTCGCTCGGGCGGAGGGGGTTCCAGTCGGCGCCGATCCGCACGCCGGCGAGCTGCTGCAGGTAGGCGCGTAGGGACTGGAGGTAGCCGGCCGACTCGGCGATCTGGCCGGTCAGGGTCGAGAGCTGCTTGAGGTCGACCGCGTCGGGGGAGCGCAGGGCCGGGGCCAGCTTCGCGGCGACCGCCCGTCGGCGCTTCTTGCGACCGAAGAAGCCGGACTGGTCGGCGGCGAGGGCCTCGGCGTGGATGCCCGCGATGTCGAGGGCGACGGCCTCGGGCTGGGCCTGCTGCAGCCAGGCCGGGGGCGTTTGCTTCAGGGCGGCCAGCTGGTCGACGACTGCTTGCGCCGCGGTGTTCCAGGCGCTGGGCGTCGTGGTGTCGCGTGCTGCGTCGATGGTGGCGAGCGGTTCGCGCTGGTAGCCGTCGATGCGCGACCAGTCGGCGAGTTGCTCGGGGGAGTTCGCGAGATCGATGAAGTCGAAGGTCGCAGCCGCGTCGAGTGCCGCCGCGATCGCCCGGTCGAGGGTCTGCGCGGCGGTGTGCACCGCGGTCGAATCGGCCGGGGCATCCGGTCGGTCGACGACGAAGCCCCAGGGGTTCACGCGCTGCGGGCGCACGTAGTCGGCCGTCTCGGGGAGGTCGCGGAGGGCGACCCGGATCGCCTCGAAGTCGTCGGACGAGCCGCCGGAGACCAGGCCCGACGGGACGGGCATCTCGGGCACGAACGCGTCGGCCGCCAGCTCGCTCGTGCGAGCGGAGTAGAGGGAGAGACCGGCCGAGTTCTTCTCGTGCAGGCGCTCGGCGTAGCGCGAGAGCGTGCGACGGTTGGAGTTCGCGATCTCGAGGTTGGTGCTGAGGGCGGCGCCATCCGTGGTGACGCGGTGCTCGAGGGCGGCCTTGATCTGCGATCGCACCGCGGCGGGGCGCGCACCCTTGTCGTGGAGGTCGAGCGAGAACGGGCCGAGGCCGATCTCTTCGAGTCGGCGCTGCACCACGGACAGGGCGGCGCGCTTCTCGGCCACGAAGAGCACGCGCTTGCCGTCGGTGAGGGCTTTCGCGAGCAGGTTCGTGATGGTCTGCGACTTGCCGGTGCCCGGAGGGCCCTCGAGCACGAAGGTGCGTCCCTGCGCGGCCTCGGCCACCGCTTCGAGCTGCGAGGAGTCGGCGGGCACCGGGCACTGCGCGCTCAGGGCGTCGAGGTCGACGGCGTTCTCGGCCGTCGCCTCGGGAACGGGGTCGATGAACGGCGCCGTCGGCGTCTCGATGAGGTGCTTCACCAGCGGGTTGCCGGCGAGCGACTCCCAGTTCTCGTCGAGGTCTTTCCAAAGGCGGAACTTGGCGAACTGCAGGATGCCCAGGTTGACGGTGTCGTCGACCCGGAACGGGAGGTGCGCATCGAGCATGGCCTGGCGGGTGGCGGTGAAGGCGGCCTGCAGGTCGATGCCCGCGCCATCCTGAACCGGGTCGGCCAGACCGGGGATCGTCAGGTCGTAGGCCTGCGACAGCTTCTCGAGCAGGCAGTAGTTGGGAGTGGACGCGCCGGACTCGTCGAGGGTCAGGCGGTAGAGCGACCCGCGGTTCGCCGTGGTCAGCGTCACGGGAACCAGGATGAGCGGCGATCGGAGCTCGCGGTCGTTGAACGTCCAGTGCAGCATGCCGAAAGCGAGGTAGAGGTTGTTCGCGCCGGTCTCCTCCACGATCGTCTTCGCCTTGTAGGCGAGGTAGCGGAGTTTGGTGGCGTAGGACTCCTCGGTGATGTCGATGTACGCCTCCTTGCGGTCGGCGAGCAGCTGGGCGCGGGTGTCGTCGGGGAGGTCGCGGCCGAACTGGATCTTGCGCTCGCGGTCGACGGCGCTGATCGCGTTGGAGGGGCGGAGGGACAGCTGGATGCCAGCGTTGATCTGGTCTTCGAGGTGGGCGAGGGATGCGCTCGGAACGGCCAGGGAGTAGCCGGCGCGGTCGGTGAAGTTGATCAGGCGGTTGCGGAGGCTCAGGTCGAGGAGGGAGTTCTTCCACTGGGCTACGCGGGGTGGGGCGGCTCGTCTGTTGGTCTCGTTGTTTGTGGCTTTTGTGGTCTCCCGGCCGTCGCGCAACGCGACTCTCGCGGCGACCCGGTACTCGGTGACGACGACGGTGCCGTCGGCATCCACGGATCTGGACGGCAGGGGGAAGATGCTCGCCGAACGGGCGGCGCCCACGTCGATCGCGCCGATGAACGTGCTCGGCGCTCCCTCCATGCGGGCTCGTGCTGCGCGCTTGGCGGCCTCGAAGTCGCCGTCGCGGGAGTCGGTGACGGCCGTCGTCTCGAGCAGCACGATCTGGCCGAGCGCGGTGCGGTTGATCAGGTCGGCGGGTTCGAAGTCGACCACCGAGCCCATCTCGCTGTTGTGCCGCCAATAGCCGAGGAAGGCGTGGCCGTCGAAGATCCACAGGGTCGAGTTGATGCCCGCCTGCTCGAGGGCTGCGGCGAGCACGACCGTGGTGTCGAGGCAGGTGCCGACCCGGCCCTCGAGCACCTCGGCCGGTGTGCGCACCTTCTGGCCGGTGCTCGACCAGCTGGCGGGCGGCTCGGCGTAGCGGATGCGCCGCGAACGCATCGCTTCGTAGATCGCCTCGACCGTCGCATCCACTCGGTTCGGGTCTTCGAGCTGGTAGCCGGTCATGCTGCGGTCGCCGGTGCGCTTCTCGAGGAGCTCGCCCGCCTCGTGGAGGAGCGGCTGGATGGCGGCCGCGTTGGGCTGCACGTAGGCGGGGAGCAGCTCCATGCCGAGTTGCACCGGGGTGGTGCGCCACTGGGAGGCGGCGAGGACGTCGACCTCGGCGGATGCTTCGGCTCGCGTGGTGCCGTCGGCGTCGGTGAGGCGGGCGGTGATGCGCCCGGGACGCTGTTCGTCGACGGCGAGCATCGTCGCCGGGTCGAGGTAGAGGCTGAGCTCGGAGAGGGTGACGGTCGCCTGCTCGGCGAGGTCGATGAGGGTGGTGCTGGGTTCGCCCAGCGAGCCGAAGGCATCCGTGGCTTCGATCTCGAGGGAGGCGGCGCGGAGCATCGGGCCCGGGTTCGTGATGGTGACGGCTTCGAGGGCGGAGAGGCAGGCGTTCGCGAGGGCGTAGCTGACGACGCCGGCGGTGGTGAGTTCGAGGCTCAGGCCGGTGGGCAAGGTGAGGGGCTCGGCGGATGCGGTCGGCTCGAGGTGCCGCGCATCGACGACGGCTTCATCACTGTTGCTGGACTCCATCGAGTTACTCCCGGCGCTTCATGGCGAACGAACTCGCAGCGCACGGGCACGTAGTCACTGCGTCTTTCGAGCTTAGTAGCGGCCGCTGACACGGCCATGGGTGCCGAACACGGGCGACGGATCGGAATTCACACCCCTCGTTCCATTCATGATTAATGCTCGATAATGAAGGGGTGCCCATGAAGCCATCCGCTCGCATCTATGTCGACGGATTCAATCTCTACCGGCGGTGTCTGCAGTCGAAGTCACACCTGAAGTGGCTTGACCTCGTCGCGCTTGCCGGGTTGCTGATGCCGGGTTACCACATCGACCACGTCCATTACTTCACGGCGCACCTCCGACCTGGCCTTCTTGCCGATCCGCAGTCGCCCGTGCGTCAGCAGATGTACCTGCGAGCCCTGGAGGCTCATCCTGATGTCTCAGTCCACTTGGGATCGTTCCGGAACGACAAGCGCAACATGCCCGTGCATCCGCAGACCGTCGATCCGGAGACGGGAAAGTGGGTCACGACGGCGGTGCGCAAGCTCGAAGAAAAGGGCTCAGATGTGAATCTGGGGACACGGATGACCGCCGATGCGTTCACGCTCAAGGCCGACATCTACGTGATGGTGTCGAACGATTCCGATCTGGCCGGCACGTTGAGGATGTTGAAGAACGAATTCGGTTTTCGGACGGGCATCATTTTTCCGATGCCTAGTTCGCGAAGCTCGAAGGAGCTCATCAAGACCGACCCCGACTTCGTCGAGCACGTCACCGACGAGGTGCTGGCAGCCAGCCAGTTCCCCAGGGCGCTCACTGACCAGAAAGGCCAGTTTCACTGCCCGGCGAAGTGGGCTTAAATTCCGAAGGCCCCAGTTTCCTGAGGCCTTCTAACCGGTAACCGAAGTATCCGGGGGAGTGCCCCAATCATAGCTGCCTTGCCTGGGGTCCACTAGCAGCCAGACCGGATTTCGAACGAGATCACGGTGCCGAAAGTCCCCGGATGCGGCGTCAGGCGTCTCAGTTCTCGCCGTCCAGGATGCGCTTGCCTCGGCGCAGGGCGGTGACGATCAGCACCAGTCCGATGGACGCCTGCGTGCCGCCGACGGCGAGCCAGGAGGTGACGGGGGTGACCTGGTGCAGGAAGCCTGCGGCGAGGTAGTTTCCGATGTGGAAGCCTCCGTGCACTCCGACGGCCGCCCAGAGCGAACCCGTCCAGAGCAGCAGCCCGACGGCCAGCAGCGCGAAGCCGAAGGGCTGCGCGAGGTAGAGCACGTGCTCCCACGCCGACTGCTGGCCGCCGTTCGACACGAGGTGGATCACGGTGAACGCGAGCGTCGTCACGGCGACCGCGACGACGGGGCGATCCCTCAGGGTCCACAGCAGCATGCCGCGAAACAGCAGTTCCTCCGGAATAGCCTGCTGCACGAACGCCAGACCCAGGTAGTTGACGATCAGCAGCGCCACGAGCCACGGCGTCGCCTCTTGGTCTCCGATCAGCTCCTCGTCGGAGAGCACGGGCCCGGTGGCCGGCAGCAGCGCCATCACCGCAAGCACACTGGCCGCCGCAACCGCGACACCGAGCAGCAACCAGGCGATCGATCGGCGCCCCAAACGCCAGCCGGCGGCACGGATCGGACTGCGCTCGACCCACCGCATCCATCCCCGCACGCCGAGCACCACGACGGCGAGCACCATGACCTGCAATACAAACGCCAGCGCGAAGCCCCAGGGTGACGGGCCGCCGAAGATCTCGACGGCACCCGGGATGACGGACAGCGCGCCGGGCACGAGGCTGGCGGTGAGGTTGGCGATGATCAGGATGCCGATGGTCACGACCACTCGCACTGCGATGCCGAACGGGCCGAGGCCGAGCCGGGGAGACGCGGGCGTGGCGGGCGAGGCGGTCGTGGTGGACGGGCCGGTCTGGCCGAATGGGGTGGTCATGTCTGGCACGCTACGGATCCGGCGGACATCTGACCCGACCCCACGGTCACGTCCGGGGCTGACCCGGGTCACCGCCGGCGCTGCGCGAGTCGTGACCGCGGTCACGTGCGGCCCGCCGACTCGATTGCCTACGCTGAGAGGCATGCCGAGTATCCCGACCCGACGCGCCCTGCTGCTCGACCTCGCAGCGACCATCGGGTTGGGCGGTCCGGCCGTGATGGTGCTCTACTCCTTCGATCGCCGGCCGGCCTGGACGACGGGGGCAGTCGTGCTACTGCTCGCCGCCGCCATCATCGTCTGGGTGCTGTGGCGCCGGTCCGCGCAGCGTTCGCGCGGGTGGGCCATCGCGTTCGCCGTCATCGCGATGGTGACCATGACGTTCGGCGACGGATCCCTCTACTACGGCATCATCTGGGCGGCCTGCCTCGTGCTCGGCATCACCTTCGCGTCGGCGGTCGTGGTGTGGGGCTTCGCGGCGGCATTGGTCGCGTTGGTCGTCGTGCTGCACGTGTCGTCCGGGAGCCCGGCCGAACTCGTCGTGACTGAGGCGATCGCCACCGTGTTCTTTGCGGGCATCGGCGCGGCGGTCGCCGCCATCCTGCGTGACAGCCTGCGCGTCGACGAAGCCCTGCGCGGCGCACTCCGGCAACGGGATGCCGCCGCCGCCGAACTGCGCGCACGTCTCGACACCGACCGCGATCTCGTGCTGGCCCGCGAGCGGGAACGCACGGCGCGTGAGTTGCACGACGGCCTCGGGCATCGGCTCACCGCCATCGGCCTCTCGCTCGACTACGCCGCCCGGGTCGATGACGCGGACGCAGCGCGCGAGGAACTGCGCCGGGCACGCGAGCTCGTGGGTGAGTCCCTCGACGCGATGCGGCGTCTCGTGCGCGCGATGCATCCGGTCGAGCTCAGCACCCTGCGGAACGCGGAGGCGTTCCGGGCGGTCGCCGAGGCGTTCCGGGGCACCGGCATCGACATCCGGGTGTCGATCGAGGGCGACGATTCCGTGCTGAGCCACGAGCAGTCCCTGCTGCTTCTGCGTTTCGTTCAGGAGGGACTGACGAACGTGGTGCGGCACTCGAACGCGACATCGGCTGAACTGCGGGTGACCGTCGGCGAGACGGCGGGATCGGCATCCGGCACGCCCGCGGCGGGCGTTCAGGCCGTTGACGCCGTTGACGCCGTTCATGCCGTTCGGGCCGTTCTCGAGGACCGCGGTGTGGCCTCATCGCCCGTCTCGTTCACGGAAGGATTCGGTCTGCGCTCCCTCCGCGTTCGGGCCGAGGCGTTCGGCGGAACGCTCGACGCCGCTCCGACACCGACCGGCTTCCGGCTCTCGCTCGCGCTGTCGCCGACCGCCGAGCTGCGCAGGGCGAGCATCCCCGCGACTCAGGATGCCGCGTGAGCGCGATCCGCGTGATGATCGTCGACGATCAGGAGCTGCTGCGGCGGGGCCTGCGCATGATCCTCGAGACCGACCCGGAGATCGAGGTGGTCGGTGAGGCCGAGGACGGGATGCGGGCGCTGGCGCTCATCCCGGTACTCGCGCCCGACCTCGTTCTCGCCGACGCCCGGATGCCCGTCCTCGACGGGATCGGACTCGTGCAGCAGTGCGCTATGTCGCATCCCGGACTCCCCGTGCTCGTGCTCACGACCTTCGACGACGCGCGGCTCGTACGGGACATCCTCGACGCCGGGGCGGCCGGATTCCTCCTGAAGGACATCTCCACGGATGCGCTGACGGATGCCATCCGGCAGGTGCTCGCCGGCGGGCTCGTGCTCGATCCTCGGGTCGCTCGTGCGGCGGTGACTCCCGTGTCGCCGACCGCCGGGCATCCGGCTCTCACCGACGCCGAACAGGCCGTCGCCGACCTCGTCGCCCGCGGCCTGCCGAACGCCGAGATCGCCGCGCACCTCCACCTGGCACACGGAACGGTGAAGAACACCGTGTCGGCGCTGTTGCGCAAACTCGGCGAACCCGATCGCACGGCGCTCGCGCTTCGGCTCGCCCGCGGGGTGGCCGGGTGACGCAGTAGCGGACCGTCGTGCCGAATCGTCTCGGCCTGGGGCGCTCGCCTCTCGCGGGTCAGCGGTCGTCGCGGCGACGGCGCACACCGACCACGATCAGGACTACGCCGACGACCGCGAGCGCGAGGCCGATGTAGAGCCAGGTGCGGTCGCCGGTCATGGAGCTGCCCGGGATTAGGTTCGCACCTTGGCCCGCGAAGAGGCCTCCGATCAGCAGAGCGACGACACCGACGATGATGAGCGCCGTGCGCCCGGCTCTGCTTGGCATGGACGTCACGCTACTCGTCTTTGCGCGCGCTGGTTCGGGAAAGGCGTGGCCCCTCCGCAAATGCCGTGGAATGTGCGCAGGTGGTGGCTCGAGTTGCGCGACAGTGCGCAGATGAGCAAAGTTGGCTACAGAAGTTGAGCGATTGGGCCGGGCTTCCTAGCCTGAAACACGTGCCGATGCACGCTGGATCGACCGGCGATCACGTTGCCGGCTTGGAGGAGACCCTGATGACTGACCAGATGACCGCCGCCGTTCTCTACGAACCCGGCGACATCCGCGTGCACGAGGTTCCCGTGCCGGAGATCGGCCCGCGCGACCTGCTCGTCGAGGTGGCCGCGTGCGGAGTGTGCGGATCCGACATCCCGCGCATGAACAGCACCGGCGCCTACTACTCGCCCATCATCTGCGGCCACGAGTTCTCGGGGCACGTGGTGGACGCCGGCGGCGAGGTCACCGGGTTCTCGCAGGGCGACCTCGTGTCCGTTCCTCCTCTGCTGCCGTGCCGGGCGTGCGAGAGCTGCCTGGCCGGGGCGTTCAGCCTGTGCGAGGACTACGGGTACTTCGGCTCGCGCCGCGACGGCGCCTACGCCCAGTTCGTGAACGTGCCCGCCGACAACGCACTGCTGATGCCGCGCGGGCTCGACCCGCGCGCCGCCGCCATGATCGACCCCTCCGCCATCGCTCTGCACGCCATCTGGAAGACCGGACTGCGCGAGGGGCAGCGCGTCGCCGTGCTCGGCGCAGGACCTATTGGCCTCTTCGCCATCGAGTGGGCCAAACTGCTCGGCGCCGATGAGGTGCTCTCGCTCGACGTGAGCGAGGAGAAGGCCGCGATGGCCCGTCAGGCCGGCGCCGACCTCACCGCCATCTCCGGCGAGCACGCCCTCGACCAAGCGGGCAAGGGCTTCGACGTGCTCATCGAAACGGCCGGCGTCCCGGCCACCATCGCTCTGGCCCCGAACCTGCTCGCCCGCCACGGTCATGCCGCCTTCATCGGCATCCCGCACAAGCCCACGGAGTTCGACAAGAAGACCTTCTCCACCTTCCTGCGCCGCGAGGCATCGCTGCACGGCAGCTGGAACTCCTTCTCCTCGCCCTTCCCGGGCAAGGAGTGGACCGACAGCGCCGAGCGGCTCGCCGACGGCAGCCTGGGCTGGGAGTTCATGATCACCCACCAGCTCGGCCTCGAGGAGGTGCCCCGCATCATCACGCAGCTCGGCGAGCGCTCGATCTTCTCCTCGAAGGTGCTCTTCATGCCCAACGGCGGCGCCACCGAGGTGGCTCCGGCGTTCGCGGGGGCTACCGCTGGATCCACCGCATCCGGACCAGGCAACTGAGAGGCGCCGAGCGCGAACCATGAACGGTGACGACGAGATCCTGGCGGTGAAGGCCGCCGAGCTCTACTACGAGAGCGACAAGACGCAGGGCGAGATCGCGACCCTGCTCAGGATCACGCGCTGGAAGGTGGGGCGGCTGATCGCCCAGGCCCGCGAACAGGGCATCGTGCGCATCGAGATCGTCCACCCGCGCGCCCGGCGGCTGCCGCTCGAGCGCTCGCTCAAGGAGACGTTCGGTCTGCACGACGCCGTGGTGGTGCCCGGGCTCGGGCAGGTCGACTCCGAAGAGCTCCGCGGCCGGGTGGCCGTGGCCGCGGCCGAATACCTCGCGAGCCTGCGACCCGTGCCCCGCACGCTCGGCATCAGCTGGGGCCGCACCCTGCACGACGTCGCCATGGCGGCCAAGCAGGGCTGGGCCACGGATGTGCGGGTGGTGCAGATCAACGGCGGCGTCAGCCTGAGCCGCCGGGCGTCGACCGCCTCCAGCACCGCCTTGATGCTGGCGCAGAAGGGCGGCGGCTCAGCCACCATGCTGCCGAGCCCCGCCATCCTGGAACGGGTCGAGACCAAACGCGCCATCGAGGCCGACCGCACCGTAGCCGGCGTGCTCGACCTCGCACGCAACGCCTCGGCATACCTGTTCTCGGCCGGCAAGGTCGACTCCAGCTCGGTGCTGGTGGAAAGCGGCTACATCTCCACCTCCGAACTGCACGACCTGCGCCGCAAGGGAGCCGTCGGCGACGTGCTGGGCCGCTTCGTGGACGCCAACGGCTACCCCGTCGACCCCGATCTGGATGCCCGCACCGTGGGCATCCGGCTCGAGGAGCTGCGTTCGGCGAAGTCCGCCATCGCCGTGATCTCGGGCGAGCAGAAGCACGACATCTGCCGGATCGTGGTGACCGGGGGCCTGTGCAGCGTGCTCGTGACCGACGAGCTCACCGCCGAGCACCTGCTCGACGAATCGTTGTGCCCCTGACCGTCCCGGGCCTTCGCCCGCCCAGACCTCTCTGAACCGAACCATCCCGTCCTGAAAGGACACGACGTGACAATCGACATCACACGCCCCCTCGCTCGCGAGGTGGTGGGCGCCGAGATCTCCGACTCGAGCCTGCGCCGCTATCTCGAGGGCATCCCGGGCGTCGACGCCGTGGGCCTCGAGCAGCGCGCGGCGGGGCTCGGAACGCGCTCCATCAAGACCACCTCCAAGGCCTGGGCGCTCGACAAGATCATCGAGCTGATCGACCTCACCACCCTCGAGGGGGCGGACACGCCAGGCAAGGTGCGGTCGCTCGTGGCGAAGGCGCTGGTTCCGGATGCTGCGGACCCGTCGACCCCGCGGGTGGCGGCGGTGTGCGTCTACGGCGACATGGTGCCCGCAGCGGTGCAGGCCCTCGGCAGCGCGCATTCGGCGGGAACGGATGACGGCATCAACGTGGCCGCGGTGGCGACGGCGTTCCCCTCGGGGCGTGCCTCGCTGGCCGTGAAGCTGACAGACACCTCGGACGCGGTCGCGGCCGGTGCCGACGAGATCGACATGGTGATCGACCGCGGAGCCTTCCTGTCTGGCCGCTACGCGCAGGTGTTCGACGAGATCGTGGCCGTGAAAGAGGCCTGCCGACGAGCCGACGGCAGCTTCGCGCACCTCAAGGTGATCCTCGAGACGGGGGAGCTGAACACCTACGACAACGTGCGCCGGGCCTCCTGGCTCGCGATCCTGGCGGGCGGTGACTTCATCAAGACCTCGACCGGCAAGGTCGCTCCGGCGGCCACCCTGCCGGTGACGCTGCTGATGCTCGAGGTGGTGCGGGACTGGCATCGCCAGACCGGTGTGAAGATCGGCGTGAAGCCGGCCGGTGGCATCCGCTCGTCGAAGGACGCGATCAAGTATCTCGTGACCGTGGCCGAGACGGTGGGGGAGGAGTGGCTGCAGCCGCACCTGTTCCGGTTCGGGGCCTCGAGCCTCTTGAACGACGTGCTGCTGCAGCGGCAGAAGCTGTCGACCGGGCACTACTCCGGCGCCGACTACGTGACGATCGATTGAGAACGGGAACCTGCTGATGTCTTTCCTCGAATATGCTCCGGCTCCCGAGTCGACGGCGATCCTCGATCTGAAACCCGAATACGGCCTGTTCATCGGCGGCGAGTTCGTCGAGGGGCACGGCGAGTCCTTCGTGACGGTGTCGCCCGCGACCGGCGCAACGATCGCCACGATGGCCGGCGGCGACGCCTCCGACGTCGATCGTGCGGTGGCGGCGGCCCGGAACGCCTATGAGAAGACCTGGTCGCGGATGCCCGGCGCCGAGCGCGCGAAGTACCTCTTCCGGATCGCGCGCCTCGTGCAGGAACGCTCCCGCGAGCTGGCGGTGGCGGAGTCGCTGGACAACGGGAAGCCGATCAAGGAGACCCGCGACTTCGACATCCCCACGGTCGCGGCCTGGTTCTTCTACTACGCCGGCTGGGCCGACAAGCTCGATCACGCCGGCTTCGGCCCCAACCCGCGCGCGCTCGGCGTGGCGGCCCAGGTGATTCCGTGGAACTTCCCGCTGATGATGCTGGCCTGGAAGATCGCGCCCGCCCTGGCAGCCGGCAACACCGTGGTGCTGAAGCCCGCGTCGACCACACCGCTGACCGCCATCCTGTTCGCGGACATCCTGCAGCAGGCCGAGCTGCCCGCCGGCGTGGTGAACATCCTGACCGGACCGGGCGGCATGGGCGGCGCCCTGGTGGCGCATCCGGATGTCGACAAGGTGGCGTTCACGGGCTCGACCGGGGTTGGGCAGGGCATCGCCCGCGCCCTCGCCGGAACCCGCAAGAAGCTCACGCTCGAACTCGGCGGCAAGGGTGCGAACATCGTCTTCGACGACGCGCCGATCGATCAGGCAATCGAGGGCATCGTGTCGGGGATCTTCTTCAACCAGGGGCAGGTGTGCTGCGCCGGGTCGCGGCTGCTCGTGCAGGAGAACGTGCACGACGAGGTGGTGGAGCGCCTGAAGGAGCGGATGTCTACGCTGCGCGTGGGCGATCCGCTGGACAAGAACACCGACATCGGCGCGATCAACTCGGCCGCGCAGCTGGCCACCATCCGCGGTCTCTCCGACATCGGCGAGGCCGAGGGGGCCACCCGGTGGAGTCCCGACTGCGCGCTGCCCTCGGAAGGGTTCTGGTTCGCTCCGACGATCTTCACGAACGTATCGACCAGCCACCGGATCGCCCGGGAGGAGATCTTCGGGCCGGTGCTCAGCGTGCTCACCTTCCGCACTCCCGACGAGGCGATCGCGAAGGCGAACAACACGCCCTATGGGCTGTCGGCCGGCATCTGGAGCGACAAAGGCTCGCGCGTGCTCGCCGTCGCCGACCGGCTGCGCGCCGGCGTGGTGTGGACCAACACCTTCAACAAGTTCGATCCCGCCTCGCCCTTCGGCGGCTACAAGGAATCGGGATACGGCCGCGAAGGCGGACGCCCCGGCCTCACCGCCTACCTCGAACCCTCCGACACGGCGGCGGCATCCGCGGTGAAGACCGTGACCGCCTCCCGCTCCGCCACGAGCCGCAGCCCGAAAGGAGCCGGCAAATGAGCCGTCTCGCCGTTCCGAAGACCTACAAGCTCTACCTCGGCGGAAAGTTTCCGCGCAGTGAGTCCGGGCGCACCTACCCGGTTGTGTCGAAGAAGGGAGCCTTCGTGGCCAACGCCGCCCAGGCATCGCGCAAAGACGGGCGGGATGCCGTCGTGGCCGCCCGCGCCGCCGTGAAGGGCTGGTCGGGAGCGACGGCCTACAATCGGGGGCAGGTGCTGTACCGCATCGCCGAGCTGCTCGAGGGCCGCCGGGCGCAGTTCGTCGACGAGATCGTGACCCTCGAGGGCGGGTCGGCCGCGGCGGCCTCCCGTCAGGTCGACGAGGCCATCGACCTCTGGATCTGGTACGCCGGCTGGGCCGACAAGTACCAGCAGGTCACCGGCAGTGCCAACCCCGTCGCCGGGCCGTACTTCAACCTCTCGGTGAGCGAGCCCACCGGAGTGGTGGCGCTCGTGGCACCGCAGGGCCGCACGAACAGCCTGCTCGGCTTCGTCAGCACGGTGGCGCCCATCATCCTGTCCGGCAACACCGTGGTGGTGGTGGCCGACCAGGATGCGCCGCTCTCCGCGATCTCGCTATCCGAGGTGCTCGCCACGAGCGACGTGCCGGCGGGAGTGGTGAACGTGCTCACCGGTGCGCCGGCCGAGATCGCGCCCTGGCTGGCGGCGCACGCCGACGTCAACGCTCTCGACCTGGCCGGCGCGGAGTCGCTGGATTGGGCCGAGCTCGAGCGCACGGCGGCCGAGACCCTCAAGCGCGTGCTGCCGCCGGTGGACGGCGGCCTCGCCGAGCCGAGCCTCTGGCGCATCGTCGCCTTCACCGAGACGAAGACCGTCTGGCACACCAAGTCGCTCCTGTGAGCACCCAGGCGGTGCGCGCGTGAGCGGAGCGACCCGAGAATGTCTGCGCAGATGAGCAAACTGCCCCACATTCGTTGAATCCCGCTCCGCTCCGCCGCCATCCTGTAGTCGTTCACCAACTCTGACCAAGGAGGTTCAGATGAAGAAAGCAATCCGTTTCGTGGCCGTGGCCGCGCCCCTCGCTCTCGTCCTGTCCGCGTGCTCGGTATCGACCACCCCCGGTGGCGACACCGGAACCGGGTCGTCCGACGGCACCGTCACCATCGGCTTCAGCCAGGCCACGCAGCAGTCGCCGTTCTACGTCGAGCTCGGCGACGGCGTGAAGCAGGCCGCGGAGGCCGCGGGCGCTGGTCTCGAGTACGTGGACGCCAACGGCGACGTGACCAAGCAGAACAACGACATCGAAGACCTCATCACCAAGGGCGTCGACGTGCTGCTGATCAACCCGGTCGACCCGCAGGGCATCGCCCCCAGCATTGCCTCGGCGAAGGCCGCGGGCATCCCGGTCGTCACCGTCGACCGCTCCGCCGACGGGGCCATCGCCCACGTCGGCCGCGACAACGTGGAGATGGGCAAGCTGGTGGGCGGCGCCGTCTCCGACGCCCTGGGCAGCGCCGGCGGCAAGATCATCGAGATCCAGGGCGACGCGGGAGGCACCGTGGCCATGGACCGTTCCGAGGGCTTCCACTCCGCCTTCGAGGGCAACAGCGCCGTCACGATCGTGGCGGGCCCGTACGCCGAGTACATCCGCTCGAACGCTGTCACGGCCATGCAGGACCTCCTGCAGTCCAACCCTGACGTCAAGGCCGTGTACGCCCACAACGACGACATGGCCCTCGGCGCGCTGCAGGTGCTCAAGGAGAACGGCCGTACCGACGTGCTGGTGGCCGGCGTGGACGGACTGATGGAGGCCGTCGACGCCATCGACGAGGGCGACCAGTACCTCGCGACCGCTCTGAACGACCCGATCTCGCTCGGCTCCATCGCCGCCGAGACCGCCCTCAAGGCGGCAGCGGGCGAGGCGGTCGACGCCGAGATCGACGCCGGCACCGCCCTCGTCACCAAGGAGAACGCGGCCAAGTACGTCGGCGACACCCTGTTCGCCGAGAACAAGTAACGAACGATACGCCGATGCACCCGCATCCGTCGGCCGTGGCCCTCCGCGCACTCGCGCCGGGCCGCCGCTGACGGATGCGGGCTTCCGCATCACCCACCCCCGAACTCACCACCCACCGAAGAAGCTGAGTGCCATGCCTTCCCACTATCTCGCTATCGACATCGGAACCGAGAGCGCCCGATCCGCTGTGTTCACCGAGCACGGGCAGCGGATCGGCGACGGCAGCGCGGTCTATCCCACCGACTTTCCTCGGCCCGGGTGGGCCGAGCAGGATCCGATCGCCTGGTGGAACAGCGCTGCGGATGCGGCGCGGCAGGCGCTCGCCGAGGCGGGTCTGGACGAGGTGGACGGCATCGCGGTGGCGACCACGGCGTCCTCTGTCGTCTTCCTCGGATCGGACGGCCGGCCCCTGCGCCCCGCGATCCTCTGGATGGACGCCCGCGCCACCGAGCAGTCGGCCCGCACGGCGACCACCGAGCATCCGGCGCTCGCCTTCTCCGGCGGATCCGACTCCTCGGAGTGGCTGGTGCCGAAGGCCATGTGGGTGGCCGAGCACGAGCCGGAGCTCTACCGCGATGCGGCCTTCATCGGAGAATCGGTCGACTACCTCACCTGGCGCCTCACGGGCGAATGGGTCGGGTCGCGGATGAACGCCACCTGCAAGTGGAACTACGACCATCGTGAACCCACCGTTCCGCACGATCTGTACGAGATGCTCGGCGTCGGCGACCTCGGCGCGAAGCTGCCCCAGCGGATCGAGGCCGTCGGCGACGTGGCGGGCACCCTCAGCGAGGAGGCGGCCGCGAAGCTGGGCCTGCGCAACCGCCCCGTGGTGGGGGTGGGCGGCATCGACGCGCACCTCTCGCTCATCCCGCTGCAGGCGCTGAGCGCGCATCCGGTCTCGATCGTGGCCGGCACCTCGAACGCGTTCATCGCCGAGATGGACGAACCGCTCTTCTCGCCCACCATCTGGGGCCCGTATCCGCACGCCCTGAGCGCCGACAAGTGGCTGGTGGAGGGCGGACAGGTCTCCGCCGGTTCCTCGCTCACCTGGCTCGCCGAACGCGTGCTCGGCTACAACCGCGACCGCATCCAGGCCCTCATCTCGGATGCCGCGGCCGAGGCGCCCGTGCGCCACGGCCTGATGGTGCTCGACAACTTCATGGGCAACCGCACGCCGCTGCGCGATCCGCTGCTGCGCGGCGGCATCCTGGGCGCCTCGCTCGGCAGCACGCCGGCCCAGCTCTATCGCGCCACCGTCGAGTCGGTGGCCTACGGCACCCGGCAGGTGCTCGACAGCTTCGCCGCGTGCGGAGTGGACACCAGCGAGGTGTTCGTGACCGGCGGCATCCGGCACAACGCGCTCTGGCTGCAGACGATGGCCGACGTGCTCGGCCGGCCGGTGCGACTGGTCTCGGGCGAGAACCTCACGCTGATGGCGTGCGCGGCGATCGCGGCCGCCGCGTCGGGAGGCGGGGGAGCGTCCGATCTCGCGACCACCCGCCGGCTCTTCGTGCCGAAGGCCGTGCCGGTGGAGCACGACCCGACCGTGACCGGGCTGTTCGACGAGGCTTACGCGGTCTATCGTGGGGCGACCGCCGCCACCACCTTCGTGCACCACGCCCTGCACCGGCTGGCCGCCCGATGAGCGACGACGAGCTCGCCCTCCAGGCCGCTCAGCTGTATTACGGCACCGAGAACACCCAGGACGAGGTGGCCACGCAGATGGGCCTCAGCCGCTGGAAGGTGGGGCAGCTGCTCGCCACCGCCCGGGACCGCGGCTTCGTGCGCATCGAGGTCGTGCATCCGCACACCCGCGAGTTCGCACTCGAACGCGAGCTCGCGGCGAAGTACGGGCTCGCCGGTGCCGTCGTGGCCGCCACGGGCGGTGCCGGCCAGGAGGAGCTGCGCGGTCTCGTGGCCGTGGCCGCCGCCCGGTTCCTCGAGACGATGTCGCCGGCCCCCCAGAACCTGGGCATCAGTTGGGGACGCACCCTGCACGACGTCGCGCTCGCGCTCGGCGAGGGCTGGGGCTCCGGGGTCGACGTGGTGCAGGTGAACGGCGGCTTCAGCGCCAACGAGCGCGAGAGCACCGCCTCCATCACCGCGTCGATCATCGCCCACAAGGCCGGCGGATCGGCCGCGCTCGTGCCGAGCCCCGCCATCCTGGAGCACCTCGCCACCAAGCGCGCGATGGAGAGCGACCGGGCCCTGCGCTCCGTGCTCGAGCGTGCGGAGAAGGCCGACTCCTACCTCTACAGCGCCGGCGTCGTCGACGAGCGCTCGGTGCTGGTCGACAGCGGCTACATCACCCCCGAGGAGATGGCCGCCCTCGTCTCCCGTGGCGCGGTCGCCGACGTGCTCGGCCGGTTCATCGACGCCCGCGGCGAGATCGTCGACGCCGAGCTCGACGACCGCACCATCGGCATCTCGCTCGACGCCCTGCGCCGCTCGCGCCGCTCGATCGCCGTGATGGCCGGGCGCCCGAAGCACGCCGCCTGCCTGGCGCTGGTGCGGTCCCAGCTGTGCGGCATCCTCATCACCGATCGCGAAACCGCCCAGTTCCTCTTGGAGGCGTCATGACCACCATCCCCATCCAGACGGACGCGAGACCGAATGCCACACCGGCGGCCGACTACCGGCTCGAGATGCGCGGGATCGACAAGTCGTTCCCGGGCACCCACGCCTGCAAGGGCACCGACCTGCGGGTCGCGCCCGGCGAGGTGCACTGCCTGCTGGGCGAGAACGGCGCGGGCAAGTCGACGCTGATGAAGATCCTCTCCGGTTCGTACCTGCCCGACGGCGGGAAGATCCTGATCGACGGCGTCGCGCAGTCGTTCGCCGGGCCGCAGGACGGCATCGCCGCCGGCATCTCGGTGATCTACCAGGAGCTCGACCTCTTCCCCGACCTGACCGTGGCGCAGAACCTCTTCCTCGGCCACTCGCCGAGCGCCGGAGGCATCCTGAAGCGGCGCGCGCGCCGGCTCGCGGCCCAGGGCTTCCTCGACCGGGTGGGGGCCACCTTCTCGCCCGACGCCGTCGTGGGCCACCTGCCGATCGCCGATCAGCAGCTCACGGCCATCGCCCGCGCGCTCACCACCGACGCGAAGATCATCGTGATGGACGAGCCGACGGCCACCCTCGGCGGGGCCGACGTGGAGAAGGTGTACCGCGTCATCCGCAGCCTCAAGGCCGAAGGATGCTCGGTGATCTACATTTCGCACCGTCTCAACGAGGTCGAGAGCATCGGGGACACCGTCACCGTGCTCCGCGACGGCCGGCACGCGGCGCGCTACCCGGTGGCCGAGACCAGCCAGGACCGCTGGATCGCCGACATGATCGGTGACAAGACCTCCGAGCTCACCGCCGTGATCGACCGGCCGGCACCGGCGGGCGACCCGCTCTTCGTGGCTGAGCAGGTGACCGTCCCCGGCGTGATCGACGTGCGCGACGTGGCGGTGCGACCGGGCGAGATCGTGGGGCTCGCCGGTCTCGGCGGCGCGGGACGCACGACGTTCCTCTCGGCCGTCTTCGGCGGACGCCGGGCCCACACCCGGATGACCCTGGCCGGCAAGAGGCTACGGAACCGCTCGGTGCGCGAGTCGACCGCCGCAGGCTTCGGCCTCGTCCCCGAGAGTCGCAAGACCGAGGGACTGATGCTCGGACTCTCGATCTCGCGCAACGCGGCGATCTCGTCGATCGGGCGACCGCCCTGGTTGATGCCGCACGAGCGGGGGCGCGCGCTCACCAAGCCGGTGCTCACCGGACTCGGGGTGAAGTTCGCGAACGCGAATCAGCCGGTCGGCCAGCTCTCGGGCGGCAACCAGCAGAAGGTGGTGCTCGCCAAGTGGCTGACCCGGGGCATCCGGGTGCTCCTGCTGGACGAGCCCACGCGCGGTCTCGACATCGGCGCGAAGGCAGACCTCTACCGGCAGCTCCGGCAGCTGGCCGAGGGCGGCGCCGCCATCCTCGTGGCCAGCAGCGAACTCGCCGAGCTGATGGCCAACGCCGACCGCATCATCGTTCTGCACGAAGGCCGCAAGGCCGCCGAATTCGATCCCCGGACCGACTCCGAGGAGACCATCACACACACCATCATCAGTGGGAGGACATCATGAGCACCGTCACAATTCCCGACGTGCAGCCGACGGGGCCCACGGGGTCGGGCACACCAGACGGACCGAACCGGAAGGAGATCTGGCGCCAGCGCAGCGGCCGCTGGCTGCTGAAGGGCAACCTCCTCGTGGTGTTCGTGATCGTGATCGTGATCGCCTCGATCCTCTCGCCGGACTTCCTCTCGGTGCGGAACATCTCCAACCTGCTCCAGCAGTCCAGCCTCACCGGCATCATCGCCATCGGCATGACGCTGGTCATCCTCACCTCGGGCATCGACCTCTCGGTGGGCAGCACGGCGGCCCTCAGCGGCATGGTGGTGGCGATCGCGCTCGACGGCATGGTGCCGATCCCGCTGGCGATCCTGCTGGCGCTCGCCGTGGGCTGCGGAGCCGGCCTGATCATGGGCTCGATCGCGGCGTGGGTGCGGCTGCCCGCGTTCATCGTGACCCTCGCAGGGCTCACGGCCATCCGGGGCGTGGCGTACATCCTCACCGACGGCAAGCCGGTCGGGCAGGACCTGCCCGAGGCCTTCACGATCATCGGCGGCGGCTACCTCGGCGTGATCCCGATCACCGGGATCATCTTCATCGCGGTGGCGATCATCGCGGCGGCCGTGCTGCGCTTCACCACCTTCGGGGAGTACGTCTACGCCGTCGGCAGCAACGAGGAGGCCGCTCGCCTCTCCGGCGTGCCGGTGAAGTGGGTGCAGGCCGCGGTGTTCGGCATCTCGGGCCTCACGGCTGCGCTCGCCGGGATCCTGCTGACCAGCCGCCTCACCATCGCGCAGCCCACCGCCTTCTCCGGCGCGGAGCTCGACGCCATCGCGGCCGTGGTGCTGGGCGGCGCCTCGCTGTTCGGCGGGCGGGGCTCGATCAGTGGAACCGTGATCGCCGTTCTGCTGCTGTCGGTGCTGAAGAACCTGTTCAACCTGATGGGGATCGGCTCGTTCTTCCAGATGGTGGCGACCGGGATCATCCTGCTGCTTGCGCTCGTGCTCAACAAGTTCATCGACTCACGCGCGCGGGCGATCGGCTAGCCGGTCCACTTCGGTTGAAGAGCGCTCAGCGACTCCTCGGTGAGTGACCGCACGCGTTGCGCGGAGGGGTGCGATCAGAGGCCGAGCAGGGCGGCGAGGCCCTGCTCGCTGACGACCGGGATGCCGTAGTCGCGGGCCTTCTTCGCCTTGCCGGAGAGGGAGTCGGGGTCGGCGGCCGCGACGAGCTTGACCTTCTTCGTGACGGCATCCTTCGGCACCAGGTCGTTGGCCACGAGGATGTCGTGCCAGCGCTCGCGGGGGAGGGACATCTCTCCCGTGAGGGTCACGAGGTCGCCGGGGTTCAGCGCGAAACCACCGAGCGACGTGCCAGGGTGCTTGGGCGAGGCGGGCGCGACCTCCGGGGGAGTGAGCACCTTCTCGATCTGCGAGGGTGAGATGCGCAGCAGGGCGGCTACCGCGAGCAGGTCGGCGGTCTCGGCGTCGGTGAGGGCGCCGTCCGACCAGGCCGCTGCACCGAGCATCCAGAAGTATTCGAGGTTGAGCTTCTCGCACGCTGTGCGGCTGATGCCCAGCGATCCGGCGAGCTGGATGAGTCCCTCGGCCTCGTGTACCGACAGCACGCGATCGAGGAGCGCGCGGTCGAGCAGAGCGAGGTACTCGTTGTGCTCTTCCGGCCCCGAGAACTCGCCGAGGCTGTCGGTGATGCGCTCCAGGAAGTGGTGGTCATTGCCGCTCTGCGCGTGCTCCCGCGGGTACCACGGCGTGCCCCGGCTGGGGAGGCGCCCGTAGGAATAGGTGGCGGCGCGGTCGAGGTGGTCCGACCATCCGGAGCGGTCTTCCGAGTGCGCGATGTACGAGGCGAGCAGTTGTGCTGTGGCGTGGGCGTCGACGGATGCGCGGTGTGCGCCCTCGAGCCGGATGTCGAACGCGGCACAGCAGTCGACGAGTGCCCGGCCCGAGCCGGGCAGATACACGCGGGCGAGCTGCATCGTGCAGACCGAGACGAGGTCGTTGCTGGTCCAGACGTCTGCCCGGGCGAGCTCGGCTAGGAGGAAGCGGGTGTCGAATGACGCGTTGTGAGCGACTAGCACCCGGCCGTCGAGCAACTCGATCAGTTCGGGCGCGATGTCGGCGAAGGTGGGCGCTCGCAGGATCTCGGCGGCCGAGATGCGGTGGATGTCCTGCCGGCCGAGATCGCGGCCCGGGTTGAGGAGTGTGTCCCAGCGGCCCGTGATCGTGCCGTCCGGGTCGGAGTGGACGACCGCCACCTCGATCGCGCGATCGGTTCCGTTCGGGAAGAGACCGGTGGTCTCGAAGTCGATCGTGGCAAAGCCGGGTGCGCCCATCCGGCTACCGTATCCGACAGGTGTCGCAATCCTCTCGCCCTAGAAGTGGGGGCGCTTGGCTCCTAGTCGGCATCGGGCTCGAGGATGCGCGCGACCGCCGCGATGGCGGCAGTTCGGCGCGAGGCATCCGTCGCCCGGGTGTCGGCCGAGAGCAGGCCGACGGGGGCCGTCTGCCAGGCCTGGGCGATGGCGTAGATGATGACTAGGAGGTCGACCGCGCTGAAGGTCGACGACGCCTGCGACTGGAGCGCCTCGGCCTTGCTGAGGTAGGCCTCGAGGGGCTCGGATGCCGCTTCGGGGCGCTCTAGTTGCGCCCAGAGGCAGATGCGGAGCACCTCGGGGGTGTCCCGATGGAAGTCGTAGAGCTCGCCCACCCAGCGCGGCAGGTCGCTCGGGATCGGCGGCACGGCCTCCGCCATCCGCGTGATCGCATCGGCCAAGGCGGCGTCGAAGAGGCCGTTCTTGTTGCCGAAATAGGCGTAGATCATCCGCACATTGCTCTCGGCCACCCGGGCGATGCGGTCGATCCGGGCGCCGGCGTAACCGTGCGCGGCGAACTCCTCGCGCGCCGCCAACAGGATCTTCGCCCGCGTCGCCTCCGCATCTCGTTGCACCATGGTGCTAGCGTATAAGTAAATGAATACTTACTTAAGGAGCGACATGGATCCGCGGATCGAACAGGCGCTCGCCATCACCCCGGCGAGCCGGGCACGCGAGCGCACGATCGACATCACCACCATCGGCGCTCGCACCGGGCGCGCCCGCCGCATCGAGGTGTGGTTCTACCGGGTCGACGGGCAGATCTACCTCTCCACCTCACCCGCCCGGCGCAGTTGGTACGCGAACCTCGTCGCGAATCCCGCCTTCACGTTCCACCTCAAGAACGGGGTTCGCGCCGACCTGCCCGCCGTCGGGACCCCGATCCTTGACCCGGGCATCCGCGAGGCCGTCTTCTCGGCGATCATCGCCGACCTCAATCAGCCCTGTCACCCGGCCGGCATCCGCCAACCCGTCGGATCGCTCGACGAATGGATGCAGGGGAGCCCGCTCGTGCATGTCGAGTTCACCGAACAGGCAGCGCGATGACCGCGACCGAGACCGGGCCTCGCGTCGCCCTCGTCACCGGCGCGAACCGCGGATTGGGGCGCGCGACCGCGCTCGCGCTCGCCGGCCGGGGCATCCGGGTCGTGCTCACCTACCGAGGCGACGCGGGCGAGGCGGCGCGCGTGGTTCAGGAGATCCGGGATGCCGGGGGAGACGCCCTGGCGGAACGGCTCGATCTGGCCGACATCGATTCGTTCGCCGCCTTCCGCGACGCGGCTGTGCGGCACGCGGAGGAGCGCTGGGGCGTGTCCGGTCTGCACGTGCTCGTCAACAACGCGGGCGTCGGGCTCTTCGGGCCGCTGGCTGAGGTCACGCCTGCCGACTTCGACACGGTCGTCGGCACCAACCTGCGCGGCACCTTCTTCCTCATCCAGGCGCTGGCACCGCACCTCGTCGACGGCGGGCGCATCATCACCGTCTCGACGTCGCTCACCCGCCACGTCAGCCCGGGGACCTCGCTCTACTCCGCCTCGAAGGCGGCCGTAGAGTCGCTCACGCGCAGTCTCGCCGTCGAACTCGGACCCCGCGGCATCCGGGTCAACAGCATCGCACCCGGCCCGACGGCCACCGACTTCAACGGCGGCGCCATGCGCGACGACCCCGAGGTGCGTCGCATCCTGGCCGGCAGCACTGCCTTGGGCCGGGTCGGCGAGCCCGCCGAGATCGCGGATGCCATCGCGGCACTGGCCTCGGACGACCTGCGGTGGGTGACCGCCGAACGCCTCGAGGTCTCGGGAGGAAGCCTGCTCTGAGTGCGCCGGGTGATCGGTTTGCGGCCTACTAGGAGGTCGGCACCGCCTGCGAGCGCGCTGCCGCCACCTCGAGGCCACGCTCGGTCGTCGGGAAGCTGCTCAGCGCATCCTGGATCTCATCGGCGGTGAAGTTGGCGCCGAAGAGGGGGCTGTGGGGCTGGAGGGTGATGCTGTCATGCAGGGTTCCGGCGAGCACCGGGTCGAAGCCCGATGCGTCCACGAGCGTGGCGACGGCGGCGAGTGCGGCCTCGTCGTCGCCGGCGACCGCGATTGCCTTGCGGCCTGGCGTGCCGGCCGGGGTCGGGCCCTCGTCGAGGTCGTGGTAGCCCATGTGGTTGTAGGCCTTCACCACTCGGGAGGAGGGGAGGAAGGACTGGATGAGCTCGCTCGTCGAGACACGGGGGTCGTTGAGGTCGTCGCGGATGCCGTCGACCTCCCACCAGTAGTTCATGGCGTCGATGACGAGCTTGCCCTCGAGCAGGTGCGCCGGGATGGAAGGGTACTTGCCCAGGGGGAGGGCGAGGATGACGATGTCGGCGTCGCGGGCGACCTCCTCGGCGGTGGTCGCGTGGGCTCCGGGGGCGAGCACGTCGATGATGAGCGCGATCTTGCTGGGGCTGCCGGAACCGGCGATGAGCACGCGGTAGCCGGCCGTGAGGAGCAGGCGGCTGAGGACGGTGCCGACCTTGCCGGCGCCGAGGATGCCGATGGTGGGGAGGGCGGAGTCAGTGGGGTGGGTGAGCGGGGTTTCAGGCATGGGGTGCTCCGGTGAGTGGGCGGGGTCGGTGGTCGTTGTCTCAGGAATGGGTGGCGCCGATCGGGTGAACGGGGTGGGTGGTCGGCGCTTCTTGCGACGGTGAGGTCACCCCCGCCCCCGCCTCCGACTGCTCGCGGCGCTCGGCGGCGAGCAGCTCGCGCACGCGGGGCGCGACGCGGGTGCCGAAGAGCTCGATCGTGCGGGCCCGCGCGTCGACCGGCAGGCCGCCGATGTCGTACTTGAGGTCGAAGCGGCTGATGTGCAGCTCGTGCGTCATCCGCACGATCTTCCGCGCCACCGTCTCGGGGGAGCCTACGAAGAGCGCCCCCGTGGCGAGCTCGAGCTCGTAGCGCTCGCGCGTGGGCGGGTAGAAGCCGCGCTCGCGGCCCATCTGCGTGACCATCGGCTCCCACGCGCGCCACCAGGTCTCGGAGGCCTCCTCGTCGGTGTCGGCGATCAGGCCCAGCGCGTGCTGGCCGACCGGCTGCATCGGCTGGCCGAACTGCTCGAGCGCGCGGAAATACAGGTCGACGTGACCCGCGAAGCGCTCCGGCTCACCACCGATGATCGCCAGCATGAGCGGCAGTCCGTAGCGGGCGGCACGGATGACCGAATTGGGACTGCCACCGACGCCGATCCAGGTGGGGATGCCACCCGGACGCATCTGCGGATGCAGCGTCTGCTCGGTCAGCGGCGCGCGAACCGTCCCCGACCACGTCGTCGGCATCTCGCGCTGCAGCTTCATGAACAGCTCGAGCTTCTCCTCGAACAGCGTCTCGTAGTCGGCGATGTCGTAGCCGAACAGCGGGAACGACTGGATCTGGGATGCTCGCCCCAGCACCAGCTGCGCCCGCCCGTTCGACATCGCGTCCAGCGTCGAGAACTCGTTGTAGAGCCGCACCGGGTCGTTCGTGCTGAGCACTGTGACCGCCGTGCCCAGACGGATGCGCTCGGTCGCCGTGGCGATGCCGGCCAGCAGCACCGGGGTGGCCGAGTCGACGTAGCCCTCGCGGTAGTGCTCGCCCACGCTGAAGACGTCGAGGCCGACCTGCTCGGCACGCTTGCCTTCCTCGACCACCAGGCGCACGGTATCGGCGTCGGACAGCGTGCGACCGCTGCCGTCGGTCGGGACGTCGCCGAAGGTGTTCAGACCGAATTCGAGTGAACCGGTGGGGGTGGGGGTGGTGGCCGTGCTCACGGGTGCCTCCTGGGGCTGGGGCGATTGCGGTGGTGCGCCGCATCCTTATGATTGACATGTCAACTAGGAGGATGCGTGGAACATTCCCGCCCCGACGGCCACCGCCGGTCGCCGACCGCGCACGACCTTCGCGTGTGGCGCGACTTCGTGGAGACGGGTGACCGCATCCGTTCTCTCCTCGCGGCACGGCTGCAGGCCGAGTCGGGGATGTCGACGGGGGACTACGCGGTGTTGCTCGCGCTGTCGGAGGCCGCCGGAAACCGGATACGACCGTCCGATCTGGCCACCGCCATCGACTGGGAGCGCAGCCGCCTCTCGCATCATCTCGGTCGCATGGAGGCGCGGGGCCTCGTGACGCGGGAGGCGTTCGCCGCAGACAGCCGCGGGGCCGAAGTGGTGCTGACCACGGAAGGCGCCTCAGCGTTCCGCCGCGCCTCGGTGGCGCACCTCCGTGCCGTGCAAGAGCTGTTCATCGAGGCTTTCGGGGCAGGCGAAGAGAGCGGGCTCGGGGCGGTCGAAGACGTTTCTCGCGCCCTGCGCGCCCACCTCGCCCGGCGAGACATCGAGATGCGGTTAGCGGATGCCGATATTTCGAGGACCGACCCCGTATAAGGCGTCGGTCGCCGGTATTCCTGCATGGCTAACCGAAACAGGCGCCTGGTGGCGGCATCCGTCAGCGGCACTGCTCGTCAGGAGCCGTCCTTGCGGGTTTCGGCGGCGATCCCCTTGGCGATCGTGACGATCCACGGGTTGGCCGACCAGAGGCCGTCCTTGCCCTTCGTGTAGAGCACGTCTTCGACGCCCCTGCGCACGGGGCTCTGATTCCCGGCCCCCTCACGAGTGTGCCTCAGGGAACGCGGATTCCGGTGCGGTAGTTTCGCTCCTCGTGTCGGAAGAACGGGAGCAGGAACCGCAGCAGCCGGTGGTGTCGCGCGGGGCGGGCATCCGTGTGCGCGACGTCGACCTCGGGGCGCGGTCGCTCATCGGGAGCGGGGCTGCGACCGAGGTGCACCGGCTCGAGGCGTTCACCGTGCCGGGGCACCAGGGCGGGGTCGCCGTGGTGAGCATCCGGGATCGTGACGCGACGCACTGGGATTCCGCCGCGCTCTCGCGGCTGGTCGCCCTGCGCTGGGGGCTCGACGCGCGCGAGCGTGCGCTGCTCGACGGGCTCGCCGCCTGGCCGCTGGCCGTGGTGGAGGGCGACGGCGGAGACGTGGTCGGATGCCTCGTGCCGCTGGCCGCGCATCCCTTCTACTACCTGCCCGCCGAGGAGAAGAACCCGGGCAAGGTGCCGCAGCAGGCCAAGTGGCTCGTGGTCGCGCCGAAGCGGGCCCGGCGGGCCGGCGCGGCGGCGGTGGGGGAGCGGGATCTGGTGGCGCGGGCCACGGTGCTCGCGCGGGTGTGCCTGCTGCTCGAGCTGCTGCATCGGCACGGGGTGGTGTTCGGCGACCTCTCCGACCAGTCCGTGCTGTTCGGGGCCGGCGACGTGGCCGAGGCATTCGTGGTGGGGTGCGAGGGCGCGACCGTCGGCGGCGAGTCGGGCGACCCTGGCCTCCAGCGCAACAGCGCCGGATGGGCCGCCCCCGAGACCATCGAGAACGCGGATGCCGGCGACGGCAAGACGGAGCCGTCGATGTCGCGGGCTCCCTCCCTGCAGTCGGCCGAGACCGACCGCTACAAGCTCGCACTGCTGATCCTGCGTATGCTCGCGCCGGCCGGCGACGGGCTCGAACGCAGCCGGGATGCCGACCGCATCCGGAGCGTGCTCGACGAGACCGGGCAGCGGATGATGCACGACGCCCTCGAGGGTGCTCCGGATGCTCGGCCCGGCGCCGCCGACTGGTACCGGTACCTGCGCGGCGTGATCGTCGAGAGCCTGACGGCACCGAGCATCCGGAGCGTCTCGGTGAGCCCGGCGCTCGTGGCGGAGGGGGATGAGATCCGGCTCGAGGTCGAACTCCGCGGGGCGAAGCAGCTCACGATCGAGATGCCGGGGCGCGCCGACATCACGCGCGAGGTCGGCGGGCGGGTCGTCTCCGAACGGTTCACCGCGCGGCAGACCGGACGCATCCGGGTCCGCGCCACGAACGCCCACGGCGAGGACGTGGCGCTGACCGATCAGGTGCGGGTGCTGCCGGTGCCGACGCCGGCGCGCATCGCCATCGCGACGCCGGAGGTTCCGGCGGGGCTCGGCGTTCTGCCCGACCTGGCTTCGCTCGAGGCGGCACTCGGGATCTCGACGCCCCCCAGCTCGGGAACGGGCGGGGGTGCGAGCGACGGCGCGCACGAGGCATCCGGTTCGTTCTCGCCGTTCGACCGCGTCGCGGACCTGCGCGCCCGGCTCGACGCCGACGCACTGCCGCTCCGGGACGTGCTGCAGATCGGTCTCGAGGCCGAGCGGGTGTCGCGCGACCGCGACCGCCTCTTCCCCTCCTTCGAGGAGTTTCTCGGCGACGTCACCTCGCGGAAGGGCACGACGCGACCGGGTGCGTGACGCTTAGCGAACCGGCACCCGACTTCGCAAGCCCTCGTGCCGGATGCTCATGCTCCTCTAGGGTGATCTCGGCCGTGTCGACCATCCACGGGGGGTGCGCCGAGGCCGGGACACGATGGGGTGCTTCATGAAGCCGGTGCGCGGATCGATGGTTGCAGTGGTCGCGGGGGCGGTTCTCGCCGTCACCGTGACCTCGGGTGGAGCGATGGCCGCTCCGGTGAGCGAGCCGGCGCAGCCCGATCTCGTCACCCTGCTCGACGGCTTCTCCGACTACTGGACTCCCGAGGCGGGAAACCCGCTGCACGGTGCGGTGGTCGACGCCACCGTGCTGGCCGAGAACGACCAGCAGGTGACCTGGATCAACAACAACGCCACTCCCGCCCAGCAGTTCGCGGCCCTGCAGGACTCCGAATACGGCGAGAGCCCCGACAGCTACGACCAGTCGATCACCATCTCCACCGGCCTCGGATCGGTGCTCGGCCCGCTTTACGTGCAGGGCCGCCAGAGCGGCGCTCTGCCACTGACCAGCGCGCTCATCAACAGCGAGGACGGCACCGCCGGCGCCTTCGTCTCGACCGGTGCGGCGAAAGACGCCTACAGCTTCCCCCGCCCGTTCCTGCCGAGCCAGGCCGGCCCCTCCGACGGGCAGCCCTGCGACCCGGCGACGGTCAACGCGTCCTCGCTGCAGGCCAACCGCATCGGCAAGCCCTACGCCGACGCCGAGGGCAACCTGAACATCGTCGAGGTCGCGCCGGCCACCGACGGCACCGGCGACTTCGCAGACGGCCCGGTCGACCTGAACCCCGACTACGAGGGCCTGTGCACCTCGGGCAGCTTCCCCAGCGGCCACACCACCACGGCCTACCAGGCCGGCATCACGCTCGCGACGATGCTGCCCGAACTCGCCCCCGAGATCCTCACCCGCGCCTCGGAGAACGGCAACGACCGCCTCGTTCTGGGCGTGCACTCGCCGCTGGACATCATGGGCGGTCGCATCAGCGGGCACGCCGCCATCGCGGCCCTCTGGTCCGACCCGGAGTTCGTGGCGAGTGAGTTCGCGCCCGCCATCGCGGAACTGCGCGGCTACCTCGAGGCCCAGTGCGGTGACACGATCGCCGCCTGCGCGGCCCGCGGCGAGGCCTACGCGAACGACCCCTACGACGGCAAGGCCATGCCGGGAGGCACCGCGCAGATCGTCACCGACCGGGCATCTGGACTCGTCGCCTATGACGAGCGGATGACCTACGCCTTCGCGCCGGCCGGCCAGACCGGACTGGCGCCGGCGGTGCCCGCGGGCGCCGAGAACCTGCTGCTCACCACGTTCCCCACCCTCACCGACGCGCAGCGCAGCTCGGTGCTGGCGCAGACCGAGATCGACTCCGGCTACGCCCTCGACCAGACCGCATCGGGAGCCGGATCGTGGCAGCGCGTCGACCTCGCCGCCGCCACCAGCGCCACCGTGCAGCTGAACGCCGACGGCACCGTCACCGTGGTGTCGGTCGGAGGCGCCGCGACCGTGCTGGCCGCGCCGACGCCCACCCCGACGCCCACGCCCACTCCTGCCCCGGTTCCGGTTCCCTCGGGCACCGCCACCCCGGCCCCGGGCCTCGCGAACACGGGAGCCGACGTGCAGGGCATGCCCGCCCTCCTTCTTGCCGGGGGAGGCTCGGTGCTGATCGCGGGCCTCGCGCTCGCGCTGATCGCCGGCCGTCGTCGCCGCCTCACGCAGGAACGGTAGGCGCACGGTGGCGCACCGACGGATGCTGACAGCCGGTTCTCTCGCCCTCACGGCCGGTCTCGCCGCGGCACTCGTCGCGGCCGGATCGGGCGCGAGCGCCTTCGCCACCGAGCCCCTGCCCGAACTGACCCTGCCCGGGCAGTGCGTCACCAGCCCGCAGTACGTGGCCGACGGCATCAGCCTCGGCTGCACCGTCACCGGGGCGCCGGATCCGGACGACCCGAACGACCCGGCGCAGGGCGCCTACGTGCACTCCGCCTCGATCGACCTCACCGTGGCCGGTGTGCTCCCGCAGGTGGTGCAGAGCAACGACCTGATCTTCCAGCCCGTCGGCTCGCCGGCGGGGACGGATCCCGGCATCACCAACGAGACCGTCACCTCGATGGCGAACCGCAGCGGCGCCGTCGTCGGCGTCAACGGCGGCTACTTCGACAACGACAAGGGTCCGCTGCTCACCGAGACCGAGAGCCCGGAGCCGTTCTCCGGCGTCGTGTGCGGCGGCGTGGTGATCGACGGGCGGGTGATGAAGAGCCCGCCGAACAGCGCCGATCTCAACGCGAGCGTCTTCGTGAACGCCGACGGCACCATGGGCATCGGTCACGTGTACTTCGACGCCTCGATCCAGGTGCTCGCCGCCGACGGCAGTGTGCAGGATGAGCACGCGCTCGACTCGGTCAACACCCTCGGCGACGGCGTCCCCCAGCCCGGCTGCCCGAAAGACCACGCCGAGCCCACCACCGGCGCCGGCATCACGCTGATCACGCCGGACATGGGGGAGGTGGTGCTCAACGCGAGCTACAACGAGAGTCCTGACTCGCAGTACATCGTGCCCGCCAGCGCTGCCGCCGTGGAGGTCACGGCCCACGCCGACGGATCGGGCGGCTACGTCGTGGACGCCGTCGCCCTTCCCGGCCAGATCACCGGGATCGCCGCGCTGGAGCCGGGACAGATCATCCTGCTCGCCTCGCAGAGCGACGTCGAGAAGACGGCCGGGTATTGGCTCAAGAACTCTCTCGAGGCCGGCGACACCCTCGAGATCCCGCAGGCGCTCGCCGTGGGCGACGGCAAGGACCGCGTGCAGCTCGGCGCCGGGATCACCTCCCTCGTGGGCGGCGTGGGTCAGATCGCCGGCGGCGGCCGGATCCTCCCGGCCGGGGGCACCCCGTTCCCGCAGGGCACCAACGCCGAGACCGTCGTGGGCCTCGACGAGAGCGGCACCGCGGTCACGCTCGCGGTGATCGACAAGGTGAGCGGCACCAACACGAGCGGCGACGTGGAGGACTCGCCGGGCGTCACCTGGCAGCAGGCCGCCCAGACGGTGATCGACCTCGGCGCGAGCGACGCCATCCTGCTCGACGGCGGCGGGTCGAGCACGCTCGTCGCCCAGCTGGGCGCGCCGGCGATCGGCCCGTCCGGGCCCTCCCGGGTCACTGTGACGAACACCCAGGACGGCGCCAACAACTACCCCAACGGCGACTTCAACCAGCGCCTCGTGGCGAACGGGCTGTTCTTCCTGGGCACTATCGCCGGGCCGACTCCGACACCGTCGCCGACGCCCGCCCCGGTGCCCCCGACGCCCGTGCCCGGCGTGGACGGCCCGTCGCTCGCCGCGACCGGGGACGACGCCGTCTCCGGCATCGCGCTCGCCGGCCTGCTCCTGCTCGCGGGTATCGCGACGTCGGCCGTGATCGCGGCACGCCGCCGAGCACTCTGACGGCTCGACGGACCGAAGGCGAGGGCTGACCGGCCCTCGGCTCAGCGGGGTGGGCGCGCGATCCCGTCGATCCACTCGGCGAACGTCTGGGTGCCGCGGTCGGCATCCGGCCCCGCCTCGGTGGTGCCGTCGCGCATGGCCTTGCCGAAGCCGCCGGGGAGCGGGATCTGCAGGATCGGGCCGGTGCCGCCGGTCGCGGTCGCGTAGGCCTTGACCATGTCGGCCATCTTCAGCGTCTCGGGCCCGGCGAGGTCGGTGGCGTGGCCGGCGGGGCCGCCCTCGGCCAGCTCGACGAGATGCTGGGCCACCTCGCGGGCGGCGACCGGCTGAGAGATCATCGTGGGCACCAGGTGGATCGGGCCTAGGTCGACCCGACCGTAGAGCTGCTGCGCGAACTCGTGGAACTGGGTGGCGCGCAGGATGGTCCAGGGGATGCCGCCCTCGCGGACGAGCCGCTCCTGCACGGCCTTGCCGGCGTAGTAGCCGTAGGGGGCCTTGTCGCTGCCGACGATCGAGAGCGCGACGTGGTGGCCGACGCCGGCTGCCTCCTCGGCGGCGAGCAGGTTCGCGGTCACCGTTCCGAAGAACCGCTCCGACACCTTGGCCGACTGCGTGGCGACGGATGCGGCATCCACGACGACGTCGACGCCGGCGAGAGCGGGAACCAGGCCGTCGCCGGACATGAGGTCGATCCCCGTGCCGCGACTGAGCACGACCGCCTCGTGGCCGTTCTCGCGGGCGAGGTCGACGACGTGGCGTCCGACGGTTCCGGTTCCTCCGGCGACAGCGATCTTCATGCGGACAACGCTAGCGGGGTCGAGCGGCCGACGGCGTCAGACGCTCGGGTGACGAGCCGCGCCCGTGCGAGCCGCGACGGGCGAGCCCCGCACCGCCGCTCGGCACGCCCATCGGGAGAGCACAGAATTGTGCCAGGGAACGTTGATTCTGGTGGGGTAGCTTCGCACCTCGTGTCAGAACGCCGCTACAACGCCAACCCCGTGTCGAACTTCATGGCCTGGCTGGGCGGCGCCCGGCTCGACGTGCTGCAGGATGCGCCCGGAGACCGCGCTCGCTTCGTGGCGATGGGCGGCGTCATCCTGAGCACGGCCTTCCTCTCGGCGGTGTCGGCGTCGTTCGCGCTGGTGATGGCCGTGGGGGCGCCTCTGGTGGTCGCCGTCATCGTGGGCGTGTTCTGGGGTGTCATCATCCTGAACCTCGACCGGCTGCTGATCATCGGCATGGCCAAGCAGAAGGGCGTGTGGCGCAACATCGGGCTCGCGATCCCTCGCGTGGCTTTGGCGCTTATCATCGGAACGGTCATCTCGACGCCGTTGACGCTGCAGATCTTCTCGGCGGAGATCAACTCCGAGATCCAGGTGATGCAGGCCGAGGACAAGGCGGCGTTCGAGGAGCGGATGGCCGCGGATCCGCGGTTCGCCGCCATCCCAGACCTCGAGAAGTCGATCGCCGCGAACCAGGCGATCGTGGATCAGGGGCTGCAGACCGACCTGTCGTCCGACCCGAACTACGCGGCCGCGGTGGCCGCCACGGCCGCTGCGCAGACCGCCTTCGACGCTGCGCAGGCCGCGTACCTCGCCGAGATCGACGGCACGGGCGGCACGGGCATCCGGGGCGACGGAGCGGTGACGCAGTCGAAGCTCGTGGCCGTGCAGGCTGCTCAGGCGCGCCTGGACTCGGCCAAGGAAGCCGAAGCCGCGGCCCTGACCGCGGCGCAGTCGAACCTCGAGACCTCGGCGCAGAGCCGTCTCGATGCCGCGACCGAGCAGCTCGCCGCCGACAAGGACACGCTGGCCAAGGCTCAGGATGCGCGCGACACCGAGCAGGCGGCCTACGACAGCGCCGTCGACAACAGTGCGGGGCTGCTGTCGCGACTCGAGGCGCTGTTCCGGCTCGGCGAGGCGAACGCGCTGCTGAACGTGGCGCACATCATGATCGCGCTGCTGTTCATCTGCATCGAGCTGTTGCCGGTGATCGTGAAGGTGCTGTCCAACCTCGGCGTGCCGACCGCGTACGACCGGATGGTCGACGTGCGGGAGGACGGCGAGGTGTCGGGCGGCGCGATCTGGGCGTCGGAGCGCGCTCGGGCGATCGAGGTCGAGGCGGGGGTGCAGGTCTCCGTGGCGGAAGACCGGGCCGAACGTCAGCTCGCGTTCGGCAAACGGGTGAACCAGGCCGTGCTGGAGCAGCAGGAGTCGGTGATCGAGCGCGCGCTGCAGGTGTGGGCCGGGTACGCCGGCGAGCGGGCCGAGGCGCGGATGGGGGAGTGGGAGCGTTCCCTCGAGGCGGCCGAGGCACGGGACGGCGGCGTGCCGCGTGCGGCGGCCGACCTGACCGAGACGGCCCGCATCGACACGTCGGCGGACCGGACCGACACGGCCCGGCTGCCCACGGCATCCGCATTCCCCGGCGCGGTTCGGCCCGGCGATGCGCGGGTTCAGGATGGCCGGACTCAGGATGCGCGGGTCCAGGGCGAGCGGGCTCAGGATGCGCGCGAGTCCGACGACGCGACGGCCCGGCTGGCCGAGCTCGGTTTCGATGTGGACGACGACATCGACGCCGTCACCGGTGGAGTGGTCGGCGGCCCCGATCGCGCGGCTGATCACGTGCCGAGCCGCGTGCCGGCGAAGCCCGTCACGCGCAACGCCGACCGCGAGGCGTTCCTGCGCCGGGCGGGCCTCCCCGACCACCTCTGACGCTCTCGGCGTTCGAACTCCCCCCCCCCCCCCCCACCCCCGCCGCCCGCGACCCGTCACCTGATCCCGTTCTGGCGGGCTCATAACGGGAGCACGTGACGGGTCGACGAGGGGGAAGGGGGCCCTGGTGCCAGGGTTCGCGAGCCGTCACTCAGTGCCGTTCTGGCGGGGTCATAACGGGAGCACGTGACGGGTCGGCGACGGGGCGAGGGGGCGAGCGCTAGCGGGGGGACGTCGTGAGGCGGGCGGCCATGCCGTCGAGGATGAGGTCGATGCTCGTGTGCAGTTGGGCGTCGTCGACGCCTACGAGGTCGGCCTCGGCGAGGCGGCGGAGGTTCGTGAAGCCAGCGGCGCGCGGGTCGTCGAGCGCTCGCAGCAGCTCGGGCACCTGGGGGTGGCCGCTGCTGCGCCGGGCGATCAGCTGCTCGCGCGCCGCGGCGGCCGCGAAGCTCGCGAGCGTGGCGAGGCCGCGCGCGGCGGTCTCGTCGTCGAAACCCGCCGCCATCATGATGCGGAGCGTGTGCTCGACGGGTTCGAGCAGCACGACGTCGGTGGCACTCAGCTCGATGTAGGCGCCATGGCCGTTGGCGGCGATGACCGCGTCGTGCATGGAATACGCGAGCGCGCTGCAGGCCTCCCGCCAGGTGGCATCCGGAGCGATCTCGACCGGCTGGAACCCGGCCGCGAAGGCGTCGAGCGCCATCAGCTCGCGCAGGGTGCCGAGGTCGCTGATGTGGTGGTGCACCGTCGCGCGGTCGACGCCCAGCCGGTCGGCCACGGCCTGCACGGTGATGGTGTCGGGATCGAGATCGCGCACCGCCTCGACGATGCGGGCCGGCGTGAGTCCGGCTCGGTTGCCGCGGCCGCGACGTGCGCGCGGCTCCGGGGGCAGCTCGTCTGAAACGGCGGCGGTCATGGCTTCACTGTAGCGCTCGCATCTTGTATTCACGGGCGTGAATTACTATCGTCGGACTACGGGCGACCGCCCATCCCGAGCGTCGTCGCTCACGCACCGTCGAAAGGACCGATCATGGCCGACACTTCCGCACCTCTGACCGCCGCGAGCACCATCGGAACCTGGCTCGAGCATCCGGTCGGCGGGCCGCTCATCCGCGGTTTCCTGAAGGCGGCGGGGGTCGGCGACGAAGCGCTCGCGCCGGTCAGCGGGCTGCCGCTGCAGCAGCTCGTGGTGATGAGCCAGGGGCAGATGCCGCAGTCGGTCGTCGACGACCTCGTGCTGCAGGCCAACGGAGGGGTCGCGCCGGAGGAGTCCGGCACCGCCACGGGCTGGGTGGAGAAGATCACCCCCGGGCGCTTCGCCGGCCAGACCGTGATCGTCACCGGCGCGGCATCCGGAATCGGACGCGCGACCGCGACCCGAATCGCCCGCGAGGGCGGCCGGGTGGTGGCCGTCGACATCAGCGCCGAGCGGCTGCAGGAGTTCGCGGCGTCGGTTCCGGATGCCGAGGTCGTCACGATCGCGGGGGACATCACCAAGCAGGACGACATCGACGCGATCGTCGAGGCCGCGGGCGAGCGCATCGACGGTCTCGCCAACATCGCCGGCATCAACGACGACTTCTCGCCGCTGCACGAGACCACGGATGCGATGTGGGACCGGGTGATCGGCATCAACCTCACGGGCTCGTTCAAGCTGACCCGCGCGGTCATCCCCGTGATGCTCGCCGCCGGCGCCGGGTCGATCGTGAACACGGCCTCCGAGGCCGGGCTGCGGGGGAACGCCTCGGGCAACGCGTACACGGTGTCGAAGCACGGCGTGATCGGGCTCACCCGCAGCGCCGCGTTCATGTACGGGCCGCAGGGCCTGCGGGTGAACGCCGTGGCTCCGGGCGGGGTCGCCACGGGCATCCCGATGGCGGCGAGCCCGTCGGAGAGCGGATCGGCGCGGCTGAAGCCGTTCCAGAGCGCGATCCCGTCGATCGCGACCGCCGAGAAGCTCGCCGCGTCGATCACCTTTCTGCTGAGCGACGACGGGGTGAACATCAACGGCGTGGTTCTGCCGTCGGACGGTGGCTGGTCTGTGCAGTAGGCGCGGCGCGCGGCGGGCGGCGGGTGCCGGGCCGCGGGCGGCGGGCGGCTGGGCGGGATCGGGAAGAGGATCGGGAAAGGACCGAGATGGACATCGAGAAGGTCGACCCCGCTCTGCGTGCGGCCACGCTGAAGCTGCCCGCGACCGACCCGTCGAAGGCGTGGCTGCGTGCCGTCATCCGGATCGCGACCCGGGTGATGCGCGTACCGCGCGTCGCTGGCGTCGCGGTCTCGACCGTGAAGGCGGACGGCGCTCGCATCCGTCTCTACACGCCGGGGCGGCGCCGAGGTGGAGGCGCGCTCTTCTGGGTGCACGGCGGCGGTCTGCTCTTCGGCGACGCCCGGCAGGACGAGGCGTTCTGCGCCGGAACCGCGTCGGAACTGGGGATCCCGGTGATCTCGGCCAATTACCGGTTCGCGCCCGAGCATCCGTTCCCCGCACCGTTCGACGACGTGTACGCCGGGTGGCTCTGGCTGCAGTCGCAGGCCGCGGAGCTGGGTATCGATCCGGCGCGGATCGTGGTCGCGGGTGAGAGCGCCGGCGGGGGGCTGGCCGCCTCGCTCGTGCAGCGCCTCCACGACGAGGGCGGTGTGCAGCCTGTCGGACAGGTGCTCTTCGCGCCGATGATCGACGACCGCACGGCGGCCGACGAGTCGCTCGACGCCCTCGACCACTGGGTCTGGAACAACCGCGCCAACCGCGTCGGCTGGAGCGGCTACCTCGGCGCCGCCTTCGGTCGCGACGACGTGCCGCCGTACGCGGCGGCCGCCCGCCGCACCGACCTCTCCGGCCTGCCGCCGACGTTCATCGCGGTCGGCGACATCGAGCTCTTCTTCACCGAAGACGCCGACTACGCCCGCCGCCTCGAGCAGGCCGGCGTCTCCGTCGCCCTCGACGTCGTCCCCGGTGCCCCGCACGGCTTCGAGAACTGGGCCCGCGACGCGGCCCCGTCCCGCGCGCTGCTCGGCCGAGCCCGCGCCTGGCTCCGCGCCGCCCTCGAGTGACGTGTCGGCCGGTGACGCGGCCGTCGCCCCGCGCGCAGCATTCCCTCCGAAACGACCACCGGAGCCGCCACGGCTCGCGCTGCACTGACCCGGGTCTTCCTCGACGACCACGTGCTGGCGCCGTCACAATCGAGGGCGTGCGGCGTGATCTGCTGCTCGTGTTCGGCGCGGGAGTGTGGTGCGGTGGAAAAGAACTGTCGAGCGGCGGGATGTCAACGACGACGCGAGAGGCGGATCATCTCTTCGGCTTGAAAGAACACGCTCTCGCGACTGTCTGTGAGGGAGACTCCGTCTTCCCCGAAGACATCGAACGTGAGGTCGACGATCTCGTCAGGATCGGTGATCTGAAGATGCCGGATCAGAGTGACGATGTCCTCGTGATCCTTCAGGCGACCCGCGGCCATCTTCATGGCGAGGAGGAATCGGGGTGACGCGAGCCGCAGATGCAGGCCACCGATCTCGAGCACCCGCGCATCCGTGTCGTCGCTCTCGAAGCTCATGAAGGCGAAGGCGCTCTGGTTGACCCAATCGGAGGGAAGGCCTTGCTCCGCGGCCATTGCGGCGGCCTCTTCTCGCACGACCTCGAAGGGGCGGAACAAGCCATCGACATCTTCGGTCGCCCGCCTCGAGCCGAGCCCGATGGCCATCGCCGCACCGCCGATCACGTATGCATCGACGGATTCGCCGCGTCGGCCGATCCGTTCGCCGAGCTCCGTCAACAAACTGGCCAATTCGTCGGCCGAGAACAAGCGTGCCTCGGTCATGCCGCGTCCAGATCGCGTTCGCGGATGACGATGCCACGCTCCAGGAACTCGGGTGCAGCGTCCGTCTTGAGGAAGTCGACATAGCCGGGGGAATAGGTGTCGTCGGGGCCGGGGACCCACTCGTGCACGAGGGGCGGTCTCTTCGTCCACCTCGGCGGCATGACGCCTCGCTTCGAGGCGCCCCAGCCAACGACTGTCGCGAAGAAGGTGTCCCATCGCTCGTCGGAAAGAGGGGCCGGCTTCTTGAGGAAATCCTGGATCTCGTTGTCGGAGGAGGCCCGACGGAAGTGGTCTACCGCCTGCACCGTGAGCCGGAGTGCCGCTGCGGGATCAGATGCTGAGAGCTCTGCCTCGATCGCCCGCGCCGCCGTCCGCGCGGTCATCAGATTCCTCTGAGCCATCGTGATGCGTGAGGTCGACGTGTGCAGGTTCTCACCCAGCGCGGCGAGAGCCCGCTCGAGCGACGCCAGCTTGATCGTTCCTGCACGCTCGGACTGCTCCAGCTGCGAGACGGCTCCGGCGGTCACCCCGAGCGAGGCCGCGAGGTCGTAGATCGACAACCCCGCGCGGCTTCGAGCAGTTCTGATGTGGTCGGACACGATGCCTCCTGGTATAGGTGCAACTATACTCTCGATCCACCGACGGTTGTCGGATCGGGGTGGGCGTGGGACGGTGGGGGGATGATTCGCATCGGCCGGCATCCCTTGGCCGCTGCGTGGCGGCTGGTGGTGGTCGTCACGGCCGGCGGGAGCGCGGTGCTCGCCGCCCTCGCCTCGGCGGTGTTCATGGCGCTCGGTGCGGGGGCGTGGAGCTACCTGCTCGCGTTCCTGAGTGTGTGGGCCGTGCTGGGCGGTGGGGTCGCCATCGGGCTGCGCATCGCGTACTCGGTGATCGAGTGGGATCCGGATCGGCGGGTAGCTCGGCTGCGCGGCCGGGAGGTGCCGCTCGACACCATCACCGAGGGCTGGCGGGCGGTGTCGTCGGGCAACGGGGCGGCCTACCTCGCGTACCGGTTCGTCTCCACCGAGGGGCCGTCGGCGCGGGTGCTGGTGGCCGGGCGGCCGATGCGCGGGCTGGACGAGGACGGCGTCGCAGCCCTCGCGCGATTCGTGCGGGAGCTCCCGCTACGGGTTCCCGGCGACGGCACCCAGGGCGCCCGAGCCGAGGGGGAGCTCACCGACCGGCAGCGCGCCGAGGCGGTGTCGCTCACCGAAGGCGGCGGGAAGTCGCGGGTCTCCGCGCACACGCTGCTCGCCGAGTTGGGGGAGCCGACCGGGCTGCCGGACAGCGCCTCCGGAGCGACACCGGATGCGGACGCCTCGGGGCACCCCGCGATCTCCGCCCGTGAGGCGGCTCGGCTCGAACGGCACTGGGAGGAGGACGACGCCGCGGCGGCGACGGTGCTGAGCGAGCAGGTGCCGGTCGCGCGGAGGCTGCGACGGCTCTTCTTCTGGCTGGTGATCGCCGCGCTGGGGGTCGCGGCGGCGGCGATCGTGTACGCGGTCGTGCAGGAAGAGCTCGAGCGCAGCCTCGACAACGACGTGGTCTTGGTGTTCGTCGTCGGCGGGTTCGGCCTCGGCGTGCTGTTCCTTCTCGCCTGGAGCGCCGCCGCGGATGCCGACGTACGGCACCGCCGCCGGCTGGCCGAAACGGCGTGGGACGGGCTCGATGCCGACGAGCGCCGTCGCGGACTCGCCGCCCCCTACCTGCTCGCCTTCGCGGAACCCGTCCGGCGGTTCCGGATGGTGCTCGCCTTCGTGCTGTGCACGCTCGGGCTTCTCGTGATGCTGTTCTCCATCTTCCTCATCGCCGAGCCCGAGCCGGGCGACCTGCCCGTCCTGGGCTTTGGGGTGCTCGCGGCGGGCGTGGCGATGGAGGTGTGGGCCGCGGTCGATTACATCAGGCTCTCCCGGCGGAAGCGGGCGGATGCCGAGTTGCTCATCCTGCGGGGAGGCTGGCGGCTGGTGCCGCCGTCGGTGCGGGCCTGACGCGGCATCGGAATTGACACCCGAAGACGTGGTAGCGGACACCGGTCGCGCTGTCTTATCGTCAGGTGTCGAAGCGGTGGCGGAGTGCCGGCCGCGCATCCGAGACCCTGAGGACGACGTTGACCCCGAGGCATGCCCGCGCGCGCAGAGAGCTGGTCGTCATCGACCGACGGCTCTTCCTCGGCGCCCTCGGTATCGGGGTCGTCGCGAGCGCCTCGGCTCTGGCCGCCGTCTCGTGGGCCGATACGCCATCGGTCGGTGCGGCATCCGGATCGACGGCGACCCCGACGGCCCGCGCGACACCCGCCGGGCCGTCGACGCCGACCCCCGCGGCGGCGATCACACCGACCCCCGAACCCACGCCGACCCCCGAACCCAGCCCGATCCAGGCGGAGTTCACCCCCGACCTGCAGAAGGTGCGGCTCCCGGGCGGCCCCATCACCGCGCTGCCGGGCGAGGGGAACCTGCTCGCCTGGACGGTCGACGACGGCTCGAACGCCGACGTCATCCGCCTCTACACCGAGTTCGCGGCGGCGTCCGGCACCCGGCTCACCTACTTCCTCAACGGCTCCTACGAGGGCTGGGTGCAGCACGCCGACCTGCTGCGGCCGCTCGTGCAGTCGGGCCAGATCCAGCTCGGCAACCACACCTTCGACCACGCCGACCTCACCAAGCTCAGCGACGCGGGCGTGATCGACCAGCTGCAGCGCAACCACGACTTCATCCCTGAGCACGTACGGGGTGGATGCTCGCCCCTACTTCCGTCCGCCGTTCGGCTATCACGACGCCCGGGTCGACCGCCTCGCGGCGAGCATCGGCTACACCTGCCCGGTGCTCTGGTACGGCACCCTCTCCGACTCGGGGCTGATCACCGAGCAGCGGGTGATCGACTTCGCGACGACCTGGTTCCTGCCCCAGCACATCGTGATCGGCCACCTCAACTTCGCGCCCGTCACGAACGTCTTCCCGCAACTGCAGTCCCTCATCGCCGAGCGGGGCCTGCGCACGGTCACCCTCGACGACGTCTTCCAGCGCTGAGCACCGTCCGCCCGCCCCGCGACGTTCAGGCCCGCCGCAGCGTCGCTCGATCGTCGGTGATCCAGGTCTGACCGCGGTTGTCGCTGAAGCGGATGCGATCCACCCCGAACTTCTCGGTCGAGGCGAGCGGGCGGAGAATTCCGGAGTACTCCGCGGTGCTGCCGGGGAACTCCCAGCCGAAACCCGGTCCCTGGTTCGTCGGTTGCACGAAGTAGTCGCCCGGCGGGACGATCCTCATCCTGATCGGCAGCTTCGGATGATGATTGCGCATCCTGGCGTCGATCACGACATCGTGGAACGTCGAACCCGAGTCGTTGAGGATTCTGACACCCCAGACGCCCTTGTTGCGAGCATCCGTGACCGCCCACGCCATCAAGCGCGTGGCCTGGCTCCGCGCCTCGCGCTCGGTGTCGTCCCGCCGCTTGCGCCGCTCGCCGAGGTATTGCCCCGCCGCGATCAGGACGGCGGCCGTTGTGATCCAAGCGAGGGGGTCTCCGAGCTCACGCATCCATTCATCGAGCATCCCTCATGTTATCAGAGCGACATCGCAGGCGCTCAGGTCTGGGAGAATGGAAGGATGCCCGAAACGCCGTTCGACGAGGATGCGGAGCTGCGCAGCATGGTCGGGGCCGCAGCGCTGGACCGCGGGCGCAAGTACTACCTGCAGAACCGCGTCAGCGACATCCGCTGGTCGGCCGACGGGCGCACGTTGCGGGCGCAGGTCGACGGATCGCAGGGTGCGCGCTACGTCACCACGCTCGCCTTCCGCTCGGCGAACCGCACCGCGCTCGAGCTGCAGGCCAGCGCCTGCACCTGCCCCGTGCACGCGAACTGCAAGCACGCGGCCGCCACCTTCCTCACGGTGAGGGCGCTCCAGGCGCGACTCGCCCCGCCCCGCGCCGCCCGGCCCGGAGAGCGCTCGACGGCGCCCGCCTCGTGGGAGCGCACGCTGCTCGACCTGATCGGCGAAGGGCCGATCCGCGAGACCGGCGGCGCCGTGCGGCCCCTCGCCCTGCAGTTCGAACTGCGCGACACCTCGAAGCTCTCGACCCGAGGGGGGTACGGGTCGCGCGCCCGACGGCCTCAGCCTGTGCGACTGGGCATCCGGCCCGTGGCCCTGGACGAGAAGGGCGCCTGGGAGCGCACCCAGGCCAGCTGGCAGCGGCTCCGCTACGGCGGCGACGACCAGTTCGCCCCCGATCAGCTGGTGTGGTTCGAAGAGCTGTACGGGCTCGTCGTCGGCGCCGAGCTGGCGCGCTACGGCCGCAGCAGCGAGGTGTGGCTCTACCTCGACGACCTCGACAGCCCCTCGGTGTGGAGCTACTTCGACCGCGCGGCCGAGCTCGGGATCGCGCTGCTGCACTCCGAGCCGACGCTGCCGCCGGTGCGGCTGCGGTCCGAGAGCGCCGAGGTGCACCTCGACGTGCGCGCCGTGGACGACGGGCTGCGGCTCGAACCGATCATCCGGGTCGGCGACGAAGCCCTCGCCCGCGCCGAGGTGGGCTTCATCGGCAACCCGGCCCACGGGCTGTACCTGCGCGAGCCCGCCGGCGCAGCGGACGACCTGCGCCACCAGGCCCTGCAGCTGATCCGCCTCGACGCCCCCATCGGTACGGCCACCCAGAACCTGCTGCGTTCGCCGGAGCCCGTCACGGTTCCGGCCGCGCAGGTCGACGACTTCACCGCCCGCGTGCTGCCGCGCCTGCGAACCACGCTGCCGGTGCGCTCCGGCGACGCCAGTTTCGACCTGCCGGCGCCGGCCGAGCCCACCCTGGTGCTCACCGTCACCCAGGAGGGCGGCCAGGGCATCCGTCTCGACTGGGACTGGCACTACGCGGTTCCGGGCCCCCGGGCGGCGACGGATGCGGGGCGCAGTGCGCCCCTGTGGCCCGCGTCCGAGAGCCCCGAGGTCGACAGCGCCGCCAGTGCCGCGCGCGCCGACGACCTGGCCCTGCGCGACACCCGCACCGAGCAGCGCATCATCGCCGGCACGAACGCCTCCGTCATCCGGTTCCCGGCGCTCGGCGATCCGTATTCCGGCCGGCTGCTCGCGCAGTCGCGGCTGCGGGGGATGACGATGGTCGACTTCCTGCAGCACGAGGTGCCGCGCCTGGAGGCGCTTGACCGCACCCGGGTGAGCTTCGACGGCGAGGTCCCCGAGTACCGCGAGGCCGAGGAGGCCGTGGTGATCAACCTCGCGACCTCCTCGCGCGAGGGCGATCGCGACTGGTTCGACCTGGCCGTCGAGGTGACGGTCGACTCCACCGAGGTTCCGTTCGACCAGCTGTTCGTGGCCCTCGCGACCGGCGACGAGTACCTCATCCTGCCCAACGGCGTGTACTTCCGGCTCGACGACCCGCGCTTCGACCGCCTGCGCGCCCTGATTACCGAGGCGCGCGGCCTGCTCGACAAGCCCGGCGACGAGCTCGCGATCAGCCGCTACCAGACCGGCCTCTGGGACGAGCTGCAGGAGATCGGCGTCGTCACCGCGCAGGCCGAGGCCTGGGGCAGCGCGGTGGCGGCCCTCTCGGCGGCCGAGCAGATCGCCCCCGTCGCGCTGCCCGAAGGCTTCGAGGCCACCCTGCGCGGCTACCAGCAGCACGGCTACGACTGGCTGAGCTTTCTGGCCGACCACGGGCTCGGCGGCGTGCTCGCCGACGACATGGGCCTCGGCAAGACGGTGCAGATGCTGGCCACCATCGCCCGGCAGCGCGCCACGACTCCGGATGCGCCACCCTTCCTCGTGGTGGCGCCCACGAGCGTCGTGGGCAACTGGGCCGCCGAGGCCGAGCGGTTCGCACCGGGGCTGCGCGTCGCCACGATCGAGTCCACCGGCAGCCGCCGGCGCACGACGCTGGCCGAGACGGTGCGGGGCGCCGACCTCGTCGTGACCTCGTACGCCCTCTTCCGCATCGGCTTCGCGCAGTACGACGCGCTGCCGTGGAGCGGGCTGATCCTCGACGAGGCGCAGTTCGTGAAGAACCACCAGAGCTCCACCTACCAGTGCGTGCGCCGGCTGGATGCTCCGGTCAAGTTCGCGATCACGGGAACCCCGATCGAGAACAACCTGATGGAGCTCTGGTCGATGTTCTCGATCGTGGCGCCCGGTCTGTTCGCCGGCCCGAAGCAGTTCACCGACTACTACGGCACCCCGATCGAGAAGAACGAGGAGTCGGCGCCGGAACTGCTCACGCAGCTGCGCCGCCGCATCCGTCCCCTCATGCTGCGCCGCACGAAGGAGAAGGTGGCCGCCGACCTGCCTGAGAAGCAGGAGCAGGTGATCGAGGTGGCGCTCAACCCGGAGCAGCGCAAGATCTACGACACCTATCTGCAGCGCGAGCGGCAGAAGGTGCTCGGCCTGATCGAGGATCTCGACTCGAACCGCTTCCAGATCTTCCGCTCGCTCACCCTGCTGCGCCAGGCCGCGCTCGACGTGAGCCTGATCGACGAGGCCCACTCCGAGGTGCCCTCCACGAAGATCGACGTGCTCTTCGAGCTGCTCGAGGACATCGTGGCCGAAGGGCACCGGGTGCTCATCTTCAGCCAGTTCACGAGTTTCCTGTCCCGGGTGAAGAGCCGGCTGGAGACCGAGCAGATCGAGTTCGCCTATCTCGACGGGGCGACGCGCAAGCGTACGCAGGTGATAGACGGATTCCGGAGCGGCACCGCACCGGTCTTCCTGATCAGCCTCAAGTCGGGCGGGGTGGGGCTCAACCTCACCGAGGCCGACTACTGCATCCTGCTCGACCCGTGGTGGAACCCCGCGACCGAGGCGCAGGCCGTCGACCGGGTGCACCGCATCGGGCAGACCAAGAACGTGATGGTGTACCGGCTGGTGGCCGCCGACACGATCGAGGAGAAGGTGATGACGCTCAAGGACTCGAGGGCGAAGCTGTTCGCGAGCGTGATGGCCGAGGGTGGTGCCGCGGGCGGATCGAAGATCACCGGGAGCGACATCCGGGAGCTGCTGGGCTGAGGCGGGAGGGCTTCCTGCCGATTCGCTGGGTCATCCGTCCGCCCGTGCCACGGCGACCGGACCGTGTATATCGTTGAGTATCGTTCGCGGTTCGCGACGACGCTGCAGCCACGCAGTCCACGCACGTCACGCAGGGAGAGCATCATGGGCGGTTCGTACTCGGCCGGAGGATTCGGCACCGGAAGTCACACCGACGGCATCTGGCAGGCGATGGAGCAGTTCCGCGCCAAGTTCGAGAAGCGCGTCGGCACCCGGATGGGCCGCGGCGACGTGCGCGCGGCCGTGCTCGCGCTGCTCGCCGAGCAGCCGATGCACGGGTACCAGATCATCCACGAGATCGAGGAGCGCAGCGGCGGCAGCTGGAAGCCGAGCCCCGGTTCGGTGTACCCGACCCTGCAGCTTCTGAACGACGAGGGCCTGATCTCGGCCGAGGAGTCGAACGGCCGCAAGACCTATGCCCTCACCGAGGCCGGCCGCGCCCAGGTGGCGAGCGCCGGGGCATCCGCCCCCTGGACCTCGGGCGACGGCTTCGGAGCGGGAACGGATGCCGGCGCCGGCACCGACAAGGGCGAGTTCGCGGCCCTCCCGAAGGCGGGCTTCGAGCTCGCGCAGGCCGCCGCCCAGGTGGGCCGCACCGGCACCCCGGAGCAGGTCAAGCAGGCCGTGGCCGAGCTGGAGGACGCGCGCCGCCGGCTGTACGCGATCCTCGCCCAGGACTGACCCGGGTGAGCGCAGTCCCTCTTGAGCGCGCGGCCCGGCCGGACCGCGGCGACTCGGTTCCGAGCGCCCGCGAGGCCCGCGCGCGGTACCGCCGCATCCTGAGGTTCGCGGGCTGGAATCTCGCGGTCACCTGGTGGTACGAACTCGTGCTGCCGCGGTTCGGGCTCACCCGCATCGCCGAGCGCACGCGGGCGCGGCGGATGCAGCGCTTCGCACGGCGCTTCCACGTGCTCGCGGTCGACCTCGGTGGGCTGATGATCAAGGTCGGCCAGTTCATGTCGTCGCGCCTGGACGTGCTGCCGCCCGAGATCACGAAGGAGCTCGAGGGGCTGCAGGACGAGGTGCCCGCGGTGCCGTTCGACCTCATCCGGAGGCTCGCCGAGGCCGAGCTGGGCATGCCGCTCGCGCGCGCCTTCGCCTGGGTCGACGAGACGCCGGTGGCCGCGGCCTCCCTCGGCCAGGCGCATCGGGCACGGCTCGCGCCGGCCGACGCCGCCGACACCGGCCTCGAGGCCGTGGTGCTCAAGGTGCAGCGGCCCGGGATCGACGCGATCGTCGAGGTCGACCTGGCCGCCCTCCGCAAGGTGGGCGGATGGCTCAGCCACGTGCGCCTGGTCTACTCCCGCGTCGACGCGCCCGCGCTCGTGGAGGAGTTCGCACTCACCTCGCTCGAGGAGATCGACTACCTGCACGAGGCCGCCAGCTCGGTGCGATTCGCGGCGGAGTTCGAAGGCGACGCCCGTGTGGGCGTGCCCGAGGTGGTGTGGGAGCGCTCGACCCGCCGCGTGCTCACGCTCGAAGACGTGACGGCGATCAAGATCACGGATGCGGTGGCGCTCGCCGCCGCCGGCATCGACCCGGCCGACGTGGCGCCGGTGTTCGCCGCCGTGATGTTCGACCAGCTGTTCACGAACGGCTTCTTCCACGCCGATCCGCACCCCGGCAACATCTTCGTGACGCCGATTCCGGATGCTCCGGACGGAGCCCCGGCCTGGAAGCTCACCTTCATCGACTTCGGCATGATGGGCGAGGTCGGCCCGAACACCCGCAGCGGCCTGCGCAAGATGCTGATCGCCGCCGCGTCGCGCGACGGCAAGGGCCTCGTGGATGCGGCGCGGGAGCTCGGCGTGCTGCTGCAGTCGGCCGAGACCACCGAGCTCGAGCGCGCGCTGACGACACTCTTCGCCCGCTTCGGCGGGATGGGCTTCGCCGAACTGCGCGAGGTCGACCCGCGGGAGTTCCGCGAGTTCGGCGAGCAGTTCGGGCACGTGGTGCGGTCGCTGCCGTTCCAGCTGCCCGAGAACTTCCTGCTCATCATCCGGGCCATGTCGCTCACCTCGGGGGTGTGCAGCGCGCTGGATCCGGGCTTCAACCTGTGGAACTCGGTCGAGCCCTACGCGCAGCAGCTGATCCGCGAGGAGCGCGGCAACCTGGCGCAGGATCTCGGCAAGCAGGCGCTGGAGAACCTGGGGCTGATCTGGCGGCTGCCCAAGCAGATCGAGTCGCTGATCACGCGTGTCGACGAAGGTTCGATCGCCGTGCGCACGCCCGATCTCGACCGCCGGGTGGCCGGACTCGAGCGCACCGCCCGCCGCGGTATCTCGGCCGTGCTGTTCGCCGCCCTGCTGGTGGCCGGGGCCGTGCTGCGCGCCGACGACGCCGTGTTCGGCACCGTGCTGATGATCGCCTCGGTGCTGCCGCTGCTGCACGCGCTCTTCTCCGGCCGTCGCGGTCGCTGAGCGTCGAGATCGACACGGACCACGGGGGATGAGTGCGGAGCGGACGGGCGGCACGCTGATGCGCAGACTGGGCTGGTGGGCGCGCGATTACGCCTACGCCCTCGTCTGGCAGGTGCGCGCCCTGTTCGACCGCGCCGATCCCCGCGAGTTCGAGAGCGGCGACGGCACGCCGCTCGTGGTCATTCCGGGCGTGTACGAGACCTGGCGCTTTCTGCAACCGCTGATCACCGAACTGCACGGGCGCGGGCATCCGGTGCACGTCATCGGACCGCTGCACTGGAACAACCGGCCCGTGCCCGAAGCCGCCGCCCTGGTCGCCGACTACCTCGACCAGCACGACCTCACGGGCGTGGTGCTGGTCGCGCACAGCAAGGGCGGGCTCGTCGGCAAGTACGCGATGAGCCTCGGCACCGCGGCCGCCCGGATCGACGCGATGCTCGCCGTGGCGGCACCCTTCGGCGGCTCGAGCTACGCGAGGTACCTGCCGGCCCGCAGCCTGCGCATCTTCCGGCCGACGGATGCCACGATCCTCGAGCTCGGCCGGCACGCCGATGTGAACGCCCGGATCGTGTCGGTCTACGGCCGCTTCGACCCGCACATCCCCGGTGGGAGCGCCCTGGCCGGCGCCAAGAACGTGAAGCTCGACACCGGCGGGCACTTCCGCGTGCTCGCGAATCCCCGCGTGCTGGCCGAGCTGGCGGCGCTCGCCGAGTGACCGGCCGCCGAGGCGGTGCAGACCGTCTCCGGGGCGTGCTCACCGGCAGCCCTGCACACTGCCGACCTCCTGTCTAGTGGGCGCGGCATCGGGTTCCGCCGCGTAGGCAGAGGGGACCGGGCCGTTGTGGCTGGGGAACCGAGAGGGAACACAATGTCCGAGAACTACCAGCCCGTGCCGCCGACCGGCTTCGCGCCTCCGGCACACGACGAGCAGTCCGACGCGGCGGCATGGTCCGATGTGCAGGCACAGTCCGGTGCGCAGGGACAGTCCGATGGCCAAGGCAAGGCCGATGCCGCCAAGCAGGCGGCCGGCGAGCTGAAGGACACCGTCGCCGAGAACGCGGGATCCGTCGCCGGAACCGCCACCGAGGAGGCCGCCGGCGTCGCGCGCGAGGCCAAGTCGCAGGCCAAAGACCTCTACCACCAGACCCAGTCGGAGCTGAAGGAGCAGGCGGGCGTGCAGCAGCAGCGCGTCGCCACCGGTCTGCGCTCGCTCGGCGACGAGCTGGGCAGCATGGCCGACGGCTCCGACAGCGACGGCCTCGCCAGCGACCTGGTGCGTCAGGTGTCGGATCGCGCGGGCAGCGCGGCATCCTGGCTCGACGCGCGCGACCCGGGATCGCTCCTGGCCGAGGTGAAGTCGTACGCCCGCCGCAAGCCCGGCACGTTCATCGCCGCCGCGGCGATCGCCGGCGTGCTCGCCGGACGGCTGACGCGCGCACTGGCCGCCGGTGCGGCCGACGAGAAGGCGGCGGCGGCGTCCGCCGACGCCCATCCGGAATCCGCCTCGACCGTGGCCCCGGTCGCGCCCGTGGTTCCGACCTCGGTCGCCCCTGTGACCGCTCCGGTCACGGTCGTCGACCCCGGCTACCGCACCGACCTCGACGAGACGCCGCTCTACACCGAGCGCGCCTCCACGCTGGACGACGGCTTCGGAAGCCAGGGCGAAGGCACCCAGCGATGACCGACTACACCCCCTCGGAGCAGAAGGCGGCGACCACGTCGCTCGGCGACCTGCTCGGCGAGGTCACGAAAGACCTGTCCACGCTGATGCGGCAGGAGCTCGAGCTGGCCAAGGCCGAGCTCAAGCAGTCGGCCACGCGCGCCGGCAAGGGCGCGGGGATGCTCGGCGGTGCCGGGTATGCCGCGAGCATGACGATCCTGTTCCTGTCGATCGCCCTCTGGTGGGCGCTCGGCACTCTGATCGGCGGCGGCTGGTCGGGCCTCGTGGTGGCCGTGATCTGGGCGATCGTCGCCCTGATCCTGTTCCTCGTGGGCCGCACGAAGCTCAAAGAGGTCAACGGCGCCCCCAAGACCGTCGAATCACTGAAGAAGATCCCCGAGACATTGAAAAGGAATGAGGAGAACCGATGAGCGATTCACCCGAGCAGATCCGTGCCGACATCGAGCGCACCCGCCGCGAACTGGGCGGCGACGTGGACGCGCTGGCCGACAAGGTCACCCCGTCGAAGATCGTCGGCCGCCAGACCGACAAGGTGAAGGGTGCGGTCGGATCGGTCAAGGATCGCGTCTTCGGTGTGGCCGATGACGTGAAGTCGTCGGTCTCCGGAACCGGATCCTCGGCGGCCGGCGCGGTCACCGATGCCAAGGACCGGGTCGCGGCCAAGGCGGAGGGCAACCCGCTCGCCGTCGGCCTGATCGCGTTCGGCGTCGGCCTGCTGGCCGCCTCGCTGATCCCGGCCTCGACCAAGGAGAAGGAGCTCGCAGCCGGCGTCAAGGAGCAGGCCCAGCCCCTCGTCGACCAGGTGACGGATGCGGCCAAGGAGGTCGGTTCGAACCTCAAGGAGCCGGCTCAGGATGCCGCCACCGCGGTGAAGGATGCAGCGGCCTCGGCCGTCGGCAGCGTGAAGGAGGAGGCGGGCTCCGCCGCCTCCGACGTGAAGGACCAGGCCCAGCAGGCCCGCGACGACGTCGCCGGGAGCTGACCGCACCGCACCGCAGAGCTGAGCGGGCCCGCACTCACGTGCGGGCCCGCTTTACTGATCGGTCTGCCGCCGAAGGCCTCGCTGCACCATGAATTCGACTGCCCGATTCATCCGGAGGGGGATGAGCCTTGTCGAGGGGTTGCCGGTCGACCAGACGCGGAAGAGCTCGTCGACGAATCCTTGGCCCACGACCTCCACGCCCTCGAAGTCGAGTTCGACCTCGTCGAACTGCTCCAAGCCGGCTGCGAGCCTCTTGGCCTCGCTGCGACTCACGAATTCCGTGCCGCGTTCGAAGAGCTTCACGACCGGACGGGTACGGGCGAACGCGCCATCGATCGTGTAACGATCGAACACGTCGATGAGCGGCCGGCTCGCATCGCGGTCGAAGACCAGCTCCACCGACGTTCCCGCCGCCGAGCCGATGCCGACCGCGGTGTCGTCCCGCTCGTTGTCGACGATCCACCGCAGACCGTTGGCTTCGAGCACGAACACCATGACCGCCTTCGAGGTGAAGAAGATCCCTTCGCCCGTGTGCCGCGTGGGATCGGTTGTCTGCTTACCCTTGCTCAACTCTTCGACGGACGCGTACTCGTCCGGAAGATCCAGCGTGCTCCGGAGGTTCTCGAAGGCTCCGATTCCATCGTCCGCGATCTGCACACGGACGCGTGTGTCTTCGGCAGCTCTGACTGATACGCGCGAGCCCTGAGAATGGTCGATTGCATTGTTGACCATCTCGGTCACTGCGTATGCCGCGATCTGACGAGCTGATCCCCCCAGCTCGAGTACCCGCTGGAGGTCTTGCCAGACGGTGTCCTCAGAGAGTCCCTTCAGTGAGTACTCTCGATCGAAGCGCACGGGAGCACTCCAGTCCGGATGCAGCTCGGTCCACCGACGGAGGAGGCTGTCGCGCTCGTACCGGCGATGTCCGCCTGTCGTCAAGGTCGCCGGCAATGCGCCCTGATCTGTAAGAGATCGGATCGTCTTGATGGACACACCGAGAAGGTGGGCGGCTTTGCCGACAGACAAATCATCCACTTTCGCGTCCCCTCCGGTAGTTTCCTGCGTCAACATACGTCAATTTAGTACAGAAAACTACCCAGCGGTCTGATCTCAGGGAGTATTTTGATCGCGCGCGAGACGAGCGAAGCTGTCAGGAGGCCGGGGCGGGGAGGTTCGGCTGGGGGTACAGCGAGCCCTGGTCGCGCTCGGGCGGGGCGGGCAGCACCAGCTCGCGGTCGCCGAGGGGGCTGGAGAGCGGTATGCGCACCAACCGGAGCGCCTCGGCGTCGGGATCGGTGAGCGAGTCCGCCTCCTTCGCGCCGCAGATCACCACGAAGTCGTCGTTGAGCGTGTAGCCGACGCCCGTGACGGAGACGGTGACCGTGGTGTCCGTCTCCTCGACGAGCACCGGGCCCGGGCGGCATCCGCCGGACAGCACCGCGAGCACCAGGTCGCCGTCGTGCACGTCCGATCCCAGGTCGCCCACGGCATCCTGACCCACGATCGCCGACCGCCACACCTGCAGGCCCTGCTCGACACCGCTGTAGCCGGCCAGCGTGGCCTCGACGTCGTCGACGGGCTGCACCTCGGGATCGAGGTCGATCTGCAGGTCGCCCACCGAGGTGTACCGACCGATGTTCCAGGCCTCCTTCAGTGAGGCGCGGGTCTGGCCCTGCCCCTGCGCCACGAAGAACCAGATCAGCAGGCCGATCGCGACGAGGATCAGCAGCACGCCCGACGCGCGCGTGTAAGCGATCCAGGCACTGCTCGGCTCGGCCTGGTCACCGTTGCGGAGCTGCCAGCGCGAGCCGAACAGCATGGCGCGGGGAGGGGCGAACAGGCACCACAGCCCGAGGAGGGCGGCCACGGCAGAGAAGAGGAGCATCCCTCCAACCTACCGAGCCGGGAGGCGGTCAGCCGGCGGCGCGGGCGTTCGCGGCGGCGCCGGAGGCGGGCTCCGCGAGCACCACGGCGGTGCCGAGTTCGCGGATGGCGGCGGCCGCGGTGTCGTGCAGGCCGTTGTCGGTGATCACGAGGTCGACCTCGTCGACGCCGAAGATGCGGTAGCGGCCGAAGGTGCCGTACTTGGAGGAGCCGGCGACGAGCACCGACTCCGACGAGACGGCGATCGCGGTGGTCTTCAGCTCGATCTTCGACTCGGCGGGCGTCGTGACGCCGCGCTGCAGATCCCAGGAACTCGACGAGACGAAGGCGATGTCGATCGAGAGCTCACGCAGTGTCAGCGCGGCCAGACGCCCGACGGTGGACTGGTTGTTCTTCTCGACCCGGCCGCCGAGCGCGATCAGGTCGACCGTCGGATGATCCAGGAACGAGCCGATCACCGCCAGGTCGTTCGAGACGATCGTCAGGTCGGCCACCGAATCGAGGTAGGGGCGCATCGCCTGGATCGTCGTGCCCGCATCCAGGAAGACCGTCATGCCGTCGCGCACGAGCGAGGCGGCCTCGCGGGCCATTGCATCCTTCTCGATCAGGTCGAGCGCCGCTTTCTCGAGCCGGCTCGGCTCCACCGACAGCCGCGACGAGATCTTCGCCCCGCCGGGCGTGCCCAGCACGCGGCCGGCCGCCTCGAGGGCGGCAATGTCGCGCCGGATGGTCATGTGACTGACCCCGAGCAGGGCGGTGAGCTGGTGATAGCTCATCACCGACTCCCGGCGCAGGTGCTTCACGATGAGTTCGCGACGCTGCTCGGGAATTAGCGGCGTCTCTTCGGAATCGGACACGGCACCTCCTCGATGCGATCAGTTTAGAGGGTGCTGCGGAAGGGCGGGACGGATGCGGCGGGCTGAGAGGGTGCGCCGGCCGGGGCCGCCGTCCACGGCGTTCCCCACTTCTCGCTGAGGGCGCGGATGTCGGCCTCCGGCAGCATCCGGCGGGGATGGCCGCCGGTGAGCAGGGCGATCCGGCAGGCCTCTTCGAGCTCGACGGCCGCTTCGACGGCCCGCGTGACATCCGTGGCGCTGGTGATCTGGCCGTGGTTCGCCAGCAGGGCGGCCTGGAACGGGTAGTCGAGTTCGAGCACGAGCTCGCCGAGTTCGGGGCTGCCGGGCGCGCGGAACGGGATCATCGGCGTCTGGCCGACGCGCATCACGAAGTAGGGCGTGAGGGGCGGCACCGCGCTCAGCTCGCTCCAGGGCTCCAGGCACGACAAGGCGACGGCGTTGGGGGAGTGCACGTGCACCACCGCCGTGTGCGTGGGGTTCTTGCGGTAGAAGGCGAGGTGCAGGGAGGTCTCCTTCGAGGCCTTGGGGCCCTCGAGGTGACGGCCCTCGCGGTCGAGCACCGCGATGTCGCCGCGCCGCAGCCGACCGAGGTCGGTGCCGGTGCCGGTGGCGTAGATGCGGTCGCCGTGGGCCACGCTCACGTTGCCGCTGGAGCCGGGGCTGATGCCGGCGGCCGCGACCCGTGCGCCGGCGGCGACGACGAGGGCGACCGGGTCGGCCAGGTCGATCGCGTCGGTCGCGTCGGCCGACTCAGCTGATTCGGTGGCCGCCGGCCGCGTGGTCGGATCGGTCACGAGAGGGCCTCCCAGGCGGTGGTGAACAGGTCGTCGGCGCCGAAGTTGCCCGATTTCAGGGCCAGCGCGACGGCGGGGGCGGGTGTGTCGGCGTCTGCAGCGCCGGCGACGTCGAGCCCCGAGGTCTCCGACAGCGACCAGCACACGCCGGGTGCGATCTGCGGCCCGATCAGCAGGCGGCGGCAGCCGAGCGCCGTGGTGACCGCGCCCGAGGTCTCGCCCCCGGCCACGACGACCTGCCGCACGCCGAGCTCGGCGACGGCGCGGGCGACCAGCGCCGAGAGCGCGGTCTCGACGGCCTCGCCCGCCTCGGCCGACTTCACGTCGTCGAGCGAGGCCACGGAGTAGACGAGGGGCAGCGCGGTGGCCGGGAGCCCCTCGAGCCACGCCAGAACCTCGCCGACCACGGCATCCGGATCGCCGACCAGCCGCTCGATGTCGAGCTGGTGACCGGATGCGCCCTTCTCCAGCGCGTCGGCGATCTGCGCGCGGGTCTTGGCCGACGCGCTCCCGCACACCACCAGCCGGCGCCCGCCGGGAACGTCGAAACGCTGCGAGGCGGGGTCGTGCTCGCCGTGCATCCCGAACGCCAGGCCGGCGCTGCCGGAGAGCACGCGCCAGCCGGCGGTGGCCGCCTGGATGGTCTCGAGGTCGCGATTGGTCGTGGCATCCACCACCACGTAGGAGGTGCCCGCGGGGACGGCGTCCAGCGCGGTGCTCAGCGCCTCGGCGCCCTGCCAGACGGCGTCGACGGAGACCTCGGCGACGGCCCGCGCGGTCTGCGGGGCGAGGATCTCGGCCGGGCGCGACTGCGTCATCGGGGTGAGGGGATGGTGCCGCATCGGCGAGTCGCTCAGCAGCTGATCGTGCACGAACAGGTGGCCCCGGAAGACGGTTCGCCCGTTGTCGGGGAAGGCCGGGACGACCACGGTGCGCGCTTCGCCCAGCTCGTCGAGCACCGCATCCAGGATCGGCCCGATGTTGCCGGCGGGCGTGGAGTCGAAGGTCGAGCAGTACTTCACGAAGTACTGCTCCGGATGCAGCGACTCCAGTGCGCGGATCGAGGCGAGCGAGCTGCCGACCGCCTCGGCCACCGGCGCGGTGCGGGACTTGAGGGCCACGATCACGGCATCGAGCCCGGTGGCCTCGGCGGTGGAGGGCACCGCCTCGGCGCCCAGCACCACGGCTACCCGGAGGCCCCGTTCGCGGAGCGAGGTGGCGAGGTCGGTGGCGCCGGTGAAGTCGTCGGCGATGGCTCCCAGACGGATCACGGCGGGCTCCCCTTCGAGGTGGCGGACGGTTCGAGGTGGCGGGCGGGCCGCCCTGTCGAGGGGGACGGCCCCGCGACGACCACGCCATTCCACCACATGTGAATCCGTGTTGCAAAGTTTGAAAATCTGATCGGCTTGTGTGTATGGTTGCCCAATCGTCGCGGCGGAGCATCGTGAGTGCCTCGTCGTCGATGACCCCCAGACACTCCAACGCACGGAACGACCCGTGCAGACGGGACCGACGGTGACTTCCCACGCGCTACCCCCGCAGGCTCCGGCCGACATCCGTGTCGCCCTCACCGGCGCCCGGGGCGGATTCGGCCGCACCTTCCTGGCCCAGGTGCGGGCTCTGCCCCGCCTGGTGACCACCCAGTTGATCGACCCCGACAGCGCCGGCGTGCAGCAGATGCTCGACGAGCTGGAGTTCGCCTCGGGGGCCGCCCCCGCCCCCGCCCTCGTCTCCTCGATCGACGACGTCGACTGGAGCGGCATCGACGTGCTCGTCGAGGCCACCGGCCGCATCGACGCCGGCTTCGACTACGCGGCCACCGCCATCGCGCACGGCGTGCACGTGATCATGGTGAGCAAAGAGGTGGAGTCGCTCGCCGGAGTGAGCCTCGCCGCCGCCGCCCGCGACGCCGGCGTGCGCTACCTGCCGGGCGACGGCGACCAGCCCGCCAACCTGCTGCGGCTGCTCGACTGGGTGGAGCGCACGGGCCTGGAGGTCGTGGCGCTCGGCAAGTCCAGCGAGTACGACCTCGTCTACGACCCCGAGGCCGAGACGGTCACGCAGGTCGACGAGACCCTGCTCGCGCCCGATCTCGGCGCCCTGCTGGAGCGCGGCGACGATTTCGCGGCCACGCTCGCCGCCCGCTCCGCGGCGGTTGCGGGTCTCAAGCGCTCCGCCGCCGCCGACTCCTGCGAGATGGCCGTCGTCTCCCTCTACTCCGGCGCCCGCGCCGACGTGGAGGCGATGCACTACCCGGTGGCCCGCCCGGACGAGCTGGCCGACATCTACGCCTCCTGCGCCGACGGGGGCCTGCGCCACCGCGACCGCGTCGTCGACGTGTTCTCGATGCTCCGTCTGCCCGGCGAGGCGAGCTTCGCCGGTGGCGTCTTCGCCGTGGTGAAGACCGGCGACCCGGTCACCTGGGAACTGCTGCGCGGCAAGGGCCACGTGGTGTCGCGTTCCGGCGAGTACGCGTGCATCTACTGGCCCTATCACTTCATGGGCGTCGAGACCGTGCTCTCGGTGCTCGACGCCGCCGACGGCTCCGCAGCCGAGCGGCGGCCCCGCCAGCACACGGTGCTCGCGGCTCGTGCCGCGGTCGACCTCGCGGCCGGCACGCGATTCCGCGTCGAGGGGCACCACCACGAGATCGCGGGCGTCGCTCCCGTCATCATCGACCGCGAGACGGCGGCGCATCCGGATGCCCCGGCCGAGGTCTCCGTCTCGGCCTACTACCTGCTGAGCGGTGCCGTGCTCATGCGCGACGTCGCCGCGGGGGAGCTGATCCTGCTCACCGACCTGGCCGAGACGCCCGAGAGGGCGCAGGCCGCGTTCACCGCCGGGTTCGCGCTGTGAGCGGCACCGAGGCTTCCGGGGCCGGAGCATCCACCGGCGCTGCGGCGGCGGCTCGCGTGGGCCTGCTGCCCGAGGGCTACGACCTGCGGATCCTCGACGCCCACCATCACTTCTGGGACCTCGAGGGCGAGGGCCACTGGCCCTGGATCCAGGACGAGTACAACCCCGACTTCTTCCTCGGCGACTACACGGCCATGCGCCACACCTTCCTGGCCGAGCAGTACCTGGCGGCCACGGCGGGCTGGAACGTGCTCGGCACGGTGCACTGCGAGGCCGAGCGCAGCCGCGACGAGGAGGTCGAGGAGGACGTGTTCCTCGAGGGTCTGCACGCGCTCGACCCGCGGTTCCCCGCGGCGGTCGTGGCGCACGCCTCGTTCCTGCGCGACGACCTCGACGAGGTGCTCGCCGGTCACGCGCAGCATCCGCTGGTGAAGGGCATCCGCTCGAAACCGGTGATCGCCCGCGACGCCCGCGAGGCGGCATCCGGAACCGTCGCCGGGCAGCCCGGAACGCTGCAGGACCCGAACTGGGTCGCCGGCCTACACACGCTCGCCGAGCACGGCTTCTCGTGGGATCTGCGGGTGCCGTTCTACCACCTGGCCGAGGCGGCCGAGGTGGTGGCGGGCATCCCCGGCACGCCGGTGATCGTCAACCACTGCGGCCTGCCGCTCGACCGCAGCGACGAGGGCCTCGCCCTCTGGCGCGACGGGATGCAGCGGCTCGCCGCCCTGCCCAACACCGTGGTGAAGGTCTCCGAACTGGGCCTCTACCGCAACGTCTGGAACCGCGCCTCGAACATCGAGGTCGTGCGCGAGACGCTCGCGATCTTCGGCTTCGAGCGCGCGATGTTCGCCTCCAACCTGCCCGTCGCCACCCTGACGGCCCCGAGCTTCGACGAGGTGATGGAGGTGGTGCTCACCGGCGCCGCCGGAGCATCCGCCGCCCAGCTCGACGATCTGTTCCACCGCACCGCCGCGCGTGTCTACCGCGTATCGCCTCCCACCCTCTCTGCGTCCGCAGACTCCCTCACAGAAAGCTGACGACCCATGACCACCGTCAACGACGACAAGCTGTTCCGGAAGGTGATGCTCCGCGTCCTTCCGCTCGCCATGCTCGGGTTCTTCCTCTCCTATCTCGACCGGGTGAACATCGGTTACGCGCAGGCCACGATGAGCGCCGACCTCGGCTTCTCGTACGCCGTCTACGGCCTCGGTGCCGGCCTGTTCTTCGTGGGGTACTTCATCTTCGAGATCCCCTCGAACCTCATCCTGGCGAAGGTGGGCGCCCGCAAGTGGATCGCGCGCATCATGATCTCCTGGGGCATCATCTCGGGCCTGATGTTCTTCGTGAACAGCGAGTGGATGTTCTACGCCCTGCGCTTCATCCTCGGTGTCGCCGAGGCCGGCTTCATCCCCGGCATCCTGTTCTACATGGCGTCGTGGTTCCCGCCGAGCCGCCGCGGCCGCGCCTGGGGCATCTTCTACATCGCCCTGGCCTCCTCCGGCCTGATCGGCGGACCGGTGTCGGGCGTCATCCTGGCCGGCATGGACGGCGTGGCCGGACACGCGGGCTGGCAGTGGCTGTTCTTCATCGAGGCGATCCCGACGGTGCTGCTGGGCATCGTGATCCTGTTCGCCCTGCAGGAGGACTTCCGCACGGTGAAGTGGCTGAACCCCGCTGAGAAGGATCGCCTCGGCACCCTGCTCGAGGCGGAGGCGCCGGCGGGCGGGCACACGCCCCTGCGCCAGGTGTTCAAGAGCAAGCTGATCTGGATGCTCACGGCCGTGTACTTCTCGTACAACTTCGCGCTCTACGGCATCAGCTTCTGGCTGCCCAACCTGGTGGGCGAGCTCGGCTTCGCCGGGCCCGTGGCGATCGGCTTCATCTCGGCCATCCCGAGCCTCGCGGCGATCGTGTCGATGGTGACCTTCGGGTTCCTCTCCGACCGCGCCGGTGAGCGCAAGAAGTTCATCGCCGCCGCCTTCGTGCTCTCGGCGATCGGCTTCGCGCTGTGCATCGTCGCGGGCACCGAGAACCCGATCCTCGGGGTCATTGGTCTGAGCCTGGCCAACGCCGGTGCCCTGTCGATCCCGGCGATCTTCTGGAGCTTCCAGACCTCGATGCTGGCCGGCACCGCTCTGGCCGGCGGCATCGCGCTGATCAACTCGACCGGCAACCTGGCCGGCTTCGCGGCCCCGTACCTCATCGGCTACGTGAAGGACACCCTGGGCTCGGCCACGGTCGCCCTCTACATCACCGGCGCGATCATGCTGGTGGGCGCCGTGCTGGTGCTCACGATCAAGCGCAGCGGACGGGTGCCGCGCGAGAGCGACGCCCCCGCCCGGATGAAGCAGACCGCCGAGCAGAACAGCATCTGAGGCCCGCCCCGCGCACATCCAGGTCGCGCGATGACGTCTAAAACTCCGGTGATGGACGTGATCGCGCGACCTGGCGGCCGTCAAGAGGCGGGCGAGGTCTCCACGGGGTTCGTGAGGGGCGAGTCGTCTTTGAGGGCGCGGATGTTGCGGGCGATCAACGGGGCGGCGCCGCGCGGGCGGTTGCCGGCCGCGTGGGGGGTGAGCAGCAGGTTCGGCGTGGTCCAGAGCGGCGACGACTCCGGCAGGGGCTCCTGCACCATCACGTCGAGGGCGGCTGCCCGCAGACGTCCCGACGTCAGCGCTTCGATCAACGCCGGCTCGTCGACGGTGGCGCCGCGGCCCACGTTCACGAAGACGGCACCCGGCTTGAGTGCGCTCAGCAGCTCGGCGCCGAACGCCCCCTCGGTCTCCGGGGTGGCCGGCAGCAGCGAGATCAGCACGTCGACTCCCGCGAGGTGCGCCGGGAGCCCGGCGTCGTCGACCACCGGGTACCCGTCGCGCTCGCCCGCCGACGAGGCCACGCCGGTCACGGTCGCCCCCAGCAGCTCCAGCATCGGCGCGAGCGTGCGCGCGATCGAGCCGAAGCCCCAGATGCACACCGTCGCGCCCGCGAGCGTGTAGAGCGACTCGGTCGACGGATCGCGCTGGGCCTCCAGGAACTCCTCGTCCCACCGCGACTCGCGCTGCGCGTCCCGCATCCGGTCCAGCCGGCGGATCACCGCGAGGGTCAGGGCGAGCGTGTGCTCGGCCACCGTGGCGTCGTGCAGCGACCGGCCGGACGCGACGGCGACCGAGGGCGCGAAGCCGGCGGCGAGCACCGCATCCGGACCCGCCGCGAGCGTCTGCACCAGGCGCAGCGAGCCGAGCGAGCGTGCGGCTTCCGCCAGGTTCTCGCCCGTGTTGCGCCAGGCCACCAGCATCTCGGCGTCATATGCCGCTTCGGGTATGGAGCCCGCGGCGTCGTACACCACCAGGTCGTCGTCGGGATCGACGGTCAGGTCGCTCAGGTCGATGGTGTCGGGGATGAGGATCTTCATGGCCGCCTTAGGAGAGGAACATCGGACTGCTTCGATCGTGGCACACCGACCCCACCGCGTGCAGCGAGCACGGCGGAGGTGCGGCACGGGAGCCGCTCCGGATGCGAGACGATGGAAGCATGACCGCAACACTCGTCGCCAAGGGTCTGGCCGGAGGCCACGACCATCGCACCCTGTTCAGCGGGCTCGACCTCGTCGTCGCGCCCGGCGACGTCGTCGGGGTGGTCGGTGCCAACGGGGCCGGCAAGTCCACGCTGCTGCGCATCCTGGCCGGCATCGACGCGCCCCAGGAGGGGACCGTGTCGCTGGCTCCGGCCGATGCGTTCATCGGCTGGCTCCCGCAGGAGCACGAGCGGATCGGCGGCGAGAGCGTGGCCGAGTACGTGGGCCGCCGCACCGGAACCACGCAGGCCACGGCCGAGATGGATGCCGCGGCGGCAGCCCTCGGCGACACCGCGCCGGCGGGCCCGGGCGCTCCTGACCCGGCCGACGTCTACTCCACGGCGCTGGATCGCTGGCTCGCCAGCGGGGCCGCCGACCTCGACGAACGGCTGCCGATCGTGCTGGCCGAGCTCGGGCTGTCGCTGTCCGCCGACGCGCTGATGACCGACCTCTCCGGCGGACAGGCCGCGCGCGTGGGCCTCGCCGCCCTGCTGCTGTCCCGCTTCGACGTCGTGCTGCTCGACGAGCCCACCAACGACCTCGATCTGGACGGGCTCGAGCGGCTCGAAGGCTTCATCCGCGGCATCCGGGGCGGTGTGGTGCTGGTGAGTCACGACCGCGAGTTCCTCGCCTCGAGCGTCACCCGGGTGCTGGAGCTGGATCTCGCGCAAGGCACCAAGCGGGTCTACGGCGGCGGCTACGACGCCTTCCTCGAGGAGCGTGCCACGGCCAAGCGGCACGCGCGGGAGGAGTACGACGAGTTCGCCGACAAGAAGGCCGACCTCGTAGCGCGGGCCCGCACCCAGCGGGAGTGGTCGAGCCAGGGCGTGCGGAACGCGATGAAGAAGGCGCCCGACAACGACAAGATCCGGCGCAAGGCCTCGGCCGAGTCCAGCGAGAAGCAGGCGCAGAAGGTGCGCCAGATGGAGAGCCGCATCGCGCGGCTCGACGAGGTGGAGGAGCCGCGTAAGGAGTGGCAGCTGCAGTTCACCATCGGATCGGCGCCCCGCTCGTCGTCGGTGGTGTCGACGCTGTCCGGGGCCGTGGTGCGGCAGGGGTCGTTCACGCTAGGCCCGGTGTCGCTGCAGGTCGACGCCGGCGACCGGATCGGCATCACCGGGCCCAACGGTGCCGGCAAGTCGACACTGCTGCGGCTGCTGCTCGGGCGCGTGGAGCCCTCGGAGGGGCTCGCGAGCCTGGGGGCGAGCGTCGCGATCGGCGAGATCGACCAGGCCCGCGCCGTGCTCGCCGGCGCGGGGGAGGCCTCGCTCGCCGAGAGCTTCGAGGCGCAGGTGCCCGACTGGCCGGTGGCCGAGGTGCGCACGCTGCTGGCCAAGTTCGGGCTGAAGGCCGATCACGTGGGCCGATCCGTCGACGAGCTCTCGCCGGGTGAGCGCACGCGGGCGGGCCTCGCGCTGCTGCAGGCGCGCGGCGTGAACCTGCTCGTGCTCGACGAGCCCACCAACCACCTCGACCTCGTGGCGATCGAGCAGCTCGAAGAGGCCCTCGAGTCGTACACCGGCACGCTGCTGCTGGTCACCCACGACCGGCGGATGCTCGACACCGTGCGCCTGAACCGCCACTGGCACGTCGAGGCGGGTCAGGTGAGCGAGCGCTAGGCTCGCGGCATGTCCTCCTCCAGGCGAAGCCGTCGCGGATCGCGGCCGGCCGGCTCGCACGGTGACGGGTCGCGATTGTCGATCCGGTCGCGCGATTCCCTGCTGTCGATCGGCTCGCGCGGCTCGGTGCTGTCGGTCGGCAGCGTGGGTTCGTTCTGCTCCCTCGGCAGCGTCGGCTCGGCGTTCTCGATCGGGTCGCTCGGCTCGGCCGCATCCGTTCTCTCGGTGGGCTCGTTCCTCGGCGTCGTGGCCGTGCTGTCGTCGCGGTCGGTGCGGGCGGTGCTGTCGTCGGCGACGCGGGGCGGCGTGCTGCGGGGCGGTGCCGGGCGGCAGGGGCGCGCGGCGTCCTGAGGGTGAGGCCGTAGCGCGGGCCGGGACTCCGTCGTGTCGTCGAATGCCCTGGTCGGGCGCGGATCAGCACGGACTCTTCCCCTGGAACGCGTTCTCCGGCACACTGTTCGCGTGAGGCTCTTCAGGGGAGTTGCAGTCTTCGCGTCGGCCGCCGCGCTGGCGCTGTTCGGAGCGGTGCCCGTGGCGATGGCCGACGGGATCGCGCCGACCGTCACGGTGAACCAGGGTGCGGGGCAGGCGGATCCGACGGCGACGTCGCCGATCGTGTTCGACGTCGTGTTCTCGGAGCCGGTGACGGGTCTGACGCCGGCGGACTTCAGCTCGACGGGAACGACCGCCGGGGGGATCCTTCTCCTGGATCTCGAGGGTTCGGGTACGACCTACACGGCGTCGGTGTCGGGGATGACCACGGCAGGCGACGTAGTGCTGACGTTGCCCGCGGGTGCGGCGCAGGATGCCGAGTTCGACGACAGCGCGGCGTCGACGGCGACCGACAACACGGTCACTTGGGCGCCGCCGCCCCCGGACACGACGGCGCCGACCGTGACGGTGAACCAGGGTGCGGCGCAGGCGGATCCGACGGCGACGTCGCCGATCGTGTTCGACGTGGTGTTCTCGGAGCCGGTGACGGGGTTGACGCCTGCCGATTTCAGCTCGACCGGGACCACCGCGGGCGGAGTTCTTCTGCTGGATCTTGAGGGTTCGGGGGCGACGTATACGGCGTCGGTGTCGGGGACGACGACTGCAGGCGACGTAGTGCTGACGTTGCCCGCGGGTGCGGCGCAGGCGGATCCGCCAACGACGTCGCCGACCGTGTTCGACGTGGTGTTCTCGGAACCGGTGCCGGGGTTGACGCCTGCCGATTTCAGCTCGACCGGGATCACCGCGGGCGGAGTTCGTCTGCTGGATCTTGAGGGTTCGGAGGCGACGTATACGGCGTCGGTGTCGGGGATGACGACTGCAGGCGACGTGGTGCTCACGTTGCTGGCCGGTGCGGCGCAGGATGCCGCGTTCAACGATTCGGCGGCGTCGACGGCGACTGACAACACGGTCTCCTGGGCGCCGCCGCCCCCGGACACCACCGCGCCGACCGTGACCGTGAACCAGGGTGCGGCGCAGGCGGATCCGACGGCGACGTCGCCGATCGTCTACGACGTCGTGTTCTCGGAGCCGGTGACGGGTCTGACGCCGGCGGACTTCAGTTCGACCGGGACCACCGCCGGTGGGATCCTTCTTCTCGATCTCAAGGGTTCGGGGGCGACGTATACGGCGTCGGTGTCGGGGATGACGACGGCGGGCGACGTGGTGCTGACGTTGCCGGCCGGTGCGGCGCAGGATGCCGCGTTCAACGATTCGGCGGCGTCGACCGCGACTGACAACACGGTCACTTGGGCGCCGCCGCCGCCCGACACCACTGCACCGACCGTGATCGTGCACCAANATACGGCGTCGGTGTCGGGGATGACGACTGCAGGCGACGTGGTGCTCACGTTGCTGGCCGGTGCGGCGCAGGATGCCGCGTTCAACGATTCGGCGGCGTCGACGGCGACTGACAACACGGTCTCCTGGGCGCCGCCGCCCCCGGACACCACCGCGCCGACCGTGACCGTGAACCAGGGTGCGGCGCAGGCGGATCCGACGGCGACGTCGCCGATCGTCTACGACGTCGTGTTCTCGGAGCCGGTGACGGGTCTGACGCCGGCGGACTTCAGTTCGACCGGGACCACCGCCGGTGGGATCCTTCTTCTCGATCTCAAGGGTTCGGGGGCGACGTATACGGCGTCGGTGTCGGGGATGACGACGGCGGGCGACGTGGTGCTGACGTTGCCGGCCGGTGCGGCGCAGGATGCCGCGTTCAACGATTCGGCGGCGTCGACCGCGACTGACAACACGGTCACTTGGGCGCCGCCGCCGCCCGACACCACTGCACCGACCGTGATCGTGCACCAAGGTGCGGGGCAGGCGGATCCGACGGCGACGTCGCCGATCGCGTTCGACGTGGCGTTCTCCGAGCCGGTGACCGGACTCACCGCCACGGATTTCTCGACGGCCGGCACGACGGCCGGGGGAGTGCTGACGCTGTCTCTCTCGGGGACGGGCACGGTCTACACGGTCTCGGTGTCCGGCATGACCACGGCGGGCGACGTGGTTCTGACGCTACCGGCCGGCTCCGCCCAGGATGCCGCCGCCAACGCCAGCACGGCCTCCAGCTCGACCGACAACACGGTCTCCTGGGCCCCGCCGCCGCCCGACACGACGGCTCCGAGCGTGACCGTGGAGCAGGCCGCCGCGCAGGCCGACCCGGCGACCACCGCCCCGATCCGCTTCGACGTCACCTTCTCCGAGCCCGTCACCGGCCTCGCGGCCTCGGACTTCTCGACCACGGGATCGACCGCCGGCGGCACCTTGACGGTGGAGCTGACGGGATCCGGTGACTCGTACACGGCCTCGGTCGCGGGCATGACGACCGCCGGCGACGTCACGCTCTCGCTGCCCGCCGGGGCAGCTGCCGACGGTGCGGGCAACCTCAGCCTCGCCTCGACCTCGACGGATGCGGTGGTCACCTGGGCGGTCGCGGCGCCGCCGACCACCCCCACCCCCACCCCGACCCCCACCCCGGAACCGACACCCGGCCCCGGACCCGGCGTCACTCCGGCACCGGGAAACGGCGGATCGGGCGGAACGGGCGGGTCGGGATCCGCCGGTCCCTCCGGTGGCAGGGGTGGTGGAGGCCTGGCCGACACCGGCTGGAACGCACTCCCGCTGCTGCTGATCGCGGGCGCGGGCGTGTTGATGGGGCTGCCGCTGGTCGTCGCGCGCCGCCGCCGTCCGAGCTAGAACGGCACTGAGACCGCAGGGGTCGGTCGGATGGGATCGTCAGGATCCCGTCCTAGTGTGTGGGCATGAAGCAGGATGAGACTCCGCCCACCGTCATCATCGTGGAGCCCACGGGCGACGCGGGCGCCGGCCCGAACGGTGCCGCGGCGCCCGACGACGTGAGGAGCGCGGCGAAGAACCTCGGGCGCGCGGTGGGGCGGGCCGCAGGCCGCAGCGCCGGGCGCGCGGCCCGCGGCACGCGGGAGCGCATCCGGCGCAACCCGACCGCGGATGCCGTGTACCGCACGGGGGTCGGCGTGGTGGGCGGCGGTACCGTGGCGCTCGGCGTCGCGATGATCCCGCTGCCCGGCCCCGGCGTGCTGGTGGCCCTCGGCGGGCTGGGCATCCTCTCGACCGAGTTCGAGGGCGCCAAGAAGGCCCGCACGAAGGCGAACGCCGCCGCCAAGAAGGGCTTCGACGCCGCCAAGTCCGCGCGCGACCGCCGCCGTGCCGCGCAAGCCGCGCCCGACAGCTCCGCCCGCTGAGGCTCTTCGCACAGGCCGAACACCCGTCGATCCGTCAGTTTGTGCCCATCAGGAGCCCGAATAACGGCACTAGGTGACGGGTCGGTGGATGGTGCGGGACTTCGCGACGGTGGGGCGGGACTTCGCGACGGTGGGGCGGGACTTGGAGACGGCGGGGCGGCTCTGCTCGTCAGCGCCTGGGCTGCGGGGACGCAGCGGCCGCGGCCTCCGCTCGGCGCTGGGTGCGTGCGGCATCGGCGTCGGCGGCCTCCTGCACCGTGGGGGCGGTGCCGCCGAGGTCGCGCGGCTGCCACCACTGGCCCGTGCCGTCGACCGGGTAGGCGGCCTGCAGGCCGGCCGTCAGCTCCTGCAACTGCGTGCGCAGCTCGGCGGTCTTCTCCGGCACCGAGTCGTCAGGGCTCACGGAGATCGGGGCGCCGAACGCGAAGTCGACCGGAACGCCCACTCGGTCACGCATCCGGATCTTCCGGTTCTTGGTGAGCAGCCGTTGCCCGCCCCAGACCGCCACCGGGATGACCGGCACTCCGGCCTCGGCCGCGAGCCGCACGGCTCCCGACTTGAGCTCGCGCACGGTGAAGCTCGCGCTCACGCCGGCCTCGGGGAAGACGCCGATGATCTCGCCCCGGCGCAGCGCCTCGACGGCCTGCGCGTACGCCTCGCCGCCCGCCGCCATGTCGACCGAGATGTGCTTCATGCCCCGCAGGAGGGCGCCCACCACGGGCTTGTCGAAGGCGCGCTTGGTGGCCATGAACCGCACCCGGCGGCGGTTGTGCAGCCAGGTCTGCCACTCCACCAGGGCGAACTCGAGGTAGCCGAAGTGCGTCATGGCGAAGACGGCGCCGCCGGTGGCGGGGATGTTCGCCTGGCCCGTGGCGCGGTGCTTCACGCGCAGGGCGGCGAACACGGTGCGGCCGATCCCGATCGCGGCGGTGTAGACGGGCTCGGCGGGACGTCGTCGGGTCATGCCCCCCACCGTACGCGGCCTCCCTGCGGAACCGGTGTGCCGGCTCCGGATGCGAGCGGCCGCGCGCCGACCGGGGGATAGTGGAGAGCAGCCGGAGCGAGCATCCGTGATCGCCGCGGAGGAGGATCTCCGGCCGGAAGCGAAACGACGATGAGCCACGACGGCGACAGCAAGGCAACCGGCACCGACGGTCAGGGTCTCGGCAAAGACGGCACCATTCCCGACTCCCCGGACGGCATCGCGGTCGGGCACGACCCCGACGGATCCCACTTCAACCCGGAGGAGGACACCGACGGGGCGGACGACGCCGATTCTGACGGGGCTCCGACCTCTCCGGCCGCGGGATCCGACTCCACCTCGGGCGACGACGACCCCTACGAGATCGAGACGGATCTCGGACCCGACGGACCGGCGCAGGTCTAGCGGGCACGGGATCGGGCTCGGGCGCGGGATCGCGGACGGGAGCCGGCCGTGTGCCGCTGGGTGGCCTATTCGGGTGAGGCGCTCCATCCCTCGACCCTGATCCTCGACACGCCCCACTCGCTGGTGGCGCAGTCGCTCGACTCCCCGCTCGGGCGCGAGACGGTGAACGGCGACGGATTCGGCATCGGCTGGTACCCGAACGGCGCGACTCCCGGCACCGCCCCGGCGTTCTTCCGCAGCATCGAGCCGGCCTGGCACGACGAGAACCTGCGCGAGATCGCCCGGGCGGTGCAGAGCCCGCTGTTCTTCGCGCACGTGCGTGCGGCGGCCGGCCCGCCCATCCAGCAGACCAACTGCCATCCGTTCCGGCACGAGAACTGGCTGTTCATGCACAACGGGGCACTGCGGGAGTTCCGCACGATGCAACGAGACATCGAGCTGGCGGTCGACCCCGCGCTCTACCCGTTCCGGCAGGGTACGACCGACTCGGAGGCCGTGTTCCACCTGGCGCTCAGCCGGGGGCTGCGGGAGGATCCGATCGCCGCCATGGGCCGCACCCTGCGCGAGATCGAGGCGATCGGCGCGCGACTGAGCGTGCCGCATCCGGTGCAGGGCACCTTCGCCGTGACCGACGGATCGACCGTCTGGGCGTTCCGGTATTCCAGCGAGGGCCGCTCGCGAACGCTGTTCCACTCCGAGGAGATGTCGACGCTGCAGAAGGCGTACCCCGACCTCGATCGGCTCAAGGCGTTCGGCGAGGGCGCGCGGGTGATCGTGTCGGAGCCGCTGACCGACCTGCCCGGCGCGTTCGTGGAGGTGCCGGAGTCGACCGTGGTGATTCTGGAACCGGGGGAGGACTGCTACCGCGAGGAGCCGTTCCTGCGCGCGGCGTAGGGGCGGGCCCGGGCTGCGGAGGCCAGGCCTCAGGCGCCGGGAGCGGGCCCGTCGGTGGGCGTCGCCGAGGCGATGAACGTGTGGATCTTCTCCTCGAGCTCGCGGTCGAAGGAGTCGACCTCTTCGCCGGCGCCGGCCTCGGGTCCCGTGCCGGCCTCTTGTTCCGCGCCGGCCTCTGAATCTGGGCGGTCTGCGCCGCGGGCTTCCGTCATGGCACCAGGATAGCGAACCGCCGCGCCCCGGTTACGCCGTGGGCGCGAGCGCTTCGAGGAACGCGACGACGTCGGCCAGCTCTTCGGGCGAGATGCCATGGCCGAGCCCGTCGTAGTGCCGGCTCGTGAGGGTGGAGTGCTCGGGCAGCCAGGCTTCGGTGCGGGCGACGGCCTCGGCGGTGATCACGCCGTCGAGCGTTCCGCGCCCCGAGAACACGGGCGGGCGATCGACGGTCAAGGCCTCGTCACCGGGTTGCGGATGGCCGAGTACGAAACCGCCCAGAATCACGGATGCCGCCACGCGCCGCGTCGCCGAACGCAGCAGTTGCGAGGCCATGAGGCCGCCCTGCGAGAAGCCGAGCGGCACGACCGCGGTCTCGGCGGGCACCGTTTGCGCGATCCACTCGGTGATGGCGTCCGTGGCGACTTCGACCGGCTCGGCGGCGGGAGCGCCGGGCGTCGTGATCGGGAACCAGGAGAAGCTGCCGGGGCTCAGGGTGAGCGGTGCGCGCAGGCTCGCCCAGGCGAAGCCGGCGGGCAGCGCGGGAGCGAGCGAGGCGAGGTCGGCCTCGTTCGAGCCGTATCCGTGCAGCAGCAGAACCAGCACGCGGGTGCCGGCCGGCGCCGGGCCCGCACCCCAGGAGGTGATCGCGGTGGTGACGGCGAGCTCGGGCATGGGTCCTCCTGGGTGGTGCGGGTCCGTCGTCCGGCAATTGCTTGTCGGTACAACCAAATCGTACCCGCTCAGGCGGCGAGGAGGTCGTCGATCTGGCCGAGCGCCTGACGCATGCCCTCCTCCATGCCCATCGCGACGAGTTGCTCGAGCTGATCGAGGGTCTCGTAGGAGGTGACGATGGTCATGCGCGTGATCCCTCCGTCAGTCGGCTCGAGGCTCACCCGTACCTGCGTGACGGGCATGTCGTCGTTCGGTGTGCCGTCGTCGTGGGAGAACCCGTCTTCGTAGGTGAGGCCGTCGGGCGCGTCGACCGTCTTGATCCGCCACCAGCCGGGGGCCTTCTCTCCCTCGGGGCCGGTCATGTAGTAGCGCGACTCGGCGCCCGGGGTCAGCTCGTGCCGGGTGAAGGTGGCGGGCCAGGTCGGTGGACCCCACCAGCGCTCGAGCTGCCGCGGATCCGCCCACATCTGCCAGACGCTCTCCACCGGAGCGGCGAACTCGGCGACGAAGGAGAGGGTGAGCGCTTCGGGGTCTTTGTGCGAACTGATGACCGTCATGGTCGGTGTCCTTTCTCGACGGGGGCGGAGGAGGTGGTGCTGCCGGGGTTCGGGGTGGCGCCAGTGGCAGGCGCGGGTCCAGCTGCAGGCGCGGGTGCGGTCAGCACTTCGCCGAAGCGGTCGAGGCGTTCGCGCCACAGGTGCTCGAACTCGCCGAGCAGGCGGCTGGCGCGCTGCAGGGTGTCGGGGTTCGCGCGTACGATCTGCTCCTTGCCGCGCCGGGTCTTCTCGATCAGCGCGGTGCGTTCGAGCACGCCGACGTGCTTCTGCACGGCCGCGAAGCTCATCGTGTAGCGCTCGGCGAGCGACGAGATCGACTGCTCCTGCCGGATGGCCCGCCGCACGATGTCGCGGCGGGTGGAGTCGGCCAGCGCGCGGAAGATCGCATCCGTCTCGGCTTCGCTGATCTCTCGTATAACCATTTGGTTGTACGTTACGCGCGTGCGCGCTGCCGCGCAAGGGCCGCGCGCCGAGGTCGCCGAGACCGCTCAGCCGCGCGAGGTCGTGGTGTGCGGCGCGGGCAGCGTGCCGCCGAGCAGCTGCTGCACGGTCACGAGCGTGAAGCCGCGGCCGAGCAGCCCGTCGACGATCGCCGGGGTCATCCGGGCCGTGTTCTCGTGCACGTCGTGCATCAGGACGATCGCGCCCGGCCCGGGTTGCTGCACGGCGCGGTCGAGCAGGGTGGCGTCATCCGGGATCCGCCAGTCGTTCGTGTCGACCGTCCAGAGGATCGCGGGCAACCCGGTCTGCGCCAGCACGCGCGGGTCGACCGCGCCGTACGGCGGGCGGAAGGTGGTCGGCCGCAGGCCGGCCGCATCCTGGATCGCCTGGCTGGTGCGGTCGAGCTGGTCGCGGATCTCCTCGTCGGTGAGCTTGGTCAGGTCGGGGTGGTTCCAGCTGTGGTTGCCGATCTCGTGACCCTCGGCGCGCATCCGCACCACCACGGCCGGGTTCTGCGCCACCCGGTAGCCCTGCAGGAAGAAGGTCGCGGCAGCGCGGCGGGCGTCGAGATCGTCGAGCACCTGAGCGGTGTAGTCACCCGGGCCGTCGTCGAAGGTGAGGGCGACGCAGGCGAACAGCGCGCAGTCGACCTGCTCCTGGGCGCGGGTGGGTGCGGGCGGCAGGGCGAGCGGGGCTCCGGATGCCAGGACCGCCTGCACCTGCGCGCCCTGCTCGCCGAGCAGGGCGGTGGCCTCGGCGGCGGGCACGGTCAGGGTGAACGGCGGATGCGACCCCTCGGTCGTCGCGCCGGCCCGCCAGGCGGCGAGGGCCTCGAGTTCGGGGGTGCCGAAGCCGGCGGGCACGGTGACCACGAGCGATCCGTCGGGCGCGAAGGCCAGGTGCGAGAACCAGGCGCGCAGCTGCTCGAGCGGAAAGTCGTCGACGCTCTGGTGCATCGCCGGGTCGAACGCGCCGGCTGCGGCCTTGAGCGACCGGACGAGTCGGGGGAGCAGCGCGCGGAGCCCCTCGTCGGTGAGGAATGCATCGCTCGTGACGACGAAGGCACCCGAAGTCTCGGCGTAGTAGACGGTGCTCTGGTCGGAGGTGACCTGGCCGCCCGACGCGGTCGTGATGCGGAGGGCTTCCACGAGCAGGGTTCCGGTGGCGGCGAGGATCTCGCAGGTGACGGTGAGCCGGGGCCCGTCCCCGGGAGCGCTGAGGGCGGGATCGGTGAGCAGATCGGCGACCGGGCGGGTGGTGGATCCGGGCACGCAGCCGCGATCGCCGGGCGCGATGTCCGGGGCGTCGGCCGCCGGTGTGTAGGCGATGCCGGAGAGAGCGCTGTGCTCGGCGATGGCGGTGGTGACCCGGCCGCGCAGCAGCTCGGTGAAGCTCTGGTTGCCCGGGATCTCGCCCCACCGGGCGGCCAGCGGAGCGGCGGTGTTCGCCGAGTAGAGCAGCCGCACGTCGATGCCGGAGGCGTCGACCGCCGCCGGCGAGGTGGCGGTGGTGCTCTCGGTGACGGTCAGTTCAGCGGAGGCACCCGCACGCGGACTCCAGCTAGGTGCCGGCGAGACCGTCGAGCACCCCGCAAGCAGTCCCACCACCATCAGCCCGACCACCGTGTGCCACCCGCGCCTGACCGCCGTTCGGTCGCATTTTCGGTCATTCCCTAGCCGTTTTCCGCACAGAATTGCGACCAATTGACGGCGCCTCGGCGGGCATGTGCTGGCGCTCACGGGGTCGGCTCCGGGAGAGGGTCTGGTTGGGGTGTCGGGGCGCTCGCAGCGAAGGTGGTGGTGGTGAGGATGTCGGCGATCGTGGGGCGGTAGTCGGCGGCGCGGTCCGCGGGTGCCGTGGCGAGGAGGACGAGGGCTGTGCCGGGCTGGGCGGTGGGAGTGGCGGTGCCGGCGGCAGTGGCGGTGTCGGTGGCAGTGGCGGTGCCGGCGGGAGTGGCGGTGCCTGGCTGAGACGTGTCGGTCGTCGTCGCGGTGCCGGTGGCGGTGGCGGTGCCCGGCTGAGTCGTGTCGGTGGTCGTCGCGGTGCCGACGGCCGGCGGCACAACCGCGGGGTGGAGCAGTGCCACGAGGGTGATCTCGGCCCCGGTGGCGAGTTCCGCGTACCGCACGGTGGCGCCCGACGCGAGTGTCTCGGCGCTCCACGCCGCAGCCGCCAGATCGGGCTGCTCTCCGTCGCCCGCGGCGCCGGACCCGGCGAGAACCGCCGCCAGCGCCGCCTGGTCGGCATCGGTCGGGGCCGCGATCGGGGCGACATCGTCGGCGGTGACCGCGCCGACGGCGGGCGAGACGTGCAGCGCGATCGTCTCGACGCGCAGGACGCCGTCGGGGGAGAGCAGCACCGCGCGGTCGGCCGGGAGGAACGGCCCCACTCCGACGACCACCCAGCCGGCTTCCGCAAGCACGGTGACGGAGTTCGCTGCGGCGGACCCTCCGGTCGGTGCCGGCGTCGGTGTCGGCGGCGGCGTCGTCGCCGCGGGCGTCAGCACGATCGCGGTGTCCGTCAGGAGGCGCTCGCGCGGCGTCTCCGCCAGCACGGGCGGGAGCCACCACAGGGCCGACAGGGCGGCGGCACCGAGCACCAGCACGAGCGACGCCGACACGATCGCGGCGATCCGCAGCCGCCGCGACCGCGCACCACGGGTCTCGAGGCGATCGCGCGTACTCGTCATCGGGGTCGGCTTCCGGGTCGGTCGGGTGGGGGTGGCCGGTCGCCGCGCGGGCGCCGTCCGGCATCAGGATAGGCGAGCCGTCGCCGAGCAGACGCGGACGCGCCCCGACTCCGCCGTTCCCGTTGCGGAGTCGTTATCAACAGGTGTCGCATGGCCCCTCTGATCGGGCATTCCTGAGCCGGACCGCCCCGAACTGGGGGTGACCCGCGGCCCCCGCCACGGACGGACTTCTGCCACGATCGGCGCGAGGCCGTGCGATCCGCGTTCCTCCCGAACAAGGAGGTTCTCATGACCCACCGCCTGCACCGTCGTCCGCTCGGCCGGATCGTGATCGCTTTGGCGACCGTGGGACTGGCAGCCTCGCTCGCCGCCTGCGCGAGTGGCGGTCCGGCGTCGACGCAGTCGGCCTCGATCGCGGAGGCCCCCGCAGCGTCGAGCTCGTCAGACTCCTCTGCCTCCTCTGCGCCGGCCGCGACGGCGAGCCCCACCCCGACGGCACCGGCCACCGACGCCCCGGTGGTGGTGGAGGAGCTCGGTCGCGGCGAGCAGCCGGCCGGCGTCGACGTCGAGGTCGACGGACCCGTCGAGGTCGCCTTCCGGCGCATCACGCTGAAGCCGGGCGCGGGAACGGGGGAGCACTGCCACGACGGACAGCTGATCGCCGTCGTCGAGCAGGGCGAGTTCACCCACTACGCGCCGGTCTACCCCGACGGTGTGCATGTGTACGAGGCCGGGGACTCGATCATCGAGGGAGCGCATTACGTGCACGAGGGCAAGAACGAGGGCACCGAAGACGTGGTGCTGCTCGTGACCTATGTGATCGCCGACGGCGATCCGCTGGCCGAGACCGACCTCACGAAGTGCTCGGGCTGACCCCGCGGCCGGCCTCACCGCTCGAGCCCGCCGCCCGGGCGGCAGCCTCGACCTGAGCGTGGTGCGCCGCCCAGCCTGACGTGCCCCGGTCGGCTATGTTCGGGTCGGCGGGACCGTTGCCGACCGCGCCGTCGATCAGCTCGCGCAGGATGTCGGCATGCCCGGCATGCCGCGCCGTCTCGGCCACCATGTGCACCAGGATCTGCTGCAGCGTCACCGATCGCCGTTCCGGCGGCCACCACGGCACCTCGCCGCGGGCATCCCCGTCCAGTGCCTCGATGGTGGCATCGGCGTGCGCCGCCGAATAGTCGTGCAGGTCGAGGATGGCGGCCCGCGTCTCGTCGGCCGTGGCCCACATGTCGGCCTCGGGTGGAGCATCCGGAGCGCTCCACGGCAGCGCCCTGCCCGGCCGCCCGAACACCTCGCCGAAGTACTCCAGCTGCACCGAGGCCACGTGCTTCACCAGACCGAGCAGGCTGGTGCCCGTCGGGGTCATCGGTCTCCGGATGTCGTATTCGCCGAGACCGTCGAGTTTCGCGCGCAGGTCGGCGCGCCGGACGCGCAGGTAGCCGTGCAGGGTCTCTTTGTCGTCGGCGGTGCTGTCGTGCGGGCTCATGCTCCGACTCTGCACCCGACCCCCGACATCCGCCGGCATCCGCGACACTCGATGAGAAAAGCTCGGAAAACATGTGGCACGAACGCCATATGTGTATATGCTGTGCACGCGGCGGTACCACGGGGGTGGAGATTCGACGAAAGGTCCGATGGTGTTCCGTGCCCACTCTTCCAAGCCGCGGCTTGCCCCTGTCGCCCTTGCCGTGGTTGCGACCATCGCCGGCGGCCTGTTCGCCCCGCCCGCCCAGGCGGCGGAGACCTCAGCCGGGGTGTCCGACCTCACCGACCCGGTGGCCCTGATCGGCGCCCTGGCGCCCGAACTGCTCGCCGAGACCAGTCCGCCGGCCACGCCCGAGCAGGTCGCCGGCATCCGGACCCAGCAGGGAATCGACCCGTTCCAGGCCCGCATCCCCGCCGATCCCGGCTCCGAGATCCGACTCTCCCCGGCCGGCACCGATGGCGCGGGCCTGCCCGTCGGCGTCACCATCGACTACGCTCGTGGCCGGTCCCGCGAGGTCGGCGGGATCACCGCCTACCCCGCCGCCGCGGCATCCGGTGCCGAGGCGGGCGGCGCGGCGGCCTACGTCCAGCCCATCCAGAACGGAATCCGCATGCTCACCGCCCTGGCCGACCGCGGCGCGGGGGAGGACTTCTCGTACACCTTCGACCTCCCGCAGGGCAGCCGGACCACGGCGCTGCCCGACGGAGACACCCTGGTGTCGGATGCGGCCGGCCACTACGTGGGCACGCTCGGTCAGGCCTGGGCGCGCGACGCATCCGGTGCCGAGCTGCCCACGGACTACCGCTGGGCCGGGACCGTGCTCACCCAGCACGTCGAGCTGGGCGCCGGAACGGTGTTCCCCGTGCTGCTGGACCCGGTGTGGTTCTACAGCTACGACTTCTCGGTCACGATCCCGGGGTACCACGCGAACCATCCGACGGCCACGGCCGGCGCCGCCGACAGGCTGCTGCACGGCTGCTTCAACTGCTGGTTCCCCATCAACGGGGCGCCGCGCGGCTACCCGGTCGACGGCCAGGTGCTCACCCTGAACGCCAGCCCGTTCACCATCATCACGGTTCCCGCGCCGGTGAAGATGCAGACGGCCAACGGCGGAGCGATGCAGTTCGTGGCGCAGCCGGGGCACTTCGACGGCGCCGGATCGATCATCACCTTCTCCTGGTACAACGACCCGAGCGGCTTCCTGCACCTCTACGTGCACGCGAAGATCCTGGTGGACCGCGGGCCCGCGGTCAACATCGCCAACTCGCGCCTGGCGGGGGCGAACTGGCTGCTGTTCTGGCAGCGGGTGGCCGACCACGCCGACGGAACCGCCGGCGGCGGCGGAGTCTGATGCGGGAGGCGCGATGAGCGGATCCACGGGGCGGAGTGCCGGACGACCGGCGCTCCGCCCGCCCGCGGCGCTCACGGGCGGGACGCCTCGGCCGCGGCCACGCATCCGGCCGGAACCGGTTCTCGTCGGGGCGCCGGCCGCCCTGCTGGCGATCCCCGGCGGTGCTGCCCTCGGTGTGCTGCTCGGCGGCATCCTGCCCCTCGCCCTGCTGCTGCCCGAACTCGTGCGCACGGGCGGTGCGCAGCCCGGATTCGCGACGATCGCCGTGGTGGTCGGCTGCGTGACCGGCCTGCTGGCCGGGCTGCTGATCGGTGGCCTCACGGCGGCGGCGCTCGCGATTGCCTGGCGGGCGCGCGCCCGTCCGGCCTCCGTGGTGACGGCGGGGTCCGTCGTCGCCACGCTGGCCACGATCAGCGGCCTGCTGATCTTCTCGGGCCCGGATGCGCAGTTCGTCCTGTTCGCCCTGCTGGCCAGCACGCAGGCGGTCGGCGGCGTCATCCTCACCGTCTGGGTGGGCGAGCGCGGCCGCGCCGCCGTCGCCCCGCCCTTCTGGACCTAGGCAGACGCAGGCGGCGCAGGCAGACGCAGGCGGCGCGGGGCGTGCCGCAAATCCTGAGGGTCTCGTAACACCGACGACATCTGCGGGCCGGTAGCGTCTGGGTATGGAAGGCCCCTCGAGCGACCTGAGCGACGACGCCCTCGCCGCACACCTCGCGGCCGTGCTGCAGCGCACGGCCGAGGTGCTCGAGGCGTCCGGCGCCCGCACCGAGGCGCTCGCCGACTTCCGGGAGCGGCGCCCCATCCTCGGCATCGCGCGCTCGCCGATCATGGTGCCGCGCGGGCGGGTCTGGCGGCTCGGCGTGCTGCTGCTCGACCAGCAGCGGGCGCTGCATACGATCGGCGCCGTCACCCGCGCCGTCGAGCCCGGGCGCGTCACCAACCAGTCCGCCCGCGCCGAAGAGCGCCGCGACTACCGGCGCGCCGCGTTCCAGGCGAAGTTCGCCGAGGGCGACACCGTGAACTTCGACACCGAGCCGATCCCGCTCGACGGCGCGAGCATCCGGAACCCGACCCCCGGTTCGGCCGCGAGCAGCCAGAGCCTGCTCGCCGAGCGCGACGGCGTACTGCTGGTGCGCTGGAGCAGACAGGCCGGCGACCAGGCCCTCACCCCCCTCGAGCCGTACCTGGCCGACCGTGCCGTCCTGCTGACCGCCCCGCCCCCGTAGACCCGACCACGATCCGACAATCGCTGAGGAGCCCCATGGAATCCCGCACCGAGCATCCCTCCCGCCGGTTCACCGAGCCGTCACTGCTCGTTCACCGCGCGGTCGCGCGCCGGGGTTACCGTCCCGCGAAGCTCATGGGCGCGAGGCCTGTCGAGAGACCGGCCGCCGTCAACCCCGAAGGGACTCCCGCATGATCGAGCGCGTCGACCCCTTCATCGGCACGGATGTCACGGCGCTGCCCCCGCAGACCGGCCTCGCCGCCACCTGGTGGTGGCCGAAACCGCAGATCGGCAACACGCATCCGGGAGCCACTTACCCCCTCGGCATGGTGTCGGCCTGCGCCTACTCGGGCGCGTATCCGACGGGCTACGGACGCTACGACCTCAGCCTGGAGGGCGTGCCCTCCACCCTGCACGAGGAGCAGCTGGCCTCGGGGTTCACGCACTTCCAGCAGTCGGGCACGGGCGCCATCCGGAAGTACTACAACTACTTCCGGGTGACACCGATGATCGAGCCGCTCGACGTGCTCGGCCGCACCTGGCCGATCACCGAAGAGGATGCGGCGCCCGGTTACTACTCGGCGACCCTCGACTCCGGGGTGTCGGCCGAGATCACGGTGGGGCCGAAGAGCGCGGTGCACCGGTACACCTTCCCGCGGCATCCGAACGCCCGCATCGTGATCGACTTCTCGATGGGCGGGCTCTCGATCCCGTACGGCGCCACCGTGCCGCTGCGGGCGAACCTCGAAACCATCGCGCCGGGCGTGGCCAACGGCTACGTCGTCGCAGAGGGCGCGCCGATCGCGGTGCACATCGAGTGCGACACCCCGCAGTGGCGGCAGATGCTCTGGTACGACCGGCGGCTGATGCCGGGCGGCACCAAGCTCGCGCTCGACCACATCCGGCCCACCACCCTGCGGCCGTTCGGGCTGATGTGGGCGGGGCCGAGCGAACCAGGCCAGACCGTCGAGCTGCGCATCGGCTTCTCGCTGCGCGGCGTCGAGCAGGCCGAGGCGAACCTCCGCGCCGACTGCGGGCCCGGCCCGGCGCGCTTCGAGGCGCGGCGCGAGCGCACTCGCAAGACCTGGAAGAAGCACCTCAAGACGATCGAGATCCAGACGCCGAGCCCCGAGCGCAAGACGGTGTTCGCCACGGCGCTGTACCACTCGCTGATCAAGCCCAGTTTCGCCAACTCGGAGAGCCCGTTCTGGCCTGCCGACGGCGCCTTCGCCTACGACATCGCGACCATGTGGGACATCTACCGCACCCAGCTGCCGCTGCTCACCGCGCTGCAGCCCGAGAAGGCGGTCGAGCTCGCGAACGCGCTGCTGACGATCTGCGAGGAGGAGGGCAACTTCCCGATCGGCTACCGGCTGGCCCGCGGCGGCGACCGCTTCTCGCGGCAGGGCAGCGCACTCGCGCACACCTTCCTGGCCGACCTCTGCCAGCTAGGACTGCCCGGCATCGACTGGGAGTGGGCGCTGGTGCACATGAGCGACGACCTGCGCCGCACCTACGGCGAGGAGTTCCTGCTGCGCGGGGAGGCTCATCCGATCAGTCACACCCTCGACATCGCCTATGGGTACTGGTGCACCGCCAAGGTCGCCCGGCACGTGGGCGACAACGCGCTCGCCGTGCAGTTCGAAGCGCTCGCCGAGCGCTGGGTGAACGCGTACGACCCCGCATCCGGTCTCTTGAAGGACTCCACCTACTACGAGGGCAGCCGCTACAACTACTCGTTCCGGCTGCAGCACGACATGGCGGGGCGGATCGGCGTGAGCGGCGGGCCCGAGAAGTTCCTGGCGCAACTGGACGCGTTCTTCGGCTACGGGGCGCCCGCCGTCGTGCAGCCGGGCAACCGGCCGTCGGCGGAGGAACTGCTCGCCGGGTACGCGCTCGGCCGCTTCGAGGGCCTCAACAACGAGCCCGACATGGAGGCGCCCTGGGCCTACCACTACCTCGGCCGGCCGGACCGGACCGCCGAGATCGTGCACGACGTCGTGCACCAGCAGTTCGGCACCGGCCGCGGCGGGCTGCCCGGCAACGACGACTCGGGCGGACTGAGCTCGTGGTACGTCTGGGCCTCCCTCGGACTGTTCCCGGTGGCGGGGCAGAACATCGTGCTGATCAACGCGCCCTCGTTCGCGGAGTCGTCGATCGCGGTGGGCGGCGGCACCTTCACGGTGCGCACGCGCGGTTTCGCGGAGCCGTTCGCCGGTGGGCCGGCACAGTACGTGATCGGGGCCCGGCTCAACGGGGCGCCGCTGGAGCGCAGCTGGCTGAGCGGGGCCGAGTTCCACGGGGGCGGCGAGCTCGTGCTCGAGCTGGGGCCGACGCCCGGCGGATGGGGGACCGTCGAGGTTCCGCCCTCGCACGGGCCCGCTCCGGTCTCGAGCGCCTCCGGGGCCGCGGCCGTGACGCCCGCGGAGGCGGGAGCGGCCGCGGCGTTCGGCTCCGAGGTCGAGGCGGTGGAAGCCGCCGCCGGCGTGGAGGCGGCGCTCGAGGCCGCCACCGGCATCGAGGACGACTCCGAACCCGGACTCGCCGAGGAAGACGGCCAGCCCGAGCCGCGCATCGTCACCGACGCGGCCGATCCGGTGGGCAGCACCGTTCCGGAGCCGTCGGCCGAGACGAAAGCCCGCGCCGATCCGGATCCCGAATCCGACTCGCACCCCGAACCCGATCCGCTCGCCGGATCCGGCTCCCACCCCGAATCCACCTCCGAGGCCCCCTCGCCACGAACCCCAGGAGAGAGCACATGAACACCGTCAAGAACCGACTCGTCATCGTGGTGCGAGCCGATCCGGTCATCTGCGGTCACTCCGTGGAGGGCCGCAACCTCGCCGAGACCGCCCTCACCCGCGGTTTCGACGAGGTGCGCATCGTCACCTGGCCGATCGAGCGGCTCGAGGCGGCCGGTCTGCCGCTCAAGCCGCTCGACACCGTGCTGCCCTACAGCGACGGCATCATCGTCGAGCGCCCGGGGCCCGTCGGCGACTACAAGGTGCCCGACGGCCGCTACCTGGCCGGTATCACGGGCCGCCTGGTGGAGCTGTTCACCGACGGCGTCCCGACGGTCGCACTCTCGCTCTACCTGAGCCCGCACACCATCGCGGTGGCGGATGCGGTGCGCGCGGCGCACGGCACCGGGCTGCCGGTGAACGTCACGACGATCGCCGAGGCGGTGGGATCCGACGTCACGAACGTGGTGCGCACCGCCGTCGAGGAGGGCCGTCTGGGCGCGGCCGCGCACATCCTCTCCTCGTACCTGTCGCAGGACCACTGCGTGGCCGTGTCGGAGTACACCCGCGACCTCATCGTCAGCGAGGCCGAGCGGGTCGACGAGCAGCACGGCACGCGCTTCGCGGCGCAGTGCCGAGAGCGTATCGTGGTGTCGTACCCGGCCATCGACGCGGCGCAGTACCTCGACCTCGACCCGGCTGCGAAGGCCGCCGAGCTCGACCGGCGGGGGCTCGTCGACGACGGGTATCTGTTCTTCCTCTCCCGGCTGACGGATGCGAAGGGGGTCGACGACCTGATCGCCGGCTTCGAGCGCAGCGAGATCGGGCGTACGACCCAGATCCCGCTGGTGATCGCGGGGCGGGGGCCGCAGGCCGAGGCGCTCAAGGAGCTGGGGGCCGCCTCGCCGCTGGCCCACCGCATCCGTTTCCTGGAAGATGTCGGCGACGCCGAAAAGCCGTACCTGATGGCGGGCTGCGCGGCCTTCGTGCTGCCCTCGAAGCCGCGGCCGGAGTTCGTGGAGACCTTCGGCATCGCCCTCGCCGAGAAGATGCTCGCGGGCGGTGGGCCGGTGATCACGACGCTCACGGGCGGCATCGGCGAGGCGATCGGCGACCACGCGCTCGTGGTGCCGGTGAACGATCCGGATGCGATCGCCGCGGCGATCGACCGCGCGGTGCTGCACACCACCCCCGAGCAGCGCGCCGCCTGGGCGGAAGAATCGCGCGCCTACGCCCTCCAGTTCGACCGCCACGCCGTCTTCGACAAGCTCTTCGAGCGCTTCCCTCGAGTGCAGGTCGAGGCCGAGGTTCCTACCCCGGCCTGACCCGCACCGACCGACCCACGGCCTCCCGAGTCGCTCGGGTCCGCCCCCGTCTCGAACCAGGAGGGGCGGACTCCGGCGACGCGCCGTGGGGTGGATGTGGGTCTGCGAGCGGGAGCGTCAGACCCAACCGAGGTGGGCGCCGTCGAGCGTGGTCCACACCCCACCGAACCGGTCGACCGCCACGCTCCATGAATCGTGCGCGGCGAACGGTGCGGTGAAGAAGGTGGTGTTGCCCGCCGAATCGAAGCGGGCGAGGCCGCCCTCACCGTCGGTCATGTACATCTCCGTATGCTCGCCGGCGACCATCGACCGCGGTGTGACGGGGAGCGCTCGGGTCGGGTAGGCCTTCACGATGAGCAGGGTGCCGTCGGGCGCGATCTTGGCGACTCCCGTGCTGGTCGCGGCCCAGATGTCGCCGCTCTTGGCGACCTGCACATCGATGGCACCCCAGATACCGGTCGGGGCAACGGCTCCGAGGGAGACGGGCGTGTAGGTCTTGGCGAACGGGTCGTACACCGTGAGCTCGGAGGAGGCGTCTTGGGTGAACCAGACACGGCCGTCGCCCGCGACCGCGATCTGCTCGATCATGTGCCCGCTGGGGCTCGCCACGGTCGACGAGCTGCCGTCGGGACGGATCATCGTCAGACCCGGGTCGCTGGCTCCGTTCCAGCCGCCGAACCAGATGTTGCCGACCTCGTCGACGGCGATGTCCTCCGGCGCGCTGGGAAAGCGCCCGGCGAGCGGGAAGGTGTCGACCACCCCGGTCGTGGTGTCGAGCCGGCGCATCACGTTGTCGACCGGGCCGGCGTCGCCGAGCCAGATGTGGCCGTCCGGCGTCGCCGCCATGGAGACCGTGCGCGTGCCGGTGAGGCCGAGCGGGAAGGCGGTCGACCCGGGAACCCCGGGAGCGATCCGCACGAGCTCCTCCGCGCTGTCGTCGGCGTACCAGATGTCGCCGGCCCGGTCGGAGGTGAGCTTCCACGCGCTGCCGCTCGTCGCGTCGACGTAGTGCCAGGTGGCGTAGTCGCGCGGGAACGGCTCGAGCGCGTGCGCCGGTGCGGCCACCGCCACGGCCGCAGCGGGAGCCATCAGCGCCATGGCCAGAGCGGACGTGGCGATGGTGCGCACGCGCAGGGTCGCGCGCCCCTGCCGAGCGGGTCGGGGCACAGCGTCGATCGGGTGTGTGACGGTATCGGCAGTCATGGGTCTCCTCAGGTCGCGACCGGCGACGGGTGCGCGGGTCAGGTGGGGCGCGGGGGTGACGCGCAGCCCCACCGTAGCCGAGGAAATCTCACAGAGACGATGAGTACTTTCTACTCGCCGCGAGCTCGAGCGGACTACCCTAGGCGCATGCTTCCCGCGTCGCCCGCCGAGCGCCACCGCGTCGTGGCCGAGGGGTTCACTGCGCTCACCGGGGCGATCGATGGGACGTGGGATGCCCCGGCTCCAGTCGAGGGGTGGGTGGCGCGTGACGTGGTGCGGCACCTCACCGGGTGGTTCCCCGGGTTCCTGGCGGGCGGGAGCGGCGTCGTGCTGCTGGCGGGGCCGTCGGTGGACGACGATCCGGTGGCGGCCTGGCGTGTGCACGCCGACGCCGTGCAGGCGGTGCTCGACGATCCGGCGACGGGCGAGCGGATGTTCCGCAACCCGCACACGGGCGAACTCCCGCTGGCCGACGCCATCGACCGCTTCTACACGGCCGACGTGTTCATGCACACCTGGGATCTGGCCGCCGCCACGGGTCAGGATGCTCGACTCGACCCCGACTTCGCCCTCCAGCTGCTCGAGGGCATGGAGTCGATGGAGGAGCTCATCCGCTCGTCCGGCCAATACGGCCTCCGAGTCGAGGTGCCCGCCGCATCCGGCCCCGTCGCCCGCCTCCTGGGCTTCATCGGCCGCGACCCCTCCTGGCGCCCGCCCGCCCCCTGAACCTCCCGCGACCCGTCGATTCTGGCCCTGATACTGCGGAGGAAGGGCCAGAATCGACGGGTCGCGAGGATGTCGGGACGAGGGGAGAGGGGAGAGGGTGAGGCGGTCTACGCCTCGGACTGCACCGTGGTGGTGGCCAGGGGGATCTCCTTGACGAAGCAGAGGATGAGGGCTGCGGCGAGCATGAGCGGCACCAGGAGCAGGTAGACGGGGCTGAGCGCGTTCGCGTAGGCCTCGACGATGAACTGATGGATCTCCGGCGGCAGCGCGTTGATCGCGGCCGGGGTGAGCGCGTTCGTGTCGGTGGGCAGCGCCCCGCCGGCCGTGCCGAGGGACGCGGCTCCGGAGGACAGCTGGTCGGTCAGCCGGGCGACGAACACCGAGCCGACGATCGCCGATCCGAGCGACGCCCCGATCTCGCGGAAGAAGTTGTTGCCCGCGGTCGCCGTTCCCACCTGGCTGTGCGGCACCGAGTTCTGCACGATCAGCACGAGCACCTGCATGGCCAGGCCGATGCCGAGCCCCAGGATGGCGAGGTACGACAGGATCAGCCACAGCGGCGTGTCGGCCCGCATGGTGGAGAACAGCACCAGGGCACCCGCGATGATGAGCGAACCGACGATGGGCATCCACTTGTAGCGCCCGGTCTTGGTGACCAGGAAGCCGCCGCCGATCGCGGTGATCAGAAGGCCCGCCAGCATCGGCAGCAGCATGAAGCCCGACTGCGTGGCGTTCACGCTGTTCACGATCTGCAGGAACGTGGGCATGTAGCCGATGGCGCCGAACATCGAGATGCCGATCGCCAGGCCGCCGAGCGTGGTGAGCGTGAAGTTGCGGTTCGCGAACAGCGACATCGGGATGACCGGCTCGCTGACCTTGCGCTCGATCAGCACGAAGGCGAGCGCCGAGAGCACCGTGACGATGATCATCACGATGATGACGGGGGAGTTCCAGTCGTACTCGGTTCCGCCCCAGGATGCGGTGAGCACGAGCCCGGCCGCGGCCAGCGCGAGGGTGGCCATGCCGGCGACGTCGATCTTCGGCCGCACGGCGTTCACGATCTTCGGCAGCTTGATGAAGGCGACCGCCGCGACGATGGCGGCGATGCCGAGCGGCACGTTGATCCAGAAGGCGTAGCGCCAGCTGAGCGTGTCGGTGAACAGGCCGCCGAGCAGCGGGCCGGCCACCGAGGAGAGGCCGAAGACCACGCCGATGAAGCCCATGTACTTGCCGCGCTCGCGGGCGGGGATGACGTCGGCGATGATCGCCTGCGACAGGATCATCAGGCCACCGCCACCGAGGCCCTGGATGGCACGGCCGGCGATCAGCCACTCCATCGAGTTCGCGAACCCGCCGATGATCGAACCGAACACGAAGATCGAGAGCGCGATGACGAAGAGCGACTTGCGCCCCACGAGGTCGCCGACCTTGCCGTAGACGGGCATCACCACGGTGGAGGCGAGGATGTAGGCCGTGGCGACCCACAGCATGTGGTTCACACCGTCCAGCTCGCCCACGATGGTGGGGAGGGCGGTGCCGAGGATGGTCTGGTCCAGCGCCGAGAGCAGCATCGCCACCATCAGGGCGCCGAAGATCAGGTTGACCCGGCGCTTGGTGAGCACGGGCGGCGGGGCGCCGGTGGCGGAGTCTGCGGGTTCGGGGGCGGCTGCGGCAGCCGCGTCGGTGGTGGAAGTCGTCATGAGCGGGTGTCCTCGATCGGTTCGGGGGAGACGAATGGGGAAGAGCGGAAGTGCGGACGAGCGGGCGGGCGGAGGAGCTGAGGAGCGGAAGGGCGGAGGAGCGGAGTGCGGTCGATGGAGCAGGAGACGGATGGCGCCGCCGCGCGGTCTAGCGGCGCCGCGCGGCGGTGAGCAGGGTGGTGCGGGCGGTGTCGATGTGGGTGGAGAGCGGATGGCCGGAGTGCTCCTCCTGGCTCCACGAGTGCATCGCCAGTCGCAGCACGCCACCGACGAGCATCACGAGCGCCCAGGCCTCCTGCGCGCGCTCGGCCGCCGGCACGACGCCCTCGTCGCCGAGCAGCCGCTCGATCTGGCGGGCGAAGTCGGCCTCGATGCCGTCGAGGGCCTGGAAGCTGGAGACGAGCAGATTCGGATGGGCCACCAGGATCGCGCGCCGCTTCTCCTGGACCTCCTTCGAGCCCAGGTCGAACACCGCGAACTCGTCGCGGAGCGCATCGATCACCGCATCCAGGATCGAGACGTCGGGCTGGTATTCCAGGCGCTGCAGGCTCGGCGGCGGGAACATCCGCGAGTGGCCGAGCACCGCATCCTCTTTGCTCGCGTAGTAGTTGAAGAAGGTGCGGCTCGTCACGCCGGCCTGGGCGCTGATGGCCTCGACCGTGACCTCGGTGAGGCCGAAGCGGGAGACGAGGTCGACCGCGGCCCGCTCGATCGCCGTCGCGGTCTCGCGCTTCTTGCGTTCGCGCAGGCCCGTGACCGCACCCGCACCCGGCCCTGCGCCGGCATCCGTGCCCGCAGCCGCATCCGCACCCGTGATGGGCGCGTCGGGCGAGAGGGGGGACTCGAGGATCGGCACGGAGTAATACTTGCATACCGCGAAAGTTTTCTCAATGTGAAAGTTGCCGGCCCCGGACTCTGCGGCCTCCGAGGGGCGGAGGGTTACGCTCGAGGGGTGGATGCCTGTGCCGAACTCTGCTCGCTCCTGGAGCGTCTCGTCAGCGCGCCGGACGCCCGCGAGCGCACCCCGCGCGGTTACCTGCGCGAGGTGGGCCGGCAGACCGCGGGCATCCGGCTCGGCCCGCTCTGGGCTTGGGACGCCATCCGCGGCGGCCGCAATCACCTCCCCGGCACCGGCTTCGCCGGGCCCTTCGACGACAGCACGCGCGGCCAGGCGCGGCACTTCGGCGGGATCGTGGCCGTGACGGCCCGCATCGGCCCCCGCCTCGCGCGCTGGGGCTCCATTCACATCGGCCGCGACCGGCCCGACACCGCCGACGGGCGGCTCAGCGACGCCGCGATCGAGTTCTCGCGCCTGGTGCTGCAGGGCCGGTTGCGGCCCGCGGATGCCTCGGACTGGGTGCGCAGGCGCCTGTGTGCGACCGCCGGGCCGCAGCCGTCGGCGGAACGGCTATCCTGATGCCCGTGGAGGCGCACCGTGGCTAAGAAGGACGAGAAGGGCAAGAAGGCGAAGAAGTCCAAGTCGAAGTCGAAGGCGCCTCGCTGGCTCGGCACGGGCGAGGAGATCCAGGCGAAGCCGCTGCCGCCGCACGAACTCGAGGCCGCGATCGCCGATGGTCTCTCGATCGCCCGCTTCTCGGTGGTGCTCGCCCTGAAGAACCGCCTCATCGTCGCCGCCCTGCGCGACGACCTGCCCTTCGACACGGCGACCGCGGCCGTGATGGCCCGCGAGGAGCTGGAGGAGATCGCGCGCGAGCAGGATCGCAACATCGAGCACGCCGAAGACGTGAGCGAGAGCGTCGGATCGGCCCACGGTGCGGCGCGGCACGAACACGACTACAAGGCCCGCGATCTCGCCCTGCTCACCGCCCGGCGCCGCGTCTACGAGGCCGTGGCCGCGCAGTCCCGGGCCGACGCCGACGATCCGGAGCGGGTCGCCGAACTGGTCGAAGACGCCCGGCTGCGCGCCTGGGAGGAGATCAGCCGGGAGGTCGCGGCGCGCCTGGACGTCACCGGCGCCGCCGAGCAGGTCGTGGTCGACGAGCGCTACCTCGCCGAGCGCGAGGGGCGGATGCGACGCCTGCGGGAGATCGACCTGTGGGAGCTGGCCGACCAGCAGCACGCCAAGACCGCGCGGCGCAAGAAGCGCTGAGCCCGCGGCGCTCTGTTTGCCGGCCGTTCGGCGTCTGTGCTGCCGGCCGTTCGGCGTCTGTGCTGCTGACCCCACGGCGTCCGCAGGAGTAGATTCGGCCTCAGGTCGCTCCGGAGTCGGCGGGAGGTGCGCGCGTGCCCGATGAGATCGCCGAGGCGTTCGCCCGGTACGACGCCGCGCTCCGGCCGGCGCCCGGCGAGTTGGTCGAGGCGCACGACCTGCGCCGTACCGTGCTGCAGGCGCTGGGCGACGACGGGCGGGTGCTGCACACCGTCGACGCCGGATCCTTCGCCCACGGCACGGCCGTGCGCCTGCACAGTCTCGTCGACGTGATCGTGGTGCTCGCCGGCCCTCGCCCGCGCGGCGTCGCCCGGGCCGTCGACCTGCTGCGCGCCGCTCTGCCCGCCGAGGCGGTGCCCTCGGTGGTCGCGACCTCGCGGGTGCTCGGCGGCGATTCGCTCGTGGTCGAGCGGATCGGGGCCCCCGGCATCCGGCTGATCCCCGCCTTCGAGGCGGCCGCGACCGGGGCGGGTGCGTCGGCTCGGGCATCGTCCGCCGGCCCCGCCGACACTCTCTGGGTGGCGGATGCCGCCCACCGCTGGGTGCGCCACCGCCCGGCCGCCCGCGCCGTGCTGCTCGACCGTATCGACGACGACGGATCGGTGCGCGCCCTCATCCGGCTGCTGCTCGCCTGGAAGCACCGCCAGTCGGTGCCGGTCTCGTCGTACTACCTCGAGACGCTGGCCATCCGTCAGGCTCTGCAGCAGCGCTCGTTCAGCCTGCTCTGGGACGTCTGCTGGATCTGGGAGGCGCTCGCCGCCGACGGACTCGTGCCGGCTCCGGATCCGAGCAGTCCCAGCCAGGTGCAGGCGGTGCGACCCGCCGCCTCGATCGGGCGGGCCCTGGAGGCGCAGTTCCCGATCGAGCGGGCGGCGTCGAGTGCGCGCTCGGCCGTGAACGCCTTCATGGACGGCGACCAGGCGCGCACCGCGGGTTTTCTCGAGGCGCTGTTCGGGCCGGAGTTCCCCGCACTGGCCTGAGGCCCTCGCGAGGCCCTCGCGGCGTCAGTCGGCCGACGCCGCCGTGGACGATGCCGCGTAGACGTCTGCCGCGCTCGCGACCCGGTTGTTGTAATCGATCGAGGAGTTGTAGGAGACGACCGCGGCGACCCAGGCCGCGTCGTCGCGGAGATCGACGCCGCCGACGCAGAGGTAGCGGCCGGCGGCCAGCGCGGCGTCGTCGATGTCGTGCGGGTCGCGGATGCCGTCACCGTCGCCGTCCGCCGCGGCGGATTCCCACGTCGAGGGCAGGAACTGCATCGGCCCCACCGCCCGATCCCACACCGCATCGCCGTCCAGGGCGCCGCGCTCGGTGTCGGCGATCGCGTCCACGCCGTCTCCGTTCAGGGCGATCCCGATGATCGGCGGGTCGGCCCGGCCGTCGTCGCCGATCGCGCCACCGTACAGCGTGCCGTGCTCGGACTCCACGAAACCGATCGCCGCCAGCGTGTTCCACGAGAGGTGGCACGTCGGCTGCTCCTCGCGCAGGCGGATCTCGGCGCCCGCGTAGGCGAGCAAGGCCCGGATGGGGATTCCCGTGGCCAGGGCGACATCCGCGGCCCAGGCCGGATCGGGCAGGCTCGCGAGCGGTGCCGCGCCGACCCCGGCCGTCGTGCCCGTGCCCGCGCCCGCCGTGGGAGTGGCCGCGTTCGCCGCGTCCGCCGGGTCCGGTTCGGCCGGGGCGGAGGAGGCTTCGGCCGGGTCGGGTTCGGCGAGTGCGCCGGAGGCGCCACCAGCGGTGCTCTCGGCCTCGGCGGCGGTCTGCGACATCCACCCGCCACCCAGTGCGACGCCGCCCACGACGGCGGCGACGACGAGCACCACGAAGCCCGCCAGCAGCGCGACGACCACCCCGCGCCGCCGCGCCGAGCCCCCTGCTGTGCTGTCCACCGAACTCACCCTAGGTGAGCGAACCGTCCGACACGACGGAGTCTTCGCCCGGCTCGCCGAGCGCGACCGCCCGTCGGGCGCCGCGTCGGCAGAACGGGCGGGGGTGGCGCTGCCCTGATACCGTCGCGAACATGCCCACACCCCGCCGCGCCGCACTCGTGTACAACCCGATGAAGGTCGATCTCGAGGCGCTCAAGACCGCCGTCGCCTACGAAGAGCAGGAGGCCGGCTGGGGTGAGACCCTCTGGCTGGAGACCACGGAGGACGACCCGGGTGCCGGCCAGACCGTCGAGGCCCTGAAGCAGAAGGTCGACCTCGTGATCGCCGCCGGGGGCGACGGCACCGTGCGCATCGTGGCCGAGGCCCTGCACGAGTCGGACGTGCCGCTCGCCCTGCTGCCTTCGGGAACCGGCAACCTGCTGGCGCGCAACCTCGATCTCACGCTCGACGACGTGCCCAACGCCCTCGAGACGGCGTTCCGCGGCGAAGACCGCGCGATCGACCTCGGACTCATCCGCATCCGGCACCAGGACGACTCCGTCACGAAGCACGCCTACCTGGTGATGGCGGGCCTCGGCCTCGACGCCAAGATGCTCGCGGCCACCGACGACGAGCTCAAGGCGAAGGTGGGCTGGCTGGCGTACGTCAAGGCGATCGGGCAGGTGCTGCGCGACAAGAACCAGCTGCGCATCCGCTACAACCTCGACCAGAAGGGCAACCGCTCGGTGCGGGCGCACACCATCATGATCGGCAACTGCGGCTCGCTGCCCGCGAACATCCTGCTGCTTCCGGATGCGGCCGTCGACGACGGCCGGTTCGACATCGTCATCCTGCGGCCGGAGGGGTTCATCGGCTGGGTGCAGATCATGGTCAAGATCTTCTGGGAGAACGGCGTGCTGCGCCGCACCGTGGCCGGCCGCAAGCTGATGGGGCTCACCAAGGAGGTGCGTGCGCTCAACTACCTCACGGGTCGTGAGCTCGTGCTGCGGCTCTCGCGCCCCGAGGAGATCGAGCTGGACGGCGACGGTGTGGGACAGGCCGTGTCGCTCAAGACCTGGATCGACGAGGGCGGACTGACCGTGCGGGTTCCCGCCTCGAACGTGCCGGAGGAGCCTGCGCAGCAATCGTCCTAGCGCTTTGCGACACCCGGTGCAACCCCTACGCGAGCATTAACTTTATTGGCTAGTCTTTCTAACAACTAGTCAGCCACGTGGAAGGACATGAGATGGCTCTCGTCACCGAGATCTCCCCGGATCGCATCGCAACAGATCACCTCACCTCCCGTCCGCTGACCTGGTCGAACCCGGAGTCGCAGCTGTGGATCGCCTACCGCGAAGGCGAGTACGCCGGCATGGTCGAGTACGGCGACGGCCACTTCCTGGCCAGCGGATCGCGCGGCGAAGACCTGGGCACGTTCAGCGACCGCACCCAGGCGATGAATGCCGTTCTGCAGGGCGTCGCCCGCCGCCGTCTCCCCGACGGGCTGCTCTCCAACGTCGCCATCGTCAGCGCCGTCGTCGCCGTCTCGATCGCGGGCATGAGCCTCACGATGATCGCGGCCTGACCGCTTTCCCCACGGGCACGCCCGCCATCCACTCGCCAGCCGCGAGGTCGTTCACACGGCCGCGCGGCTGGCTTTCTTGTCGCGCGGGCGGCGGGCGAAGTCGCGCGCCCGGCTGCTGGAGAGTGCGATCAGGATGAGGATGTCCAGCGACACCCCCACGAGGTTCGTGCCGAGGGTGATCGCCTGGTGGCCGCTGAAGTGGTCGAAACCGGCGATGATCAGGTTGATCGTGCTGAAGGTCATCACCGAGATGCGCGCCACGTTGCTGCCGAAGAAGACGAACAGCCCGAACAGCACCTCGGCCAGCGCGAAGGCCGCGGCGAAGGCGATCAGGATCCAGAGGGTGGCGTCGCGGCCGTCCATCGCGTCCGTCAGCAGGGGTTCGCCGTCGTCGATCGTGATCGCGTCGCGCACCGTGTTCCAGTCCAGCAGCACGGCGGCGATCAGAAGCAGCGGCGTGAAGGCGCGCACGAGCACCACGGCGGCGCCGAAGACGGTGGGGGCCGGTCGCCTGACGGCCTTCTGCGCGAGCGGGGAGGCGTCGTCCGAGGCGAGCAGCGCACCCGACGGCGAGGCCGAGGCCGCGGTGTGCGGGGTCGGCACCGGTGCGGCGCTCTCGCGGTACGCGGCATCCGTCGGGGTGATCGCGCGCAGGTCGATGATGGGCAGGTCGCCGTCGGTCACGATGGTGTCGCCGCCGCCGTTGCGGGAGTGGTACCCGGTGGCGAAGTCGCGCAGCACCGTGACCGTGGCGAGCGGATCGGCATCCGTCACCGTCGTCACGATGTGATCGCGCTCCACGTCGGTGTTCTCGTCGATCTTGTGCGTGATCTGCAGGGTGAACAGCGAGAAGCCCACGGCGCGGTCGTAGGTGCCGGCCGCCAGCCAGTCGGTGGAGTGGCCGCCGGGCAGCAGCCAGCCCTCGGGGCAGCGCCAGAAGCGCACGTGGTGGCGCTTGGCCGGGTTGCCCTTCACCTCCTGCTGGTAGGCGAAGTCCTGATTGCGGCCGAACAGCATCAGCGGGCTCACCGGCGCCTCGTTGTAGCTGCGGCGGAGCACGGTGGAGGCGACGATCCTGCTCGCGCTGCGCAGGGTGAGGTCGTCGGCCCGCGTCCAGCCCGCTGCGAGCATGGCCGTGTGCAGCTGCTCCTCGGTGCCGAGCAGGCCCAGGTTCACCGGGTCGCCGAGCAGCCCGTCGCTCGTGCGGGTGCGGCCGATGAAGTAGTTCGGCACGTAGATGTTGGTGAGGATGCGGTGCAGTCGGGGGAGCGCGATGTAGGCCACGAGCACCCAGAACACGATGTAGAACCACAGCTGCGCCCAGCCGGCGGTGAAGCCCTCGGAGAGCACCAGGTAGGCCAGCCACACCGATGAGGCGCCGGCCACGACGAAGAAGAGGTTGTCGAAGACGGCGTTCAGCGAGAAGCGGCGGCGCGCGGGCGGGGCGGACGGGTCCGGCATGAGGCCACGATACCGTCACCGCCGGTCACGGTGCCTTCGCCTTCCGTGCCCTCGCCCTCGGTGCACGGATGGTGCACGGATGCCGCGACGGGGTCAGTCGCTGAACTCGAGGTCTTCCACGTGCGCCTTCGGCATCAGCACCGCCGCCGCGATCGAGAGCACCGCGCAGACGGCGACGGACACGAACACGGCGCCGGCGGCGGCGATGATGGCCTCGGGACTCAGCAGGTCGAGGTCGGGCACACCGCCGGACGGGTCATCCGTGCTGGCGGCCAGGATGCCGTTCGCGATGGCGCCGAACACGGCCACGCCCACCGCGCTGCCGATCGAGCGCGCGAACAGGTTGGCGCCGGTCACCACGCCGCGTTCGTTCCAGGGCACGCTCGACTGGGCCGCGATGATGCCGGGGGAGGCCACGAAGCCGAACCCGGCGCCGATCACGAAGCAGCAGATCGCCACCGTGATCACCGAGGGGGTGCCGGCGGTCACCGCCAGCGCGACGGTGCCGCCCACGGCCAGTGCGATGCCGATCAGCACCGTGCTGCGGAAGCCGAGGCGGGTGTAGATGCGGCCGGACTGCGAAGCGCTCACCGGCCAGCCGAGCGTGAGCGCGGCCAGCGCGAGCCCCGAGAGCAGCGGGGTGACGCCGAGCGCGCCCTCGAGGAAGGTCGGCACGTAGGAGGTGAGCCCGGTGACCATGGCGCCGATGCCGAGACTCAGCAGGGTGGTGGTGAGCAGCAGCCGCTTCGAGAACACCCAGAGCGGCAGGATCGGCTCCGCGGCCCGCCGTTCCACCAGCACGAACGCCACCAGGGCGAGGCCGCCCAGCACGAACACCCCGACTCCCGGGAGGGAGGCCCACGGCCAGGCCTGGCCACCCTCCAGCAGACCCAGGATGACGGCGCTCATGCCCACGGCGAGCAGCACCGCACCCGCGTAGTCGATGGTGTGCCGCTGCCGCTCGACCTTCTCGTGGAAGCGGCGCAGCAGCATCCAGCCCGCCAGGAGGCACAGCGGTACGTTGACGAAGAAGATGAAGCGCCAGCTGAGGAACTCGCTGAACACGCCGCCGAGGGTGGGGCCGATCACCGAGGAGATCGCCCAGACGCTCGCGATGTAGCCCTGCACCTTGGCGCGCTCGACGACGCTGTAGATGTCGCCGGCGATGGTGATCGCCATCGGTTGCACGGCTCCGGCGCCGAAGCCCTGCAGGGCGCGGAAGGCGATCAGGGCGGGCATGCTCCAGGCCAGGCCGCAGAGCACCGAGCCGGCCAGGAACAGCCCGATGCCGATCAGGATGATGGGCTTGCGGCCGAGGCTGTCGGAGAGCTTGGCGTAGATGGGGACGGAGACGGCCTGGGAGAGCAGGTAGATGGAGAACAGCCAGGGGAACGAGGCGAAGCCACCGAGGTCGTCGACGATGGAGGGGACGGCCGTGGCGAGGATGGTGGCGTCGATGGCCACCAGGCCGGTGGAGAGCATGAGGGCGCCGAGGATCGGGCCGCGCTCGGAGCGGAGGCCGACGCCGTCTCGACGGGAGGAGGCGCTGGTGCCGCCGCCGCTGCCGCCGGTGCCGCTGCCGCTCTTGCCGCCGCTGCCGCCGGTGCCGCTGCCGCTCGCGCCGCCGCTGCCGCCGGTGCTGCTGCCGCTCTCGCCGCCGCTGCTCCCGCTGGTGCCGCCGCTCACGCGATCGCCGTCAGAAGGGCCTGGAAGGTGCGCGGAGCATCCCGAATGGCCGAGCGGCCCGCGATCGGGCCCGCCCAGTGTGCGGTCGTGGCCACGTTCACGATCTCGTACTCGACCAGCGTCCCCTCGATCAGCATGCCGTCGTCGGCGTCGCGCACCGTGTACTCGCCGCGGTACCACCACCCGCCCTGCACGATCGCGGTGCGAGCGGCCTCGTCGACCAGCAGGGACTCCGCGGGCGTCTCGGCGCTCAGGCGTTCGACCAGGCGGCGGAAGGCGGCATCCGGAGCACCCTTGAGGTGCCCTGCGAAGGAGCGGAGCACGGTGTGCCGCGCGGGGCGTTGCAGGCTGATCGTGGGCACCCTTTCGATGCTACTCCGCGCCGGAGCGGGCGCGGGCGATCGTGACCCGGGTGAGGTAGGGCAGCTCGAACCTCGTGCGGCCGGCGAGGTCGGGATGTGTGCGCAGGAGGTCGTCGAGGCGGGCGAAGAGCTCGGCACGCTCGGGCGCGGTCATCGCTATGACGTAGCTGCGGGAAGCGACCATGGCCACGAGCGCGTCGTGATCGAGCTCGTTCGTCCAGGAGAACTCGGCGTGGGCGGTGCGCTCGAGCGGCGCGCCGAGCGGTGGGGTGACGGTCTCGTACTCCTCGGCGATCGAGGCGCCGATCACGCCGGTGAGCGCGGCGACCCAGCCGACGGACTCGTCGCGCACGTTCCAGATCAGCGCGAGCGCACCGTCGGGGCGGAGCACGCGGGCCACCTCGCGGGAGGCGGTCGGCACGTCGACCCAGTGCCAGGCCTGGGCCATCGTGACCAGGTCGGCGGAGGCGTCGTCCACGGGGATCCGTTCGGCGGATCCGTCGAGCGCGGTCACCGTGGGAAGGCGGGCGGCGAGTCGTTCGCGCATGGCCGGATCGGGTTCGACGGCGGTGACCCGGGCGGGCCGCTCCGCCAGCGAGGCCGTGAACTTGCCCGTGCCGGCGCCGAGGTCGATCACGTCGGGCTGGCGGCCGTCGGTGTGCGCCTGCGACAGGATCCACTCCACCGCGTCGTCGGGGTAGCCGGGGCGGCCCCGCTCGTAGGCCTCCGCGGCCTTGCCGAACGAGAGGGCGGTGCTGCTGTCGTCGAAGCGGGACATGCCCTCCATCGTGCCACCGGCCGCCGGGGTGCGCCCCTGTGGTGCGATCGCGGTGGGGGCCGTCAGCTCCGGGCGGCGAGGAGGTCGAGCGCCTCGGTGGGGGTGGTGGCCGTCAGCGTGGGCCGCCAGGATTCCGGCCAGGCGCGGCCGTGGCTGATCCACGCGGTCGAGAGGCCCGCGGCGCGCCCTCCCGCGATGTTGGCGACCGGGTGGTCGCCGATCATCCACACCTCGCCCGAGCGGGGTGCGGCGGCAAGCGCCTGGGCGAAGATCCGTGGATCGGGCTTCTTCGCGCCCACCGCCTCGGAGATGAGGCAGGCGTCGGCGAGTTCGTCGAGCCCGGTCTGCGCGAGCTTGCGGGACTGCTGCCGGACGAGGCCGTTGGTCACGATCACGAGCGCCGATCCGCGGGCCTTGAGCTCGACGAGGCGCTGCTGCACGCCGGGGTAGAAGTCGATGTGGGGGAGGATCCCGAGGAGCAGCCGCTCGAGCACGGCCTCGACGGGGTCGTGCAGACCGAATCGGGCACGGATGCGTTCGGCCAGTTCCGGGCGCGGGGCGTAGCCGCTCGCGTCGGCCTCGATCAGCCAGTGGGCGGCCGCCTCGCAGGCGGCGGTGCCGGCGCCGCTGGAGATCTCGGCGGCGAACTCCCGGGCCCAGGTGCGGAACGCGCGGTCCCGGTCGATGAGGGTGTTGTCCAGGTCGGCCAGCAGGAGCACAGCGCGAGTCTAACCACCGTGCGGCCCGGCGCCCCGGCCCGGCCTGGCGGCAGGTGCCGGGAGCTCGATGTCGCGGCAGGGTGTTAGGGTTCGGAAACGACCACGGGAACGAAGGCAGGACGAGGGTGGCAGGCAGGCTCTGGGGCGCCGCTCGCGGCATCGCGTCGGCCGCCGCCGCATTCGCGCTGCTGGTGGGCCTGGTGGCCGCCGCGCCGGTGCCGACGCCGATCCCCGCGCCACGCCACACCGGGGTCGCGAGCGACGCCCCCATCGGGCAGTCGGGTTCCGGGCAGGCGGGTTCGGGGCAGCCGGGTTCGGGACAGGCGGGAGACGCCCCCTCGACCTCGGCTCCGGGAGCGACCGCGCCCGATCCGGCCGCCACCGGCACCGCACCCGGCACCGGAGCCGCCGTACCGGGTACCGACCTCTCGGCGAGCCTGCCGGGCCGGCTGCACACCGACGGCGCCACCATCGAGACGGCCGACGGGTCGCCCTACGTCATCAAGGCGATCGCCTGGTTCGGCATGGAGACGGGCAACTGCGCCCCGCACGGGCTGTGGTCGATCTCGCTCGACCAGGGGCTGGCGCAGATCGCGTCGATGGGGTTCAACACCATCCGCCTGCCGTATTCGAACGAGTGCCTCTCGGCCACCGCCAGCAACTCGATCAACGCCGCCCTGAACCCGGGCCTGGCCGACCTCACGCCGCTGCAGCTGATGGACACCGTCGTGCAGACCGCGAAGTCGTACGGGCTGAGCGTCATCCTCGACCGGCACCGCCCCGACTCGGGGGCGCAATCGGCGCTCTGGTACACCGCGCAATACCCCGAATCCACCTGGATCGCCGACTGGAGGATGCTGGCGGCCCGCTACGCCGCCGAGCCGGCCGTGATCGGGTTCGACCTGCACAACGAGCCGCACGGCGAGGCCTGCTGGGGCTGCGGCGATCCGGCCACCGACTGGCAGGCCGCGGCGACCCGGGCCGGCGACGCGGTGCTCGCCGTCGACCCGGAGCTGCTGATCATCGTCGAGGGCGTCGAGAAGCAGGGCGACGGCTCGTCCACCTGGTGGGGCGGCGGGCTCGCGGATGCCGGCTCGGCGCCGGTCTCGCTGGCGGTGCCCGACCGGGTGGTGTATTCGCCGCACGACTACCCGGCGTCGATCTACGCGCAGAGCTGGTTCACGGCCGCCGACTACCCGGCGAACCTGCCCGGGGTGTGGGACGGGAACTGGGGCTACCTGGCGAAGCAAGACATCGCGCCGGTGCTGCTCGGCGAGTTCGGCTCGAAGCTGCAGAGCGATCAGGATCGCGCCTGGTTCGAGACGATCGTGTCGTACCTGGCGACCACAGGTATCAGCTTCTCGTACTGGTCGTTCAACCCGAACAGCGGTGACACCGGCGGCATCGTGCAAGACGACTGGGTGACGCCGCAGGCGGAGAAGGTGGCGGCGCTCGCACCGCTCCTGGGGGCGGGGAGCGCGGTGGCGCCGCACTCGGCGGTGCCGGTGCCGTCGCCCGATCCGGTGCCGTCCGCGACGCCGGTGCCTTCGCCCTCGCCGTCGGTCGGGCCGCCCTCGCCCTCGCCCTCAGGCTCGCCGGTGCCGACGCCGGGCACGTCGGGCGCTCCGACGAAGATCTCCGGATCGGCCTCCTCGCGCAACCCCGGACCGATCGTCGTGCCCGGTGAGACCGGCGCCCTCGCGGAGCTCTCGGCCGAGTGGGACCTGCAGAGCGAGTGGCCGGGCGGTTCCGTGACGGAGCTGACGGTGTCCAACCGCGGCGGATCGGCGGCCGGCTGGACCGCCTCCTGGCCCGACCCCGCCGCCACCGGCGTGGTGAACGCCTGGGGCATGGACTGCACGGTGGCCTCGGGCACCGTGACGTGCACGGGCGCCGACTGGGCCGCGTCCGTGACTCCCGGGCAGGCTGTGACGGCGGGCGTGCAGCTCACGTCCTCCGGGGCGGCGCCTTCCGCACCGACGCTGTCGATCGTGCCGCGCTAGCGCGTGCCGCTGCTGCGCGCCGCCGCTGGTTCGCGCGGTGGGGCGTGCGTGATCAGCGGGGGGAGCGCGCGGTCGCGGCGTCGCGGGGGCGTGGTGCCGAGCATCCGGACGACGCGTCGAACGGCGCGGCTGGTTCGCGCGGTGGGGCGTGCGTGATCAGCGGGGGGAGCGCGCGGTCGCGGCGTCGCGGGGGCGTGGTGCCGAGCATCCGGACGACGCGTCGAACGGCGCGGCTGGTTCGCGCGGTGGGGCGTGCGTGATCAGCGGGGGAGCGCGCGGTCGCGACGTCGCGGGGTCGTGGTGCCGAGCATCCGGACGACGCGTCGAACGGCGCGGCTGGTTCGCGCGGTGGGGCGTGCGTGATCAGCGGGGGGAGCGCGCGGTCGCGGCGTCGCGGGGGCGTGGTGCCGAGCATCCGGGCGACGCGTCGAACGGCGCGGCTGGTTCGCGCGGTGGGGCGTGCGTGATCAGCGGGGGGAGCGCGCGGTCGCGGCGTCGCGGGGGCGTGGTGCCGAGCATCCGGACGACGCGTCGAACGGCGCGGTGACGGGCGACCCGCGCGAGCGTGGTCTCGCCGCGGCAGAAGCGCACGAAGTAGCGGGCGCCGACGGGGGTGCGCAGCAGCGTGTGCACGAGTCCGCGGTGGCGCTCGAAGGCGCTCAGGATGAGGGCTCCCGCCACCTGTTCCGGCTCCAGTACGGCTTCGACGCGGGTGCGGTAGGTGTCGAGTTCGGCGTCGAAGGCGGCGGACCGGAGCGCTGCGCCCGCGGCCGTGGCCGCGTCGTCCGTCGCCGTGTCGTCCGACCTCAGCGCCGCCACCGCGCGGGCCGCGGCCTCGCCGGCCCAGGCGCCGGAGCGGAGGGCGAAGGAGATGCCCTCGCGGGTCCACGGCTCGAGCAGACCCGCGGCATCACCGGCGACGAGCACCGCGCCTCGGCGCAGCGGCGAGCCGGGTCGGCGCCACTGCGTGAGGTGGCCTGAGGAGTGCAGTGTCTCGGCGTCGGTCTCGGTCAGCCCGAGGTGGCGGCGCCAGGCGGCGAGGTAGTCGCGCGTCTGGTCGGGGGCGCCTTTGCGCTGGATGACCCCGACGGTCAGCGAGTCCTGCTTCGGGAACACCCAGGCGTAGCTGCCCGCGTCGCCACCCCAGTCGAGCAGCACGCGATCGCGCCAGGATGCCGCGGCGGCACCGGCCGGCATCCGCACCTCGTCTTCGAGGCCGAGGTCGATGCCGCCGGGCTGCACGCCGACGTAGCGCCCGATGCGGCCGCCCGTGCCGTCGGCGCCGATCACGACGCGGGCGCGCAGGGTTCCGGCCGAGGTGACGAGGGTCACGAGGGCCTCGGCCGCGCCGCCCGGGTCGGCGGCGATACCCGGGGTGGTGGGGGCGGAGGGGGCGGCCGCGATGCCCGGGGCCGTAGGGGCGGTGGGGCCTGTGGGGGCGGTGGGCGCGGAAGGGGCGGCGGGCACGCCGGGCGACGGTGCTGGGGCGGCCGCGATGCCCGGGGCCGTGGGGGCGGTGGGGGCGGTGGGCGCGGCAAGGGCGGCGGGCACGCCGGACGCCGGTGCTGGGGCGGCCGCGATGCCCGGGGCCGTAGGGGCGGTGGGGCCTGGGGGGGCGGTGGGCGCGGAAGGGGCGGCGGGCACGCCGGGCGACGGTGCTGGGGCGGCCGCGATGCCCGGGGCCTTGGGGGCGGTGGGGGCGGAGGGGCCTGTGGGGGCGGTGAGTGCGGAGGGGTCGGCGGGGGCGGTGGGGGCGGCGGGGGCGGTGGGCGCGGAAGGGGCGGCGGGCACGCCGGGCGACGGTGCTGGGGCGGCCGCGATGCCCGGGGCCTTGGGGGCGGTGGGGGCGGAGGGGCCTGTGGGGGCGGTGAGTGCGGAGGGGTCGGCGGGGGCGGTGGGGGCGGCGGGGGCGGTGGGCGCGGAAGGGGCGGCGGGCACGCCGGGCGACGGTGCTGGGGCGGCATCCGTCGCCGTCACCGAGCGCACGGTCACGCCGTCGGCGAACCGCACCCCGGCATCCTGGGCGGCGCGGGCCAGCGCCTGGTCGAACTCGGAGCGGCGCACCATCGCCAGGTAGGGCTGGGGGCGGTCCAGCACGAAACGGCGTCGGAACCGGTCGGTGAAGACCGTCTCGCGCACGCGGGACTCGACGGTGGCGCGGGCGACCTCCGGGATGAGCGCGAGCGATTCGCCGAGGAGCCCCCCGCCGCAGGTCTTGTAGCGCGGGAAGGCGGCGCGGTCGAGCAGGAGCACCGAGGCACCGCCCTCGGCCGCGCGGCGGGCGGCCGTCGTGCCGGCGGGACCGGCGCCGACCACGATCACGTCCCACACGCGCTGCTCCGGCGACTCGGCGGAGGGCTCCGGATGCTGCGTCATCCCTCCAGGGTAGGACCGCTTCGGGCTTCGTGCGTGCCACTGCGATCGCGGCATCCCGCATCGGGTGTCCAGGCCGCGGTGCTAGCGTCGGGAGCATGTCGAGCCTCGCCGAGATCGCTCCGGAGAGCGTGCTGCTCGCGGGCGCGGGGCGAGCGATCCTGCTGCAGATCGCGCTGCCCGAGGTGGGGTACGGCGTCGCGCGGCACAGCGACTTCGCCGCGCAGCCGATGAAGCGACTGAACGCCACCCTCAGCTACATCTACGCGCTCTCCGGCGGCACCGAGGAGGAGGCGCGGATCATGCGCGCGGCGGTGAACCGCGCCCACCGCCCGGTGCGCAATCCGCCCGCCGGTGCGCCGCGCGATGCGCCGGCGGGAGACGCGCCCGCCGCTCCGCCCGGTGCAGCGGAGGGGGACGCTGCATCCGTAGCTGGGCCCGGCGCCGCATCGCGTGCCGAGAGCACCGCTGCACCCTGGGCTGGGCCGTCCGCGGCATCCGGGGTCGGGTGCGCCGCTGCAACCGGGTCGGCGCCGTCTGCCGCGTCCGGAGCTGGGAGTGCCGGCGCATCCGGAACCACGCGATCCGCCGCATCCGGAGACGCATCGCCGTCGGGCGACCCGCAGTACGACGCCCGCGACCCCGAGCTGCAGCTCTGGGTGGCTGCCACCCTCTACGAGACCGCCGTCACCGTGTACGAACTCGTGCACGGACCGCTCGCACCCGGCGACGCCGAACGCGTCTACCGCGAATACGCGCTCCTGGGCACGGCCCTGCAGATGCCCGAGGAGCTGTGGCCCGCCGATCGGGCCGCGTTCCGCGCGTACTGGAGCGGGATGCTCGAGCGGCTGCACGTCGACGCCACGGTTCAGGATGTGGCCGACACGCTGCTGCGCGCCGAGAACGCGCCGCTCGCCATCCGCGCGGGCATGCCGCTCGCCCGCTTCGTGACGGTGGCGTTGCTGCCGGAGTCGCTGCGCGCTCAGTACGGCTTCTCGTGGACGCCCGCCCGCGAACGCCGCTTCCGCCGCCTGGTGCGGGTGGCGGCTCCCGTGTACCGGGTGCTGCCCGCGCGGATCCGCCACGCCCCGCAGCGCCACTACCTCGCGCGCATCCGATCGCACGCCCACGCCCACGCCGACGTCCCTGCCCCCGCCCGGGCCTGAAGCCGCGCGCCGCGACCCGCCCGCCGCGACCCGCTCGCCGCGACCCGCTCGCCGCGACTCGCCCGCCTGCAGGCCTGCCCGCATCCTGTGCGCCCGCGTCGATCCGCCCGCGACTTGCCACAACTTGTGTCATGTCGGGGCGAAAACGCGCAACTAGCGTCAAGTCGCGGTGGTGGGAAGGGTGGCTCCAGGGCCGGGGCCAGTGCCAGGGCCCGGCCGAGTGCCAGGGCCCGTACCAGGACCGACCGCGGCGCGGGCGGCGGAGGCGGCGCGCTCGCGTGCTACCGGCGCTCGTGCGCGACCGAGCGGGCGTGCCAGCGGCCGTGCGCGTGCTCGATCGCGATCGGGTGCGCGAAGCACGCACTCACGGCCTCGGTCGTCAGCACCTCGGCGGCGGGGCCGATCGCGGTGATGCGGCCCTCGGCGATCAGGAGGGCGTGCGTGGTGCTGCTCGGCAGCTCCTCGAGGTGATGCGTCACGAGCACCGACGCGAGCTCCGGATGCGCCTCCCGCACGAGGTCGAGGGTGTCGAGCAGCTGCTCGCGGGCCGCGACGTCCAGGCCCGTGGAGGGCTCGTCGAGCAGCAGCAGCTGCGGGTCGGTCATCAGCGCCCGCGCGATCAGGGTGCGGCCGCGCTCGCCCTGCGACAGCGTCGTCCACGGTTCGTCGGCCTTGCCGGCCAAACCCAGCAGCGCGATGAAGCCGTCGGCCCGCTCGAGGTCGTCGGCGGTCGGCGCCCAGTGCGGCATCCGTTCGACCGTCCCGGTGATTCCCGTGAGCACCACGTCGCGGATCGGCAGCGCCGAGGTGATCGGATGCCGCGGATTCACGTGCCCGATCGACCGCCGCAGCTGCTGCAGCTCGACCCGCCCGATGCGGTGCCCCAGCACGTGCACCTCGCCGCTCGTCGGATGTTGCACCGCTCCGCACAGGCTCAGGATCGTGCTCTTCCCGGCCCCGTTCGGGCCGATCAGCGCCCAGTGCTCGCCCGCCCGCACCCCGAACGAGATCGCATCCAGCAGCACGCGGCCGCCGCGCACGAAGCGCACGTCCCGCAGTTCGAGCACCGTGTCATCCGTGGTCGCGCCCATCCCTCCATCCTGCCGCAACGCGTTCGGGCCTTCGTTGGGTCGCAGAAAAGCGTGTAAAGAGGAGTCTTTGGACGTTTTTCTGCGACCAAACGACGGCGAGGTACCTGCGAGGCGACGCGAAGTCGGGCGGAGGACACCTGCGGTTCACGGGGCGGATGCCTGCCGGTCACGGGGGGCGGCGACAGTTCGGGCATGACTGCCCGCATCGGATTCGGCGTGATGGTGGCCGGGATGCTGGCGCTGGCGGCGTGGCTGGCCGTCGGCGCGCTGTCGGCGGCCGCCGCGCCGTCGGCGAGCGCCGAGGCCGGATACTCCGAGGCGCCGTTCAGCGCGGTCGTGCCCGGCGGGTCCGGCGCCGCGGGTGGGTCCGGCGCATCCGGAGCGTTCGGAGCAACCGGTGCCGGGTCGGGCGAGGGGACGGCGGGAACGGGGGCGCCCGGCAGCACCGTTCCGAGCTCGGCCGCGGATGCCGCCACCCCCGCCACCCCCGCCACCCCCGCCACCTCCGTCACCCCGGCCGTCCCGCTCGGGCCGGGCACCGCATCCGGAGCCTCGACCGCAGGCCGCGGCACCTCATGGAACGCCGTCACCCTCGTCTCGCCCGAATGGGCGCAGAGCACAGCCACGGCCACGGGTATCCCGGTGCGTGCCCTCGTCTCCTACGCGGGGGCAGCGCTCGCACTGCAGTCCGAGCAGCCCGGCTGCGGCCTCGGCTGGAACACGATCGCCGCGCTGGGCTGGGTGGAGTCCGGCCACGGAACGCACGGCGGCTCGGCCATCGGCGCGGACGGTGTGGCGGCGCCGCCCATCCTCGGACCCGCCCTGGACGGCGGTGCGTACGACGCGATCGCCGACAGCGACGGCGGAGTGCTCGACGGCGACGCGACGGGCGACCGCGCGGCCGGACCCCTGCAGTTCATCCCGGGCACCTGGGCCGAGTGGGGTGCCGACGGCAACGGGGACGGGCGAGCGGATCCGCAGCAGCTCGACGACGCCGCACTCGCCGCGGGGCGCTACCTGTGCCACTACGGCGCTCTCGGCGACCCGGCCACCTGGCGCAGCGCCGTGTTCGCCTACAACCACGTGCAGAGCTACGTCGACCTGGTCGCCGACACGGCGAACGGATACGCGACGGCCGCGAATGGCTGAGCTCGGCGCGCGGCCCGACGCCGCGGACGGTCTCATCTCGGGCCGCTACCGCCTCGGCGAGCTGCTCGGCAGCGGGGGATCGGCCTCCGTGTTCACTGCGGTCGACGTGGGCGAGGGCACGACCGTGGCGCTCAAGATCCTGCATCCACACCTCTCGCGCTCGGTGTCGGCCCGGGAGGCGTTCTTCGGCGAGGCCCGCGCCGCGCAGGCGCTGCAGCACCCGAACATCGTGGGGGTGCTCGCCTACGGCGTGCACGCCCCGGATGCGGGCGGCCCTGGGGCGAGCGCCGGCACCGGTGGAGACACCGCGGGTGCTGGTGGGGACAGCGCGGCGCCTGCCGATGACCCGCAGGCCTGGATCGCCCTCGAACTCGTGGCGGGCACGAGCCTCGCCGAACTGGTCGAGCAGCGCGGGCGCCTGCCGATCGGCGAAGCGCTCGCCGTGGCCGACGGCGTGCTGAGTGCGCTGGAATTCGCGCACGCGGCGGGGGTGGTGCACCGCGACGTCTCGCCGGCCAACGTGATGCTCGTGCGCGACCCGCGCGGGGTGCTCCGGCCCTCGGGCGTGCGCCTGGTCGACTTCGGGCTCGCGGATGCCGCGGGCCGGGCCGCGCTCGGCACCGACGTGCTCGGCCGCGACGGCAGGGCCGACATCCCCTCGAGCACCGAGTCGAGCCCTGTGGAGAGCAGCTGGGCGCGCGCCGAGGCGAGCACCGTTTCGAGCGCTGAATCGACCACCGAGTCGAGCCGCGTGGCGAGCGCTGAGTCGAGCCCCGTGGCGGGCACGGTTTCGAGCGCTGAGTCGAGCCCTGTGGCGGGCACCGTTTCGAGCGCTGATTTGACCACCGAGTCGAGCCGCGCGGCGAGCCCAGAGGCGAGCGCAGAGTCGAGCGCCGAGGCGCGCCCCGGGGTGAGTTCCGCCGCGAGTGCCCGTCGCGTCGGGGTCGTCGGCAACGTGAACTACCTGTCGCCCGAGCAGGCCCGGGGCGAGCCCGTCGACGAGCGCGGCGACCTCTACCAGCTGGGCGCCACTCTCTACTTCGCGCTCGTGGGGCGGCCGCCGTTCGTGCGTTCCACCCGCCGCGCGGTGATGCTCGCGCACCTCCAGGCGCCACCACCCGTGCCCTCGGTGCTGCGCCCGGGCCTGCCCCGCGCCCTCGACCGCCTCGTCGTCAAGGCCCTGCTCAAGGATCCGGCCCAGCGCTTTCCCGACGCCACCCGCATGCGCGCGGCCGTGCGCACCGCGGCCACCCACCTCGCCGGAGCAGACGCGCTCCCCGCAGACGACCTCGCCCGAGACGGCCGGGCACCGGGTTCCGGATCGCCTTCGGCCCTCGGCGGTTCCGGCACGATGGTGCTTCCCGCACCCAGCTCGTACGCCGGGGCAGCCGGTTCCGGCAGGACTGCCGGCACAGGCAGGGCAGCCGGCGCAGGCAGGGCAGCCGGCACGGGCTCAGCCTCAGTCGACGGATCCGGATCCGCGCCGGGCCCCGACGACACCACGCAGGTGCTGCCCACGGCCCGGTCCCGCCGAGCCGCCGCGTCCCACGCTGCCGCCCTCGCCGCCGGCGCCCCCGCCAACGCCGGTGCGAGGAGCACCCCCGCCTGGAGCCCGGCATCCGGAGCCCCGGCGGTCGGCTCCACCGCCGCGAACCACCCCGCCGCGAGCCGCACCGCCGCGAACCACCCCGCCGCGAGCCGCACCGCTGCGAGCCGCGCCGCTGCGAACCCCGCGGCCCGCGGCGCCACGAACGGCAGTCCCACCGGCGGCTCCGCCAGCACCCCCGCCCCACCCCGCGGTCCGCTGGCGCGCGGCGCACTCGCGCTCTGGTGCGGTGTCGGTGTCGTCGCCCTGCTCGTCATCGGCGCCTGGGCGCTCGCCTCGGGAAGCGTGCCCCCGTCGTCCTTCGCCGCCGGCAGCGAGCAGACCGCCGCCCCCACCGCCGAGCCGACCACGACGACCACCCCCGCCACGGCCGCCACGCAGCCCCCCACCCAGGCCGCCGCCGCGCTCGTCCCCGTGCCGGTGCTGCAGGGCTCGCTCGCCGAGGCCCGCGCCGCGCTGGCCGCCGCCGGACTCACGGCGGGCGCCGTCACCCTCGAGAACGCACCCCGCGCGGCCGACTCCGTGCTCTCCACGAGCCCGGCCGCCGGCACCACCGTGGCGCCCGGCGCGGTCGTCGACCTCACGGTCGCCTCGGGGTCGAACGCCGTGCCCACCGTGGAAGGCGCCGCGCAGGACGACGCCGTGACGAGCATCCGCACCGCGGGCTTCGACGTGGTCGTCACCAGCCGAGCGGATGCGGCCCCGCCCGGCACGGTGCTGCAGACCCTGCCGGCCCACGGCACCGTCGCCCGGCTCGGCAGCACGGTCACGATCGTGGTCGCGAGCCCGCTGCCCGCGGCGACCCCCGACCCCACGCCGACCCCCACAGCCACCGCGGTTCCCACCCCCACCTCAACCGCCACCCCGCCGGCACCGGCCCCCACCCCCGCCGCCGGCCCCCGCTGACGCACTCCTCCGTTCCGGACGGCCACCCCGCCGGGCGTTCCGGACGGCCACCCCGCCGGGCGTTCCGGACGAGCACCCTGCCGAGGTTTCCGGACGAGCACCCCGCCGAACGGCACCCCCACCCGCGAACGGGGGACGCCCCGTGAACCCGGCGCTCGCCCCGCCACATCCCGGCTACGTCGCCGTCATCCCGCAGACTCCGACCGTTCATCCGGCCCGCTGAGAATCAGCGCATGGTGCAGGGCTCGTGAGGGATGAAGACGTCTTCCAGACGATCGACGACGTCTTCCTGGAAGACGGATTCGACGGCTTCGAGCGCACCGAGGTCATCGCCGGGTCCGGCGAAGAGAACGCCGGACACGAGGGCGATCGCGCCGCAGGTGCGGGCGGCGCGGGAGGTTCGGGCGGCGGGACGGATGAGGGGGACGGGAGCGGTGCGCCGCGGCCTCGCTCACTGGCGTCTCGCCGTTCGACCTCCGACACCGTGTTCCAGACGGTGGCCTTCGCCGCCGGCGCCACCACGGTCGGCATCATGCTGGCGGTCGGCCTCTTCCTCTCCATCCGCGCCGGCTCCGCGCTCTCGGTGGCGGGCATCGGCTTCCTGTTCGAGCAGCAGTGGTCGCCCGAGACCCAGACCTTCGGCATCGCGGCCGTGCTCTTCGGCACGGTGACGATCGCGCTGATCGCTCTCTGCGTCGGCTTCCCGCTCGCCCTCGGCACCGCCCTGCTGCTCTCCGAGGTGGTGCGCGGAAAGCTCCGCTCGTTCCTGGTGAGCCTGGTCGACCTGATGGCCGCCGTGCCGAGCATCGTCTTCGGCCTCTGGGGCGTGTTCTTCCTGCAAGCCGCCATCATCCCGGTCGCCGAGTGGATCTCGCGGTACTTCGGCTGGATCCCGATCTTCGCGGTCACCGGCGAAGACGGCGCGGTGCTCACCGAGGCCAGCGCCTTCACCAGCTCCGCCTTCATCGCCGGCATCGTGGTGGGCCTGATGGTGGTACCCACCCAGGCCTCCGTGATGCGCGAGGCCTTCTCGCAGGCCCCCATCGGCGAGCGCGAGGGCGCCTTCGCCCTCGGCGCCACCCGCTGGGGCATGATCCGCACGGTCGTGCTGCCCTTCGGCCGCGGCGGCATCATCGGCGGCACCATGCTCGGCCTCGGCCGCGCGCTCGGCGAGACGATCGCCGTCTACATGATCATCTCGCCCCTGTTCACCATCAACTGGCAGCTGCTGAAGACCGGCACCAACTCGGTCTCGGCCCTGATCGCCCTGCGCTACGGCGAGGCGAGCGAGTTCGGCCTCTCGGCGCTGATGGCCGCGGGCCTGGTGCTCTTCCTCATCACGCTCGTCGTGAACTTCACGGCCTCGTCGATCGTGGCCCGGTCGCGCTCCGGCGCAGAGAGCCTCTGACATGACCACCATCTACGAGACGGCCCCGGATGCCGGCCCCGACGTCGACCTCGACGACCCCGGCCTCGAGCAGGAGTACGACGACGACTTCGACCCCGAGTACGACCGCGACCCCGACGAGCCGGCCCCCACGAGCATCCCCGACGTCGAGGGGATCGAGGTGGGCCCGCGCCGAGGTGTGCGCACGGCCACGCTCGACGAGAAGTTCAACGTCGTGGGCGCCCTGGCCGGCGCCCTCGCGCTCTCCACGCTTCTGTTCGGCTGGATCGGCCCGCTCACCGGCGTGATCGGCTGGTTCGTGGTGGCGTTCCTGGCCTTCCTCGGGTTCTACATGCTCCTGGTGTCGCTGCGCAGCGATTTCCAGGAGGTGAAAGACCGCGTCGCGACCGTTCTGATGGTCAGCGCCGGCGTCATCCTGTTCGGCGCCCTCGTGTTCATCGTGGTCTACACGCTCACGCGCGGCTCCGAGGCGCTGCCCTTCGTCAACTTCTTCACCGAGACGATGGAGCTCACCGGCCCACTGGATCCGCTCTCCTCCGGCGGCATCCTGCACGCCATCGTCGGCACGCTGATCCAGATCGGCATCGCGCTGGCCATCACCGTCCCGCTCGGCATCACCACGGCCGTCTTCCTGAACGAGGTCGGCGGCCGCTTCGCCCGCTTCGTGCGCACCATCGCGGATGCCATGACCGCGCTGCCCTCGATCGTCGCCGGCCTCTTCGTCTACGCCGCCATCATCCAGCTCGTCACCCACCAACGCTCGGGTTTCGCCGCCGCCATGGCGATCACCGTGATGATGCTGCCGATCGTCATCCGTGCCTCGGATGTCGTGCTCCGCCTGGTTCCGGGAAACCTGCGGGAAGCCTCCTACGCGCTCGGCACCACCCGCTGGCGGACGGTGTGGCACGTCGTGCTGCCGACCGCCCGCTCCGGGCTCGTGACCGCCGTCATCCTCGGCACGGCCCGCGGCATCGGCGAGACCTCACCGGTGCTGCTCACCTCCGGCGTCACCGCCGTGATGAACGTGAACCCGTTCTCCGGCCCGATGATCTCGCTGCCGCTGCAGGTGTTCGACTTCGTGCGCTCGCCCGAGCCCACGATGATCGCGCGCGGCTTCGGCACGGCGGCGGTGCTCATCCTGCTCGTGCTCACCCTGTTCATCGTCGCCCGGATGATCGGCGGCAAGGGCCCCGGCCAGCTCTCCGACCGCCAGCGCCGCGCCGCCACCGCCGAGTCGATGCGCGACCTGCAGCGCATCACGATGCTCGACGACCGCATCGCCGAAGGCCGCTACCCGGCGCGCGCCGCCGCACCCGCTCCCGCCGCACCCGCTCCCGCCGCACCCACGGCATCCGCCCCCACCCCGACCCCAGAGGACCACCCCGCGTGACCCCGAAATATCGCCGCAGCATCCGCCCCACCCTGGCCGCGGCGCTCTCCGCCCTCGTGCTCGCCACCCTCGCCGTCGTCGGGGGAGCGGATGCCGCTCCCGCCCGTGCCGACACCTACGCGCCGATCACCGGCACCGGCTCCACCTGGTCTTCCAACGCCCTCGACCAGTGGCGCAAGAACGTGTCGGCCAACTACGGCATGACCGTCAACTACTCCGGCACCGGCTCCTCCGCCGGCCGCCGCGACTTCATCTCGCAGTCGGTCGATTTCGCGGTCAGCGAGATCCCGTTCCAGGCCGCCCCCGAAGACGGTTCGGTGCCCGAGGTGCCCACCACCGGTTACGCCTACATGCCGATCGTGGCCGGCGGGACCTCGTTCATGTACAACCTGCAGATCGGCGGCAAGCGGGTCACCAACCTGCGCCTCAGCGGCGACTCGATCACCAAGATCTTCACCGGCGTCATCACCAACTGGAACGACCCGCAGCTGGCTCAGGACAACCCCGGGCTCGCGATGCCCGACAAGGCGATCGTGCCCGTGGTGCGCTCGGACGGATCCGGCTCCACCGCCCAGTTCACGCTCTGGATGGCGACGCAGCACCCGGCGCTGTGGAGCGCGTACTTCGCCGCCGGGTCGAAGACCTCGCAGTACCCGGTGGGCGGCACCATGAAGGCGCAGAACGGATCGCTCGGCGTGGCCGGGTACGTCTCGCAGGGCTACGGCGAGGGCGCGATCACCTACGTGGAGTACTCGTACGCGAAGAACGCCGGCTTCCCGGTGGCCAAGGTGCTCAACAACTCGGGCTACTACATCGAGCCGAAGGCGACCTCGGTGGCCGTGGCGCTGCTCTCGGCGCAGATCAACGACGACCTCACGCAGAAGCTCGAAGGCGTGTACAACAGCGCCGATCCGCGCACCTATCCGCTCTCCAGCTACTCCTACATGATCGTGCCCACCGAGACCACCACCACCTTCACGGCCGAGAAGGGCAAGACGCTCGGCGCCTTCGCGCGCTACATGCTCTGCGAGGGGCAGCAGCAGGCCGACACGCTCGGCTACTCGCCGCTGCCGCTGAACCTGGTGCAGGCCGGGTCGGCGCAGATCGCGCGGATCCCGAACGGCGGCGGCGGCGTGGATCCGGCCACCTGCAACAACCCCACCTTCAGCGCCGACGGCAGCAACGCGCTCGCGGCCACCGCGCCGCAGCCGGCCGCCTGCGACAAGCAGGGCCCCGATCAGTGCACCACGGGCACCGGTGGCGCGGCCGAGACGCCCACCGACACGACCGGATCGGGCAACGGCGGCACCTCCGCGGATGCCGGCGGCGCGGCAGCGGCGGCAGCCCCGGCGGCGGCCGGCGCGGCCGCGGCGGCCACCACGGGGGGAGCGGCCCCCGTCTACGACGAGAACGGCGCCCTGGTCTCCGGCGGCACGGCGGTCGCCGGCGCCGCGGTCTCGAGCCCCTTCACCCTGCCCGACGCCGGGATGGGGCCGCAGCAGTGGCTGATGGTGGCGGCCGGAGTGCTGCTCCTCGGGGCCGTGATCGTGCCCCCGCTCGCCTCCCGGCGCCTCAAGCGCGCCGGTCGCGACAGCTGATACCGGCCCACCGCACACCCTGATCCACCGCTGTTCCCACCCGCTGTGACCCGTTCGCGGGGCACCGGATCCTGCCGCCCCCGCACCGCCCCCGCGCGGTCGCCCGCCCGAAATCTCCCGGGGTGGTGCCCTTACCACACCGTTCATCCCGCCGACACCGAGCGCCCGTACTCTCTCAGGCGTTCACCCACGAATCCACAGGATTCCCACCTGGAGCAACCCGTGCCCTCTGCCCCTCGCCACCGTCGTCCTCGGCGCCGTTCCTGGCTTCTCTCGCTCACCGCGGGCGTCGCCGTCGGCGTTCTCGCGGGCGGTGTCTCCGTGGTCGCCGGTATCGGCACGCCGGCCACGCCGGCCAGTGCCGACACCTCCTCGGCGGTCACCGTCTCGGCGAACCAGCAGGACACCGACCTGCAGAACGCGCCGATGCCCGAGCTCGCGGTGACGGTCTCCCAGACCCGCGACCTGCTCGCCCAGGGCATCCAGGTGAGCTGGACGGGTGGCAAGCAGTCGCAGGCGCCGAGCGGGCAGGACGGCGGCACCGACTTCCTGCAGATCATGCAGTGCTGGGGCGCCGACGACGACGACGCGCCCGACCGCACGAAGTGCCAGTACGGCGCCTTCAACACCCCGGGCACCAGTCGCGACTCCTACCTCGGCGAGACGCCGGTGCCGGCCGAGGACACGATCTACTCGATCCCCGGATCGGGCTTCGCCAACCCCACCTACACGGGCATCCCGTTCTTCGGCGCCAACGGCGACAAGGTCGAGAAGGTCGCCTACGACACGACCACGAAGACCACGAGCCTGATCGACAAGGACTTCCCGGCCGAGGCGAAGATCAACCTCAACTCGAACCAGTTCTTCACCAAGCTCACCAGCAACGAGATCAGCTGGGCGGGATCCGGTGCGAACGGCGAGGGTTCGGTGAAGTTCGAGGTGCAGACCGCGGCGCAGTCGCCCGGCCTCGGCTGCGGAACACCGAAGACGTCGGTCAGCGGCACCGTCACGGGCAGCGCCTGCTGGCTCGTGATCATCCCGCGCGGCCAGGCCGACGCCAACGAGACCAACATCAAGAACTCCGGCCTGCTCTGGGACTCCTGGAAGCACCGGATCGCGGTGAAACTCGACTTCCTCCCCGTCGGCGTGCGCTGCAGCATCGGCGCCAAGGAGCGCCAGCTCTCCGGCAGCGAACTCGTCTCCGAGGCCATCGCCTCCTGGCAGCCGAGCCTCTGCGGGGCATCCGGCGGCGCGGCCTACACCACCATCACCGGGGCGGAATCGGATGCCGCGGTGGCGGCGAACGGCACCACGGTGGCTCCGATGGCCCTCACCTCGAGGGCGCTCAGCGCGCCGGACGTGACCGACTCGCTCACCTACGCGCCGATCGCGCTCACCGGCGTCTCGATCGCCTTCGCGATCGACAGCGAGGTGAACCGGCTCGGCGGCGACCTCCCCGACGAGGTGTCGGGCAGCGAGCGGCTGCCCTTCGAATCGCTCAAGCTCACCCCGCGGCTCGTGGCGAAGCTGCTCACGAACTCCTACCTCGACTCGCTGCCGACCGGCGCCGACAAGTCGCACCTGAACTACGTCAGTCCGCAGGATCCGGGTCACAACGCCCGCAACATCACCAGCGACCCCGACTTCCTGGCCATCAACGACCCGGCCTGGGCCTACCAGAGCATCAACGCCCCCTCGCTGGCCGACATGCTGCTGCCGCAGGGCCGCTCCGACTCGGCGCGCGCCCTCTGGAACTACGTGCTGAGCGACCAGCAGGCGGTCGACTTCCTGATGGGCAACCCCGACCCGAACGGCATGATCGTCAATCCCTGGAGTTCGATGAACCCGGATGTCTATTCGGGGGTGTCCGGCACCGCCAGCGGTGTGCTGACCTTCCCGCGCGACGACTTCCCGAAGGCCGACCCCTCCGAGCAGGAGGCCGGCACGCCCTCCGCCGTGAACCTGGTGACCTGGCGGCCGTACACCAACGACCTCGGCACCAGCGCCTACCTGGTGCTGCGCGGCGACGGCCAGATCCTCGGCCCGTGGGACCCGAACTCGGTTCCGCCGAAGTACACCAAGGCCGCCCGCAACCTGGCGGGCTTCCAGCGGGTCATCGGGCTCACCGACACGGCCGCCGCCGCCAAGTACCAGGTGGTGTCGGCCAGCCTGCTGAACGCGGCCGGCAACTACGTGGCCCCCACCACCGATTCGCTCAGCGCCGCCGCGGCCGCCATGACGGCCGACCCCGCCCAGCCGCAGGTCTATCGCTTCGACTCCACCTCCGAGCAGGCGAAGGGGGCGCCGGGCGCCTATCCGCTGGCCATGCCGGTGTACGCCGCCGTGAACGCGAAGATGGCCGACGCCGCCGTGCGCACCGACTACGCGAACTTCATCAACTACGCGGCCACCACCGGTCAGGAGCCGGGAACGGCGTTCGGGATGCTCCCCGAGGGCTACGCACCCATCCCGGCCGGCTGGCAGGCGCAGGCGCTCACGGCGGCGGCCTCGATCGCCGCCGGCGGAGCGGTGGCCGCCACTCCCACACCCAAGCCCACGGCCGCCGCCACCGCCCCCACCCAGGCCACCGCGCCCGTCGCCGTGCCGGGCGCCGTGCCCGCCGCGGCCGCCCCCGCCACCGGACCCTCCGCATCCGGAACCGCCGCGGGCTCGCTCGTGGGCAAGGCCACCCCCGCCGATCAGAAGCTCGGGGCGATCAGCGCCGCCGTGCCGATCGCGCTCATCGCAGGACTGCTCGCCGCGCTCGCGGTGCCGGCCCTGACCCGCATCCGGAGACCCCTCTGATGCCCCCAGTTCTTGGAGCCCGTCCACCCGGCCAGGTCGGCCGTGCGGATGCCAAGTCGAAGCCTTCGCGTCGCGGATGCTCGGATACCCATCCCGAAAGGAACCATTCACAGTGAAGATGAAGAAAGTCGTTGCGCTCGGCGCAGCGGTCGGCGTCGCCCTCGCGGGGCTCGGCCTCGCTCTGCCCGCGAACGCGGAGCCCGTCTCCAACGGTTACGTGCTCGTCGGCTCCGACACCCTCCAGGACTCCACCAACGCCCTGCTGAACGGCACCTCCGTCGGCGGCGCGCCGGTGCGTGTGACCTCGGCGGGCACGAGCCTCGGATCGTTCGACGCCTTCGGCTCCACCGCCATCCAGACCAAGACCGGCGGCGCGTACTTCGGCCGTCCGGCCGGCTCGGGAGCGGGCGTCAACGCGCTCCGCGCCTCGATCACCGGCAACACCTACACCGGCAACGCGGCCGTTCCGGCGCGCGTGATCACCGGCCAGGTGGACATCGCCCGTTCCTCCAGCGGCGCCGGCGCGAACGCCAACACCAACGGGCTGCTCGCCTACGTGCCCTACGGCCGCGACGCCGTGGCGTACGCGTACAACGGCACCAACTCCGACCTGGCCGCGCTGACCACCGCGCAGCTCAAGCAGATCTACGAGTCGAACACCCCCGTCACCATCGGTTCGACCGTGGTCAAGCCCCGCATCCCGCAGAGCAGCTCGGGCACCCGCTCGTTCTTCCTCAGCGCGATCGGTGTCACCACCCTCGGCACCACCGTCGGTGACTCGACCGCGAACACCACCCCCGAGAACGACGCGTCGATCCTCGGCGCCGACGAGATCATCCCGTTCTCGGCCGCCAGCTGGGTCGCGCAGGCCAACGGCGTCACCGGTGTCAACACCACCGCCGCCGCCAGCGCCGTCAACGTGAAGCTCGGCAGCCCGAACGGCGTCGCGCCGTTCACCGGAACCGGCACCTCGCTCGTTCCGAACTCGGCCTTCTACAGCGCCGCGCCGTTCGGTCGCGACACCTACCTCGTGGTCGAGTACGCCCGCATCAACTCCTCCGACGCGAAGTACGACGCGAACCTCGCCAACCTGCTCGACCCCTCGAAGACCCAGAGCCTCACCAACACGGGCACCTTCGCGAGCACCACGGGTGCGGTGAAGCGCAAGTTCGGCTTCCTCGCCCCCTCCAGCACCACCATCATCCGCGCGTTCGCGACCCTCTAGTCGCCCGACCCATCCCTCAGAAAGGCACACAGAATCATGTTTCGTAAGACCATCGTCCGCGCCGCGGCCGTCGGCGTCGTCGCCGTCGCGCTCGTCGCGGGCAGCGCCGTCGCGGCCCACGCCGCCGACACCGTCCCGCCCACCGTGGGCTCCAAGGGCCCGTACTACATCGGCGACGCCGGTGACGGCTCGATCATCCCCGCCGGCACCGAGCTCGACTTCGACTACGCGCTGATCGGCATGCCCAGCGCCGACCCGGCCCAGATCGAGGCCGTGTTCCCCGGGACCGCCGACGGCGAGACCGTCCGCACGTTCATCTCGCCGCGCGGATCCGAGCACACCCCCACGCAGTGGACCGCCTGGGCCGACAGCGCCTTCAAGACGGGCACGAAGGACGTCATCTACCCGGCGGTCACGCTGGGAGCGCAGATCCTCGGCAACCAGTCGACCGTGCGCGCCGGTGGCAACTTCAGCGTCGGATTCGCGTTCATGAAGAACAACAACCTGAACCTCGCCGACGGCGACGTGTACTTCACGTACATCACCGTGCAGCCCAACGGCAAGTGGACCTTCGCCACGCCGAGCGGCACCGGCCCGGTCGACCCCGAGCCCTCGGCGGACTCGTTCGACGTGAACCTCGAGGCCGTCACCACCTCGGCTCCCGACGGTGCGCTCAGCCTCGTCGCACCGGCGTCGAACACGGCCACCATCGGCAACCCGGCGCTGGTCGAGGGCCTGTCGACCTCGACGGGTTCGCTCGGCGACTTCTCGGTCGTCGACGAGCGCTTCCAGACCCACCCGGGCTGGACGCTGACGACCACGGTCACCCAGTTCACCAACGCGGCCGACTCCAGCAAGATCATCAACGCCTCGCAGCTGGGTGTCGCGCCCAAGCTGGTCGAGCCGAACGCGGCGGTCACGCTGGCGAACCCGCAGGTCGCGGGCTCGGCGACGTACCCCTCGGTGTTCGCGCAGACCGGTGACGCGGCCGCCGCCGGCACCGCGAAGTTCAACGCCGACCTGAAGTTCGTCTCGCCGGCGAACATGCCGGCCGGCACCTACACCTCGAAGCTCACGCTCACGCTCGCGTCGAAGTAGCACCACCAGCACCACCCCGGCGGAGGGGGTCGCGAGCGATCGCGGCCCCCTCCGTTCTCGTGCATCGGGCGTTCACCTTCCAGACACCACGAGGCCGCGCCGGCGACAACTGGCGCTGGCTTAATCAACTGTGCTTGTCATCCCGAACCCGATCCGCGCATCCGACCCCGTGCGCTCCCACCCCGTGCGCCGCCTCCTGGCCGCCGCGCTGGTGGGCCTCGTCCTGGCCTCCGGCATGGTCGCCGGTTCGGCCGCCCTGTCCGCCCGCGCCGACGACACCGACGGCATCTCCGGCTCGCCCTCCAGCGACACGGGCCCCGACGGCCGAAGCCGCTTCAGCTACCAGGTGGCTCCCGGGCAGGTGCTCGAGGACTACTACGTGCTGAAGAACACGGGCAGCACCGCGCAGGTGATGAAGGTCTTCGCCACGGATGCCTACAACACCGACGACGGATCGTACGGTCTGCTCGACACCGACGTTACGCCGACGGGCGCCGGAAACTGGGTCGCCTTCGACGGCGGCCAGAAGGCGCTGGAGATCCCGCTGGATCCCGGAGCCCAGCAGGTCGTGCCGTTCAGCATCACCGTGCCTGCGGATGCCGCCCCCGGCGACCACGCGGCGGGCATCGTGATCTCGGTCACCACGGCCGAGGGGCAGATCCTGGTCGATCGCCGCGTCGCCACGCGGCTGTACGTGCGCGTACCCGGCGACCTGCAGCCGGCCCTCACGATCTCCAGCATCGCGGCCGACTACGAGGGCGAGTTCAACCCCTTCGACGGCCACACCACCATCACCTTCACCGTCAAGAACAGCGGCAACGTGGCGCTCGGCGCCGAGATGGTGGCGGGCGTGAACACCTACCTCGGCATCGGCACGGGGGAGCAGAGCCGGCAGGAGCTGGCCGAGATGCTGCCCGGCAGCACCAGAACCATCACGATGACCGTGAACGGCACCGGCCAGTGGGGCTACCTCAACCCGTACGTGTCGATGCAGCCGACCGTCGACAAGGACGCCCTCGACCCGGGTGCGCTGCCCACGGTGAACCGCGACACCGTGACCGTCGCCGTGCCGTGGCTGCTGCTGGTGCTGCTCGTGATCGCCGCCGCGATCTGGGGGTTCCTGCGCATCCGCCGGGTGCGTGACGAGAAGACGGCGCGCGACTGGATCGCCTACACCGAGGCCGAAGCGCGCCGGAAGGCGCGCGACGAGGCCGCCGTGCCCGTGGGCGCCGGGGCGAACCCGCGCACCGGCACCGGCACCGGCACCGGCTCGGACACCGGCGCCGGCTCGAACCCGGGCGCATCGCGGTGAGGCCCGTCGTCGCCCCCCTGCTGGGCGCGGGCGCGGTGCTCGCGCTGCTCGGCGCGCTCGCGGGCGGCAGTGCCGCCCTGGCCGCCGACAACCCGGCGCCGGACGGCGTGAACATCACCGTCACCGTCGGCCCGGGATCCGGAACCGCCGTCACCCCGCCCGCCGCCGGCACCACCTCGAACACCACCACGCGCACCACCGTGAACGGCGAGGTGGTCGTCACCGGGCCCGCGGTGACGCCCGCCGTGGCCGACGACGAGCAGAGCATCGGCGGCATCCTGTACATCAGCGGGCTGGGCACGGCCTACGCGCCCTCGATCGACCCGCTGAGCGGCGAGCTGCAGGCGCACTTCACCGTGCGCAACGTGTCGGACGCCACCCTCGACAGCACGGCGCGGTTCTGGGTGAGCAACCCGTTCGGTGGCGAGATCAGCGCGGTCGGGCCGGTGGATGTCGCCGGGCTGAAGCCCGACGAGTCCCGCGTGGTCGACGCCACCCTCCCGGGCGTGGGGCAGTGGACCTTCGCCACCGCGCACGTGACGCTCACCCCGCCGGAGACCGTCGACGGGGTGGAGCTGGCGCCGCTCACGCGGGACGCGTTCGTGTTCCTGCCGCCGTGGTTCCTGCTGGCGCTGGGCGCGATCGGCGCCGCCGCCTACGCCGTCGTGCGGCTGATCCGGGCCTCGTCGGGCGTGGCGCCCCTCGCCGGTGCGGGTGCTGCGGCCGGCGCCGGTGCCGGTACTACCGGCACTGCCGCGGAACCGGCGCTGGCGGAGTCGACCGCGTGAGCTCGGCCGTGATCGACGCGCCGTCGCCCGCGGCGGGGCCGCCGCCGGTTCCGCCCGCGCCGCCCCTGCTGCCACCGACGGGAGGGCCAGGTGGGCCGAGCGGCCCCGGCGGCCCGTCGAGGCCGCCCAAGCCGCCGCGGATGCCCAAGCGGATGCCGCGGTCGATGCAGCCGCTGGCCCCGTTGACCCCGCAGCAGGTGCTCGCCCGCAGCGCGCTCGCGCTCGTCGCCTCGCTGCTGTTCGCCTTCGCGCTCAACCTGATGGTGCTGAGCCACCTCCAGCACGCGGTCTCGCAGCAGCAGCTCACCGACACCTACCGCGCCCAGCTGGCGGCGGGCACCGCGCCGGTCAGCGAGGGGGCGTTCGACGACACCCTGCTGGTCGACGGCGCTCCGGTCGCGATCATCGAGATCCCTTCGATCGGCGTGAGGGAGGTCGTCGTCGAGGGCACGTCCGCGGCCGACACCAAGGCGGGTCCGGGTCACCGGCGTGACACCGTGCTGCCCGGTCAGTCGGGGGTCAGCGTCGTGATGGCGCGCTCGGCGTCCTACGGCGGTCCGTTCAGCCGCATCCAGGAGCTCGCACCCGGGGCGACCTTCTCGGTGCTCACCGGCCAGGGCATCCAGAAGTTCGCCGTGATCGGCGTGCGCTACGCCGGCGATCCCGCACCGCCCAGCCCGAAGGCGGGGGAGAGCCGGCTCATCCTCGAGACCGCCCGCGGCGCCGCGTACATCCCCACCGGCATCGCCCGGGTGGATGCGCAGCTCGTCTCCACCACGCAGCCCGCCGGCCAGCGCCAGTCGTCGTACACCACGCTCCCGCCGCAGGACACCGAGCTCGCCACCGACTCCTCGCAGGTCTGGGCGCTCGTGTTCGCGCTGCAGTTCTTCGTGGTGGCCGAGATCGCCGCCGTCTGGGCCTACCGCCGGGTCGGTGCCCAGAAGATGTGGGTGGTGTTCGTGCCCGTCATGTTCCTGGCCGGGCTGCTCGTGGCCGACCAGGTGAACCTGCTGCTCCCGAATCTGCTGTGACCCGAGAGAACTCCTATGACTGACAACGAAACCACCACGGCTCCCGACGAAGTCACCACGGTGATGCCCCCGATCAGCCGTCGTGAGCAGCGCAAGATCATGAAGGGTCAGGCTTCCGGTCCGCGGGACTGGGTTCCCACCGCGCCGCTCGCCCAGCAGCAGATCTCGGGCGCGTCCTCGGCGCAGAGCTACGAGCAGCTGCTGCTCCCCACCCTCGAGCGGCCGCCGCTGGCCGAGCTCGACGCCCGCAACATCACCGCCTGGTTCGGCGACCACCAGGTGCTCGACCGGGTCTCGCTCACCATGCCGGCCGGGGTGATCACCTCGCTGATCGGGCCCTCCGGATGCGGCAAGTCGACCTTCCTGCGCATCCTGAACCGGATGCACGAGCTGATCCCCTCAGCGAGCCTGGCCGGTGAGGTGCTGATCGACGGCGAAGACATCTACGACCCCTCGCGCAAGCTCGTCGATGCCCGCAAGAGCATCGGCATGGTCTTCCAGAAGCCGAACCCGTTCCCGGCGATGTCCATCTACGACAACGTGCTGGCGGGCCTGAAGCTCACCGGAACCAAGGCCGACCGCGACCGCAAGGACTACCTCGTCGAGTCCTGCCTGACCAAGGCGGGGCTGTGGAAGGAGGTGCGGGATCGCCTCCGGGCTCCCGGCGGCGGCCTCTCGGGCGGCCAGCAGCAGCGCCTGTGCATCGCGCGCTCGCTCGCGGTCACCCCGAAGGTGCTGCTGATGGACGAGCCCTGCTCCGCTCTGGACCCGACGTCGACGCGCGTGATCGAGGAGACGATGCTCGAGCTGGTGAACGACGTCACCATCGTCATCGTCACCCACAACATGCAGCAGGCGCAGCGGGTCTCCACGCAGTGCGCCTTCTTCCTCGCCGCACAGGGCCGCCCCGGCCACATCGTCGAGCACGGCGCCACCGAAGCCATGTTCTCGAGCCCGATCGATCCCCGCACCTACGACTACGTCAACGGCGTCTTCGGCTGACCCGCGTTCAGGCGGAGGTGCTGGCGTCCTTGACCCGGTCGACGAGGGGGCGCCACGGACCGAGGGCGCGTTCGGGAACACGGGCGTCGCGCTCGTCGTCGGGCTCCGGGGTGGAGGGCTCGGCCAGCACCACCCGGATCGTGTAGACGAAGCGGTCGGGCGCGCCGGGGGTCGAGCCGGCGACGGCATCCGCGTCCGCCTCGGGGGCGTCCCACGGGCACGACTCGACCAGCGAGAGCCAGGAGTCGACCTCGGGCTCCTCGGTGGCCGTGATGCTCCAGGTGGGTGCGATGCCCGCGACGCCGCCGGATCGCGCGACCGTGATGCGCAGCGCCCGCGCCGGCGCGTTGGAACCCGGGCCCACGGTGCTCTCCGCAGACGGCCGGGTCGGATCATCCTGGGGCTGGTTCATCACTCCTCACGCCCACGGTACGCCATGCCTGCACGATCGCGGCGGTCTCGTCCGACTGCTCGCCGAACCGGGCTCCGGATGCCGTGACCGTCGCGGCAGCGAACATCGCGAAGTCGGCGGTGGGGGAGAGCGACCCCGCGATCGCGTCGTACCAGACTCGACCCGCGCGCTCCCAGGCCGGGCCGCCGAGCTCGACCGCCGCGAGCGCGAAGGCGCGGTTGGGGATACCGGAGTTCAGGTGCACGCCGCCGTTGTCGTCGGCCGTGTCGACGTACTCGTCCATCGAGGCGGGCTGAGGGTCTTTGCCGAGGACGTCGTCGTCGTAGGCGGTGCCCGGCTCGAGCATCGAGCGCAGCGCCCGCCCCTGGACGGCGGAGGTGAACAGGCCTTCGCCGATCAGCCAGCTCGCGGCATCGGCGCTCTGCCCGAGCCGGTGCTGCTCGACGAGCGCTCCGATCACGTCGGAGAACGACTCGTTCAACGCTCCGGACTGCCCCTGGTAGACGAGCCCGGCGGTGTACTGCGTCACTCCGTGCGCCAGCTCGTGACCGATCACCGAGAGCGAGGCGGTGAAGCGACCGAACACCTCGCCGTCGCCGTCGCCGAACACCATCCGCTCGCCGTCCCAGAAGGCGTTGTCGTAGTCGTCGCCGTAGTGCACCGTGGCGTTCAGCGGCAGCCCGCGCCCGTCGACCGAGTCACGCCCGAAGGCCTCCCAGAGCAGCGCGTGGGTGGCCCCGAGCCCGTCGTAGGCCTCGTTCACCGCGACGTCGGCGGCATCCGGATCGCCCTCGCGCCGCACCACCCGCCCCGGCAGCGTCTCGGTGCCGGCCGCGTCGAACACGGTGCGCTGCACGGTGGGAGCCGCCGCCGCAGCCATCGATCCGGCACCGGCGCCACCTCCGGCGGCGGGCCCGGTGCCGGAATCCGTGGTGGGTGCGAGCAGCCCGTTGCGGGTGCCGGACCGCCCCTCTCCGCCGTCGTTCTCGGGGGTCGCGCGCATCCGCTCGTCGCGCACCTCGCGCAGCTGCGGATCGCTCAGCAGCGATCGCCGGGCGGCGGCCGCGGCGCGCTCCATGCCGAACGCGTCGGCGCGCGCGATCCGGGCCAGCAGATACGGGGGAACGATCGATCGCCTCATGCCCCGACCCTACGTCGCCCCACCGACACCCGCCCCTCCAGCCCCGACCCCATTCCCGCCGCGTGACTCTGTGCGCCCGTACGAGCGGAGGGCGTGGGGCGGCACTGCCGTGTCCGTTTTCCGCTAGTGGGGGTCGGTGGGGCGTGTGAGACTCGTGGCATGGACTTCGACGAGCGCTACCGGATCATCCTCTCCCGGGATGCGCGCTTCGACGGGCAGTTCATCACGGCGGTGCGGTCGACGGGCATCTACTGCCGCCCCAGCTGCCCGGCGCGCACGCCGAAGCCGGCCAACGTGACCTTCTACGAGACCAGTGCCGCGGCGCACGAGGCCGGCTACCGCGCCTGCAAGCGCTGCCTGCCCGAAGCGGTGCCCGGAACCCCCGCCTGGAACCTGCGCGACGACCTCGCCGCCCGCGCCATGCGCCTGATCGGCGACGGCGTCGTCGAGCGCGACGGCGTCGACGGGCTCGCCGAGCGCCTCGGCTACTCCAGCCGCCACCTCACCCGGGTGCTCCGTGAGGAGCTCGGCGCCGGCCCCCTCGCACTGTCCCGCGCGCACCGCGCCCAGACCGCCCGCACGCTCATCACCGGCACCGACCTCTCGATGTCCGACATCGCCTTCGCGGCGGGCTTCGCGAGCATCCGCCAGTTCAACGACACCGTGTCGGAGGTGTTCCGGCTCTCGCCCACGCAGATCCGCGAGCGCCCGTCGCGGCACCCGCACGCCACGCCTGGCGCGATCCGCCTCGAGCTGCCCTATCGCGAGCCGTTCGACGCCGCCGGCGTGTTCGCCTGGCTCGCGGTGCGCGCCATCCCGGGCATCGAGTCGGCCCTGCCGGACAGCTATTCGCGCTCGCTGATGCTGCCCGGGGGCCCGGCCTGGTTCACCGTGCGCGACGGCCACCGGCACCTGGTGCTCGACGCCCACCTCACCGTGCTGCGCGACCTGCCGGTGCTGGTCGCGCGCATCCGCCGCCTCTTCGACCTCGACGCCGACCCCGTGGCGATCGACGCCGCGCTCGCGCGCGCTGACGACGGTGCCGGCGCGGGTGGTGGCAGTGGTGCTCCGGCACCTGGCGCCGCTCTCGTGCACGGCGACGACGGTGGCGGCGCGGGTGGTGGCAGTGGTGCTCCGGCACCTGGCGCCGCTCTCGTGCACGGTGACGACGGTGGCGGCGCGGGTGGTGGCAGTGATGCTCCGGCACCTGGCGCCGCTCTCGTGCACGGTGACGACGGTGGCGGCGCGGGTGGTGGCAGTGATGCTCCGGCACCTGGCGCCGCTCTCGTGCACGGTGACGACGGTGGCGGCGCGGGTGGTGGCAGTGGTGCTCCGGCACCTGATGGCGCGCTCGCTTGCGATGGCGACCTCGCAGTCGTGGGCGGCGGAACGGCTGTCGCAGACCCAGCGATCGGTGCGGCTCTGCTGGCCGGGTGGGTTCGCGGGCTGCCCGGCATCCGGATGCCCGGAGCCGTCGATCCGCATGAGATGCTGTTCCGCGCCATCCTGGGCCAGCAGATCACGGTCGCCGCCGCGCGCACCCTGCTGCACCGTCTCGCGGTCGCGGCCGGCTCCCCGTTCCCCGGGGGAGCGAACGCGGCGGGGGAGACGGATGCGCCCGCCGCCGAGTCGCCCGATACCCGGGCGGCGACTCCCGCAAGCAGGCCGGGCTCGACGGCTCCGGATGCGCCGGCCGCGGACACCGGGACGCCGCCCACCCTGCTCTTCCCCACCGCCGCGCAGATCGCGGAACACGCGCGTGCCGTGCTGACCGGCCCGCGCGCGAAGATCGACACGGTCGTGCGCGTGGCCGAGCTGCTGACATCCGGAGAGCTCGAACTGGGCTTCGGCGACGACCCGGTAGATCTGCGCCGTCGCCTCACCGCGATCCCCGGCATCGGCGAGTGGACGGCCGGCTACCTCGCGATGCGCGTGCTTGGCAGCCCCGACGTGCTGCTCACGGGCGACGTCGCGGTGCGCACCGGAGCCCGCCGCCTCGGCATCCCCGACACCCCGCGCGGTCTCACCGAGTGGTCGGCCCCCTACGCCCCCTGGCGCTCCTACCTCTGCCTCCACCTCTGGCGCGCGGCCGCCGACCCCGCGCTCGCCCCGCCGCGCGACCCCGCCGACAAGGCCGCCCCCCGCAAACGCGCCGCCGGATCCGCCCGACCCGAGGCGCCCCACCGCGCCGCAGCCGAGTCCGCGCCCGAGTCCGCGAGTGGCACCGCGCCCGAGTCCACGGCCCGCACCGCATCCGCGTCCGGACGTCACACCGCATCCATCCGCAGCGCCGGACCCACCGCACCCACCCGCAGCGCCGCACCCACCAGCCCTACCGCTCAGACCCGCCCCACCGCACCGACCGAGGAGACCTCATGACCGCCACGATCCAGTTTGTCGGCACCCCCGACGGCCCGTTCGGCATCATCGCCGACGCCGAGGGGCGCGTGCTCGCCTCCGGCTGGACCTCCGACGCCGACGCCCTGCTCGCGCGCCTGACCCCGTCCATCCGGCCGGTCGCCGCCGACCTCGTCCGGGGTGAGACGGCGGCCGCCGAGGCCGTCCGCGCCTATTACGCGGGCGACGTTCACGCGATCGACGCGGTCGAGGTGCGGCAGGCCGGCGGGGAGTTCCACACGCGCGGCTGGGCGGCCCTGCGCGGCATCGCCCCGGGGCATCCGCTCAGCTACCAGGAGTTCGCCGCCGAACTCGGTCGCCCCACCGCCGTGCGCGCGGCCGCCAGCGCCTGCGCCCGCAACGCCCCCGCCCTTTTCGTGCCCTGCCACCGCGTCCTCCGCACCGACGGCTCCTTGGGCGGCTTCGCCTGGGGCGTGGAGGTCAAGCGCTCCCTGCTCGCCCGCGAATCCCGCGCCGCCCACGAGTCCCTCGCATCCCTGCCCGCCTGACCCCCGGGGCTGTCGAGCGCTCGTTCGGGCGCACTTTCGGTCGTAAAATCAGGGCTTTTCAACCAAAAGTGCGACCGAACAGGGCCCATGAGGGTGGGGCGGGTGGAAGCGGCGCGGGCTACGCGTCCGCGAGCAGCTCGCGCACGCGCGGGATGACCTGCGTGCCGTAGAGCTCGATGCTCGTCATGAGGTTCTCGTGCGAGAGGCCGCCGTTGCCGTACTTGAGGTCGAAGCGGTCGATGCCGATCGTGCGCGCGGTGGCCGCGATCTTCTGCGCCACGGTCTCCGGCGAGCCCACGTACAGCGACCCCGAGCGGATCTCCTGCTCGAAGTGCCCGCGCCCCATCGGTGACCACCCTCGCTCGCGGCCGATCCGGTTCATCAGCGCCTGGTAGTGCGGCCACAGCTGCTCGCGGGCCTCCTCGTCGGTGGCCGCGACGTGGCCGGGCGAGTGCACCGCCACCTGCTGGCGCGGCAGCTCGAACTGGTCGAGCGCCCGGTGGTACAGGTCGACGAACGGCGCGAACCGCGAGGGCTCGCCGCCGATGATCGCCAGCGCCAGGTTGAAGCCGTACCGCGCCGCCCGCACCACCGACTCGGGGCTGCCGCCCACGCCCACCCAGGTCTTCAGCAGCCCGTTCTCCACCGGCGGGAACACGCTCTGGTTCGTCAGAGGCGCCCGCGTGCTGCCCGACCAGGTCACCGGATGCTGCGACCGCACGGCCGCGAACAGGTCGAGCTTCTCCTCGAACAGCACCTCGTAGTCCGAGAGCTCGAAGCCGAAGAGCGGGAACGACTCGGTGAACGAGCCGCGCCCGAGGGTGACCTCGGCGCGCCCGTTCGAGAGCGCATCCAGGGTCGAGAAGCGCTGGAAGACCCGCACGGGGTCGTCGGAGGAGAGCACCGTCACGGCCGAGCCGAGGTGGATGCGCGAGGTCTTCGCCGCGACCGCCGCGAGCACGACCTCGGGGGTGGTGACCGCGAAGTCGTCGCGGTGGTGCTCGCCGAAGCCGATCAGGTCGACGCCCACCTGGTCGGCGAGCACGCCCTGGGCCACGAGGTTGCGCAGCACCTGGGCGTGCGGCAGCGGGGTTCCGGAGACGTCGGCGGTGACGTCGCCGAACGTGTCGAGCCCGAACTCGAGAGCCGAAGGAGTCGAGTCGACCTCCGAGGCCGAGTCAGTCGACTCAGCCGAGGAGTGCGAGTGCGGTCCCTGCTCGGCCCGAGCGGCCTGCTGGTCATCGTGCGCCATGCGGATCCCATCCATTTCCATGCGTATGTATGAAGTCTGCAACGCGGTCACGCCATCCGCTATTCCGCCTCCCAGTATCCCGTGCGACGCCCGTGAACCCTGGCGCGTCGCCCGGCGGATCGCTCAGGATGGGGACATGTCCGCTCAACCGTTCGAGCTGCCCGCCGCCATCGACGCCTTCTTCTCCGCCAGCAACGACGAAGACCGTGAGCGCTTCCTCGCCGCCTTCGCCCCCGACGCGGTGCTCGACGACTGGGGCCGCACCTTCACCGGCGTCGGCGAGATCGCCCGCTGGAACGAGAGCGACAACATGGGCGTGCACAGCCGTTTCGAGGTGCGTGAGCTCACCGTCAACCGCGACATCCACGTGGTGACGGTCCAGGTCACCGGTGAGGGCTACAACGGCGGCGGCGCCATCGCGTTCCAGCTCGAGGGCGGGCCCGACGGACTCATCTCGCGCGTCGACATCACAGGCTGACGTGCGCTGACACCCGGCGCGGCACAGGCTGACACCGGGCGCGGCATCCGCCATGCTGGGGATGAGGCCCTCACACAGTGGCGGCCCGCGCACGACGACAGCACGGGAGGCACGCGATGAGCGGTCGGATTCTGGTGGGGTACGACGGATCGCCGTCGGCCACGATCGCCCTCGACTGGGCCCTGCGCCGCGCCGAGGCGACCGGGCTCGACGTGGACGTGCTGTACGTGGCCGACACCTCGTGGGACTCCGAGGGCTTCACGGCCACCCCGCTGCTGGCCAAGCAGGGCGAGGTGGTGCTGGCCGACGCCGCCTTCCACGCCGACTCGAAGGCCCCGCACGTGACCGTCACCTCGCGCACCCTGCCGGGCAACCCGATCGCCGTGCTCTGCGCCGAGGCCGAGTCGACCGGCGCCGAGCTGCTGGTCGTGGGCTGCTACCGCAAAGACGTCTACGAGCGCCTCACCACGAGCGCGGTCAGCGTGCGGGTCGCGGCCGCCGCGACCGTGCCGGTGGCCGTCATCCCCGATCTCCCGCCCGTGCACCGCCGGGGTGTGGTGGTCGGCATCGACGGATCGGGCGGCTCCGACACCCCCGACGTCATCCTCGCCGCCGCCGTCGCCGAGGCCCGCCGCCTCGGCGAACCGTTGCGGGTGGTCACCGCCTGGACCCTCCCGCCGTTCGCCACCCCCGACTTCAGCGACACCGCCGCGCTCTACGACGCCCTCGAGGATCGGGCGCGATCCGTCGCCGAGGCCGCCGTCGAGCACACCGACACCGCTGGGGTCGAGGTGGTCGCGTCGGCCGTCTTCGAGGCGCCCGTGAACGCGCTGCTGCACGCGGCGGCGGATGCGTCGCTGCTCGTGATCGGCAGCCACGGCCGGCGCGGCCTCAGCCGCTTCCTGCTCGGCTCGGTCAGCCACGACGTGCTTGTGCACGCGCCCGCCCCTGTTCTGGTGCTGCGCGTCACGAAGTAGCGCGTCATCCGGGCACCCGGCGCACCCGCACCGATCCCGGAGCCGGGCCACAGGATCGGGCCGGTATCGTGGTCGGGTGTCCGAGAGTCCCGCTGGTGCCACCCCTTACGAGGTGCTCGGCGTCGACCCGGCCGCCAGCGCCGAGGAGCTGAAGCGGGCCTACCGTCGCTCGCTGCGGCAGGCGCATCCGGATACCGGGGGAGACCCGGCGCGCTTCGTGGCCGTGCAGCGCGCCTGGGAGCGCATCGGCACGCCTGAGGAGCGTGCCGCCTACGACCGTGGTCGCGGCCTGGGCGACTTCGGCGGCGCCGGAAGCAGCAGCGGCGGAGCGGGCGCCGCCGGTTTCGGCGCGCACCCCGCCGGCGCCTCGGGCTCGGCCTCCACCTCGGGTTCGGGCTTCGGCCCCGCCTCCGGATCGGCCGGCCGTGCCACGAGCTCGTCCGTCAAGGCCCGCAGCTACGGCCACCCCGGCGGTCAGGAGCGTGAGATCTACCTGAGCCTGCTGCGAGAATGGGTGGGCCGCGGCGTCGACATCGCCGACCCCTACGACCCGGCGCTCGTGCGCTCGGCGCCGCGGGAGATCCGCGGCTGGCTCGCCAAGGCGCTCGCCGAGGAGGCCACCGCCGGCATCGTCGGCACCCTGGGCATCGGCTACACCATCTGGAACAACGTGCTCTCCGGCCGCACGGTCGACGGCGTCGCCGAGACCATCGACCACGTCGTGCTCGGGCCCTCGGGCCTGTACGCCGTGCAGTCCGAGGACTGGGGCGCCCCCGTGCGCCTGAAGAAGGACGAGATCGTCGGCGAGGCCGTGCACCCCGACCACGAACCGCTGCACGAGCTCGGCCGCGCCACCCGCGCGCTCGGTCGCTCGCTGGGCGTGCGATTCACCGGGCGGGTCGTGGTGGTTCCGGATGCCGACCTGGCCGATCCCTTCGAGGTCGTCAGCCGGGGTCGCCTGGCCGGGTCGGTGCTGGTGCGCCGCTCGCTGCTCCCGCAGCTGCTGCGCAACGGCGTCGGCGGCGACTCCGCCACCGCGGCCTCCGCCCGCGAGAGCATCGACCGCGCCTTCGAGCTGCGCCCCCGCCTGCAGAGCGGCATCCGCCTGGCCTGACCTCTGCCGAGGTCGGGGAGCGCCGCCGCGTCAGACCGTCAGCAGGATCTTGCCGATGTGCGAGGAGGTCTCCATCAGGCGGTGCGCCTCCGCCGCCTCCGCGAGCGGGAAGCGTGCGGCGATGATCGGGCGCACGCTGCCGTTCTCCACCAGCGGCCACACGTTCTCGCGCACGCTCGCGATGATCTCGGCCTTCTCCTCGGCCGGCCGCGCGCGCAGGCTCGTGGAGCGGATCGTGCCCCGCTTCATCATCAGCGCCCCGAAGTTCAGCGACGCGGATCCGCCCCCCTGGTTGGCGATGTTCGCGATGCGCCCGTTCACCCGCAGCGCCCGTACGTTGCGGTCGAGGTAGTCGCCGCCCACCACGTCGAGGATGACGTCGGCACCGCCGGTCTCGTTCTTGATGCGCTCCACGAAGTCCTCCGTCGTGTAGTCGATCAGGATGTCGGCGCCGAGCTCCCGGCACGCCTCGAGCTTCTCGGCCGAGCGCGCCGTCACGGCCACCCGGGCCCCGAACAGCGCGCCCAGCTGCACCGCCATCGTGCCGATTCCGCTCGACCCGCCGTGCACCAGCAGGGTCTCGCCGGCGCGCAGATCGGCCAGCAGGAAGACGTTCGACCACACCGTCGCCACCACCTCCACGAGCCCCGCGGCGTCGATCAGGTCGACGGATGCCGGCACCGGCAGCACCTGCGCGGCGGGCACCACCACGCGCTCGGCGTAGCCCCCGCCTCCGAGCAGCGCGCACACCCGGTCGCCCACCTGGAACCCCGAGGCCGCGCCGGTCTCGCCGTGCACCTCGGCCACCACGCCCGAGACCTCCAGCCCCGGCCAGTCGGGGCTGCCGGGAGGCGGGGGATAGGCGCCCTGCCGCTGCGACACGTCCGCGCGGTTCAGGCCCGCCGCGGCGACGTCGATCACGAGGTCGCCGGGCCCGGGTTCCGGCAGCGTCACCTCACCGATCTCGAGCACGGACGGGTCGCCGGGTTCACGGATCACGACAGCTCTCATCCCGCCCACGTTACGCCGAGCCCGTGCGTTCGCCCCGCAGGCATTGCGGATGACGGTCCCTCCGGTGTGCAATAGCCACACCACCGTCGATGGAGACGGTGCCGAAGGAGACAGCTGATGGCCCGTTCGACCTACCCCGACGTCGAGATCCCCGCCCTGAGCGTGTACGACGCCCTGTTCGCCGGATTCGACGAGGCCGACCTCGACCGCATCGCCCTGATCGACGGTCCGTCCGGCGACGAGACGAGCTACCGACAGTTGATCGCGCAGATCGACGCGCTCGCCGGGTCGCTGGCCGCCCGGGGCCTGGCAGTGGGCGACACGGTCGGCATCCTGTGCCCCAACACGCCCGCCTTCGCCACCGTGTTCCACGGTGTGCTGCGCGCCGGCGGCACCGCCACCACCATCAATTCGCTCTACACGGTCGGCGAGATCACGAACCAGCTGAAGAGTGCGGAGGCGCACTGGCTGTTCACCGTCTCTCCGCTCTACGCACAGGCGGCGGAGGCGGCCGCCGCAGTGGGCATCGCCGCTGACCACCTCGTGGTGATCGACGGCGCCGAAGGGCACCCCTCCCTCCGAGACCTCCTGTTCGACCGCGCCGCACCGCCCGCCGTGTCGTTCGATCCGGCCACGCACCTCGCCGTGCTGCCCTACTCCTCGGGCACGACCGGTCACCCCAAGGGAGTGATGCTCACTCACCGCAACCTCGTGGCGAACATCCTGCAGTGCTCGGATGCCATCCCGCTCGGCCGTGACGACCGGGTGCTCGCCGTGCTGCCGTTCTTCCACATCTACGGCATGTCGGTGCTGCTCAACTACGCCCTGCTCAAGCGCGCGAGCCTGGTGACGATGCCCAAGTTCGAGCTCGCCGACTTCCTCCGCACGGTCAGCGAGCACCGCTGCACCTGGATCTTCATCGCCCCGCCGATCGCGGTCGCCCTGGCGAAGCATCCGATGGTCGCGGAGTACGACCTCTCGAGCGTGCAGGTCGTCTTCTCGGGCGCGGCGCCGCTGGACGGCGCGCTCGCCCGAGCGGTGGCGGAGCGGCTGGACTGCGTCGTCTGCCAGGGCTACGGCATGACCGAGACCAGCCCGGTGACGCATGCGGTGCCCCCGTCGGCGACCGGGATCGACCGTTCGGCCATCGGCCTGGCCGTGCCCAACACCGAGTGCCGGGTGGTCGACAGCGAGACGGGAGTCGACGTCGAGGTTCCGGATGCCGGCCCCAGTGCTCCCGGTGAACTCCTCATCCGCGGTCCCCAGGTGATGCCGGGCTACCTGCACGACGAGGAAGCGACGCGGCACACGCTCGACGGGGACGGCTGGTTGCACACCGGCGACATCGCCACCGTCGACGCCGACGGCGTGTACACGATCGTCGACCGGTTGAAGGAGCTGATCAAGTACAAGGGCTACCAGGTGGCGCCGGCCGTGCTGGAGGCCGTGCTGCTGGCGCATCCGGATGTCACCGACGCCGCCGTGATCGGCGTCACCGACGACGACGGGCAGGAGGTGCCCAAGGCATTCGTGGTGCGCCGCGCCCAGGGGGATGACGCGGTCGAGCTCGACGAGGACACCGTCATCGCCTGGGTGCAGGAGCGTGTGGCCCCGCACGAGAAGGTGCGTCTGGTGGAGTTCATCGAGGTCATCCCGAAGTCGACCTCCGGCAAGATCCTGCGCAAAGACCTGCGGGCGCGTGTCGGCCGCCACGCCGCCGTCTCCTGAGGCGTGTATCCCGGGGTTATCGACCTCAGGGGCGCGTGGTAGACCGGAGTCATGACGACGATCTCACCTCAGCACCAGACCATGCTCGACGCCGTGCCGCTGCCCGTCGGAGCCCGGATCGAGAGCGCACGCATCGCGTACGAGGTGCAGGGCTCGCCGGCGGACGGGCGCCTCGTGTGGGATGCGGCGGCGGAGGGCCCGCGGCCCGCCGTGCTGGTGCTGCACGACTGGTTCGGCGAGGGGGAGTACGTCGGCGTGCGTGCCGAGATGCTGGCGCGCCTGGGCTACGTGGCCTTCGCGGCCGACCTCTACGGCAGCGGCGTCCGGCCCGACACGAATGACGAGGCCTCGGGCCTCGCGCACCACTACTACGGCGACCTGCCCGCCCTGCGCGAGCGGGTGCGGGCCGGCTACGACGTGCTGGCGGCCGACCCGCGGGTCGATCCGGAGCGCATGGCCGTGATCGGCTACTGCTTCGGCGGCTCCGCGTCGATCGAGTTCGCGCGCATCGGCGCGCCGATCGCGGGTGTGGTGTCGTTCCACGGCGGGCTCGTGACGCATGATCCGGCCGACGTCGACGCCCTCGAGGCGCCGCTGCTCGTGCTCACGGGAGCCGCCGACCCGGTGGTGCCCGACGAGGCCGTGCTCGCGTTCGAGAACGAGTTGCGCACGAAGCCCGGGCTCGACTGGCAGGTGGTGAGCTACAGCGAGACCCCGCACGCGTTCACGCAGCCGATGATCCCGAGCTACCGGCCCAAGGCGGATGCGCGCAGCTGGGCGGCGATGGAGGGCTTTCTCGCCGAAGTACTCGCCTGAGCGGCCGATCCGTGACATTGTGAACAGTGTCCACATCGGAGTGCCCGAACGAGGTCAGGAGATCACCATGGTGACAGCGGTTCACGGTTTCAGCGGCTTCAGCGTCGACGACATCGACGCGGCGAGGACGTTCTACGGCGAGGCCCTCGGTCTGCCGGTGACGACGAACGAGATGGGCATCCTGGGCATCACCCTGCCCGGTGGCGCCGAGGTGATGGTGTACCCCAAGCCCGACCACGCGCCGGCGGTGTTCACCATCCTGAACCTCGTGGTGGACGACATCGATGCGGCGGTCGACGAGCTCGCCGCCGCGGGCATCGAGCTGGAGCGCTACGAGGGCATGCCACAAGACGAGAAGGGGGTCATGCGCGGCAAGGCTTCGGATCGCGGGCCCGACATCGCATGGTTCCTCGACCCGGCCGGCAACATCCTGTCGGTGCTGTCGAACTAGGTTCCGGATGCGCGCACGGCCGCCCTCGGCGAGACGGCCGGGCGGCTAGCGGGGGAGCGCGGCCTCGACGGCGGCGAGCACCTCGGGGGCGTCGGGCTCGGTGCGCGGGCGGAAGCGGCTGACCGCGCCGTCGGGCGCGATCAGGAACTTCTCGAAGTTCCACTGCACGTCGCCGGCGGAGCCCTCGGCATCCGGAACCTCCACCAGCGCGCGGTAGAGCGGATGCCGGCCCTCGCCGTTCACCTCGCTCTTGGCCAGCAGCGGGAAGGTCACACCGTAGGTGGCCGAGCAGAACTCCACGATCTCCTCGGCCGTGCCCGGCTCCTGGCCGTTGAACTGGTTGCACGGGACACCGAGCACCGTGAACCCGCGGTCGGCGTACTGCCTCTGCAGCTGCTCGAGCTTCTCGTACTGCGGGGTGAGGCCGCAGCGCGAGGCCACGTTCACGATCAGCACCGCGTCGCCGGCGTAGTCGGCGAGGGAGGTGTCGTTTCCGTCGATGGTCTGGAGCGGGATGTCGCGAAGAGTCACCCTCTCACGCTACCGTCCGCCACCGTCGCCGGGCGGCCGTCGCGGCTAGAGCGAGGCGCGCAGCTGGATCGACACCGGATCGACGATGTCGTCGAAGTCGTGGTGCTTCTTCACATAGGCGTCGACGAACGGGCACACGGCGACCGCACGCAGGCCGGCCTCGCGCACCTGACCCAGTGCGCCCTTGACCAGGATGCTGCCGTACCCCTTGCCGCCCTCGGCCGGGTCGATCTCGGTGTGCACGAACACGCGCTGCTCGCCGCGGTCGACGTACTCGGCGATGCCCACCTCGCGGCCCTCGGCCACCAGCACGTAGCGGTTGTGTGCCCCGTCGTACACAACCTCCGTGGCCCCCACGTTCTCGACATCGCTCATGCCCTCAGAGTACGCCCGCAGCCGCGCCCGCAGCCGCGCCCGCAGACGCAGCCGCACCCGCAGCCGCGCCCGCAGCCGCAGCCGCACCCGCAGCCGCACCTGCAGCCGCAGCCGCAGCCGCACCCGCAGCCGCGCCCGGCAGCCCCGCTTGCCTGCCGCCCACGCGCGACTTGCCACACGTTGTGACAAGTCGCGCCGAAAAGCGGCGACTTCTGCCAAGTGGCGGGCGGTGCGTGGCGACTTCTGCCAAGTGGCGGGCGGTGCGCGGCGACTTCTGCCAAGTGGCGGGGGGTGCGTGGCGACTTCTGCCAAGTGGCGGAGTCAGCGAGGCCAGACGCCCGAGCTGCCCCGGCGGTGGCTGCCGAGCAGGTGGGTGTCGACGAGGCCCGCGGCCTCCATCAGGGCGAACATCGTGGTGGGGCCGACGAAGCGGAAGCCCTTCGCGCGGAGCGCCGCGGCCAGCGCGACCGACTCCGGCGAGGTCGTCGGGATCTCGTCGAAGCGGGACGGCGCCGGGGTCTCGGCGGGCTGGAACGACCAGATCAGGCCCGCGAGCCCGCCGTCGACCTCCGGATCGGCGCGTAGCGCCACCGTCGCCCGGGCATTGGCGATGGTGGCCGTGATCTTCGCGCGATTGCGGATGATGCCCGCGTCGCCCAGCAGGCGCTCGACCTCGGCCTCGCCGTAGCCGGCCACGGCATCCGGATCGAAGCCGTCGAACGCCGCCCGGAACGCCGGGCGCTTGCGCAGGATCGTCGCCCACGACAACCCCGACTGGAACGCCTCGAGGCTCACCCGCTCGAAGAGCCCCTGCTCGTCGCGCACCGGCATGCCCCACTCGGTGTCGTAGTACTCCCGCAGCATCGGGTCGACGGATGCCCAGACCGGCCGGGCGAGCCCGTCGTCTCCGAGCACCACGCCCGAGTCGGCCGGCATCCGATCGTCCTCGTCCACACCCTCTAGTATTGGGGAAGCCACTGAATCGGAGGACCTGGAATGAACGTGCTCGCTGCCATCGGAGCCATCCTGCTCTTCCTGCTCGGGATGTTCCTGTTCGGCCTGCTCGAGAACGCCTGGGTCTTCTTCGCCGGCATCCTCTGCGTCTCGGCCTCGCTGTTCATCGTGTTCTCGGTGCTGCCGACGCAGCGTCGCCACTGACCGCGTCTCTCCTCCTCGTCACCGCGTCTCCCGCCGTCACGGCACCGAGCGGCGGCCCGCTCAGCTGCGGCTGACGACGACCTTCCCGATCGACCGGCCCGACTCCACCAGGCCGTGCGCCTCGCGCAGTGTCGCCGCATCCAGCGGGGTCAGGATGCGCGTCGCCGTGGTGCGCAACGCCCCCGACTCCACCAGCTCGGCCACCGAGTCGAGGATGCGGTGCTGCTCCACCATGTCGGGCGTCTGATAGGTGGAGCGGGCGAACATGAACTCCCAGTGGAAGCCGAGCGCCTTCGGCTTCAGCGAGGTCACGTCGAGCACATCGGGATCGTCGATCGCGACGATCTGACCGAAGGGCTTCAGCACGTCGACCAGCGTGGGCAGGTTCGCCTTCGTGCGCTGGGTGCTGAACACCCAGTCGATGCCCTCGGGCACCAGTTCGGCGATCTGCGGGGCGAGCTCCTGAGCATGGTCGACCACGAGGTCGGCGCCGAGCTCGGTCACCCAGGCCACGGTCTCCGGCCGTGAGGCGGTCGCGATGACGGTCACGCCCGTGAGCGTCTTGGCGAGCTGGATGACCATCGAGCCGACGCCGCCGGCCCCGCCGACCACGAGCAGGGTGCCGCGAGAGTCGCCGGTGAGCCGAAGCTGTCGCAGCAGGCCCTCCCAGGCGGTGAGCGAGGTCAGCGGCAGCGCGGCGGCCTCGGCGAAGGAGAGGATCGCGGGCTTCCGCCCCACCAGCCGCTCGTCCACGAGCTGGTAGCCCGCGTTGGAGCCCGCTCGCAGCACGCTGCCCGCGTAGTAGACCTCGTCGCCGGGGGAGAAGAGCTCCACCGCCTCGCCGACCGCAGCGACCGTGCCCGCCGCGTCGAAGCCGAGGATGCCGTCGCCGATCGGCTCGGCCTTCGCCCGCCGCTTCACGTCGACCGGGTTCACCGAGACCGCCTCGACGCGCACCAGCAGGTCGTGCGGGCCGGGAGCGGGCACCTCCACCTCGGCGTCGACGAAGCTGTCCGGAGCGTCGACCGCGCCGGGGGTGCGGTAGATCACGGCGGGCATGGCGGCGGGGATCGGCAGCAGTTCGGTCATGCTCCGACGCTACCGCGCACGCCCGACAGCGGCACGGTGAGGCTGATGCGCGCGAGCTCGGCCATCCGCCGCGCATCGTCGCGCTGGTCAGGCCAGCAGCTCGCCCAGCGTCTTCTCGATGCGGCGCTGCCTCGTGGCATCCGTCTTCGCGCCCTCGACCGAGAGCACGATCCGCCGCTTGTTGCTGTAGGAGAGCGCGGCGAAGGCCGCCGCGGCATCGGCTTCGGCGCCCAGCGCCTCGGCCAGGTCGGCCGGCACCTCCACCTCGCGCGGCTGCTCGTCGAGCTGCACGTCGACCTCGACGGTCTCGCCCGCCGTCACGCCCGCGCCCGCGCGGTTCTCGGCGCTCAACGCGATCAGGTACCGGCCCGTGTAGAACACGATCGAGCTGCGATAGCTGTACCCGTTGATGGTGACGACCACGGGGATCCGCTTGCCCGCATCCAGCGCCTCCACGACGCTCTCGGGCACGGGGATGCCCGTCGCCGTCTTACCGCTGGACAGGATGGTCGCCTCGAACAACATGACTGAATTATGGGGGTTGCCGGTGGATGCTGCCACTCGTTCGACGTCAAAGAAACACCCCCTGATGAAGAAGACCACCCTCGGTGTCGACAGCCCCCTGCAGGTCTCGCAGCTCGGCCTCGGCTGCATGGGCATGTCGGCCTTCTCCACCGGCGCCGGGCACGACGAGGCGGAGTCGATCCGCACCATCCACCGCGCTCTCGATCTCGGCGTCACCCTCTTCGACACCGCCGAGAACGTGCGGATCGCCGTCGAGGGATCGCTGGAGCGGCTCGGCACCGACCACATCGACCTCTACCATCAGCACCGGATGGACCCGGGCACACCGATCGAGGAGAACGCCGCCGCCGCCGAGCTCACCCTGAGCGCCGAGCAGCTCGAGCGCCTCGCCGCGATCGCCCCCGCGACGGGCGACCGCTACGCGGACATGTCCTCCGTCAACCGCTGAACGACCATCGACCCGTCAGTTCGTGCCGCTATTCCGGTCGGATAACGGCACGAACTGACGGGTCGATGCGGTGGAAGGTGGTGGGGTGGAGGGGTGGTGGAGGCGGCTCAGGCGGCGATGCCGCGCTTGTCGAGGGCGTCCTGCACGATGGTGAGGCCGTCCAGGCCGGGCATGCGCGCGACGTGGGCGTCGATCTTGGCGGCCTCGCGACGGCCCTCGGGGCCGCCCATCAGCTGGCCCATCACGTGCTTGACCTCGTCGTCGCTCATCACGCCCGAGCCCACGGGGCCCCAGAAGTTCTTCAGCGCGAAGCGGGCGAGCACCTGAGCCTTCTTGCTCTTGCCGAGGCGCTCCCGGGCCTGGGTGGCGTAGAACGCCACGTGCCGGGCCTCTTGCTTCGCGATGCGGCGCAGCAGCTCGGCCAGAACCGGGTGCCCCTCCATGTCGGCGAGCCGGTTGTAGGCGGCCACGGCCGACCACTCGTTCACGGCACCCCACACCATGTGCACGGCGATGAAGCCCGAGCCCACGATGTTGCCGAGCAGCGACTGCTTCACGGGGTCGAGGCGGTCTTTCCAGCCGAGCTTGAGGCGCGTGGCCTTGAGCTCGTCGAAGTCGACGATGATGTCGTGCTCGGCCAGCACGGCGGCCAGCGCCTCGCCGTGCCAGAACTCCTCGCGGTTCCACATGGTCATGAAGGCGGTGACGTCTTCATCCTTGTGCGAGGGGGTCACCAGCATGTCGCGCAGGTAGCAGACGGTGTGGTACTCGATGTCGCACATGTAGCGCAGGGAGCGCAGTGTGCCCTCGGGCAGCGGGTTCTCCCGGAAATCGGAGAAGTCGAGGTCTTGCCACGCGACCTTGACGGAGGTCTCGGTGTACTTGTCGATGTCGAATGCCATGGCGTGTCGGTCAGCGCGGCTCGTGGCCGGTGGACCGATCTCCTTCCTCGGGTACAGCGGATGCGGCGGGTACAGCGGATGCGGCGGGTACAGCGGATGCGGCGGACGCTCCGGATGCAGCGGACTGCTTCTCGTGCAATGACGTCAGGTTAGCCGGAAGCACCTGCCGTTCGGATGAACGACGTGTCCAATCCTCTACCGTCCACTTGGTTCGTTGCGCGTGCCGATACAGTTCGGTGTCCGGGTTGACCACGGTGGCGTTTCCCAGCAACTGGAGCCAGGAGACGTCCGCGAGGCTGTCTCCGTAGCCGTACGACTGCGTCAGGTTCGCCCCGTGGGCGGCCGCGTATTCGCGCAGCCACGCGGCGCGCGCCTCGTCCACCAGCGGGGGAGTCGCGAGGTAACCGGTCAGCACGCCCTTCGAGGCGTGCATCTCGCCGGCCACGATCTCGTCGAAGTACGGCGCGAACGGCTCGGCGGCCGAGCTCGTGGCCCCCGTCACCAGCACGGTGCGGTGACCCGCCGCGCGGTGCTGGGCCACGCGGTCCAGCGCATCCGGAATCGCCCGGCTGAGCATCGCGGCGCCGAACTGGCCCTTCACGAGCTGCTGCAGGTCTTCGACCCGGATGCCCTTGTAGCGGCGCACCAGGGTGCGGATGAACTCACCGCGGTCGCGGTGGTCGGCCCGCAGGTACTTCGGCACCGAGAACATCAGCGAGGCGAACTCCTGCGGCCACTGCGCCTTCGGGATGAGCGCGAGGCGCACCCAGAGGTACTGCTCCACGAGGTTCGACTCCACGACGGTGCCCTCGAAGTCGAACACGGCCAGCACGTCGCTGCGCACGGGGAGTGCGCGCTTGGCGCGGGCGCGGCCGGCGGGCCGGTTCGCGTAGGCCTTCGTGAGCCCGGTGATGGAGGGGAAGTGGATGTTCTGGAAGTAGTCGTGCCAGTCGATCTCCACCACGTCGAAACCGCGGTCGGCCTTCTGCTCCTCGGGCAGCGAGGCGTGCAGCGCGCGGGTGTTCTTGTCGTCGAAGATCAGCTCGGTCTGCACGTAGGCGCGGTAGAGCTCGGCGAAGTAGCGCAGCTGGTCGAGCCCGCGCTGGCGCTGGTGCAGGGTCTGCGTCCAGGTGCGGGTGCGGGTGGTGGAGGGAAGCCGGGCGACGAGGCCATCGGTGCCCGCGGTCAGCCGCTCCTGCATCCGGAGCGTGCGCTCCACCGAGCGGCCGCCGGGGAAGCGCCAGGAGGGCACCTGGATGGGGCCGTCGACGTGCGGCATCGGGTTGGTGGTGAAGAACTCTTTGACGTTCTCGTACATCGTGTGGAACGGCAGCGGGTTCCGGGCGCCGGAGACCACCTGGTAGTAGTTCGGCTCGTCGACCTTCGCCGGGGTGACGGCGGCGGCGAGGATGGCGTTCACCACGAAGTCGACCGGGATCACGTCGAGGATGGAGTCGGGCACGCCCGGGAACTCGGGCAGCTGACCGCGGCCGTAGGCCATGATCAGCGGGTCGGCCACCTTGAAGCCGTCGAGCCAGCCGGGGAACGGATGGCGCAGGGCGCTCTCGATGATCGAGGGGCGCACGATCGACAGGCGGTGCCCGGCCGTGCCCCAGAGCTCTTCGGCGGCGCGCTCGGCGAAGGCCTTCGTGAGCGTGTAGACGTCGGTCCAGCCGAGCGATTCGGCACGGATGCGGCCGTAGTCGATGAGTCGCTTCGTGACCCACTCGATGCGGGCGGCCTCGGCATCCTGAGCCACCGCCTGGGGGCCCACCTTGCCGAGCTTGGCGCGCGACTTCGCCAGCAGGGAACGCAGCACCTCGGGCTGACGCGAGGCCATCTCCACCCGGCGGCGGGCCGAGCGGGCGGCGTAGTTCTCGGCGCGCCAGTCGATCTCGTGCGTGAGCGAGGCCTCGGGCGAGACACCCTTGCGCATGCCGCCGACGTACGCCGTGGAGACGTGCACGACGTGCGGGTCGCTGCCGGAGGCGAGCAGGGCGCCGTAGATGCCGGTGGCGCCGTCGACGTTGGTCTGGAAGGCCTCGTCGATCGGCGGGTCGAAGCTCACGGTGGAGGCGCCGTGGATGACCACGTCGATGTCGCCGGGCAGCTCGCCCGGGTTGGCCAGGTCGCCCTGCACCACGCGCAGGCGCTCGCGGATGACCCGCTCGACCTCGTCTTCGCCCACGCTCTCGCGCCAGCTGCGGAACACGGGCTTCTTCAGCAGAGTGGTGAGGCGCGATTCGCCGCTGGTGCTCGACTTGGGGCGGATCAGCAGCGAGACGGTGGTCTCCGGATGCGACGACAGCAGGCGTTCGAGAACGGCCTGGCCCACGAAGCCGGTGGCGCCCGTGAGCAGCACGTGCGAGGAGCCCAGGGAGTGGCCGGGCATCGCAGTGGGCGTCTCGGGGTCGGTCGGGGTGGGCTCGGTCATCCGGTCGGGCCGCCTTTCAAGGTGTTCGTCGAGGGGGAGGTCGTGGTGCTTGAAGTCGTGGTGCTCGGGGTCGTGGTCTTCGGGGCGGCCGTGCTTCCGGTCGTGCCGAGCGGGAGGGCGTTCCTGGCCGTGGCCGCCGCGCGCCCGAGCCAGCGGCCCGTCGTCGCGGTGGGCGTCGATCCGCCGCGCAGGGCCTTGACTCTAGCCGTTCTGACCAGCCGCAGTCTCTCCAGCCCGGGCAGACCCTGCACCCTCTCGTCGATCCGGTCGGCCAGCGCCTCGTCGACGAGTGTTTCGTAGAAGAAGGCCGTCTCGGATTTCGGCAGGCTCGCCGCGCCGATCGGCCAGGCCGCCCGGCGCAGGCTCCGGCGGCTGAGCGAGCGGGCGCGGGCGGAGGACTCGAGGCGGTTCACGGCGTCGACCTCGACGAACAGCCGGTGCCTCCTCTTCACCTCCTGCACGTGCTCGAGCACCGTCAGCAGCACGGGGTGCGGGTCGAACTCGGCCAGCCGGGTGTAGGCCGACTCGGTGATCCATTCGTCGACGGTGACGGATGCCAGGTGCACGCCGATCACGTCGGGGCCGATCGAGTTGGCGCGGAACGCCTCCACGATCGGGGTGGCGCGCTCGGCCACCTCCAGCGCGATTCCGCGGAAGCGCGACAGGGGCAGCGGCTCGGTCACGTCGAGGCCGTGCGCGCGGGCGATGGCCTCGAAGGAATCGGCGATCCAGAACTTCTCGAAGGCCCAGGTGGTGAGGAAGGCGGTGACCCGCGCGTCTTTGTGCGTGGGCGTCACGAGCACGTTGCGCAGGTAGGTCATGGTGCTGCGCTCGAGTTCGCGCAACGTGGCGAGCACGCGCACGGTGGCCGGCTTCAGCGGCTGGGCGGCGAAGGCCTCGAGGTCGATCTCCGAGCGGTAGCTGCCCACGGCGGTCCGTGCGAATTCGCGCACGTCGAAGCGGTCGGGCACCGATTCCCCGACGGATGTGGTGTGCTCTCCGGTCAACGGAATCCCTCCGCATCGGCGGCGTACAAGTGGTGGTGAAGAGGCGCGCGGGTCGATCGCTACGCACTCCGTAGCGTATCGTAAGCATCATGGCGACGGCTCTCGTGACCGGTGGCACATCCGGTATCGGTGCCGCATTCGCTCGTGCACTCTCGCTGCGGGGCTACGACCTCGTTCTGGTGGCGCGCGACGAATCCCGGCTCCGCAGCATGGCCGACGAACTCGGGCGTGACGGTGCCACGCGCGTCGAGATCCTCTCGGCCGATCTCTCGGTGCGCGCCGACGTCGACCGGGTCGCGGCCCGGATCGAGTCGACGGACGACCCGATCGAGTTCCTGGTGAACAACGCCGGCTTCGGCATCCACGGTTCGCTGCTCGAGCGCGACGTGTCGATCCACGAGCGCGCCCTCTCGGTCATGTGCCTGGCCGTGCTCGTGCTCGGCGGCGCCGCGGGGCGGGCCATGAAGGCCCGGCACAAGGGCACGATCCTCAACGTCTCGAGCGTGGCGGGTTCCATCGCCACGGGCAACTACTCGGCGGTCAAGGCCTGGACGACGTCGTACACCGAGGGGCTCGCGGTCGAGCTGCGCAACACGAACGTGACGGTCGCGGCGGTGCTGCCGGGCTGGGTGCGCACCGAGTTCCACGAGCGGGCGGGCATCCGTACCAAGTCGATCCCCGAGTTCCTCTGGCTGGATGCCGACGCCCTGGTCGAGGAGTGCCTGCGGGATGTCGCGCGCGGCGCGGTGCTGTCGGTGCCCTCCGCGCGGTTCAAGGTCTTGTTCTTCTTCACGCGGCACCTGCCCCGGCGGGTGATCCGCTGGATCTCGGGGCGCATCTCGTCCAGCCGCAACGTGCCCGCCGCACCGGCCGCGGCCCCCGATGCGGCGCCGTCCGAGGCGGCCGGCACCGAACCGGCCGCACCGGCTGCTCCGAACAACGACGCAGCGGCACCCGCCGCGGGATCGAAGGCGAAGCGATGAGCGACAAGCATCCGCACCTGATCAGGGCCCCGAAAGACCGCTTCACCTCCGGTGTGATGGCGGGCATGCGCTTCGTGGCGCAGCGGATGGTGCTGAAGCCCGTCGTCTGGTCGATCACGCGCGTCAGCGTTCGCGGCCACGACGCCGTAAAGGGCGTGCACGGCGCGTTCATCGCCGTGGCCAACCACTCCAGCCACCTGGATGCTCCGCTCATCATGTGCGCACTGCCGCGCCGCCTCGGCCGGTACCTGGCCGCCGGAGCCGCCGCCGACTACTTCTTCGACATCTGGTGGCGGCGCATCCTCACCTCCCTGTTCTTCAACGCCTTCCCGATCGACCGCACCGGCACCGCCGAGAAGCGCGGCGTGTCGAAGAAGCTGCTCGCCCGGGGCGTGCCGCTTCTGGTGTTCCCCGAGGGAACCCGCTCGAAGACCGGCGAGATGGCCGACTTCAAGGCCGGCGCCGCCGCCCTGTCGATGGCCTGCGACGTGCCCTGCGTGCCGGTGGCGATCGTGGGAGCCTCGCTCGCCATGCCGCGCGGCCGCAACTGGCCGCTTCCCGGCCGCCCGCCGGTCGCCGTCGTCTTCGGCGCCCCCATGCTCGGCCTGCCCGGCGAGACCGCCGATGAGTTCTCGGCCCGGATCGCCAAGGAGGTGCGCCGGCTGCACTCCACCGGATCGGGCACCGCGGCGATCCCCGCGCTGCCCACGCACGCCCGCACGAGCGACCTGAACAACTTCTCCAGCACCGACAGCTCGAACTCCGCGAAGGGAGCCGCATGACCGACGTCAAGCACATGAAGTGGTGGGGCTGGGGCGTCGAGGGCGTCGGCTTCCACTTCGAGGACAAGCCCGAGTTCGTTCCCTTCGTGCAGAAGGCCGTGGCGCTCGACGTGCGCACCCCTCCCGTACCGCCGCTGTCGTTCGACGAGCTGACGATCGCACCGTCGCGCATCTCGCCGTCGTTCGAGGCCGAACTCGTCTCCATCGTCGGCGAGGAGCACGCGCACACCTCCGACGAGCTGCGCGTCATCCACACCTACGGCAAGTCCATCCGCGACCTGCTGCGCATCCGCCGCAACGAGATCGCCCGGGTCCCCGACATCGTGGTCTACCCGGCCGACGAGTGGGACGTGCAGCAGATCGTCGACGCCGCGGTCGCCGAGGGCGCCGTCATCATCCCCTTCGGCGGCGGCAGCAACATCGCCGGCTCGCTCGAGCCGCTGCCCGACGAGCAGCGCACCATCGTGTCGCTCGACCTCGGCCGTCTCGACCGCGTGCTCGACATCGACGAGGGATCGGGCCTCGCCCGCATCCAGGCCGGTGCGCAGGGCCCCTCGATCGAGGAGCAGCTGGGCGCCAAGGGCTGGACGATGGGTCACTTCCCCGACTCCTTCACGCACTCCACGGTCGGCGGCTGGGTCGCCACCCGCTCCTCGGGAATGCAGTCCGACAAGTACGGCGACATCGCCGACATCTGCCGGGGACTCCGGATGGTGCGGCCGGGCGAGATCGTCGAACTCCGTGCCCTGCCCTCCACCTCCACCGGGCCATCCGTCCGCGAGATGATCATCGGCTCGGAGGGGCGTCTCGGCGTCATCACCGAGGTCACCGTGCAGGTGCACCGCACGCCGGCCGTGCGCGAGGTGCAGGCCTACTTCTTCCCGAACTGGAAGGCGGGCCTCGCCGCGATGCACGAGATCTCGGAGTCCGACGCCTCGCCGTCGATCACCCGGGTGTCGGATGCGCGCGAGAGCGGGTTCTCGCTGGCCACGCGCAAGGCGTCCAAGGGCGTCTCGGGGGCCGCGCAGAGCGTGCTGATGTCGGTGCTGAAGCGCCGCGGCTGGGTGCTGGAAGACATGTGCCTCTCCTTCATCGGCTTCGAGGGCTCGGCCTCGCACGTCGCCTACGAGAAGAAGCTCGTGGGCGCGATCGTGAAGAAGCACGGCGGTCTCGGCGTGGGCAAGGGCCCCGGCGCCCTCTACGACCAGAAGAAGTTCGACACGCCCTACCTGCGCGACTTCCTGCTCGATCGGGGAGCGGCGGCCGACGTGTCGGAGACGGCCGCGCCGTGGTCGCGCCTGCAGGAGGTCTACGACGCCACGCGCGCTGCGGCGGATCGCGCCTACGAGGCGCTCGGCGTGCACGGCTGGATCATGTGCCACCTCTCGCACTCCTACCACTCGGGTGCCTGCCTGTACTTCACGTTCGCGTTCGTGCACGGCGACGACCCGATCGCGCAGTACGAGGTGGTGAAGTTCAGCATCCAGCAGGCGTTCCAGGATGCCGGCGGAACGCTCTCGCACCACCACGGCGTGGGCGTCGAGCACTCCCCGTGGATGGAGCAGGACATCTCGCCGGCCGGTGTCGCCCTCATGCAGGGCCTCTTCGACGCGGCCGACCCGGCGCACCTCTTCAACCCCGGCAAGGTCCTGGGCCCCCAGGTCACCGCGCACGACGTCGCGTCCCTCGTCGAGAACGCCCCCCGCGCCGCCAAGGTCCCCGCCACCTGACCTCATCGCGACCCGTCGATTTTGGCCCTGAAGCTCAGGTTTCAGGGCCATTTTCGACGGAACGCCAGGAGGCCGGTGGGGCTAGGCCGGAGGTGTGAGGGCTGGCCAGAGGAGGGTGAGCAGGCGGTCGGCCCATTCCTCGTCGGGCTCTCCGCCTCGGATGACGTGGCCGACAGCGCTTCCGAGCAGCACACTGACCACGAGCTTCACGTCCAGGCCCGCGCGGAGGTCGCCGCGCGCGACCGCCTCGTCGAGGAACGCGACCAGCTGGTGGCTGCGCATCCGGATCATGTCGCGCAGCTGTTCGGCGAACGGCCCACCGTCGTCGATCAGGATGGCGGCGACGGTGCCGCGCCCCACGATGTCCTGCACGCGGATGCGGGCGGCGCCGAGCAACCAGTGCAGGGTGTCGTAGGTGGACATTCCGGTGGGAAGTGTGACCTCGGTGGTGGCCACGTCGATCGCGGCGCCCAGCAGCGCTTCGCGGTCTTCGTAGCGGCGGTAGATGGTGGTCTTGGCGACTCCGGATGCCGTGGCCACCGCCTCGACGTTCACCGCGTTCGGCCCCTTGTCGCGCAGGATCTGCAGCGTCGCCGCCACGATGCGCGCGTCGGCGCCGACCTGGGAGTGGTCGGCGTCGCTCATGACCCCGAGTCTATTTGTTGCCGGTCGGGTCGTGCTGCGCGCGGCCCGACCGGCCCGCGCCGCCGCCTCTGCGGCGCGGGGCGACATGCTCGCGTGCGGTCGCTGTCGCGGCCGCGCGCTCGCCCTGGGTCATTCGGGCACGGCCCGAGACTTCCGTCCCTTACCGTGGTGCCTCTGCGAGAGCTGCCCGTGCCCCGAAGCGGGCACGTTGCTGCGTTCCGCCGCACGTTTGCGGCGTGGCCGATGGCGACCGATCGTGAGGTGACGCCGTCGCGGGTCAGAGGCCTCGGTCGACCATGTCGAGGAGGCGGTCGGTGGCGAAGGAGATCATGCGGTCGTCCAGGCCGCGGAGGGGGCCGTCGATGACGAGCATGCCGAGGCCGTGCACGGTGGCCCAGGCGAGGAACTCGGCGTTCGGGCGGCGCTCGGGCGGCAGCACGCCGGCCTCGAGCAGGCCGTCGAGCGCGATGCCGACGAGCTGGAACGGCGTGCGGCCACGGCGGCCGGCCTTGCTCGGCTCGGCGGCGCGCTGCAGGTTGTCGGGCACCGAGAACGCGGTGCGGAACAGTCCCGGCTCCTCGCGCGCGAAACCGATGTAGCCGAGGCCGACCGCCCGCAGCAGCATCCGGGCGTCGGCCACGTCGTCACCGGTCGACGGATGCGCGTCGAACTCGGCCTCGATCCGATCGGCCGCGAAGCCCAGGCAGGTGTCCGACACGGCGTGCAGCAGCGCGTCGCGGTCGGCGAAGTGCCGATAGGCGGCGTTGGGGGAGACCCCGGCGCGCCGGGTCGTCTCCCTCAGCACGACGGCGGCCGGACCGCCTTCGCGCGCCAGCTCGACGCCGGCCTCCACGAGCGCCTCGCGCAGCCCCCCGTGCCGATACGTCGCCCGGCCGGGTGCTCCCTTTGCGATCGTCTCGTCGCTCATCGCCACCCCTGCCTGCCCTGCCCGGCGTCTCCGCACCTCATCCGCCGTCTTGTGGACAGCGTATACATCTCTCGGATCGATACGTCGTAATCGAAACAGTGTGTCGGACAGGAGCACATCGCGCCGGCGGCTGTGAACACCGCCGCCAGGGTGATGCCGCTCCGAACGACGCCGCCGCGCTACTCCGAGCCGGCGATGGCGTTGAGCACGAGGACGGCCGAGTCGTTGGCGCCGATGGCGTACTCGCTGGTCTCGTCCTCGGCGCAGAGCTGGCCGGTGGCGATGTCCTCGATCTCGCTGACGAGAGCACGCGAGGCCTGGAGCTCGACCTCGAGCGCGCCGGTGGCGACGCCGCCAAGGGCACCGCCCCGAGTGGCCTGCAGCTCGAGCAGGGCGTCGCTCAGCTTCTCACGGTCTTCGAGCGAGATGGCCGCATCCGACAGCGCGCGGTCGCGCTCGTCGGCCAGCACACCGATCTCGGTGCGGGCGACGGCGAGTTCCTGCTCGAGCTCGGCGACCCGCGCGCGGGCTTCGGCGAGCTCGGCGAGGATCTCGACGCTGTCGGAACCGGCTCCCGCGCTCTCGGGGACCGGGGCGGACGAGCCGGCCGTCGCTGCGGACGCCGCTGCCACGGCTGCGGCCTCGGCGGCCGACGCGGCCTCCACCCGCTGCTGCGCCTCGGCGAGCGACTCCTCCAGGGAGGCCTCGCGCTCCTGCGCTCCTGCGAGCGTGCCCTCCAGCCCCGCCACCCGCTGCTGAGCGGCGTCCAGTGCGGCAGCGTTCGAGGCGGCCGCCGCCTCGGATCCGTCGCCCTCCGCGCTCAGCCCGGCCAGCGTCGCGGCGTGCTCCGCCCGCAGGGCCTCCTCGGCCGCCGCGTGCTCGGCGCGCAGGCGCTCGACCTCATCCGCGTGCTCGCTCAGAATGCGCTCCGACTCACCGGAGACCTCCCGCGAGGCCACGATCTGCTCCGCACGCAGGCCCTCGTTCTCCACTGCCAGCGCGTCCAGCGATGCGGCGTGGTCGGCCTGGAGACGCTCGGTCTCGTCGGCGTGCAGTTCGTCCTTGGCGTCGAGCTCGGCGCGCAGCTGGTCCTGCTCGGCGGTGAGCCGCTCCTGGATGCTGTCCCGCTCGCTCTGCAGTTCTTCGGCCTGGGCGGCGGCTGCGGCACGCACCTCTTCGAGAGCGGCCTCGTGCGAGGCGTGCAGCTGCTCCAGCTCGGCGGCGTGCGCAGCCGTGAGCCCTTCGAGCTCGGCGGCGTGGGCGGCGCGGAGCTGCTCGTCGTGCAGGCGCAGCTGCTCCGACTCCGAGGCGTGCCCGGCGCGCAGCTGGTCGGCCTCGGCGGCGTGCGCCGCCCGCAGCTCCTGCACCTGGGCTCCGTGAGCGCTCGTGAGCTGCTCCACCTGCACCCCGTGCGCCGCCGTGAGCTGGTCGACCTGAGCCGAGTGCGCGGCCTGCACCTCGCCCAGCTGGGCGGCGTGCGCCGCGTGCAGCCCGGCGATCTGGTTCTCGTAACCGGCGGAGGAGGCGCGCTGCTCCTCGGTGAGCCGGGTCGTCGTCGCCGCGAGCTCGGCCTGCAGCCGCCCGGTCTCGTCGGCCAGCTGCGCCTGCAGCGCGCCGGTCTCGGCCGCCAGCTGCGCGGTCAGCGCGGCCGTCTCCGCCGCCAGGCGCTCGTGCAGGGCGGCCAGCTCGGCCTCGCGCGCGGCCAGGGCTGCAGCGGTGGCATCCAGCCGCGCCTGGGTGTCTTCGTAGCGGGCCGTCATGTCGACGAGCCGCGCCTGGGTCTCGGCGAGGCGGCGCTCGGCATCCGTGCGGGCGTCGTCGCGCAGCCGCCGGTCGTCGATGACCAGACCGAGGTTCGCCCGGATGATCTCGAGCGGGTCGTTCTCGCCCTCCACCTCTTCGGCCGGCACGATGACGGGCGGCTCGTAGGCGGGGCGGGCCGTCGGGTCCACGAAGTGGTGGCGGTACAGGTCGTCGACGATCGCCTCGTAGCGCTCGCGGAACTCGGGCGTGCCGATCTTCACCGAGGCACCGATGAAGCGCAGGGCGGTGCGGTCGCGGCCGGTCAGCTCGTAACCGGAGGGGTCGGGTTCGGCGGCCCCGAAGGAGGGTGCCCCGAAGGCGGGTGCCCCGAAGCCAGGTGCTCCGGATGCGGGTGCTCCCGCTGCGGCGCCGAAGGCCGTTCCGGGGGTGGCGGGCTCGCCGGCTGCGGCGCCCGAGGTCTCGTTCTGGGGGGCTTCGGTCGGGGTGGCGTCAGACATGATGCTCCTACTGGCCTCGCTGGAGGGGGTGCGGCCGCTCGTCAGCGGCGCGCGGGTGTGATCGTGGTGGCGGTCGTCGTCGTCGTGACCGTGAGTCAAGGTTAGTAGTCGTCCCTGACACCGCGCAGCCGTTCGATCTCACGACGGTCGCGTTTGGTCGGACGGCCGGCGCCGCGATCGCGCACCGGCACCGAGGCGACGGCCTCGCGGGGCGGCGGAGGCGGCGTCAGATCGACGAAGTTCTGGGCGGCGACCGTGGCCGAGCCGCGCTTGACTGCCAATCCGCTGACTTTCAGGATGCGGTCGAAGCCGCTGATCCGGGCGCGCACCTCGTCGCCCGGGCGCACGGTCTGGGCGGCCTTCGCACGCTCTCCGTTCAGCCGCACGTGCCCGGCCCGGCAGGCGGCCGTGGAGAGCGAGCGCGTCTTGTACACGCGCACCGCCCACAGCCAGCTGTCGATGCGCACCCCGCCGCCCGTCGCGCCGGATGCGCCGGCCGCCGATCCTGAACCCGCCATCCGCCCAGCCTTGCACAGCGGCCTGGGCGTCGGGGGAGGATGTCGCACGCCCCGCCTAGGCTGGGGTGGTGCCGATCCAGACCCCCTCCCGCCCGGCGATGCCGGCTCCGTTCGATCCGGATGCCGCCTACGACGCCTTCGCGGGCTGGGCCGCCGGGCGCGGCACCCCTCTCTACCCTGCGCAGGACGAGTCGATCATGGCGATCGTCGCAGGCGAGAACGTCATCCTGAGCACGCCCACCGGAACGGGCAAGTCGCTCGTCGCGGTCGGCGCGCACGCGGTGGCGCTCGCCCAGGGCATCCGGAGCTACTACACGGCTCCCATCAAGGCCTTGGTGTCCGAGAAGTTCTTCGCGCTGGTCGAGATCTTCGGTGCCGAGAACGTGGGTATGGTCACGGGCGACTCCTCGGTGAATCCGGATGCGCCCATCATCTGCGCCACGGCCGAGATCCTGGCGAACCTGGCCCTCCGGCACGGCCCGGAGACGCCGGTGGGCCAGGTCGTGATGGACGAGTTCCACTTCTACGCCGAGCCCGATCGCGGCTGGGCCTGGCAGGTGCCCATCCTGGCGCTGCCCGCCGCGCAGTTCGTGCTGATGTCGGCCACACTCGGCGACGTCGACTGGCTGGCGCTCGACCTCTCCCGCCGCACCGGCCGCGAGACGACGGTCATCACGGGCGTCGAGCGCCCGGTGCCGCTCAGCTACAGCTACGCCACCACGCCCATCCAGGAGACGGTCGAAGAGCTGCTCTCCACCCAGCGCGCGCCGATCTACATCGTGCACTTCTCGCAGCTGGCCGCCGTGGAGCGGGCGCAGGCCCTGTCGAGCATCAAGGTGGCCTCCCGTGAGGTGCGAGACGAGATCGCGGAGCTGATCGGCCCGTTCCGCTTCACCACGGCCTTCGGCAAGACGCTGTCGCGACTCATCCGGATGGGAATCGGCGTGCACCACGCCGGCATGCTGCCGAAGTACCGCCGCCTCGTCGAGCGGCTCGCCCAGCGCGGTCTGCTCAAGGTCATCTGCGGCACCGACACATTGGGCGTCGGCATCAACGTGCCCATCCGCACGGTGCTGCTCTCGGCGCTCACCAAGTACGACGGCATCCGGATGCGTCAGCTCACCGCGCGCGAGTTCCACCAGATCGCGGGTCGCGCCGGCCGGGCGGGCTACGACACCGCCGGAACCGTGGTGGTGCAGGCTCCCGAGCACGAGACCGAGAACCTCAAGGCGCTCGCCAAGATGGGCGACGACGTCAAGAAGAAGCGCAAGTTCATCCGCAAGAGGGCCCCCGAGGGCTTCGTCTCGTGGGGTGAGCCCAGCTTCGAGAAGCTCATCGCGGCCACGCCCGAGACGCTCACCTCGCACCTCACGGTGACGCACGCGATGGTGCTCAACACCATCGCCCGCGGCGGAGACGTGTTCACGAACCTGCGCACCCTGCTGGAAGACAACCACGAGCCGCGCGCCAAGCAGCGCGACCTCATCCGGCAAGCGCTCGCCATCTACCGCACCCTGCGCACCGCCGAGGTGGTGGAGCAGGTGACGGATGTCGCGACCGGGCAGGTGCACATCCGGCTCACCGTCGACCTGCAGCCCAATTTCGCGCTCAACCAGCCGCTCTCGCCGTTCGCGCTCGCCGTCTACGAACTGCTCGACGAGGAGTCGCCGACGTTCGCGCTGGATGTGGTGTCGGTCACCGAAGCCATCCTCGACGACCCGCGTCCCGTGCTCTCGGCGCAGCAGTTCGTGGCCCGCGGCGAGGCCGTGCAGGCGATGAAGGCCGAGGGAATCGAGTACGAGCAGCGGATGGAGCTGCTCGACGAGGTCACCTACCCCAAGCCGCTGCTGGGGCTGCTCACCGAGGCCTTCGACACCTACCGCGCCACCCAGCCGTGGATCGGCGACTTCGACATCTCGCCGAAGTCGGTCATCCGCGACATGTACGAGCGCGCGATGTCGTTCGGCGAGTACATCGCCTTCTACAAGCTCGCGCGCTCCGAGGGCCTGGTGCTGCGCTACCTCTCCGATGCCTACCGCACCCTTCGTTCGACGGTTCCCGACGAGCTGAAGAACGACGACCTGCTCGACCTGATCGAGTGGCTCGGCGAACTCGTGCGGCAGACCGACTCGAGCGTGCTCGACGAGTGGGAGGCGATGGTCGACCCCGAGGCCGTGGCCGCGCGGGCGCTGCTGGAGGATTCGGATGCCGCGCCCATCGTGCCGCCCGCCCCGAAGCTGCTCACCTCGAACCCGCGCGCCTTCACGGTGCTCGTGCGCAACGAGCTGTTCCGGCGGGTGCAGCTGGCCGCCCGCGAGGCCTGGGAGGAGCTCGGTGAGCTGGACGCCGCCTCGGGCTTCGACGCCGACCGCTGGGCCCGCGCGATGGACGACTACTACGACGAGCACGACTCGGTCGGCATCGGCCCGCACGCCCGCAGTGCCGCGCTCCTCATCCTCGAGCAGGAGCCCACGGTCTGGAAGGCGCGCCAGATCTTCGACGACCCCGCCGGCGACCACGACTGGGGCATCACGGCCGAGATCGACCTCGCCGCCTCGAACGAGGCCGGCGTCGCGGTCGTGCGCGTGCTGGCGGTAGACCGGTTGTAACCGCGCGTCAGCCGGTTCACGGTGGTGGTCGCGCGCAGCGAAGGTGCGTTGGTGGTTGTGCTGAATGGTGGAGTCTCTCACCGCCATCCACTTCCACCGCGAAGCACGGTGACAGGCCCTACTCGACGACCCAAGGTGAGCGTGTGGCCGACGGGCGCGAGCGAAGCCCGCGCCCGTCGACCGCGCGCTCACATGTCGCGCTGCGCCGGGCAGGGACCGGCGCAGCCCGGTCACGCCGAGCGAAGCCCGGCGCGACCGGCAGCTAGCTCAGCCGGGGGAGTTGCCAGTCGAACACGATGGCGAGGATACGCAGGGCGGCGCAGGTAGCGAACCCCAGCGTCATGCAGACCCAAGGGGACAGACGCAGACGTGCGGCGACGTAAACCACCAGTGAGGCGGCGGCTGCGGCTGAGGCGTAGACGCTCGAGGTGAGTACCGTCGGGACGTGGCCCAGCAGGAGGTCTCGGGTGATGCCTCCGCCTACGGCGGTCAGGGTGCCGAGGATGACGACGACCCAGCCGTTGGCGTTGTGGTCCAGGGCCTTCTCGGCTCCCGTGATGGCGAAGAGGGCGAGGCCCAGGGCGTCGAGCACGGCGAAGAGGTCGTCGGGAACGGTCGCATCCGGCGCCGCGAAGGCGATCGCGATCGCCGCCAGCGAGCCGAGCAGGGCCACCAGGATGCGGGAGGGCGAGCGGAAGGCGAACGGCGGCGTGTCGCCGAGCAGCAGATCGCGCAGGATGCCGCCCACGAGCGACGAGACGCAGCCCACCACCAGCACGCCGAAGACGTCCAGGCCGGCTTCCGCCGCCAGACGCGCTCCCTCGAAGGCGAAGAGGAGGGTGGCCACGAGGTCGGCCACGGTGAACAGCACGGTCGTCCGTGCCCCGTGACGTGACCAGGCGGACGGCGGGGCTGCAGCACCCGCCGAGGGTGCAGCGGCCTGCGGGCCCACGGAACCGGCCGGGGTCGCGTCGTGTGCCGGGTCGGCCGCGCTCATCCGGTCACCCGTTCGAGGCAGACCAGGCCCTCGCGGTCGTCCCACGAGTCCGTGCGCACGAATCCGGCACGCTCGTAGAGGCGGAGGGCCCCCTCGCGCCACTCCCACACCGAGAGCCGCACGCCGCGGTCGCCGCAGCGGTGCGCCCGTTCGGCGGCGGCGTCGAGCAGGGCGGTGGCGACGCCGGATCCGCGCGCAGCCGGATCGACCCAGAGACGCTTCACCTCGGGGAGCTCCCCGTCGGAGCCGCTCGCCGTGAGCACCAAGCAGCCCACCGGGTCGCCGCCGGCCGTGCGGGCCAGCAGCAGCGAGCAGTCGGCGAAGGCCGCGGCCGGATCCTCAACCTCGGCGCGGTACCGCCCCGGCAGATCGGCCGCCCTCTCGACCGGACGTCCCTTCTCCTGCTCGGTCTGGCGGTGGTAGCCGAACAGCAGCGAGGCGACGGCCGCATCGTCAGCGGTTCCGGGCGTCCACAGCTCGGGCGTGATCGCCGCGGTCATGGAGCGCCTCCCGTTCCGGTACCGGTGTCGGTGCCGTTCGCCGAGCCCTCCGAGCGGGCCCAGCGACTCAGCAGCATGCTGTCGGAGAGCAGCAGACGCACGAGCTCGAAACCGGGCGGCGGCGAGGCGGGGGCCGAGCGCGCCGCCGTGGTCGCATCCGCAGAGCCCGTGGCGCGGGCGTCCCGAGCTCGAGGCGCCGTCGCGATCCGGGGGCCGGCGCCCCCCTCCAGCACCGGGCTGATGCTCAGACACAGCTCGTCGACGAGGTCGGCGGCGATCAGCCCGCCGAACAGCGACGGGCCGCCCTCGCACAGCACCTGCAGCAGGCCGCGGGAGTGCAGCTCCCGCAGCACGACGGCCGGGTCGGCGTGCGTCTCGCCCGCGTCGATCACCGTGGCGACCTCGCTGAGCCGAGCGCGAGCATCCGCCGGCGCCGCCGATGCCGTGAACACCAGGGGCGGCGTCGGGGCCTTCGTGAACATGTCGCCGCTCGGGTCGAGGTCGAGCCGGCCGCTCACCAGCGCGAACACCGGATGCGCGGCGAGGCCCGCGGCCCGCCGCCACTGCACGAACGGCTCGCCGACGGTCAGCGCGCCGTAGCCCTCGGCGCGCGCCGTTCCCGCCCCGACGAGCACGACATCCGAGACCGCCCGCAGCACGTCGAAGACCGCTTTGTCGGCAGGGGAGCCGAGCCCGCCCGAAAGGCCCTCCACGGTGGCCGATCCGTCGAGGCTCTCGATGAAGTTGACCCGCGTGACCGGACGACCGCGGTCGACCGGCGCGTAGCGCTCGAGCAGGTCGTCTCGGTCGAGCGGCCCGGACCGCACGGGATGCAGCTCCTGGATGGCGGACATGGGGGAGTCCTTTCGGCGGCACGGACGAGGGTGATTGCGACGAACTGAAACGCTACCGTTCGGAGCGTCCCGGGTGGCCGTCCCGGTGGGTGACCGGGTGCACGGCCGGGCGCCGTCACACGTTGTGCACGGCTTCGACCGGTTCCCGGAAGCCGAGCACGCCCTCCAGCATCCGCATGGCGCTTACGCTGGCCGGCACGTCGTGCATCCGCACCACGCGCGCGCCGAGCATCGCGCACACGGTGGCGGCCACGAGGGATCCCTCGGTTCGCTGCGACTTCGGCGCACCGAGGGTCTCGCCGACGAAGTCCTTGTTCGACACGGCGGCCAGCGTCGGCAGGCCGATCGCCGTGATCTCGTCCATCCGCCGGGTCAGCTCGAGCGAGTGCAGCGTGTTCTTGTTGAGGTCGTGTCCCGGGTCGATGAACAGCCGGTCTTCGCCGATCCCGGCCGCAACGGCCCGATCGATGCGCTCTTCGAGGAAGGCCCGCACCGAGGTCACGACGTCGTCGTAACGGGGGCTCGGATACGGCTTCCGCGGCTCGGCCAGACTGTGCGTGAGCACGAGCGAGCCGCCCGACGCGGAGTCGGCGACGGCCGACGCCATCTCCGGATCGCTCAGCGCGGTGGTGTCGTTCACGACGTGGGCGCCGGCGGCGAGGCAGGCGGCCGCCACCTCGGCGCGGAAGGTGTCGACCGAGATCACGACGTCGCTCGCCGCTGCGACGGCCTGCACCACCGGAAGCACGCGATCCAGCTCTTCGGCCGCCGAGATCTCGGGACCGGGAGCGAACTTCGCCCCGCCGATGTCGACCCAGTCCGCGCCCTGCCCGGCGGCGAGTACCGCGGCGTCGACCGCGCGGTCCAGTGCGAAGGTGGCGCCCTGGTCGTAGAACGAGTCGGGCGTGCGGTTCACGATCGCCATCACGGCGATCCGCCGGCCGAAGTCGATCGTGCGACTTCCGAGGGTGCGCACCGGATGCCGGAGCTCGGGTGTGAAGATCATGTTTCCATCATGGTCTGCCGGTGCGGTGACCCCTGTCACCTCGTGAGAAGGTGGAGGTATGACCGAGGTTCCCTTCCGCCCCGCGACGCCCCGCGACAGCGGGGACGCCTGGGTGGAGGGCCCCGACGGCCGCCGGTACTGGGGCCGTTACGGCGCCGCGGGGCTGCTGGTGCACGACACGGAGGCCGGCATCCTGCTGCAACACCGCGCCGAGTGGAGCCACTTCGGCGGCACCTGGGGACTGCCCGGCGGGGCGCGGCACCAGGGCGAGTCGGCCGTCGACGGCGCCATCCGCGAGGCCGAAGAAGAGGCCGGGGTGCCCTCCGATGCGCTCGAGATCTCCTTCACCTCCGTCTTCGACCTCGGCTACTGGTCGTACGTGACGGTCGTCACGCGGGCCGCCCGCTCCTTCGACCCGGTGATCGGCGACGCCGAGAGCCTCGAGCTGCGCTGGGTTCCGGTCGACGAGGTCGAGACGCTTCCGCTGCATCCGGGCTTCGGATCGGCGTGGCCGGCCTTGCGCGACAGGCTCGGGGAGAGCATCCGCGTCGTCGTCGATGCGGCGAACGTGGTGGGCTCCCGGCCCGACGGCTGGTGGCGCGACCGCCTCGGAGCCGCCGAGGCCTTGATCGAGCGGGTCGGCCGGCTGAGCGCCTCCGGAATCGACTCGGCCGAGCTCGAGCTGGGCGACGGGCTCCTCGCAGGCCGCAGCTGGCCGCGATTCGGCGTGGTGGTCGAAGGGCAGGCGAGGTCGGCGCGGACGTTGACGGCTCAGGATGCTGACGCGGGGGTGTCCGCGGAATCCCCCGACTCGGCATCAGCGGAATCGGCAGCAGCGAGTGCACTCGGCGACCTGACGACGACCGTCGGCGGGGCATCCGGAACCCTGATCGACGTGGTGCGGGCCGAGGGCAGCGGGGACGACGAGATCGTCGCCGAGGTCTCCCGCGCACCGCGGGGCGCGAGCGTGGTGGTGGTGACCGCCGACCGCGAGTTGAGCGAGCGCGTGCGGATGCTCGGCGCGAGCGTGCGGGGGCCGGGCTGGCTGCTGCGGCTGCTCGACGCCGAATCGTGAGCGATGCCGTCGACCGTGCGCTGCCGGCCCGCCGATGTCGGCGCCCTCGCGTAGTGTTCAGCGCACGATGACCGTTCTGATCCCGTCTGCCACACCGGCGGATGCCGCTGGGCCGCCGGGCGACGCATCCGGCGAGTCCCCGCTGGAGATGCTCTACCAGCCGCGCACGCCGGTCGATCTGCGGGCCACCCTCGGCCCGCTGCGGCGCGGGGGCGGCGATCCGTGCCTGCGCTACGACGACGGCGGCATCTGGATGGCTGTGCGCCTCGAGACGGCCGGTGGTTCGGCCGTGGCGTCGCTGCACTTCACGGGCCTCCGCGGTGCGGTGCGGGTGCGCGCGTGGGGGAGCGGTGCGGGTGCCGCGCTCGAGGCCGTGCCGGCCCTCCTCGGTTCCGGTGACGACTGGAGCGAGCTCGACACCTCGCGCTCGCCTCTGCTCGCCGACGCCGCCCACCGCAATCCGGGCCTGCGCCTGTGCCGCACCGGCCGGGTCCTCGATGCCCTGGCGCCGGCCGTGATCGAGCAGAAGATCACCTCGGTCGAGGCCTTCCGGGCCTGGCGCATCCTCGTCACCCGGCACGGCGACCGGCCGCCCGGGCCGGTGCCCGCGGCACTCCGGGTGGCGCCGACCGCGGCGCAGTGGCGGCGCATCCCGTCCTGGGAGTGGCATCGGGCGGGGGTGGATCCGCGCCGGTCGCGAACCGTCTTGCTCGCCGCCGAGGTGGCCCGCGGCCTCGAGCGCACGGCGACGCGCGATCCGGGAGAAGAGCTCTGGCGCCTGCTGCGCACCGTGAACGGCGTGGGCGTGTGGACGGCGGCCGAGACCGCCCAGCGTTCGCACGGAGATCCGGATGCCGTCAGCTTCGGCGACTACCACCTCGCCTCCACGGTCGGGCTGGCCCTCACCGGCCACAGGCTCGACGACGACGGGCTGGCCAAACTGCTCGAGCCCTGGGCCGGGCAGCGTCAGCGGGTGGTGCGCCTGGTGCTCGCCAGCGGGTTCCGGGCCGAACGGCACGGGCCGAAGATGACCATCCAAGACCACCGCGGTCACTGAGACCGGTCGTCCCGTCGCGCTTTCGTCCCGTCGTGCTTTCGTCCCGTCGTGCTTTCGTCCCGTCGTGCTCCGCCGTCAGCCGGCGGGGCACACCGCGCGTCGGCTCAGTACCAGTGCGGGCTGCGGGCCAGCCAGGCCGACCAGGCGCCGCAGGGCGTGTCGTAGCGGCCGGCGATGTAGTTCATGCCCCAGATGATCTGGGTGGCGGCGTTCGTGACGTAGTCGTCGCCCACCGAGGCCATCTTCGAGGCGGGCAGTGACTGCGGGATGCCGTAGGCGCCGCTGGAGTCGTTGTAGGCGTTGGCGCGCCATCCGGATTCGCCGTTCCAGAGCTGGATCAGGCACGAGAACTGGTCGCCGCCCCAGCCGTACGACCCCATGATGCTCGACGCGTAGTTCTGCGCCTCGGCGGGCGACATGATCTCGCCGCTGCCGGGAACCCAGGCTCCTGTCGGCCCCTCGTCGGCGCCCTCGGCGGCGGCCTGTCGACGTGCTTCCTCGTCGGCGGCCTGCTTGCGAGCGATCTCCTCGGCTTTGGCCGCTTCGCCGGCCCGGTACGCGGCCTCCACCTCGACGGACGTGTTCTTCAGCGACGCGAGCTGGGCCACGAGGGTGTCCTTGTTGGCCTTCTCCTCGGCCACCTGGGCCTCGGCGTCGGCCTGCGCGTCCTTCGCGGTTTGGAGGCTAGCGGATGCCTCCGTGGCCAGGCGGTCACGTTCTGCCTGAGCCTTCGCCGCCTGGTCGGTGAGATTCTTGGCCGTGTTCTGGGCGGCGACCGCCGCATCACGGATCTGCCCGGTCTGCTCGGTGAGCTTCGTCATCGTGCCGAGCTGGTAGAGCAGCGAGTCGGAGTCGCCCTGGTTGAGGATCAGGTTCAGCGTCGAGTCGCCACCGGAACGGTAGAGCTGCGCGGCCAGCTGCCCGACCTGCGTCTGTGACTGCTGGGCCTTGGCAGTGGCGTCGGCCGCCTGCACGGCGAGCATCGCGGCCGTCGTGGTCGCGGCATCGAGGTCGCGCTGGGCCTGGAGGTATTCTTCGCCGCGCTGCAACGCCTCGTTGGCCTTGAGCGCGGATTCCGCTTCGAGGTTGTCCAGCGTGGCGGTGATCCTGTCGACCTGCTTCGCGGCCTCGGCCTCGTTCTGCTTGGCCGCGTTCACCTCGTCCCAAGAGGGATAGTCGTCGCGCACCAGCGAAGCAGGCGCCGAGCCGGCGAGGGAGAAGGCGGTCAGGGCGGCAGGGCTCGATGTGGGCGCTGCCGAGGCGGGCAGCGCGGGTGTGGCCACGAGCGCGACGATCGCGAGACCGGCGGCCCAGGCGCGGGTGGGCGGCTTCCACATGGCCTCTAGGGTATGTGACGAAAGTGAAAGTTGTGGAGTGCGGATGCGCGCGTCCCGATACGGCGCCCGGCAGGACGGTGCGGGAAATTCATCCGCTCTTCGGAATAAATACCCAGATCTATGCATTTGTATTGATCGTGCGCGCTCGTCGCGCCCTTCTCTCGCCTCACCACGACACGAAATGAGACAGCATGACTGACACCATCGAGATCCCCGGTTACAAGGCCGGCACCTGGACCGTCGACCCCTCGCACTCCGAGGTCGGCTTCAGCGTCCGCCACATGCTCATCAGCAAGGTCAAGGGCACCTTCGACACCTTCGACGCCACCTTCGTCACCGGTGAGAACCCCCTCGACACCACCGTCACGGCCACCGCTCAGGTCGCCTCGGTCAACACCAACGACAAGAACCGCGACGGCCACCTGGCCACCAACGACTTCTTCAACGCCCCCGAGTTCCCGGAGATCACCTTCGTGTCGACCGGCGTCCGCAACGAGGGAGGCGACTACAAGGTCGACGGCGACCTCACCATCAAGGGCGTCACCAAGCCCGTCACCTTCCACTTCGAGTTCGGCGGCTTCGGCGCCGACGCCTACGGCAACTACAAGGCCGGCTTCGAGGCGAAGACCGAGATCGACCGCAACGACTTCGGCGTGAACTGGAACGCGGCGCTGGAGACCGGCGGCGTGCTGGTGGGCGACAAGGTCACCATCACCCTCGACGTGCAGGCTGCCCTGCAGGCGTGACACCCGGCCGGTTCGCCGGCTGCGCAGTGATCGGATCGCCGGTCGGAGTCCTGGATTCCGGCCGGCGATCTGCTGTTCCTGGCTGTCAGGGACGCTCGCGAGCACTTCTCCACAGGGTCGGCCCGACCGGGATCCGTCCACAGATGCCGGCCGAGGCCCCCCTCCGCCGCAGCGGCCGACGACACTGGCCGCATGACCACGATCGACACCCGGCCACGCGCCGGATCCTCCGCTCCCACCGTGCTCCACGACATCGACGAGGTGCTCGGCCTCCGCCCCCGGCGCAGTCTCGTGCTGCGCGTGCGCCGTCGTCGCAAGCCCATCGCGGTGCTGCGGCTCGACCTCCCGCAGCCGCCCGGGCCCCGCACCGGGGAGAGCTGGCGACTCGAGCATCTCCGCTTCGCGCACGTGCTCACGGGCCTGCTGGCGCGCGTGCGGCAGGCGACCGCGGTGACCGTGGTCGTCTACGGCGACTGGGCCGACCACGAGCGTCGCCTCGTCGAGGTGGTGGCCGGCTCGCTCGACGCCGCGGGCTTCCCGGTCGAGGCCGCGCTCTGCGTGGCCGGAGACCGGTGGGCGTCTGTACTCGGCCCCTCCGCCGAGAGGCCGGACTGGCAGGAGATGCCTCCGTCGCGCCGGCAGCCGGCCGGAACGCCCGGGCGTGCGGGGCCGCATCGGGGTCCGTTCCTGGCCATCGAGCCGATCGATCCCCAGCGGCGACAGCGGGCGCTGGCCACCCTCGCGGCCTCGTTCGCCGGCGCGGAGGAGACGCACCCGGGGCCGGATGTCGCGGAGGCACTGCTCGACTGGCGATCGGTGCTGAACGACGGCACCGTGCTCCCCGCCGACCCGCGAGCGATCAGCCTGGCCTGGGCGCTGCGTCACAAGCGCGTCCGCGACGGGGTGCTGCTCCAGTGCGCGTGGGGTTTCGACGCGGCGATCCTCGCCCTCCAGGAGGCGGGGTCGCCGTGGGCGCCGGGGATGCTCGACCGCGGCGGCCCGGGCGGCGGGTCGCCCTCGCCGGGGTACGCGAGCGTTCTCGGCGACGGCCGCGAAGCGCCCCCCGCGGCACGACTCCAGCGCGCCGTCGAGGTGCTCCGGCACGTGGTCGCCTGCGCTCCGGAGCCGATCCGGGCACCGCCGCTGGCCATTCTGGCCTGGATCGAATGGTGCCGGGGGCGAGGCAGCGTCTCCGCGGCCTATCTGAAGGCCTGCCTGCGGGTCGATCCCGGGTACGAGCTCGCGCGGCTGTTCGAGCCGATGCTGGCGTCGGGGCACGTTCCGGAATGGCTCGGCCGGTGACTCTGCTCATGGCGCGCGAACTCGTCGACGAGTAGTTCGAGCTCACGCGTCCTCCAGCGCGGCCGGAGGTGTCCGGATGCCGCTCAGTGACCGGTGAGCGGGCCCAGCAGCCGGGCGGCGAGCGATCGCCTGCCGGTGACCGACTCCTCGAGGTCGGCCGCGGTGGTGCCGACGAGGCCGAGGTTCGCTCCGAGGAAGCGCAGCGGCTCGCGTTCCCACTTGGGCGAGAGGTGGTTCACCCACGGCAGCGCGGTGAGGTCGCTCTCACGACCGGTGATCAGGTCGGCCAGCGTGCGGCCCGCCAGGTTGGTGGTACTGAGGCCGTCGCCCACATAGCCGCCGGCGAACCCGAGCCGTGTGCGCGGGTTGAAACCCACCGAGGCGTGCCAATCGCGGGGAACCCCGAGCGGTCCTCCCCACCGGTGGGTGACCTCTGCGTGCTTCGCGGCGGGGAAGAGATCGCCGAGGGTGTCCTGAAGGCGGTCGAACACCCGGTCGACCCGGTCGTACTCCGGCTTCACGGCGCTGCCCCAGTGGTACCGGGCGCCGCGACCGCCGAAGGCGAAGCGGTTGTCCGCTGTGCGCTGGCCGTAGATCAGCAGATGGCGGTAGTCGGAGAAGGTCGTGCCGTGCTCGATGCCCAGCTCGTCCCAGGTCTCGTCCGGAAGCGGCTCGGTGGCGATCATCAGCGAGTACAGCGGCATGATCCGGCGCCCCACGCCCGGCAGCTGCGATCCGTAGCCCTCGGTGGCGATCACCAGATCGTCGCAGGTGATCAGTCCGTCGCCGTCGGCGCTGTGGAACAACGCGCGCCCCGGCGCCCAGTCCACCACTTCGGTCTGCTCGGCGATCACGACGCCGAGCCCCTCGAGAACCCGGGCGAGGCCGCGCACGAGCTTCGCCGGGTGCAGGCGGGCGCACGAGGGGTCGAAGGCGGCGGCGAGCGAGGATGTCGACGCGATCGCCCTCGAGTGGGCGTCGTCGTGCGCACCGGGGGTCACGAGCTCCAGCGGGTCGACGCCGAAACCGCGGGCCGCGTCGACCTCGGCGGCGGCCGAGGCCCGCTGCACGGTGTCGCGGGCGAACGTCAGCGTTCCGCCCTTCACGAAATCGCAGTCGATGCCCTCGGCGGCCGCGACCCGGCCCACCTCGTCGACCGTGTCGATCATCGCGAGCCGCAGCGCGCGGGCCGCCTCGTCGCCGTAGAGCCGGCGCAGGGCGTCGGTCGATTTCGGGAACAGGGCCGAGCACCAGCCGCCGTTGCGTCCCGATGCGCCGAAGCCCACCGTCTCCTTCTCGACGACGGTGATGGTCAGGCTCGGATCCGCCTGCTTCAGGTAGTACGCCGTCCAGAGGCCGGTCAGTCCTCCACCGATGATGCACACACCGGTCGAGACGTCACCGTGCAGAGCGGCTCGGGGTTCGAGTGCGTCGCTCCCGGAGGCGGCGAGCGAGTCGAACCAGAACGAGAGGTCGCGGTATGCGCTCATCCGATCCGTGGCCCGTGTCAGAGCCTGGTCCAGGCTTCGCTGAGCACGCCGCGCAGGATCGACTCGATCTCGTCGAACTCCTTCGGGCCGATCGTCAGCGGGGGAGCGAGCTGGATGACGGGGTCGCCCCGGTCGTCGGCGCGGCAGTACAGCCCGGCGTCGTACAGCGCCTTCGAGAGGAAACCGCGCAGCAGGCGCTCCGACTCGTCGTCGTCGAAGGTCTCCTTGGTGGCCTTGTCCTTCACCAGTTCGATTCCGAAGAAGTAGCCGTCACCGCGCACGTCACCCACGATCGGCAGGTCGTTCAGCTTCTCGAGGGTCTGCCGGAAGATCGGGGAGTTCTGCTGGACGTGCTCGTTCAGCCCCTCCTCCTCGAAGATGTCCAGGTTCTCCAGGGCCACGGCGGCCGACACCGGGTGACCGGCGAAGGTGTAGCCGTGGTAGAACGCGGTCTGACCGTGCTTGAACGGTTCGTACACCTTCTCGTTCACGATGGTGGCGCCGATCGGCGAGTATCCGCTGGTCATCGCCTTCGCGCAGGTGATCATGTCGGGCTCGAAGCCGTAGGTGTCGCAGGCGAAGTAGTTGCCGATCCGGCCGAAGGCGCAGATCACCTCGTCGCTCACCAGGAGCACGTCGTACTGGTCGCAGATCTCGCGCACCCGCTGGAAGTAGCCGGGGGGAGGGGGGAAGCATCCGCCGGAGTTCTGCACCGGCTCCAGGAACACCGCGGCCACCGTCTCCGGGCCCTCGAACAGGATCATCTCCTCGATGCGGTTGGCGGCCCACAGACCGAAGGCCGCCTCGGTTCCCTCGAAGCCCATCTCCTTGGCGCGGTAGTAGTTCGTGTTGGGCACCCGGAAGCCACCCGGGGTCACCGGCTCGAACATCTCCTTCATCGCGGGGATGCCGGTGATGGCCAAGGCGCCCTGAGGAGTGCCGTGATAGGCGATGGAGCGCGAGATGACCTTGTGCTTGGTGGGGCGGCCCTGCAGCTTCCAGTAGTACTTGGCGAGCTTGAACGCGGTCTCCACGGCCTCACCGCCACCGGTGGAGAAGAACACCCGGTTGAGGTCGCCGGGCGCCAGGTGGGCGAGGCGGTCGGCGAGTTCGATGGCCGAGGGGTGGGCATACGACCAGATCGGGAAGAAGGCCAGCTCCTCGGCCTGCTTCGCCGCGACCTCGGCCAGCCGGCGGCGCCCGTGGCCGGCGTTCACCACGAACAAACCGGAGAGTCCGTCGATGTACTTCTTGCCGGCCGAGTCCCAGATGTGGTGACCTTCGCCCTTGGTGATGATCGGCACACCGGCGCCCGACTCCATCACCGACTGCCGGGCGAAGTGCATCCACAGGTGGTCCTTGGCCATCCGCTGCAGGTCTGCTTCGGAACGCGAGGCGCGAGCAGCGCTCCCGGACCCGAACGAAGGCGTGACGGGCTGTTCTGTCGTGGTCATCGTGTACCCCAGTTGTAGAGCTGCTTGTGCAGCTTCAGATAGACGAAGGTCTCGGTCGACTGCACGCCGTCCAAGGCCCGGATCTCGGAATTGAGAAGGGCGATCAGATCGTCGTCGTCTTCGCAGACGACTTCGGCCAGGATGTCGAAGGTGCCGGCCGTGAGCACCACGTAGTCGACCGCCGGCATCCGAGCCAGGGCATCGGCGACCAGACGGGTGTCTCCCGACACCTTGAGGCCGATCATCGCCTGGCGGTAGAAGCCCAGCTGGAGGGGGTCGGTCACGGCGACGATCTGCATCACGCCGGAGTCGGTGAGCTTCTGCACCCGCTGGCGAACCGCGGCCTCGCTGAGCCCCACCGCCTTGCCGATCTCCGCGTAGGAGCGCCGGCCGTCATCTTGCAGCTGCTCGATGATGGCCTTGGAGATGTCGTCGAGCTGCGAGGCTCGCGGTTTCGGGCTCATGGCTCGATCCTGTCAGTTGGAGGGCCTGTCAGCAAGCGGATCCGAAGCAAAACACGTTTCGGTCTGATGAAATCATCATCCCCGGCAGGGCGCGCCCGAGGGGTCGGGATGCGGCGCCGGGCTGCGGGCGGCCGCTAGCGTGGCGGAATGGGGAGTCTGCGATTCGTTCCCGCCGAGGAGGACGGGGCTGCGGGGCACTGGGTGGTGCTTGCAGCGTGGCCGGGACTCGTGCTGATGCCCGGTGACGGGCCGGCCGAGACGGTGCAGCAGGTCTGGGACGCTCTCGGCGCCGACGACGCCTCGCTGGAGTCGATCGTGTCGAGCATCCCGCTGCGGGGTGCGGCGCAGGTCGACTCCTTCGCCGTCATCCGGTTCTCCGAGACCCAGACCCAGACCCGGACCCAGACCGAGGCCGGGACCGGGACCGGGACGGCGACCGTGGTCGTGCGCGGCACCGCCGCCGTCGACCTGCTCTCGGTGGGCGGAAGCCGCCGGTTCGGGTCGGGCGGCGCGCAGCCCTGGGCGCTCGCCGAGTTCGGTTCCGTCATCGGGGTCACCGCGGGCGACACGCCTCCCGTCCCCGAGTCCCGACTCCGGCTGCCCGAGGGAGCCCGGCGGCTGGAGCACGGCGTCGTGCGGGCCCGCCGTGTGCTCTGGGTCGATTCCGCCGACCACTTCGCCGATGACGGCGTCACCGAGAACGACGACGACAACGACGACGACAACGACGACACGGTCATCCGTCCGCGCCCGCTGCCCGCCACCGATCCCTCCGGCGAGCCCGAGTCGGCGGCCGAAGCCCCGATGCCTCTCGAATCCGAGGCGGGCAGGGAGAGCCCGGAATCGCCGCCGACGCCCCGCTACCTCTACCGCCTCGGAGACGGACCCCTCACCGAGCTCACCGGACCGGTCGTGATCGGCCGCCACCCGAGACCACGGATCGGCTACTCCACGCAGACACCCGAGCTGCTGGCCGTCGAGTCACCCCAGGGAAAGGTGTCGCAGAACCACGTCGAACTCGCCCCCGTGGGCCGCACCGTGGTGATCACCGACCTGCGTTCCACGAACGGCACCCGGGTGGCGGTGGACGGATCCGCGCCGCGGCGACTGCGGCAAGGGGATTCGGTGGTGGCAACCGGGTCGGCTATCGTCGAAATCGGCGACGGAAACGTTATCCACATCTCGTCGCGAGACCGAGAAAACACCGAGACCACCGTTTAGGATTCCCGGATAGCTGTCAGGAGTTGGTCCAGTGACCCAGATCGGTCGAACGAGTGCGCGCGCGAACGTCACCCGCGATGGTGCGGAGCCGCGGCGCGTCACCCTGTCGTGGGCCGCGCTCACCGATACGGGCAACAAGCGCGCCGGCAATGAAGACAGCTCGCTCTCCGACGTCCCCCTCTTCGTGGTGGCCGACGGCATGGGCGGGCATTCGGCCGGAGACATCGCGAGCGCGGCCGTGGTGGAGCGCCTGGGTGCGATCACCGATGCGGTGACGGATGCGAGCGCCATCGAGGCGGCTCTCGCCACCGCACTGCAAGACATCGACAGGGTGGGCGACGAATCCGTGCTCGGCACGGGCACCACCGTCACCGGTGTCGCGCTCGCCGAGATCGACGACGACCTCGGCTGGCTCGTCTTCAACATCGGCGACTCGCGCGTCTACCTTCTGGAGGGCGAGGTACTGCGCCAGCTCACCGTCGACCACTCGGTCGTGCAAGAACTCCTCGACGCCGGCCTGATCACCCGGGAGCAGGCCGACCACCACCCCGACAGCAACGTGATCACCCGCGCGGTCGGCTTCCACGAGAAGCCGGTGCCCGACTACATCACCCTTCCCGTGGTCGCGGGCCAGCGCATCCTGGTGTGCTCCGACGGGCTCACGAAAGAGCTCACCGACTTCGGCATCCGCCACTACCTCAGCACCACGCCCACCGCCGAGCGCGCCGTCGCCGAGCTGGTCGCGGCCTCCCTCGCGAACGGCGGCCGGGACAACGTCACCGTCGTGGTGGTCGACGTCGAGTCCGACGAGGTCGGCGCCGCCGCGTCGGCGGGTGTGTCCGGCACCGGAGACTGATCCACCCGATGGCCCGTCGTCTTCCGTCCGCTCCACCCGCACTGGCCGGGTTCACGGCCGTGCGCGTGCTCGGCTCCGGAGGGTTCGCCGACGTCTTCCTGTTCGAGCAGAACATGCCGCGCCGTCAGGTCGCGGTGAAGGTGATGCTGCCCGAGGTGGTGAACGAGCAGGTGCGGCGGATGTTCCAGGTCGAGGCCGATCTGATGGCCACCCTGAGCGCGCATCCGTCGATCCTCACCGTCTACGAGGCCGGGGTCTCCTCCGACGGGCGGCCCTACCTCGTGATGGAGCTGTGCTCCTCCTCGCTCGGCCAGGGGTACCGCCGGCAGCCGCTTCCGGTGCCCGAGGTGCTGCGGATCGGCGTGAAGATCGCCGGGGCCCTGCAGACCGCGCACGACCAGGGCATCCTGCACCGCGACATCAAGCCCTCCAACATCCTGCTCACGGCCTACGGCTCGCCCGTGCTGTCGGATTTCGGGATCTCGTCGTCGACCCGCGGATCGGCGGCGACCGCGCAGGCCGTCGGTCTGTCGATCCCGTGGTCGGCCCCGGAGGTGATCGACGAGTCGACGCAGGGAACGGTCGCCTCCGAGGTCTGGGCGCTCTGCGCCACGCTGTACTCGCTGCTCGCCGGTCGGTCGCCCTTCGAGGTGGCCGGCGAGACCTCGTCTCCGGGCGATCTGGCCCGGCGGATCGCCAAGGCGAAGCTGCCGCCGATCGGGCGCGACGACGTGCCGGCCTCGCTCGAACGGCTGCTCCAACGCGGTCTCGCGAAGAATCCGGCGCAGCGGCCGGAGTCGGCACTGGCCGTGCTGCGCGAGCTGCAGGCGGTGGAGACGGAGCTGGGCTTCACCCCCACGGCCGCCGAAGTCGCCATGGCGGAGTGGGCGGCCGACTACGCCCGCGACCCGGGCGAGCACACGGTGCTGCACAGCACCACCGGGGCGGTTCGCCGGCGCCGTCGTGCGAGCACGGCCGCGCTCCGGGCCGGCGGTACGGCATCCGGCGACTCGCGGCCACCGATGACGGCGGGCTCGGCGCTGGAACGCAGTGACACCGGCACGGGGGTCGCCCGCGCCACCCGTCGCCGGCGCGGCTGGCTCGTCGGCGTGGCCGCCGTGGTCGCGCTCGCCGCGGCCGTCGGCGTGGTGCTGTCTCAGCTGACACCGGGCACGGGGATCCCCCGGGTCGGCGAGATCAGCGCTTCCACGAGTGCCGGCCGCATCCTGTTCAGCTGGGACGACCCCGGGCTGCGCGACGGCGACAGCTACCGGGTCAGCACGGCCGGAGGGGAGAGCTCGGTGCAACGCGGACGCGAGTTCGCGGCCTATCCCACCGACGACGCCACGGTCTGCATCACCGTCGCGGTCGTGCGCTCGGGCAAGTCGGGGGAGGCCAGCTCCGAGAAGTGCGCGGCCGCGGAATGACACCCGCACCCTTCCTCGCCCGCACGGTGAACCGGATGAAGGCCCGGCGAGCCGGTACCCTCACCGCCACGGCCGGTACCGTGGTGGCCGCTCTGGTGGTGGTGACGGCCGTCGTCTCGACCGGGTACACCGCCCAGAAGGTCGAGCTCGACGACGCGACGGTCTGGGTGAGCAGCGACCTGCACCAGGCGGTCGGCCGTGCCAATCCGCCGCTCGCCGAGCTCAACACGGCGCTGCGGATGGAGTCCGGCGCACTGGACGTGAGCCAGTACGGCCAGACCGTGGTGGTGAGCGACCTCGGGCGCTCGGAGGCGCGCCTGATCGACACCGCCTCGGCCGCGGTGACCGACACCGTCGCCCTGCCCGCCGGCGATGTCGACGTGCAGCTGTCCGGCACCCTCGCGGTCGTCACCTCGCACACCTCGGGTGACGTGTGGATGCTGCCGAGCGTCTCGCTCGCCCAGTTCGACGCCACGGCGCCGCCCGACCTCACCCTCGGCGAACACGGCGACACGGTGCTGTCGGCGTCCGGCACCGTCTATGCGGTCTCGCCGGCCACGGGATCGGTGTTCGCCGTCGACCCGACGATCGGCGCCGAGGGCTCGACGACCTGGCCGATCGACGTCGCGGCCGACGACGACGTCTCGATCACCGCCGTCGGCGACCGCTGGGTGGTGCTGGACGCCGACTCGGGTACGCTCTCCACGCAAGACGGCAGCGTCGAGGTCGAGGCGCTCGCGGGATCCGCCTCCGACGACCCGGCCTCCGATTCTCCCGGCGCAGACGCCGGCGACGATCCCGGCGCGCTCGCCGGCGGTGCCCCGCAGGTCGCCCTGCAGGCCGCATCACCCGACGCCGCCGCAGACGTGCTGATCGCCACATCCGGCTCCCTCCTGAGCGTGACGCTGAGCAGCGGTGTCGGCCAGACCCTCGACGACGGCCATCTGGGCCTCCCGGCGGCACCGGCCCGGGTCGACGGATGCTGGTACGCGGCCTGGTCCGACGCCCGCTCATGGAGCCGCTGCGACGGCGACCCGGTCGTGGGAACGCTGGCCGGCGCCGTCGCCACCGACGATCTGGTGTTCCGCACCAACGGCACCGGCGGCATCCTGCTGAGCGACACGGTCTCCGGCCGCTCCTGGGACGTCGTGCGCGAGAACGCGCCGATCGACGACTGGGATCTGCTGCTGCCCGACAGCACCGCCGACCAGAGCTCCGACGAGGCGGTCACCGATCAGCCGGTGCAGGTCGACCCGGCGCAGCGCCCGCCGGTCGCCACCGACGACGACCTCGGCGCCCGGCCCGGGCGTAGCACCGTACTGCCCGTGCTGCAGAACGACTACGATCCCAACGGAGATGTGGTGGTGATCGATTCCGTTCAGCTGCCCGAGGGCGTCGACTGGACGATCGACACGATTCAGCAAGATCAGCAGCTGCAGCTCACGCTGCCCGAGACGGCGAGCGGCGAGATCGCCTTCGGCTACACGATCTCCGACGGCCGGGGCGGGCGGGCGCAGGCGACCGCGCGGGTCACGGTGCGCGATCCCGCCGAGAACTCGGCGCCGGTGCAGAGCAGCTCCCGCGCGGTCGACGTCGGCCTCGGCGGGCGCACCGACGTCGACATCCGCTCCGACTGGTTCGATCCCGACGGGGACGCGTTCTTCGTGCTCGCCGCCGGCGTGCCCGCCCCCGACACCGTCACGTACACGCCCGAGGGGGTCGTCACCGTCACGGATTCCGGCCAGTCGACCGGGTCGAAGGAGGTGTCGGTGACGGTCAGCGACGGCACCGCCTCGAACACCGGCACCGTGACCGTGCGCACGCATCCGGCCGACGAGGTGCCCCTCGTGGCGGAGGGATTCGTGGTGCTCGCCTCGGTGGGGCAGGAGGTCGAGGCCGCCCCGCTCGAGCACGTGCGCGGGGCCTCCACCGACTCCTCCTCGGCACTGCGGCTCACCAACGTGCCGTCCAAGGACGGCTACACGCTCGCGCCCGACTACTCCGGCGGCACCGTGCGCATCACGGCCGCCTCGGCGGGCGACGGCATCCTCGACTACGCGGTGTCCGACGGCGTGCGCACCGCGGCCGGCACCATCCGGGTGATCGCGACCTCGCCGCCGGATGCGAACACGCGCCCGGTCACGGTTCCGCACGCGGCCTTCGCACGGCAGAACACGAGTGTGCTGGTCGACGTGCTGGCGGGCGACTTCGACCCGGCGGGTGGCGTGCTGATCGTGAGCCAGGCCGACCAGCAGGCCGAGGCGGTCGGTGCGCGGGTCGAGGTGATCGACCAGCGGATGATCCGGGTCACCCTGAGCAGGCCGCTGGACACCGGCACGGTCACCTTCGGCTACACCGTCACGAACGGCCTCGCCGAAGCGCGCGGTTCGGTGACCGTGATCGCCATCCCGGATCCGCTGGTGCACCAGCCGCCCATCGCCGTGGCCGACACCGCCTCGGTGCGGGTGGGCGATGTCGTCGACATCCCCGTGCTCGCCAACGACGTGCATCCCGACGGCGACGCGCTCACCCTGAATCCCGATCTCGTGCAGGGCCTCGGCGAGGGTTCCGGCCTGCTCTTCGCCTCCGGATCGCGCCTGCGCTACCTCGCGCCGAGCACACCGGGCGACTTCACCGCCGTGTACCGGGTCGACTCACCCGACGGGCAGTGGGCCACCGCCGCCGTGACCATCAGCGTGCGCGAGGCCGACCCCGCCGCGAACGCCGCTCCGGTGCCCGCGCTGGTGACCGCGCGGGTGATCGCGGGGGAGACCGTGCGCATCCCGATCCCGCTCACCGGCATCGATCCGGACGGCGACTCGGTGCAGTTCCTCGGCATCGACTCGGTGCCCGACAAGGGCACGGTCGGCAGCACCGGGACCGACTGGATCGACTTCGAGGCGGGCGAGTACTCCAGCGGCACCGACACCTTCCGCTACACGGTGATGGACCGACTCGGCTCCCGCGTCACGGGCACCATCCGGGTGGGCATCAGCCCGCGCCTGGAGGGCGCCCGCAACCCGGTCGCCACCGCCGACGACGTTCTCGTCCGGCCCGGCAAGACCGTCTCGGTGCGGGTGCTGCAGAACGACTCCGACCCCGACGGGAGCCCCCTGCGGGTGACCGCCGTGGAACCCGTGGGCGGATCGGCGGACGTCGCAGGCGCCGACGGCCCGGACACCGGCGTCCCGGATGCCGCGTCCGGAGCCGTCGCCGGAGGTGACAGCGGCGCAGCCACGGCCACCGTCGTCGACGACACGCTGCGGTTCGTCGCTCCGGCGGCCACCGGCCGGTACGGCTTCATCTACACGATCGCGAACGAACGCGGCGGCACGAGCTCGGCCTTCGCCACCCTCGAGGTGAGTCAGGACGCCCCGCTTGCGCGCCCGCAGGTCTCCGACACGGTGCTCTCGCTCACCGACATCCTCGACGAGCCGGCCGTCGACGTCGACGTGCTCGCGAACGTCTTCTTCGCCGAGGGCCCGGCGAGTCAGCTCTGGCTCTCGGTGCTGCCCGCCTACTCGCAGGTCGCCAAGGTCGTCGACGGGCGCATCCGGGTGCAGGTGCAGGAGCGGCAGCAGGTCATCCCGTTCACGGTCGCGCATCCGGATGACCCCAACATCCGGGCCTCCGGCTTCCTCTGGGTGCCGGGGCAGGACGACGCACTGCCGCAGCTGCGAACCGGCGCGCCGAAGCTCACGGTCGAGTCGGGAGCGACCCTGCGGATCGCCGTGAACGACTACGTGGTGGCGGTCGGCGGCCGGCCGGTGCGGATCGCCGACACCAATTCGGTGCGGGCCACCCACGCCGACGGCGCGAGCCTGGTCGACGGATCGGGCACCCTCGTGTTCACGAGCGCCGACAAGTACTTCGGCCCGGCGTCGATCTCGTTCCAGGTGGCCGACGGCGACGGCCCGACCGCCCGCACGGCGACGCTGGTGCTGCCCCTCACCGTCACGCCCCGCGCCGACCAGCCTCCGGTGTTCGGCGGCGCCGTAATCGAGTTCGAACCGGGCCAGCAGAAGGCGATCGACCTCGCCAAGCTCACCACGTCGGCCTCCGCCGGGTCGGGCGCCTTGAGCTATCAGGTGCTCGAGCCGCGGCCGGCCGGGTTCTCGGCGGTGCTGCTGGGCTCCACGCTCACCATCACGGTCGACCCGGGCACGAAGAAGGGCACTCAGGGCGCGTACTCCATCGGCGTCGCCGCGGGTGGGGTGACCGGCAAGGCGGGCCGGATCGAGATGACGGTGGTGCCCTCCACCAAGCCCCTCGCCCTTCCGGCGACCGACACCGTGGTCGCTCCGCGAGGCACCACCACTCCGATCGACGTGCTGGCCAACGACGACGCCACGAACCCGTTCCCGCAGATCCCACTCACCGTGGTCGCCGTGCGCGGGATCGACTCGGCCTCGTTGCCGGCCGGTGTGGCGATCGCGCCGAGCGCCGACAGACGGGTGCTGCAGGTGAGCGTGGCCCCGGATGCCGCTCCCGCGGATCTCACGGTGCAGTACCAGGTGCTCGACGGCACCGGCGACCCCGAACGGGCGGCCTGGGGCACGGTGCGGATCGCGGTGCAGGACAGGCCGGGAACGGTCAGCGGCGTCGCCGTGACCGCCTTCGGCGACCGCACCGTCACGGTCTCGTTCTCACCCGGCGTGGCGAACAACGCGCCGATCACCGGCTTCGAGGTCAGTGCCCGCACGCCCGGCGGGGCCGGTGGCGTGACGCGCTGCGAGAGCACGCGGTGCGTCGTCGCGACGCCGGGCAACGGTCCCGGGAACGCGGTCACGCTCGCCGTGTCGGCGCGCAACGCCCTCGGGCTCTCCGATCCGGTCGGCTATTCCGTGCCGGTCTGGTCCGACCTGCTGCCCTCCGCTCCGAGCGCACTCACGGTGGCGCCGCTGGACGGAGCCCTCGCCGTGACCTGGGGCGCCGCCACCGTCGGCGCCGGGGGATCCGAGGTGCGCCAGTACGACGTGGCCGCGAACGGCCGGCCGGTCGCCACGCTCGACGCGACCGGCCCCGGATGCGGCGGGAGCGGCTGCAGCACCACGGTGGGCGGGCTCGCCAACGGCTCCTCGGCCGAGATCACGGTCACGGCGCGGAACGGCGCCTTCCCGGCCCTGGCCGTGTGGCCCTCCGCCTCGGCCGGCGGCACCCCGTACGGGGCCCCGATCGCGCCGTCGATCACGGCGGTGGCGAACCTCGACGCCGGCCCCGGCACGGTGACGGTGCGCTGGCCGGAGTTCGGCGGCAACGGCAACGCCGTGTCCGGCTACATCGTGCAGCAGCTAGCCCCCGGCACGGCTTCTGCTCCCGGTGGCGCCCAGTCCTGCACCGTCTCCGCGCCCGCCCCGGGCGCTGTCTCGCTGCCCCAGGTGGGCGGCGCCGTGCTCGCCCAGCAGGTGCTCGGAGCCGAGGCGCGCGCCGCGACCTTCACCGGCCTGACGGGTGTCGACACCGCGTACCCGTTCGCGGTGTGGGGTTACAACGCAGCCGGCTGTGCGGTCTCGGGGGTGGTGTCGGCGGTCGCCTATCCGAGCCCGGGCACCATCGACGCGGCCGCTCTCCAGGCCGGCCTGCGGATGGTGCAGCAGGGCTCGCTGGTCGACGTGGAAGTGACCTCGGTGCCCGCATCCGGAACCGTCTCGAACGCGCGGTACTACGTGCAGGCCGTCGACGGAGCGGGAGCACCGACCGGTGCGCCCACGGCCCTGAGCGTGCCCGGCTTCCCACGCGCGGTGACCCAGGGCGCCTTCGGCGAGGCGTTCCGGTTCCAGCTGCAGGCCTGCAACGTGTGGGGCGGCACCGAGGTGTGCGGCCCGTTCTCCTCGACCGTGCAGGCGCCGGAGCCCTCGCTCACCTTCGCGTTCGGGACCGCGCCGCGGTACGACGGCACGAGCTGGGGCTGGACGAACGATCCGCCGAACGGGTCGCTGGTGCCCACCTACTACTGCGGATCGACCTCGGCGGGCGCCCCCTCGCGTGATGAGGCCGGCCGCACCGTCACGGCCACCTCGTGCACCCCGGCGTCGCCGGTGGCCCCGGGCGACGCCTGGCTGCTGGTCGCGATCGGCGCGTACGACTACGAATACCCTGGCTAGCGGAAAGGTGATCCATGACGGACACGGGAATCACGGCGAGAAGCACCATGACGGCCGAGCAGGCGGTGCGGTTCGCCGACGTCTTCGACCGGCTCACGGCCAACGTCGAGCGCACCCTGCACGGCAAGTCGCATGTGATCCGGCTGGCGCTCACCGCGATGCTCAGCGAGGGCCACCTGCTGCTCGAGGATGCTCCGGGCACCGGCAAGACCTCGCTCGCCCGCGCCATCGCCGACAGCGTGCGCGGCACCAGCAGCCGCATCCAGTTCACCCCCGACCTGCTGCCCGGTGACATCACGGGTGTCAGTGTGTACGACCAGCGCACGGGCGTCTTCGGCTTCCATCCCGGGCCCGTGTTCGCCAACGTGGTGCTCGCCGACGAGATCAACCGGGCCAGCCCGAAGACCCAGTCAGCGCTGCTCGAGGTGATGGAGGAGGGGCGGGTCACGGTCGACGGCACCGCGCATCCGGTCGGTCAGCCGTTCATGGTGATCGCCACCCAGAACCCGATCGAGCAGGCCGGAACCTACCGCCTGCCCGAGGCGCAGCTCGACCGCTTCCTGATCAAGACCAGCATCGGCTACCCCGATCACGCGACGACGCTCCGCATCCTGCAGGGCGCAACCGAGAAGGCGCACGGCGACCCGCTGCCCCCCGTGGTGACGGCCGAGGGCATCACGCTGCTCGCCGCCGAGGCGCGCACCGTGCACGTCGACGCCACGATCAACGACTACGTGTCGCGGCTCGTGCAGGCCACCCGCGACGCCTCTGAGACGCGCCTCGGGGCGAGCGTGCGCGCCGCGCTCGCGCTCATCCGGGCCGCGAAGACCTACGCGGCCTCCGACGCGCGGCACTACGTGGTGCCCGACGACGTGAAGTCCCTCGCCGGCCCCGTGCTCGCGCACCGCCTCGTGCTCGACCCCGAGGCGGAGTTCGACGGGGTCACACCGCTCGGCGTGATCTCGCAGATCCTGCTCGACGTCCCGCCGCCCGGGGACGTCTCCGCCGCATGACGGGCGAACGGCGCGCCGTCGCCGTCTCGGCCGGCGGCTGGATCGTGGTGGCACTCGCGGTGCTGGGCATCGGGTTCGGGATCGCCTTCGGCTGGCTCGAGCTCCTGGTGATCGGCGCTGCCTGCGCTGTGCTGGCCGTGGTCTCGGCGCTGTTCCTGTTCGGCCGCGCGTCGGGCCGGATCGGCATCGAGGTGCTCGAGGGCTTCGTGGTGGCCGGCGCCTCGGCGACCGTCGCGGTGCAGGTGCACAACGACACCGCCCGGCGGCTCCCGGCCCGTGCGGCCGAGCTCGCGGTGGGGGAGCGGGTCGAGCACATCGTGCTCCCGCCGGTCGCGCCGGGGGAGACCCGGCAGGTCGTGATCGCCGTTCCCACCGAACGCCGCGGCGTCATCCGGCTGGGGCCGGTGACCGTGTTGCGGCGGGATCCGATCGGACTCGCCCGCCGCGAGTCGGTGCGCTCGGATGCGGCGGAACTCTTCGTGCACCCGCATTCCGTGCCGCTGGAACTGCGCAGCACGGGCCTGCTACGCGATCTCGAGGGCATCCCCACCGCCGACCTCACCGACAGCGACATGTCCTTCCACGCGCTGCGCGGCTACCTGCCGGGCGACGACCGGCGCCACATCCACTGGAAGAGCACCGCGAAGACCGGCGACTTCCTGGTGCGCCAGTTCGAGCAGACCCGGCGCAGCCACCTGATCGTGATGCAGTCGCTCGCCGCCGCCGACTACGCCTCCGACGACGAGTTCGAGCTCTCGGTGAGTGTGACGGCCTCGATCGGCGTCAGCGCGATCCGCTCCGGCATGTCGGTGTCGGTGTACGCGGGCTCGCACGACTCGGGACGGCGGGCCGGGAGCGCGCGTGCCCGCGGACCCCGCGCGGAAGGCCTGTTGCGCAGCCGCGCCCCGCGCGAGCTGCTCGACGACCTCAGCCTGGTGCGGGAATCGGGCTCCGCGCCCCGCCTCCCCGCCCTGGCCCGAGCGGTCGGCGACGCCGCACCCGACGCCTCGGTGGTCTTCCTGGCCTGCGGATCGGCCGTGACGGCCCGGCAGCTGCGGGCGGCGGCCGCGCACTTCCCGGCCGGCGTCGAGGTGATCGCCGTGCTGGCCGAACCCGAGGGCGAGTCGGCCCTGGTGCGGATCGACGCGCTGCGGATCAGCCGGATCGGCTACCTCGACGACCTCGTGCGCACGCTCGTCAGGGCGGTGGGAACGTGATGTCCGCGCGCCGCATCGCCGTCTCCGCGGTATTCATGGCCGCGCTCCTCTTCACGGCCGCCGGCGCCTGGTGGCCGGTCTACGGATCGGCGTCGTTCCTGCTGATGGCCGGGGTGACCGTCGCCGTCGGTACGATCGTCGGCGGCGCCGGAGCGCGCTGGTCGTGGCCGGCTCCGGTGCTGGCCGGAGCCCTGCTCGCCGCCTGGCTGCTGCTCGGTGTTCCGCTCGCCGTGCCGGCGAAGGCGTTCGCCGGGGTGCTGCCGACGACCGGCGGTCTGGCCGATCTGGTGGTCACCACCGCCACGGGCTGGCGTCAGCTGCTCACGATCGAACTGCCGGTGGGCTCGTTCCAGGCGCTGCTGGTGCCGGCCTTCGTGCTGCTCCTCGTCTCCTCCGTGCTCGGTACGACCGTCGCCACGCGCACCCGGCGGCCGGCCCTCGCCGCGCTGTTCCCGGTGGCCGTGCTGGTGTCGGGGATCGCCTTCGGGGGCGGGACGGCGTTCGCTCCGATCGTGATCGGCGGAGTGTTCACGGTGCTGCTGGTGGCGTGGCTCGCGATCTGCGCGCGCTTCGCACCCGGAGGTGGCTCCGCATCCGGTGCCGAGCGTGCATCCGGTGCCGGCCGGGCGGCGGCCGCAGCCGCGAGTCGCAGCGCCGCGCGGGTGTCGGCTCGGGGCGCCGGTCCCGGCCGGGTGCGCACGGTGGTCGCGGCGTCGGTGGTGACCGCGCTGGCGGTGCTGGCCTCGGTCGGCGTGGCCACGGCGGTGCCTCCGGGCGAGCGCACCGTGCTGCGCGACGCCGTCGAGCAGCCCTTCGACAGCAGCCGCTCGGCGAGCCCGCTCGCAGGATTCCGGGCGTACGTGAAGTCCCCGCTGGCCGACTCGGTGCTGCTCACGGTGAGTGGTCTGGCCACCGGCAGCCGGATCGCCGTGGCGCGGATGGACGACTACGACGGCGTGGTGTTCGGGGTCGGCGGTGGAACGACGGCGCAGTCGCTGTTCACCCGGGTGCCGGGTGCCCTGAGCTCCGCACGGGCATCGGGCGGCGGCTCGACCGACACCGACACCGACACCGTCTCGGCGCGCGTCACCGTCGGCCGCTACGACGGCGTCTGGGTGCCGACCACCGGCGATCCACTGGCCATCGATTTCGGCGGGCCGGATGCGGCGACGCTTCAGGATTCGCTCTATTACAGCGCCGGCCTGCAGACCGCGGCCACCACCGCGGGACTGACCGAGGGCGATGCGTACGAGCTCCGTGCGGTGCCGGATGCCGTGCCCACCGATGTCGCGGCCCTCACGCCCGGCGAGGTGTCGGCGGGCGACGGCCGCGGGGCCGATCCGTCCCCGGTGACCTCGGGCGACTCGGCCGGGGTGCTCCCCGACGCGCTCAGCACCCGGCTGGCCGAGTGGGCGCCGGATTCGCTCAGCCCGGGTGCCCGCCTGCAGGGCCTGCTCAGCGGCCTGCGCTCCGGGTACCGCAGCAGTGGTCTCGAGGGCGAGGTGTTCAGCCGCTCGGGCCACGGCACCGATCGCCTGCAGGAGTTGCTCACGGCCACTCCGATGGTCGGCGACGCCGAGCAGTACGCCGCGGCCGCGGCCCTGCTGGCGCGCGCGGCCGGGTTCCCGTCGCGGGTGGCGCTCGGCTTCGTGGTGCCGGCCACCGCCGAGGGCGTGGCCGATCCCTCGGTGGTCCCGGCCCCGACCGGGCCGGGGGCGGAGGCCGATCCGGGCGCGGTCGCCGTGCGCGGGCAGGACGCCACGGCCTGGCTGGAGGTCTACACGGCCGAGGACGGCTGGGTGGCCCTGGACCCGGTGCCCGAGCTGCGCCCGATCCCGGAGAGCGCCCTGAACGACACCCGCACCGCGGTGCAGCCGCCCGAGGTGGTGCCGCCGCCCTCCGGCGACCTCGACGACCCGGCGGAGGCCGTGCCCCTGCAGCAAGACGACGACGTGCCTCCCGCCTCCGACGAGCTGCTCGCCACCGCCCTCCGGATCGCCGGAATCGTGGGTCTCGTGCTCGCCGGCCTGGCTGTGCTGCTGTCGCCCTTCCTCACCGTGATCGCGATGAAGGCCCGGCGCCGCCGTCACCGGCGCAGTCGCGGCCCGGCTCGCAGCCGCGCCGCCGGCAGCTGGGCCGAGCTGCTGGACGCCGCGCGCGACGCCGCGCTGCCGCTCCCGGCGAACGCGACCCGGCGCGAGGCCGGCCGCCTGCTCGACGCGGCCGGCCGATCGCAGGAGGCCGGGCATCCGGATGCCGCCGGGCGGGCAGGCGGGGCCGGGCACCCGGAGGCTGCCGGATCCGTGGCCCTCGCGGCCCGTGTCGACGGGGCGTTGTACTCGCCCGTCGAGCCCGACGAGGCCGAACTGCGCGCGCTCTGGGCCGCCTCCGACCAGCGCCGCCGCGAGCTGCGGGCGGGGCAAGACCGCCTCGCGCGGCTGCGCTCCCGGGTGTCGACCCGATCCCTGCGCCCGTATCATGGCAGGGACAGGAAGAGGCGGTCATAGCGGTGAAGTGCAGAACCTGCGGCACGACCCTGAGCGCGGGAGCGCTGCTCTGCGGCGAGTGCGGAACGTCGGCCATCGCGCCGCGACCGACCCTCGGCGACACCGCGCACCACGACCGCCGTGCCCTGCTGGCGGCGATCGCCGCAGAGCAGCGGCCGGCCTCCCCGACCTCGCCGGCCGACCCGCCTCGCTCGGTACCGGGTGCAGCCCCGGCGCACGCGGCACAGGCGTCGCATGCGGCGCACGCGGCGGCACCCGACTCGCCTCCCGCCACCTCCCTCCCGCGCCCCGACGGCCCCGCGCACGCCGCGGCCGCCGAGTCGCGGCGACCGCGCTCCAGCGCGCTCTACAGCCTCGTGTTCAGCACCGGCGAGAGCATCCGTGTCTCCGGCGGAGGCCTCGTCGGCCGTAACCCGGTCGCGGGGCCGGGTGAGCAGCCGGAGTACCTGGTGCAGATCGTCGACCCCGCCCGGAGCGTGTCGAAGACGCACCTGGAGTTCGGCGTCGACGACGAGGGCTTCTGGATCGCCGACCGGGGCTCCTCCAACGGCACCCGGCTCGAACCGGGCACCGCCGCCCCCGTGGAGCTGGTTCCCGGCGCGCGCACACGGGTGCCCCGCGGCAGCCGGGTCGGTCTCGGCGACCAGCACTTCGACCTGCACTGAGCGCGGCGGGCGATCGACCGACCGACCGACCGACGAAATCGTAGGTGCAGCTTCGTAAACATCACCGATTTCGTAAAGGTTGTGTTTCGGGCAGATGTTTTTCGTCGTTTCCGCTGTTTTCGGCGGCGGTCGCTGTGCCAGGATCGGTGCTACTCGTCGACCCCACATGGAAAGCGTGAAGAGCATGGCGTTGAAGCCCCCGACCGACCCGATGATCCTCCAGGCGATCCGGCACTCCCAGGCCCTGCAGCGCGCCAGGGCGCTCTCGCTCTCGCGGCGCGGGTTCCTCGGCGCCGCCGGCTTCGGTGCCACGGCGCTCGCCCTGGCCGCCTGCTCCACCGGCGACAAGAAGGAGCTCACCCCGGCGAAAGACGTCTCGGCCTCGGAGAAGACCCTGGTGTGGGACAACTGGCCCGGTTACATGGACGAGGACGACGACGGCAACTACCCGACCTTGATCGGTTTCCAGGACGAATCCGGCATCGAGGTCACCTACAACGTCGCCGTCGACGACAACAACACCTACTACGCCAAGGTCAAAGACCAGCTGGCCCTCGGGCAGGACATCGGTGCCGACACCGTCTGCCTCACCGACTGGATGGTCGCCCGGCTCGTCCGCAACGGCTACATCCAGAGCCTGGACCACGCCAACATCCCGAACATCGCCAACCTCAGCGACTCCTTCGCGAACCCCGACTTCGACAAGGGCCGTCAGCTCTCGCTGCCCTGGCAGGGCGGTTTCGCCGGCATCTGCTGGAACAAGGAGAAGGTGCCGAACGGCCTCGCCAGCGTCGACGACCTCTGGGACGTAGCGCTCAAGGGCCGGGTCGGCGTGCTCAGCGAGATGCGCGACACGATGGGCCTGATCATGCTCAGCCAGGGCACCGACATCACGGGCGAGTGGGGTGACGACGAGTACGCCAACGCGATGGACGCCTTCACCGAGCAGGTGGAGAACGGCCAGATCCGCAACATCAAGGGCAACGCCTACCTCAACGACCTGCAGAGCGAAGACACCTACGCCGCCATCTGCTGGTCGGGAGACATCACCTCGCTGAACGCCACGGCGGGCGACAAGTGGGAGTTCGCGATCCCGGATGCCGGCGGCACGCTCTGGAACGACACCTTCGTCGTGCCCATGGGATCGGCCCACAAGGCCAACGCCGAAGCGGTGATGAACTACTACTACGAGCCGGAGGTGGCCGCCGAGCTGGCCGCCTGGGTCAACTACGTCACGCCGGTGAACGGGGCGAAGGAGGCGATGGACGCCATCGACCCCGAACTCGCCTCGAACCAGCTGATCTTCCCCGACGAGGACACCCTCTCGACGGTGCACGTGTTCCGCACGCTCACCCCGCAGGAGGAGAACGACTACCAGGCCCAGTTCCAGAAGGTGCTGCTGGGCAGCTGATGGCGATCGCATCCTTCGCCGAGAGCGGCGCCGACCTCGAACTCGTCGGCATCACCAAGCGGTTCCCCGGGTTCACCGCCATCGAGTCGCTGGATCTGCAGATCCCGGCCGGCTCGTTCTTCGCCCTGCTCGGCCCGTCCGGCTGCGGCAAGACCACCACGCTGCGGCTCGTCGCGGGGCTCGAGGAGCCGACGGCCGGCCAGATCCTGATCGGCGGCAACGACGTCACGCAGACCAAACCGTTCCAGCGGCCGGTGAACACGGTCTTCCAGTCGTACGCGCTCTTCCCGCACATGACGATCCTGGAGAACGTGGCCTTCGGGCTCCGCCGGCGCAAGCTCGGCGACCCGGTGGGCAAGGCGCACGAGGCGCTCAAGCTGGTCGAGCTCGACCACCTGGCCTCACGCCGGCCCGCCCAGCTCTCCGGCGGCCAGCAGCAGCGGGTCGCTCTGGCCCGCGCGATCGTGAACCGTCCCGCCCTGCTGCTGCTCGACGAGCCGCTCGGCGCGCTCGACCTGAAGCTGCGCCGCCAGATGCAGCTGGAGCTCAAGACCATCCAGACCGAGGTCGGTCTCACCTTCCTGCACGTCACCCACGACCAGGAGGAGGCCATGACCATGGCCGACACCGTCGCCGTGATGAACAAGGGCAGGATCGAGCAGATGGGGGCCCCCGAAGAGCTCTACGAACTCCCGCGCACCGCCTTCGTGGCCAACTTCCTCGGCCAGTCGAACCTGTTCACCGGCGAGGTCGTCGCATCCGGACCCGAGCACATCACGGTCGACGTGGCGGGCACCCCGATCGTGGTGCCGCGGGCGCGGGCCCAGCGCCACGCGGGTGAGATCGCCATCGGCGTGCGGCCCGAGAAGGTGACGCTGCTCACCTCGGCGCCCGTGCCCGAGGCCGGCCGCAACGTGCTCGGCCCCGGCCGGGTGACGGATGTCTCGTTCAGCGGTGTGAGCACCCAGTACCTGGTCGACGTGCCCGGCGTGGGCGAGCTGGTGGTGTTCGCGCAGAACATGGTGTTCGGTCCGGTCGTGCAGGTGGGCGCCTCGGTGTGGATTTCCTGGAACGCCGACCACGGTTTCGGCCTCGACGACGACCCCGGGGTGGTGCCGCGCTTCGTGCCGGACGACTCGACCGAGTCGATCGCCATCCAGCGGCGGATCGCCCTCGAAGAAGAGCTCGAGCAGGCGTAGGCGCATCCGATGGCCTTCACCGCATTCGCCTCCCAGGCGGCCGTCGAGCAGGCGCCGCGCAAGCGCAGCTGGATCGCGCTCGTGCTGCTGCTCCCCGGCATCGCGTACCTGGTGCTGTTCTTTCTGGCACCGCTGATCTCGCTGATCATCACCTCGTTCCAGCAACCCGTGCTCGACGGCGACATCGGCGAGTACACGGCCGGGTTCCAGTGGCAGAACTACACCGATGCGCTGGGGGAGTACTGGCCGCTCGTGCTGCGCTCCTTCGGGTTCGCGCTCATCGCGACGGTGCTGGCGCTGGCGCTGAGCTACCCGATCGCGTACTTCATCGGCGTGAAGGCCAGGCGCTTCCCGCTGCTGCAGAGCCTGATGCTGACGCTCGTGATCGCCCCGTTCTTCATCAGCTTCCTGCTGCGCACGCTGGCCTGGAAGCAGATCATGTCGGACGAGGGGCCGATCACGCAGTTCCTCAAGACGATCGCGATCCTGCCCTCGGACGGCCACCTCACCGGCACCGCGTTCTCGGTGATCTTCGGCCTCACCTACAACTTCATCCCGTTCATGACGCTGCCCCTGTACGCCACCCTGGAGCGGCTCGACACGCGCTATCTGGAAGCCGGGGCCGACCTGTACGCGAGCCCGTTCACGGTGTTCCGCAAGGTCACCGTGCCGCTGTCGATGCCCGGGATCATCTCGGGAACGCTCTTGACGTTCATCCCGGCGGCCGGCGACTACATCAACGCAAGTCGTGACTTCCTCGGATCCTCGTCGACCGCCATGGTCGGCAACGCGATCGAGGCGAACTTCCTGGTGCTGCAGAACTACCCGATCGCGGCGGCGCTGTCGATCGTGCTGATGGCGGTGATCCTCGTCATCGTGGGGGTCTACGTGCGGCGGGCCGGGACGGAGGACCTCGTATGAAGTTCGGCAAAGGCCTTGGGCTCGGCATCTACACGGTGCTGGCGCTGCTGTTCCTGCTCATCCCGATCGCGTACACCTTCGTGTTCTCGTTCAACGACGCGGGCAAGCTCAACATCGCCTGGCAGGGCTTCACCTTCGACAAGTGGCTCACGGTGTGCAGCACGCCCGGGCTCTGCGAGGCGTTTGGCAACAGCATCCTGGTGGGTCTCGTCTCGACGGTGCTGGCGACCGCGCTCGGCACCCTGATCGCGATCGCGCTGGTGCGCTACCGGTTCCGGGCGCGCTCGTCGATCAGCCTGCTGCTGTTCCTGCCGATGGCGACGCCCGAGGTGGTGCTGGGTGCGGGCCTGGCCGCGCAGTTCCTCACGCTCGGCACCGAGAAGGGGCTGCTGACGATCATCCTGGCGCACACGATGTTCTGCATCAGCTTCGTGGTGGTGACGGTGAAGGCGCGGGTGGCCTCGCTCGACCCGGCGCTGGAGGAGGCGGGCCGCGACCTCTACGGCTCGCCCGGCCAGGTGTTCTGGCGCATCACCTTCCCACTGCTGCTGCCGGGCATCGCGGCGGCGGCGCTGCTGTCGTTCGCGCTCTCGTTCGACGACTTCATCATCACGAACTTCAACTCCGGCTCGGTCGATACCTTCCCGAAGTTCATCTACATCGCTGCGGCCCGCGGCATCCCGGCCCAGGTGAACGTGATCGCCTCGGCGGTCTTCCTGCTCGCGATCGTGCTGGTCGTGGTGGTGCAGGTCTCCCGGGCCGCGCGCGCGAAGCGCCTGGCCCGCCAGCTCGGCTGATCACCCGCTGTGAAAAGCTGACGGATGCTCGCATACCGATGCGAAAGTAATAATATCTCGGGTTATGCCCACTCGAAAACGATCCCGATTCCTCGTGCCCGCCGCAGTGCTCTGCGCCGCACTCAGCCTCTCCACCGGTGCGCTCGCCGCGCACGCCACCCCGCCGCCCCCCGGTTCCATCCAGCTCGTCGACGTGTCGACGACGCCCGGAGTCGCCTCGACCAAGGGGTTGGAAGGAATACTCGGCAACGAAGCCATTTCGATTTCCGGGAACGGACGCTACGTCGCGTTCATCTCCAGCTCACCCGACCTCCCTGAGGCTCTTCCTGGTCAAGCGAGCCTGTATCTGCGCGACCTGGTCGCCGGCTGGACTCGGCTGATCGGGGACTCGAACTGGATCCCCGTCGGTGAGCCGTCCGTCTCCGACGATGGGTCCGTCGTGGCCTACAGTGCCCTGAACACCGGTGTGAGTCCGTTCGGGCAGGCCGTGGTCTGGACGACGGATACGGACACCACTGCGCTGATAAGCGATAGTTACGAAGGCGCAGGGCACGGCGTCAACTCCGAGGTGTCGTGGGTGAAAGTCTCTGCTTCAGGACACGAATTCCTGTACATGACCGGCGCTTCAGACGTTGTGGCTGGCGACCTCGACCTGCGGTTCGCTCCGCGCGCGTATCTACGCGACGCTCGAGGCGACACCGTGTTCGCCGCGGGCGATCCGACCCTCATGGAATATCAGGCAGATCTTTCAGCGGACGGCCGCTTCATCGTGTTCCTATCGTGGGAGGACCACACGGCTCTGCCTGCGAATCGCCACCTGCAGGTCTATGTCCGCGACAGGCTGTTGGCAACGACTCAGCTCGTCAGTCGCAATCTCGGGGCGACGGCCGGGGGCGATGGGGACTCCCTGCACATCTCGATGAGTTCTGATGGACGATACGTCTCGTTCGACAGCAACTCCTCGGATCTTGCGTCCATCGCCCATCGAGATCTGGGCAAGAGCTATTCCTACCTTTACGACCGGTCGCTCGATCACCTCACTGTAGAGAGCCTGGACAGCGCTGGTGATCCCGTGCCCGGAAATGCCCCGTCGATCTCGGACGATGCATCGAAACTCACCTACATCGGCGAGGACGACCAGGTTTATCTGAGGTCTCGAGCCCTCGGATCGACGCGTTTGCTGAGCCTCAACAGGTTGGCTGAGTCGGGAAACGGGGATTCGGGCCTGGCGAGGATCTCTGCGGACGGCCACTTCGTGAGCCTGGCCTCACAGGCCACGAACTTGACCGGCGACACCTACCCCGCGCATGCCATCCCACCGTCTCACGTGCTCGTGGCCAATATCGGCTGAGGGGTCAGAGGGTGGGGGAGACGCGGATGGTGCCGACGGGGGCGGCGGCGCCGTGGATCGTGAGGTCGAGGTCGGCGGTCATTCCGCCGACCTCGACAGCGGTGAGCGCGCCGGTGCGCGCGAGCAGCGTGAGGGCCACGAGAGTGGCCGCGCGCAACGAGCCGTCGAGCATCTTGAGGGCGACGGATGACCCGTCGGGGGTGGCCATCACCATCACACCCTCGGCACCGAGCTTGGCCACCACACCGAGCCTGTCGATCACGACCGTGTTCGCCCGGCCGGGGCCATCGATCGCCCAGCCGTTGGACAGGATGCTGTCGGTGAGCTGCTTGGCCGGGCCATCCGTCGCCCGGCGGATGCGACCGATGCCGCGGGCCAGGGCCACGAGCGACATCGCGTGCACGGGGGCGCCGCATCCGTCGACCCCGGAGTGCGCCACGGGCTCACCGGTCTCGCGCTCGACGACCTCGAGGATGCGCTGCTGCAGCGGGTGCGAGGGCTCGAGGTAGCTCGCGGTGTCCCAGCCGTTCTGCACGCAGGCGAGCAGCATGGCGGCGTGCTTGCCCGAGCAGTTCATCAGGATGCGCTCCTTGTGCCCGTGCGCCCGGATGATGCCGTCGCGCGCCGCCGAGTCGCCCGGCCAGTCGGGCGGGCAGCCCAGAGCATCCTCACCCAGCCCGGCGCGGGCCAGGATCGACCGCACGACCTCGATGTGCGCCGGCGTCGCCGCGTGGCTCGCCGTGGCGAGCACGGTCTGCACGGGGTCGAGCTCGACGCCCGACTCGAGCACGGCCAGCGCCTGGAACGGCTTCATGCACGACCGCGGGTACACCGCGAGCTCCGGCGACCCGACGCTCAGCGCCACCGCGCCCGTGGGGTCGAGCACCACGGCCGAGCCGATGTGCCGCGACTCCACGAACCCGCTGCGCTCCACCACCGCGAGCTCCACCGACTGGTCGATCCGAGCCGTCCCCGGCTCGTTCTGCTCCTCCGTCATGGGCGACCTCTCTCGAAGAAACTCCTCGCGACCCGTCGATTCTGGCCCTAGAAGCTGAGCTATAGGGCCAAAATCGACGGGTCGCGAGGAGGGGGGTGGGGGGGCTACGCGTCGAGCGAGGCGAAGGCCTCGTCGATGACCGTGAGGGCGTCGCGCAGGAGCTCGTCGGAGATCGCGAGGCTCGGCAGGAAGCGCAGGACGTTGCCGTAGGTGCCGGCCGTGAGCGCGAGCACGCCGTGCTGGGCCGCGTACGCGACGATCGCGGTGACCGCGGCGGCGTTGGGCACCTTCGTGGTGTCGGCGGTGCCGGACTCCACCAGCTCGATCGCCACCATCGCTCCGATGCCGCGCACCTCGCCGATGATGTCGTACTTCTCCTGCAGGGCCAGCAGCCCTGAGGTGAGCACGCCCTCGATGCGGGTGGCCTCGGCCAGCAGCGAGGCCGACTCGATCTGCTCGAAGACGGCGATCGCGGCGGCCGCGGCCACCGGGTTCCCGCCGAAGGTTCCGCCGAGTCCGCCGGGCTGGGCGGAGTCCATGATCTCGGCCCGGCCCGTCACACCGGCCAGCGGCAGACCGCCGGCGATGCCCTTGGCCGAGAGCACCATGTCGGGAACCAGCCCGAAGTGCTCGCTCGCGAAGTACGCGCCGGTGCGGGCCATGCCGCTCTGGATCTCGTCGGCGATGAACACGATGCCGTTCTCGGTGCACCACTCCTGCAGTGCCGGCAGGAACCCGGGAGCCGGCACGACGAAGCCGCCCTCGCCCTGGATCGGCTCCACCACGAGGCAGGCCAGGTCGGATGCTCCGACGGTCTTCTCGAGGTACGCGATGGTGCGCGCGGCCGCCTCGGCACCCGAGAGCCCGTCGTGGTACGGGTACGAGTTCGGCGCGCGGTAGACGTCGCCGGCGAAGGGACCGAACCCGGTCGAGTAGGGCGAGGCCTTGAAGTTCATCGCCATCGTGAGGTTGGTGCGGCCGTGGTACGCGTGCTCGAGCACGGCCACGCCGTAGCGGCCCGTGTATTTGCGGGCGATCTTCACGCCGTTCTCCACGGCCTCGGCGCCCGAGTTCACCAGCACGGTGCGCTTGGCGAAGTCGCCGGGGGTGTGCTCCGCGAGCAGTTCGGCCACCCGCACGTACTCCTCGTAGGGCGTGATGGTGAACAGGGTGTGCGTCACGTCCTGCAGCTGCGAGGTCGCGGCGGCGACGACGGCCGCATCCGTGTGCCCGATCGTGGTGACACCGATGCCGGCGCCCAGGTCGATGAACTGGTTGCCGTCGACGTCGACCAGGATGGCCCCGTGCGCCTTGGCGATGTACACGGGCAGAGCGCTGGAGACGCCGGGCGGCACGACGGCGAGGCGTCGGCGGTGCAGCTCCTCGGACTTCGGACCGGGGATCGCGGTGACGACCTTCCGCTCCTGGGGAACCCCGTGGGTCGCTGCGTCGGCCGGTGCGTCGATGGTGTCAGTCATAGTTCTCCGTGAGTGAAGGGTCCTCCGAGTTTAGGCCAGCCCCGCTGAGCGCCGGGTTAGCATGGCCGGGTGAATCATGAGCATCACTACAGCGTGGATGTCGCCTGGCTTGGCAATCGGGGCACCGGAACGAGCGGATACCGCGCGTACGGCCGGCAGAGCACGGTGACGGCCGCGGGCAAGCATCCGATCGACGCCTCGGCCGACCGCACCTTCCACGGCGATGCCGACCGCTGGAACCCCGAGGAACTGCTGCTCGCCGCGCTCAGCGAGTGCCACATGCTCTCGTTCCTGCACGTCGCCGTGCAGCACGGCGTGGTGGTGACCGACTACACGGATGCCGCGACGGGCACGATGGTGCAGCAGGGCGACGGGGGACACTTCACGAGCGCCGTGCTGCGGCCGGTCGTGACGGTAGCCGCGCCCGTGGACGACGAGCTGTTCGCGCGGATGCACCACGAGGCCGCCGGGAAGTGCTTCATCGCGAACTCGGTGAACTTCCCGGTGACGCACGAGCCCCGTGCCGTCGTCGCCGGCTGAGCAGGCCGGGCCTCCGCCCCCATCTCCGCCTCCGCCGCCGGTCGAGTTGTTCGTGACGCCGCGCACCCTGCGCGGAACGCTCGGCCGTGCCTTCGTGCTCTCGTGCGTGGAGCTGTTCGAGCGCGATCACGGAGCGGGCAGCGGATGCTTCACGTCGAGTGCGCGCACCGTCGAGCTGACCGTGGTGGGCATCAGCGCCTCCGGGCCCGTGGCGGTCTCGGCCGGCATCGCCGACCCCGCGTTCGCGGGGGCTGAGGGGGCGTCCCGGGTGCCCGGCCCTCCGTCGTCCCGGGTCGACGTCGACGCGCTGGTCGATGTCGACGCGCTCGTCGATGTCGATGCACTGGAGGGGATCGGTGCCCTGCACGGTCCGGCGGGCGTCGACCTGCGCCGATGGGCGGGCATCCGGATGCTCGGGCCGGGCGGGGAAGACCGGCCGGTCGGCCAGGCGCTCCTGCGGGTGCGCGTAGTAGCACCGTGACGTGTGCGGGTGCCGCCTCGCGCGGCTGCACCCGCACGGTTGTGGCTACACCCGCACGGTTGCGGGTGCCGCCTCGCGCTGCTGCACCCACACGGTTGCGGCTACACCCGCACGGTTGCGGGTGGCGCCGCGCGCGGCCACACCCGCACGGTCGCGGGTGCGCGTGATCACACCGTGGCGCCTCAGCCGGGCCGACTTCGCCTTGCCTCCCAGCGCGCGCGGGCCTCGAGGGTCATCACCGCGCCGAGCTCGGTCGCCAGCGCGGTGGTGCGGGGGGCGGCACGACCCCAGTCGTCGCCCGCGAGGAACTGCCGTGATCCGCGGGGGTGAGCGGCGTCGGCTCCGGCGGGGTGCAGATGCTGCCGGAGGTGATCCGTCGCCACGACGAAGAACCGTGCCAGGTCATCGGGCGTCTCGCCGCGTGTCTCGCCCGGTGTCTCGCCCGGTGTCTCATCGGGCGTCTCGCCGGCGGTCTCGGCCATCGACTCGCCGGGTGTCCCGCCCGGTCGCGCATCCGCCAGTCGCTCGACCAGTCCCTCGAGGTGACGGAAGAAGATGCCCTTGAACAGGCCGGCGTCACCCCCTCCGCGCTCGTCGAGTCGCGCCTTCTCGCCGGTGATGACGCCCTCGGGCGCGAGCAGACGGATGCTCGCCTCGGCCGTGCGGGCGGCTTCGAGCAGCAGGGCGGTGTCGCGGGTGCGGTCGAACTGCTCGGTCAGCACGCCGATCAGGAGTCCCTGGTTGTAGCTGAAGATCCAGTCGCGGTCGACATCGTCGCCTCCGGTGCGGCCGATGCCGTCGAGCACTAGAGAGCGGTCGTCGACGAGGTGGGAACGCATCCAGTCGAGCGCCGTCTCGCCGTGGTCGAGGAAGCGGTGCTCGCCGGTGCGGGCGTGCAGGCGCAGGGAGGCGAGCGCGAAGGCGCCGTTGCTCGGAGCGTTCTTGTAGGCCGGCTGCTGCACCCTCCAGGAGACGCTCAGGCCGTGGGCGGCGTTCCATCCGTGGGTCGAGATGTGCTCCCAGAGCGCCACGGCGTCGTCCAGGTAGCGGCGCTCGCCGGTGGCGTCCGCGAGCCGGACGGCCGCCAGGCACAGCCAGCTCATGTCGTCGAAATAGTCGTTGAACAGGCCGCGATTGCGCTTCAGGATGCGCGCGTACACCGCTCGGGCCTGGTCGAGGCGGTGACGGTCTCCGCTGCGCTGGAAGGCGTCGACCCGCACCTCGACCGCGTGCGCCAGCCACCAGTAGTTGAAGTCGAAGGCCTGCCGCAGCCGCCACGGACTCGTGTTGCGCATCCGCCCGCTGCCGCCCGGCCGCGCCCTGCCGAGCGGCATCCGTTCGCAGACGCGCTCGCTCCACGGCACGAAGTGAGCGTCCAACGCCTCCTGTCCCTGCTCGGCCTCACCGGACCAGGCCCGCGCATCCGCTCTCACCCGCTCACCGTACCGCCGCTTCCGCCCCGCCCCATCCACGCGACTTGACACAAGTTGTGACAACTCGCCCCGAAAAGTGGCGACTTCTGTCAAGTCGCGTTGGCTCGGAGGTGGTTCGGGGTAGCTGCGGGAAGTCGGGACCCGCTCACCGTACTGCGGCGGCCGCCTCCGCCCCACACCCCCGCGACATGACAGAAGTTGTGGCAAATCGGCGCCAGAAGCGGCGACTTCCGTCAAGTCGCACTCTGCCTTGCGCGAAAAGGGCTGGGCACTGGTTGCACCCAGAAGGGCGGCTCCTGTCGAGCGGGTGGGTGGGGGTGGGCCTCAGAGTGGGCGACTTCTGAGAAGTGGCGGGTGCGGGCGGGGAAGGCGGTGGCCCGCGGATCCGGGGTCGGGCGCGTCGGCGTGCTTGACTGAGCGCATGGCGGCAGCAGCAGGAGCAGGAGCAGGAACGGGCACCGGCACGGCAGGCGGCGCGATGAGCGGCGCGCAGCGGGTGGTGCTGGCGGTCGCGATCCTCTCGGCGTTCGTGTCGTTCCTCGACGCCACCGTCATCAACGTGGCGCTCCCCGCGATCAGCCGCGACCTCGGTGGCGCGCTCTCCAGCCAGCAGTGGGTGGTGGACGCGTACCTCATCACGCTGGGCGCCGTCATCCTGCTGGCCGGTTCGCTCTCCGACGTGTTCGGCCGCAAGAAGGTGCTCTTCGCGGGCCTGATCGGCTTCGGTGTCAGCTCGCTGCTGTGCGCCTTCGCGCCCACGATCGAGTTCCTCATCGTGGCCCGCGGGCTGCAGGGCATCGCCGGGGCGCTGCTCGTGCCGAGCTCGCTCGCGCTCATCCTCGCCAACTTCAGCGGTCCGTCGCAGGGCCGCGCCATCGGCACCTGGACCGCCTTCACCAGCGTCGCCAACATCGCCGGCCCCATCCTCGGCGGCGTGCTGGTCGACCAGCTCTCCTGGCGCTACGTGTTCGGCATCAACGTGCTGCCCATCGCGGTCACGCTCCTTCTGCTCACCCGCCTCGAGCACGACCACGTGCGCGATCCGGCCGCCCGCATCGACTGGACCGGCGCCGTCCTCGGCATCCTGGGCCTCGGCCTTCCGGTCTTCGCCCTTATCGAGCAGGCGAACTTCGGCTGGTCGTCGCCGGTGGTGCTCGTGCCGCTGATCGTCGGCATCCTGGCGCTCGCGGTCTTCATCGTGCACGAACGCCGCACGGCGCAGCCGATGCTGCCGCTCGAGCTGTTCCGCGTGCGCAACTTCTCGATGGGCAACATCGCCACCTTCCTCATCTACGGAGCGCTCGGCCTCGGCTTCTTCAGCCTCGCCGTCTTCCTCCAGCAGGTGGCCGGCTACACCGCCACCGAGGCCGGCTTCGCGATGATCCCCACGAGCCTGCTGCTGATCGGCCTGTCGAGCCTGTTCGGCCGGCTCAGCGGTCGGATCGGCCCGCGCCTGTTCATGACCGTCGGCCCCCTGCTCGCCGCCGCCGGCTTCCTGCTGATGCTCCGGATCGGCCAGGACGCCGACTACCTCACCCAGGTGCTGCCCGCCATCGTGGTGTTCGGTCTCGGCATGGCCATCACGGTGGCGCCTCTGACGGCCGCGATCCTGGGCGCGATCGCCCCGGCGCGGTCGGGCATCGCCTCGGCGGTCAACAACGCGGTCTCGCGGGTGGCCGGCCTCGTCTTCGTGGCCTTCGCGAGCGTGATCGCGGGCTCGGCGGTACTCGATCTGGCGGGCTTCCACCGGGTAGCGATCGTGACCGCGGTCTTCTTCGCCGCCGGGGGCGTCGTGTCGTTCGCGGGCATCCGGAATCCGAAGCGGTCCGTCGAGACCTCGTAGCCGGGGTTCGCGAGGTCGGAAGCGCGGTGCCCCGGGATAGGATCGGAGCGTCACGAGACAGCCGGTGGGCGTTCCCTCCTTCGCGTGGCCAGATTGACGAGACACACCGTGCCGCACGACGCCGCCACGCCGTTGCCCGCCACCTCGCAGCCCGCGACCGCCCCGGTGCCTGCGCCAGCGCTTGCTCCCGGTCAGGCGGTTCCGGATGCGCCGAACCCGACGACCTCGCGCGACTCGAACAGCCACACCGGCCCGCTGCGCCGCTACCGCCGCATCTTCGCGGTGCGCGGCTCGGCGGCCTTCTTCGTGGCGGGCTGGATCGGCCGCATCCCGCGCTCCACGCTCAGCCTCGGCTCCGAGCTGCTGATCGCCGGCGCGACGGGCCGCTACACGCTGGCGGCCGCCGTCGCCGCGGCGATCGTGATCGGGGTCGCCGTCTTCGGTCCCCTCTGGTCGCGCGGCATGGACCGCCTCGGTCAGCGCCGCATCCTGATCGTCACCGTGAGCGTCTCGACGCTCGCCGGGCTCGCGCTGCTCGCCGTCGTGCTGGCCGGCGCTCCCCAGTGGACCTGGTTCGTGGCGGCGTTCCTGGTGGGCGCCACCTCGGTGGACATCGGATCGGCGACCCGCGCACGCTGGTCGTCGCTGCTGCCGGCCGGTGAGGCCCGCCACACCGCGCTGTCGCTGGAGTCGGTGGCCGACGAGTCGGTGTTCGTGATCGGGCCGCCGCTGGTGACCGTGCTGGCCGCCGCCGTGAATCCGGTGCTGGGGTTCGGCGTCGGCCTGCTGCTCGGGGTGGTCGGGGGAGCGGCCCTGGTGCTGCAGCGCCGCACCACCCCGGTCGTGCAGCGCGAGCCAGCCGCCGCTGCCTTTGCGGAGCCCGCCGCAGGATCGGCCGCCGCCGCGCATCCGGAGCCGCCCGCCGCCGCCTATCGGGAACCCGCCGCGCCGCCGCGCCGCCGCCGCATGCTCCGCCCGCTGCCGCGCGGCGTGCTCGCCCTCCTCCCCGTCTTCCTCGGGGTCGGCGTGGTGTTCGGCTCGCTCGACCTCACCGCCGTCGGCGTGAGCGAGGCCGAGGGCGCGCCCGCGGCGGCCGGCTTCCTGCTCGCGATGTTCGCCCTCGGCAGCGTCGTCTCGGGCCTCGTGTTCGGCGCCAGAGGTACCCGCATCCGCCCCGCCGTCATGGTGGCCGCCAGCGCGCTCGCCTACGGCATCGTGGTGTCCCTCGCCGTCTTCGTGCCCACCCTCCCCGCCCTCGGCGCCGCCCTGCTCGTCGCCGGCGGCGCCACCACACCGCTGCTGATCTCGGCCATGGCGCTGGTCGAATCCCGCGTCGAGCGGGAACGCCTCACCGAGGGCCTCGCCTGGCCCTCCACCGCCATGAGCATCGGCGTGACGGCGGGATCGGCGTTGGCCGGCATCCTCATCGACGCCTCCGCCGCCCGCGCGGGCTTCCTGATCACCGCCGCCGGAGCATCCGCCGTCGGCGTCGCCGGTCTGGTGGGCATCATCGCGCTCCTGGTACGCCGACGCCGCTCCCAGGCGGTCATCAGCTTGGCCCAAGGGGACTGAGCCAGACTGGCTCGCGATCCCCTCCCCATCTCTCACGAAGAGGAACCATGCGCAGAATCCCGGTCGTCGTGACCGCCGTCGCCGCCGCCACACTCCTGCTGGCGGGGTGTTCCGCGTCCGATCCGAGTTCCACGGATGCCGCCTCGGGGGAGTGCACCTCGGCCTCCTCGGGCAGCGCCTCCGACTCGGTCACCGTCACCGGCGACTTCGGGGCCCTCCCCACCACGGCCTTCACCGGCCCGCTCTCGGTCGACGCCACCGAGCGCACCGTCGTCACCGAGGGAGACGGGGCGGATGTCGTGAACGGCGAGGTCGCCACCATCGACTTCACCATCTACAACGGCACCTCGGGCGCGCAGGTGTTCTCCACGCTCGACGAGGGCGGCACGCAGCTGCAGCTCACACTCGACGACACCCAGTACATCCCCGGCATCGTGAACGCGGTCGCCTGCGTGCCGATCGGGTCGCGCGTGGTCGCGGTCATCCCGCCGGCCGACGCGTTCGGCGAGACCGGGAACTCCTCGCTCGGCATCGCGGCCACCGACAGCATGGTGATGGTCGCCGACGTCGAGGCCGTGGTGCCCACCCGCGCCGACGGCGAAGACCAGCCCGCGCAAGACGGCTTCCCGACCGTCGAGCTCGACGACACGGGCGCGCCCACCGTCACCATCCCCGACACCGACCCGCCCGCCGAGCTCCAGATGGAGACCCTGAAGAAGGGCGACGGAGCGGTCGTGGGTGACGGCGACAGCGTCACCGTGCAGTACCAGGGAGTGATCTGGGGCTCCAAGACCGTGTTCGACCAGAGCTGGGGCAACGGCGGTCCGCGCACCTTCCAGACCACGGGCGTGGTCAAGGGCTTCGCGGCCGCGATGATCGGCCAGACGGTCGGCTCGCAGGTGCTGGTGGTCATCCCGCCGGACCAGGGCTACGGATCCGACGGCAACAGCTCCGCCGGCATCTCCGGCACCGACACCCTCGTCTTCGTGGTCGACATCCTGGCGACGGCCTCGGCGAGCTGATCCCGGCATCCGGAACCGACCGGCAGTGGGATGATGGCACGGTGAGACGTGTCATCATCCTCGGGTCCACCGGTTCCATCGGCGTCCAGGCGCTCGACGTCATCCGCGCCAATCCCGAGCGGTTCGAGGTGGTGGGGCTCGTCGCGGGCACCAACCGCGAGACGCTCGACGCGCAGGCCGCCGAGTTCGGTGTGGATGCCGGTCAGACCGGTCTCGGCGTCGTCGAGGCCGAGCAGATCGTGCGCGACATCGACGCCGACGTGGTGCTGAACGGCATCACCGGATCGGTCGGGCTCGGCCCGACCCTGGCGGCGCTCGAGGCGGGCCGCACGCTGGCGCTCGCGAACAAGGAGAGCCTGATCGTGGGCGGTGAGCTCGTGAAGGGCATCGCGGCCCCCGGGCAGATCGTGCCCGTCGACTCCGAGCACTCGGCCATCGCGCAGGCACTGCGCTCGGGCACCCACGGCGAGGTGTCCCGCCTGGTGCTCACCGCATCCGGAGGCCCGTTCCGCGGTCGCAGCCGCGAGGACATGTCGTCGGTGACGCCCCGCGAGGCGCTCGCCCACCCCACCTGGGACATGGGGCTCGTGGTTACCACGAACTCCGCCACGCTGGTGAACAAGGGCCTCGAGGTGATCGAGGCGCATCTGCTGTTCGATGTGCCATTTAGCGATATCGAGGTGACGGTCCATCCGCAGTCGGTGGTGCACTCCATGGTGGAGTTCGTCGACGGATCGACGATCGCCCAGGCCTCCCCGCCCGACATGCGCCTGCCCATCTCGCTGGGCCTGGACTGGCCGTCGCGGGTGGCCGGAGTCGGCGCGCCGATCGACTGGACGCAGTCGCACAGCTGGACCTTCGCCCCGCTGGACGAGGCCGCGTTCCCCGCGGTCGCCCTGGCCAAGCAGGTCGGACGCGCCGGCGGCAGCTATCCCGCGGTCTTCAACGCGGCGAACGAGCAGGCCGTGGCAGCCTTCCATGCCGGCCGGATCGGCTTCCTCGACATCGTCGACACCGTGCGCCGCGTGGTCGACCTGCACGAGATGCCCTCCGACACCCTCACCCGCGATTCCCTCGCCGAGGCCGAACTCTGGGCCCGCGCCACCGCCGACGCCCTGCTGGCCAAGCCCCGCAGCTAGCCCACATCCCGCGCACAGGGAAAGGTCAGCGGCGTCTTCGGGCGCCGGGGTAGGGTCCTCGTGTGGAAACGGTCCTGCAGTTCATTCTCGGCGTGCTCGTCATCGCCGTCGGCGTCGCCGTGTCCATCGGCCTGCACGAAGTGGGGCACCTGGTGCCGGCCAAGCTGTTCGGCATCAAGGTCACGCAGTACATGATCGGCTTCGGCCCCACCGTCTTCTCCCGCCGGCGCGGCGAGACCGAGTACGGGCTCAAGGCCATCCCCTTCGGCGGCTACATCTCGATGATCGGCATGTTCCCGCCGCGGCGCGAGGGCGAGAAGGCGGTGGCGAACAGCACCGGCTTCTTCCAGTCGATGGTTCAGGATGCGCGTCAGCAGTCCCAGCTCACCATCGGCCTCGACGAAGACCGGGCCTTCTACCGCAAGCCCGTGTGGCAGCGCATCATCGTCATGCTCGGCGGTCCGTTCATGAATCTCGTGCTCGCGGTCGTGTTCTTCTCGATCGTGCTGGTCGGCTTCGGCACGGTGCAGTCCTCCACCACGGTCGGCAGCGTCTCGTCCTGCGTGCTGCCCGCCACGAGCGACCGCCAGACCTGCGAAGACGGCGACCAGCAGTCGCCGGGTGCGGCGGCGGGAATCCAGCCGGGCGACCAGCTCGTCAGCCTCGGCGGCACCCCCATCACCAGCTGGGACCAGTCGACCCAGATCATCCGCGACTCGGCCGGCGACACCCTGCCGCTCGTCGTGCTGCGCGACGGCGTCGAGACCACCCTCAGCCTCACCCCGCTGCTCACCGAGCGCTACGTCCTCGACGACAAGGGCGCCGTGGTGAAGGATGCCGACGGCACGAGCGTCACGCAAGACGTGGGCTTCGTCGGCATCGGGGCCGCCTCCGAACTGGTTCCGCAGCCGATCACCGCCGTGCTCCCGATGGTGGGCGACACGATCGGCAGCACCGTGGGGCTGGTCGCCAACCTGCCCCAGAAGCTCTACGGCGTGGCCCAGGCGGCGTTCGGATCGGGCGAGCGCGACATCAACGGGCCGATCAGCGTCGTCGGCGTCGGCCGGGTCGCCGGCGAGATCGCGTCGATCGACACCATCCCGCTCGCCTCCAAGGCCGCCAGCCTGCTGGGACTGCTCGGCTCGCTCAACGTCGCGCTGTTCGTGATCAACCTCGTGCCGCTCACACCGCTCGACGGCGGACACGTGGTCTCGGCGCTCTGGGAGGGCATCCGGCGCTTCTTCGCCAAGCTGTTCAAGCGCAAAGACCCGGGGCCGGTGGACGCCGCCAAGCTCATGCCGCTCACCTTCGCGGTCGTCATCCTGTTCGGCGGCATGACCGCCCTGCTGGTGTACGCCGACATCGTGAAGCCGATCAACGTCTTCGGGTAGCCCACCGACGTCTTCGGGTAGCCCATCGACGTCTTCGGTTAGATCGGCGCGGCCTGCACCGGGGGTGACCGCGGTCGCGGCATCCGTTCACCCGGTGCTGACCGCTCGTCCAGACAACGGATCTAGACTGAATCCGTGCCTGCAATCAACCTCGGGATGCCGAAACCGCCCCCTGAAACCCTCGCCCCGCGGCGTAAGTCCCGCCAGATCAAGGTGGGCAAGGTGCTCGTGGGCGGCGACGCCCCCGTGAGCGTGCAGTCGATGACCACGACTCCCACGCCGAACATCAACGCCACGCTGCAGCAGATCGCCGAGCTGACGGCCTCCGGATGCGACATCGTGCGTGTGGCCGTGCCCTCGCGCGACGACGCGGAGGCGCTGCCGATCATCGCGAAGAAGTCGCAGATCCCGGTGATCGCCGACATCCACTTCCAGCCCAACTACGTCTACGCCGCGATCGACGCCGGCTGTGCCGCCGTGCGCGTGAACCCGGGCAACATCCGCAAGTTCGACGACCAGGTGGGCAAGATCGCCGCCGCCGCCAAGGCCGCCGGGGTCAGCATCCGGATCGGGGTCAACGCCGGGTCGCTCGAGCCCTCGCTGCTGGCGAAGTACGGCAAGGCCACGCCCGAGGCGCTCGTGGAAAGCGCCGTCTGGGAGGCCTCGCTGTTCGAGGAGCACGACTTCCACGATTTCAAGATCTCGGTCAAGCACAACGACCCGATCATCATGGTGAAGGCCTACCGTCAGCTCGCCGAACGCGGCGACTGGCCGCTGCACCTCGGTGTCACCGAGGCCGGCCCCGAGTTCCAGGGCACCATCAAGTCGTCGACGGCGTTCGGCATCCTGCTCGCGGAGGGCATCGGCGACACCATCCGCGTCTCGCTGTCGGCCCCGCCGGCGCAGGAGGTGAAGGTGGGCCTGCAGATCCTGCAGTCGCTCAACCTGCGTGAGCGCAAGCTCGAGATCGTGTCGTGCCCCTCGTGCGGCCGTGCCCAGGTGGACGTGTACACGCTCGCGAACGACGTCACCGCGGGCCTGGAGGGCATGACCGTGCCGCTGCGGGTGGCCGTGATGGGCTGCGTCGTGAACGGGCCGGGTGAGGCGCGCGACGCCGACCTCGGCGTGGCCTCCGGCAACGGCAAGGGCCAGATCTTCGTGAAGGGCGAGGTCGTGAAGACCGTGCCCGAGTCGGAGATCGTGGCTACGCTGATCGCCGAGGCCAACCGCCTCGCCGCCGAGATGCCGTCGGATGCCGTGGGCGGCCCGCAGGTCGTCACCGCCTGACGCGGGGCACCGCGTCGTCGTGATGCCGGTCGCGGCTCGCTAGCCTGGACGCATGGCTGACACGCACTACTTCGAGGACTTCGAGACGGGCCAGGTGTTCGTCACGCCCGGCAAGACGGTCACCGAGACCGACCTGGTGATGTTCGCGGCGCTCACGAACGACAACAACCAGCTGCACACGGATGCCGAGTTCGCGGCGCAGTCGCGCTTCGGGCGGCGGATCGTGAACGGGCTCTACGGGGCGTCGCTCGCCCTCGGCCTGATCGCGCGTACGGGCATGTTCGAGGGCAGCTCCGCCGCGCTGCTCGGCATCGACGGCTGGCGCTTCGCGGCCCCGGTGTTCATCGGGGACACGCTCACCTGCACCGTGGAGATCCTCGGCCTGCGTCTCACCTCGTCGGGCACGACGGGGGTCGTCGAGCGCCGCCTCACGCTGCGCAACCAGCACGGCGACACGGTGCAGTCCGGCCGGATGGACATGCTCATGCTCACCCGCCCGGTCAGCGGCTAGGCAGGCGGGATGCGGCAGACTGAGGGGATGAACCCGACCGAGAACCTCCGGGCCGCCCGCGACATCCTGATCGAGCACCGCGAGGACGCGGTCGCCGCCGAAGCCGCCTTCGCGTGGCCGGATGTGGGGGAGCAGTTCAACTGGGCCGTCGACTGGTTCGACGCCATCGCCGTCGGCAATGAGAAGACCGCGCTGTGGATCGTCGAGGAGGACGGCCGCGAGACGAGGGTGAGCTTCGACCGGATGCGCTGGCGATCCGACGAGGTGGCCGCCTGGCTTGCCGCGCAGGGCGTCGAACAGGGCGATCACGTGATGCTGATGCTCGGCAACCGGGTGGAGCTCTGGGAGTCGATGCTCGCCATCATGAAGCTCGGCGCCGTCATCCTGCCCACCACCACGCTGCTCTCGCCCGCCGACCTCGCCGACCGGCTGGAACGCGGACAGGTGAGCCACGTGATCGTGGATGCCGCCGACGTCGCCAAGTTCGACGGGCTCGACGGCGACTTCACCCGGATCGTGGTGGGAGCATCCGACGGCGGCCCGACCGGCGGCCCGACCGGTGGCCGACCCGACGGCTGGCTCGACTACGACGACTCCCTCGAGGGGATCGGCATCAGCCCCACGGTCCTGGTGCGCTCCGACGACCCGTGCTTGATCTACTTCACCTCCGGCACCACGTCCAAGCCCAAGATGGTGGTGCACACGCACGCCTCCTACCCGGTCGGGCACCTCTCCACGTCGTACTGGCTCGGGCTCCGGCCGGGCGACGTGCACCTCGCCATCAGCTCGCCCGGCTGGGGCAAGCACGCCTGGAGCTGCTTCTTCGCGCCGTGGAACGCCGAGGCCACGGTGTTCGTCTCCAACTACGCGCGCTTCGAGCCCGCCGCCCTGCTGCGCCGCCTCGACCAGGCGGAGGTCAGCACCTTCTGCGCCCCGCCGACGGTGTGGCGGATGCTCATCCAGGCCGATCTCGGAAAGAAGCCCCGCGCTCTCCGCGAAGCCCTCTCGGCCGGCGAGCCGCTGAATCCCGGTGTGATCTCCGCGGTGCAGGACGCCTGGGGCCTGACCATCCGTGACGGCTACGGTCAGACCGAGACCACGGCCCTGATCGCCAACACGCCGGGCGGGACGGTGGTGCCGGGCGCCATGGGGAGGGCCCTCCCCGGCGTGGCCATCGCGATCATCGATCCGGTGAGCGGTTCGCCGGCGACGACGGGGGAGATCTGCATCGACCTCTCGGTCGAGCCGGTGAACCTGATGGCGGGCTATCACTCCGACGAGGAGCGCACCGCGACGGCCCGCGCGGGCGGTTACTTCCACACCGGCGACGTGGCGGAGCGGTCCGACGACGGCACGATCACCTTCATCGGCCGCACCGACGACATCTTCAAATCGTCCGACTACAAGATCTCGCCGTTCGAGGTGGAAAGCGTTCTGCTGCGGCATCCGGCGGTCGCCGAGTCGGCGGTCGTGCCGGCTCCGGATGCGACGCGCCACACCGTCGTCAAGGCCTACGTCGCCCTCGCCGAGGGCTGGATGGCGGATGCCGCGACCGCGACCGCGATCTTCGACCACAGCCGCACGGAGCTCTCGGCCTTCGAGCGGGTGCGCCGGATCGAGTTCTTCGAGCTGCCGAAGACGATCTCGGGCAAGATCCGCCGGGTCGAGCTGCGCGAGCGCGAGCAGGCCGCCTACGACCGCGGCGAGGAGCTCGCCTCGGAGTGGCGCGGCGACCGGCTCTGACCTCGCCCCGTTCGTGATCGTGGGGCTCGGAATCACGGGGCTCGGGACGCTCGTCGATCGAGCAGGATCTGAGAAGCGAAGCACCGACAGGTGTCGATACCGTGGTGTCACAAGTTCGACGTCGAAGGGAAGGCACCTCATGACCGCAGCAGCCGGGTTCTCCGCCGAGGAGAAGGCCGCCATGAGAGATCGTGCGGCCGAGCTGAAGGCCGACGCGAAGCGCGGCAAGGCCGAGGAGAAGGCCGCCGCCGACGCCGCGACGATGCGCGAGAAGATCGAGGGCATGCCGCAGCCCGACCGCGGGATGGCCGAGCGCCTGCACGGGATCGTCGCCGAGGCCGCTCCCGACCTGCTGCCGAAGCTGTTCTACGGCCAGCCGGCCTGGACCCGCGGCGGCAAGCCCGTCGTCTTCTTCCGCAGCGGCCAGCAGGACAAGGAGCGATACAGCACCCTCGGCTTCAGCTCGCAGGCGAACCTCGACGACCCGAACGGCCTCTGGCCGACCTCCTACGCCCTCACCGAGATCACCGACGACACCGCGCCGACGATCGCCCGCCTCGTCGCCCGGGCGGCCGGCTGACGACGGTCGCGTCGCTCCCGCTCGTCCGCGTCACGACGATGCGGACGGCCTGATCCGGGGTGCGGCGGCGAAGAGCGCTCGGGTATACGGATGCTCGGGCCGGGCGAACACCTCGGCCGACGAGCCCTGCTCCACGATCCGCCCCTCCTTCATCACGGCGAGCCGGTCGCTCATGTGCTGCACCACGCCGAGGTCGTGCGAGATGAAGAGGTAGGCGACGCCGCGCTCGCGCTGCAGACGGTCGAGCAGATCGAGGATCTGCGCCTGGATCGAGACGTCCAGCGCCGAGACCGGTTCGTCGAGCACGATCACCCGCGGCTGCGGGGCGAGTGCCCGGGCGATGGAGACGCGCTGGCGCTGACCTCCCGAGAGCTGCAGTGGCCGAGCCTCGGCGGTGTCGGAGGAGAGGCCCACCTCGTGCAGCAGGCCGCCGACGCGCTCACGCACGCCGCCGCCGCCCGCGTTCTCCCCTCGCAGCGCATCCTCGAGGATCCGTCCCACGGTGAGTCGCGGGTCGAACGACGACAGTGCGTCTTGGTACACCGCGCCGAGCAGCGGCCGGCGGGAGCGCCGTTCGCGCTCGCGCAGCGGGGCCCACGCAGCGCCGTCGAGCGTCACCGTGCCGGCATCCGGAGCCGTCAGCCCCAGGATGATGCGTCCCAGCGTGGTCTTGCCCGACCCCGACTCGCCCACCAGGCCGAGCGTCGTGCCGGGGGCGATGGCGAGCGACACCTGATCGACCGCCGTGCGGGCCCCGAAGCGCTTGCTCACCGAGGCGACCTCCACGACGAGAGGCGGCGCATCGGCCGCAGTGCCCGGAGCCGCTGCCTCCCGCGCGGAGGTGGGTGCGGCGGCGGGCGGACGGGGCGCGCGGCCGGACACGCCCTCGAGGCCGCTGACCCCCCGGCTCACCGAGAGCGGTACCCCGCGCGGAACCCCCGTCGGAACCGCGCGCAGCAGCGTCTTCGTGTACTCGTGCTGCGGGTCGCCGAGCACCTGGGCGACCGGCCCCGACTCCACCACCCGTCCCGCACGCATCACGAGCACCTCGTCGGCGATCCGCGACACCACCGCGAGGTCGTGGCTGATGAACAGCAGCCCCGTCCCGCGCGCCTTGATGCTCTCGAACAGCTCGAGGATCTGCGCCTGCACCGTGCTGTCCAGCGCGGTCGTCGGCTCGTCGGCGATCAGCACCGCGGGGTCGGCGGCCAGCGCCGAGGCGATCAGCGCCCGCTGCCGCAGCCCGCCCGACAGCTCGCCCGAGCGCTGTCGCATCCGCTCGGCCGGCTCGGGCATCCCCACCGACTCGAGCAGTTCGAGCACCCGCCGCTGACGCTGCACCGGAGAGAGGTCGGTGTGCAGCCGCAGGGCGTCGCCGATCTCGCGCCCGATCGGCCGCAGCGGATCCAGCGACACCAGCGCATCCTGCACCACCAGCCCGATCTGCCGGCCCCGGATGCGCCGCCACGCCGCCGCCGGCAGCCCGCGTGCGGTCCCGTCCCGTCCGATCGGGCCGAGAACGGATGCTCCGCCCACCTCGAGCGCCTCGGCCGTCATCCACGACCCCGGCCCGGCCAGCCCCACCAGAGCCCGCGCCGTGACCGACTTGCCCGATCCGGACTCGCCCACGATCGCCACCGCCCGCCCTGCGTGCAGCTCGAACGACACCCCATCGACGACGGCCGGTCCCTGAGCGCGGCGCCCGCCCGCCCCGAACCCCACCCGCAGCCCCTCGACCCGCACCACCGGAGCGCTCACGAGGCCACTCCGGGCACGTGGCGCCGGGCGACCTGGCAGAAGTCGACGGTTTCGGTGCCGACTTGCCAGAAGTGGTGGCAAGTCGTGGGAGCCTGGGTGGGAAGACGCGCGCTCACCGCGGGCCCCGGCGCTGCAGGGCACGGCCGAGCACGGTGGCGGCCACGGCACTCAGCACGATCGCGAGGCCCGGGAAGAACGTCATCCACCAGGCCGTGGCCAGGTAGTTCTTGCCGGCGAACAGCATCGCGCCCCACTCGGCGGCGGGCGGCTCGGCGCCGAGCCCGAGGTAGCTCAGCGCGGCGGCCCACACGATCGCCTGCCCGACCCCGAGCGTGACGAGCACGAACACCGGCACGACCGCATTCGGCAGGATGTGCTGCACCAGGATGCGCCCGCGCGACCGCCCCAGAACCACCGCCGCCTCGATGTACGGCGCCGAGGCCACCGAGCGCGTCTGCGACCGGATGATCCGCGCGTACCCGGGCGCCGTCGCGAGTCCGACGGCGATCGTGGAGGTCACGATCCCCGGTCCGTAGACGGTGATCACGAGCAGCGCCAGCAGCAGCCCCGGGAACGCGAACAGCACCTCCAGCAGCCGGCTCACCCCGAAGTCGACGACCCGCCCACCGAGTGCGGCGGCGAGCCCCAGCACGAGCGCGAGCACGATGCCGATCGCCGTGGCGGCGACGCCGATCACGAGCGAGGGAGCCGCGCCGTGCACGACCCGCGTGTAGATGTCCCGCCCCGACTCGTCGGTGCCGAACGGATGCCCCCAGCGCGGCGAGAGAAAGGCCTGCGCCGGGTCGATGGCCAGCGGATCGCCGGGAGCCAGCACGCCCGGAAGCACCGCCGCGAGCAGCAGCACCGCCAGCACCCCGATCGCCCCCCACTGAGCGACCCCGAGCACACGAGCGCCGCGAGCGGCACCCGGGCCGCGCCCGATACCCGCGCGACCACCGCCGCGCGCCGGCAGTTCCACCAGCGTCGTCACAGCGCCACCCCCGCCCGGCGCAACCGCGGGTCGGCGAGCCGGGAGGCCGCATCCGTCGCCACCGTCATGATCACGTACCCGAGCGCCACCACCAGCACGACGCCCACCACGAGCGGCACGTCGCGCAGCTGCACCGCGTTCAGCAGCGTGCGCCCGAGCCCCGGCCGGGCGAAGATCGTCTCCACCACGACGGCGCCCGAGATGAGGAACCCGAAGGCCCATCCCGACAGGGCGATGCCGGGCAGCGACCCGTGCCGCAGCACGTGCCGCCAGCGCACGCCGTTCTCGCTCTCGCCGCGCGCCCGGGCCGACAGCACGAAGGGCGCGCTGAGCGCATCCAGCACCGATTCGCGCATCACCTGCCCGAGGAACCCCGCCAGCGGCAGCGCCAGCGTGAGCACCGGCAGCACGAGCCCCTCCGGCCCCGAGGTGCTCACCGCGGGGAACCAGCGCAGCGCCGTGCTGAACACCAGCACCAGAACGGTCGCCAGCCAGAAGTGCGGCACGGCGGCGGCCACGATCTCGAGCGTCGAGCCCACGGCGGCCGCGATCCGTCCGCCCCGCGTCGACCACACCGCGAGCCCGAGCGCGATGGTCCACGCCACGATCAGCGCGAGGGCGGCGAGCAGCAGCGTGCCGCCGATCTGCGCGCCGATCACCTCCGCCACCGGGCTCCGCAGCGAGTACGAGGTGCCGAGGTTGCCCGTGGCGAGCCGTGCGAGCTGAGCGAGGTACTGCACCCCGATCGGCTGGTCGAGCCCGTAGTCGGCCCGCACCTGCGCCAGCGCCTCGGCGCTCGCCTGCGATCCCGGCCCGCCGAGGATGGCCTGGGCCGGGTCGCCCGGGATCAGCCGCAGCCCGAAGAAGGTGAGCGTGGCCGCGGCCCACAGCACGAACAGCCCGCCTCCGATCCGGAGCAGGATGCCCCGCGCGACCCGCCACGCTCGCGACGCGCGCGAACGACGGAGTTCCGGCCCCGATGCCGTCGACGACGGAGCGGGGGCCCGAACCGCGGCTTCCACTCCGTCGTCACCGACCGTGTGCGTCATCCGGGCGCTACTGCACCCACGCGTCGGCGAGGTACGGCAGCTGCAGCGTCGGCAGCAGCGAGAGCCCCTGCACCGAGGTGCGGTAGCCGATCTTCTGCAGGTGGTCGTACAGCGGCAGCACGTAGGCGCCGTCGGAGAGGATCTTCTGCGCCTCGGCGTAGGCTTCGGCCCGCTCGTCGGCATCCGTCGTCTCGCCGGCCTCGGTCAGCAGGGCGTCGAGCTCGGGGATGTCGACGTGCGAGTGGTTCGGGTGGTATCCGCTCGGCGCCGGCTGGATGTTGGCGGAGTCGTAGAGGATGCGCAGCACGTCGGCCGAGTTCTTGGTGTAGATCGCGCTGGTGACCCCGAAGTCCCAGGCGGCGAGCGAGGCGTACCAGCTGGACAGGTCCAGCGGATGCAGCTGCACGTCGAAGCCCACCTCCTTGGTGGTGGCCTGGATCTGCTCGAACAGCGACTGTTCGGCCGGGATCGATTGGTTGGTCGAGATGGGGAAGTCGACCGTCAAGCGGGAACCGTCCTTCGTGCGGTAGCCGTCGGCGTCGCGGGTGGTCCAGCCGGCCTCGTCGAGCAGGGCGTTCGCCTTGTCGACGTCGATCGCGAAGTCGTCCTCGTAGGAGGCGCCGAAGGGGGTCGAGGTCGACAGCACCGAGTACGAGCGCTCGACCGTACCGAAGAACAGGCTCTCGATGCCGGGATTCACGTCGGCCGAGGCGATGAACGCCTTGCGGACGCGCTCGTCGTCGAAGGGCGCGTAGCCCGAATTCAGTTCCAGGCGGATGGATGCTCCGGGCAGCGCCCCCTGCAGAACGGCGAGGTCCTGAGACGAGGTGGCCGTCACCACGTTGTCGGGCTGCATCTCGTCGATGACGTCGACCTGGCCGGACTGCAGCGCCGCGAAGCGCGTGGCGGGATCGGGGATGAAGCGCCAGACGATCTTCTCGAGATAGGCGGGCCCTTCGTGGGCGGCTCCCGTGGGGGAGGAGTTGTACGACTCGTTGCGTACGAGCGTCACGTTGTCCTGCTTCGTCCAGCTCTCGACGGTGAAGGGGCCGGTGCCGATCGGGGCCTCGCAGTTCTCCTCCTGCGAGCGGGCGAGCCCGGCCGGCGACTCGATGGCCAGCCAGGTCTGCGCGAGCGACTCGAGCAGCGCGCTGTCAGGTTCGCTCAGCACGAACCGCACGGTGGTGGGGTCGACGACCTCGACGGAGGCCACCTTGCCGAGCGCGAGGATGGCGGTGGAGGATGCCGTGGCCGGGTCTTTCATGTGCTCGACGTTGGCCTTCACGGCTTCGGCGTCGAAGGGCGTGCCGTCGGTGAAGGTCACGTCGTCACGAAGCGTGATGTCCCAGCTCAGACCGTCGGCCGAGGGGGTGCCCGCCGTCGCGAGCCAGGGCACGATCGCGCCGTCGGCGTCCTGCGAGAACAGCGACTCGAGCACGTTGGTGCCGAGCAGCGCCTGCGGCATGTTGCCGCCCACGTGCGGGTCGAGGCAGGTCGGCTCGCCGAACCCGGTGGCGTAGGTGAGCGTGCCGCCGGCGACCGGCGTGCTCTCGGTGGCCGCGGGGGAGGCGCCCGCACAGCCCGCCAGCAGGATGGCGGTGGCGGCGGTCACCGCGAGGGCGGACAGGGTTCGTGATCGATGGCGGAGTGGCACTCTGGAGCTCGTCTCATGTGGAATGGTGGGAGGGCGATCTGCTGTGATCGTCACCAGTCTAATTGTTGGACTGGGTCTAGTTATTCCCTTCAGGAGATCACGCCATGGCCGGACGCCCCCGCGCCTCCTCCCAGCGGATGCTCGAAGAGGCCGCCAGCGAACTCTTCCTCGAGCAGGGCTACACCAAGACCACGATCGAGCAGATCACCCAGCGCGCCGGGGTGAGCCGCAACACCTTCTTCAACTACTTCGGCTCGAAGAGCGATCTGCTCTGGGTCGAGCTCGACGCCAGCCTCGCCGTGCTCGCCGAGGCGCTCGCCGCGGCGGCCGGCGAATCCTCTCCGCTCGAGGCGGTGGCCGGTGCTCTGCACGCGACCGCCGAGACCTTCACGGCCGAGCGTGCCCCGCTCGTGCTCACCCAGCACGAGGTGATGGGGATCGACGCCGAGCTGAAGGCGGCCGGGCTGGCGCGGGCCCTCGCGCACGCCGACGCGATAGAGCGGTTCCTGGCCGTGCGCCTGACCGGTCCGGATGCCGCACTCCGCGCACGGGCGACCGCGCTGGCGGTGCTCGGCGCCGCGGCGGCTGCGGTGGGGCGCTGGGCGGCCGACGGCCCCGAACGCGATCCCCTCGTCTCCTACGTCGACCGCGTGGTGGAACCGGCGCTCGCCGGATTCGCCGGCTGACGGCATCCGCCGCCCGGCTCAACCGGACGGGCCACCGGCGGGGCACGCCTCGGCGGGCGACGTGTCACAGTGTTACGGCGACATCGCGTCGATGACATCCGGCGGGCGGGCGCTCGTACGATTGAGGGATGAGCGCAACGCAGACCGAACCGGTCGTCCACATCCTGCACGAGAACGCCGAGTGGATCCCGCCGCTCGCGAAAGCCCTCGACGCAGCCGGTGTGGCGTACCGCGAATGGCCGCTGACCGGCGGGTCGATCGACCTCTCGGTCGAGCCGCCCGCGGGCGTCTTCTGGTCGCGCCTCAGCGCCTCGTCGCACACCCGCGGAAACGAGCACGCCAAGGAGTACGCCCGTGCGGTGCTGCGCTGGCTCGAGGCCTGGGGTCGCCGGGTCGTGAACGGATCGCGCGTGCTCGAGCTCGAGGTGAGCAAGGCCGCGCAGTACGCCGCGTTGCGAGCCGCCGGCTTCGACGTGCCGCACACCGTGGTGGTGTTCGGCCGCGACGACCTGAAGGTGCGTGCCCGCGACCTGGCCACGCCGTTCATCACCAAGCACAATCAGGGCGGCAAGGGGCTGGGCGTGCGCCGCTTCGACTCCGTCACCGAGTTCGACGCCTACGTCGACGGCCCCGACTTCGAGGAGCCGGTCGACGGCATCACCCTCCTGCAGGAGTACGTGCTGACCGCCGAGCCCTTCATCACCCGCGCCGAGTTCGTGGGCGGCCGCTTCGTCTACGCCGTGCGCGTGGACACCTCGGCCGGCTCGTTCGAGCTGTGCCCGGCCGAGGCCTGCGCGGTTCCGGAGCAGGGCTTCGCTCCCGCCGCCTGCGACGTGCCGGGATCGGGGGAGACGGATGCTGTGGGTGCGGCGCTCCCGGCCACCGGTCTCTTCCAGGAGCGCTTCGACATCGACGCCTCCACCCCGCTGATCGCGCGCCTCGAGGCCTTCCTCGCCGAGCAGGGCGTCGAGGTCGCCGGCGTCGAGTTCTTCGAGACCGCCGACGGCCGCCTCCTGCCCTACGACATCAACACCAACACGAACTACAACCCCGACGTCGAAGCCGTCTCCGCGCGCCCGGCGACCGCCGCCCTGGCGCAGTTCCTCGGCGCCGAACTCGCCGCGCGATACGAGCCCGCCGCGGTCTGACGCGCATCCTGTCGCCATCGGTTAGAATCGACTCCGAAACGACTGTGAACCGGCCATCACCGGGGAGTCTTCGGAAGAACGGCACGTGCGCGCGAGCACACGGGCCCAGTAGAACCGAACGGGTCGGGCCCGTCACAGCCTAAGAACGAGCGGTCTCCCGCGGTCCCGACAGGGCGAACGGGTGGTCAGCGAGGTGGTACCACGGTGGGGGCGCGAGCCCGATCCGTCCTCGTGGAACAGGCAGCAGCAGCATCCAGCCCGTCCAGGAGCATCATGACGTACCCCAAAGACCCCGACGACTTCTCATCCGTCGTCCCCTCGCCGAGCTTCCCCGAGGTCGAGCAGGGCGTGCTCGGCTTCTGGAAGGCGGATGACACGTTCCGCGCGTCCATCGCCAATCGCGAAGGCGGCGACGAGTGGGTGTTCTACGACGGCCCGCCGTTCGCCAACGGCCTGCCGCACTACGGGCACCTGCTCACCGGCTACGCCAAGGACGTGTTCCCGCGCTTCCAGACCATGCGCGGCAAGAAGGTCGACCGCCGCTTCGGCTGGGACACGCACGGCCTGCCCGCCGAGCTAGAGGCGATGAAGCAGCTCGGCATCACCGAGAAGAGCCAGATCGAGGAGATGGGCGTCGAGGTGTTCAACGCCGCCTCCCGCGAGTCGGTGCTGCGCTACACCAAGGAGTGGCAGGAGTACGTCACCCGCCAGGCGCGCTGGGTCGACTTCGACAACGACTACAAGACGCTCGACATCACGTTCATGGAGAGCGTGCTCTGGGCCTTCAAGCAGCTGCACACCAAGGGCCTCGCCTACGAGGGCTACCGGGTGCTGCCCTATTGCTGGAAGGACGAGACGCCGCTCTCGAACCACGAGCTGCGGATGGACGACGACGTCTACAAGATGCGTCAAGACCAGACGGTCACCGTGACCTTCCCGCTGGTGGGCTCGCGCGCCGAGGCGCTCGGCCTCACCGCCGTGCGCGCACTGGCCTGGACGACCACGCCCTGGACGCTGCCCACCAACCTCGCCCTCGCCGTCGGGCCCTCTATCGAGTACGCCGTGCTGCCGGCCGGTCCCAACGGGACGCTCGACTCCGAGGTCTCCCGGGAGGACGCATCCGGAGCCGCGCACACCGTGCTCGGAGCCGAGTACCTGCTGGCGATCGACCTGGTGGGCAACTACGCCAAAGACCTCGGCTACGACTCGGCCGAGGAGGCGAAGGCCGCGGTCTCCCGCACCATCACGGGCCGCGACCTCGAAGGCGTCGCCTACGACCGGCTCTGGGACCACTACGCCGACACCGAGAAGTACGGCACGCAGAACGCGTGGCAGATCCTGGTGGCCGACTACGTCTCCACCAGCGACGGCACCGGCATCGTGCACCAGGCCCCCGCCTACGGTGAGGAAGACCAGAAGGTCTGCGAGGCCGCGGGCATCCCCGTGGTCATCTCGGTCGACGACGGCGGCCGCTTCCTTTCCAGCGTGCCCGAGGTCGAGGGCCTGCAGGTCTTCGATGCCAACAAGCCGCTCACCCAGCTGCTCAAGGCGCAGGGCCGGCTCATCCGCCAGGCCAGCTACGAGCACAGCTACCCGCACTGCTGGCGCTGCCGCAACCCCCTCATCTACAAGGCCGTCTCGAGCTGGTTCGTGCGGGTGAGCACCATCCGCGACCGCATGGAGCAGCTCAACCAGCAGATCGAGTGGGTTCCCGAGAACGTGAAGGAGGGGCAGTTCGGCAAGTGGGTCTCCGGCGCCCGCGACTGGTCGATCTCGCGCAACCGCTACTGGGGCTCGCCCATCCCGATCTGGAAGAGCGACGACCCGAACCACCCGCGCACCGACGTGTACGGCTCGCTGGCCGAGCTCGAGGCCGACTTCGGCCGCCTGCCGCTGAACCGCGACGGCCAGCCGGATCTGCACCGCCCCTTCATCGACGACCTCACCCGCCCGAACCCCGACGACCCCACGGGGAAGTCGACCATGCGCCGGATCGAGGACGTGTTCGACGTCTGGTTCGACTCGGGCTCGATGCCGTTCGCCCAGGTGCACTACCCGTTCGAGAACCAGGACTGGTTCGCCACGCACAGCCCCGCCGACTTCATCGTGGAGTACATCGGGCAGACCCGCGGCTGGTTCTACGTGATGCACGTGCTGTCGACCGCGCTGTTCGACCGCCCGGCGTTCAAGAACGTGATCAGCCACGGCATCGTGCTGGGCTCCGATGGGCAGAAGATGTCGAAGTCGCTGCGCAACTACCCCGACGTCTCCGAGGTCTTCGACCGCGACGGCTCGGATGCGATGCGCTGGTTCCTGATGTCGTCGTCCGTCTTGCGCGGCGGCAACCTCATCGTCACCGAGGAGGGCATCCGCCAGGGCGTTCGCGAAGTGCTGCTGCCGCTGTGGAGCACCTATTACTTCTTCACCCTCTACGCGAACTCGGCGAAGGACGGCGGCTACGACGCCCAGTGGCGCACCGACTCCACCGACGTGCTCGACCGGTACCTGTTGGCCAAGACCCGCGAGCTGATCCAGGATGCGACGGCCGACCTCGAGCAGCTGGATGCGACGCTCGCCTCGGCGAAGCTGCGTGACTTCGCCGACGTGCTCACCAACTGGTACGTGCGCCGTTCGCGCGACCGGTTCTGGTCGGGCGACGACCGTGACGCCTTCGACACGCTCTTCACGGTGCTCGAGACGGTCACGCGGGTCGCGGCCCCGCTGCTGCCGCTCGTCTCCGACGCGATCTGGAAGGGCCTCACCGGCGGGCGCAGCGTGCACCTCACCGACTGGCCCGACGCGAACCTGTTCCCGGCCGACCCCGGGCTGGTGCACACCATGGACACCGTGCGCGCCATCTCGTCCACCGTGCTCTCGCTGCGCAAGCAGGCCGGCCTCCGCGTGCGGCTGCCGCTCGCCACGCTCACGATCGTGGCCGACGACGCGGCGGCGCTCGGCCAGTTCGAGGGCATCCTGAAAGACGAGCTGAACGTCAAGGCGGTGCGCCTGGTCGACCAGTCCGAGTCCAGCGCGGCCGAGTTCGGCGTCACCTCGCGGCTCACCGTCAACGCCCGGGTCGCCGGTCCGCGCCTCGGCAAGACGGTGCAGCAGGCCATCCAGGGCGCGCGCAGCGGCCAGTGGTCCGAGGCGAACGGCGTGGTCACCTCCGGCGGCATCGAGCTGCTCGAGGGGGAGTACGAGCTCGTGCTCGAGGCCTCGGCCGATGCATCCGGAGTCGACGGAGCCTCCAGCGCCCTCGCGCTGCTTCCGGGTGGCGGCTTCGTGCTGCTGGACACCACCCTCACGCCCGCTCTCGAGGCCGAGGGGCTCGCCCGCGACGTCATCCGGGCGGTTCAGGATGCGCGCAAGTCGGCGGGCTTCGAGGTGAGCGATCGCATCGCCCTCGACCTGGTGTTCTTCGCCGACGCCGATGCCGACGCCGTGCGCGCCGCATCCGGGGTCGTCGACATCGCGGGGGAGACGCTCGCCGTCGACTTCACCGTGCACGCGCCGGCCACCTCGGCAGCGGTCGAAGCCAACCGCGAGGTGCTCGCCAGCGAGTGGCTGCCCGCGGTCACCGCCAAGGCGCCCGAGCACTTCGCGCGGATCGCCGGCGGAAAATACGCCAACCAGGATGAGTTCCTCATCGCCGTGAGCCGGAAGTCGGTGACCCAGAATGTCTGACAACTTCTTCGGAGGCGACTTCGGTCCGCCGGCTGACGACCCGAACGAACCCGAGAACGACGGGGTGAACATCCCGCGGCCCGACGACGACTTCGACGGGGTGGGGCTGGATGCGCCGGACGAGTTCGTCGAGGAGGGCGACGCGGTCTACGCCGCCCTGCTCGCGCGACTCGGCGAGGCCTCGCCCGAGCCGCGCCTCTCGGCGACGCGCCGGGCCGTCGAGCTGCTGGGCGACCCGCAGCGCAGCTATCCGATCATCCACATCACCGGAACCAATGGCAAGACCTCGACCAGCCGCATCACCGAGAGCCTCTTGCGGGCACTGGGCCTGCGCACAGGCCTCTTCACGAGCCCGCACCTGGAGCGCCTGAACGAGCGCATCATGATCGACGGCTCGCCGATCTCCAACGAGGCCCTCGCCGCCAACTGGGCCGACATCGAGCCGTTCCTCGGCATCATCGACGCTGAGCTGGAAGCCGAGGGCGAAGCGCGCCTGACCTTCTTCGAGGCGCTCTCGGTGCTCGCCTTCGCCTGCTTCGCGGATGCGCCCGTCGACGTCGCGGTGATCGAGGTGGGGATGGGCGGCGAGTGGGACTCCACCAACGTCGCCGACGGTCAGGTCGCGGTCATCACACCGATCTCCCTCGACCACACCGCCCGACTCGGCAACACCGTGGCCGAGATCGCACGCACCAAGTCGGGCATCGTCAAGCCGGCCGCGCAGGTGGTCAGCGCCGTGCAGCCGGCCGAGGCGCTGGCCGAGCTGCAGCGGGCCGCCGAGCTCACCGAGTCGACCTTCGCGGTCGAGGGCGAGCAGTTCCGGCTGCTCGAGTCGAAGGTCGCCGTCGGCGGGCAGCTGGTGTCGATCCAGGGGCTCGCGGGGCGCTACGACGAGCTGTTCCTGCCGCTCTACGGCAACCACCAGGGTCACAACGCGGCGGTCGCCGTGGCGGCGGTGGAGTCGTTCCTCGGCGGTGGCACGCAGGCGCTCGTCGACGACATCGTCACCGAGGGCTTCGCCACGGTCACCTCGCCCGGCCGCCTGCAGCTGGTCGGCGTCGAGCCGACGGTGCTGGTGGATGCGGCCCACAACCCGGGCGGCGCGCAGGCGCTGGCGGCGGCCGTCACCGAGTACTTCACCTTCGACAAGGTGATCGCCGTGATCGCGGTGCTCGCCGACAAAGACGTGGAGGGCATCATCCGCGCCCTCGACCCCGTGGTCGACGAGTTCGTCGTCACCTCGTCGACGTCCGACCGCGCCATCGATCCCGACGAGCTGGCTTCGATCGTGGTGGGCATCGCGGGCGCCGACCGGGTGCTGGTGGAGCACTCGCTCGAGGCCGCTCTCGACGAGGCGCGCAGTCTCGCGGGGGATTCGGAGAAGGGTGCGGTGCTGGTCACCGGGTCGATCACCCTCGTCGGTGAGGTCATCACCCTCGCCGAGCGCGAGGGCTGGAAGGGTGAGAGCACCGGCGGGGCCGGCTCGTGAGAGGCTCATCCCTCCGGCAGAGCCTCGCCTCGATCATCCTCGTGTTCGAGGCGGTCGTGATGTTCTTCGCGGCCTTGACGATCTTCGGCCTGAAGGCGCTGCCGGCGGGCCTCGCGCTCGGCGGCGGTGCGGCCGTGTGCGTGCTGCTGATGCTGAACGCCGGGCTGATCATGCGCTTCAATCGCGGCTACATCCTGGGCTGGGTGCTGCAGGCGGTCATCGTGGCGGCGTGCTTCCTGGTGCCGATGCTCGCCATCGTCGCCGTGATCTTCATCGGCCTCTGGGTCTACGCCATGATCAAGGGCGCCCGGGTCGATCGCGAGAAGGCGGCCTGGCTGGCGGCTCAAGCCGAGGAGGCGCCGCCGGCGCCCTGAGCTCCGGATGCCGGCGCCGCAGTGCCGCCACAGCATCCTCGAATTCGGGGTCGATCGCCGCGCCCGTCAGGAACTCCCCGATCTCCTCGAGGCACTCGCCGTTCATCTCCTCTCGTTCGCAGAGGTGCTCGACCGCCCAGAGGCCCGCCCGTCGCATCCGTCCGCTGCTGAGGGCCAGCTCGAGCGGAAAGCATCCGAAGTCCCGCACCGCGTGACAGAGCACGCGGATGTCGGCGCCGAATCGCTCGTCGTCGGCGCCGCAGCTCATCGGTCAGTTGTACCATTAATGAGCAATGGTCACACTCATCGCTCCCCGTCGGTGATGCTCATCCGGGCCCGCTAGGGTGTCTTCGGACTGTTCGCGCCGCGCACTCCGCGGCCCCCCGGAAGGATCACCGTGACCACGCACGTCGAAGAAACCCTCGTCCTCGTCAAGCCGGACGGCGTCGCCCGCAACCTGACCGGCGAGATCCTGCGCCGCATCGAAGCCAAGGGCTACCAGCTGGTCGACATCAAGCTGATCGAACCCGACCGCGAGCTGCTCGCGCAGCACTACGAGGAGCACCAGGGCAAGCCCTTCTACGAGCCCCTGGTGGAGTTCATGGAGTCCGGCCCGATCGTGGCCCTGCGCATCGCCGGCAACCGCGTGATCGAGGGCTTCCGCTCGCTCGCCGGCACCACCGACCCCACCACGGCCGCCCCCGGCACCATCCGCGGCGACCTCGCCCGCGACTGGGGCCTCGCCGTGCAGCAGAACCTCGTGCACGGCAGCGACTCGCCCGAGTCCGCCGCCCGCGAGCTCGCCCTCTGGTTCTAGCCCCGACAGTTCTGCTGAGCGACACGCCCACCGTCCTTCTTGACGTCACGGTGGGCGTTTCGTTCGGACATGTCTGACGCAAGCGCGGAGCAGTCTGCCCGTCGCGGTCCTGACTGCTAGGGTTGTCGCGTTTCCCTGATCGTGAAGGGAAATCCGTGCAGAACCGCCTTGTCGTCCTGATGCTGGTTGCCGCTCTGGCCCTCTCTGCCGCGGCTCCAGGCCCACGAGCCGCCTCAGCGGAGGGCCTCGTCACGGCCGAGCCAGTGAGCACGTACTTCGCCCCGGACGATCAGACGCTCGATGTCGAGCTCGCTGCGATCCAGGACGTGATCGATGCGCGTAGCGCAGACACCGGCACCTATGGGGACGCGGATAACCCCTACCAGATCCGTTACGCGGTGATGAGCGTCAGCGACCCCGCAATCGCCCAACGACTCGCGGACGCCCGAGACGCGGGTGTGCGAGTTCAGATCCTCGAGGACTACCGGCAGCTCGACCCCGCGTATCCCTGGCTCGACACGGACGAATACCTGTCCGGCCGAGGATTCTCGGTGGTGCCCGACCACACGCATCTCACGGCGGCGACGAAAGTCACCGCGAACGTGGTGGGTGTCACGTCCTCGGGGTTCATGCATTTGAAGGCTCGCCTGTTCGAGTTCCCCGGGCACCGCTCAGTGCTGACGGGAGGCCAGAACGCCAGCACGGAAGGGTGGAAGTTCAACGAAGACGACCTCCAGATGATTCGGGACGACGCCGTGTTCTCGCGGTACCGAGCCGAATACGATGCGGTTCTCAACAACACGAGGACTCCCAACGTCTGGGATCCGAGCGCTGCCGTCAACGTGCTCTTCTCGCCGACGGCCTCCGGAACGCGAGCCGGTGACACCATCCTCGGCTGGCTCAAGAGCGAGAACACCCTCATCGTGATCATGGTCTTCTCCCTTCGTGATTTCAGTGCTCGCGATTCGGCCGGCAAGACTACATCCCTGCTCCCCGTGCTCGCGGAGAGGGCTGCAGCCGGGGTTCCGGTATACGTCTTGACCGACGAACACCAGGCAGACGGGGAGCCCGGCGAGCCGGACGATCCGACGGAGGACCGCCTGCGTGCAGCCGGCGTCCATGTCTACGAAGTCGAGAACGATCGCGACACGTACGCGGCCATGCACACCAAAGCAGCTGTCCTCGGTACGGCATGCCCCCGAGTCATCACCGACACGGCCAACTGGTCGACGTCCGCATTAGGGTCCCCAACGGCAGCGGCCGCGAACACCGAGAGTGTTCTCTTCATCGATTCAGCCAAGTCCGGCAGCTGTGTAGCCGGGCAGCGCTACCTCGCACAGTGGCTGAAGATCCTGTCGCGGTTCGGCTACCAAAGCGTGCGTGACGACGGCGAAAGCGACTACCGCACAGTGTTGGCTCGACTTGTGGGCCTGCCGGGATGGCCGGGTGTTCCCGTCGGATTCACCGCACACGGGGTGATCACCGTGTGGGGTGAGGATGCGTGTGTGCTCGGTGATGAACAATCGCTGGGGGACTGGGGGAGGGCTCCGGGAGGGTCGGTACTCGTCACGGATGCCGGCCACTACCCGGATTGGACGTCGTCGGCGCCTGTGTCGATACCACTCGGAACCTGGTTCGACTGGAAGCTTGCGGTCAGTGCAGGTTCCGGGCCGCCCGTGCGCTGGGAGCACGGTGGAAACCGGTCCAGTTTCGCCCAGCCGCCGACCACCGATCCCGGAGCTGGTCTCACGCTCGACGCCACCTGGCGGTGAGGCTGCGCGCTAGAGCGTCTGGAGGATCGACGTGATCGCGTCGAGGCGCAGCTGCGCGAGCACGATCACGGTGAGGTAGCCCAGGATGGCGAGTAGCCAGATCCACGGGTAGACGAGCGCCGCGACGTCGCGGCTGGCCTGCCCGTTGCCGAAGTGGCCGTGCTTGAGGTTGAAGGCCGTCACGTAGAGGAACAGCGGGATCACCGCCAGCCACACGAGCATGCAATACGGGCAGAGCGTGCCCAGCACGAAGATCGACTGGCCGATCAGCCAGATCACGAACACCAGCGCCAGCGCCATGCCCAGGTTGAACAGCACCCAGAACCACTTCGCGAAGCGCGCACCGGCCAGGATCGCCACGCCGACGACGATCGGCGCCACGAAGGCCGCCACGCCGATGATCGGGTTCGGGAACCCGAAGACCGATCCCTGCGAGCTCGCCATGTTCGGCCCGCAGCTCACCAGCGGCGAGATGTTGCAGCTCGGCACATAGTCGGGATTGAGGAGAGTCTGAATCCTCTCCAGCGTCAGATCGAACGCCGAATACCAGCCCACGAGACCGGCCACGATGAGGAAGACGGCGAAGCCGATCGGACGTCGATAGGTCACGGTCTGCTCGCTCATGCTCGGATTATTGCATGGGGCTTTCGCGAGCATTCTGGGAATGCGTGCGATAATCGTGGGAGGTTTCCACGATCGACGTGGTGGCCGCGATGACTTACCGGGTCGCACCCGAAGCGGTGCACACCCGGATACGGAAGAGCGCGAACCGCGCTACGACAAGCAACACCAGTGCGGCGCCCCGCTGACGCAGGGTCCCACTCGTGAGAGAGTACCTGCCGGCGGGCGAGAGCCCCCGGCTGGCAAGGAGTGCACCAGAGATGGTGGAGAAAATTTCAGACAATGACCACGACAACAACGAAGGAACGGGGCGGCGCAAGGGCAGGCTGTTCGGCGGCCGTCGCGCGACGAGGAAAGCGGATGCCACGGCACCCGTGACCCCGCCGGTGACTCCTCCCGCCCCGCCCGTCGCTCCTGACGCGCCGGAGCCGGAGGCCGCGGAGAGCGCCCCGGCCGTGTCGACGGATGCGGTCGAGCAGACCGCCCCCGTGGCATCCGGAACCGACGCCGCATCCCGCACCGACACCGGATCCCGCACCGACGCCGTGATCACGCCGGGCGACCACGACGACGAGCCGGGCCTGGCGCCCTTCAGCGCCGCAGCCTCCGACTCGGCGCAGGCTCCGGGGTCGTCGGCCGAGAAGCCCGCCCGGGCCCTCAGCACCACGTCGCTGTTCTTCCAGGCACCCGATCTGCCCGATCTCCCGCCGCTGCCGCCTCGCTCCGAGCGCGACGGCCGCGACCCGCGTGACCGTGAGCCCCGCGACCGTGAGCCGCGCGATCCGCGTGACCGCGACGACCAGGCTCCCGAGTCCGGCGTGCGCCGCCGCTCGCGCCGCCGCTCCGGCGAGGAGAACCGCGGGGGAGACAACGACCCGGCGAACACCGTCGTCAAGGTGCGCACCCCCCGCGAGCCCGAGCTGATCACCGAGCCGCAGCGCATCAAGGGCTCCACGCGCCTCGAGGCCAAGAAGCAGCGCCGTCGTGACGGCCGTGACGCCGGCCGCCGCCGCCCCGTGGTCACCGAGGCCGAGTTCCTCGCCCGCCGCGAGGCCGTCGACCGCGTGATGGTGGTGCGTGCCAAGAACGACAAGATCCAGATCGGCGTGCTCGAAGACGGCGTGCTGGTCGAGCACTACGTGGCCAAGGCCCAGGATGCCTCCCTGATCGGGAACGTCTACCTCGGCCGGGTGCAGAACGTGCTGCCGAGCATGGAGGCCGCCTTCGTCGACATCGGGCGCGGCCGCAACGCCGTGCTCTACTCCGGCGAGGTCGACTGGGACGCCGCCGCCGAGGCCAACGAGGGCAAGGGCTCGCAGCCCCGCCGCATCGAGCTCGCCCTGAAGTCGGGCGACACGGTGCTGGTGCAGGTCACCAAAGACCCGGTCGGCCACAAGGGTGCCCGCCTCACCAGCCAGGTCAGCCTGCCCGGCCGCTACCTCGTGTACGTGCCCAACGGCTCGATGAACGGCATCTCCCGCAAGCTCCCCGACACCGAGCGTGCCCGCCTCAAGCGCATCCTCAAGGAGGTGCTGCCCGAGAACGTGGGCGTGATCGTGCGCACGGCGTCCGAAGGCGCCACCGAAGAGCAGCTGACGCTCGACGTCAACCGCCTCACCGCGCAGTGGGCGCACATCAGCGAGCTCGTGAAGACCAAGCAGGGCCCGCACCTGCTGCACTCCGAGCCCGACCTGCTGATCAAGATCGTGCGCGACGTCTTCAACGAAGACTTCCACCGCCTGGTCATCGCAGGCGACGAGGCGCAGGCCACCATCGAGAACTACCTCGCGGCCGTGGCGCCCGACCTGCTCGACCGCGTCGAGAAGTACGAGGGCGAGCGCGACGCGTTCGACGAGTACCGCGTCTCGGAGCAGATCGAGAAGGCGCTCGACCGCAAGGTCTGGCTGCCCTCGGGCGGCTCGCTCGTGATCGACCGCACCGAGGCCATGACCGTGGTCGACGTCAACACCGGCAAGTTCGTCGGTTCCGGCGGCAACCTCGAGGAGACCGTCACCAAGAACAACCTCGAGGCGGCCGAGGAGATCGTGCGCCAGCTGCGGCTGCGCGACATCGGCGGCATCATCGTGGTCGACTTCATCGACATGGTGCTGGAGAGCAACCGCGACCTCGTGCTGCGTCGCATGATCGAATGCCTCTCGCGCGACCGCACCAAGCACCAGGTGGCCGAGGTCACCTCGCTCGGTCTCGTGCAGATGACCCGCAAGAAGCTCGGCCTCGGCCTGCTGGAGTCGTTCAGCGAGCCCTGCGAGCAGTGCGCCGGCCGCGGCATCATCGTGCACCACGACCCGGTCGTGAAGCACCGCTCCGGCGGGCAGCAGTCCTCCGGCGGCTCGAACGGCGGCGGCTCCAACGCCGGCAACGGCAACGGCAACCGTCGTGGCCGCGGCGGCTCGAACGGTGGCGGCGCGGCGTCGAACGGCAACGGGGGCGGATCGGGCCAGAACGGGTCGGGCCAGAACGGTTCGGGCCACAGCGGCTCGTCCACGACCGGCAACGGCGGCACGCACGCCATCACCGACGACGCCAAGAACGCCCTCGCGAAGATCGCGGCCTCGACGATCGCCGCGGCACACGGAGAACCGACGACCGCCACGGGCTCCGTGTCGCTCGCGGCCGTGGCCGACGCGGTCGAGGCGGCGGCCGACGCCATCCATTCGGCTCAGGATGCCTCGCAAGCGCCGGCGCAGGCGCAAGCGCAGGCCCCGGATGCGGCGGCCTCGACTGCGGAGGCCCCCGAGCCGTCCGCCCCGGAGGCGTCGGCAGCCGAGTCGACCTCGCGCAGCTCGCGTCGCCGCAAGTCGCGGCACAGCCGGGCCGAGACCGAGGAATCCGGATCGGGTTCCGCCGCCGCATCCGCCGACCCCGCTCCGGCCGAGGTGGGGGCTGAGGACTCCGCTCCGGCCGGGTCGGCACAAGCCGAGTCGGCGCCCGTCGAGCAGGCTCCTGAGGCCGTTGCGGCCGCTCCGGAGCCCGAGGTCGAGGCGCCCGTGGCGATCCTCGACATCCCGGTCACGAAAGCCGCCCGTGCCCCGCGGGTGAGCCCCCAGGATGCGACGCAGCTGCTGGACTCGGTGCTGGATGCCCTCCCCGAGCCCAAGCAGCCCGGCCAGGGCCGCACCCGCAGCCGTCGTGTCTCGACGGCCGCCGTCTCGGCACCCATCGAGTCCGACACCCCCGCATCCTGACCCACCCCCTCGTCGACCCGTCATTTCGTACCGTTATTCACCTCGAATACCGGGACGAACTGACGGGTCGACGTCGTAGACGAGCAGTCAGTGGGCGGGGCGGTCCTTGCCGCGCACGCGGAGGCCGCTGTCGCGCAGGCGCGTGACGAGTTCGCGGTAGGTGACCGGCAGGGCACCGGCGGCGATGAGTGCCGCGTGCTTGTCGACCGGCACGTCGTAGTGGTCGAGGTCGAAGCTGCGCGGCGGGAGGCCGAATCGCCGGGCGAAGGCGTGCAGCTCTTCCAGCGAGTCGTCGCTCACCAGGTGGCCCCAGATGGTACCGTGGGCGGGCCACATCGGTTCATCGATCAGCACGGTCACGCTGCCGAGTATCCCACTCGCATCCGTTCCGCCGCCAATCCGACCGGTTTGACCAACGCGGTCCAGTCGAGTAGGCTTGACCGCTGGTGTGCGTTGAGACTTGTCATCATCTGGATGACCTGCTCGCGTGATCGCCAAGACTTCCAAGCGTTGCAGATTGCGCTTTTGAGGGCCCTAGAAGAGTTAGGTACGTAAATTGGTTTACGCAGTTGTGCGCGCCGGTGGTCGGCAGGAAAAGGTTGAGGTCGGCACCATCGTCACCCTCGACCGAATCAAGGCCGACAAAGACGGCAACATCGAGCTGGCGGCAGTGCTGCTCGTCGATGGCGAGAACATCACCTCCGACGCCTCGTCGCTGTCCAAGGTGAAGGTCACCGCCGAGGTCCTCGAAGACCTCCGCGGCCCGAAGATCGTCATCCAGAAGTTCAAGAACAAGACCGGGTACAAGAAGCGCCAGGGCCACCGCCAGGAGCTCACCCGTGTCAAGGTCACCGGAATCAAGTAAGGATCAGGGCAGATGGCACACAAAAAGGGCGCGAGTTCCACTCGCAACGGTCGTGACTCCAACGCACAGCGCCTCGGCGTGAAGCGCTTCGGTGGCCAGGTCGTCGGTGCGGGCGAGATCATCGTCCGCCAGCGCGGCACCCACTTCCACCCCGGCGTGAACGTCGGCCGTGGCGGAGACGACACGCTGTTCGCCCTCTCGGCCGGTGCGGTCGAGTTCGGCAACAAGGGCGGCCGCAAGGTCGTCAACATCGTCGCATCGGCCGTCGCCGAGTAGCGTCGAAGGTTTTCCGAGCAGGGGTGGGCATCGCGCCCGCCCCTGCTTTTCCTTTTCAGTCAGACCCTGTTAGTTCAGATCATTCAGAGAGCATGAGGGAACCGGAATGGTGACTTTCGTCGACCATGTCACCCTCCACCTGCGGGCGGGTCACGGCGGCAACGGCTGTGTGTCGGTCCGCCGCGAGAAGTTCAAGCCGCTGGCCGGCCCCGATGGCGGCAACGGCGGCCACGGCGGCGACATCGTGCTGGTGAGCGACCCGCAGACCACCACGCTGCTCGGCTTCCACCGTGCCCCGCACAAGTCCTCCGACAACGGCGGCCCCGGCATGGGCGACCACCGCGCCGGCGCGAACGGCGAAGAGCTCGAGCTGATGGTTCCCGTCGGCACCGTCGTCAAAGACGTCGAGGGCAACGAGCTGATCGACATGGACGAGCCGGGGATGCGCTTCGTCATCGCCGAAGGCGGTCAGGGCGGCCTCGGCAACGCGGCGCTGTCCACCACGAAGCGCAAGGCCCCCGGATTCGCGCTGCTCGGCACCGAGGGTTGGCAGGGCGACGTGCTGCTCGAGCTCAAGACGGTCGCCGATGTCGCCCTCGTGGGCTACCCCTCCGCCGGCAAGTCGAGCCTCGTCGCCGCGCTCTCGGCCGCAAAGCCGAAGATCGCCGACTACCCCTTCACCACGCTGCATCCGAATCTCGGCGTCGTGCAGGCGGGCGAGATCCGGTACACCGTCGCCGACGTGCCCGGCCTGATCGAGGGCGCCAGCGAGGGTAAGGGCCTCGGCCTGGAGTTCCTGCGCCACGTCGAGCGCTGCAGCGCGCTGCTGCACGTGCTCGACTGCGGAACCCTGGAGCCCGGCCGCGACCCGATCAGCGACCTCGACATCATCCTGGGCGAGCTCGGCGCGTACCCCGTGCCCGAGGGTCAGCTGCCCCTGCTCGAGCGCCCGCAGCTGATCGCGCTCAACAAGATCGACATCCCGGAGGCCCGCGAGCTCGCCGAGTTCGTGAAGCCCGAGCTCGAGGCGCGCGGCTACCGCGTGTTCGAGATCTCCACGGCCACCCACGAGGGGCTGCGTCAGCTCTCCTTCGCGCTGGCCGAGCAGGTCGAGACCGCCCGCAAGGCCGCGGCGGCCGAGGTCAAGCCCGCGAAGATCGTGATCCGTCCGCGCGCGATCGACGACGCCGGCTTCGTGATCAAGGTCGAGGGCGGCAGCCACGGCAACATCTACCGCATCATCGGCGCCAAACCCGAGCGCTGGGTGCAGCAGACCGACTTCACCAACGACGAGGCCGTCGGCTTCCTCGCCGACCGGCTCGCCAAGCTCGGCGTCGAAGACCAGCTGTTCAAGTCGGGCGCCGTCTCCGGCTCCACCGTGGTCATCGGCCGGGGCAACTCGATCGTGTTCGACTGGGAGCCCACGCTCACCTCCACCGCCGAGCTGGTCACCGCTCCGCGCGGAACGGATGCCCGCCTCGACAGCCCGCGCCGGCGCACGAGCAACCAGCGACGCGAGGAGTACTACGACCTGATGGACGCCAAGTCCGAGGCGCGCGCCGAGCTGGTGCGCGAGAAGGAAGCGGGGCTCTGGGACACCGAGGACGAGTCGTGACCCTCGGGCACACCGAAGCTCCGCGGCTCCTCGCTCGCGAGCAGATCCCGGCCGCCCGGCGCGTGGTCGTCAAGGTCGGTTCCTCGTCGATCAGCGGCGAGAACGCCGGCCAGATCGAGCCGCTGGTGGATGCCCTGGCCGCGGCCCACGCGCGGGGCACGGAGATCATCCTGGTCTCCTCGGGGGCCATCGCCACCGGCATGCCCTTCCTGCAGCTCGATGCCCGGCCCAACGACCTCGCCACGCAGCAGGCCGCGGCGGCCGTCGGCCAGAACGTTCTGATCTTCCGCTACCAGAACAGCCTCGACCGCTACCGCATCGTGGCCGGCCAGGTGCTGCTCACGGCCAGCGACCTCGAGAACCCCACGCACCGCTCGAACGCGCAGCGCGCCATGGACCGCCTGCTGGGCCTGCGCATCCTGCCGATCGTCAACGAGAACGACACCGTGGCCACGCACGAGATCCGGTTCGGCGACAACGACCGGCTGGCGGCCCTCGTGTCGCAGCTCGTGGGGGCGGATGCCCTCATCCTGCTCTCCGACGTCGACGCGCTCTACACGCGGCCTCCCCAGGAGCCCGGCGCGGTGAAGATCAGCACCGTGCCGATGGGCGACGACCTGGCGGGCGTCACCTTCGGCGACATCGGCGCCGCCGGCGTCGGCACCGGGGGAGCGGCCACCAAGGTCTCGGCCGCCCGTCTCGCGGCCGCCTCCGGCACCGCGGTGCTCGTCACCTCCACCTCCCGCGTGGCCGAGGCCCTCGCCGGCGCCGACATCGGTACCTGGTTCGAGCCTGCTCCCGTCACGCGCACGCTCACCCCCACCGGATCGATCGCCCTCTCCCTCGACTGAGCCGGGCACCGCGACTGGTCCGCGCACAGAGCGTCCGTGCGCCGCCCGGCGGCGCGGTGGGCTCGCGTAGAATTCAGGCATGCCTGAGGTCGTAGAAGTCGCCGTGTCGTTCGACGAGAAGCTTGCCGCCGCGCGAGACGCCTCGCGGGTTCTCGCCATCATCACCACCGCGCAGAAGAACAGTGCGCTCGAGGCGATCGCCGCCGCGATCGAGAACGGTGCCGACGAGGTCGTGCCCGCCAACGACCTCGACCTCGCGAACGGCCGGGAGAACGGCCTCAGCCAGGGGCTGCAGGATCGCCTCCGGCTCGACGCGCCGCGGCTGAGCGCCCTCGCGGCTGCCGTGCGCGAGATCATCGGGCTCACCGATCCGGTGGGTGAGAGCGTGCGCGGCAGCAGGTTGCAGAACGGCGTGCGGATCGACCAGGTGCGCGTGCCCTTCGGCGTCGTCGGCGCCATCTACGAGGCCCGGCCCAATGTGACGGTCGACATCGCGGCGCTCGCCCTGAAGAGCGGCAACGCCGTCGTGTTGCGCGGCGGATCCGCGGCCGAGAACACCAACCGCGTGCTCGTGCGCCTCATCCAGGACGCCCTCACCGGGTCGGGACTGCCCGCCGCCTCCGTGCAGACCATCGACGAGTTCGGCCGCGACGGCGCCAAGCGCCTGATGCAGGCACGCGGTGCCGTCGACGTGCTCATCCCGCGGGGGAGCGCGCAGCTGATCGACACCGTCGTGACCGAGTCGAAGGTGCCCGTGATCGAGACCGGCGCCGGTGTGGTGCACGTCTTCCTCGACAAGACCGCGAACCTCGACTGGGCCGTCGACATCGTGCACAACGCCAAGGTGCAGCGGCCGAGCGTGTGCAACGCCCTCGAGACCCTGCTGGTGCACGAGAAGGCGGCGCCCCGGGTGCTCGGGCCGGTGCTCGCGAAGCTCGCCGCATCCGGAGTGCTGGTGCACGGCGACGAGGCCACCCGGGCGCTGTTCCCGGATGCCGTGGCCGCCACCGAAGACGACTGGGCGACCGAGTACATGGCCCTCGAGATCGCCGTCCGCGTGGTTCGCGACATCGACGAGGCGATGGAGCACATCCAGCGCTACTCCACGCACCACACGGAGTCGATCATCACGAACGACCTGGGCGCGGCCGAGCGCTTCCTGAACGAGGTGGACTCCGCCGTGGTGATGGTGAACGCCTCCACGCGCTTCACCGACGGCGGCGAGTTCGGCTTCGGCGCCGAGGTCGGCATCTCGACCCAGAAGCTGCACGCGCGCGGTCCGATGGGGCTGCCCGAACTCACCAGCACGAAGTGGCTGGTGCGGGGTTCGGGGCAATCGCGCAAGTAGCGGTATCGTAAGAGGGTTCGTTCGACGCGCTGTTCCCCCGGGCAGCGCTGATTCTCACGTGGGAGTTGCAATGTCAGTACTGGTGAGTGTTCTCGCTGTAGCCGTGGACCAGCCCATGGAACTGCCGTTCCCGCCCATCGTGTTCGGCCTGATCGCGGCCGTCATCTTCACCGCACTCGCCTTCGTCACCTGGAGCTACCGCAACGTGGCCAACCGCCACCCGCAGAAGTCGGCCAAGTACGCGGCCAGCCACGACGTGCACGGTCACGCCGACCGCACGGGCGCCGACCACTAGTCGGGGGCATGACGATCGACGCCGCGGGATCGGCGGAGACGCGCCGACGCCGCATCGGTGTGATGGGCGGCACCTTCGACCCGATCCACCACGGGCACCTCGTGGCCGCCAGCGAGGTGGCCACCTCTTTCGATCTCGACGAGGTCGTCTTCGTGCCCACCGGCCGGCCCTGGCACAAGCAGCCGGTCACCCCGGCCGAGCACCGCTACCTGATGACGGTCATCGCCACCGCGTCCAACCCGCGCTTCACCGTGAGCCGCGTGGACATCGATCGCGGCGGGGTCACCTACACGATCGACACCCTGCGTGACATCCAGGCCGCGCATCCGGATGCCGACCTCTTCTTCATCTCCGGCGCCGACGCCATCGCGCAGATCCTGAACTGGAAAGACGTCGACGCGCTGTGGGATCTCGCCCACTTCGTGGCGGTCTCCCGGCCGGGTCACACCTTCGCCATTTCGTCTTTGCCGCGCCAAGACGTAAGCTATTTGGAAGTTCCCGCGCTTGCGATATCGTCCACTGACTGTCGCGGCCGGGTAGGCCGGGGTTTTCCGGTGTGGTACTTGGTACCCGACGGTGTCGTTCAGTACATCACCAAGCACCATCTATATCGGAGTGTTGAATGAGTTCGTCCCACGAAGAGCAGCCGCTGACACGGCGCCAACTGCGTGAAATGGAACGGCAGAAGCCGCGCAAAGAGCGCGAAGCCGACGCCAAGGCGGCCGACGAGGCCGAAGCCGCTCGCAAGGCCGAGGCCGAGCGCGAGTCCGCCGCATCCGGAGCCGACTTCGTCGAGGGTGCCACCCCCGGCGCGTCGCGTCGTGCACTGCGCGAGCAGGGACCGGCCGTGGCCGCGGCCGACACCGATGCCGGCGCCACCACGGGCGCCTCGGGCTCACACGACGACGAGATCGTCGAAGACACCATCATCCCCGAGGTCGTCTCCGACGACGAGCCGGTCGACGACACCGAACCTGCCGGATCGCATCCGATCATCGACGTGGTGCCGGTCTCCCTGCCGGCGTCGTCCGAGCCGGCGGAGGCCGCCGACGACGACACCCTCGACCACGCCGAGATCCTCGCACCCACCGACGACACGTCGAGCACGGTCGTCGAGGAGATGGTCATCGACCTTCCCGCCGATGCCGTCGACCCCACTCACGAGGCCGCCGCGCACGCCGAGGCCGAAGAGCGCAAAGAGGCGACCCCGCCGCTGGCCCCGCTGTTCCAGAGCCCGAGCGAGCGCACCACCGTCACCAGCGAGAATCTCCCGTCGTCGTTCGACGACCTGATCTCGGTTCGCAACGCCGCTGCCGCCAACTCGATCTCCACCACCAGTGCCCTCGTGCTGCCCACCGTTCCGGGCTCCAACGACGTCGGCACGGCGCTGGATGAGACCGGCGAGGTCATCATCACCGGCTCGATCGACCTGCCGGCGAGCTTCGGGTCGCTCGGCGCACCCGCATCCGGTCTCGAGTCCGGCGACCTCGACACCCTGCTCGAGCGCTCCGAGGTCGAGCAGACCGGGTCCGACGTGGCACCGGTCAGCGCGAGCCGCGCGATCAGCACCAACACGTCCTCCACGTCGCTCATCACGCCGCCCAAGCGGGCGCGCGCCAACGCCCCCGTGGTGCTGGCCGTCACGGCGGCAGTGCTCGCGGTGGGCGTCGTCGGCCTCCTGCTGGCCGTCTTCGTCTTCCGCGTCTTCTAGTCGCGTCCGCCCTCCGCGCCGGCCGCATCCTCCCCACCACCGATCAGAGAGTCTTCGTGACTGCATCCACCGAATCGATCGACCTCGCTCAGCTCGCCGCCGAGGCGGCCGACGCCAAGCAGGCCGAGAACCTCGTCGCACTCGACGTGTCGGGCCCGCTGCCCCTCGCCGACGTGTTCCTGCTGGCTTCGGGCCGCAACGAGCGCAACGTCATCGCCATCGCCGAGGAGATCATCGATCGCCTCGGCGAGAACGGCACAAAGGTCATCCGCCGCGAAGGCATGGCCGAGGGTCGCTGGATCCTGCTCGACTTCGGCGGACTCGTAGTGCACGTCTTCCACGAGGAAGACCGCATGTACTACTCGCTGGAGCGCCTGTGGAAGGACTGCCCGGTCGTTCCGCTGTCGGTCACCGCGACGGAGGCGTGACGCTCGCGAGATGGTCACGAACACCCTCCCGGATGTAGTAACCTAGACAAGTTGTTTCCGAGAGATCGGAAAACAGCGAAGAACAGAATCAACTGAAAATGGGCCCGTGGCGCAGCTGGTAGCGCACCTGCATGGCATGCAGGGGGTCAGGGGTTCGAATCCCCTCGGGTCCACGAAAAAAGAGCCGCCCCCTTGGGGCGGCTCTTTTTTCGTCCCCTATTCGACGCGCCGCCCCTCGTGCGGCGCGTCGTCAGCCGAGCCAGGCGATGAGGTCGGCGTGCACGAGGGCGCCGCCGTCGAGGGTCGCCGCGAGCACCTGCCGGGCGGGGAGTGTGCCGGGATCGGTGAACATCGCCGTCCAGGCACGGTTGAGCGCCGTTCGGTCGCGGTAGTCGACCAGGTGGAAGGTGATCTTGACGATCGCATCCGTCGAGCTGTCCACGGCCGCCAGGAGTGCCCGGATGTGGCCGAAGACGTTCTCGATCTGCGCCTCCAGCCCCGCGGGCATGTCCCCGGTCACCGGATCGCGGCCGGTCAGCGCTCCGGAGGCCAGCAGGGGCCCGACACGACTCGCCGCAGGAATGGGATTGGCGTGGGCGAAACCGGGCAGCCACACGGCCTGGCGGTCCACGGACGACCCCGTCAGCCCGCGACAGCCGGCGAGTCGGCCTCGTCGTGCGCCAGCACCGCTTCGAGGGTGTTCATCTCGTGCCGGCGCGCCGCCGTCTCGATCAGATCGGCGTCGACGCCGCCATCGATCAGATCCAGCAGCGCGGCGTGCTCGCGCAGGGAACCGACCGCGCGGCCCGGCGCGTTCCAGTGCACCGCCCGGCGGATGACGTCCATCCGCGCCCACTCGCTCATCACGAGATCGAGCAGGCGGGCGTCGTCGCAGCGCGAGCACAGCACCTCGTGGAAGGTGCGGTTGAGGCGCCCGAACCGCACGGTGTCGAAGTTCGCCAGGGCGTCGCCCATCTGCCGGTTGAGGTCTTTCGCGTGCGCGAAGTCGTCGTCGGTCAGGTGCGGCGCCGACAGGGCGGTCGCCAGCCCCTCGATGCGGGACAGCAACCGGATGCTCCGGGCCCACGCGAAGGCATCGTACGTCTTCACGACGGCGCCCGCGTTCGGGATGATGTCGACCCACCCCTCGGCTTCGAGGCGGCGCAGGGACTCGCGCCACGGCACCGAGCTGATGCCGTGTTCACGCCCCAGCTGGTCGATCACCACGCGATCGCCGGGCTGGAGCGCCCCGTCCATGATCTTGGTGCGCAGGATGTCGTAGGCCTGCTCCGTCTTGGTCGTCATATCGTTCGAATCCTAACGCCGTCGTGCGCGCTTCTCGTCAGCCTCGCGGCGGTGCCGTGCGGGCCCCGGGCTCGTCGACGACGGTGTTCCGGAGCGCGCCGAGTCTCTCGATCTCGGCGTGGACCACGTCGCCGGGCTTCAGCCAGGTCTGCGTGGGCGCTCCGATGCCCGCGGGCGTGCCGGTGGCGAGGATGTCGCCGGGCTCGAGCGTGAAGACCTGCGAGAGGTAGGCGATCTGGTCGTAGATGTCGTAGATCATGTCGTCGGTGCGGCCGCGCTGGCGCACCTCGCCGTTGACCGACAGCGTCATCGCGAGGTCGAGCGGATCCGCGACCTCGTCATCGGTGGTCAGCCACGGCCCGATCGGACCATGGGTGTCGAACGACTTGCCCAGGGTGAACGTGGGGGAGCGCTTCTGCAGCCAGTCGCGCACCGAGACGTCGTTGGCCACCAGGTAGCCGGCGATGACCGAGCGGGCGTCCTCGCGTGGCACGTGCCGGGCCGGGCGGCCGATCACGACGGCCAGCTCGATCTCGTAGTCGAGCGCATCCGACACTCGGGGACGCTCGATGTCGGCGTACGGACCGACGATGCACGAGACCTGCTTGTTGAACCAGAACTGGCTGGTGGGGGTAGGGATGCCGGCGGCGGCGGCCTCCCGGGCGTGCTCGGCGTAGTTCATGCCGATGCCGAGGTACTTCTGCGGGTCGTCGATCGGTGCCAGCAGGTGCACCTGGTCGAGGGTGTACGACGTGCCGGATGCCGCCTCGATCGCCGGACGAAGGGCCGGCAGCTCGGGCAGGATCGCGCGCAGCGAGGTGCCGACACCGGCCACGCCGGAGATGTCGACCAGTCGCTCCCCGTCGACGCGGCCGAGGCGGGGCGAGTCGTGGCCGACGCGGTAACGGGCGATCTTCATCTCTGCTCCTCGGTGGGCGAGCCGGTCGGTGCGGTGGCGGGGGACTGCGAGGCCTTCTCGGAGGCGGTGGGCTCCCAGATGTGCTCGCCGCTCGGCGTCATCTGGAAGCTGAGGTACGTCCAGCCCCCCTGGCCGCGACGCAGCACCTGCGTCACCGGACCGGAGAGCTTCCGCTCGGTGCCGTCGGGAGAACCGAGCGTGTTGAAGATCATCCCCGTGACGACGGCGACGTCGCCGAAGCGGCGGATGGTCAGGTCGCCGCGGTCGATCGCGCGGTAGGCGCGGCGCACGGCGACGTGCTCGAGCAGCTGGGTCTTGTCGTGCATCAGGCCCGGGGCGTGGATGTGCACGATCGATTCGTCGAAGAGCTCGTCCAGGGTGGCGATGTCGCCGTCGATGAGCGCCCGGATGCGCCGTCGCTCGACGTCGAGGATCTCCGCGCGGGTGATCGCGTCGGCCGTGCCGGTCCCGCTCATCGGGCCGACTCCGTCTCCCAGGTGCGGAAGCCCGTCGCCTCGCCCGAGGCGTGCCCGGGGCGGGGGCTCCCGACCAGCGCGTGATACCTCGAGAAGATCTCGTCGGCCTCGGCGAGCGGCAGCACCTCCTCGATGTCGTCGAACGGAGCGCCGCCGGTGCGATCGGCGACGATGCGGCGGATGACCTCGTACCCCTCGCCGCGCATGTTGTCGACGATCCGGTTCACGGGCCCCCGGCGGATCCCGTCGTAGGCGGTGAATGCCGCGTGCGGGTCACCGGGGTGCGCGACGAGCTGCTCGACGACGACGCGCGCGTCGATCATGGCCTGCGTGATGCCGTTGCCGCCGCGGGGATACATGGCGTGGGCGGCGTCGCCCAGCAGGGCGACCCGTCCGTCGACCCAGGTGTCCAGCGCCTCGTGCCGGATGAGCGGGAACAGGTAGACCTCGCGTGCCTCGCGCATGAGCTGCTGCACGTCGAGGAACGGGATCTCCACGGTGTCGTAGAGCGGGATGACCTCGGTGATGTCGCCGACCTGGTTCCAGTCCTCGATGGTCTCCTCGCCGTGGGTCTCCACGACCCAGTTGATGAGGTCCTTGCCACTGCCCTCGAAGTTCTCCGCGATCGGATACACGATCATCGAGGACACGTGCGGATTGCCGATGTGCAGGATCGTGTGGCCACCGCGGAAGGGCTCCGCCAGGGTCGTGCCGCGCCACATCGTGATACCGGAGAACTCCGGGTCGGCCTGCTCGGGGTGCATCCGGCGGCGGACGGCCGACTTGATGCCGTCGGCGGCGATGACCGCCTCGTGCCGGGTCTGCGCCGTGGAACCGTCCCGGTACTCGATGTCGAGCGTGACCCCCGCGGCATCCTGCGTGTAGCCCGTGACCTTCGCGCCGAGCACGATGTGATCGGCGCCGATCCGTTCGATCACCGCCCGGTAGAAGAGCATCTGCAGAGTGCCCCGGTGCACGAACCGCTGCTCGTGCAGGTAACCCATGTGCACTCCGCACTTCTCGGCGTAGATCTCCTGACCGTGACCGGTGAAGAAGATCGAGTCCTCGGCGTCGACCGAGATGGCCCGGAACTCCTCGAGCAGGCCGAGGTCGTCGATCTCGGCCGTGCCCACCGTCTTGATGTCCACGCCCACACCCAGGGGCTTCAGTTCGGCCACCGATTCGTAGACGGTGGGGAGGATGCCCTGCTGGTGCAGACGGAGAGCGGTCAGCAGACCGGCCGGGCCGGCGCCGATGATGGCGATGTCACGCATGTGGTCCTCTTCCTTGAGGGGGATAAGTGTGCTCGATCGTACACGATCCAGCGGATTGAAAAGAGCCTTACCTGCGTTTATCGGCGCAAACGCGGCGAAGTAGGTCCTCTCGCTTCGAGTGCGATTGTCAGAATAGCTCTGGTCATGTACTGTTTCACACACGAAACTTCCGCATCGCGACGAAGCGAGCATTGGAGATTGCCCTTGACTGACACCTCGACGGCCGAAGTCGCCGCCGCCGACTCCGCCACCGGGCCGACGCCCCGTCCGACCCGCCGACGGCTCTCGCCCGGCTGGTTCGGAACGCGCTTCGCCGTCATCGGCGTGTGGATCCTGCTGATCGTCCTGTTCGGCGTGCTGCGCCCCGACACCTTCCTCACACCGGGTGCGTGGCGGTCGATCTTCGGCGGCCCGAACAACACGGCGCTGATCTTCCTGACGGCGGCCCTGCTGTGCACCATCATCGTCGGCGAGTTCGTCGACATGTCGGTGGCCAACAACTTCGGGTTCGCCGCGATCATCGTGACCGTCGTCAACACCGACCTGCACATCAACGGCTGGGTCGCCGCCCTCATCGCCGTCGCCGCCTCCACCGCGGTGGGGGCGGTCAACGGGTGGCTGGTCGTGAGGGTCGGGGTGAACACGATCGTCGTCACCCTCGGCATGGGGACGTTCATCTTCGGTCTCTCGCTCTGGTTCGCGAACCTGCAGCCGGTGAGCGGGCTGGCGAAGTACCTGTCCGTCATCTCCAGCTTCGAGATCGCGGGTCTGCCGATGGCCTTCTACCTCGGCGTCATCCTCATGCTCGGGTTCGCCTACGTGATGCGCTTCACCCCGCTGGGGCGCAACATGCGCTTCGTGGGCGAGAACCGCGAGGTGAGCCGCCTCGCGGGTGTCCCGGTGCAGCGCATCCGCTTCCTCGCGTTCACGGTCGCCGGACTCATCGCTGGCCTGGGTGGCGTCGTCGCCGCGGCCGGCATCGGCGGCTTCGACCCCAACGTTTCCAACGCCTACCTGCTGCCCATGTTCGCGGCCACCTTCCTCGGCACCGCGATCCTCGAGCCGGGCCGGTTCAATCCGCTCGGCACCCTGATCGCCGTCTTCTTCCTCGGCACCGGCGTGCTCGGCCTGCAGCTGCTGGGCGCCACGTCGTGGGTCACCAACGTCTTCTACGGCGGTGTGCTCGTCATCGCGGTGACGATCACCACCATCCTCCATCGCCGATCGCGCTGAGCGCCCGGCATCCCGCACCACCCGTCCCTGTCAATGAAGTCAAGGAGCATCCCTGTGAACACCGTCCGACCCACTCGTCTGCGAGCCGTCTCGCTCGTCTCCGCCGCCGCACTCGTCACGATCGCCCTCGCCGGCTGTGAGGGCTCGCCCGCCGATGACGGCCCCGTCGCCGACCCCTCGGCCTCCTCGAGCGAGACGCTCACCGGTCTCGCCGCCGAGGTCGCCGCCGCCCTGCAGGCCCCGGGCAACACCGTCCCGACCGAGAAGGTCACCGACGGGGGTGCGCTCGAGGGCGAGGTCGTCTACTACGTGCCCATCACGCTCCAGTCGGCCCAGTTCAACGTCACCGGCACCGCGCTCACCGCGGCGCTGAAGGAACTCGGCGCCACCATCCAGATCTGCGACGGCAAGGGCACGCCCACCGACGTCTCGTCGTGCGTGAACCAAGGCGTCTCCGCCGGAGCGGCCGCCATCATCTCGGATGCGGTGCCCTACGGCCTCGCCGAGAACGCCTTCGACGCGGCGCAGGATGCGGGTATCCCCGTCGTGATCTCCAACCAGATCGAGGCCGACGGGCATCCGGCCTCCGCGACGCTCGGCTACATGGCCACCGGCGGTTTCAGCCAGCAGGAGATCACCGCCACGTGGATCACGGAGGACTCCGACGGAGCGGCGCACCTGCTCGCGAACGTGACCGCCGACGGTCCCTCGCCGAAGGCGTTCTTCGCCGCCGGTCAGGACGTCTACGACAAGGAATGCCCGGACTGCACCATCGTGACCAACGAGGTGAGCTCGGCGAACTTCGCCCTGGTGGCGCCGTCGACGCAGTCCGCATTGCTGGCCAACACCGACACCGACTACGTGCAGACGCAGTTCGCGCAGTTCCTGCAGCCCACGCTCGGCGGCATCCAGGGCGCCGGCGTGGCCGGCAAGGTCGAGGTCGTGGCGGGTTCGGTGCAGCTGGCCGACCTCAAGGCCGTCGCCGACGGCTCGGTGACGGCGGCGACGGGCCAGGCATCCGCATTCACCGGCTGGCTGCTGGCCGACATGGCGCTGCGCCTGGTCGCCGGCGAGCCCCTGCCCGAGTACACGGTCCCGGTGCGCCTGTTCACGGCGGACAACATCGGCGACATCGAGCTCACCGACGCCGCGGAGGCCTCGGGCGAGTGGTACGGCGACACCTCGTTCCCTGACGAGTTCGCGGCGATCTGGGGTCGTTGATCGTGATCGTCGCAGAGGATCGGGCGAGCCGGGCGGCGGCGCCCGCGCGCCCGGCGCGGCTCTCGGTGCAGGACTGCTCGATCACGTTCGGCAGCAACCGTGTGCTGAGGGACGTCGCGATCCAGGTGCGGCCGGGCGAGGTGCACGGGCTGATCGGCCAGAACGGCTCGGGCAAGTCGACCCTCGCGAAGATCCTGACGGGCCTGTACACCCCGGATGCGGGAACCCGCGTGAGCGTCGACGGCGACGCGCTCCGGCTGCCGGTGCGTCCGCTGCAGTCGCGCGCGGCCGGCGTCGCCGTGGTGCACCAGAGTCTCGGCCTGCTGCCGCACCGGAGCGTGCTGGAGAACATGCGCATCGGCCGGCTCGCCGGACGGGGCTTCGGCCGCCGCATCGACTGGGCCGCCGAGCGCGCCGCCGCCGCGGAGGTCTTCGCCCGGCTGGGGCGGAGCGTGCCGTTCGACGCGCTGGTCGGCGAGCTGCGGGAGGAGGAGCGCGCCACCGTCGCGATCGCGCGGGCGCTGCAGGATGCCACGCCAGGGCGGGGCCTGATCATCTTCGACGAGTCGACCCGGGCCCTCGGCCGCCGTTCGCTCGAGCACTTCTTCGGGATCGTGGACGGCATCGTGCGCACCGGCACCGCGGTGCTGCTGATCACGCACCGCCTCGAGGAGATCGTGGATGCCGCGGACCGCGTGACGGTGCTGCGGGACGGGAGAGCCGTCGAGCAGGGCCGCGAGGTCGCCGGGCTCACGGAGGCCGACCTCACGGCGCTCATGCTCGGCCGGGGTCTGCTCGATCTGGGTGCGAAGCGGCGTTCCCGCGATCCGCGGGCCAGCCAGGAACGCGTCGGCGTGCGGGGCCTGACGGGTCTCGGCGTGTCGGGCATCGATCTCGACATCGGCGTGGGCGAGGTCGTGGGCGTCACCGGCCTCGCCGGAAGCGGCTACGACGACGTCCCGTACCTCCTCAGCGGGGCGACGCCGGCCGAAGCCGGGACGGTCGACCTGCCCACCGGAACGGTGGCGATGCCCGGGCTCACCCCTGCCGCGGCCGTCGCGGCCGGCATCGCCCTGGTGCCCGAGACCCGCGATGTCGCGGGCCTCGCCGGGGAGATGTCGGTGACAGAGAACCTCGTGTTCCCGCAGACCGCGCGCGCGAAGGCCTCGCTCGCCCCGTTCTCGCGGGCGGGGGAGCAGAAGCTCGTGGACGAGTGGATCGAGCGTCTGGACATCCGGCCGCCCGACCCGAGGGCACTGGTCAAGAACCTCTCCGGCGGCAATGCGCAGAAGGTGCTGCTGAGCAAATGGCTGTCGGTCTCGCCGCAGCTCTTCCTGCTGCACGAGCCCACGCAGGCCGTCGACGTCGGTGCCCGCCACACGATCGTGGCGGCGATCCGTTCCGAAGCCGCCCGCGGCCGGGCGGTGCTGGTCTCCGGCAGCGACGAGAACGAGCTCGCGCTGCTGTGCGACCGGGTGCTCGTGATGGACGAGGGCCGCATCCGCGAGGAGCTCGCCGGTGATTTCACGCCCGACGACATCGTCGCCGCCCTGTACTCCAGCGGTTCCCGCGTGCGGTTGCGCCTGCGCCCCGGCCACGGTGCTGCCGCCCCTGCCGCCACCGTCACCCCTTCCGCAGACACGGTCGGCGCATCCGAGGAGGAGGAGACGGAGTGAGTGACGACCGCATCGACGAGTTCTTCTCCGCCGAGCGGGTCAGCGCCCAGGATGCGGTGCCGACCCTCCCGGGCGACGACTACCGCGACCACCTCTACGACCTCGACGCGGAGGTGCTCGCTCCGTACCGGGGGATGACCTACGAGGAGTTCACCGCAGACCGGTACCGGGCGCCGTTCCTCCGTGAACTGCTCGAGCACTGGGACGGTCTGCTGGCCGAGCCGTTCGTCGGCATCACCGCCGACGGCGTGATCGAACCCGGCCTGTACCCGCTTCCCGAGGGCGGGGCGAACGACCCTGCGCTGGTCACCGTGGCCGTGCGAGCACTCCGCCTGCTCGGCGACGCCCAGCGCGAGCGGATCTCCTATCCCCTCGACTCCGCCGAACGCCGGGCCTGGAGCAACCCGGAGTTCGTGTTCCACCGGGTGGGGCTGCGGCTGGAGGACCTCGCGCCCGAGCAGAGCGACGCGCTCCTGGAGGTCGTGAAGGCCTCGCTCAGCGAGGACGGGTGGGCGCGCGTGGACGGCGCGATGAGGCTCAACGGCTTCCTCGGCGAGCTGACCGGTCTGCCGGCCATCATGAACGAGCGCAGCTTCTGGTTCTCGCTGTACGGCGAGCCCGGCGTCGGAGAGCCCTGGGGCTGGCAGCTGTTCGGTCACCACGTGGCCGTCTCCTTCCTCACGGTCGGCGGCCGTGACGTGGTCGCACCCGTCTTCCTCGGCGGCGAGCCCGCCCTGTCGGACGAGCATCCGCCCCTCTTCGCCGCGCGCGAAGAGCTCGGCCTCGCCTTGATGGCATCGCTCACCCCGGGGCAGCGCGCAGCGGCGGTGGTCTACGACTCGGTGCTCGACCCGCGGATGCCGGCCGGCCGGGTGCATCCGGCCGACGAACGGCACGTGGCGGGCGCGTTCCGCGACAACCGCGTCGTGCCCTACGAGGGGCTCCCGGCGCGCGAGCTCGACGACGCCCAGTGGGCGCTCGTGCGGGCCGTCGCCGACGATGCCCTCATGCTGCTGAAGCAGGAGCAGCGGGCCCTCACCCTGGCCGGCTTCGACGCGCACCGCGCCGAGACCTACGTCTCCTGGTACGGGGCGACGGACGGATCGACCCCCTTCTACCTGCGCGTGCACAGCCCGGTGCTGCTCGCCGAGCTCGACCACCACGCGGGGGTGTGGCTGAGCAACCGGCTGCCCGCGCGGTTCCACGTGCACACCACCCTGCGCCATCCCAACGGCAACGACTACGGCAACGCCTTCCTCGCCCACTGGCGAGACCGCCGCGCCGCCCACCGATCACCGGAAGAACGAGAGAGAACATGACCGTCGTCGACATCAACATCCACCACCTGCCGGAGGACCTCTTCACCAACGAGGCGATCCTGAACGGCTTCCTGAACTCCGCGCCGCGTGGTTTCGGGGAGATCGCCCGCGTCATCGAGATGGACTCCGGCAAGAAGCAGCTCATCCTCGAGAAGCCGGCCGGCTACCAGAACCTCAACTACGTCGAGGGCGACTACTCGGTCGAGGCCAAACTCGCCGCGATGGACGAGGCCGGTGTCGACTACGGCATCATGCGCGTGCCGGTGTGGCAGGAGTGGCTGGGGCTGGACACCTGCCGGGCCGTCAACGACAACGCCGCCGACATCGTCTCGCGCTCGGGCGGGCGCCTTTTCGCGACCGCGTGCGTGCCGCCGTGGGGCGGCAAGGAGAACATCTACGAACTCGAGCGCTGCGTCGGCGACCTCGGGGCGGTCGGCGTGCAGCTGGCCTGCCACTACGGCCAGCTCTACCTCGACGACCCGGTGTTCGAGCCCTACCTCAAGGCCATCGAGAAGCTCGACATCCCCGTCGTCGTGCACCACACCCCGCTTCCCGTGGAGTGGCGATCCGTCATCGACTACACGAACCTGCGCCGGGAGTACGGCCGCATCCTGGACCAGGGAGTGGCCGTCGGCCGCGAGCTCTTCAGCGGCATGTTCGACCGGATGCCGGGACTGCGCTTCATCCACACCATGTTCGGCGGCAACTGGTTCGCCAGCACCGCGCTGCTGACGCCGCACCGTTCGAACAAGGCCGAGGCGATGCAGCGGCTCGACCCCACCGGCGGCGACAAGATCAAGCAGTACCTCGACGAGAACATCTTCTTCGACATGACCCACCCGCACTCCTGGGGCAAGGAGCAGGTGGAGGCCGCCATCACGATCAACGGCGCCGACCACTACCTGTTCGGCTCGTCGTTCCCCGTCTTCTACTCCTGGATGGGGCAGGGTGTCGAGTTCCTGAAGAGCGGGATCGAGCTCTCCGACGCCGATCGCGAGGCCGTGCTCTCCGGCAACGCCAAGCGCCTGTTCAACCTCCCGATCTGATCGACCATCGCCCTGACAAGGAGCCCGTCATGACCCTTCCGGTCTGGAACCAGCATCCGGAGTTCTCGATCACCCGTGCGAGCCACACGGTGCTCGCCGTCACCGACCTGCACCGCAGCCGCGACTTCTACCGCGATGTCGTCGGTCTCGTGGTGAGCGAGGAGACCTCGGATGCCGTCTACCTCCGAGGCCTCGAGGAGGCCGCGCACCACAGCCTCGTGCTCGAGCAGGCGGCCACCGCTCAGGCGCTGCACGTCGGGCTGCGCGTGCGCACGGACGCCGACATCGTGGCCGCCGAGCGGTTCTGCGCGAGCAACGGCCTCGACCACCGGCGCCTGGAGCGGCCGTTCCAGGGCGAGACCCTGCAGTTCCGCGACCCGGTCGGCACGCACATCGAGCTCACCAGCTCGATGGACGTCGTGCCGCGCCAGTACCAGGCGTACGACCGGTTCGTCGCGGGCGCTCCGCAGCGCCTCGACCACTTCCAGGTCGTCACGCACGACGTGCAGGGGGCGACCGACTTCTGGTCGGCCCTCGGCATGCGGATGTCGGAGTACACCGCGACGCCCGACTCCGACGAGCTCTGGGGAACCTGGCTCGAGGTCAAGGGCAACACGCACGACCTCGTGTTCACGAACGGCCGGGGCCCTCGGCTGCACCACTTCGCCTTCGCGGTGCCCGACGCCACGGCGATCATCCACGCCGCGGATGTCGCCGGAGCCCTCGGCGCGGGCGACGAGATCGACCGCGGCCCCGGCCGGCACGGCCTGAGCAACGCGCTGTTCCTGTATCTCCGCGACCCCGATCAGCACCGGGTCGAGCTGTTCAACTCGCACTACCAGTTCATCGACCTGGAGACCCCGCCGATCCGCTGGGAGGTCACCGATCCGCGTCGCGCCCAGCTGTGGGGGATGCCCGCCTCGCGGCGATGGTTCTTCGAGGCGAGCGGGTTCCCCGACGAACCGGTGCGCGAGCCGCTGATCAGCGCGAACCCGGCGACCCTGGAGGACTACCTCGGTGTGCACTGATCGCGTGTCCGATTCGGCAGACGGCGCGCTGCCCGCCGAGCTGCGGCGGAAGCTCGAGCGCACCCCGGTGGCGGGGCTCTCGGCCCAGCTGCGCCGGCACGGGCTCGACAACGTCGCCATCGACGGCGTGCGGCCCCTCCCGGGCACGGGAAAGCTCGTCGGGGTGGCACGGACGCTCCGCTTCGTTCCCAACCGGGAGGATCTCTTCGCCTCGCACGGCGCCGGCCACAACGCGCAGAAGCGCCTCTTCGACACCGTCGGCGCGGGCGAGGTGATCGTCATCGAGGCGCGCGGCGAGGCCGGTTCGGGAACCCTCGGCGACGTCCTCGCCCTCCGCGCCCACGCGCGCGGCGCCGCCGGGATCGTGACCGACGGGGGCGTGCGCGACTACGACGCCGTGGCCGCCGTAGGCATCCCCGTGTTCTCGCAGGGAGCGCACCCGGCCGTGCTCGGGCGCAAGCACGTGCCGTGGGACACCGACCTGGCGGTGGCCTGCGGTGGCGCCACGGTGTGCCCCGGCGACGTGATCGTCGGGGACTCCGACGGGGTCGTCGTCATCCCGCCGGGGATCGTCGAGGAGATCGTGGACGCCGCCCTCGCGCAGGAGATCGAGGACGAGTGGATCGCGGCTCAGGTCGCCGCGGGGCAGGCGATCGAGGGGCTGTTCCCGATGAACGCGGCCTGGCGTGCCCGCTTCGACTCCGAGCGCACGCCGACCTGACCTCGCCCGCGCTGCGGGAAGCCGGATGGATGCCTGCGCCGGCTAGTCGCCGGCGTGACCGTGGTCGCCTGAGGTGACCGTGACGACGCGGTAGCCCCCGGCGTCGACGGCCCGCCAGCCGTGCGCGGTGCCGGCGGCCACGGCGATGCTGTCACCGCGCTGCAGGCGGTGCACGACGCCGTCGGCCAGGCCCACCTCCAGCACGCCGTCGAGCAGGTAGAGGAACTCGTCCTCCTCGTGCACGGCGTACTCCGAGAAGACGGTCTCGGTGCCGGCAAACTCGGTGCCGAACAGGCCGCCGGGCAGCTGCGCGAGCTGCCACACGGTGCGGTCACCCGTTCGTTCGCGCGGATCGTCGCCCCGCAGCACCACGTCGACACGGGCATCCGTGTGCCGGCCCGCCGGAGGTCGGGCCAGCAACGACCCCGAGCGCACGCCGAGGGCGGTGGACAGCTTCGCCATCGAGGCGAGGCTCAGCCGGGCGTGGCCGCGCTCGACCAGGCTGAGGAAGGGCTGCGACATCCCGACGAGCTCCGCGAGCTGCACCAGGGTGAGACCGCGCTCCTTGCGCAGGGAACGGATGCGCGCCCCCATCGTCTCGGCCTCCTCGTCGAGCGGTGCGGTCGAGCGCTCACGGCCCGTCGTCATACCGGCGAAACCTCCCGAAATCTGCCCGAAAAATATTTATGACATAAATATAGTCATGACTCCTCTTCTTCTCGGCATCTTCCAGTACATCGGCCCCAACGGCACGGTCGGCTCGGCGTGGCAGCATCCGCGGGACGAGTCGGCGAACTTCACCAAGCTCTCGCACTGGACCGCGCTGGCGAAGAAGTTCGAGGACGCCCGGCTCGACTTCCTCTTCCTCGCCGACAGTTACGGCTTCCCGGCCCTCGAGGGCGAGCTGATCGAGGCCTCGGTGCGCGAGGGGCGCGGGATCCCGCACGGCGATCCGATGCCCCTGATCTCGGCACTCGCGGCGGCGACCGAGAGGCTCGGCTTCATCCTCACCACCTCGACGACGGTCGAGCCGCCCGCGGCGAACGCCCGCCGGTTCGCCACCCTCGACCACTTCACCGACGGCCGGATCGGCTGGAACATCGTCACCGGCTCCTCGGGGGCCACGGCGGCGGCCCTGATGGGCAAGGAGCTGATCGCTCACGACCTGCGCTACGACATGGCGGAGGACTACGTCGACGTGAGCCTCACGCTGTGGGAAGGATCGTGGGAGGACGACGCGCTCGTGCTCGACAAGGAGAACGCGACCTACGCGGATCCGGAGAAGGTGCACCTCGTGCACCACGACGGGCCGTACTTCCGAACCGACGGCATCCTGAACCTGCCGCCGTCGCCGCAGCGCACGCCGCTGCTGGTGCAGGCCGGTGCCTCGGGGCGCGGCCGGGCTTTCGCGGGGCGCAACGCCGAAGCCGTGTTCGTGGGTGGGGGAGAACCGGCGACGGTGGCGGCGAACGTGGCCGGCATCCGGGAGAGCGCCGTCGCGGCCGGCCGGCCCGCCGACGCGATCAAGATCCTCGTCGGCGCGCTGTTCATCACGGCGCCGACCAGCGCCGAGGCCTGGGCGAAGCACGAGGAGATGCTCGCGATGTCGACCCCGGAGGGTGCGGCGGCCATCTATGCGGGCAACACCGGTGTCGACCTGCTGGCGCTGGATCCGGATCGGCCGATCGCGCAGACCACCACCGAGATGGGGCAGTCGAACCTCGAGCGCTACCTCGGCAAGGACGGCAAGCCCGCACCGCTGGTGCGCGAGGTGCTGGAGAACTTCCGGCGCACGGGCATCAACGGCAGCGTGTTCGTGGGATCGCCGGAGGAGGTGGTCGATCAGATCCAGGAGTTCGTCGAGGCGACCGGGGTCGACGGATTCCTCATCCAGCCGCACATGACCCCGGACACCTACGACGACCTGATCGACCTCATCCTGCCCGTCCTGCGCGAGCGCGGCCTGGCCCGATCGGAGTACGAGGGTGAGACGCTGCGCGAGCGGATGTTCCCCGACGGCGGCCCGCACCTGCCTGAGACCCACCGCGGGTATGACTTCCGAGTAGGTCGCCGATAATAAAAGATATATCGGTGACTTGACTTTCACGAATGGGCGATATATCTTTAACACATCGCGAACAATCGCGGTACACAAACCTCATTTCTTGAAAGGCGGTCTGCGACATGAACAGCATTCATGACACACACCACAACGATTCACCGTCCTGGGGTCGCCGTTCCGGCCGTGCCCCTCACGAGTTCGCCCCGCGGGGCCCGCGCGGCCACGGCCAGCGCGGGTTCGGTCCCGGCTTCGGTCCCGGCGGGCCCGGTTTCGGAGGCTTCGGCCCCGGATTCGGTCCGCGCGGGCCGCAGCGGGCCAGCCGCGGCGACGTGCGCTCGGCCATCCTCTCCCTCCTCGCCGAGGCACCCTCGAACGGCTACGGCCTGATCAAGGCCATCGCCGAGAAGACCGGGGGAGTCTGGCGCCCGAGCCCCGGCTCGGTCTACCCCACCCTCCAGCAGCTCGTCGACGAAGAACTCATCGTCGCCACCGGCGACGGCAAGCGCACCGAGTTCGAGCTCACCGACGGCGGCAAGGCCTACGTGGCCGAGCACGCCGAGGAACTCGACCGGGCCTGGCAGGCCACGGCCGGCACCTCGGCGGCCGACACCGAGTTCCAGGCGAGCCTCGGCAAGCTGATGGGCGTGCTCAAGCAGTTCCGCTTCGCGGCGACCGACGAGCAGCGCGCTCAGGCCACCGAGAAGCTCGACGAGGCGCGGCGCGCGCTGTACCTCATCCTGGCCGACTGACGCCTGGCCGACCGACACCCGGCCGACCGACACCCGGCCGACCGACACCCGGCCGACCGACACCCGGCCGACTGAGCCCGGCTCACGGCATCCGGTCGTGAGCTAGGGCATTCGCCCGATGTCCTCCCTCCTCCTTAGAGCGCACTCTCGAACCATCGAGAGACTCCGAGAGAGGGAGGACGTCATGCAGGTCACCGAGTATTCGTTCCCGTGGCTGTACCAGGCCGAGCAGGAGCGGTTCAGCCGTGAGCTCGAGCAGCGCCGGGTGATCGCCGAGCGGATCGACCAGCAGGTTCCCGCGGAGCACACGTCCAGGCGGGTGATCCGGCTCATCCGGCGACTGTCGGCGGCCGATGGCACGATGGGGGCATGACCTCCACCGCCTCGATGATCGGTCGCGAAAGCGATCTCGAGTCGCTCGGCGACGCCCTGCGGCAGGCGCGCTCGGGCGCGACGCGGGCGGTGGTGCTGAGCGGCGAGGCCGGCATCGGCAAGACCCGGCTGGTGGCCGAGTTCCTCGAGGGCCTGCCCGAGGGCACGCTCGTGCTGCGGGGCCAGTGCATCGACCTCGAGCGCGACGCCCCGCCCTACGCCCCGGTGGTGGCGCTGCTGCGCGCGCTCGCCTCCGACGTGGGCCTCGAGGCGCTCGCGCTCTCGGCCGGGCCGGCGCGCGACTCGCTCGCCGTGCTGCTGCCCGAACTGCGCGGAGACGGGCCGGATGCCGGCACCGGCGGCGTCGGGCCCACCGCAGCCGGAGCGCTGGGCGGTGCGGATCGGCTCTACGACGCCGTGGCCACGGCGCTGGAGGCCGCAGCCGTGGATCGGCCCGTGGTCGTCGTGATCGAAGACCTGCACTGGGCCGATCAGGCCACCCTCAGCCTGGTGCGATTCGTGCTGCGGGTGATGGAGCAGGCGCGGGTGCTGTTCGTGCTCACCTATCGCAGCGACGAGCTGGGGCGCGGGCATCCGCTTCGCTCGTGGATTCCGGAGCTCGATCGCAACCGCCGGGTGGTGCGCCGTGAGCTCGCGCGGCTGAACCGACGCCAGGTGCGCCGCCTGATCTCCGCCCTGCGCGACGGGCCGCTCGAACCGGGCGACTTCGAGATCGTGCTGCAGCGCACCGACGGCGTGCCGTTCTTCGTCGAGGAGATCATCGGCTGCGACGTCGTGTCGGTCGAGAGCGTGCCCGACACGCTCCGTGAGATCCTGCTCGCCCGGTACGAGATGCTGGGCGATCCGGCCCAGAAGGTGCTGCGGCTGATGGCGGCCGGTGGAGTGCGCGTGGAGCACGAACTGCTGGTGGCGGTGGCCGACACCCCCGTCGAGGCCCTCGAGGCCGCGGTGCGGGAGGCGGTTCTGGCGCGCCTGCTGGTCGCCGACGACACCGGCTACACCTTCCGGCATGCGCTCGTGCGCGAGGCGGTGCACGACGAACTGCTGCCGGGGGAGCGGATCCGCTTCCACACCGCCTTCGCGCGCGCCCTGGACGAGCACGGCGACGCCACCGCCGTGTCGTACCACTGGATGGCGGCCCACAACCTGCGGGCCGCCTTCTCGGCGTCCCTGGTGGCCATGGCGCAGGCGCGCGCCTCGTTCGCGAGCGCGACGGCTGCGCGGATGGGCGAGCGTGCCCTCGAGCTCTGGGATCAGGTGCCCGACGCCGAGGCGCTGGCGGGCCTCGGTCGCCGCGAGCTGCTGTCGGAGACCGCGTACATCCTCCGGAACGCGGGGGAGAGCGATCGGGCCGTGGCCCTGATCGACGAGGCGCTGGCCTCGACGACGCCGGCCGAGCATCCGGCGCTGTACGCGCGGATGCTGCGGGACAAGGCGTCGTTCCTGGCCAACCTCGGCCAGACCGGCTCGGTGGAGCTGCTGCGCAGCGCTCTGGCCGTGCTCGAGGGCCAGCCGCGCAGCGTGCTCCGCGCGAACGTGCTCGGCGAACTCGCCGCCCGGTTGATGCTCGACGCCTGCTTCACCGAGGCGATCGCCACGGCGGACGCCGCGTTCGGCGAGGCGGAAGACGTGGGGTCGACGGCCCGGAGGTCGGTGGCGGCGAACATCCGCGGGTTCTCCCGGCTCTCCGTCGGCGAGATCGACGCGGGCCTCGCCGACCTGGCGCTGGCCGGAGGGCTGGCCGAGGGGAACGACTCGGCCCAGTTGCGCTACCTGGTCAATCAATCGGACGCGCTGCACCTCCTGGGCCGGTTCGAGGAGGCCGTCGTGATCGCCGACGAGGGCGTCGAGTTCGCCCGCCGGCGCGGTGTGGAGCGCACATCGGGGGTGATGCTGCTGGCCAACGTGATCGCGCCGCTGCTCGCCCTCGGTCGCACCGCCCGGGCCGAGGAACTCCTCGACCGGGCGCTCGAGCTCGAGCCGCCGATCGGCTTCAGCGCCCACCTGCAGATGATGAAGTTGCAGACCACCCTGTGGAGCGGCGACACCGCCGCCGCCCAGAAGCTGTTGCGAGCCTGGCGGCCCGGGCTGCTGCTGCAGACGCGGATCGACGCGCAGTCGCGGGCCACCCTGGCGCTGGTCGCTGTGGAGATCGCCCTGGCCCGAGACGATCTGGCCGGTGCCTGGGCGGAGGTGGCGGCCGTCATCGATCCCGGTCACCGGGGTTTCGCGGCCTACGACCTCCCCCTGCTCGCGTCGGCGGCGCACGTGCTCGCCCGCGCCGAGGCGGCGGGCCTCGAACTCGGCGCGCCGCCCGAGGTGCTCGAAGCGCGGCTCCGCGACTTGCTGGCCGAGGTCGCGTTCTGGCCCACCGCACCCGCGTTCGTGGCGGTCTTCGAGGCCGAGCTCGCGCGTGCGGGTGCCGCCGGCGCCGTCGGGAGCGACGCGGGCGGGGCGGGCACCCCTCCCACCTGGGCGGCGGCCCGCGACGTGCCCGGTGCCGATCCGTCGGCGTGGGAGGCGGCGACGACCGCTGCGGCGGCACCGGGTGCTCCTGCTCGCCTGGAGCCGTACACCCGCTTGCGCTGGGCCGAGGCGCTGGCCGTCGGCGGCGATCGCGGGGCGGCGCAGGCGGCGGCCGAAGCCGCCCGCGAGAGGGCCGAGGCCATCGGCCACGGCCTCATCCTGAACGCCGTCATCGATCTGGAACGTCGGCTCGGCCTGGTGCGGGCGAACGCCAGGGCGTCTGCGGGTGAGCGATCATCGGGGGCGACGGATGCGACCGCCGTCGCGGCGACCGCCCCGGTGCTGCGCACCGTCGAAGACGACCTCACCGAGCGCGAACGGCAGGTGCTCGATCTGCTCTCGCAGGGGCTCAGCAACCGGCAGATCGCCGAACGGCTGTTCATCAGCTCCAAGACGGCGAGCGTGCACGTGTCGAACATCCTGCGCAAGACGAAGACGGCCTCCCGCACCGAGGCGGCCTTCCTCGCTCGGTCGTTCGCCGGGGATCGCTGAGACGAGCCCCGAGCCCGCCCCGGAATGCGGGCGGGTCGGTCAGTAGCGGGAGGCCCCGCGCTGCCGGGGCAGCACCTCGCCGACCGCGTCGAGCACGGCGAACGGCGACTCGACGTGACCGAAGTGCCCGGCCTCCGGAAGCACGGTCACACGCAGGTCGTGCACGGTGTTCGACAGCCCGTGGTCGTCCGAGGCCGTCACGAAGGCGTCCCGCATACCGTGCACGACTCGCACCGGCACCCGGATGCGCCGCCAGCGCACGGCGTCGTAGCGCGCGGCCTCGCGCGCCGCCAGAAGGAAGGCCTTCGGCCGTACTTCCCGGGCCAGCGCCTGAACGACGCTCGCATCGATCCGCGACGGCTCGGCGAACAGCGGCGACACGATCCGCCGCAGCAGCCCGAGGGTTCCGGCCGCGCGCAGCAGCGCCGACGCCGTGCGCCCGAGCGGCGCGAAGGCCCGCATCACCGTGAGCAGTCCCACGAACGAGGGCACCGTGCGCCGCCCGAGTTCCGGGTCGCGCGACGCCTCGGCCACCGCGAAGGTGGTGGGGGAGACGAGGGCGACCGCCTTCGTCGCCTCGGTCTCGACCGCCGCGAGGTGCAGGCCGATGAAACCACCGAGCGAGTGGCCCAGCACGATCCACTCGTGGTAACCGAGCTCCCGCAGCACCGCGGCGATCATCCGCGCGTACCCGTCGACGGTGCGGAGCGATCGGTCGTCGGGCAGGGGTGACGCGCCCCAGCCGGGGAGGTCGATCAGCACCGGATCGCGCAAGGCCCCGCCCGCGCTGTCGGCTGCGGCGCGCAGCAACGGCGTCCACGTCGTCCACGATCCTGCGGCGCCGTGCAGCAGCACGACGGCGGTGCGGCCGCCCATGGTGCGCTGCTCGGTGTACACGGTCACCTCGCCCAGTGCGGTGGCGAGCGTGCGGGCCACCAGGCCGAAGCGCTCCGGACTCCCGTCGAGCGGGAACGGCGAGTAGGCGGACCGCTGCCGTGCCCAGGAATCGGTCATGCGCAGTGTTCGGAGCGGGCGGTCGGATGGATGGGTGGGATGCACGCGCGCCCGCGTGACGTCCGGCACCGGCCGGACCGACTACCCTCGAATGGATGACAGCGTCCGGAGCCCGTGTGCGACGTGCAGCCGCGCTCGTGCGCCTCGCCGTCGCGGTGCTCGGAGCCGTGGCGCTGATCTTCGACTTCGACTACGTGCTCGGCTTCAGCACCTTCTCGACGGTGAACTACTTCAGTTACTTCACCTTCCAGTCGAACCTGCTGAACGTGATCGTGCTCGGCGTCTCCGGGGTGCTGCTCCTGCGCGGTCACGTCGTGGGGCGCTTCCTCAGCAGCATCCGGGCCGGCTCCACCACCTACGTGATGGTGTCGGGGATCGTGTTCGGCCTGATCGTGTCGCAGGCCGGCAGCCACAACTACCGCATCGACGTGCCCTGGTCGAGCCAGGTGCTGCACTTCTGGATCCCGTCGTACATGCTGCTGGACTGGTTGATCGGCGTCGGCCGGCGCCGTCTGCTCTGGCGGCTGGTTCCCCTGGTGCTGATCTTCCCCGTGGTCTGGGGCGTGTTCACGCTCATCCGCGGGTCGATCGTGCGCTGGTACCCGTACTTCTTCCTCGACCCGGATCAGGTCAGCGGGCCACTGGAGTTCCTGATGTACTGCGGCATCGCGCTCGGCCTGTTCGCGGGCATCACCGCCGGCCTGGTGGGGCTCAGCCGGCTCAGGCCGCCGGCGTCGCGGTGGGCCGGAGCGAGTCGTCGACGAACGGTTCCAGACTCACCAGCGCCGCCCGGATGAAGTCGGCGTCGCTCTGCGTTCCGGTCACCGGAACGTCGTCCGCCGCCGTCAGCCCGATCAGGATCGGCTGACCGGTCGAGGGCAGCAGGTTGATCCACTCCGCGACCTCGGAGGTCTCGTCGATCACCGAGAGCACGGTCGCCTCGGTCGACCAGAACGGTTCGTCGAACCGCAGCCAGAGCTGCTCGAGCGTGCCCATCCCGAGCGCCTCGATCGCCGCCTGCGCGGCATCGGGCAGCGGGGGATCGAACTCGATCGTCCCCGCCTGCAGCACGCCGATCGGTGCGGTCACCACCACCCGGTCGATCGACAGCGATTCCCCGGTGCCGAGCCGCAGGCTCACCCCGTCGTCGTCGTACGCGATGCGGATGACCGTGGCCGAGAGCAGCACGTCCAGATCGCTGACCGCGTTCGCGACCACCGTCGAGAGCCCGCCCACGATCAGGCCGGTGCCGTCCACCAGGCCCGCCTTGTCGAGGCCGTAGCTGCCCGAGAGCCGGAAGGCGGTTGAGCCGTACCGGCTGGCGATGGTGGTGTCGAGGTAGTGCGTGAGCTGGTCGGAGGGCGAGACGCCGTCGGCGGCGGGCTCGGTCGAGAGCTCCGAAGCCCCGGATGCCGACAGGGCCGAGGCGAGCGAGGAATCGGCGGGCTGCGCCTTGGCCCAGGCCACGGCGGCGGCGACCGCATCCGGACCCGTGCTGGAGGGCGGCACCGTCGCGCCCTCGGCCGTGCGGATCTCCCGGCTCGCGTCGAGCGTCAGCGTGTCGACCTCGTTCGCGAGCAGCAGGCCGTCGAGCCCGTCACCCGAGACGGATGCGGCGCCGAGCTCCACCGGGAACGGCCAGCCGGCCTCGTCCCGGGTGTCGATGCGGCCGCCGACCCGATCGCGGGCCTCGATCACGACCACGTCGAATCCGGCGTCGGCCAGGGCGCGGGCGGCGGTGGCGCCGGCCAGACCGGCGCCCACCACCGCGATCCGCTCTCCGGGCTCGGCCAGGGCGGTCACCCGTTCGGCGGCGGCGTCACCCGAGGCGGCCGCGCCGATCACCGTGCCCGGGTATTCGCTCGAGAGGGCTTCACCGGCCAGGAACACCCGGTCGGCGACGGTCTCGCGCAGTGTCGCGCGGTCGGCGGGACTGGCTCCCACCGGCGTCATGCTGAACGAACCCAGCGAGAACGGATCGGTGGCCCAGGAGCTCCGCAGGAAGGCGGCCGGCTGCGGCACGGGGGAGAGCGGCACCGGCGTCGGCGTGGCGGTGGGGGTGGGCACGGGTTTCATCGGCGTACACGCGGCCAGCGCGGCCAGCGAGACCGCGGAGACCGCGCCTGCCAGGAAGGTCCGTCGCTCAAGTGCCAATTCTGCGGTGCCGTTTCTCGTGGTGAGTGGGGCCGTCTCCCGTGGTGACGGGGGATCCCCGGTACCTCCACGTTAGCCAACGATCCGGCATTCCGCCCCGGCGGTACGGTGCCGACGCTGGAATGATGGGCAGATGATCACCCCAGAGCTCGCTCGCGCCCTTCGCACCGCCGGACTGCGCTGGCATCCGCGCTCCGGAGACGCGTTCCGGATCGAGACCGCCGAGGGGGCGGACGAGGTGTTCACCGTGAGCGAGATGACGGTCGAGGTGCACGAGTTCCCCACGGGCCGGCAGATCGGCTTCAACGGGACCACGGAGTGGGCCCTCGACTCGGTGGCCCTCGCCGACACGCTCTGGCTGCCGCACGAGGCGCAGTTGCGCGAGCTGCTGCGCGACGGTTTCCGGCGGCTGGAGGCGGTGGACGGCCTGTTCGTGGTGACCGCGGTGGTGCGCGGCGTCGAGCGCGCCTACGAGGCCGAGACCGCGGAGGACGCCTACGGCGAGGCGGTGCTCGATCTCATCGTGCAGACGCTCGTGAGCGACACGGACGGCCCGGATGTCGGCCCCGCGGAATAGGGTTGGGGAATGACTGAAAACGCAGTTCCCCTCGTCACCCTGAACAACGGTGTGGAGATCCCCCAGCTCGGCTTCGGGGTCTTCAAGGTCGACCCCGACAAGACGAACCGCATCGTGCGCGATGCGCTCGATGTCGGCTACCGTCACCTCGACACCGCGAAGATCTACCACAACGAAGAGGGCGTCGGCCACGCCGTGCACGAGTCGGGCATCGCGCGCGACGAGCTCTTCATCACCACCAAGCTCTGGAACGACGACCAGACGAACGCGCCCGAGGCCTTCCAGAAGAGCCTCGCCCGCCTGCGTCAGGACTACGTCGACCTGTACCTCATCCACTGGCCCACTCCCGAGCGCGACACCTACATCGAGGCCTGGCGTGCCCTGGAGGGCATCCTCGAGTCGGGCAAGGCGAAGGCCATCGGCGTCTCCAACTTCACGGTCGACCACCTCGACCGCCTGATCAGCGAGACCGGCATCGTCCCGGCCGTCAACCAGGTCGAACTGCACGTCGACTTCCAGCAGGCCGAACTGCGCGCCTACGCCGCGGAGAAGGGCATCGCCATCGAGGCCTGGGGCCCCCTCGGCCAGGGCAAGATCAACGAGTCCGAAGAGCTCGCCGCGATCGCCTCGGCGCACGGCAAGTCCGTGCCGCAGACGATCCTGCGCTGGCACCTCGACGTGGGCAACATCGTCATCCCGAAGAGCAACAACAAGGAGCGGATGGCCGAGAACTTCGACATCCTCGACTTCTCGCTCACCGACTCGGAGATCGCGACCATCGCCACGCTCGACCAGGGCGAGCAGGGCCGCAACGGCAGCAACCCGCTCGAGGTCAACTAGCTAGTTCGCCGCGGCAACCGGAGCGTCCGCGTTCGTCTTCCTGGGAAACCAGGGGACGAGCGCGGACGTTCTGTTCTTGTAATCCGCGTATTCCGGGTACCGGGAGGCCGAGATGCTCTCGGTGAACACGGTGGAGCCGATGAACAGCAGGGTGAGCAGGACGGCGCCGGCGGCGGTCCACTGCAGCACGCTGCCTGCGGCCACGGAGCCGATCAGGAAGAACACCCACCACTGGGCCTGCTCGAAGAAGAAGTTCGGGTGCCGGGAGAAGCGGAACAGCCCGGTCTGCAGGAAGCGCGGCCGGGCCTCGCGGCCGGCGGCGGTCTCGGCCTTCTTCCACTGATGGAAGTCCCACTGCTGCTGGTCGGCGACCGTCTCGCCCACCAGGAAGGCCAGGAAGAGCACCAGCAGGGCGATGTCGAGCCAGCCGAACGGCGTCGCGCGGTGCTCGTACGCCATGAACGCCGGCATCGCGATCAGGAACAGGATGATGTTCTGGTAGATCGTGATGAAGAACAGGTTGAAGAGCTGGTACGCGGCCGGCGGCATCCGCTTTCGGAGAATCGCCCACCGGTAGTCTTCGCCACCCCGGGCGTAGCCGCCCTTGCGCGAGAAGTTGAAGGTGAGGCGAGCGCCCCACAGCGTCACGACGGTCGCCATCAGGTTCAGCCGCAGGTCGCTGAAGCCCGCGGATGCGGCGAAGATCCACACGTACACGAGGGGGATGACCGACCAGATCCGGTCGACCCAGGAGTACTCGCGGGTGACCAGTGAGAGCACCCACACCAGCAGGCAGACCGCCCCGAGAACCCACAGAGCCGCGAACAAGGGAGCCATGGCAGAAGTGTAGGTGACCGTACGGCGATCATGCGGGGAACTCGCGGGTCGGAGAAGGCCTCTCATCGGCTACGCTGGTCACAGCAAGGAGGGCAGCTGGATGACGAACGATTCGAACACCGATCACACGACGAGCATCCCCGTCCCCGCGAACTCGGCCGACACCACGCTCTCGCTCACCGGAGAGTTCGCCGCTCAGCTCGCGGCACTCGAGGGTGGCGTCTCCACCGAAGAGCTCGAGGCCATCGGCGCGCTGCCCTCGGGCTCGGCTCTGCTGATCGTTCGGCGCGGGCCCAGCTCGGGCGCCCGGTTCCTGCTCGACACGACCGTCAGCACGGTCGGGCGTCATCCGAACGCCGACATCTTCCTCGACGACGTCACCGTCTCGCGCCGCCACGCGGAGTTCACCCGCCACGGCCACACCTTCGGTGTGAAAGACCTCGGCTCGCTGAACGGCACCTACGTCGAAGGCGTGCGGGTCGACGAGGCTCTGCTGGACGACGGCGCCGAGGTGCAGATCGGAAAGTTCCGCCTCACGTTCTACCCATCACGCATCGACGTGGTGACCTCCGCAGGGCAGTAGTGCCGCCCGCCGCAGAACCTCGCCGTTCGGGGTCTCGATCCAACGCTGCCTCCGACGAGCCGGTCCGCTCCGCAGCACCGGCCTCGGCCGCCGACTCCGCCGCCGGATCCGCTCAGCTCCTCGGCATCGGGCAGGTGCTCTCCAAGCTCACCGCCGAGTTCCCCGAACTCACGCCCTCGAAGCTGCGGTTCCTCGAGGAGCGCGGTCTGGTGCATCCCTCCCGCACCCAGTCGGGCTACCGCAAGTTCTCGCAGAACGACCTGAGCCGGTTGCGCCTCATCCTGAGCCTGCAGCGCGACTGCTACCTGCCGCTGGCCGTGATCAAGGACTACCTGGCCGATCTGGATGCCGGGCTGAACCCGCCGATGCCGGGTGCCGGCCTCGCCGGTGGCGCCTCCATCCTGCAGTCCGGCCGTCGGATGAGCCGCGACGAGCTCACGAAGGCCGCCGGCGCCACGCCGATGCTCGTGCAGGATGCCTTCTCCGCGTCGGTGCTCACGCCGGCCGAGACGTACGGCGAAGACGCGCTGGTGGTGCTGAAGGCGCTGGTCGAACTGCAGCGCAGCGGCATCGAGCCGCGGCACCTGCGCGGCTTCCGGCAGGCCACCGAGCGCGAACTCGGCCTGATCGAGAGCGCTCTGATGCCGGTGGCGCGCCGCCGGGATCCCTCCAGCCGCGCCAAAGTGGCCGAGATGGCGGTGGAGATCGCCGGGCAGCTCGAGATCGTGCGGTCCAGCCTCATCCGCTCGGCTCTGGGGCGGATCGCGCCGTGACGCCTCGGCCGACTCGATAACGATCCGGTCCGCCACGGCGACACGCCGGGGGCAGAAGTGGGATGTCGTTGCCCCGGGGTCCCGGCATCGCTAGCGTGGTCACAGAACACGAGTTCCGGATGTCCCGGTGCTCGCACCATGGAAGGCCCTGATGAACGAGATAAGCAAGAACGACGATTCTCGCTACGATCTCGGCCTCCTCTTCACGGACGGGCTGCCCGACCTCGATCAGGCCGCCGGCTACCGGGGTGCTGTCGCGGCCCGCGCCGCCGGAATCACCTACCGCCAGCTCGACTACTGGGCGCGCACCGCGCTCGTCGAGCCCACCGTGCGCGGTGCGGCCGGTTCCGGTTCGCAGCGACTCTACGGTTTCCGCGACATCCTGGTTCTCAAGCTCGTCAAGCGCCTGCTCGACACGGGCATCTCGCTGCAGCAGATCCGCACGGCCATCAACCAGCTGCGCGAATCCGGCATCAACGACCTGGCGCAGACGACCCTGATGTCCGACGGCGCCAGCGTCTACCTCTGCACTTCCAACGACGAGGTCATCGACCTCGTCAGCCGCGGCCAGGGCGTCTTCGGCATCGCCGTCGGCAAGGTGCTCCGCGAGGTCGAGAACTCCCTCGTCGAGCTCGACAGTGTGGTCGCCGACCCGCAAGACGAGCTCGCCGCACGGCGCTCCGCGCGCAAGGCTGTGTAGTTGCCGTCGCGGCCGGGCTTCGCTCGGCCGTGACGGGTTGCGCCGGTCCCTGCCCGGCGCAGCGCGACATGTGAGCGCGCGGTCGCCGGGCGCGGCCTGCGGTCGCACCCGTCGGCCACCCACTCACCCTGGGTCGTCGAGTACGGCCCCTCGCTTCGCCAACACGTCGGTACGAAAACGAAGTTGCACCTTCGAAGTTCCTCGGGACGTGTCTCGAGTCTCGGGCCTTTTTCGACGACCCAAGGTGAGCGTGTGGCCGAACGGCCCGACCGCAGGCCGGGTCGTTCGACCGCGCGCTCACATGTCGCGCGGCGCCGGGCAGGGACCGGCGCCGCCCGGTGACGCCGAGCGAAGCCCGGCGCCACCGGCAGCTAGCACAGCCGGACAAGCCACCCACGTATTACCGCTAACGCGCCATCGCTACGCGCAACCGCCGCCGTGTCCTGGCTAACGCGCAATCGCTACGCGCAACATCCACCGTGACCTGGCTGACGCGCAACCGCTGACGCGCCGTCGCTACGGACAACCACTAACGCGCAACCGCCGCCGTGTCCTGGCTGACGCGCCGGCGGGACCCTAGGCCTTGAGGTCGGCGTACTCGCCGACGCGGCCGGTACGCATCACGCGCTCCAGCAGGAGGTCGAAGTTGCGGGCCATCTCCTGGGCGCCCTCACCGGGCCAGACGTGCAGGGGCTTGGCGGCACCCTGGGCCTGCTGGAGGGAGGTTCGCTCGGGGAGCTGAGGCGAGAGCACCAGAGGGCCGAACATGTCGCGCAGCTCCTTGATGCGGAACTGGTGCTCGAGCGACTGCGAGCGCACGCGGTTCACGATGATGCCGAGCGGCTGGAGGCGGGGGGAGAGGCCGCGACGGATCTCCTCGATCGCCCGCAGCGCGCGGTCGGCGGCAGCGACCGAGAACAGGCCGGGCTCGGTGACCACCGAGACGCGGTCGGATGCCGCCCACGCCGTGCGCGTCAACGCGTTCAGCGAAGGGGCGCAGTCGATCAGCACGAGGTCGTACTCCGACTCGACCGTGGCGAGGGCCTCTTCGAGCTTCCAGATGTCGCGGATCGACGGGTGGGGCCCGTCGAAGTTGAGGGCGGAGGGGCTGCCGATCAGGACGTCGATCTTGCCACCGCGGTCTTTGGTCCAGCCCGAGGGAGCGATCGCCGCACGGACGACCTTCTCCTTGGGCGAGGCCAGCACATCGGCCACGTTGAGATGCCCGGCGACACGGATATCCATGCCGGTGGAGACGTCCGACTGCGGGTCGAGGTCGACGACGAGGGTTCGCAATCCCTTGGCGAAGGCGGCGGAAGCGAGACCGAGCGTCACTGTGGTCTTGCCCACACCCCCCTTGAGGGAAGAGACGCTGAGTACATGCACAATCCCCAACGTTACCTTCACTAGGCTTAGAGAACCTAACTGTTCGCTGTACGCGCATGCGCCTGAAAGGTCTCGATGTTCACGAAGATCCTTGTTGCCAACCGCGGCGAGATCGCGATCCGCGCGTTCCGGGCTGCCTATGAACTAGGCGCCAAGACGGTCGCGGTGTTCCCCTACGAAGACCGCAATTCCCTGCATCGCCTCAAGGCCGATGAGGCCTACCAGATCGGGGAGGTCGGGCATCCGGTGCGCGCCTACCTCGATGTGTCCGAGATCATCCGTGTGGCCAAGGAGAGCGGCGCCGACGCCATCTACCCCGGCTACGGCTTCCTCTCCGAGAACCCCGAGCTGGCGAAGGCGGCCGCGGAGAACGGCATCACCTTCATCGGCCCGGGCGAGCACGTGCTCGAGATGGCCGGCAACAAGGTCACGGCGAAGGAGCACGCGATCGCGGCCGGCGTCCCGGTGCTGCGCTCCACACCTGCCACCCGTGACATCGAGGAGCTGCTGGCCGGCGCCGACGACATCGGCTTCCCCATCTTCGCCAAGGCCGTCGCCGGCGGCGGCGGGCGCGGGATGCGCCGGGTCGAGAGCAAGGAAGACCTGCGCGACGCCCTCGAAGCGGCCATGCGCGAGGCCGACAGCGCGTTCGGCGACCCGACCATGTTCCTGGAGCAGGCGGTGCTGCGCCCCCGGCACATCGAAGTGCAGATCCTGGCCGACGGCGCGGGGGAGACCCTGCACCTGTTCGAGCGCGACTGCTCGGTGCAGCGCCGCAACCAGAAGGTCGTCGAGATCGCGCCGGCCCCGAACATCTCCGACGAGCTGCGTGAGGCCCTGCACTCGGATGCCATCAAGTTCGCCCGCTCGATCGGTTACGTGAACGCGGGAACGGTGGAGTTCCTGGTCGACACGGTCGGCCCGCGGGCCGGCGAGCACGTGTTCATCGAGATGAACCCGCGCATCCAGGTGGAGCATACGGTGACCGAAGAGGTCACCGACGTCGACCTCGTGCAGTCGCAGATGCTCATCGCGAGCGGCAGCACCTTCGACGACCTGGGCCTGCACCAGGAGGACATCGTGCTGCACGGCGCCGCCCTGCAGTGCCGCATCACCACGGAGGACCCGTCGGCCGGTTTCCGCCCCGACACCGGCAAGATCGGTGCGTACCGCTCGCCGGGCGGCGCGGGTGTGCGGCTCGACGGCGGCACCGTCTCGGTGGGCGCCCAGATCAGCCCGCACTTCGACTCGATGCTGGCCAAGATGACCTGCCGTGGCCGTGACTTCCCGACCGCGGTGCGCCGGGCCCGCCGTGCGCTGGCCGAGTTCCGCATCCGGGGCGTCTCCACGAACATCCCCTTCCTCCAGGGCGTGCTCGACGATCCCTCGTTCGCCGCGGGTGACCTCAGCACGAGCTTCATCGACGAGCGACCCGAGCTGCTGGCCGGCCGCGAGTCGAAGGACCGCGGATCCAAGGTGCTGAACTACCTCGCCGACGTGACGGTGAACCAGCCCAACGGTGCCCGTGTGGGTTCGGTCGAGCCCTCGGCCAAGCTGCCCTCGATCGACCTCTCGACGCCGGCCCCGGATGGGTCGCGCCAGAAGCTGCTCGAACTCGGCCCGACCGGCTTCGCCGCAGCCCTGCGCGCGCAGACGGCGCTGGCCGTGACCGAGACCACGATGCGCGACGCCCACCAGTCGCTGCTGGCGACCCGGGTGCGCACCCGCGACCTCGTGGCGGTCGCCCCCTACGTGGCCCGCCTGACGCCCGAGCTGTTCTCGGTCGAGGCCTGGGGCGGTGCCACCTACGACGTGGCGCTGCGTTTCCTCGGCGAAGACCCCTGGGAGCGGCTGGCGACGCTGCGGGAGGCGCTGCCGAACGTGGCCATCCAGATGCTGCTGCGCGGCCGCAACACGGTCGGCTACACCCCGTACCCCACCGAGGTGACGGATGCGTTCGTGCGCGAGGCCGCCGCCACCGGCGTCGACGTCTTCCGTATCTTCGACGCCTTGAACGACGTGTCGCAGATGCGCCCGGCGATCGAGTCGGTGCTCGCCACCGGCACGACCGTCGCCGAGGTGGCGGTCTGCTACACCGGCGACCTCCTCGACCCGGCCGAAGACCTCTACACGCTCGACTACTACCTGCGACTCGCCGACGACATCGTCGCCGCCGGGGCGCACGTGCTGGCGATCAAGGACATGGCCGGTCTGCTGCGCCCGGCTGCGGCCGGGAAGCTCGTCACTGCGCTCCGGGAGCGCTTCGACCTGCCGGTGCACGTGCACACGCACGACACCGCGGGAGGCCAGCTGGCCACGCTGCTGGCGGCATCCGCGGCCGGCGCGGACGCCGTCGACGTGGCATCCGCCCCCATGTCGGGCACCACGTCGCAGCCCTCGCTCTCGGCGCTCGTGGCAGCCATGGCCCACACCGAGCGCGACACCGGCCTCTCGCTGCAGGCGGTGGGCGACCTCGAGCCGTACTGGGAAGCCGTGCGCCAGGTCTACCGGCCGTTCGAGTCGGGGCTGCCGGGCCCGACGGGTCGCGTCTACAAGCACGAGATCCCGGGCGGGCAGCTGTCGAACCTGCGCCAGCAGGCGATCGCACTGGGCCTGGCCGACGACTTCGAGCGCATCGAGGATCTCTACGCGGCCGCGAACGGCATCCTGGGCCGCATCCCCAAGGTGACGCCCTCCTCGAAGGTGGTGGGCGACCTCGCCCTGCACCTCGCGGCGGTGAAGGCCGACCCGGCCGACTTCGCCGAGAACCCGGGCAACTACGACATCCCCGACTCGGTGATCGGCTTCATGGCCGGCGAGCTGGGCGAGCTGCCCGGCGGATGGCCCGAGCCGTTCCGGTCGAAGGTGCTCGAGGGGCGCACGGTGAACGTGGGCGTGACCCCGCTGAGCGAGGCGGATGCGGCGGCGATCGCCCCGGAGTCCGACTCGCGCACCCGCCAGTCGACGCTGAACCGCCTGCTTTTCCCGGCGCCCACGGCCTCGTTCGACCAGCAGCGCGAGCAGTTCGGCGACCTCTCGGTGGTCGACACGGTCGACTACCTCTACGGCCTCAACCAGGGCACGGAGCACGTGGTCGAGATCGACAAGGGCGTGCGCCTGTTCGTGGGCCTCGAGGCCATCGGCGAGGTCGACGAGAAGGGCTTCCGCACGGTCATGACCACGCTCAACGGCCAGCTGCGCCCGGTGAACGTGCGCGACCGCTCCGTGAAGGTCGAGTCGAAGGCGGCCGAGAAGGCGGATGCCGCGATCCCCGGCCAGGTGCCCGCCCCGTTCTCGGGCGTGGTGACCCTCAAGGTCGAGCAGGGCGCCGTGCTGGCTGCCGGCGACCCCGTCGCCACCATCGAGGCCATGAAGATGGAGGCGGCGATCACCACGCCCGTCGCCGGAACCGTGACCCGGCTCGCCATCCCGAAGACCCAGCAGGTGGAGGCCGGCGACCTGATCGTGGTCGTCTCGCCGAACGCCTGATGATCCGGATGCGGGGCCCGTGCTCGTCGTGGGTCTCGGGCCCCGCATCACCTCTCCACCGAAAGTGAACTCCCGCTGTGACCGTCCGTGAGATCCGCCTGTTCGGCGACCCCGTGCTGAAGACCGTGTCCGACCCGATCGGCGTCATCGACGACCGCGTGCGCGGGCTGGTCGACGACCTGCTGGACAGCGTGAAGGTGCCGGGACGAGCCGGGGTGGCGGCCTCCCAGATCGGGGTGAACCTGCGGGCCTTCAGCTACAACGTCGACGGCGAGGTGGGCTACATCCTGAACCCGGTGCTGGTGGAGGTGTCGGGGGAGCCCGAGCTGGTCGACGAGGGCTGCCTCTCGGTGCCCGACCTCTGGTTCAAGACGGCGCGCTACCCCTTCGCCCGGGCGACCGGCATCGACCTCGACGGCAACCCGGTGGAGGTCTCGGGCACGGGCGTGCTCGCGCAGGCGCTGCAGCACGAGACCGACCACCTCGACGGCCTGCTCTACCTCGACCGCCTCGACAAGCCCTCCCGTCGCGAGGCCATGCGCCAGGTGCGCGAGTCGACCTGGTTCTGAATAGCTCTCGGGCTCGGCGCCCTGCTCCTCGCCGCCTCGGCGGCGGGAGTCGTTGCTCCGGCGTCCGCCCTGACTCCGCCGGTGGTGAGCCGTGTGCAGGGAACCGATCGCTACGACCAGGCCGTACAGGTGTCGAAGGCGGCGTTCACGACCGCGAACACGGTGTACCTGGCGAGCGGCGAGAAGTTCTCGGATGCGCTGAGCGCCGGGTCGGTCGCGGGCCTGCACAATGCGCCGCTACTGCTCACTCCGGCGGCCGTGCTCACAGCGGGCACGCTCGCCGAGCTGCAGCGCCTGAACCCCGATCACATCGTGATCGTCGGCGGCGCGAACTCGGTCAACGAATCGGTGGCCGACAGACTGATCGAGAAGATCCCGGATGCCGCCGTCTCGCGCATCGGGGGTGCCGACCGTTTCGAGGTCTCACGGAACCTCATCGCCAGCCCCGACTTCGGGGTGCCGAGCACGCCGTGGGTCTACGTGGCCTCGGGAGCCACCTTCCCCGACGCTCTGGCCGCCTCGCCGGCCGCCGTGGCAGTGAACGGACCGGTCCTCCTGGTCAATGGTGCGGAGAGTGCGTTGACGACGGCCGAAGCCGGCTTCTTCGACGATCTCGGCGTGGCGAACGTGCGCATCGCGGGTGGTCCGGCCTCGGTGAGCTCGGCCCTGCAGGCGTCGCTGGCGGCGAAGTATACGGTGACGCGGGCATCCGGAGCCGACCGTTTCGAGGCCGCGGCGGCCATCAACAAGGAGGCGTTCATCGCGTCGACGACCGTGTACCTCGCGAGCGGGCTGGTGTTCCCGGATGCCCTGAGCGCGGCGCCCGTGGCCGGGAAGAACGGAAACCCGATCTACCTGGTTCGGAAAGACTGCATCCCGCAGGCCGTCATCGCCGAGATCACCCGCCTCGCTCCCGCGAAGATCGTGATCCTGGGCGGACCTGACACGATCGGAGACGACCTGAAGCCCTGCTGACCGGTCAGTGCACCAGGGACTGGCCCTCGGTGGCGGGGGCCGCGTTGTAGATGCCCTCGATCACGGGCGCGAAGTCCTTCAGGATGACGTTGCGCTTGATCGTGAGCTTCGGGGTGAGGTGGCCGCTCGCCTCGGTGAAGTCCGAGGTGAGCACCACGAACTTGCGGATCGACTCGGCACGGGAGACCAGCGTGTTGGCCGCGTCGACCTCGCGCTGGATCTCGGCCAAGACGGCGGGGTTCACCGCAGCCTCGTCGACGGTGAGCGTCGCCGACTGACCGTTGTTGGCCAGCCACACGGGCAGCATCTCCGAGTCGAGAGTGATCAACGCCGAGATGAAGGGCTTCTGATCGCCGACGACCACCACCTGACCCACCAGCGGGTTGGCGCGGATCGGGTCTTCGAGCGCGGCCGGAGCCACGTTCTTGCCACCGGCCGTGACGATGATCTCCTTCTTGCGGCCGGTGATGGTGAGGAATCCCTCGTCGTCGAGCGCGCCGATGTCGCCGGTCTTGAACCACTCGCCATCCATCACCTCGGCGGTGGCCTCGTCGTTCTTCCAGTAACCGGCGAACACGTTGATGCCCGAGACGAGGATCTCGCCGTCGTCGGCGATCTTGATGCCGACACCCGGCAGCGCAGGGCCGACCGTACCGATCTTGAACTTGTCGGTGAGGTTCACCGTGGCCGGCGCGGTGGTCTCGGTCAGGCCGTAGCCCTCGAGGATCGTGACGCCGAGGCTGCGGTAGAAGTGCCCCAGACGGTGACCGAGCGGAGCGGATCCGGAGACCGCGTACTGCACCCGGCCGCCGAGCGCGGTGCGCAGCTTGGAGTAGACGAGTCGGTCGAACAGCTTGAACTTGAGCCGCAGTCCCAGCGGCACGTGTCCGGCGTCGAGCGCTTCGGAGTGCTCGACCGCGACGTGGGCGGCACTGCGGAAGATCTTGCCCTTGCCGCCGGTCTCGGCCTTCTGCTCGGAGGAGTTGTAGACCTTCTCGAACACCCGGGGCACGGCGAGCAGGAAGGTCGGCTTGAACGAGCCGAGCGCCGGCAGAAGCTGCTTGGTGTCGGCCTGGTGGCCCACCTTCACGCCGCCGTGCACGCTCAGGATCGAGATGAAGCGCGCGAAGACGTGGGCCGTGGTGATGAACAGGAGCGTCGAGGCACCCGGCCGAACGATGTCCTTCATGCTGACGGCGGCGTTGCGCGAGAGTTCCACGAAGTTCGAGTGGGTGAGGATGCAGCCCTTGGGGCGCCCGGTGGTTCCCGAGGTGTAGATGAGCGTGGCGAGATCCGAACCGACGGCGATCGAGCGACGGCGCTCGATCTCCTCGTCGGAGACGGCCGAGCCGGAGGCGGCCAGCTTGTCGAGATCGCCGAGGTCGACCTGCCAGACGCGCGTGACCAGCGGCAGGTCGGCGTGCACCTCGTCGAAGCGGGCGAAGTTGTCGGCGGTCTCCAGGATGACGGCGGTGGCACCCGAGTCGCTCATGTTCCACTGCAGCTGGGTGGGCGAGGAGGTCTCGTAGATCGGCACCAGCACGGCCCCGGCGAACCAGGTGGCGAAGTCGATCAGCGTCCACTCGTAGCGGGTCTTGCACATCAGGCCGATCTTGTCGCCCGGCTCGATGCCGGCGGCGACGAGGCCCTTGGCCACGGCACGCACCTGGGTGAGGAACTCGGCTGCGGTGACGTCGCGCCATCCCGCGCCCTCGGGCACGGCGAAGAGAGGTTCGTCGGGAGTGAGCCGCACCCGCTCGATGAGCAGGTCGGTGGCGTTCGCCGTGGGATCGGCGGGGACAACGGGAGGGACGAAATACTGGTCCACGGCAGCTCCTTCGGTACCGGTCGAGTGCATCTCATCTACACTCTACTTGGTGCGTCCGAGGCTTCCCTGGACGCGTTCACTCCGGGAGACAAGGAACATCATCATGCGGGCCATCGGAATCGACATCGGTGGCACAAAGATCGCCGGAGCGGTGGTCGACGAGTTCGGTCACATCGTGAAGCACGACCGCCGGCCCACCTCCGCCTCCGAGCCGCAGGTGATCGAGGACACGGTCGTCGAGATGGTGCAGTACCTCTCGCAGGGCGAGGAGATCTCGGCCGTCGGCGTGGCCGCCGCCGGGTTCATCGATGCGGCGCAGTCCATCGTCTACTACGCCCCCAACATCAGCTGGCGCAACGAGCCCTTCCGCGAGAAGCTCGAGAAGCGACTGGGCATCACCATCGTGGTCGAGAACGACGCCAACGCCGCCGGCTGGGCCGAGTTCCGCTTCGGGGCCGGGCGCCTGGTCAGCGACATGGTCATCCTCACCATCGGCACCGGGGTGGGCGGCGCGATCGTCAGCGGCGACCGTCTGTTCCGCGGCGGCTTCGGTGCGGGTGCCGAGCTCGGGCACCTGCGGCTCGTGCCGGGCGGGCTGCCCTGCGGCTGCGGCGCCCACGGCTGCATCGAGCAGTACGGATCGGGCCGCGCGCTCCTGCGCATCGCCAACGAGCTGGCGGATGCCGGCGGCATAGGCCAGGCGCTCGCCTCGGTGCGCAGCCGCAACGGCGTGCTCACCGGTCTCGACGTGAGCGAACTGGTGGAGATCGACGACCCGGGCGCCCTCGCCGCCCTGCGCACCCTCGGCAGCTCGCTCGGCCAGGCCTGCGCGAGCCTGGCGGCCGTGCTCGACCCCCAGCTGTTCGTGATCGGCGGCGGCGTCGCCCAGGCGGGGGACAAGCTGCTGGAGCCGATCCGTCTCGCCTTCCTGGACTCCCTCCCGGCGCGCGGCTACCATCCGGAGCCCGAGTTCGCGATCGCGCAACTGGTCAACGATGCCGGCGTCGTCGGTGCCGCCGACCTCGCCCGCCACTACGCCGAGACGATCTGAGGGGCCGAGCCGTCATGTTCTACTTCCTCGCGAAATACCTGCTCATCGCGCCGGTGCTGAAGACGTTCTTCCGGCCCTGGGTGATCGGCCTGGAGAACATCCCCGCCACCGGGGGAGCGATCCTGGCGTCCAACCACCTCTCGTTCAGCGACTCGGTCTTCCTGCCGGTGATCGTCGACCGGCACGTGTCCTTCCTCGCCAAGAGCGACTACTTCACCGGCAAGGGCATCAAGGGCTTCTTCGTGCGGCTGTTCTTCAACGCCAGCGGCCAGCTCTCGATCGACCGCACCGGCGGCAAGGCCTCCGAAGCCTCGCTCAACACGGGCCTGGCGGTGCTCGGCCGCGGTGAACTGCTCGGCATCTACCCCGAGGGCACGCGCAGCCCCGACGCGAAGCTGTACCGGGGCCGCACGGGCGTGGCCCGGATGGTGCTCGAGGCGCACGTGCCCATCATCCCGGTCGCCATGATCGACACCGAGAAGGTGATGCCGATCGGCAGCAAGATCCCGAAGATCCGCCGGATTGGCATCATCATCGGCGAGCCACTAGATTTCTCTAGGTTCGAGGGGCTGGAATCCGACCGATTCATCCTTCGCTCCGTGACCGACGAGATCATGTACGAACTGCACCGCCTGGGAGGCCAGGAATACGCGGACGTGTATGCAACTTCGGTCAAGGAGAAACGCACGAGAGCCGTGCGACCGAGCGCGAAACAACCCCGCGCCTGACAGATAGATACAGGAAACAGGACCCAGTGGTAGATCCAACAGAGCTGATCGTCGAAGCGGATGAATCTGTGATCGCGGGTCTGGACTATTGGCGTGACCTGCCGGTGAAGCAGCAGCCGGAGTGGCCCGACCGCCTGGCGGTCGAGTCGGTCTCGCGCGAGATCTCGAGCTTCCCGCCCCTCGTCTTCGCGGGCGAGGTCGACAACCTGCGCGAGCGGCTCGCCAGCGCGGCCCGCGGTGAGGCGTTCCTGCTGCAGGGCGGCGACTGCGCCGAGACCTTCGCCGGTGCCACCGCCGATCAGATCAAGGATCGCGTCAAGACGATCCTGCAGATGGCCGTCGTGCTCACCTACGGCGCCTCGATGCCCGTCATCAAGATGGGCCGGATGGCCGGTCAGTTCGCGAAGCCCCGCTCCAGCGACACCGAGACGCGTGACGGTGTCACGCTGCCCGCCTACCGCGGCGACATCGTGAACGGCTACGACTTCACACCGGAGTCGCGCACCGCGAACCCGCAGCGCCTGCTCGACGGGTACCACGTGGCCGCCTCGACGCTCAACCTCATCCGCGCGTTCACGCAGGGCGGTTTCGCCGACCTGCGTCAGGTGCACACCTGGAACAAGGGCTTCACCTCGAACCCGGCGAACGTGCGCTACGAGCAGCTGGCCGGCGAGATCGATCGCGCCGTCAAGTTCATGGTGGCCTGCGGCGCCGACTTCGAGGCGCTGAAGCGCACGGAGTTCTACGTCAGTCACGAGGCCCTGCTGTTCGACTACGAGCGGCCGATGACCCGGATCGATTCGCGCACCGGAACGCCGTACAACACCTCGTCGCACTTCGTGTGGATCGGGGAGCGCACGCGCGACCTCGACGGCGCGCACGTCGACTTCCTGTCGCGGGTGCGCAACCCGATCGGCGTGAAGCTCGGCCCGTCGACCACGGCCGACGACATGCTGCGGCTGATCGACAAGCTCGACCCGAACCGCGAGCCCGGGCGCCTCACCTTCATCACGCGGATGGGCGCGGGCAAGATCCGCGACGCCCTGCCGCCCCTGCTGGAGGCGATCAAGGCCTCGGATGCGCTGCCGCTCTGGGTCACCGACCCGATGCACGGCAACGGCCTCACCACGCCCAACGGCTACAAGACCCGTCGCTTCGACGACGTGGTCGACGAGGTGAAGGGCTTCTTCGAGGCGCACCGCGACGCGGGAACGCACCCCGGTGGCATCCACGTCGAGCTCACCGGTGACGACGTCACCGAGTGCCTCGGCGGCTCGGAGCACATCGACGAGGACACCCTCGCCACCCGCTACGAGTCGCTCTGCGACCCGCGCCTGAACCACATGCAGTCGCTGGAACTCGCGTTCCTGGTGGCCGAGGAGCTCGTGGCGTCGGGCAGCTCGCCCCGGAGCTAGGTGTGGTGCGGCGGAGGTGTTGGGACTGACACTGTCTCGCTGTGCTAGCTGCTGAGGCGGCCGGGCTTCGCTCGGCCGTCTCAGGCTGCGCCGGTCCCTGCCCGGCGCAGCGCGACATGTGAGCACGCGGTCGACGGACGCGGCCTGCGGTCGCATCCGTCGGCCACACACTCACCTCGGGTCGTCGAGTACGGCCCGAGACTTCGTATGCCTTCCGAGGTGTTCTGTGCGTTCTAGAAGACGCTGAAGGAGACCGTCATCTTGGAGCCCTTCGGGACGCTCGCGCCTCCTGCGGGGTCGGTGGCGCTCACCTTGAAGGTGTCGGGGAAGGCGTCTGCGACGGCGTTGTACTGGAGGGCGAAGCCGAGCTTCTCGAGGATGGGCTTCGCCTCCGTCCAGGACTTGCCGTTGAGGTCGGTGGGGACCGTGACCGGCTCCGGACCGCGCGAGACGTTGAGCGTGACGCTCTGGCCGGGGACGACGGTGCCCTCGGGGGCGATCGCCTCGTAGACGTGGCCCTCGGGGATCTCGTCGTTGAAGTCCTGCGACCCGTCGACACCGGTGAGGCCGACCGCCGCGAGGGTGGCTTTGGCGTCGTCGAGCGACTGGCCGACGACATCCGGGATCGCACCGAGCGAGACGACCAGCGTGATCGGCTGCTGCTCGGGGTAGGTGGCGCCCAGGGGTTGGCCGTCGGCTCCGAGTGCGGCGATCACCACGCCGGCCTCGACGTCGGCGTTGAACTGCTGCTGAGAGGGAGCGGTGGTGAACTCGCCGGCCTGGACGGCCGCTGTCGCGTCGGCCTCGGCCATACCGGCCAGGGCCGGCACCTCGAGCATCCGGGGCCCGGCCGAGACGATGACCGTGACGGCTGCGCCCTTGGACAGCGTGCTGCCACTGGCCGGATCGGTGCCGATGATGCTGCCGGCGGCCACGGCGAGGCTGTTCTGATCGGCTCGGGTGGGAACGAGTTCGAGACCCTGGAGCGTGGCGATCGCGTCATCCGGGGTCAGGGCGCTCACGTCGGGCACCGTGACGTTCGCGCCGGGACCGGCGGCGAAGTACCAGGCGCCGCCACCGAGCGCACCCGCGAGCAGCAGCACGAGGGCGAAGATGAGGAAGCCGCGCTTGCGCCGCGAGGACGCCTTGCGGGCCAGCCTGTCCTGCGCCGAGGGCGGCGTGGGACCGCCGCCTGGGCCGCCGGGACCGATGAGCGGACCGGCGGGCGGGGCAGGCGGCGCGATGGCACTGCCGTAGACGGTGGTGGGGCCGGCGGCGGCGGCGCCGACGGCCGCGGACGCCACGACCGTGGCCGCGGTGGCCCCCACGACCTTCGTCGCACCCGTGCGGCGTCGCTGTTCCAGCACCTGGGTCTGCGCCTGGTCGAGATCGGCGTCGAAGGTGGCCGGCGGCAGAACCGCCGTGCGCGCGGTCGCATGGTGCGGCACGGGGTTGCCGGCGATCTCGCTCTCGGCCGAACGAAGGCGCTCCAGCATCTCGCGTGCGTCGTTGGGCCGGTCGTCGGGGTCTTTCGCCGTCGCCCACAGCACCAGGTCGTCGAGCTGTTCGGGAACATCCCGGTTCGCCGCGCTCGGCACGGGCATCGGGTCGTTGGCGTGCTGGAACGCGATCGCCATCGGCTGCTCGCCCACGAAGGGCTGCGCGCCGACGAGCATCTCGTACATCATGATGCCGGCCGCGTAGATGTCGCTGCGGGCATCGGCCGTGCCGCGGGTGAGCAGCTCGGGGGAGAGGTAGGCGATCGTTCCGAGCAGCGCCTGGCCCGTGGCGGTGTTGGCCGAGACGGCGCGCGCCAGGCCGAAGTCGCTGATCTTGATGCGCCCGTCGTCGGCCATCAGCACGTTCTCGGGCTTGAGGTCGCGGTGCACGATGCCGGCCTTGTGCGCCGCCGCGAGGCCGCCCAGCACCGCGTCCATCACATCGATGGTCTGCGCGGTGGTGAGCTTGCCGTACTCCTTGAGGATGTCGCGCAGCGTCTTGCCGGGCAGGTACTCCATCACCAGGTAGGCCATGTCGGTGTCCTGACCCTGGTCGAACACGTTCACGACGTTCGGATGCGCGAGCCGGGCCGCCGACCGGGCCTCCTGCACGAAGCGCTCCTTGAACGCGGCGTCGTCGGCCAGATGGCCGTGCATGATCTTGATCGCGACCTGGCGCTCGAGCCGCAGATCGGTGGCGAGGTAGACCGTCGCCATGCCGCCGCGCGCCACGCGCGACCGAACCTGGTACCGGCCGTCGATGAGACGTCCGATTATGGGGTCGGGTGGGGCGCTGGTCACGACCTCCACTCTAGAGAGCGTCGTCTCCACTTCCCCGTATAGACACTGCGAGCGGGGGGTTCCGGTGCCGAACTTTATCCATTCGTGACGGAACGGGATCACCACGGTTCTCCGGATGCGTGGCAATCTGTACTCGTGACTGATCTGCCCGCCACCGAATGGCTGACCGTTCCCGACCTCGTCGACCTGCTCGGCCTCACCCCGAGTCGCGTACGGCGACTGATCGAAGACCGCCACCTGGTGGGGGTCAAGCGCGACGGGGTGCTGTCGGTTCCCGCCAGCTTCGTGCGCGACGGCGAGCCGCTGACCGAACTGCGCGGCACCATCATCGTGCTCACCGACAACCGCTTCAGCGACGACGAGATCGTGGAGTGGCTGCTCGAGCCCAACGAGCTGCTGGATGCGGTGCCGATCGACGCGCTGCGGGCCGGCCGCAAGGCCGAGGTGCGGCGGATCGCCCAGGCGCTCGCCTTCTAGCTCTCGCGCTGGGTGATCACCCGGGCAAGCGACGCGAGCTCTGCCCGGGCGGTGTCGCCGAAGGGCGCGCGCTCGAGTTCGCGCAGGGCCGCCTTCGTGCGGTCGGCGATCATGGTCTCGACCTCGAGGACCGCGCCGGTCTCGCGCATGGTCTGCTGCAGCATCCGGATCTGGCTCTCGTTCAGCTCGGGGTCGCCGAGCAGCTCGTCGAACAGGCGGCGGGATGACGCATCCAAGCGCGCCCGGGTGAGCGCCACCAGCACGGTGCGCTTGCCCTCGCGCAGGTCGTCCCCGGAGGGTTTTCCCGTGCGCTCGGCGTCGCCGAACACGCCGAGCAGGTCGTCGCGCAGCTGGAACGCGATGCCGAGCGGCAGGCCGAAGCGGCGCAGGCTGTCGAGCTGCTCGACGGATGCTCCGCGCAGCGTCGCGCCGATCACCAGCGGCGCCTCCACGCTGTACTTCGCCGACTTGTAGACGATCACGCGCTCGGCGCGCTCAAGCGCCTGCGGCAGCTCGACCCCGGCCCAGGCGCGCTCCTCGAGCAGATCGAGGTACTGGCCGAGGGTGACCTCGGTGCGCATCTGGTCGACCGCATCGCGGGTGGCGAGCAGGGCGTCCACGTTCGGAGCCCCCAGGATGGCACGCGAGATGAGCTCGTCGCTCCAGGCCAGCAGCAGGTCGCCGAGCAGGATGGCGCTGCCCTCGCCGAAACCGCGACCGGGCCCCCGCCAGCCCTCCTCGGCGTGCAGGGACTCGAACCGGCGGTGCACCGAGGGGCGGCCGCGGCGGGTGTCGGAGTTGTCGATGATGTCGTCGTGCACGAGCGCGGCGGCGTGGAACAGCTCCAACCCGGCGCAGAGATCGACCAGGGCGTCGAGGTCGCCCGCGCTCGGAACGGCCGACGCGGAGTTGGCCGGCGACACCGCCCGCCAGCCCCAGTAGCAGAACTGGGCGCGGAACCTCTTGCCACCGCTGAGAAGATCCCGCGAGAACGTCGCGAACGGGGCCAGCTCGGGTGCGATCCGCAAGAGAATGGAGTCCCGGGACGCGAGGAACTCGCTGATTCGTGTCTCGACCAGATTGACTAGGCGCGGGCTTTCCATCACTCGCCTAGCCTAGCCAGACCGAGCGCACTAGAATCAGCGTTACCATGCGTCGGTCCCGAGCCTGAGGTGAAATAGGATGCCGCTTTCGGAGCAAGAACAACGACTCCTCGATGAGATGGAGCGCAGCCTCTACCACAACGATGCCGATTTCGTCTCGGCCGTCAGCGGTGGTCGGGGTCGACTCAATTACGGCGCCTTGGTGCTGGGGATCCTGGTGGGGATCCTCGGGCTGGGGATCGTCATCGCCGGAGTGATCTTCCACCAGCCGCTGATCGGCCTGGTCGGCTTCGTCGCCATGTTCGGCGGCGTTCTGCTGGCCCTTCGCCGCAGCAAGCGAGGCCGTGGGGTGCCGGCTGCTCCCTCGCCCTCCACATCCACCCCCCGCGGAGGCAAAGCCGCCTCGAAGTCGGGATTCATGGATCGCTTGAACGACCGCTGGGAGCGTCGCGACGACGACCGCAGCGAGTGATGACGCCGCCGCCCGGGCGCACCGGGTGAGCTGAAAGAAGAGACCGGCCTTCGGGCCGGTCTTTTTTTGTGCCCGGACACTCCACGGTGCACACACTGCCCTCCATTTCCCTCCACCACTCGGATCCTTGTATTGGCGCGGATTTTTTTGCATTTCGGTCACGCAACACCCCCGTTTTGATTGATTGGTGGGGGAGAGTGGAGTAAAGTGGAGTGAAGCCCACAATTCTGGCCGGAAGAGTAAGGGGAGGTAAGTGTTCCTTGGCACGTACGCTCCCAAGCTCGACGACAAAGGGCGCATCATCCTCCCCGCGAAGTTCCGCGACGAGCTGGCCGGCGGTGTGGTCATGACCCGCGGCCAGGAGAACTGCATCTACGTCTTCTCCACCCGCGAGTTCGAAGACCTGCACGAGAAGATCCGGCAGGCGCCGGTCACCTCCAAGCAGGCCCGCGACTACCTGCGTGTGTTCCTCTCCGGCGCCAGCGCCGAGACCCCCGACAAGCAGCACCGCGTGACGGTGCCCGCTCCGCTCCGCAGCTACGCCAACCTCGATCGCGACCTCGTCGTGATCGGCGCCGGCAGCCGCGCCGAGATCTGGGACGCCGAGGCCTGGAACACCTACCTCGCCGCCCAGGAAGCCGCCTTCTCCGAGACCGACGAGGAGGTGATCCCGGGACTCTTCTGAGTCGTCGCCCCTGACTCCCAGCCGTTGCCCGCCCTGGCGCACTTCCCCGGTGCCAGGTCGACCGCCCTGACACTCTTCCCCGATGTCAGGTCGGAACAACGGATGGGGATCAGGGGCCGCGAACCAGCAGAACGGATGCTCATGGCCACAGACAGCAGCAAGGCAGACAGCAGCAAGGCAGTCGGCATCGAGGCAGACGGCACCGGGGCACACGGTACCGAGCGGGACATCTCCGGCATCCACGCCTCGGTGCTGCTCGAGCGCTCGATCGAGCTGCTCGGCCCGGTGCTCGGCGAACCCGGCGCGGTGCTCGTCGACTGCACCCTCGGTCTCGGCGGCCACTCGGAGGCCTTCCTCGAGGCCTACCCCGACCTGCACCTGGTGGGCCTGGACCGCGATCCCAACGCCCTCCGCCTCGCGGGGGAGCGGCTCGCCCGCTTCGCCGACCGCATCGACCTCGTGCACTGCGTCTACGACGACATCGACGAAGCCCTCGAGGGCCTCGGCATCGACGAGGTCGACGGCATCCTGTTCGACCTCGGCGTCTCCTCGATGCAGCTCGACATGGTGGAGCGCGGCTTCTCCTACTCCAAGGACGCGCCGCTGGACATGCGGATGGACGACACGGCCCCCTTCACCGCGGCGGAGATCATCGCCACCTACTCCGAAGCCGACCTCCGTCGCATCTTCCGCGACTACGGCGAGGAGAAGCTGGCCGATCGCTACGCCCGCAAGATCGTGGCGGCCCGCGATGAAGCCCCGGTGACCCGTTCGGGCCAGCTGGTCGACATCATCCAGGCCGCCACCCCTGCCAAGTTCTCGAACCAGGGGCACCCCGCCAAGCGCGTCTTCCAGGCGCTGAGGATCGAGGTGAACGCCGAGCTCTCGGTTCTCGAACGGGCGATCCCGCGGGCGGTCGACGCCCTCCGGGTCGGCGGCCGCATCGTGGTCCTGGCCTTCCAGTCGCTGGAAGACCGGATCGTCAAGCGCGAGCTCGTGAAGCGCTCGACCTCCACCGCTCCTGCGGGCCTGCCGGTCGAACTGCCCGAGCACCGCCCCGAACTCCGACTGCTCGTCCGCGGCGCCGAATTGGCCGGCGACGAGGAACGAGCCCGTAACCCCCGTGCCATCCCCGTGCGCCTGCGCGCCGCCGAGAAGATCCGGAGCATCGCATGACGAACCTCGCCGGTGCCGCAATGGCACGACCGCGGATGACCCTGTCCGCCACCGCCGCGGCCCCCGCCCCCGAGTGGGACCTGCCGGAGATCGCGCCGCGGATCGAGATCGTGCCCACCCGGGTGCAGAAGCGCGCCCGCCCGAAGATCGCGTACGCCGCCGTGGTCGTCACGGGCGTGCTCGCCATCGTGGTGACGCAGCTGCTGCTGAGCATCGGCCTCTCCGACGGCGCCTACGAGGTGTCGTCGCTGCAGCAGCAGCAGAAGGAGCTCGACCGCACCAACCAGGTGCTGAGCGAGCAGTACGACAGCCTGTCGTCGCCGCAGAACCTCGCCGCCAGCGCGGAGTCGCTCGGCATGGTGGCCAACAGTGCCCCGGTGTACCTGCGGCTCTCCGACGGCGCCGTGCTCGGCTCGCCCGTGGCGGCCTCGGCCGGCACCCCGAACCTCACGGGCGGCCAGGCGCTGATCCCCAACTCACTGCTCGCGCCGCCCATCGCCGCGGCAGCGGGCACGACGACGGATGCGGCCGCCGCGGCCGCCGCCGTGAGCGCGCCTCCCGTGGAACCGCAGCCCGCCGACGTACCGTGGCAGGGTGCACTTCCTTCCCCGACCACGCGGTAATCGCGCGTGAACGCCGCCGCCCGCATCCACCGGAGCACCAAGCGCCGCGCCGCCGTGGCCGTCGCCGTCGTCGTGGCGGTGGTGGCCGTCTTCATCGTGCGGCTGGTCTCGATCCAGATCGTGCAGGCCGACGAGCTGAACGCCCAGTCGGCCGACAAGCTCTCGGCGCAGACCTCGATCTACGGGCTGCGCGGTGACATCGTCGACAACGACGGCACCGTGCTCGCCACCACCGTTCTGCGGTACGACGTGACCGCCTCCCCGGTGTCGGTGACGGACTTCGACCGCACGGGAGACGACGGGAGCACCACCACGGTCACCCCCACCCAGGCGGCGGCGGAGATCGCGGCGATCACCGGCCAGACCCCGGATGCGGTGTACGGCATCCTCACCGCCGATCCCTCCTCCAACCACGCCTACGTGGTGCAGGGCATCGACGTGGATACGTTCCGGGCCATCCGGGACCTGGAGATCCCTTGGCTGTATTACGAGTCGCATCCGGTGCGCACCTACCCCAACGGCGCCGTCGCCGGCAGCGTGGTGGGGTTCATGGGTGAAGACGAGAACGGCGCCGCGGTCGGCACCGCGGGCGTCGAGCAGATCGAGAACCAGTGCCTCACCGGAACCGACGGCCTGGAGACCTACCAGCGCGGCGCCGACGGCGTCGCCATCCCGGGCAGCACCGAGACCGCTGTGCAGGCCGTGCAGGGCGGAACCGCGAAGCTCAGCATCGACAGCGATCTGCAGTGGTTCTCGCAGCAGGCGCTGGCCGACCGCATCACCGAGACCGGAGCCGCCTGGGGCACGGTCGTGGTGCAAGAGGTCAAGACCGGCAAGCTGCTGGCCGTGGCCGACTACCCGAGCGTGGATCCCAACAACGTCGACGCCACGCCCGAGGCGGATCGCGGCTCGATCGCCTTCCAGTCGCCGTTCGAGCCCGGCTCGACCTTCAAGGCGCTGACCGCGGCATCCGTTCTCGAAGCCGGGGCGGCGGATGTCGGAACCCAGGTCGAGGCGCCCTACATCTTCACCGATGCGAACGGCGCCTCCACCCGCGACAGCGAGTTCCACGTCGACCCGCTGCGGCTCACCTTCGCCGGTGTGATGCAGGAGTCCTCCAACACCGGGTTCGGCATGCTCGGCGAACTGCTCAGCTCCGAGCAGCGCTACGACTACATGCAGAAGTTCCATATGACCGAGCCCAGCGAGGTGGGCTTCCCGGCCGAGTCGGGCGGCATCCTGGCCCCCTGGCAGGACTGGGACGACCAGACCAACCTCACCACCACCTTCGGTCAGGGCGTGTCGACCACCGCCGTGCAGATCGCCAGCCTCTACCAGACCATCGGCAACGGCGGCGTGCGCCTGCCGGTGTCGCTCGTGCAGGGCTGCGAAGCGGCCGACGGCACGGTGACGGATGCCCCGGCCACCGACGGCCAGCAGATCGTCTCGGGCACGACGGCGACCGATGTCGTGAACATGCTCGAGACGGTCGTCACCGGCGGTTACGCCAGCGCCGACCTCGAGATCCCGGGCTACCGTGTGGCCGCTAAGACCGGTACCGCGCAGATGAGCGACGGCAGCGGAGCCTACGGCGACAGCTACATCACCTCGGTCGCAGGTCTCGCTCCGGCGGAAGACCCGCAGTACGTCGTTTCGGTCACCATCGCGAAGCCCGTTACCATTGAGTCTGCTCTGGCTGCCGCGCCGGTCTTCCAGAAGATCATGTCGCAGGTGCTGAAGCAGAACCGGGTGCTCCCCTCCACGGAGCCCGGGCCCGACCTGCCCACCACCTACTGAGGCGCAGACGGGCGATGACGACGAGAACCAAGGAGACCAGTGGCTGATCGGGGCTCTTCGGCTCTACGACCGGAGCATCCGATCGCGCGATCGCTCCCGCACCTGGTCGAGGAGTTCGGCCTGGAACTGCAGGGCGCTCCCGTGGCCGAGGTCGTGAGTGGCATCTCGCTGTCGTCCCGCGAGGTGATGCCGGGCGACCTCTACGTGGGCCTCAAGGGCAAGCACGTGCACGGCGCCTCCTACGCCGCGGCCGCCAAGGAGTCCGGCGCGGTCGCCATCCTCACCGACCAGGAGGGCGCGGCCATCGCGGCCGACTCCGGTCTGCCCGTGATCGTCACCCCCGACCCGCGACTCGCCCTCGGCGAACTCGCCGCCTGGATCTACCGCACCCGCGAAGACCAGCCCACGATGTTCGGCGTCACCGGTACCAACGGCAAGACCAGCGTCGCCTACCTGCTCGAGGCCGTCCTGCGCCAGCTCGGCATCGTGGCCGGCATCAGCACCACCGCCGAACGCCGGATCGGCGACGAGACCATCGTGTCGACCCTCACCACGCCCGAGGCCACCGAGATCCACGCCATGCTGGCCCGGATGCGCGAGGCCGACGTGCGCTCGGTCGTGCTCGAGGTCTCGGCGCAGGCCATCACCCAGCACCGCGTCGACGGCATCGTGTTCGACGTGGTGGGCTTCACCAATCTCAGCCACGACCATCTCGACGACTACGAGACCATGGACGTGTACTTCGAGGCCAAGCGCGAGCTGTTCCAGCCCGACCGGGCGCGGCGCGGCGTCGTGATCGTGGACGGCGGATGGGGGCGGCGCCTCGTGGAGGAGTCGCGCATCCCGCTCACCACCATCTCGACCGATCCCGACTCGGCGGCGGCGGCCGACGCCGAGTGGACCCTCACGGTCGACTCCGAGACGCTGGACCGCACGAACTTCACCCTGCGGGGCCCCGACCACCGCGAGCTCTCGACCTCGGTGCCGCTGCTCGGGCGCATCATGGCCGCCAACGCCGCCCTGGCCATCGTGATGCTGGTGGAGTCGGGCTTCGACCTCGACGCCATCTCGCACGCGCTGAACGAGCCGTTCGAGCGCGACGAGTCCGAGCATCCGTGGGACCCCGAGGTCGACTGGGAGCAGGACGAGCAGCGCGAGCCCGGCATCGACGTCTACATCCCCGGCCGCGCCGAGCGGGTCTCGGGCGACCGCGGCCCGGTCGTGTTCATCGACTACGGGCACACACCCGACGCCTTCACCTCCACCCTGGAGTCGATCCGCCGGGTCACCGACGGCCGGATCGTCATGCTCTTCGGCGCCGACGGCGACCGCGACCCCTCCAAGCGCGCCGACATGGGCGCGATCGCCGCGCGGCTGGCGGACGCCGTGGTGATCACCGACTTCCACCCGCGCACCGAGAACGCGGCCGACATCCGGCGGGTGCTGCGGGACGCGGCGCGGGCCGCGGTGCCCGAGCGCGAGATCCACGAGGTCGCGGATCCCCGGGCCGCGTTCCGCAAAGCCCTGTCGATCGCCGGCGAGGGCGACGTCATCCTCTACGCCGGCCCCGGCCACGAGGACTACCACGAGGTCGCGGGGGAGAAGATCCCCTACTCGGCCCGCGACGATGCGCGCAATGCGCTCCGCGAAAACGGATGGCTCTGATACATGCTCGACCTCACACTCACCGAGATCGCCGAAGCCCTGCAGGGCGAACTCGTGCTCACCCCGGAGGCCGTCGCCGCCGGGTACACGCCCGGCACCGTGCTGAACGGCACGGTCGACACCGACTCGCGCCTGATCGGTGCCGGTGACCTGTTCGTCGCCAAGCGCGGCGAGTTCGACGACGGGCACCGCTTCGTGCCGAACGCCGCCGAGGCCGGTGCCGCGCTCGTCGTGGTGGAGCATCCGTTCGCCGCGGAGCAGGGATCGGCACTGCCCGTGCCCCAGGTGGTCGTGGCCGACTCCGTGCTCGCGCTCGGGCACTTCGCCACCGAGGTCGTGCGCCGGGTGAAGGCGCTCGGCGCGCTCAAGATCGTGGGCATCACCGGCTCCAACGGCAAGACCACCACGAAGAACCTGCTGCGCGCCGTGCTCGAGCGGGTGGGCGAGACCGTCGCCCCGCGCGACTCGTTCAACAACGAGGTCGGCGCCCCGCTCACCATGCTGAAGCTCACTCCGTCGACCCGGTACCTGGTGGCCGAGATGGGCGCGAGCGGCAAGGGCGAGATCACCCGCCTGATCCGGATGGCCAAGCCCGACGTGGGCGTGGTGCTCACCGTGGGCCTCGCGCACGCCGGCGAGTTCGGCGGCATCGAGACGACCCTCGCCACCAAGACCGAGATGGTGCAAGACCTCGAGCCGGCGGATGTCGCGGTGCTGAACATCGACGACCCGCGGGTGGCCGGGATGGCGGAGAAGACCGCCGCCTCCGTGCTGTGGTTCGGCCTGAACGACAAGGCCGCCGTGCGCGCCACCGAGATCGAGGCCACCGCCGCCGGTACGCGCTTCGTGCTGCACCTGCCCGACGGCTCCTCGAGCCCCGTGCGCTTCGCCGTGCTGGGCGAGCACCACGTGATGAACGCCCTCGCCGCCGCGGCCGCCGCCCACACGCTCGGTGTGCCGATCGCCACGATCGTCGAGGCGCTGGAATCCGTCACCCGCGCCGAACGCTGGCGCATGGAGGTGCTGGGCGGCCGCGACGGCGTGACCGTCATCAACGACGCCTACAACGCCAGCCCCGACTCGATGGTGGCGGCACTCAAGACGCTCGCGCAGATCGCGGGCCCCGGGCAGCGCACCGTCGCCGTCCTCGGCGCGATGAGCGAGCTCGGCGAGTTCTCGGTCGAGGAGCACGACCGCCTCGGCCGGCTCGTGGTGCGACTGAACATCGAGAAGCTCGTCGTGGTGGGGGAGGGCGCCCGCGCCATCCACCTCGCCGCCGAGCACGAGGGCTCGTGGGGCGGCGAGGCGATCTTCGTCGGCACCGCCGACGAGGCCTTCGAGCTCGTGGCCGCCGACACCCGGCCGAACGACCTCATCCTGGTGAAGTCGTCCAACTCGGCCGGCCTGCGCTTCCTCGGCGACCGGATCGCCGAGGCCAACGCGCCCGTTCCCCCTTCTCCCGAGGCGGCCACCGCATGATCACCCTTCTCGCCTCGGCCTCGCTCTCGCTGGCCTTCACGCTCTTCCTCACCCCGGTGTTCATCCGCCTTTTCAAGCGGTTCGCCTGGGGGCAGTACATCAACGTCGACACCCCGGATGCGCACCACGTCAAGCGCGGAACGCCCACCATGGGCGGCATCGTCATCATCCTGGCGGTGCTCTTCGGCTACTTCGTGTCGGCCCTGTTCACCCAGGAGCCGCCGACCGTGTCGGGCCTGCTGGTGCTGTTCCTGATGACCGGCCTCGGCGTGGTCGGGTTCCTCGACGACTTCCTGAAGGTGCACAAGGAACGCAGCCTCGGTCTCACTCCCTGGGCGAAGATCACCGGGCAGGTGCTGGTGGGCGTGATCTTCGCACTGCTGGCCATCCAGTTCCCGAACTCCGCGGGCGAGACCCCGGCCTCGACGCAGATCTCGTTCATCCGCGACCTGCCCTTCGACTTCCTCTCCTGGGGGGTGATCGTCGGCACGATCGTGTTCGTGATCTTCATCAGCGCCATCGTGATGTTCACCTCGAACGGCGTGAACCTCACCGACGGTCTCGACGGCCTGGCTCCCGGGTCGAGCATCCTCGCCATCGGCTCGTTCGTGATCATCGGCTTCTGGCAGTTCAACCAGAGCTGCCAGAACGCCACGATCGACCTCGACGTGCTCGACAAGTGCTACGACGTGCGCGATCCGCTCGACCTCGCGGTCGTGGCCGCCACAGTCGTCGGCGCGCTGATCGGCTTCCTCTGGTGGAACACCAACCCGGCGAAGATCTTCCTCGGCGACACCGGCTCGCTGGCCCTCGGTGGCGCGCTGGCCGCCCTCGCCATCCTGACCCGCACCGAACTGCTGCTCATCCTGATCGGCGGCATCTTCGTGGTGGTGGCCGGCCAGGTGGCCGTGCAGCTGACCTACTTCAAGCTCACCAAGGGCAAACGCATCTGGCGGGCCAGCCCCCTGCACCACCACTTCGAGATGAAGGGCTGGGCCGAGGTCACGATCGTGGTGCGGTTCTGGATCATCGCCGGGCTCTTCGTGGCCGGCGCCGTGGGCTCGTTCTACCTCGAATGGCTGTCCCGCTGATGAGCGGTAGAGACACGGGCCGCACCGACGCGCTGACCAGCTGGCACCACGACTGGAGCGCCCTGCGCGTCGCCGTGCTCGGCCTCGGCATGACCGGTTTCTCGGTGGCCGACACGCTCACCGAACTGCGCGCCGACGTGCTCGTGATCGCGCCCGATGCGAAGCAGGAGTACGCCGACCTGATCCCTGTGATCGGCGCGCGCTTCGAGCGCACCCCGGCCGGCACGGTTCCGGATGCGCTGCTCGCGCACGATCCGGAGCTCGTGGTCGCCTCGCCCGGCTACCACCCCGACGACCCGCTGCTGCTCTGGGCCGCCGAGCGCGGCGTCCCGGTGTGGGGCGACGTGGAGCTCGCCTGGCGCCTGCGCGACAAGGTGACGGATGCCGAGGGCAAGCCGGCCGACTGGATCGCGGTCACCGGCACCAACGGCAAGACCACGACCGTGCAGCTCACCGCCTCGATGCTGCTGGCGGCCGGCCACCGGGTGGCGCCGTGCGGCAACATCGGCATCCCGGTGCTCGACGCCATCCGCGACCCCGAGGGCTTCGACGTGCTCGTGGTGGAGCTCTCCAGCTACCAGCTGCACTCGACCTCGAGCATGTCGCCGTTCTCGTCGGTGGTGCTGAACGTGGCCGACGACCACCTCGACTGGCACGGCTCGTTCGAGGCCTACGCGGCCGCGAAGGCGCGGGTGTACGCCCGCACCCAGGTGGCCTGCGTGTACAACAAGGCCGACGCGCTCACCATGACCATGGTGGAGGAGGCCGAGGTGATCGAGGGCGCGCGCGCCATCGGTTTCGACCTCGGCATCCCGGGGCCGAGCGACTTCGGCGTGGTCGACGGCATCCTGTGCGATCGTGCCTTCCTCGAGGAGCGCCGCGACTCGGCGCTGGAGATCGCCACGGTCGACGAGCTGGCCGCCCGCGGTCTCGGTGCTCCGCACACGGTCGCCGACGTGCTGGCCGCCGCCGCGCTGGCCCGCAGCTACGGCATCTCGATCGAGGCCGTGCGCGCCGCGCTGGCCGGCTTCTCGCTCGACCGGCACCGCATCGAGCACGTCGTCACGGCCGGCGGGGTGACCTGGGTCGACGACTCGAAGGCCACCAATCCGCACGCCGCCGAGGCCTCGATCAAGGCCTACCCCTCGATCGTGTGGATCGTCGGCGGGCTGCTCAAGGGCGTCGACATCGAGCCGCTGGTGCGCGCGTCCCTGGCCGGCGACGTGTCCGGCGAGGGCTCCGGATCGGCCGGCCGGGTGCGCGCGGTCGTGGTGATCGGCGTCGAGCGCCACGAGGTGCTCGGGGCCATCCGGCGACACGCGCCCGCGCTGCCGCTGTTCGAGGTCGATCACGATGAGACTGAGGACGTGATGTCCGCAGCGGTCGCCTTGGCGGCAGCGGCCGCGCAGCCCGGCGACGTCGTGCTGCTCGCGCCGGCCGCGGCATCGATGGATCAGTTCAAGGACTACGCCGACCGGGGAAACCGGTTCGCGGAGGCTGTGCGCAAGCACGTGGGAGGTATTGCTGGTGACGACACCCTCCCGGACTCTCCCACGATTCGGCCGTAGCGCGCGGCCGGGCCCCGGCGCAGGCACGGACTCCTCCGGGGCCGGCACGGCCGCATCCGGCGCCCGCTCGGCCCGCATCTCGCTCGGCGAGGTGTTCACCGCCGAGTCGAGCAACTACTTCCTGCTGCTCGGCACCACGCTCTTCCTGGTGCTGCTCGGCCTCGTGATGGTGCTCTCCTCGAGCTCCATCGACTCGTTCACCGCGGGCCGCGACTTCTTCAGCGTGTTCCTCAAGCAGGGGCTGTTCGCGCTGATCGGCATCCCGCTGATGCTGGTGGTGTCGCGCATCCCGATCCGGGTGATGAAGAAGTGGGCCTGGGTGGCCATCTTCGTGGCCGTGGGCGTGCAGCTGCTGGTGTTCACCCCGCTCGGCGACGAGGTGGGCGGCAACCTCAACTGGATCGCCATCGGCAGCTACACCTTCCAGCCCTCCGAGCTGGTGAAGCTCGCGCTGGTGGTGTGGATGGGCGCCATCCTGGCCAAGAAGGAGGCGCTGCTCGGCAACTTCGGGCACGTCGTCATCCCGGTGCTGCCGATCGCGGGCGGAGCGATCCTGCTGGTGCTGCTCGGCGGCGACCTCGGAACCGTGATGATCATGGCGGGCCTGGTGTTCGGCGCCCTGTTCTTCGCCGGCATCAAGCTCCGGATGCTCGTGGTGCCGATGATCGTCGGCGCGATCCTCGCCGTGGTCGTGGCCTTCACGAGCGCCAGCCGCACCGAGCGCATCATGTCGTTCTTCTCCGGCACCAACGCCGACTACGAGGGCGTGGACTGGCAGGCGCAGCACGGCGAGTGGGCTCTCGCGGGTGGCGGCGTGTTCGGCGTGGGCCTCGGCAACTCGCGGGCCAAGTGGTCGTGGCTGCCCGCGGCCGACAACGACTACATCTTCGCCATCATCGGCGAGGAGCTCGGCCTCGTGGGCGCGATCGTGGTGCTGCTGCTGTTCATCGCCCTGGCGATCGCCTTCGTGCGCATCATCCGTTCGTCCCACGACATGTTCTCGAAGGTCGTCACCGGGGCGGTGATGGTGTGGCTGATCGGCCAGGCCTTCGTGAACATCGCCGTCGTGCTGGGCGTGCTGCCGGTGCTGGGTGTGCCGCTGCCGCTGATCTCGTCGGGGGGATCGGCCCTCTTGACGACCCTCGCGGCCATCGGGATCGTGCTCGCCATCGCGCGCGAGAACGCGGTGGCCTCGGCGCGCGACGCCCGGGCCTTCGAGGCGCCCGCCGCCCCCACCGGCCGGCCACCCGTTCCGCGCGCTCGCACCGTCAGCGGACGCACCCGATGACGCGATACCTCCTGGCCGGAGGCGGCACCGCGGGGCACGTGAACCCGCTGCTGGCCACGGCCGACGAACTGCGCCGCCGTGACCCCTCGGCCACCGTGATCGTGCTCGGCACGGCCGAGGGCCTCGAGGCGCGGCTGGTGCCGGAGCGCGGCTACGAGCTCGTCACCATCCCGAAGCTGCCTTTTCCGCGCCGGCCCGACGCTGCCGCGTTGCGGTTCCCGGGCGGGTTGCGCCGCACGATCGCGCAGGTGGCGGAACTGATCCGCTCCCGGCGGATCGACGTGGTGGTGGGTTTCGGCGGCTATGCCTCGGCGCCCGGCTACCTCGGTGCCCGGCGTGCGAAGGTGCCGTTCGTCATCCACGAGGGCAATGCGAAGCCGGGGCTGGCCAACCGGCTCGGCGCCCGCTTCTCGCCCTGGGTGGGCGTGACCTTCGGCTCGACCGTGCTGCCGCACGCCACCCTGGTCGGCATGCCGCTGCGCACCGAGGTGACCGCGCTGGCCGCGCCGGAGGTGCGTGCCGCCGCCGCGGCCGAGGCCGCTTCGTACTTCGGACTGGATGCGTCCCGGCCCACCCTGCTGGTGACCGGCGGATCGCTCGGCGCCCGCCGCATCAACGCCACTGTGCACGCCTCTGCGGCCGCCCTGGTGGGAGCCGGCTGGAACGTGCTGCACATCGCGGGCAACCGCTCCGAGGTGAGCGATCCGGGCCTTCCCGGCTACGTCTTCGTGGAGTACTGCGACCGCATGGAGCTCGCGCTGGCGGTGGCCGACTTCGCGCTCTCCCGCGCCGGAGCCTCGACGCTCAGCGAGTTCGGGGCGATCGGCGTGCCCGCCGTGCTGGTGCCGTACCCGGTGGGCAACGGCGAGCAGCGCTTCAACGCGCGCGACCTGCTGCAGGCCGGGGGCGCCGTGCTGGTCGACGATGCGGACTTCGTGCCCGAGTGGGTGACCCGCGAGGTGCTGCCGCTGCTGGCCGACCGTGCGCGCATCGAACGGATGGCCGCTGCCGCCCGCGAGGTCGGCATCGCCGACGGCGACGCGCGGCTGGCCGCCTTGATCGGGCGGGCCCTGGGCGCCCCGGCCGAGCCGGGCCCGACCGCCTCCGCGTGAGCGTAACCTTGTATCCCGAAACCCGACGCTTTCCCCCCAGCAGAAAGGGCGTGACCGCATGATCAAGCCCGACCTCACCATCGAGATCCCCGAGACCCTCGGCGCCGTGCACTTCGTGGGCATCGGCGGCGCCGGCATGAGCGGCATCGCCCGCCTGTTCGCCGCCTCCGGCCTCACCGTCACCGGCTCCGATCGCAGTGACTCCAAGACCGCGGCCAAGCTGCGGGCGCTCGGCATCCCGGTGGCCGTCGGTCACGACGCCGCGAACGTCGGCTCGGCCGACACCCTCGTGGTCACGAGCGCCCTCTGGCCCGACAACCCCGAGTACCTCCGGGCGCAGCAGAACGGGCTCACCATCCTGCACCGCTCGCAGGCGCTCGCCTGGCTGGTCAGCCGCCAGCGGCTCGTGGCCGTGGCGGGCGCACACGGCAAGACCACCTCGACCGGCATGATCGTGACCGCCCTGCGCGAGCTCGACGCCGACCCGAGCTTCGTGAACGGCGGCGTCATCTCCGACCTCGGAACCAGCTCCGCGCTCGGCGAGGGGGAGCTGTTCGTGCTCGAGGCCGACGAGTCGGACGGGTCGTTCCTGCTCTACGACTCGGCGGTCGCCCTCATCACCAACGTCGACCCCGACCACCTCGACCACTACGGCTCCGTCGAGGCCGTCGAAGACGCCTTCGTGCGTTTCGCCGACGAGGCCTCCGAGCTCGTGGTCATCTCCTCCGACGACGCCGGCGCCCTGCGCGTGGCCGAGCGGCTCGCGCATCCGCGGGTACTCCGCTTCGGCGAGGCGGAGGACGCCGACATCCGCGTGCACTCGATCGTCACCGACGGGCCGGTCTCCTACGTGCTCGACTACGAGGGCGTGAGCTACCCGGGCGTGCTGCGCGTGCCCGGTCACCACAACGCGATCAATGCCGCCGGCGCCGTGGCGGTGCTGGTGGGCCTCGGCTTCGCTCCGGATGCGGCCGTGGAAGCGGTCGGCGCGTTCGGCGGCACCGGCCGACGGTTCGAGCTGCACGGCACCGTGGGCGGCGTGAGCGTGTACGACGACTACGCGCACCACCCCACCGAGGTCGACGCGGCGCTCACCGCCGCCCGCACGGTCGTGGGCGAAGGGCGCATCATCGCCGTGCACCAGCCGCACCTGTACAGTCGCACCCAGCTGATGGCGGGGGAGTTCGCCGAGACTCTCGAGCGCACCGCCGACTTCACCGTGGTGCTCGAGGTGTGCGGCGCCCGCGAAGACCCGGTGGAGGGCGTGACCGGGGCCCTCGTGTCGGAACGCTTCGCCGATCCTTCGCACGTGGCCTACATCGACGACTGGCAGCGCGCCGCCGACTTCCTGGCCGAGTACGCCGAGCCGGGCGACTTCCTGGTGACCCTGGGCTGCGGCGACGTGAACCTCATCGTGCCGCAACTGCTCGACTCGCTCGAGAAGGTGTCCGAACCCGCTCCCACGGGCGCCCTGGCCGAGTGAAACGACCTCCCGGCATCACGCCGCCCCCACCACCGGCTTCGCCGCCTCCCGCGGAGAAGCCCGCAGCCTCCGCGCGGAGGCCGAAGAAGGCGCCAGAGACGGTGACGCCCCGCCCGGCGAAGCCGGCGCCGGCGTCGGCGCCGGCCAGCGAGGCCGACACCGTTCCGGTCGAACGGCTGCCGAAGAAGCCCGCGCCCGGTTCCCCGGCGCCCGCCTCCGCGTCGCCGAGAGCACCCGGCCCTGGCGATCCGTACAGCCCGGACGCCCGCCGGGAACTGCGCAAGGCCACCCGCTCGCGCCGCCGCTACGAGCGCGCCGAGTCGCGCCGCTTCACGCAGCGTTCGCGCCGGCGCCGCCTCGCCTGGCTGATCACCGGTGCGACCCTCGCCGGGCTGGTGCTGGTCGTGCTGCTGGCGGCGTACTCCCCGCTGCTGGCCGTGCGCACGATCGCGGTGGAGGGCACCTCGCGACTGGATGCCGCCGCCGTCACTGCGAGTCTGGACGACCAGCTCGGCCGCCCGCTCGCCCTCGTCGACTACGGGGCCATCGAGCGCGACCTGGCGCAGTATCCGCTGATCGCCTCGTACGCCGTCGAGGCCCGCCCGCCGGACACACTGGCGATCAAGCTGGTGGAGCGCCGGCCCGTGGCGCAGGTGCAGACCGCGACCGGCTTCGACCTGCTCGACGCCGCCGGGGTGACCGTGCAGCAGTCGGGCGAGCGGATCGCCGGCTTCCCGGTGCTCGACCTCACCGGCACCGAGATCGGCAGCCGGGGTTTCACGGCCGCCGCCGCGGTGCTGACCTCGCTGCCCGACGACATCCTGGGGCAGGTCGACCGCATCGCGGGCACGACTCCCGACAGTGTGACCTTCGTGTTCACCGGCGCCGGCCAGAGCGTGGTGTGGGGGAGCCCGGACGACAGCGAGCTCAAGGCGCGCATCCTGGCCCGCCTGATCGCCACGCAAGACCCCGCGTCCCCGGTGCAGTACGACGTCTCGAGCCCCGCGAGCCCCGTGGTGCGCTGAGCCTCCGCCGACCCGTCACCTGGTCCCGCTTTGAGGCCCGGATAACGGGACGCAGTGACGGGTGGGCGGATATCGGGCGAGGGGATCGCGACACGCGGCGCGGCGCGGCTGCTGCGGGGGCATCCTCGCGTACCGTCAGATCAAGTAAATACCTACTCGGAATAACTTTAACTTTCAACCTGAACTTTAGAGTTTCCAGCCCGGGAAATCCAGCGGAGGCCGGACGTGACTTCAAACCAGAACTACCTCGCCGTGATCAAGGTCGTCGGCATCGGCGGTGGCGGCGTGAACGCCGTCAACCGCATGATCGAGCTCGGCCTCCGCGGGGTCGAGTTCATCGCCATCAACACGGATGCGCAGGCGCTCCTGATGAGCGACGCCGACGTGAAGCTCGACGTGGGCCGGGAGATCACCCGCGGCCTCGGCGCCGGCGCCGACCCCGAGGTGGGTCGCCGTGCCGCCGAAGACCATGCGGAGGAGATCGAGGAGGCCCTCGCCGGGGCCGACATGGTCTTCGTCACCGCGGGTGAGGGTGGCGGTACCGGCACCGGTGGCGCTCCCGTGGTCGCCCGCATCGCCAAGTCGATCGGCGCACTGACCATCGGTGTAGTCACCAAGCCCTTCGGTTTCGAGGGCAAGCGCCGCGCGGCCCAGGCCGAGGACGGCGTGGCCACCCTGAAGAACGAGGTCGACACCCTCATCGTGGTGCCCAACGACCGCCTGCTCGAGATCAGCGACCGCGGCATCAGCATGCTCGAGGCCTTCTCCACGGCCGACCAGGTGCTGCTCGCCGGTGTGCAGGGCATCACCGACCTCATCACCACCCCCGGCCTGATCAACCTCGACTTCGCCGATGTCAAGTCGGTGATGCAGGGTGCGGGCTCCGCGCTGATGGGCATCGGCTCCTCGCGGGGCGCCGACCGCGCCATCAAGGCGGCCGAGCTGGCCGTCGCCAGCCCGCTGCTGGAAGCCTCCATCGACGGCGCGCACGGCGTGCTGCTGTCGATCCAGGGCGGCTCGAACCTCGGCATCTTCGAGATCAACGACGCCGCCAAGCTGGTTCAGGATGCGGTGCACCCCGAGGCCAACATCATCTTCGGCGCCGTGATCGACGACACCCTGGGCGACGAGGTGCGCGTCACCGTCATCGCCGCGGGCTTCGACGGCGGTGAGCCCAACTCCAACACGCCGGCCGAGTCGCGACGCGGCAGTTTCGCCGCCGCGGCCGAAGAGGTCGACCCGTTCGGCCGCGGGGGCGCCGCCACGGCCACCCTGCGTCGCGAGCAGAAGGCCGAGCCGGCCGAAGAGGCTCCGGCCGCCGCTCCCGCCGCGCAGCCGTCGTGGCAGAGCAGCGCTCAGAGCGACCTCGGCCTCGCCGGCTCGGTCGCGCTGGACCCGGCCTCCGAAGACGACGACTCCGACCTGGACGTCCCCGACTTCCTGAAGTGAGCTCCGAACTCGCCGAGCGCGTCGCCCGGGTGACCTCCGCCATCGCCGAGGCCGCCCGGGCGGCCGATCGCGATCCGGCCGAGGTCACGCTGATCGCGGTCACCAAGTTCCACCCCGCCTCGCTCGTGCGCGAGCTGCACGCCCTCGGCATCCGGGACTTCGGGGAAAACCGGCACCAGGAGGCACGCGAGAAGGCCGCCGAGCTGGCCGACCTCGATCCCACCTGGCATTTCGTCGGGCAGCTGCAGTCGAAGAAGGCCCGCCAGGTGCGGGAATACGCCTCGGTCATCCACTCGATCGACCGGGAGGCGGTTGTGGCCGCGTTGGCGATGCCCGCCGACGGCGATCCGCCCACCGACTGCTTCCTCCAGATCAACCTCACCGACGACCCCGCACGCGGGGGAGCCGCACCCGCCGATGCGCTGCCGACGGCCGAGAAGATCCTCGCCGCCCCGGGTCTGCGCCTTCTGGGCGTCATGGCGGTCGCTCCCCTGGAGGAGGAGCCGCGACGGGCGTTCGCGCGCCTGCGGGGCCTCAGCGAGGGCGTGCGTGCGCTCGATCCCTCGGCCCGGTTCATCTCGGCCGGGATGTCGCACGACTTCGCCGAAGCCCTGGCCGAAGGCGCGACACACCTGCGGATCGGCACGGCAATCACCGGAAATCGGCCGCCGCGCGATTAATCTCGGGGGAGGAAGACGCAACCGCAACCGGAGGATCTGATGGCCAACCCGCTTCGCAAGACCATGGTGTACCTGGGACTCGCCGACGAAGAGCTCGAATACGAAGCTCCCGCCGCGCCGGCCTCCTCCCCGGTCGCCCCCGTGCCGCACCCGCAGGCCGCCCCCCAGCCCGCCGCCACCCGCGCGCCGGTCACCCCGCTCCGCAAGCCCGCGCAGACGAAGAATGTGGCTCCTGCTGAAATGAACGAAATCCTCACCGTGCACCCCAAGCAGTACAAGGACGCGCAGATCATCGCCGAGAACTTCCGCGAGGGCATCCCGGTGATCATCAACCTGTCGCAGATGACGGATGCCGACGCGCGCCGCCTGATCGACTTCGCCGGCGGCCTCTCGCAGGGTCTCTACGGCAAGATCGAGCGCGTGACGAGCAAGGTCTTCCTGCTCTCGCCGTCGCACGTGGCGGTCTCCGGCGACGCCGGCGGGGAGGCTCGTGCAGAGTCCTCCTTCTTCGTGCAGTCATAATTACTGAGTGAGTTCCCTCGTCGCCATCATCGCGACCGTCGTCTATTTCGCTCTGCTGCTCTACTTCTTCCTGATGTGGGGTCGATTCATCCTCGACCTGCTCCGGACGGTCCGCCGTGACTGGCGGCCGACCGGAGCACTGCTGGTGGTGGCGGAGGTGGCCTATACGGTCACCGACCCGCCCATCCGCTTCTTCCGCCGGATCATCCCGCCGCTGCGCGTCGGCGCCATCGCGCTCGATTTCGGCTGGAGCATCACGATGCTGCTGGTGATCGTGTGTCTCTCGGTGGCGGGATTCGTGCGCTCCGCGTGAGTGCCCATGTATCCTGAGAAGAACGCACCGCGTTATCCCTGTCTGTCAATGCAATAAAGGTGGAAACCATGGCGTTAACTCCGGAAGATGTTGTTAACAAGAGATTTTCTCAGACCAAGTTCCGTGAGGGCTACGACCAGGACGAGGTGGACGACTTCCTCGACGAGGTCGTCGTCGAGCTCCGCCGTCTGACGCAGGAGAACGAGGAGCTCAAGGCTCAGCTCGAGTCCGGCTCGTCTGCGGCTCCCGCTCCGGTCTCCGCCGCTCCGGCTGCTCCGGCCGCCGAAGAGGTCGTGGAGGCTCCGGCCCCCGTCGCCGAGGCACCCGCGCCCGTCGCCGCTGCTCCGGCCGCACCCGTCGCCACCTCGACCTCCGACGTCGACGACGAGACCGGTTCGACCACGAACCTGCTGCAGCTGGCCCGCCGCCTGCACGACGAGCACGTCAAGGAGGGTGCCGACAAGCGCGACGCCCTCATCGCCGAAGGTCACGCCACGGCCGCGCGCATCGTCGCCGAGGCCGAGACCAAGCAGCGCAACGAGCTGGCCCGTCTCAACCAGGAGAAGGCCGGCATCGAGCACCGCATCGACGAGCTGCGCACCTTCGAGAAGGACTACCGCGCCGGTCTCAAGACCTACATCGAAGACCAGCTGAAGGAACTGAGCTCGGCCCCGGCCGAGGAGAAGGCTCCTTCGTCGGCCGGCTTCAGCGGCTTTGGCGGATAGCTCCCGCTCGAAAGGCCGCCCCCGGGTACTGATCGTCCTGGCGATCGTCGCAGCCGCGTCGATCGCCCTGGACCAGATCGCCAAGTACCTGGTGGTTCAGAACCTCGAATTGGGTGAGGTCGTCCCCGTAGTGGGCGACCTCATCCAATTTCACTTCGTGAAGAACTCGGGTGCGGCCTTCTCGATCGGAAACGCCTACACCTGGATCTTCTCGATCCTCGCCGCCGCCGTGACGGTGTTCATCATCTGGTTCGCGCGGCGCATCCGCTCGTTCGCCTGGGCCTGGGTCTTCGGGCTCCTGCTCGGCGGCACGATCGGCAACCTGATCGACCGGCTGTTCCGGGAGCCCAGCTTCGGCCAGGGGCACGTGATCGACTTCCTCACCATCCCGCTTCTGCCGGCGATCTTCAACCTCGCCGACGTGTCGATCACGGCGGCCATGGTGCTGTTCCTCATCCTGACGATCCGCGGGATCGGTCTGGACGGCACGAGGTCGCAGCCCGAGACCGTCGCCGCCGCACCGGATGCCGACAGTTCGGCTCCGCTCGCCGGCAGCACCGCTCCGGATGCCGTGGCCGAGCCTGGCGATCGCGAACAGGCCTGACGTGGCCGAATCCCGCACCCTGCCGGTTCCGGACGGGCTCGACGGCTCGCGTGTGGACGCCGGCATCGCCAAGCTGCTCGGCTTCTCGCGCACCTTCGCAGCCGAGGTGGTCGATGCCGGTGGCGTGAGCGTCGACGGCCGTGTCGTCGGCAAGTCGGACAAGCTGCGTCGCGACACCTGGCTCTCGGTCGAGTGGTCGCCGCGCGAGGAACCGCGCATCGTGCCGGTCGTCGTGCCGGAACTCGAGGTCGTCTACGACGACGACAGCATCATCGTGATCGACAAGCCCGTGGGCGTGGCGGCTCATCCCTCGGTGGGGTGGGAGGGTCCGACGGTGCTCGGTGCCCTGGCCGGCGCCGGCTACCGGATCGCCACCAGCGGGGCGGCCGAGCGAGCCGGCATCGTGCACCGGCTGGATGCGGGCACCAGCGGCCTGATGGTCGTCGCCAAGAGCGAGGCCGCCTACACCTGGCTCAAGCGGCTCTTCCACGACCGCGAGGTCGACAAGATCTACCACGCGCTCGTTCAGGGGCATCCCGATCCGTTCGCGGGCACCATCGACGCGCCGATCGGGCGGCATCCGAAGTCCGACTGGAAGTTCGCCGTGACCGCGGCGGGCAAGCCCTCGGTGACGCACTACGAGACGCTCGAGGCGTTCCGGGCGGCGACGCTGCTGGAGATCCATCTCGAGACCGGGCGTACGCACCAGATCCGCGTGCACATGGCGGCCCAGCGGCATCCGTGCGTCGGCGATGCCATGTACGGGGCCGACCCGGTGCTCTCGGCACGGCTCGGGCTCACCCGACAGTGGCTGCACGCCATGAAGCTCGGCTTCGTGCATCCGGAGACCCGGGAGTACGTGTCGTTCGAGAGCCGGTACCCGGCCGACCTGCAGCACGCGCTGGACATCGTCCAGAACGACTGAGGCCGGCCGCGGTCAGCTATTGGGAGGCGCCGGTCGACCCGCTGGTCGGCTCCGCGATGGCGGGATCGACGTCGTTGAGGAACGCCTTGACGATCTGCTCCCAGTCGCTGCCTTCGGTGTTGCCCTCGCTGCCGTCGGGGTGGCGGATGGTGTAGACCGGCTCGCCCTCCTCGCCGGCCGGTGACTTGATGACCAGGTGACCGAGGGTGCGTCCGTCGCGCTCGATCGCCCACTCGGGCTCGCCTCCGCTCAGCGTGTAGGTGAGACCGCGGTGCTCGAAGGTGGTGCGGTCGAGTTCCAGTGCCATGGTGTGTTCCTTTCGTGGGAGTGCGGCGGTGGCCGCCGTGGGGGTGATGGGGGCGGGAGAACGATCAGCCGCCGAGTGGCGGTGAGGCCGCAAGCCCGCGATCGCCCGCGAAGGCGTCGACGAGGGAGCGGAGGGCGTCGGTGGAGCTCACGGTGGGATGCCAGTCGAGCACCGTGCGGGCGCGGGCGGTCGACATCACGGGGATCGAGGTGGACAGGTCGATCCAGCCGGGATCGGTGGCCTGCAGGTGCAACCGCCAGCTGACGGCCACGAGTGCGCGCACCACCTCCCGCCGGATCGGCACCGTGCGCGGCACCCCGAGGGCGGCCGCCACCTCGGCGGGACCGAGCACGGGTTCGGCCGCGATGTTGAACGCCCCTCCGGCCCGGCGCTCGATCGCGCGCCAGAAGGCGTCGGCGACGTCGTCGGCGTGCACGCCCTGCGAGATCAGCGAGGTGGGGAGGGGCAGCGCGGGCAGGTACCGGAGCAGGCCCAGTGCGCGCACGGGCACCAGCGGGCCGGCGAACAGGCGCGCGATCTCGCGCCCGGCGTCGGGCTGGAAGACCAGGCCCGGGCGCAGGCGGGTGAGCACGACGTCGGGCTGCGCGCGCTCGAAGGCATCCATCGCCCGCTCGTTGATGGCCTTGTGGCGGGCGTAGTGCGAGGTCTGCACGCCGCCGGTGGGCCAGTCCTCGCTCACCCGCCGGTGCTTCGGGCCGACGCTGTAGGCGCCCACCGAGGAGGCGAGCAGCACGTGCGGCACCCCCGCCACGGCCACGGCGGCGAGCACCGCGCGGGTGCCGCGCACGTTCGTGGCCGCCATCACCTCTTCGTGGCGATTGGGTTGCAGGGCCCAGCCGAGGTGCACGACCGCATCCGCTCCGGCGAAGACGGCGGCGAGCCGGGCCGGCGCGTCGTCGGCGGAGATGTCGATCGGATGCCACGCCACACCGCGGTAGGGCTCGGCCTCTGGAGCGGGCGGTCGGCGGGAGACGCCGACCCGTTCCAGACCCGGCTCGTGGGCGAGGCGGCGCAGAAGCGCCGTGCCCAGATTGCCCGAGGCGCCGACCACGACGATCTTCACGGGGTGGGTGTCGACATAGCCGGGCCGTCGTCGAACGGTCCGTGGTCGAGGTCGCGCTCCTGCTGCAGTTCTTCGGCGTTGAACGGGGTGGCACGCTGAGGGGTGTTCAGCAGCCGGGTCTTCTCCTGCATGTAGGCGATCGCCTCGGCATTGTCGGGCTCGGCCACGCTCGTGCTGGCGGTCTCCGCCATCAGCACGGTGCCGGAGTCGAGCACGAAGATGGCCTCCACGTCGTCGCCGTCGGCGCCGATGGCGCGCAGGGTGACGGTGTCGGCCGACAGGGCCCGGGCGAGGGCGGCGGCGTATTCGGTGATCAGCGTTCCCGCCTCATCACCGACGATCAGGGATTTATGCGCGTAGGTGATGTGCATCATGATGCTCACGCTAGGCCGCTGTGCCGGGTTCGCCTATGCGCTTGACAAGCGCCGCCAATCCGACAGTGCGAGCCCGCCGCCGGTTCCGGCACTGCGTCGTCGTTCGCCGTCGGCAGATCCTCCTTCCGTGTCGGCAGCTGTCCTCTCGATCCAGGGCACGCCACGCCCGCGGTGGCATCGGGTGCCGTGTCGGCAGCTGTCCTCTCGATCCAGGGCACGCCACGCCCGCGGTGGCATCGGGTGCTCAGAACGGAGGTGGATCGTAGTCGGGTGGGCTCGGTGGTGGGTCGGAGAGCGCGCCGAAGATCTCGACGGGCGGCCGTGGTCGCGGTCTGGCGGGTGGAGTCGGCGGCGTCGAACGTAGTGGTGCGGAGGGTGGGTGCGTTCGTCCGGTGGTGCCCGTAAGGGCCTCTGGACTGGTGGGGTGTACCGGGTTTGGGTGAACACCACCCTCGACTGGTTCATGAGAATGATTCAATCAGCAGCCACCGACATCAGCCTCCGACCATCGAGGGCAAGTGCGAAGCGCGCGGCAGCCCAACCGGCCGCCGACCGACTCAAATAGCGGAAGGCCGATAGGTGATGGGTAGACGCCGGTCGCGTCCGAACGCCGTCCGCGAGATCTTCGGCCCGATGGCGCTCTGCCGCCGCTTCCATTCGGCCCGGTCGACCAGCTGCGTGATGCGCTCGACGGTGGGCGCGTCGAACCCGAGCTCCACGATCTCGCCGATGCTCAGGCCGCCGTTGATGTACGCCTCCAGGATGGCATCGAGCACGTCGTAGTCGGGCAGCGAATCCTGGTCGGTCTGGTCGGGCCGGAGCTCGGCCGAGGGCGGCTTCGAGATCGAGTTCTCGGGAATCGGCGGGGTCTCGCCCCGCGCGGCGGCGTGGCGGTTGCGCCACTTCGCCAGCTCCCACACAAGCATCTTCGGCACGTCCTTCAGGGGCCCGAACCCGCCCACCGCGTCGCCGTAGATGGTGGAGTAACCGACCGCCAGCTCGCTCTTGTTGCCGGTCGTGAGCACGAGGTGGCCTTCCTGGTTGGACAGGCCCATCAGCAGCACTCCGCGCGCACGTGCCTGCAGGTTCTCGGCCGCGACATCCGTGAGTCCGAGCTGGGTCTCGAAGGGGATCACCAGGTCGGCGATCGCCTCGGTGCGGAAGTGCAGCCCGATCCGCTCCGCCAGGTCGTCTGCGTCTGAGCGGGAGTGGTCGGAGGAGTAGCGCGAGGGCATCGACACGCCGTACACGCGGTCGGCACCGATCGCGTCGGCCGCGAGGGAGGCGCAGACGGCGGAGTCGATGCCGCCCGAGAGCCCCAGGATGACCGAGCGGAAGCGGTTCTTCTCCACGTAGTCGCGGAGGCCGAGCGCGAGGGCGTTCCAGATCTGCTCGAGGTCGTCGGGCAGTTCGGCGATGTCGGGCGCCAGCTCGGGCTTCGAGGAGGCGGGTGCTCCGGATCCCAGTTCCACCCGTCGCACATCGGCCGGCAGCTCGTCGGCAGGAGCCGTCGCGGCCTCCGGGTCGAGGTCGGCCAGTAGCAGGTGCTCCACGAACTGCGGCGCGCGGGCGAGGATGGAGCCGTCACGGTCGACCACGACGCTGTCTCCGTCGAACACCAGGTCGTCTTGCCCGCCCACGAGGTTGACGTAGGCCACGATCGTGTCGGTCTCGATCGCGCGGCGGGTGACCAGCGGGAGACGCACCTCGTCTTTGTCGCGCTCGTACGGCGATCCGTTGATCACGACCAGCAGCCCGGCATCCGCGTGCAGCACCCGGCCGACGGGGCCGCCGTCGCGCCACAGGTCTTCGCAGATGATGAGCGCCACGTCGACGCCCTTGAGTCGCAGCACCAGCAGCTCGTCGCCCGGGATGAAGATGCGGTACTCGTCGAAGACCGAGTAGTTGGGCAGATGGTGCTTGGCGTAGCGCGCCACCACGCGGCCCCCCTGCAGCACGCTCGCGGCGTTCTGCGCGATGGCGGTGGGTGCGTTGCTGGTGCCGAGCAGGCGCGGCTCGAACGGGCCGTCGGGATGACCCACGATCACGGGGAGATCGCCCAGTCCGGCATCCTGCAGCTCGCGCGCCAGAAGCTCGATCCGCTCGTGGGCGGCGGCGAGGAAGCTGGGCCGCAGGGCGAGGTCTTCGATCGGGTAGCCGGAGATCGACATCTCGCCGAACGCCACCAGATCGGCGCCCGCACGGGACGCCTCGCCGGCCACGCGGACGATCTGCTGGGCGTTCGAATCGAGGTCCCCGAGCACGGGGTTGGTTTGGGCCAACGCTAAGCGAAGTCTCGGCATAGCCACTAGCCTAATAGGGGCATGAACCGGTGCCGGAGAGAGGGTTTGTTCCGCCGATGGATAAGCAAAGGGACTTCGTTCTTCGCACAATCGAAGAGCGGGGCATCAAGTTCGTGCGACTGTGGTTCACAGACGTCGTGGGCACCCTGAAATCCGTCGCGATCGCCCCGGCCGAGGTCGAGGGCGCGTTCGCCGAAGGCCTCGGATTCGACGGCTCGGCCATCGAAGGCCTCACCCGCTCGTTCGAGGCGGACGTGCTGGCGCATCCCGACCCCACCACCTTCCAGATCCTGCCCTGGCGGGGCGAGATCGACCCCACGGCGCGGATGTTCTGCGACATCACCACGCCCGACGGCCAGCCCGCCGTCGCCGACCCGCGCAACGTGCTGAAGCGCACGCTGGCGAAGGCGGCCGACCGAGGCTTCACGTTCTACACGCACCCCGAGATCGAGTTCTACCTGCTGAAGTCGTCGAAGTACGGGCCCGAAGGCCCCGAGCCGGTCGACTCGGCCGGTTACTTCGACAACGTCCCCGGGGGCACGGCGCACGACTTCCGCCGCCGTTCGGTGCGGATGCTCGAAGACCTCGGCATCTCGGTGGAGTTCAGCCACCACGAGGCCGGTCCCGGCCAGAACGAGATCGACCTGCGGTACGCGGATGCTCTCACCACGGCCGACAACATCATGACCTTCCGCACGGTCATCAAAGAGGTGGCGATCGAGCAGGGCGTGTACGCCACGTTCATGCCCAAGCCGCTGTCGGGGCATCCGGGTTCCGGCATGCACACCCACCTCTCGCTGTTCGAGGGCGATGCCAACGCGTTCTACGAGGCCGGCGCCGAGTACCAGCTGTCGAAGATCGGCCGCAACTTCATCGCGGGCCTCCTGAGGCACGCCCCCGAGATCACGGCCGTCACCAACCAGTTCGTGAACTCCTACAAGCGGCTCTGGGGCGGCGACGAGGCCCCGAGCTTCGTGTGCTGGGGCCACAACAACCGCTCCGCCCTCGTGCGCGTGCCGCTCTACAAGCCCAACAAGGGCCAGTCGTCGCGAATCGAGTACCGCGCCATCGACTCGGCGGCGAACCCGTACCTCTCGTACTCGCTGCTGCTGGCCGCGGGCCTCAAGGGCATCGAGGAGAACTACGAGCTGCCGCCCGAGGCGGAGGACAACGTGTGGAGCCTCACGGATGCGGAGCGCAAGGCGCTCGGCTACGACGCCCTGCCGGCCTCGCTCGACCGCGCCATCAGCCTGATGGAGGAGTCGGAGCTCGTGGCCGAGACCCTCGGCGAGCAGGTGTTCAACTACGTGTTGCTGAACAAGCGGCAGGAGTGGAAGGCCTACCGCGCCCAGGTGACGCCGTACGAGCTCGAGTCGAACCTGGAGATGCTGTAGCGGATCAGCGCTGATGCCTCGTTCCAAGACCACGCTCACCGAACTGGCGCGGGTCGGCTTCGCCGAGCTCGGCTGGGCCGGCGACGAACTGCGCGCGCTCGAAGAGGCTTCGGGCGTGCCCCAGGCCGAGGTCGTGCCGGCGTTCCAGCTGGCCGCCGATCCCGACCAGGCCCTGCGCGGGATCGGGCGCATCCTGCAGCGATCGCCCGAGGTGATGATCGCCGTGCTCCGCGAGGAGGCGCTGCGCACCCGGGTGATCCGGCTGTTCGGCGCCTCGGGTGGTCTGATCGAGTTCTTCTCCCGCCATCCGGGCCGCCTGGCCGAGATCGACGCGGGTGCGCTCGAGCTTCCGGATGCGGAGACCGCGAAACGCGAGCTGCTCGAGTCGGTGCAGGCCGTCGACGGCTTCTCGGGCATCGTCGGGGAAGACGCCTGGACCGCGCTGCGCGTGCGCTATCGCGTGCTGCTTGCCCGGGTCACCGCCTTCGACCTCGAGCAGCCCAACCCCGTGGCCGGGCTCGACCAGGTCGCCCGCTCGCTCGCCGACCTCGCATCCGGAGCCCTCGAGGCCGCCTTGGCCGTGGCGCGCTCCGAGGTGTCGACCAAGGGGCACGGGCTCTGGCAGTTCCCGGTCGACGACGTGCGCGCCACCCGCTTCGCCATCATCGGCATGGGCAAGGCCGGTGCCGGTGAGCTCAACTACGTCAGCGACGTCGACGTGATCTTCGTGGCCGAGGGCGACGAGGCCGCCGGGCTGAAGACGAGTACGGCGATCGAGATCGGCACCCGGCTCGCCATGGTCACGATGCGCGGCATCGGGGAGACCGGCCTCGAGCCCGGCCTCTGGGAGGTCGACCCCAACCTCCGGCCGGAGGGCAAGGCCGGGGCCCTCGTGCGCTCGCTCGAGTCGCACGCTGCATACTACGAGCGCTGGGCCAAGAACTGGGAGTTCCAGGCGCTGCTGAAGGCGCGGCCGCTGGCCGGAGACCTCGCCCTGGGGGAGGACTACACGAGGCTCGTGGCACCCCAGGTGTGGTCGAGCGCCTCGCGTGAGAACTTCGTGGAGTCGGTGCAGCGGATGCGCGAGCGCGTCACCGAGCACATCAAGGCCGCCGACATCGAGTACCAGCTGAAGCTCGGACCCGGAGGGCTGCGCGACATCGAGTTCACCGTGCAGCTGCTGCAGCTCGTGCACGGACAGCAAGACGACAGCGTGCGCCAGCGCAGCACGCTCGAGGCGCTCGGTGCCCTGGCCGATGCCGGCTACATCGGCCGTGTCGAGTCGGTCAAGTTCGCGCAGGACTACCGCATCCTGCGCCTGCTCGAGCACCGGCTGCAGCTGCGCCAGCTAAGCCGCACGCACCTGATGCCGCGCGACGAACCCGAGCAGCGCGTGCTGGCCCGCAGCAGCGGTCTGGCCGCCAGTGCCGCCGACCTGATCACCCGCTGGAGCGCCATCAAGGTGCGCGTGCGCAGCCTGCACGAGCGACTGTTCTACCGGCCGCTGCTCGCGGCGGTGGCGGCGCTCTCGCCCGACGAGCAGGCGCTCACCAGCGCGCAGGCCGAGGCGCGGCTGGCCGCGATCGGCTTCGTGAACCCGGCCGGCGCGCTCGGGCACATCGCCGCGATGACGGCGGGGGTGTCGCGGCGGGCCGCCATCCAGCGCACCCTGCTGCCCGTGATGCTGCAGTGGTTCGCGAACGGCGCCGATCCCGACTACGGCCTGCTGGCGTTCCGCCGCCTCTCCGACACCCTCGGCGAGACCTACTGGTTCCTGCGGATGCTCCGCGACTCCTCGGGCGCGGCGGCCCGGCTCACCCAGGTGCTCTCGGGCTCGCGATTCGTGGGGGAGCTGCTCGAGCGCATCCCCGAGGCCGCCGCCTGGCTGGAGAACGACGAGGAGCTGCGTCCCCGCGCCCGCGCCCTGCTCGAAGAGGAGACGCGGGCCATCGTGGCCCGGCACGAGTCGCCGGATGCCGCCGCCATGGCCCTGCGCACCGCCCGCCGCCGCGAGGTGCTGCGGATGGCGATCTCGTCGATCCTCGGGATGTGCACGGTCGAGGAGCTCGGCAAGGCGCTGACCGACATCACCACGGTGCACCTCGAAGGCACGCTCGCCGTCATCCGGCAGTCGGCGGCGCCGGCCTCGGGAGACGGCATCGAGTTCGCGATCATCGGAATGGGCCGCTACGGCGGCGGCGAGCTCGGCTTCGGCTCGGATGCGGACGTGCTCTATGTGTACAAGCCGCAGCGGGTGGACAAGCAGACCGCGCAGTCGGTGGCGCAGTTCATCGTGAACGAGCTCGGGCGGCTCACCGAAGACGCCCGGCTGCCGCTGGACCTCGACGTGGATCTGCGCCCCGAGGGCAAGAACGGGCCGTCCGTGCGCTCGATCGACTCCTACGCGGCCTACTACGAGCGCTGGTCGCTCACCTGGGAGGCGCAGGCGCTGCTGCGGGCCAACGGGGTGGCGGGGGAGCGCACGCTGATCGAGGAGTTCCACGCGCTGGCCGACACCGTGCGCTACCCGCGTGACATCTCGGAGACCGAGATCCGCGAGGTCAAGCGGATCAAGGCGCGGGTGGAGAAGGAGCGCCTGCCGCAGGGCGCCGATCCCGCGCGGCACCTGAAGCTCGGCCGCGGATCGCTCAGCGACGTGGAGTGGTACGTGCAGCTGCTCCAGCTGCAGCACGCGTCACGGGTGCCCGCGTTGCGCACGACGTCGACGCTGGAGGCGCTGGCCGCCGAGGAGGCCGCCGGCCTGATCTCGCACGACGACGCGCGCAAGCTGCACGACGCCTGGATCTTCGCCTCCCGGGCACGCTCGGCGATGACGCTGTGGACCAACAAGACCTCGGACGTGCTGCCGACCGACCGTCGCCAGCTCGAGGGCGTGGCGCGGCTGATGGAGTACCCGCCCGGCTCGGCGACCCAGCTCGAGGAGGACTACCTGGGCGTCACCCGCCGTGCCCGCGCGGTCTTCGAGCGCCTGTTCTACGGGCAGTGACGACGCGCATGCGGAGCCCCCGCCGCCGGTAATCCGTCCATCAGGCGTCGCGTCATCCGATCGTGATCCTTCGCTGCACAGGCGTCGAACAGCGGCCGATATGCTGAGCGGCGGGGGTCTCCCGCTCCCTCATCCGTCTCGAGGAGTGACATGCACGATCGGCCCCGTTCTCGCACCCGCCGGGTTGTCCTGGCCACACTGGCGACCGTCGGTGCGGCGATCCTCTCCCTCGGGAGCGCGCTCCCGGCCTCGGCGGCTGACGACGCTGCGGCCGCTCCGGTGGTTCCGACGCCGGCGGCGACCACGATCACCCTGAGCACGCCCGAGCAGCTCGTGTTCGGCGATCCGGTCGTCCTCGACGTCACGGTGGGGGAGACGGCGAACCCGGAGACGCCGGGCGAAGGCTCTGTTCGCGTCTTCATGGGGACGCTGCCCTGGGGGATCGAGTATCCGCTGATCGACGGCGAAGCCCACATCACCGTCGGCGGCATCGGGCCCGACGGGCCGTTCGCCACGAGCTTCGCGCCCGGTGTGTACGAGGTGGGCGCGGAGTTCGTGCCCAGCGATCCCCCGGTTCAAGCGGGATCGACCGCCACGCCGGTCGCGGTCACGATCGCTCCCGGTCGCAGCTCCGTCGTGCTCGTGGCGCCCGGACTGCTGCAGGCCGGCCAGCCGACGGCGCTCTTCGCGGTCGTCAGCACCGCGGTCGAAGGCACGGTCTACGGCACGGTCTCGTTCTTCCACGACGGTGTCCTGATCGGTTCGTCGGAGGTCTCCTCCAACTCCGCGCAGGTGCCGTGGACTCCGGATGCGGCCGGCTCCGTGACCCTCACCGCGGAGTACAGCGGCGACCCGATGTATGCGGCATCCTCGAGCCTGCCAGCGACATACGTCGTCACGGCAGCCGCCGTGGTGCCACCCGCCGAGCCGCCGGTAGCCGACACCGGATCGCGGCTCGCCGACACCGGTGCACCCTCGTCGGCTGCGCTGCTGGCCGGATTCGCAGCGGTCGTGCTGGTGGCAGCGGGCCTGATCCTTCACCGCCGCCGCGTGGCCTGACGCGACACGCCCGAGCGCGATTCATCGCGCATTCCCGTCGACCGTGGGTAGAGTCGCAGCAGATCCACCAGTCGAGTGAGAGCGAGGATGCTCATGGTCTCAGTACACGTTCCCCCGACCAGGCGTGCGGTGACCCGTCTGCGCCTGCGCCTGTTCGCGCTCGGTCTCGCGCTCGTCACCGGCATGGCCATGATCGGTGCCGGGCTCGCCACCATCGGACTCGCCGAGTCGCGCGAGACGAGGGTGGGCACCCTGGGCCTGCTGCTGATCGGCGTCGTCCTCGTGCTGATCTCGCTGGTGCGACTTCGGCGGGTGACGGCGCGCTGACCATTCGCCTCGGCCTAGACGGAGACGGTGCTTCTCAGCCGCCGAGGATGTCGTTCGCCTGGCGCCGCACGCGGTCGTAGTCGATCACGAACTCGGGATCGTCGGTCTGCAGATCGAGCTCGACACCGGAGGCCGTCGTGCCGCCGTTGTCGCTGATCTGCTCGGCCACCTCCGCGGCCAGCTGCTCGTAGATCTGGTCTTCGCCCCAGTCGCCGAGGTCGTCTGCTCCGATGTCGCTCATCGTGATCCTTCCGGTTCGTCCGTGGTCCCAGTCTCGTCGCCCTGGCGGGAATCTGCACGGGGCGGAGGACCCGGATCGCCCGCACAACGCAGAATCCGCACGAGCCGTCGTCCAGGATGTCCTGGCGGCTCGTGCGGATTCCTGCGGATCATGGGGGAGCAAGAACGCTCCGATCCCCTAGATCAGCGGTGCGTGACTAGACCCCGTAGTACAGCTCGTACTCGAAGGGGTGAGGGCGCTGGGCGATCGGCTTGATCTCGTTCTCCCGCTTGTACGAGATCCAGGTCTCGATCAGGTCGGGCGTGAACACGTTGCCCTTGGTGAGGAACTCGTGGTCGGCCTCGAGCGCGTCGAGGGCCTCGCCGAGCGACGCCGGCACCTGCGGGATGTTCTTGGCCTCTTCGGGCGGCAGCTCGTAGAGGTCCTTGTCCACCGGCTCGTGCGGTTCGATGCGGTTCTGGATGCCGTCCAGGCCCGCCATCAGCTGAGCGGCGAAGGCCAGGTACGGGTTGCCCGAGGCATCCGGAGCACGGAACTCGATGCGCTTGGCCTTGGGGTTGGTGCCCGTGATCGGGATACGGATCGACGCCGAGCGGTTACCGGCCGAGTAGACCAGGTTGACCGGGGCCTCGAAGCCGGGGACCAGGCGGTGGTAGGAGTTCACCGTCGGGTTCGTGAAGGCCAGCACCGCGGGGGCGTGCTTCAGCAGACCACCGATGTACCAGCGGGCGAGGTCGGAGAGCCCGCCGTAGCCGGCCTCGTCGTAGAACAGCGGCTCGCTGCCGTTCCAGAGCGACTGGTGGGTGTGCATACCCGATCCGTTGTCGCCGAACAGCGGCTTGGGCATGAACGTCGCCGTCTTGCCCCAGAGGTTCGCGGTGTTCTTCACGATGTACTTGAACTTCAGGATGTCGTCGGCCGCGTGCACCATGGTGTCGAAGCGGTAGTTGATCTCACCCTGGCCGGCGGTGCCGACCTCGTGGTGGGCGCGCTCGAGGATGAGGCCCGCGTCGATCAGCTTCAGCGAGATGTCATCGCGCAGGTCGGCGTGCTGGTCGACCGGCGAGACGGGGAAGTAGCCGCCCTTGTACGGGGTCTTGTTGGCCAGGTTCCCGCCTTCTTCGACGCGGCCCGTGTTCCAGGCGGCCTCGGAGGAGTCGACGGCGTAGAAGCTCTTGTTCTGCGTGATCTCGTAGCGCACGTCGTCGAAGATGTAGAACTCGGCCTCGGGGGCGAAGAACGCGGTGTCGGCGATGCCGGTCGACGCGAGGTACTTCTCGGCCTTCTTGGCCACCTGACGCGGGTCGCGCGAGTAGATCTCGCCGTTGCGCGGGTTGTAGATGTCGAAGACCAGGATGAGCGTGCGCTCGGCCCGGAAGGGGTCGATGTAAGCCGTGGAGACGTCAGGGATGAGCTGCATGTCCGACTCGTGGATCGACGCGAAGCCGCGGATCGACGAGCCGTCGAAGAGCTGTCCGACCGCGAAGAACTCCTCGTCGACGGTGGAGGCGGGAATGTTGAAGTGCTGCTGGACACCGGGGAGGTCGGTGAACCGGATGTCAAGGAACTTGACGTCGGTGTCCTTGATGAACTTGAGCACCTCGGAAGAATCACTGAACATGTGAGAGATCTCCAAATGGCTTGGAACAGAAAAAGCTACAGATGTAACCACTCACAAGGATAGAGGTAGGCCATTACCCCTCGGTGACGCCATTGTTTCCGGGATGTTACGGGGCCGATTCCGGTGGGCTCCGGTCGACCCCGGAACGGGTCACCTCTTGACCAGCACCGTGCCTGAGAACACGTCGTGCAGGCCGCGCTGATCGGAGTCCCAGATGACGGCCGGGATGACCAGTACCAGCAGCACGGTGCGCAGGATCGGGCGCCACCAGCCCGCGTAGCCGCCGTTCAGGCGCACCAGCCGCATGCCGAGCACGAGGTGACCGATGCCGCCACCCAGAGTGACCAGCAGCACGATCTGCTCGATCATGAAGATGACCAGGCTCGCCCAGTCGTTGCCGAAGAAGAACGCGAAGTAGATCACGTAGCAGACCGCGAAGTCGATCAGCAGACCGGCGATGCGCCGCCCCGGCCTGGCTACGGAACCGTGGCCCTCGCGGTTGAAACCGAGGCGCTCGCCCGGCCACTGGCTCGGGGCGGCGCCACCGGTGGAGGTCGTCACGCGGCGGCTCAGCGGCCGCGCTGGGGGCGCATCCGCATCGGGTCGATGCCCTTGGGGATGGGCAGCGGCGAGCTGGAGAGCGAGGTGAGGCGGTTGCTCACGGCCAGCACCTCGGGCTTGGTGAGCGCGGGCTTGATGCGCTGCATCTTCGCGGCGACTCGGTGCAGGGGGACGTCTGCGGGATCGTTGCCGACCGTCAGGAAGGTGACCGGGACGTTCGGCAGGATGCGCAGCACCTTGCGGCGCTCGTCTTCGAGCATGCGGGTGGTGCGGGAGTGCGCGCCCTCGCCGATCAGCACGACGCCGCCGCGGCCCACGGCGCGGTAGACCGCATCCTGGGTCTTGCCGTTCACGGCCACGGGCATCTCGCTGCCGGTCCAGCTGCGCTTGAGCGAGCTGCGCAACACGGCGCCGACCGCTCCGGGCTGGCCCTCGATCTGCTTGTAGGCGGCACGTTCGGCACGGCGGCCGAGGATGATGAGGGCGGCCAGCAGACCGGCGAGCACGCCCGCGAGGATCCACATCACCAGGCCGAAGACGTTCTCGCGCGAGAAGATCAGCGCGAGCGCCACACCGACGATCACGGGCACGGCGAAGCCGAGGGCCATGATCCAGACCGCGCTGCTGTCGTAGCGGCGGGTCATCTTGAAGACCTGCCACATCTGCTTGATGCGGCCGGGCTCCTTCTGGGGCTTCGGGGCCTTCTGGGGCTTCTCGGTGCGGCGTGCCATGCCTCCTAGGATACTTCGTCGCGCCCGGCCGCTGGGCCACGAGCGGGGGTCCGATCGGGGATTCCCGTAGTGGGGTCGAGCGATGGGTTCGGCACGGTGGTTTCTGCGCAGGGCGGCTGGGCTCGGGCGGTGGGTTCTGCACAGGGCGGGTGGATGGGCGGTTGTGCACAGATGCGGCCGACGCAGACCGTGTCGGGCGGTGGCGGGTCAACCTGGGGGCATGACAACGCACTCACTCGTATCGGTCGCCGGCTACCGCCTCCGGGAGGTCATCGGGGTGGGGGAGAGCGCTGCGGTGTATCTGGCCGAGCCCGCCGCTGCGCGCGTGGATGCGGGACCGGTGAGGATGCGCGGTTCCGGGCCGGGTCGGGACTCCGATGCCGGGCCGGGTCTGCTGTCCGACGGCGGGCGAGCTCGGGCGTCCGGTGGCGAGCCGGTCGTCGTCAAGGTCTGCCGCGGGCCGGGCGCCGATAAGCGGGTCCCCGAGTGCCAGGTGCTGCTCGACCACCCGGTCGCGGGCATGCCGCGGCTGCTCGACGCCACCCGTCTGCCGACAGGCGAGCAGGTGATCGTGATGACGTTCTGCTCGGGACGCAGCCTGCGGGTGCGTTCGGCTACGGAAAGCCCACCGGCGCTTCCCGAATCCTGGCCCGCCGATCTCGATCGGCTGGTGACCGAGCTGCATGAGGCCGGGGTGGCGCACGGCGGGATCGACCCGGGCGATGTTCTTGTCGATCATGACGGCAGCGTCGCGCTGCTCGGGTTCGGAGCCACGGTGCGCCGAGGTGAGGAGGGCTTCGAGCGAGCGCGGGCGACGGACCGCTCCGACCTCCGCCGCCTCTTCGCAGAGTACGCTCCCGCCTCCGCCCGTGCATCCGCCGTCCCGCCTTCCCACACCGCCGTGAGCGGCGGACAGGCGCTGCCACTGGATCGCGGAGGCTCCGGCCAGCACTTCGACGAGGACGCCTGGGCCTGGCGAGAACTCGAGGCGGAGCCGGTCGCGGTGCCGGAGCCGAGTGTGGCGGCAGTGCTGGAGCCCGCCTACGAAGCTCTGGTCGAGGGTTCGCGGGGTCTGAAAGCACTCGCCGCCGTCGGAGCGCGGCGCCTGCTGCGCTCTCGCCGGCGAAAACTGCTGGTGGGTGCGGCAGTCGCGGTGGTGACGCTGGTGGGCGCACTGTGTCTGACCGTGCCGCCTCAGGATGCGGTCGCAGAAGCGGGCGTTGCGCCGGTGCGTTCCACTGTGCCCGGTCTTCCGGCGACACCGAGGCCCGCGGCCCCCGCGACACAGACCCCGGTTTCGGCGTCCGATGCCGCCGAGGAGGAGGTGCTCCGGGCGGATGATCCTGTTGCGGCCGCCGTCGTGCTCCTGCGGGAGCGGGACTCGTGCCTCTGGTCACGGACCCCTGGATGCCTGGAGCGGGTCGACGAGGCCAACTCGCCGGCTCTGCGGCTCGACCGGGCGGCAGAGGCAAGTGGCGACGGGCAGCGCACGGTCGAAACGGGAGGCGCGGGCGATACCGGGCGTACGAGCGGTACCGGGCGTATGGGCGCCCCCGAATATACGGGCGACATCGGGGGAGGGGGCAGAGCGACAAGCGCGGTGGAGGCGGTCTCCGCTCCGGCGCTGGTGCAGCGTATCGGGGCCACGGCCATCCTCGCACTCGACGGCGCGGGCGGAACGACGAAGCCGGCCTCGCTTCTCATGGTGAGAGGCGAGGCCGGCTGGCGGATCAGGTCGTTCGACCCGTTCTAGCTGTCGTCTGCGACGGTTCCGATTCGGTCAGATGCCGAGGTCGGCAGCGAAGTCGCCGTCTTCCAGGCGGTCCTTGACCGCGGTCAGGAAGCGGGCGGCGTCGGCACCGTCGACGATGCGGTGGTCGTAGCTGAGGGCCAGGTACACCGTCGAGCGGATGGCGATCGCGTCGCTGCCGTCGACCTTCACCACGACCGGCTTCTTCACCACGACACCGGTGCCGAGGATGGCGACCTGCGGCAGGAACACCAGCGGGGTGTCGAACAGGGCCCCGCGCGAACCGGTGTTGGTGAGCGTGAAGGTGCCACCGGACAGCTCATCGGGCTTCAGCTTGTTGTCGCGGGTGCGAGCGGCCAGGTCGGCGATCTGGGCGGCGAGGCCCGCGATGTCGAGATCGCCCGCGTTCTTCACCACGGGGGTGAGGAGTCCGCGCTCGGTGTCGACCGCGATGCTGATGCTCTCGTGGTCGGGGTAGACGATCGAGTCGCCGTCGACCGTGGCGTTGATGATCGGGTACGCCTTCAGCGCCTCGGCGGCGGCCAGAGCGAAGAACGGCAGGAAGGAGAGCTTGTTACCCGTCTTTTCGACGAACGAACCCTTCACCGAGTCACGGAAGGCCGCGACCTTGGTGACGTCGACCTCCACCACGGTGGTGAGCTGGGCCGAGGCCTGCATGGAGGCCACGGCGCGCTCGGCGACGACCTTGCGCAGACGCGACATCGGCTGCGTGGTGCCGCGCAGTGCCGAGGTCTCCAGCGGAACGCGCTTGCTGGCGGGAGCGGACGACGGGGACTCGGCCGGGGCGGAGGCCGCGGCGAGCACGTCTTCCTTGCGGATGCGACCGCCGACACCGGTACCGGTGACCGTGCTGAGATCGATTCCCTTGTCGTGGGCGAGCTTGCGCACCAGCGGCGTCACGTAACCGGCGTTGGAGCCGGAAGCGGCGGGAGCCGCCGGCGCAGCGGCCGGAGCCGGGGCAGCAGGGGCGGCAACCGGAGCCGGAGCCGGAGCAGCGGCCGGGGCGGGCGCAGCGGGAGCCGGGGCAGCGGCCGGCGCAGGTGCGGCGGCGGCCGGAGCGGCGGCGACAGGAGCCGGTGCGGCATCCTGCTCCGGTGCGGCGGCCGGAGCATCCTGCACGGGGGCGGGGGCTTCCGGAGCGGGCTCCTCGGCCGGAGCCGGTGCCTCGGCCGACGGGGTGACCGTCTCGGCGGGCGCCTCCTCGGCCGGAGCAGCCGGAGCGGTCTCCTCCGCCGCCGGGGCGGCAGGGGCCTCGGACGCGCCGGCGCCCGATCCGTCGCCGATCGTGACCAGCGCCGTGCCGACCTCGACCGTCTCGTCTTCCTGCACGAGGATCGCCTCGATCACACCCGCCACGGGCGAGGGGATCTCGGTGTCGACCTTGTCGGTCGATACCTCGAGCAGGGGCTCGTCAACCTCGACACGATCGCCGACGTTCTTGAGCCATCGGGTGACCGTTCCTTCGGTGACACTCTCACCGAGTGCGGGAAGGTTGACGGATTCGCTCATGACTTTTGTCTCCTTATGGAACCGTTCGATTTCGAGCCTAGTCGGCCCGGCCGTTCAGGGAAGCGCGCGGGGCGCTCAGATCGCGTGCAGCGGCTTTCCGGCCAGGGCCAGGTGGGCCTCGCCGAGCGCCTCGTTCTGCGTGGGGTGGGCGTGCACCAGCGAGGCGACGTCTTCGGGGTACGCCTCCCAGTTCACGATCAGCTGGCCCTCGCCGATCAGCTCGCCCACGCGGGCGCCGATCATGTGGATGCCGATGACCGGGCCGTCGTTCACCCGCACGACCTTCACCGAACCGGTGGTTCCGATGATGTGGCTCTTGCCGTTGCCGGCCAGGTTGTAGTCGTACGACGAGATCTTGTCGGCGCCGTACTTCTCGGCGGCCTTCGCCTCCGTGAGACCCACCGAGGCGACCTCGGGGTCGGAGTAGGTCACCTTCGGGATGTTGACGTCTTCGACGACCTGCGGGTTCAGGCCCGCGATCTCCTCGGCCACGAAGATGCCCTGCTGGAAGCCGCGGTGCGCGAGCTGCAGGCCGGGAACGATGTCGCCCACGGCGTAGACGCCGGGAACGCTCGTCTCGAGACGCTCGTTGGTGATGACGAAGCCGCGGTCGACCGTGACGCCGGCCTCTTCGAAGCCGAGACCCTGGGTCGCGGGCCCACGACCCACGGCCACGAGCAGCAGCTCGCCGTCGAAGGTCTTGCCGTCTTCGAGCGTCACGACGACGCCGTTCTGGTCTTGGGTGACGCCGGAGAAGCGGGTGCCGAGGTTGAACGCGATGCCGCGCTTGCGGAACGCGCGCTCGAACTGCTTGGAGATGGCCTCGTCTTCGTTGGGCACCAGGTGCGGCAGCGCCTCGACGATGGTGACCTCGGCGCCGAACGACTTCCAGACGCTGGCGAACTCGACGCCGATCACGCCGCCGCCGAGGATGACGACCTTCTTGGGGATGAAGTCGAGCGCGAGCGCCTGCTCCGAGGTGATGACCCGGCCGCCGATCTCGAGCCCGGGCAGCGTGCGCGAGTACGAACCGGTGGCGAGGATGATCTTCTTGCCCGTGATGGTGTCGTCGTCGACCTGCACGGTGGTGGGGGAGGTCAGTCGGCCTTCGCCGGCGATCGTGGTGACCTTGCGCGCCTTCACCAGACCCTCGAGGCCCTTGTACTTGGAGGAGACGATGCCCTCGCGGTACGCCGTGACCGCCGCGATGTCGACGCCCTCGAACGTGGTCTTCACGCCGTACTTGGCCGACTCGCGCGAGACGTCCGCGACCTCGGCGGAGTGCAGCAGCGCCTTCGTGGGGATGCACCCGCGGTGGAGGCAGGTTCCGCCCACCTTGTCCTTCTCGATCATCGCCACTGAAAAGCCCAGCTGGCTGGCACGCAACGCGGCTGCATAGCCGCCGCTGCCGCCACCGAGAACCACAATGTCAAAATTCTGTTCCGACACCTAGAAACTCCCTCGTGCGTCAGGATCCGTGCCGCATCAGCGCGACGGGCACCGGAGATAGGGCGAGATTTTTTCCGCCCATACGACCTTACTACTCTCCGGAGACCGCCTCGGCATACCGCAGGAGGGTACGCACGGTGGCACCGGTCGGCCCCTTGACGGTGAATCCGTAGCCGCCGTCCTTGTTCTGGGCGGCCCCGGCGATGTCCAGGTGCGCCCAAGGGATGGCCGTGCCGTCGGGCCGCGTGCCGACGAACTCCTTGAGGAACACGCCGGCCACGAGCATCCCGCCCGCCGTGTTGCCGGGCTTCACGTTCGCGAGGTCGGCGATGTCGGAGGCGAGCAGGGGCCGCAGCTCTTCGGGCAGCGGCATCGGCCAGAGCGGCTCACCGGCCTCGCGCCCGGCGGCGACGACGGATGCCACCAACTGCTCGTCGCCCATGGTGGCGATGTAGCGGTTGCCGAGCGCGACGACGGCGGCGCCGGTCAGCGTCGCCACGTCGATGATCGCGTCGGGCTGCTCCTCGCTCGCCGCGACGATGCCGTCGGCCAGCACGAGCCGGCCCTCGGCATCGGTGTTCAGCACCTCGACCGTGCGCCCGCCCTTGATGCGCAGCACGTCGCCCGGGCGGATGGCCACACCCGAGGGCATGTTCTCGGCCAGGCAGAGCCAGGCGGTGAGGTGCACGGGCAGCTCGAGCGAGGCGGCGGCGAGCACCGTGGCCAGCACGGTCGCCGATCCGGCCATGTCGTACTTCATGCCGATCATCGACACCGGCGGCTTGAGCGAGAGGCCGCCCGTGTCGAAGGTGATCCCCTTGCCGACAAGGGCGATGTGCTTGGCGGCCCCGGCCGGGTTGTAGTCGACGCGCACCAGGCGGGGGAGCCGGGTCGACCCCTGGCCCACGCCCGCGATGCCGCCGAAGCCGTCGGCCAGGAGCTCCTCGTAGTCCCAGACACGCACGTCCAGCGGGCGTCCCTCGGCCAGCTCGAGCACCCGCTCGGCGTACACCTCGGGGTAGAGGTCGAGGGCGGGGATGTTCACGAGGTCGCGTACGAGGTTGACGGCGTCCGCCGAGGCCGTGCCGCGGGCGAGGGCGGTCGAGGCCGCCTCGTCCGAGAGCTCACCGGCCAGCACGGTGATGCTGCGGGACGGTGCGGCCTCGCCGGCATCCGTCCCGGTGCCCTCCGCTTCGCCGTCGTCCGCGGTCGGGTCGCCGTCGTCTGCGGAAGCGGCCTTGGTGCCCGTTCCGCGGTAGTCGGTGAAGTCGTACGAACCGAGCGCGGCGCCCTCGACCACGGCCTCCAGCTCGGCCGCATCCTGAACCGCGAACTCGATGACCAGCGGATCGCGCCCCGCGAGCCGTCGTGCCGCGGTGCCGGCGCCGTACCGCAGCGCGGCGGCATCCGCCTCGTCGGCGGCGGTTCCGAGACCCACCACGGCGATGCTCTTCGCACTCACGCCCGACGGGGCGGGGAGGCGCACCACCTCGTCCTTCTTGCCGGTGAAGCCCACCGCGGCGAGCGACACCGCCAGGTCGCCGGCGAACGTCAGATCGCCGCGCACGACGATCGCGTCGCCCGATCCCGACGCGGCGACCGCCAGCACCTCCTCGGCGGAGGCGGACGGAGCGGACGGGCGGACGGAGAGCGATGCCGAAGTCATCACGCCATGCTACCGACCGCCGTCCGGGCCTGTTCGCTCTCGGCATGCCGTCGAACGGAGTCGGCCCCCGACCCCCGGTTTAGAGTTGACGCATGGATGAATCGAGCGCGCTCTACGAGCTGGTGACCGATTCCGGCGTGGTGCCGGAGGGGCTGAACCTCGTCGCGGCGCTCACCGGGTTCACCGACGCGGGCGGTGCGGTCGCGCAACTCGGCGAGTACCTGATCGACACGCTGGACAGCCAGATCGTGGCCGAGTTCGACAACGACGCCCTGCTCGACTACCGTGCCCGCCGGCCGATCATCACCTTCGACGAAGATCACATCAGCGACTACGAGCCGCAGACCCTGCGCCTCTACCTGATGACGGATGAGCTCGGCCAGCGCTTCCTCTTCCTGAACGGCTACGAGCCCGACTTCCTCTGGGAGCGGTTCAGCGCGGCCGTGATCGAGCTGGTGCAGCGCTTCCAGGTCAAGACCACCACCTGGGTGCACGCCATCCCGATGCCGGTGCCGCACACCCGCCCCGTGAACGTGACCGTGAGCGGCAACCGCGTGGAGATCACGGATGCCCTCTCGGTGTGGCGCCCCACCACCCAGGCGCCCGCCAACGTTCTGCACCTGGTGGAATACCGTCTGCAGGCGCTCGGCCATCCGATCGCCGGCTTCGTGCTGCTGGTGCCGCACTACCTGGCCGACACCGAGTACCCCGCCACGACGCTCGTCGCGCTCGAGAGCATCAGCGCCGCCACCGGCCTCATCTTCCCGACCGACCGGCTGCGGCAGGAGACCCGTACGTTCGCGGCGAAGATCGACGAACAGGTGGAGTCGAACGCCGAGCTGGCGCGGCTCGTGCACACGCTCGAGGAACGCCACGACACCTACATGGAGGGCACCAGCCTGCGGTCGCCGCTCACCGACAGCGACGGCGAACTGCCCTCGGCCGACGAGATCGCCGACGAGCTCGAGCGCTTCCTGGCCGGGAACCGGCCGGGCGACGACTTCCCGGGCGAGGGCCGTCCGTAACCTGCGCGGCTGAGCGGCTACATTTGAGTCGGTGAACTCCCGTCGATCCTGGCTCATCTTCGCCGTCGGCGTGTTCGCCTACATGGCGGCGGTGATGCAGCGCTCCACGCTCGGGGTGGCCGGCGTGTCCGCCGCAGAGCGCTTCGACACGACCGCGGCGCTCCTGTCGACCCTCGCCGTGCTCCAGCTCGTGGTCTACGCGGGCCTGCAGATCCCGATCGGCCTGCTGATCGACCGCGTCGGCCCCAAGCTGCTCATCACGGCCGGCTCGGCGGTGATGGTGGCGGGGCAGCTCACGCTGGCCTTCGCCTCCGACATCGGCATCGCCGTGCTCGGCCGGATGCTCGTGGGCGCCGGCGACGCCGCCGTGTTCATCTCGCTGATCCGCCTGATCAACTCCTGGTTCCAGGGGCGCACGGTGCCGGTGCTGTCGCAGTGGATCGGCAACATCGGCCAGCTCGGCCAGATCCTCTCGGCCGTGCCGTTCGCCTGGCTGCTGCACGAGGCGGGCTGGACGGTGGCGTTCTCGGCAGCGGCGGCGCTCTCGTTCGCGGCGTTCGTGCTGGCCCTGGCCTTCCTCGCCGACCGGCCGGCCGAGGTGCCCGAACCTCCGCGGGTGGCCTCGGTGAAGGATGCCCTGCGCGGCCTGGTGCAGACCCTGCGCCGCCCGGGAACCCAGCTGGGCTTCTGGGCGCACTACACGACGCAGTCCTCCGGCACCATGTTCGCTCTGTTCTGGGGCTTCCCGTTCCTGGTGTCGGCGCTCGGCTTCGACCCGGGCTTCGCCTCCTTCTGCCTGGTGCTGATCGTGCTGACCGGGGTGGTCGCCGGCCCGATCCTGGGGCTCGTGACCGCGCGTTACCCACTGCGCCGCTCGAACGTGGTGCTCGGGATCATGACGATGCTGGGCGTGGTCTGGGCGGCGGTGCTGCTGTGGCCGGGCACCCCGCCGACCTGGCTGGTGATCGCGCTGCTGGTCTCGATGGGACTGGGTGGTCCGGCGTCACTGATCGGCTTCGACTTCGCCCGCTCGTTCAACCCGATCCGCTCGCTCGGCTCGGCGAACGGCATCGTGAACGTCGGCGGGTTCACCGCGAGTTTCGTCGTGATGTTCCTGGTGGGCATCATCCTCGACGCCCAGTTCGACAGCGGCCTCAGTGCGAGCCTGTACGACCTGAACGCGTTCCGGCTCGCGTTCGCGGTGCAGTACATCGTGATCGGCTTCGGTGTGGTGATGCTCGTGCGCGCCCGCCACCGCACCCGGCGCAAGATGGAAGAGGACGAGGGAATATCGGTGGGGCCGATCTGGGTTGCACTCTCCAGAGCATGGAAGCGCCGCAGGGCCCGATAGCGGGGACGGCCTGGCGCGGTCTCCCAGCGCAGTGTCCTAGCGCAGGACGGCGTCCGGTGCAAGGCCCGGGTGGTTCCGTGCAATAATTGATGGTGTAGACCCGTTCCTGTGTACGGATGCAGTTGCTGTTTCGGCTGCGCGAATCCCGCACTTGACATGGGTCTTAGTAATGTCCAAAAACATCTTCACGCGAGCGATGTCTCGCCGGGGCCCTCACCATCGTCCCGGGTTCCCCGCGTGGCATGAAAGGTGAACTAATGGCCACCCCCAAGACCGCAGACACCCTCGAGCAGGCAACGGCGCCTGACGAGGTCGCGCCCGCCGCCAAGGCTCCGGCCAAGCGCGCGCCGGCGAAGAAAGCCCCCGCGAAGGCGGCACCCAAGCGCGCCACCAAGGCGAAGGCGAAGGCCGCCGACGACGACGAGGAAGAGATCGAGCCCGGAGACGAGGCGGAGGTCGAGGAGGTCGTCGAAGACGTCGTGGACGACACCGAAGCGGTGACCGACGACGACGCATCCGACACCGAGGAGGGCGTCAAGGCCAAGCCCGCCGCCACCGAAGAGGTGCTGCCCACGGGCGCGCTGGTGCTCTCCATCGTCGACGACGATGACGACGTGCCGGTGTACTCCTCCACCATCACGGGCGCCACCGCCGACCCGGTGAAGGACTACCTCAAGCAGATCGGTAAGGTCGCCCTGCTGAACGCGGCCGAAGAGGTCGAGCTCGCCATGCGCATCGAGGCCGGACTGTTCGCCGAAGACAAGCTGGCCAACACCGAGAACCTCAGCCCCTCCGCCAAGCGCGAGCTGCAGTGGGTGGCGAAAGACGGCCAGCGTGCCAAGAGCCACCTGCTCGGTGCCAACCTCCGTCTGGTGGTCTCGCTGGCCAAGCGCTACACCGGCCGCGGCATGCAGTTCCTCGACCTGATCCAGGAGGGCAACCTGGGTCTGATCCGTGCGGTCGAGAAGTTCGACTACACCAAGGGCTTCAAGTTCTCCACCTACGCCACCTGGTGGATCCGTCAGGCCATCACCCGTGCCATGGCCGACCAGGCGCGCACGATCCGTATCCCGGTTCACATGGTGGAGGTCATCAACAAGCTCGCCCGCGTACAGCGCCAGATGCTGCAAGACCTTGGCCGTGAGCCCACGCCCGAAGAGCTCAGCCGCGAACTCGACATGACGCCCGAGAAGGTCGTCGAGGTGCAGAAGTACGGCCGCGAGCCCATCTCGCTGCACACCCCGCTGGGTGAAGACGGCGACAGCGAGTTCGGCGACCTGATCGAAGACACCGAGGCGGTCGTTCCGGCCGACGCCGTGGGCTTCACCATGCTGCAGAAGCAGCTGGAGTCGCTGCTCGACTCGCTCTCCGAGCGCGAGGCCGGCGTCATCCGGATGCGCTTCGGCCTCGGCGACGGCATGCCGAAGACCCTCGACCAGATCGGCGACACCTTCGGGGTGACGCGTGAGCGCATCCGCCAGATCGAGTCGAAGACCATGGCGAAGCTGCGCCACCCGTCCCGTTCGCAGTCGCTGCGCGACTACCTCGAGTAGGCCCGTGTCTGCTCGCACCACGGCCGCCGTCCTCGTCGGACGGGCCGTCCGGGTCGCCGCACGCGTGCGTGGCGGCGGCTCGGCCATCCCCGGCAACATCGCCCTAAAGATCGATCCCGACTTCCTCGAGCGCACCATCGCCCGGATCCCGGACGGCGTCGTCGCGGTCTCCGGATCGAACGGCAAGTCGACCACCACCAACATGCTGGCCGCCATCATCCGGGCCCACGGCCTGAAGGTGTTCACGAACCCCTCGGGGGGAAACCTCCCGCAGGGCATCGCCTCGGCGCTGCTCTCGGAGGTCTCGACCGGCGGCCGGCTCGACTCCGACATCGCCATCCTCGAGGTGGACGAGGGGTACGGCACCCGGCTCGCTGAGCTGTTGAAGCCGCGCACGGTGCTGCTGCTGAACATCCAGATCGACCAGCTGAACCGCTACCACGAGCCGGATCGCGTGGCCGTGATGCTCGGCCGGGTGGCCGCGGCGTCGACCGAGGGGCTCATCCTCAACCGCGAGGACAACTTCCTGGTCGACCTCGACACGCGCATCCCCGGCAAGCCCGGGCGCGCCGTGAGCTTCTTCGGCGGCGTGCCGAGCCTGGTCGACGGCGCGAGCCACGGTGTGGCCTCGGCCGATCGCTTCGGCGACGTCGGCGCCGAGCCCGGATCCCGTCCCGCCGCGGTCGAGGTGATCGCCCTCGACGGGGCGCGCGCCACGCTCTCGATCGAGTCCGCGACGCTGCCCGGCGGCTCGTCCGCGGAGGACGCACCGGCCGGCGCACGCACCGAGATCCAGGTCAAACTCCCCGCGCGGGGCATGCACTACGCCCTCGACGCCGCCGGAGCCGCTGCTGCGGCCCGCAGCGTCCTGGGCGACCGCTTTCGGCCCGAGCTGGTCTCGCAGGCCCTCGACTCGCTCGAGACCGTCTACGGTCGCGGCGAGCTGCTCGAGGTCGACGGCGAGCAGATCGAGATCATCATGATGAAGAACCCGGCCTCGCTGCAGCTGAACCTCGACTCGCTCGAGAGCCCTCCCGAGCAGGTCTTCCTCGCGGTCGACGAAGGCACGCCCGATCCCGCGTGGATCTACGACATCGACTTCTCGGCGCTCGACCACGTCGACGGCATCACCGGATCGAAGGCCTGGCAGTTCGCCGTTCGCTTCGGCTACCTCGGCATCCCGGTCGGGTCGGTCGAGCTCGACGTGCGCAAGGCGCTGAAGGAGTTCCTCGCGCGCCCGAAGCCCAGCACCGGACACAAGGTGATGATCCTGAACTACGAGCAGATGATGCTGATCCGCAAGATCCTGGGCTTCAAGGAGCTCGAGGGCGGGGGAGCGGCATGAGCGGCGGCCGTCCGGGCGCGGGTGCTCTGCGCATCCTGCACCTGTTCCCCCGGCTGCTCGGCCTGAACGGCGAGAGCGGCAACGTCGACATCCTGCGTCTGCGCTCGGAGTGGCGCGGGTTGCCCGTCGAGGTCACCACTTACGACGGAGGAGCCGCTCAGGACTTCGACGATGCCGACCTGGTGTTCATCGGCAGCGGACCGGTCTCGGCCGAGTTGCTCGCGCATCCGCTAGTACGGGCGATCGCGCCCGACCTCACGGCGCTGGCCGCCGACGGCCGTCCCTTCCTCGCCATCGGCGCCGGCTTCCAGCTGCTCGGCGAGCGGATCACGCTCGAGGGCGGCGAGGTGCTCGAGGGCGCGGGCGTGTTCCCGGTCACCACCCGGCACGGCGGCACGCGCGTCGTGGGTGACTTCGTGCTGGAGTCGCCGCGCCTCGGTCCTGTCGTCGGTTTCGAGAACCGCGGATCCTTCGTCGACGTCGGGCCGCACGGCACGCTCGGCCGCGTGGTCTACGGCCGCGGCAACACCGAGACGCCGGGCGAGGAGGGCTTCTGGGAGGACAACCTGCTCGGCACCCACATGCACGGCCCGATCCTCGCGAACAACCCGATCCTGGCCGACTCGCTGCTCGACACCGCGCGGGCCCGACGCGGTCTCGAGTACAGCATCCCCGACCCGGAGGAGCTGCGGGTCATCGACGAGCGTGCCCGCCACGCCCGCGGAACCATCGCCGCCGCCCCGCTCTCGGAGTAGCGTCTCCGCAGCGCGACGGGTTCAGCAGGGTGTGAGCCGCTCGACCGCGGCGCTGAGCGTCGTGATTCCGCCGAGCAGCACCACGTTGCGGGTGCCGTTCGCGGCCAGCGACGAGAGCACCTCGCGGGTGACGCAGGTGCCGGGCACGAGATAGAGCGGATGGCCCAGCCGGCCCGCGAGCACCCCGCCGGCCAGCGCGTCGGGGAAGTTCACCCCGGTGGCCAGGTAGGCGGTGGATTTGTCGTTGTCGATGCTGTCGCTGGCGGCGACCGAGACCGCATACCGGTCGGGCCCGTCGAATCGCGTCACCGGAGCGATGGTGGCGAGAGAGGTGGCGATACCGGCCGAGACCGACATCGGGCCGCCCGCGATGCTCATCCACGACGGGTGCAGGGAGGAGATCGTGGCCAGGGTGGCGGGGTCGGCGGTCGGGCTCGCTCCATCGACGAGCACGATCGGTGAACCGAGGTAGGATGCGGCGGGTCCCGCCGAAAGCGCGTCGGGGAACCGGGTGCCCGTCGCCACCAGGGGGGCCATCGCTCCGGCGGGGAAGGCGGATGCCGCCAGCCGCCGGCTGACGTCGAAGCGGTCGGCCCCGCTGATGCGCGTGACGGGCAGCGCGCCGAGCAGCGCACGCGTCTCGGCGATGACCGAGTCGGGCACCGACAGGGATCCCCCCACGATCACGACGCGTTTCGGGGCCAGCGCCACGAGTTCGGCCCCCACCGCTCCGGCGAGCCCGCCCGGAGGCACGAGCAGCAGTGCGCCCTGGTCTTTCACCGCGGCCGGCCCGGCACTGAGCGCGTCGGGGAAGTCGGCTCCCGAGGTGAGGTAGACCACATCCGCCGGCCCTCCGATCGCCTGCGCCATGCGCACCGCGCCGTCGAAGCGGTCGATGCCGGCGATGCGGCTGACCGCGATGGAGGAGACGTCGGGCGGATCGGTGGGCGGGATTCCGCTCGCCTCGGCTCCGGCGCCGACCAACCCGACCGATGCGGCGACGCAGACGACGGCCGCGAATGACAGTGCTCGAACACGCATGTGAGCTCACTTCCCCAGAAGGCCCCCCACGAGATGTGGCCCAACGGGGCAGGGTCACTCTATCATTAAAGCGAGAAAACCTCAGAACGAGTTGGGAATCAGACGTCGATGCGGTCGCGGGACATCGTGTCAGAGCCGGTGATGATGAACTCCTTGCGCGGGGCGACGTCGTCGCCCATCAGCAGCTCGAACATCTTCTCGGCCACCGCGGCATCCGCCACCCCCACCCGGCGGAGGGTGCGATAGCGCTTGTCCATCGTGGTGGAGGCCAGCTGGTCGGCATCCATCTCGCCGAGGCCTTTGTAGCGCTGGATCGGATCCTGGTACTTGCGGTTCGACTTCTTCAACTGAGCGAGCACGCCCTGCAGCTCCGCCTCCGAGTAGGTGTAGATCGTCTCGTTCGGTTTGGAGCCCGGGTTGATCGCCACCACACGGTGCAGGGGCGGCACGGCGGCGTAGACCCGGCCGTCTTCGATCAGCGGCCGCATGTAGCGGAAGAACAGCGTCAGCAGCAGGGTGCGGATGTGCGCGCCGTCGACGTCGGCGTCACTCATCAGGATTATCTTGCCGTAGCGCGCGGCCGAGAGGTCGAACGATCGGCCCGATCCGGCGCCGATCACCTGGATGATCGAGGCGCACTCGGCGTTGGAGAGCATGTCGGCGATCGACGCCTTCTGCACGTTCAGGATCTTGCCCCGGATCGGCAGCAGCGCCTGGAACTCGCTGTTGCGCGCGAGCTTGGCGGTGCCGAGCGCCGAGTCGCCCTCCACGATGAACAGCTCGCTGCTGGTGACGTCGGAGGAGCGGCAGTCGACCAGCTTCGCGGGTAGCGAGGAGGACTCCAGGGCGTTCTTGCGGCGCTGCGTCTCCTTGTGCGCGCGCGCCGAGATGCGGGACTTCATCTCGGCCACGACCTTGTCGAGGATGAGCGCCGACTGCGCCTTGTCGTCGCGCTTCGGTGAGGTGAAGCGCTCGGCGAGGCCCTTCGTCAGCACCTGCGAGACGATGTTCCGCACGGCGGGCGTGCCGAGGATCTCTTTCGTCTGGCCTTCGAACTGCGGCTCGGGCAGGCGCACGGTGAGCACGGCCGTGAGACCGGCGAGCACGTCGTCCTTCTCGAGCTTGTCGGTGCCCACCTTCAGCCGCCGGGCGTTCGCCTCGACGTTCGTGCGCAGGAACTTCAGCAGCCCGGCCTCGAAGCCGGCCTGATGGGTGCCGCCCTTGGGCGTGGAGATGATGTTCACGAAGCTGCGGAACGAGGTCTCGTAGCCGATGCCCCAGCGCAGGGCCACGTCGACCGTCGCCTCGCGGGTGAGCTCGGTGGGCACCATCGCGCCGTGGTCGGAGAGCACCGGGACGGTCTCTTTGAACTCGCCCGTTCCGGTGATGCGCCAGATGTCGGTGAGGGGAGCATCCGGAGCCAGGTATTCCGCGAACTCGGAGATGCCGCCGTCGAAACGGAACGACTCGCGGCGGGGCTCCTCGCCGCGCTCGTCGTCGATGGTGATGGCGAGGCCGGGCACGAGGAAGGCGGTCTGGCGCGCGCGAACCACGAGGTCGTCGGTCTGGAACTCGGCGCCCTTGGTGAAGATCTGGCGGTCGGCCCAGTAGCGCACGCGGGTTCCGGTGACACCCTTGGCGACCTTGCCGACCACGCGCAGTTCACTCTTCTTCTCGAACGGCGTGAACGGCGCATCCGGGCTCGGCGCGGCGCCCTTGTCGTCGAAGATGCCGGGCTCGCCGCGATGGAACGACATGGCCCAGGTCTTGCCGCCGCGGTCGACCTCCACGTCGAGTCGCTCGGAGAGCGCGTTCACCACCGAGGCGCCCACGCCGTGCAGGCCACCGGATGCGGCGTACGAGCCGGATCCGAACTTGCCGCCGGCGTGCAGCTTGGTGAACACCACCTCGACACCGGAGAGCCCGGTCTTCGGCTCGATGTCGACGGGCACACCGCGGGCGGTGTCGCGCACCTCGACGCTGCCGTCGGCGTGCAGCACCACGTCGATGCTCGTGCCGAAGCCGCCGAGCGCCTCGTCGACCGAGTTGTCGATGATCTCCCACAGGCAGTGCATGAGACCGCGCGAGTCGGTGGAGCCGATGTACATGCCGGGGCGCTTCCGAACCGCCTCGAGGCCCTCGAGAACGGACAGGTGCCGGGCAGAGTAATCGGACGGTGATGCCACCGGGTCTCCTTCGGGTGTTGTCGGGCAGCGGACGGCCCCGATCTCCAAGGCTAACCGCCCGCCGCCCCGTGCCCGCGCGCGACACCCGGCCGCCTATTCCCGGTACGCGCAGAGCGAAACACAGCGGAATGGGGGTTCGCTCCCGCAGAACAGTGCTTTGATGTCACTACCAGCCAGTGATCGTTCGAGCCGCTAAGGAGCAGAAGATGCCGTCAGTTACTGCAGATAACAGCACTGTTTCCGACCTGGAGAACGCGTACCAGCTCACCGCGGCCGACCGTTGTGACAGCTGTGGCGCTCAGGCCTACATCCGAGTCGACATGCCCTCCGGCGGTGAGCTGCTCTTCTGCGCTCACCACGGCCGCAAGTACCAGGACAAGCTGTCCCAGGTCGCGACCGGGTGGCACGATGAATCCGCCAAGCTGAACGACTGAGTCCAGCCAGCCGGATCATCCGAACCGGATCCACGACGAACGAACGGCCGATCTCCCTCGCGGGGATCGGCCGTTCGGCGTCGTGGGCCGTTCTCCCTCAGGAGCGTGCGGAGCCGATCGAGCCGATGACCGCGGCCAGGGCGACGCCCGAGGCATCCCGCTTGGCGCCCGGCTCCGGCAGCACGCGCGCCGCCCCGTCGTTCGCGACGGCCAGGGCGGGCCCGTGCCCGGCCCACGCCACGGTGAGCACGTCCTCGCCCTTCAGGAATCGGTGCGCCCGCACGCCGCCGGTGGCCCGGCCCTTGGGCGGGAACTCGGCGAACTCCGAGACCTTGCCCGAGCCCGCATCCGTGCCGGCCAGCGTCGAGGTGCTGGCGGCGATCGTGACGACCACCGCATCCGGACCGTCCGGCACCGAGCCGAACCAGATCACCGAGGCACCCGCACCGAGGTTGATGCCCGCCATGCCTCCCGCCGCGAGCCCCTGGGGCCGCACGCTCGCCTGGAAGAAGCGCAGCAGCTGCGCGTCCGAGGTGATGAACACCAGCTCGTCGTCTTCGGAGTGCTGCGTGACGCCCACGACCGTGTCGCCGGGCTTCAGGGCGATCAGCTCGAAGTCGGGCTTCGGGGGATAGGCTCCGGCGGCCACACGCTTGACGATGCCCTGAGCCGTGCCCAGAGCGATCGGAACCGCCGAGGTGAGCGACACAAGCCCGACGATCTTCTCGCGCTTGGAATCCATGGTGAGGTAGTCGCCGATGCGCACGCCCGCCCCCAGCTGCACCGAGTTCACCGGCACGGCGGGCAGGTCGATGACGGGCATCCGGATGACCCGTCCGGTGTCGGTCACGGCGCCCACCTCGCCACGTCGGGTCGTCTCGACCTCGCTGCGGATGGCGTCGTGCTTGCTTCGGCGCACCGTGACGGCGGGGCCGCCGCTCTGCTCGTCGTCGTCGGCGCGGTCGACCCGCACCACCCGCCCCGTGGTGCTGAGGTACACGGTGCAGGGCACATCGGCGACCTCGAGCACGGGCTGCGCGCGCTTGGACGTGCCGGGCACGGCCGGCCGGGCCTCGGTGAGCAGGGTGCGGCGCGGGGTACCGAAGCGCTCGGCCACCTCCTCGAGTTCGTTCGAGACGGCGGCGCGGATGAGGGCCGGATCGGCCAGCAGCGCCTCCAGCTCGGCGATCTCGGCTCGCAGTTTGTCGCGCTCGGTCTCCAGCTCGATCCGCGAGAAGCGGGTGAGGCGGCGCAGGCGCAGCTCGAGGATGTACTCGGCCTGCGGCGTGCTGAGCTCGAACACCTCGATCAGGCGGGTGCGCGCCGCATCCGTGTCGTCGCTGGTGCGGATGACCTGGATGACCTCGTCGATGTCGAGGATGGCGATCAGCAGGCCCTCCACCAGGTGCAGGCGCTCGCGCCGGCGGTCGAGGCGGTAGCGGGTGCGCCGGGTGACGACCTCGATGCGGTGGTTCACGTAGACGATCAGCAGGTCGCGCAGCCCGAGCGTGAGAGGGCCGCCGTCGACCAGTGCCACGTTGTTGATGCTGAAGTTGTCTTCGAGCGGAGTGAGCTTGTAGAGCTGCTCGAGCACGGCCTCCGGATCGAATCCCGTCTTGATGCCGATCACCAGCCGCAGGCCGTGCGTGCGGTCGGTGAGATCGGTGACGTCGCTGATGCCCTGGATCTTCTTGCTGGTGACGCCGTCCTTGATCTTGGCGATCACCTTCTCGGGGCCGACGAGGTAGGGCAGCTCGGTGACCACGAGGCCGGTCTTGCGCGCGGTGAGGTTCTCGACCGAGACCTTGGCGCGGGTCTTGAACGCCCCGCGGCCCGACTCGTAGGCGTCGCGGATGCCGGCGAGCCCCACGATCGTGCCACCGCCCGGCAGGTCGGGGCCCGGGATGAACGACATCAGCTCGTCGAGGTTGGCGTCCGGATGCTCGATCAGGTAGCGCGCGCCGGCCACGACCTCGATCAGGTTGTGCGGCGCCATGTTCGTGGCCATGCCGACCGCGATGCCGCTCGCCCCGTTCACCAACAGGTTCGGGATGGCCGAGGGCAGCACGTCGGGCTGCAGCAGCTGGTTGTCGTAGTTGGGCACGAACTCGACCACGTCTTCGTCGAGGTCTTGCACCATCGCCATCGCCACGGCGTCCAGCCGCGCCTCGGTGTAGCGGGCGGCCGCGGGGCCGTCGTCGAGCGAGCCGAAGTTGCCGTGGCCGTCGACCAGTGGAACCCGCATGGTCCAGGACTGCGCCAGGCGCACCAGGGCGTCGTAGATGGCGGTGTCGCCGTGCGGGTGCAGCTTGCCCATCACCTCGCCCACCACGCGGGCGCTCTTGACGTGACCGCGATCGGGCCGCAGGCCCATGTCGCTCATCATGTACAGGATGCGCCGCTGCACCGGCTTCAGGCCGTCGCGCGCATCCGGCAGGGCCCGGGAGTAGATGACCGAGTAGGCGTATTCGAGGAACGAGTCCTGCATCTCGGTGGAGACGTCGACATCGAGGATCTTCTCGACGGCGGTGCCGCTCGGATCGTTCGTGGCTGCTGTCATTCCTGTATTTCTCGAGCGTGCCGCATCCGGTGCCCGGGGAGGGCGTGCTCCCGGCGGGGGAGCCGACGCGGCGGAGGGTCGTGTGCCTGCCCGGGTGCTATGCCAGACTTGGCCGAATGTCCACCATGCTACCGACGCGCGGGTCAGGCGAGCTCACGCTGGCCGACGTGTTGCCGAGTTGCGTGCGTTCGCTGCGCGGCGAGGAGAACGCCCTGGGGCTGCCGGCGGCCGATCGCGTGCTCGTCGTGCTGGTCGACGGGCTCGGGGCATCCGCTCTCCGCGCCCGGTCGGGCCATGCGCGGCAGCTGGCCGCGGGGCTGACCAAGCGCACCGTGCTGATCAGCGGCTTCCCCACCACCACCGCCGCCGCCCTCGCGAGCCTCACCACGGGGGAGCGGCCGGGAACGCACGGCATCGTCGGGTACACGGCGCTGGTACCGGATGCCGGCGTGGTGCTGAACCAGCTCTCCGGCTGGTCGGACGTGATGCCGCCGGCCACCTGGCAGCGCCGCCCGACCGTGTTCGAGCAGCTGTCGGCGGAGGGCGTGCCGAGCAACACGATCGGGCCCGCCCGCTACGCCGGTTCCGGTCTCACCCAGGCCATCCTGCGCGGCGCCGACTACGTGCCCGCCGCGACGATCGCCGAGCGCTTCGCCGCCGCCCGCCGTCTCTTCGACGAGGGCGGCAGCCGGATGGTCTACCTCTACGTGCCCGAGCTCGACCAGCTGGCGCACGCGCGCGGCTGGGAGAGCGATCGCTGGCTCGCCACGCTCGAACAGCTCGACGCGGAGTACGGGCGCTTCACCTCCACGCTTCGACGCGGCGAGGGGATGCTGCTGACGGCCGACCACGGCATCGTCGACGTGCCCGCCACGGGTCATGTGATCTTCGGCGAGGTGCCGTCACTGGTGGAGGGGGTGGCGCACGTGGCGGGGGATCCGCGCTGCCTTCAGCTGCACCTGCACGACTCGACGCCGGATGCTCGTCACCGGCTGGCCGAGGCCTGGCGCGCTCGCGAAGACGCCCGAGCGTGGATCGCCACCCGCGAGGAGGCGATCGCGGCCGGCTGGTTCGGCGAGGTCGACCCCGCCGTCGAGGCCCGCATCGGCGACGTGATCGTGGCCGCCCGCAAGCTGGTGGCCTACTACGACGGTCGCGACGGCGACACCACGGGCCGTTCCATGATCGGCCAGCACGGCTCGCTCACGCCCGAGGAGACCCTGGTGCCGCTCCTCCGAGCCGGCGCCTACCGCCTCGCCTGACGAGCCTCACCACTTCACGACGGCTCGCCGGGCTGATGGGGCGTCGGGAATACGGGGCCTCGTGTTAACGAGGCGTCAGGCGGGGTCGTCGTCGCTTCGTGCCCCGAAGACGATCTCGTCCCAGCTGGGCATCGCGGCGCGCTGGCGCTTGGGGGCCGGGGACTTCGACGGGGAGGCCCCCGACTCGCCGTGCGGGGCCGGCGGCACGAACTCGGGCTCGAGACCGGGCAACGGGGTGTCGGCCTCGGGGGAGATCGGGCGCGGGCCGGAGAAGAGGGAGGGCTCGGCCTGTTCCTGCGGCGGCTCGAAGGCCGCGGCCTCGCGCTCACCGCGACGGCGGCGCAGGGCCTCCAGCAGGTCGGCGGTCTGGTTGTGGTCGGCGGTCTCGGTGGTGGCGGGCGCGCGGTTGACGGCGTAGGCGTCGAAGGGCTTGGCCTGCTCCTTCTGCCTCGGCACGCCGATCGTCGCCGCGGGAGCGAGGGGAGCGGATGACGGCGAGGGCGACGCGGCCGGAGCATCCGGTGCCGTCGATGTGGGGGAGACGGAGGTGTCGTCCGCGTCGGGGGAACCGCCGTCCGGGGCATCCGGAACATCGATCGCGACCTCGATCGTCGCGAACGCACCACTGTCGAAGCGGGCGTCGGTGCCCTCGTCGCTCAGCGAGACCGCGCGCAGGCGTGGGATCAGGCCCTCCGTCAGCTCGCCGTGCCGGGAGAGCGTGGTGGCCTCGTTGTTCAAAGGAGTGAGCACGTGCCGCTTGGGGTCGAACTGCCAGCGGGCGTCGTGGTCGATCTCGCGCGAGGTGAAGGTGAGCTTGACGATCCAGCCGGTCTCGTCCTTCCAGCTCGCCCAGCGCACGTCGCGGGCGTCGAGGCTCTCCAGTCGCTCCTCCAGCGCGTCGCCGAAGGTGGTGAGCGGTTCTTCGCCCAGCGGGTCGGCCAGCGTGGTGGGCTGCACCGGTACGCGGAGGGCGGAATCGACCATGAACTGGCGTTCGGCGACCACGGGGCCCTCGAAGCGTTCGATGTAGTCGACATCGGCGCCGGTGAGCTCGGCCACCTCGAAGGCTGAGAGTCCGGCACGAATGTGCGTCTGGATCTCGCGCGGGGAGACCTTCTTTCCGCCCTGAGCGGACGCGATGCCCTGGCGCAGGCGCGACTGGAGCACATCGTCGATGACGATGCGATACCGCTCGCCCCCGTCGCTGGCGACGATCAACGCCCCGTTCTCGACTCCGATTACCGTCAAATCCTGCATGCTGAAAGGCCTCCAGAGGTCACTGTTCGCTGACAGGATGACACGCGCCGCCCCCGTATTCCGGGAATGTTCCGGGCGTGCCGCAAGTTGAGGGCGGCGTGAGTAATTGATGCTCACGAACCGGTTTGCTATTCCGGCGGCTTTGATGCAAACTAACGCCGCCGATTTGGTTAATACGGCTGTATTCAAGAAGTGGATGGGCATGGCGACTGATTACGACGCACCGCGCAAGACCGACGACGACTCGGACTCGATCGAAGCGCTGAAGGAGCGAGTCCCGGACAAGATGTCCGGGGTCGTAGACGTCGATGACGCCGACAACCCGGGTGGCTTCGAGCTGCCGGGCGCCGACCTCTCCGACCTCGACCTCGACGTCGTCGTCCTGCCTCCGCAGGCCGACGAGTTCACCTGTGTGAGCTGCTTCCTGGTGAAGCACCGCTCGCAGATCGATCACGAAGAGAAGATCGGCGCCATCTGCGTGGAGTGCGCCTCCTAGTCCCGTACCGAACAGGTACGGCCTAGCGGGCCCTCTGCGAGGCTGTCACCGCATCGATGAGATCGCCGGGACGCCGGGTCGACACCAGCCAATAGGGTGTCGGATCCTGCGGATCGGCGATTGTCATTTTGACGACCGGTTTGATCCAGCCCCGGATGGCGAGGTAGGCGCGGGCATCCAGCAGGCGACCGCGCTGCGCGGTGGCCGCCTCGCCGGTGTAGACGGTGCACTCGCCGATCAGTTCCGAGGGGATGCGGGCGCGACCGACCCGCACCGTGCCCGGCGTGACCTCGATCACGGGCGCCCCGAACAGCAGCAGGCCGATCATGCCGGCGTACAGCACGACTCCCACCGCGGTGCCCACCAGCACGCCGGGAACGGTGCTCAGCGGGGCGAAGACGATGATGCTGGCGGGCAGCACGAGGGCGGTGGCGAGGAATACCCACAGGGCCGGAGAGAGCCTCTCCCGATAGTGCGTCATGTCCCTATTCGACCATTCTTTCTGCACTACCCTCGACTCGTGACGTCTTCCATCGAGATCCTGATCCGCGCAGATCAGGTGCCCGCCTACGCCCATCCGGGCGACGCCGGCGCCGATCTGCTCTCCACCGAATCCCTCACCCTGGCCCCCGGCCAGCGGCAGACGGTGGGAACCGGCGTCTCGGTCGCGCTGCCCGACGGCTACGTCGCCTTCGTCGTGCCGCGCAGCGGTCTCGCCGCCAAGCACGGCATCACCGTGGTGAACGCGCCGGGAACGGTGGATGCCGGGTACCGGGGCGAGATCAAGGTCGCCCTCCTGAACACCGACAGCTCGGTGCCGTACGATATCGCCGTCGGCGACAGAATCGCGCAACTGATCGTGATGCCGGTGACGCGAGCCGTGTTCGTGCCCGTCGAGGAGCTTCCTGGAAGCCATCGCGGCGAGGGCGGCTTCGGCTCCACCGGATACTCGTCGCCCACGAACGGAAACCAGTGATGACCGACAAAGACATCGTTCCCGAGGATTCCGGCGACACCGCGGCCGAGCTCGAGACCAGCGACACCTCCGGCGACATCGACACCACGTCTACCGAGGTGGAGGACCGCGACGCGAAGTCGGCCCCCGCCGACCGTGAGACCGAGGGCCCCTTCGACGCGACCGAGGCCAACCCGGCCCGCCCCTACGTCGACCTGGGCGGCCTCAAGATCCTTCCGCGCGAGGGTCTCCACCTCCGCCTGGAGGTGGAGGAGGGCACCAACCGCGTCGTCGCGGTGGGTCTGGACTTCGCCGGCTCCACGCTGCAGGTGCAGGCCTTCGCCGCCCCGCGTTCCACGGGCCTGTGGCACGAGATCCGCGAGCAGATCGAAGACCAGATCCTCAAGCAGGGCGGCAAGAGCACGGCCCAGGTGGGGGTGTTCGGGCCCGAGCTCGTGGCGGGCGTCCCCGCCACCGCGCCCGACGGCACCCAGGGCCTGCGCGTGGCGCGCTTCGTCGGCGTCGACGGTCCGCGCTGGCTGCTGCGGGGCGTCATCGCCGGCGAAGCCAACACGAACCCGGCCGCCAAGGCCGCGATAGAAGAGCTGTTCCGCAGCGTCGTCGTGGTGCGCGGCTCGCAGCCGATGCCGCCGCGCGACCTCATCCCGCTCACCATCCCCAAGACGGCGGCGGGCGGCGCGCAGCCGGCGGGTTCGTGAGCGTGAGCGGAACGCCGGCTCCGGATGGCGAGGCCGAGCGCCCCACCTTCCACGAGGCGTTCGCCCAGGCCGCCCGCAACGCGGGCATCGGGCAGGTCGCGCCGGGCGAGACGCCCGACGGGGCGTCGCTTCTGCGCGCCATCGGCGGTGTGCGGGGGCTGATCGAGTCGATCCTGCCCGGCCTCGGGTTCCTCGTGCTCTACACCTTCACCAAGAACCTTCCCCTGGCCGTGATCGCACCGATCGCCGTCTCGGTGATCTTCGTGGTGGTTCGGCTGGTCACTCGCAGTGCCGTGATGCCCGCCGTCGCCGGACTGATCGGCGTGGGCGTCTCGGCCGGGCTGGCGCTGTTCACCGGCCGGGCGGAGGACAACTTCCTCCTCGGCATCGTGATCAACATCGTCTGCCTGGTGGCCCTGCTGGTCTCGCTCGCGGTGCGCCGGCCGCTGATCGGCATCATCGTGAGCCTGCTCTCCAACGACCCGGGCGGTTATCGCCGCGACCGCGCCAAGGGCCGAGTGGTGCTCGTCGCGACCTGGTGCTGGGTGGGGCTGTTCGCCATCCGGCTCGGCGCCGAGCTGCCGCTCTACTTCGCCGGCGAGACCGAGCTGCTGGGCTCGGTGAAGCTCATCCTCGGTGTGCCGTTCTATGCCATCGTGCTCTGGATCACCTGGCTGCTGGTGCGGGCCGCGTACGCCAAGCCCGCCGCCGCACCCGCGCCTCCCGCGCCACCCGCGCCTCCCGCGCCGAGCAGCGACTGAGTCGCGGATGCCCACGGTGGGGAGGGCCGCAGGGGGACTGACATCGGCCGAGGTCGCCGAGCGCGTGGCGCGCGGACTCGTCAACGTCGCCGACAGCACCACCTCGCGCTCGGTGGGGAGCATCCTGCGTGAGAACATCCTCACCTTCTTCAACGGCATCCTCACCGTCTGCTTCCTCGCCGTGGTGCTGCTCGGCGACATCGGCGACGGCCTCTTCTTCGGCATCGTCGTCGTCAACTCCCTGATCGGCATCGTGCAGGAGCTGCGCGCCAAGGCCAGCCTGGAGCGACTCGCCCTGCTCGCCGCCCCCGAGGCCGCCGTGCGCCGCGACGGCGAGATGCGCGTCATCCGGCCCGAGGAGGTCGTGCAGGACGACCTCCTGCTGCTGCGCCCGGGCGACCAGATCACGGCCGACGCCGAGCTCGCCGCCACGGCCGACCTACTGGTCGACGAGTCGATGCTCACGGGGGAGTCGGAGCCGATCGCCAAGAAGGCGGGCGACGCGTTGCTCTCCGGGTCGTTCGTCGTCTCCGGCACCGCCGAGGCGGTCGTCACCGCCGTGGGCGCCGACTCGTACGCGAACAAGCTCACCCGGGAGATCAAGAAGCACACCCTCGTGCACTCCGAGCTGCGGGCCGCCACCACGAAGATCCTGGTGTACCTCAGCTGGCTGCTGATCCCGGTGATCATCATCGTGCTGATCGGCCGCATCATCACCTACGGAGGCGCGGGGCCGGATGGCGTGTTCGAGCTGGACGACCTGGGGCAGGTGCCCTGGGAGTCGTGGCGGCTGGCGGCTCTGGACGCCGTCGCGAGCGTCGTGGGCATGATCCCCGAGGGACTCGTGCTGCTCACCAGCCTCGCCTTCGGCGTCGCGGTGGTGCAGCTCGGGCGGCAGAAGGTGCTCGTGCAGGAGCTCGCGGCGGTCGAGGTGCTCGCGCGCGTCGACGTGCTGTGCCTGGACAAGACCGGCACGCTCACCACCGGCGAGATCGGCTTCGAACGCCTGATCACCCTCGACCCCGCCGTCGATGCCGCCGCGATCGACACCGTGCTCGGTCTGATCGCGCACGACGTGGCCGCGAACCCCACGGCGCAGGCGCTGCGTCCGCACTTCGCCGACGACGGCGAGACCGTGGTCGAGCGGCTGCCGTTCAGCTCACGGCGCGCCTTCAGCGCCCTCACCGTCGAGCGGGCGGGGGTTCGGCAGACCTGGCTGCTGGGGGCTCCCGAACGGTTGCTGGCGGGGCATCCGGAGGGCTTGCAGCAGGCGATGGGGGTCGCGTCCACCGGCCGCCGCACCCTGGCGCTGTCCCGGGCCGACGGGGAGGCGGGCGACTACGCCGATCGGCAGCAGGGCGAGCAGCTCGGCTCCGGCGTGCGGCCCGTGGCGATCGCGGTGTTCCACGAGTCGGTGCGGCCGGATGCCCGCCCCACCCTCGACTACTTCGCCGAGCAGGAGGTGCGGGTGGTCGTGCTCTCCGGCGACAACCCGGTGACGGTCGGCGCCATCGCGGGGGAACTGGGCCTGGACTCGCAGGCGGTCGACGCGGGTGGCCTGCACCACGACGCCGAGCTGGATGCGTCACTGGCGTCCACGAGCGTCTACGGGCGGGTGGCGCCCGAGCAGAAGCGCCGGGTCGTGCACGCGCTCCAGGCGCAGGGCCGCACGGTCGCGATGACCGGCGACGGCGTGAACGACGCCATGGCCATCAAGGACGCCGACCTCGGCATCGCGATGGGCAACGCCACCCCGGCCACCCGCGCCGTCTCGCGGATCGTGCTGATCGAGGGCCGCTTCGACCGTCTGCCGACCGTGCTCTCGTACGCCCGGCGGGTCATCGCCAACGTCGAGCGGGTCTCGAACCTCTTCCTCGCCAAGACGGTCTACGGCGTCGTACTCGCCCTGGCGAGCGCGTTCCTGCTGTGGAAGTTCCCCTTCCTGCCCCGTCAGATGACGCTCGTCTCCACGCTGGCCATCGGCATCCCCTCGTTCTTCCTGGCGCTCGCGCCGAACCGGCGGCGCTACCGGGCCGGGGTGCTGAAGCGCGTGCTCGGCTTCTCGATCCCGACCGGGCTGATCGCCTCGGTCGCGATCGTGGCCTCGTTCTCGCTGCTGCAGCGGATGGTGCCGCTCGCCGAGGCGCGCAGCCTGGTGTGCATCACGCTGTTCGCGGTGTCGCTGTGGATCCTCTGCGTGCTGGCCCGGCCGCTGAACGGCTGGCGGCTCGGGATGATCGGGGCCGTGACGGCGGCGTTCGTGCTGGCGTACGTCGTCCCGCTCGCCCGCGACTTCTTCGCGCTCGGGCTGCAGAGCCTGCCCGCTCTCGCAGTGGCCGTCGCCATCGGCGTCGCCGGCGCGCTGGGCGTCGAGGTCTGGTACCGGGTCGCCCGCCGCCGCGGCCTCGTCTCCGACCGGGAGTGATGCGCAGCCGGCCGCGCGCGCCGCGACGCCGGGCCTCCGCCGCGGTGCTATATTTATCTTGACGTCAAGATAAATAGTTCCGGGTGTGACCAGCGATTCCGGCCTTCTCTTAGGTTCGCCTTGCTAGCCATTCACCCCTCTCGCGCACAAAGATTGGCGTGAGTCAGCGAAGGTGAGGTCGACGTGTCGGCAGTCAACAGTTTTGGTTCGAAAGACACCCTCCAGGTCGGAGACGCGTCTTACGAGGTCTACCGGATCGATCAGGTCCCCGGCTACGAGAAGCTCCCGTTCAGCCTCAAGGTGCTGCTCGAGAACCTGCTCCGCACCGAAGACGGTGCGAACATCACCGCCGAGCACATCAAGGCCCTCGGCGGCTGGGTTCCCACGGCGGAGCCCGACACCGAGATCCAGTTCACCCCGGCCCGCGTGGTGATGCAGGACTTCACCGGTGTGCCCTGCATCGTCGACCTCGCCACGATGCGTGAGGCCGTCTCCACCCTGGGTGGCGACCCCACCAAGATCAACCCGCTGGCGCCCGCCGAGCTCGTGATCGACCACTCGGTCATCGCCGACCTCTTCGGCACCGAGAACGCCCTCGAGCGCAACGTCGAGATCGAGTACGAGCGCAACGGCGAGCGGTACCAGTTCCTGCGCTGGGGCCAGACGGCCTTCGACGACTTCAAGGTCGTGCCGCCCGGAACCGGTATCGTGCACCAGGTCAACATCGAGTACCTCGCCCGCGTCACCTACACCCGCGAGGTCGTCGACTCGTTCGGCAACACGGTCACCCGCGCCTACCCCGACACCTGCGTCGGCACCGACTCGCACACCACCATGGTCAACGGCCTGGGCGTGCTCGGCTGGGGCGTGGGCGGCATCGAGGCCGAGGCGGCCATGCTCGGCCAGCCCGTCTCCATGCTGATCCCCAAGGTCGTCGGCTTCAAGCTCAACGGCTCCATCCCGGCCGGCGTCACGGCGACGGATGTGGTGCTCACCATCACCGAGATGGTGCGCAAGCACGGCGTGGTCGGCAAATTCGTGGAGTTCTACGGCGAGGGCGTCGGCGAGGTTCCGCTCGCGAACCGCGCCACCATCGGCAACATGAGCCCCGAGTTCGGCTCCACCGCCGCCATGTTCCCGATCGACGACGTCACCCTCGACTACCTGCGCCTCACCGGCCGCAGCGACGAGCAGGTCGCCCTGGTGGAGGCCTACTCCAAGCTGCAGAAGCTCTGGCACAACCCCGACGAGGAGCCCGTCTTCAGCGAGTACCTCGAGCTCGACCTCGCCACCGTTGTGCCCTCGATCTCCGGCCCGAAGCGTCCGCAGGACCGCGTCGAGCTCTCGGTCGCCAAGCCCACCTTCATCCGCGACCTCGAGAACTACGCCAACTCGGGCGACGACGTCTCGCGCGTCGACGCCTCACTGGAAGGCACCTTCCCGGCCTCCGACCCGCTCGGTTTCACCGCGCAGGACGAAGACACGGCGCACGAGATCTCGCACACGCACACCAGCCACGCGCCCGGCGGGTACTCCAAGCCCACCAAGGTGACCACGGCATCCGGAGACAACTACACGCTCGACCACGGTGCCGTCGCGGTGGCCGCGATCACCTCGTGCACCAACACCTCCAACCCGAGCGTCATGCTCGCCGCCGGCCTACTGGCCCGCAACGCCAACAAGCTGGGCCTCAAGGCCAAGCCGTGGGTGAAGACCACGCTGGCTCCGGGTTCGAAGGTCGTCACCGACTACTACGAGAAGGCCGGCCTCACGGGCGACCTGGAGGCCCTCGGCTTCTACACGGTGGGCTACGGCTGCACGGTCTGCATCGGCAACACGGGCCCGCTGATCGAGGAGGTCAGTGCCGCCATCAACGACAACGACCTCGCCGTCACCGCGGTGCTCTCGGGCAACCGCAACTTCGAGGGCCGCATCTCGCCCGACGTGAAGATGAACTACCTCGCCTCGCCGCCGCTGGTGATCGCCTACGCCCTGGCCGGGTCGATGAACTTCGACTTCGAGACGGATGCGCTGGGTCAGGACACCGAGGGCAACGACGTGTTCCTGAAAGACATCTGGCCCGACGCGGCCGAGGTGCAGGAGACGATCGACACCTCGATCAACACCGAGATGTTCACCCACGAGTACTCGAGCGTGTTCGAAGGCGACGAGCGCTGGCGTTCGCTGCCGACGCCCACCGGCCCCACCTTCGAGTGGGACTCGGAGTCGACCTACGTTCGCAAGCCCCCGTACTTCGACGGCATGACGATCGAGACCACGCCGGTCTCCGACATCGCCGGTGCCCGCGTGCTGGCGAAGCTCGGCGACTCGGTCACCACCGACCACATCTCGCCCGCCGGCAACATCAAGGCCGACAGCCCCGCCGGCAAGTACCTCGACGCCCACGGAGTGGCCCGCAAGGACTACAACTCCTACGGCTCGCGCCGCGGCAACCACGAGATCATGATCCGCGGCACCTTCGCGAACATCCGTCTGAAGAACCAGCTGCTGGACGGCGTGGAGGGCGGCTACACCCGCGACTTCACGCAGGCCGACGGCCCGCAGTCGTTCATCTACGACGCCTCGGAGAACTACCAGGCGGCCGGTACGCCGCTGGTGATCTTCGGCGGCAAGGAGTACGGATCGGGCTCCTCGCGCGACTGGGCCGCCAAGGGCACGTCGCTCCTCGGCGTCAAGGCCGTGATCGTGGAGAGCTTCGAGCGCATCCACCGCTCCAACCTGATCGGCATGGGCGTCGTCCCGCTGCAGTTCCCGGCCGGGGAGAGCTGGGCCTCGCTCGGCCTCGACGGCACCGAGGTCGTCTCGATCTCGGGCATCGAGGAGCTGAACGAGGGCCGTACGCCCAAGACGGTGCACGTCACCGCCGTGCCGAGCGAGCACTCGCCCGCCGGCAAGCAGCCGATCGAGTTCGACGCCGTCGTGCGCATCGACACCCCCGGTGAAGCCGACTACTACCGCAACGGCGGCATCCTGCAGTACGTGCTGCGCAGCCTGGTCTGACGGGCAGATAACAGTTCTCGAACGGTGAGGGTGCCCAGGGCGCCCTCACCGTTCAGACATTTCAGGGCGGCGTAGACTGCGAGATCACGTTGTCATGGGAAGGTGGAAGGTATGAGCCTGCTCGAAGGGATCAACGGACCCCGTGACCTCGACACCCTGACCCCGGAACAGCTGGAACAGCTGGCGGGGGAGATCCGTGCGTTCCTGGTCGCCGAGGTGTCGAAGACCGGCGGTCACCTCGGCCCGAACCTCGGGGTGGTGGAGACCACCATCGCCATCCACCGGGTCTTCGACTCGCCGCGCGACTCGATCGTGTTCGACACCGGTCACCAGTCCTACGTGCACAAGCTGCTCACGGGCCGGCAGGACTTCTCGATGCTGCGCCAGAAGGGCGGCCTCGCCGGGTACCCGCAGCGCTCCGAGAGCCCGCACGACGTGGTCGAGAGCTCGCACGCCTCCAGCTCGCTCTCCTGGGCCGATGGCATCTCGCGCGCCTACGACATGACCGGTCAGCGGGACCGGCACGTGGTGGCGGTCGTCGGTGACGGCGCACTCACCGGCGGGATGACCTGGGAGGCGCTGAACAACATCAGCGACGACAACTCCCGCAACCTCGTGATCGTCGTCAACGACAACGGCCGCTCCTACGCCCCCACGATCGGCGGCATGGCGCGCTACCTGAACGGCGTGCGCACCCGCAAGGGCTACCACGACCTGCACCAGTCCAGCCGCAAGCTGTTCGACCGCCTGGGCGCTCCGGCGCGCGCGCTCTACCGCGGAGCGCGGGGCGGCCTGCACGGCTTCCTCAGCCGCATGACGAACAACTCCTCGCTCTACGCGAACCTCGACATCAAGTACCTCGGCCCCATCGACGGGCACGACGTGCACGCGATGGAGGAGGCGCTGCGCCAGGCCAAGGAGTACGCGGCCCCCGTGATCGTGCACGCGATCACCGAGAAGGGCCGCGGCTACGGGCCGGCGCGAACGGATGCCGCCGACCAGTTCCACGCGGTCGGCCAGATCGACCCCGAGACGGGTGAGCCGCTGACGGCGCCCTCGGGTGCGCCGTCCTGGACAGGAGTGTTCGCCGACGAGATCGTGTCACTCGCCTCGGAGGATCCGACGATCGTCGGCATCACCGCCGCGATGCTGCGCCCCACCGGTCTGCACAAGTTCGCCGAGAAGTTCCCGACCCGGGTGCTGGATGTCGGCATCGCCGAGCAGCACGCGGCCACCTCGGCGGCCGGTCTCGCCTTCGGGGGCCTGCATCCGGTCGTCGCCCTCTACGCCACCTTCGTGAACCGCGCCTTCGACCAGATCCTGATGGATGTCGGCCTGCACGAGGCCGGCGTCACCTTCGTGCTCGACCGTGCCGGGGTCACGGGGCCCGACGGCGCGAGCCACCACGGCATGTGGGACCTCGCCATCCTGCAGGTCGTGCCGCGCATCCGTCTGGCCGCCCCGCGCGACGCCGAGCGGCTGCGCGAGGAGCTCGGCGAGGCCGTGCGGGTGACGGATGCCCCGACGGTCATCCGCTTCCCCAAGGGCAACGTCGGCGCCGAGCTGCCTGCTGTCCGCCGCACCCGTGACGGCGTCGACGTGCTGCGCGAGGACGAGCGCAACGACGTGCTGATCGTGGCCGTGGGCACCATGGCCCAGCTGGCCCTCGACGTGGCCCAGCTGCTCTCGGCCGAGGGCATCGGCGCCACGGTCGTCGACCCGCGCTGGGTGGTGCCGGTACCGTGGTCGATCATCGAGCTGTCGGATGCGCACCGCATCGTCGTGACGATCGAGGACGGCGTGCGCGTGGGCGGTATCGGAACCCGCATCCGCCAGGATCTGCGTCAGGCCGGCGTCGACACGGCCGTGACCGAGCTGGGCCTGCCCGACGAGTTCCTGGAGCACGCCACGCGCGAGCAGATCCTCGAGCGGGTCGGCCTCACCCCGCAGCAGATCGCCGAAGACCTGATCGCTCAGGTGCGCGGTGACAAGATCCCGATCGCACGGCCCCTCACCGCCCGCCCGGGCGACGGCGTGGGCACCGACACGGGCGAGAACCCCTCTTACCGCCTGGTGCGATAGACCGAGCCGATCGCACCCGAGGGGTACACCGTCGTACCGGACACCTCGAACGCGGTGGAGGTGGTCTTCAGCGGCAGCAGAGGAGTGCCGGCACCGAGAACCACGGGCATCGTGGTGAGCAGGATCTCGTCGAGCAGCCCGGCGTCGGCCACCTGAGCGGCCACGTCGCCCCCGCCGACGATCCAGATGTTCTTGCCGGCCGCCGCTTCGACCCAGTCCTGGTGCAGCTCGGCCACGTCGCCCCGGGCGAAGCGGATGTCACCACCCGGAATCACCCCCAACGGCCGGCTCGACAGCACCCAGCTCACCTTCTCGGGATAGGCCCACGCCTCGGGCGAGTCGCGCTGTACGAACTCGTAGGTGGCCGATCCCATCACCACCACGCCGACCTCGGCGAGGAACGCCTCGTAGCCGGCCCCGAACTCCTCGAACCCGAACTGCATCAGCCACTCGAGCCCACCCTCCCGATCGGCGATGAACCCGTCCAGGCTGCTGGCCACGTAGTACTGCGTCTTCGTCATCCCCCGAGCCTAGGTTCACCCTCCGACATCGAGCACCTCACGCCCACACACCACCGACCCGTCACTCAGTCCCGCTATTCAGTGCTGAAAGCGGGACCAAGTGACGGGTCGGCGGCTGGGTCTGGGGCGAGTTAGGAGACGCCTCGGATGACGGGGTGGTGGAAGGTGTCGCCGAAGACGCGCTCCGAGGCTCCCACGCGGTCGAGGTAGGGCGTGAGACCGCCCATCTGGAACGGGTAGCCGGCGCCGAGGATGAGGCAGAGGTCGATGTCCTCCGCCGCGTGCACGACGTCGTCTTCGAGCATCCGGTGCACCTCGTCGGCCAGGCCGTCCTCGACGCGGCGCAGGATCTCCGCCTCGGTCATCGGCGTCGAATCCGCACCCTTCGGGGGAGTCACGATGGCGACCGCCTTCTTGTCGAAGCCGGTGATCTTGCCCTTGCCGTCGCGATCGAAGATCTTGCCGTGCTCGGCCAGCTTGTGCAGGTTCGTGCTCTCGAAGAAGCGGTCGGGGAAGGCCGCGTGATGCGTGTCGAGCACGTGCGCGCCGACCTTCAGCCCCACCAGCTCGAGCAGCTCGAACGGGGTCATCGGCAGCCCGAAAGGATCCAGCGCCCGGTTCATCACTTCGAACGGGGTTCCGGTGTCGACCGCGTGCATCGCCTCGCCCAGCACCTTGGCCAGGATGCGGTTCACCACGAAGCCCGGGGTGTCGCGCGTGATGACCGCGTTCTTGCGCAGCTTGGCCGCCGTGACCATGGCCGTCGACAGCGTGGCCTCATCCGTCGCCGGGGCGTTGACGACCTCGATCAGCGGCATCACGGCCACCGGGTTGAAGAAGTGGAAGCCCACCAGACGTTCCGGATGCGCGAGCTTGGCACCGATCTGCTCCACCGAGAGCGACGAGGTGTTCGTGGCGAGCACCGCGGTCTCGGAGACGTGCTTCTCGATCTCGGCGAAGACGTCTTGCTTCACGCCGAGCTCTTCGAAGACGGCCTCGATCACCCAGTCGGCGTCGTTGAACTCCGACTTGTCGGTGGTGCCGTGGATGAGCGCGTTCAGACGGTTCGCCTCGTCGGAGGAGATGCGCCCCTTGGTGGCCAGCGCACCGATCTCGCCCCGGATGTACTCTAGTCCCTTGTCGACGCGCGACTGGTCGAGGTCGGTGATGACCACAGGCACCTGCAGCCGGCGCACGAACAGCAGCGCGAACTGCGAGGCCATCAGACCGGCACCGATGATGCCGACCTTGGTGACCGGCTTGGCCAGCGCCTTGTCGGGCGCGCCGGCCGGCTTCTTGGCCCGCTTCTGCACCAGGTTGAAGGCGTAGATCGAGGCGCGGAACTGGTCGCCGGCGATGAGTTCGGCCAGGGCCTCGTCTTCGCGGGCGAAGCCCTCTTCGGGGGTTCCGGATTTCGCGGCCTTGAGCAGATCGAGCGCCTTGTAGGGCGACTTGGCGACCGTGCCGATGCGCGACTCGAGCATCTTGCGGGCGATCGCGATGGCCGCGTCCCACTTGACCAGGCGCTCCACCTTGCCGGGCTCGTTCGGGCGCTTCACCTTGTGTGCACCCGTGAGCACCGAGTCGGCCCAGCGAAGCGAATCCTCTAGGTAGTTGCCCGGACCGAAGATCGCATCGGCGATCCCGAGGTCGAAGGCTTCTTGCCCCTTCAGGGTGCGGTTGTTCTTCAGCGGGTTCTCGATGATCACCTTCAGGGCGTTCTCGATGCCGATGAGGTTGGGCAGCAGGTAGGCACCACCCCAGCCGGGGATGATGCCGAGGAAGACCTCGGGCAGAGCCAGCGCCGGGATGGAGGAGTCGATGGTGCGGTAGTCGGCGGCCAGGGCCACCTCCACACCGCCGCCGAGCGCCAGTCCGTTGATGAAGGCGAAGGTGGGAACCCCGATCTGCTTCATCTTGCCGAAGGCGAAGTGCCCGAGCTGACCCATCTGCAGCGCGACGGCCTTGCTCTCGAGCTCGCCCACCTTGCTGAGGTCGGCGCCGGCGGCCAGGATGTACGGCTTGCCCGTGACGGCCACCGCGTCGATCTCGCCCGCCGCCGCCCGCGCCTTGAGGGCGTCGAGCGTGGCCGCGTACTCCAGTAGGGTGACCGGGCCGAGGGTGCTCGGCCGGGTGTGGTCGCGGTCGTTGTCGAGCGTGATCAGCGCCAGCGTCTTGCCGCTGGGCAGCGGGATGTCGCGCACGTAGGAGTGCGTGACGACCTCGCCCTCGGACATCTTCTCGAGCTCGGAGAAATCGATGGTGGAGTAGTCGGTCATCGTGCCGCCTTCTTGCTCGCGCCGGTCTTCTTGTCGGACTTGGCCGCCTTGCCGCCGAAGTTCGGGTTCTCCCAGATGACCGTGCCGCCCTGGCCTAGGCCGACGCACATCGCGGTGACGCCGTAGCGCACCTCGGGGTGCTCCTCGAACTGGCGTGCGAGCTGGATCATCAGCCGCACACCCGAGGAGGCGAGCGGGTGGCCGAGCGCGATGGCTCCGCCGTATTCGTTCACCCGAGGGTCGTCGTCGTCGATGCCGAAGTGGTCGAGGAACGACAGCACCTGCACGGCGAAGGCCTCGTTCAGCTCGAACAGGCCGATGTCGTCGATCGACAGCCCGGCCTTGCGCAGTGCCTTCTCGGTGGAAGGCACCGGGCCGATGCCCATGATCTCGGGTTCGACGCCCGCGAAGGCGAACGACACCAGGCGCATCTTGACGGGCAGACCGAACTCCTTGGCCGCCGCCTCGCTCGCGATCAGCGAGGCGGTCGCTCCGTCGTTCAGGCCGGAGGAGTTCCCGGCGGTGACCCGGCCGTGCGGGCGGAACGGCGTGCGGAGGCCGGCGAGGCCCTCCAACGTGGTCTCGGGGCGGGGAGCTTCGTCGCGCGTGGCGAGCCCCCATCCGGCTGCGCTGCGGATGGCGACCGGCACGAGGTCGGGCTGGATCTTGCCGGCCTCGTAGGCCGCCGCGACCTTCTGCTGGCTGCGCAGGGCGTAGCGGTCGGAGCGCTCCTTCGTGAGCTGCGGGAACCGGTCGTGGATGCGCTCGGCCGTGTTGCCCATGTTGAGCGCATCGACGCTCACCAACTTCTCGGCGAGGAACCGCGGGTTCGGGTCGGCGTTGAACCCCATCGGATGCCGGCCCATGTGCTCGACGCCGCCGGCGATCGCGAGATCGTACGCACCGAACGCGATGGCCCCGGCCACCGTGGTGACGCTCGTCATGGCACCCGCGCACATCCGGTCGATGGCGTAGCCCGGCACCGAGAGTGGCAGGCCGGCCAGCAGCGCCGTGGTGCGGCCGAGGGTGAGGCCCTGGTCGCCCTGCTGCGTGGTGGCGGCGATGGCCACGTCGTCGATGCGGTCTTTCGGAACGCCCGGGTTGCGCTCGAGCAGCCCGGTGATCGACTTCACGGCGAGATCGTCTGCTCGCGTCTGCCAGTACATACCTTTTTCGCCCGCGCGCCCGAACGGGGTGCGCACTCCATCGACGAAAACGACTTCAGATCTTTCGGCCACTATGCCTCCTGGGATTGGATCGACTTCGATCCTAGAAGCGACCCCTGACAGCCCGGAATCGTTTGACTGTTCCTACGACGCCGCTTCCGGGTCGCTCTCGGGCTCTTGGAGTGGTTCTACAAAGGCAAGGGCGATCGGCTGTGCAGTCAGTTCAATCTGCCAGGGACGTGCCCCGAGCGCCGCGAGGGCATCCGACACCGACTCCACGGTCACCGGATCGGGGGCGTTCCAGGCCACGCGCCGCAGGAAGTCGGGGGTGAGCAGGTTCTCCAGCGGGATCGAGCGCTCCTCGGAGACGGCCGTGAGGGCGGCGCGTGCGGCCTTCAGCCGGGCATCCGCTTCGGGATTGCGGTCCGACCAGCTGCGCGGGGGAGGGAGGGTGTCGGTCGCGCGCCGGTGCACCGGGATCTCCTCGGTGGTGAGGGCGCGTTCGATCGCGGCCCACCAGCGGTCGAGCTCGCTGCGGCTGGCGCGGCCGGAGAACTGCTTGAGGCTCGCCAGTTCGCGGCGGGAGGCCGGCAGGGCGCGTGCGGCCACCATCAGCGAGGCATCCGGAACCAGCCGGCCCGGCGCCACGTCGGTCTCCCGGGCGAGCTCGTCGCGCGCGAGCCACAGCTCACGGGCGGCCGCCAGGTGCCGATCGGGGCGCAGCGCCTGCACGCCGGTCAGCCGGCGCCACGGCTCGGCCAGCGGCGCCTTCTCCTCCTTGCTCACGACCGCGGCGAACTCCTGCCGGGCCACCTCCACCTTGCCCTGCTGCTCGAGCAGCTCGGCCATGGCGTCCCGCAGATCGATCAGCAGTTCCACGTCGAGGGCGGCGTACTCGAGCCAGGAGGCGGGCAGCGGCCGGGTCGACCAGTCCGCCGCCGAATGCTCCTTCTTGAGGTGGATGCCGAGCAGCTCCTCCACCACGGCGCCGAGGCCCACCCTCGGGAGGCCCAGCAGCCGGGCGGCCAGCTCGGTGTCGAAGACGGTGACGGGGTCGAGCCCCACTTCGCGCAGGCACGGCAGGTCTTGGCTGGCCGCGTGCAGCACCCACTCGACGTCGCCGATCACCGACTGCAGGGGAGCGAACTCCTGGATGGCCGGCGGGTCGATCAGGAAACTGCCCGAGCCCCTCCGGTACAGCTGGATCAGGTACGCCCGCTGGGAGTAGCGGAAGCCGCTCGCGCGTTCGGCGTCGACCGCGACGGGCCCGTGGCCCGCGGCCAGCGCCTCGACGGCGTCATGGAAATCGTCGACCGTCGTGATGACGGTGCGTTCAGGTGTCTCGCTCAGTTCTTCTTCACTCACGTCGTGCTCGCCTGGTCTGCAGCATCGTCACGCCATCGACGACGGGTGGCAGACCGGCCAGCATGCAGAGGAGTTCGCTCCAGCCCTCGACATGGGCCTGGAGATTGTGGTCTGTGGGTGTCCAGGATGCGCGCAGCTCGATCTGCGCACCGTCTCCCTGGGCGGAGAGCTCGCCGAAACCGGTCGAAATGATCTTCGTCGCGGTGCCGGACGCGCTGGTGTAATTCGCGCCCCGGGCGTCCAGGGCGTCGACCAGCCACGACCAGGCCACGTCGGCGAGGAAGGGGTCGAGCCCGATCTCGGTCTCCAGCGGCGCCTGCGCGAAGCAGACCACCCGGAATTCACCGCCCCAGGCCTCCGGCTCCTCGGCGTCGTGCAAGAGGATGAACCGGCCCGTACCGAGCTCGGAGTCGGCGCCGTGGCGGCGGGGACTCACGTCGGCCGAGAGGGCGACCGCGTTCGGGGCCAGGTTCGCGGGAGCGGGGATCTCGTGGATCACGAGTTCCTCCCGCGTGTCGGCCCGGCGCAGCGAGTCGAGCGCTGCGCCGAACGCCGCCGGGAGATCCGGCGTGAAAGGGGAATCGGGCACGTCTGCAGACTAGAGTTCTTTAGGTTCCGCGAGGCGAAGGCACGCCGGATGACGCGGAGGCAGTGGCGAGGCGAGCGAGACGAGCCGATGGGGTCGGGTGGCGACAGACCGCCCGCCGTCGGCCCGGGAGGGCGGCGATCATGAGTCAGCGAGCATCCGGACCAGCCCGGGTTCCGGCCTGGGCGATCGTGGCGATGGCCGCCGGCACCGTGGCGACGCTGGTCACGGCGGGAGCCGCGTTCGCCACCGCCACGATGTCGCGGGCGATCGTGACGCCATCCGTCCCCGTCGACGACGTGCGCATCCTGGGCTACGACGCCGAGGCCGGTGTCGTGTCGCTCTCGGTGACGGCCGACTCCATCCTGCCGGGCGCCTACAGCCTCCGTTTCGCGGGCGACACCGGGCACGCGCGTCTCGGCGAGGTGCTGTCGGTGGCCGACGGCGTGGTGCGGCGCCCCGTGGTCTCGGTCGACTACGGCGATCTGGCGGCCGCTCGTGCCGGCCGCATCAGCGGGTGGTTCTACATCCACCCGCGCGAGCTCGGCGTGCCGGTGGAGGAGGTCGAGGTGAGCACCTCGGTCGGGCCGGCTCCGGCGTGGTTCGTGCCGGCTCCGGATGCGCGGTCCCGCAAGTGGGTCGTCCAGGTGCACGGTCGCGGCGTGCGGCGCGGCGAGACCATCCGCGGGGTGCCGGTGTTCCGCGAGCACGGGTACAACTCCCTGCTCATCTCCTACCGCAACGACGGTGAGGCACCCCGCTCGGCCGACGGCAAGTACGCGCTCGGCGACACCGAGTGGCAAGACCTCGACGCCGCCATCACCTACGCCGTCGATCACGGCGCCACCGACATCGTGCTGATGGGCTGGTCGATGGGCGGGGCCATCGCCCTGCAGGCCATGGGCCGGGCCGTGCACCGCGACCGCATCCGGGCCATCGCGCTGGAGTCTCCCGCCGTCGACTGGCGCGACGTGCTGCGCTACCACGGCCGTGCCCGGCACGCGCCCGAGCTGGTGGGCGACGCCGCCTTCGCCACCATCACGCATCCGTGGGGCACGGTCGTCACTGGGCAGGACCAGCCGCTGGACCTCGACCGCCTCGACTTCGTCAAGCGCTCCGACGAGGTCGACGTGCCCGTGCTGCTGATGCACAGCGACGACGACGGCTACGTGCCCTCCACGGGCTCCCGCAAGCTGGCCGAGGCGCGCCCCGACCTGGTCACCTTCGTTCCGTTCTGGGTCGCCCGCCACACCAAGCTGTGGAACTACGACCGCGCCAAGTGGAACGCCGCGATCTCCGACTGGCTCACCGCGAACTCCCTCTGAGCCGAGGGTGCCGAGCCGAGGGGCGCCGTGCCGTGCGGCGCTACGCGGCGGCGACGCGCTCGCGCACCTGGCGCTTCGTGCGGCCGAGGAGGGCCGTCATGCCGCGGATGCGCAGGGGGGAGACGGCGGCGGTGAGGCCGAGCGTGTTCGGGAAGTCGTCGGGGATGCCGAGCACCTGCTCGACCGTGAGTCCGTCGATGCCCTGCACCAGGATCGACGCGAAGCCGCGCGTGGTGGGAGCCTCCCGCGGAGCCGTGGCGAACAGCTGAACGATGCCGTCGTTCACCTCCACGAAGATGAACACGGGGGACTGGCACTCCTCGACGCGCTCGAAGAGATCCGGATGCTCCTGGTAGCGCGCGGGCAGTTCCGGCAGCTCGTTCGAGAACTCCAGCAGCATCTCGAGCCGCTCGCGCTGCTCGAGCGCGAGGAAGTCGTCGCGGATCTCGGCCAGGGATTCGGGGAGGGTCGTCTCAGTCATCCCGTCCAGTATCGCCCTCAGCGCGCGGGAACGGCACCGGGCTCGGAGCCCGTGACGATCGGAACCCGCACGGCGGAGCCCCACTCGGTCCACGAGCCGTCGTAGTTGCGCACGTTCTCGAAGCCCAGCAGGTGAGTGAGCACGAACCAGGTGTGGCTCGACCGCTCGCCGATCCGGCAGTAGGCGATCACGGGCTCGTCGCCGGAGAGGCCGAGGCCCGCTCCGTCGCGGTAGATCGCGTCGAGCTCGGCGGCCGGCTTGAAGGTGCCGTCCTCGGCGGCCGCCTTCGCCCACGGCACGTTCGCCGCGCTCGGGATGTGGCCGGCCCGCAGCGCGCCCTCCTCGGGGTAGGCGGGAGCGGTCGTGCGCTCTCCGCTGTACTCCTCGGGCGAGCGCACGTCGATCAGCGGGTGGCCGAGGTGGGCGAGCACGTCGTCCTTGAAGGCGCGGATCTCGTCGTCGCGGCGCTCCACCACGGGGTACTCGACCGCGGATGCAGCGGGCCGGTCGGTCGTGATGGCGCGGCCCTCGGCGATCCACTTGTCGCGTCCGCCGTCCAGGAGCCGCACGTCTTCGTGACCGAAGAGCGTGAACACCCAGAGCGCGTAGGCCGCCCACCAGTTGTTCTTGTCGCCGTAGATCACCACGGTCGCGTCGCGCGAGATGCCCTTGCCGCCGAGGAGTTCGGCGAATCCGGCGCCATCGATGTAGTCGCGCTGCACCGGGTCGTTGAGTTCGGTGTGCCAGTCGATCTTGACCGCCCCGGGGATGTGACCGGTCTCGTAGAGCAGCACGTCCTCGTCCGACTCCACGATCACCAGGTCGCGGCCCGGACCGGCCTCGGCGAGGTGCGCTTCGAGCCAGTCGGCCGACACCAGCCGTTCCGGATGCGCGTATCCCGCGAACTTCTCGGACGAATCGGCTGCGACGGCCATCTGTTACCTCCTGTGAGCACCGCCGGGCCGGGGTCGGCACCGTGGCGGTTTAGGGTAGATGCAACTCCCTGATGGTTTCCAGCATTCCGCATCGGCGGCCGGCGGGCCAGGTGAGTGTAAGACTTCGACACGAACGATCGGCTCGGAATCAGATGACCAGTGAGCGGCAGGCCGTCGCCCCGCGCTTGACGGAGCGCACCCCCTCGATGTCGGCGGCGGAGCTCGCCAAGACGCTCGTCCCGCCGCGTCAGTTCGACACGGCCTCGTTCGAGAGCTACCGGCCCGATCGCGACTACCCCTCGCAGGGGGAGGCCCTGGCCAAGCTCCGCGCCTTCGGCGAGGGCTTCAAGCCGGCGAAGGCAGGCGGTTTCTTCGGCCGCGGCAAGAAGACGCCCGCCGCCAAGCCCGGCATCTACCTCGACGGCGGCTTCGGCGTGGGCAAGACCCACCTGCTCGCCGCGCTCTGGCACGCCGCGCCCGGCCCCAAGTACTTCGGCACGTTCATCGAGTACACCGCGCTGGTGGGCGCCCTCGGCTACGCCAACGCCGTGCAGCTGTTCACGGGAGCGAAGTTCATCGCCATCGACGAGTTCGAGCTCGACGACCCGGGCGACACCATGCTGATGACCCGGTTCCTCGGCGAACTCGTGGCCACGGGCACCCGCCTGGCCGCCACCTCCAACACCCCGCCGAACGCGCTGGGCGAGGGGCGCTTCGCGGCGAGCGACTTCCTGCGCGAGATCCAGGCCATCGCCGACCGCTTCGACATCACGCGCATCGACGGGCTCGACTACCGGCGGCGCGACATCGAGGGCCACGCCGTCTCCTTCGCCTCGGATGCCGAGCTCACCGTCGCGGTCGAGGCCCGGCTCGCCGCGGGCGAGAGCATCACCTTCGACGACTTCGGCGCCCTCATCGCCCACCTCGGCAGCATCCACCCCTCCCGCTACGTGAAGATGATCGACGGCCTCACCGCCATCGCCATCCGCGACGTCACCCCTCTCACCGACCAGGCGGATGCTCTGCGCCTGGTGGCCTTCATCGACCGGGTCTACGACGCCCAGATCAGCATCCTGGCCTCGGGCATCCCGTTCGACGAGGTGTTCGCGGGCGACATGGTGAACGGCGGCTACCGCAAGAAGTATCTGCGCGCGGTGTCGCGGCTCATCGCCTCCGCGACGCTCTGAGTTCGCCGCAGACGCTCTGCGTTTCGCCTCCGACGCGGAGGGTCCGGCCGCAACGGGAACCCGGCATCCTCTCGCCGGATTCTCCGGGCCGCGAAACACAGTGTTTACAAAGGGGCCGTCCGTGTAACACGGCGTACACATAGTTCGTCGCCCGGCGAAACCTCTCTTCGACAGACTGCCCTTGCCTGCAATTGCGCCCTCGGGAAAGTGCCACCCGAACGGCGTCACAGCAATTCCGGTCGTACCCGCCGGCACGATATAGAGAGGTAACCATTTCCCAATGGAAGAAGTAACAACCAACCTGGACTCCCTGTGGCTCATGGTCGCAGCGGCCCTCGTCCTCTTGATGACGCCGGGCGTCGCATTCTTCTACGGCGGCATGGTCAAGGCGAAGTCGGTCATCAGCATGATGATGATGAGCTTCGGCGCCATGGGCCTCGTGGGCGTGCTGTGGGTCATCTACGGCTACGGCATGGTCTTCGGCACTCCGCTGATTCCCGGCATCGTCGGAAACCCGTTCGGCGACACCCTGGGCCTCGGCAGTCTGCTCGGCATCGGTGAGGGCGGCGTGATGGACCCCGACCTGAACGGTCTCGCGTTCGCCGGCTTCCAGGCCACCTTCGCGATCATCACGGTCGCCCTGATCTCGGGTGCGATCGCCGACCGGGCCAAGTTCGGCGCGTGGATGGTCTTCGCGGGCATCTGGGTCACCATCGTCTACTTCCCCGTCGCGTTCATGGTCTTCAACCTCGACGAGGGCTGGGCTCCGCTCTGGGGCGTCAACGACTTCGCCGGTGGAACCGCGGTGCACATCAACGCCGGTGCTGCCGCTCTCGCTCTCGCCTTGGTGCTGGGCAAGCGCGTCGGCTTCCAGAAGGGCATCCAGAAGCCGCACAACGTGCCGCTCACCCTGCTGGGCGCTGCGCTGCTGTGGTTCGGCTGGTTCGGCTTCAACGCCGGTTCCGAGGCCGCGGTCGACGGCGTCGCCGCGATCGCCTGGATCAACACCCTCGCGGCTCCCGCCGCCGGTATCCTCGGCTGGCTCATCATCGAGAAGATCAAGGACGGCAAGCCCACCTCGATCGGTGCCGCCTCGGGTGCCGTCGCCGGCCTGGTCGCGATCACCCCGGCCTGTAACATCCTGACCCCGGGCTGGGCCATCGTCCTCGGCATCCTCGCCGGTGCCGTCTGCGCCCTGGCCGTCGAGCTCAAGTTCAAGCTCGGCTTCGACGACTCGCTCGACGTGGTGGGCATCCACCTGGTCGGCGGTCTGATCGGAACGCTCTACATCGGCATCTTCGGCGCCGGCATCGGCCTGCTCGACACCGGCTCGCTCGAGCAGCTGTGGAAGCAGTTCGCCGCCGCCATGGTCGTGCTGATCTACTCCTTCGTGATGGCCTTCATCATCGGCTTCGTCATCCAGAAGACCATGGGCTTCCGGATCAAGAACGAAGACGAGGTGGCCGGCGTGGACACCACCGTGCACGGCGAAGAGGGCTACGTGCTCGAGACCGTCTAGGTCCCGGCACCCTCCGCGCACACGCGCACACCTTCACGAGCACAGCGGGGCGTCATCCTTCGGGATGGCGCCCCGCTTGCGTGTGCCCGCCGATCGCGTCGCGGGCGAGGAGCGTGGCGCCGACGACGGCGCTCGGCATCGCGAGCACGGCGCCGAGCGGGATCAGGAACGTCAGGTAGCAGAGGATGCCGAAGCCGAGCGTGCGGGCGCGACGCGCTCCCAGCATCCGTCGCCGGTCGCGCAGGCTCAGGCCGCGGGCGTCGAAGGCGAAGCCGGTGAGCTCGAGTGCCAGCACCCAGCCGCCGAAGACGGCGGCGAGCACGGGGGAGAGGATGGGGCCGGCGAGGGGGATGAGGCCCACGACGAACAGCAGAAGGGCGACTCCGAGCGTCAGCACCAGGATGCGCAGCCCGGTGCCGATCCCGCGCAGCAGCAGTCGCCAGAAGCCGCCGGCGGGCTCGCCGGGCGCCCGGCCGAGGGATTCCTCGGTGGCGCGCCAGATCCGCTCGTAGAAGGCGTCGCCGACCGCGAGGGTGATGGCGGTGAAGGTGAACACGACCAGGAGCACGCCGGCGGCGACGAGCGCGAGTGCCGCGGACACGCGAACGATGCTGCGCCACGGTTCGTCCCAGCCGTCGGCGAACGGTGTGGCCCAGTCGGCCAGCCCGGGCGAGTTCACGGCCAGAACGATCAGGCCGGCGGCGTACACCGCCGCCACGATCAGCGCGGGAAGGGCGCCGAGCAGCATCAGCCGCGGTCTCGTGCCCCACATCCGCACGCCACGCCAGAACAGCCCCGCCCCGCCCAGCAGCTCACGCACCATCCCCGAAGCGTAAACGACGAAAGGCCCCCTGGAGAGGGAGCCTTTCGAAAACGCGTGGGCGATACCGGACTCGAACCGATGACCTCTTCCGTGTGAAGGAAGCGCGCTACCAACTGCGCCAATCGCCCGCTGGGCTGTGAGCCCTGAACAGTTATCGATAGTACCGGATTCCGAGGGGTGCTTCGTACACAGAACCGTCGCGACACGCCATGCCCATGTCGATTTGGCTAACGCCGAATGAATCGGATAGAGTCTCTCCCGTTGCAGAAATGCAGCGTTGCGGATGTGGCGCAGTGGTAGCGCATAACCTTGCCAAGGTTAGGGTCGCGAGTTCGAATCTCGTCATCCGCTCGAGTGAAGTTACTCGTAGTGAGAATCGCCAGTTCTCACATGCACGAACTGGGTGGCGTGGCCGAGAGGCGAGGCAGCGGCCTGCAAAGCCGTCCACACGGGTTCAAATCCCGTCGCCACCTCCACTCTTGTCAAACAGCTTTGGCAGCACCACCATTGGGCGATTGGCGCAGCGGTAGCGCGCTTCCCTGACACGGAAGAGGTCACTGGTTCGATCCCAGTATCGCCCACACACGAGAAAGGCCCCCGAGAATTCTCGGGGGCCTTTTCCGATTCCGTCCCCGATGAGGAAGGTGTTCAGTGATGGTTGCTTCTGCCGAAGAGGGCGACGGCCCGGCCGTGGTGCTGGTCTCCGAGCAGGGCGAGGGCATCGCCTCGCTCGCCGGCCTGGCGCATTCGATCGCCCAGGAGGACTTCCGGGTGGTGCGGATCGCCGCGGAATCGGTCGACGAGGTCGTCGGCGTGCTCGACGGCCTCGGTGTGACGGATGCCTGGATCGGCGGACACGGCTACGGCGGCACGATCGCGCGCGGCGTGGCGATCGCTCAGCACGACCGCGTGAACGGTGTGATCCTGCTCGGTGTCGAGTCGGCCGAGACGATCCCGGCGCTGGCCGAGGGCATCCCGGTGCTCGTCATCCAGGGCGCCGACGACGACGTGACGCCGCCGGCGAATGGCGAGGCGCTCCAGGAGGCCGCCCCCGGCCTGGTGAGTGTCGTGACCATCGACGCCGCGGGCCACGGTTTCCCCTCCACCCACGCGGGGGAGACGGCCTGGGCGATCGAGGACTACCTCGACTGGGACTGATCGCATCCGCCGGTAGGCTTGGGGGGTTCTCTTTCACCTAGGCAGGAGCCCTCACCCGTGGCAACAGGATTCGATCTCTTCACCGACCGGGCCGTCGTGGCCCTGCGGGTCAACGGCGAGCTGAAAGATCTTGCGACCACGGTGACCGACGCGGACGCCGTCGAGCCCGTGACGATCGACAGCCCCGACGGGCTGGCCATCCTGCGCCACTCCGCCGCACACGTGGCCGCGCAGGCCGTGCAGGCGATCAACCCGGAGGCGAAGCTCGGCATCGGCCCGCCCGTCACCGACGGCTTCTACTACGACTTCGACGTGGCCGAGCCCTTCACTCCGGAGGACATGAAGGCGATCGAGAAGGGCATGGAGCGCATCGTGCGGGCCGGCCAGCGCTTCGTGCGCCGGGTCGTCACCGAAGACGAGGCGCGCGCCGAGCTCGCCGACGAGCCGTACAAGCTCGAGCTGATCGGACTCAAGGGCGGCGCGGCCGACGACGGTGGCGACAACGAGTCGGTGGAGGTCGGCGGCGCCGAGCTCACCATCTACGACAACGTCGACCCCAAGACCGGCGAGACGGTCTGGAAAGACCTCTGCCGCGGCCCGCACCTGCCGAGCACGCGGATGATCGGCAACGGTTTCGCGCTCACCCGCCTGGCCGCCGCCTACTGGCGCGGCTCGGAGAAGAACAAGCAGCTGCAGCGGGTCTATGGCACCGCCTGGCCCACGAAGGACGAGCTGCGCGCCTACCAGGCCCGCATCGAGGAGGCCGCCAAGCGCGACCACCGCAAGCTCGGCAACGAGCTCGACCTGTTCTCCTTCCCCGACGAGATCGGATCGGGCCTCGCGGTCTTCCACCCCAAGGGCGGCATCATCCGGGCCGAGATCGAGAACTACCTGCGCGAGCAGCTGATCGCGAACGACTACGAGCTGGTGAACACCCCGCACATCACCAAGGCGCACCTGTTCGAGACCAGCCAGCACCTCAACTGGTACAAAGACGGCATGTTCCCGGCGATGCACCTCGACGAGGAGCAGGATGCCGACGGCAACATCACCAAGCAGGGCCAGGACTACTACCTGAAGCCGATGAACTGCCCGATGCACAACTTGATCTTCCGGGCGCGCGGCCGCAGCTATCGCGAACTGCCACTGCGTCTGGCCGAGTTCGGCACCGTGTACCGCTACGAGAAGAGCGGAACCCTCTCGGGCCTCACCCGCGTGCGCGGCCTCACGCAGGATGACGCGCACATCTACGTGAGCCAGGCCGAGGTGCGCGACGAGCTCACCCGCCAGATCGACTTCATGCTCGACGTGCTGCGCGGCTACGGCCTCGACGACTTCTACCTCGAGCTGTCCACCCGCGACCCCGAGAAGTCGGTGGGCACCGACGAGATGTGGGAGACGGCCACCGAGACCCTGCGCGAGGTGGCGCTCGCCTCCGGCCTCGAGCTCGTGCCCGATCCCGGGGGAGCGGCCTTCTACGGGCCGAAGATCTCGGTGCAGGCGCGTGACGCGATCGGCCGCACCTGGCAGCTCTCCACCATCCAGCTCGACTTCAACCAGCCCGAGCTGTTCGAGCTCGAGTACACGGCGCCCGACGGCACCAAGCAGCAGCCGGTGATGATCCACCGTGCGCTGCTCGGCTCGATCGAGCGCTTCTTCGCCATCCTGCTCGAGCACTACGCGGGGGCCTTCCCGGTGTGGCTCGCTCCCGTGCAGGTGGTGGCGATCCCGATCTCCGACGACCACGCCGACTACCTGAAAGAGATCGTGTCGCGGCTGAAGAAGCGCGGCATCCGGGCCCAGCTCGACGACTCGTCCGACCGGATGCAGAAGAAGATCCGCACGCACACCAAGGACAAGGTGCCCGTGCTGCTGATCGCGGGTGCCGACGACACGGCGGCCGGCTCGGTGAGCTTCCGGTTCCGTGACGGCTCGCAGGAGAACGGCGTGGCGGTCGACGAGGCGATCGAGCGGATCGTGCGGAGCGTTCAGGAGCACCAGCAGGTGAGCACCGCGGGTCAGCTCTGATGGAGCGTCCGATCGAGGAGTCCGGCGACTTCGCCGGCATCCCGGATGCCTTCCAGCGGCTCTGGACGCCGCACCGGATGGTCTACATCCAGGGCGGGGAACAGCCGCACATCGACGAGTGCCCGTTCTGCCGGGCGCCGTCGCTGAGCGACGAGGAGGGTCTGATCGTGGCCCGGGGAACGCACGCCTACGTGCTGCTGAACCTGTTCCCGTACAACTCGGGCCACCTTCTGGTGTGCCCCTACCGCCACGTCGCCACCTACGACCTGGCGACGCCCGAGGAGACGCAGGAGATCGCCGAGCTGACGCAGGCCGCGATGCGCGTGCTGACCTCGGTGGCGCGCTGCGATGGCTTCAACATCGGTATGAACCAGGGCCGGGTGGCGGGGGCGGGCGTGGCCGGGCACCTGCACCAGCACATCGTGCCGCGCTGGATGTCGGACTCGAACTTCTTCCCGGTGATCGCCCGCACGAAAGCTCTTCCGCAGCTGCTGGGCGAGGTGCGGGCCGAAATCCAGGCGGCCTGGCCGGCTCCCGGATCGGCCTCGGCCGGCGGTGGCCCAGCTCGCTGAGGGCCGGTGTCGGTGGCACCGCGTAAGTTGAGGATATGACAGCATCACGAGCCGAGGCGGCGTACACCCGCGCGCTCACGGCGTTCAGCACCCCGACCCTCGATCTCCTGCACGGGCGGTACGCACCGTTCGTCGTGGCGTCGTTGTCGATGCTCTTCACGGCAGACCGGGCCTCCATCCCCATCGCCGACGCCCATGCCGAGCTGGCCGAGGTGCTCGACGAGTTGAAGGCCGCCGGGTACGACGGAGACGACGACGAGGGCCGAAAGATCCCGGTCGGCTCGGGGCGCGACGTCTGCCGCACCTGGGTGCGGCAGGGCTGGCTGGTGCAGCAGATCGCCGACGACGTGGAGGTCTACCGCCTGTCGGCGCACGCGGTCGAGGCGTTGGAGATCGCGGGCCGCACCGGGGGAGGCCGCACGCGCGTGTCGAACTCCCGGGTACGAACCCTGCTCGAGGCCGTGGAGCACCTCACCGACAGTGCCGAGGCCGATCCGGTTCGCCGACTCGTCCGTCTGGCCGCCGAGCGCGACGCGCTCGATGCCGAGATCGCCCGTATTCAGGAGAGCGGGTTCGCCGATCCGCTCGACGACGACGAGCTGCTCGAGGAGGCGGAGAACGTGCTGCATCTGGCACGGGAGCTCCCCGCCGACTTCACGCGGGTGGCGGAGTCGCTGCGGGCGATGCAGCGGGACGTCGTGGCGCACCTTCGCCGCGACGAACGGCCGACCGGCGACGTGCTGCGGGAGTACCTGCAGCGGGCGCAAGACGTCATGCAGTCCACGGCCGAGGGGCGGGCCTTCGCGGGCGCCCTGCGGCTGATCGGAGATCCGGATCGCATCGACGCGCTCACCGAGCAACTGCACGGGCTGCTCCGGCAGCCTTTCGCGCGAATGCTCGACGCCGGCCGGCGAGCCGAGTTCGACGCCATCGGCCGGAGGGTCGAGCTCGGCGTCGAAGAGGTGCTGGCGGCGCAGCGCCGGGCCTCGCATGTCATCACCGGCCAGGTGAAGACGCACGATCCGCTGCGGGATCGCCAGATCGACGACCTGCTGCGCGACGTCATCGCCGGTCTGCACGCCTGGAGCGGTACGGGCACGGCGGTGGAGCCCGTGCGCAGCATGCCGCTGCTGGATCTCGGGCACCTTCGGCAGGCCGTGAGTGACATCCGGCCGCCGGGCTCGCCGGCGCCGCTGACCGACGCCGTCGACGTCGAGTTCGCCGATGTCGACTCGCGGGCCTGGGGCGGCCCGAGGTACGCCGAACTGGAGGAGTACGTCGCCGGGCTCGGGGAGGAGTTCGATCTCGCCGCCGCATTCACGCACGCGGCGGATGACACGCGCCGCCCGGTCGACCTGCTCGGCCTGCTCGAGATCGCCCACCGCAACGGCATGACCGAGAGCGCCGAGGTGTCGACGGTCCAGGCCGTACGGCCCGACGGCACCACCCGGCGATTCGCCTTCGGCGCCGTGACGGCGCGCACCACGAAAGAGGACGACGACCATGACCGATGACGACTTCGGCTCCGAAGCCGCGACCGGCGATCCGGCGGGCATCGATCCGTTCATCACCCCGGTGGCGATGGAAGACGATCTCGAGGAGCATTTCGCCGGAGACCGGGGAACGCTCGACCCCGAGGTGCGGCGCGTACTCGTGCATCTGCTGCAACGGCGCTTCATCGCAGCCGATCGCAACCGGTCCGAATGGAAGCTGCTACTGGATCACCAGCAGGTGATCGAGTCGCGCCTGAACGACCTGTACCTGCGGCTCGTCGTCGATCACGCCCGCGGGTTCGCCTACAAGCAGCAGCTGCGCTCCGACGAGGTCGACATGCCCGTGCTGCTCAAGGATGCGCCGTACTCCCGGGCCGAGACGCTCGTGCTGGTGCATCTGCGCACCGTCTACCAGCGCGAATCGGCCGCCGGCGAGGCATCCGTGCGCGTCGACATCGAAGACGTCGAACAGACGGTGCTGAGCTACTTCACCGAGGTCGACGGCAGCACCGCCCGGCACCAGAAGGCGATCAGGAACGCCATGGAACGGCTCGACCGCGAGGGCATCGTCGGCGAGGAGACGAGCGGGCGGTACCGGATCAGTGCACTGGTCGAGGTGGTGCTGAGCGCAGAGACGCTCAAAGAGCTCCGCGATTGGCTGCGCACGCAGGAGGTGGTCGCGCGATGACCATGATCGACACGCTCTTCGGCCTCATCCCGGCCGGTTCGCGCGGGCAGCAGTGGATCGTCGAAGACCTGCAGCTGATCAACTGGGGCGGCTACGACGGCGGGCCGCACCGGGTGCGCTTCTCGCCCGACGCCACGCTGCTCTGCGGCGGATCGGGCTCCGGCAAGTCGACCATGATGGACGCCTACATCGCCCTGATGATGCCGCACACGACGCCCTTCAACGGGGCCTCCAACGGCGGCGTGACCGGCCGGCCCCGCGGAGACGAGCAGCGCAACATCCTGTCGTACGGCCGCGGCAAGATCGACGAGTCGCGCACCGAGGACGGGACGAAGCTGCGCGTGCTCCGGGGCGACGGCGAAGACACCTGGAGCGCGATCTCGGCGACCTGGCTCGATCACGACGGGTCGCGGTTCACGGCCGTGCGGGCCTGGTACATCCCGGCCGACGCCCGCACGCTCGACGACACGACCCGCGTGCGCGCCACCGTCACCGGCGCCTTCGACCTCGCCCGCCTCGAGCAGGCGGCGGCGCACCGGCTGTCCGACACCGCGGTGCGTGCGACAGGGCTCGAGACCCTGGCGACCGATCGCGAGTTCTCGGCGCGGCTGCACGCGGTTCTGGGCATCGGCGCGGCCGGCTCCGGCGCCAAGGCGATCAGCCTGCTGGCACGCATCCAGGCGGGCCAGCAGATCACCACGGTCGACGATCTGTACAAGCGTCTCGTGCTCGAGGAACCGGAGACGATGACCATCGCGGATGCGGTGGTCGCCCACTTCGACGAACTCGAGAGCACGCGCACGCGGATGCTCACGGCCAAGCAGCAGGTGAACGCGCTCGAGCCGATCCGGGGCATCAGGGCGAAGATCGCCGCGGCGCGGGAGCGCGTGCGCCTGATCGACGAGGTCGGGATCTTCTCCGACCCCGCCTCGCCGGCGTCGTTGTGGAGTGCCGGGCGCCGCCTCGACCTGCTCCGGGAGGTCGAGGTCGAGCTGCGCGATCGGAGCCGTTCGCTCGAGCTCGCCGTGCGCGAGAAGCGCGCGCTCATCGACGCCGCTGAGCTCGAGCGCGAAGGGCTGCTCGACGTGCTGCGCCGATCCGGTGGCGATCGACTCGAGACCGCGCAGCGAGAACTCCGGATCACGGAGCGCAAGCTCGACGACGTGAGGCGCGACCGCGCGAAGTTCGACGCCGTGGCGCAGGAGCTCGATGTCGTGGTGGAGTCCTCCGCACAGTTCGAGAGTCTGATCGCCGGCCAGCGTGCCGCGCTGCCGAACACCGGCGTGCGTCAGGCCCGTGCGGCCTTCGCCGAAGCGGAGACCGCGCGTCGTGCGGTGGAAGCAGAGACGCGGGCCACCGAGCACGAACGCGACAGGACGAGCCGGATGCGCGGCAGCATCCCGGCCGGACTCGACGAGTCCCGTGCGCTGCTCGCCCGGGCCGCCGGCCTCGACCCCGCCGACCTCCCCTTCGTCGGCGAGCTCGTCGAGGTGCGCACGGAGTTCGAGCCCTGGCGCGAGGCGTTCAACCTGGCGCTCGGCGGCTTCGCCCGCACCCTCCTCATCGACGTCTCGCAGCTCGCCGCGTTCCGCGCCGCGATCAACGCCGTCCGCACGCCGGAACGGCTGAACTACGAAGGCGTGCACACGGGGCTCGCCGAGATCACGACGATGGATTCGCGAACGCTCCCCGGGCGGCTCGACTACCGGTCGACGCCGTTCACCGGCTGGCTGCAGCAACGGCTGCACGAGCGTTTCGGCTTCGTCTGCGTCGACGCCTCGTCCGAGCTCGGCGAGCATCAGAAGGCGCTGACCATCACCGGTCAGGTGTCCAGAGGCAGTCGTGGGGCGCACGGCGGGCAGGGGCGCGCCAACGTGCTCGGCTTCTCCAACGCCCGACGGCTCCGCGAACTCGACGACCGCCTCCAGGAGCTCGCCGCGCGGTACGAGCACGCCGAAGCCGCCGCCCATGGGGCCGACACGGCGCTCGACCGCCTCGAGGCGCGCTCGAAGGCCTTCGCGAAGATCGAAGATCTCACCTGGGAGCAGATCGACGTCGCGTCGGTCACGGCAGAACGCGAGCGCTGGCTCGCCGTGGAGGCCGAGGTCACAGCAGCCAACCCGGAGATCGCGCACCTGAAGCAACAGGCCGACGAGCTGAGGTCCCGCGCCACGCGCTTGCGCACCGACGACGCCCTGCTGGGCACGGAGCTCGCCCTGACGCGGGAGCGCTGGGGTGCGGTGACCGACGAGGTCGACGCGTGCCAGGGCGTGATCGAGGCGGCTGACGACAGGGGTGTGGTGCTCGATCCCGGGCACGCGTCGTTCCTCGACGGCCGCTTCCTCGACTCGGGGGATGACTCCACCTCGACCGCGTCAGACCGTCTCCTGCACCTCGACACCGCGATGCGCTCGGCTGCGCAACGACTGGCCGAAGAGCGGCGAGCCGCCGACGAGGCCCATCACGAACAGCGTGAGGGCATGCGTCGCGTGATGAGCGGATTCCTGGAGCGCTGGGACACCCTGACGATCCTGCCCGACCCCGATGAGTCGGTCGACGAGTTCGAGGGCATCCTCGAGGCCCTGGAGACCAGCGGTCTCCACGAGCTCGAGACCGAATGGCGAGACAGCCTCCTCAAACTCTCCGGCAACGATCTCACCAGTCTGGATTCCACTCTCAGCCGGTCGCTGCGTGAGATCAAAGACCGCATCGACCCGATCAACCGCATCATGGAGGAGCTGCCCTTCTACGACGATCGTCACCGTCTGCAGATCGCGCCGCGGGAGAACCAGTCCGAGGCGCGCAAGCGGTTCCGGCGGGAGCTGCGCGAGGTGCGCGGGTTGATCGACGAGGCCGCGACCGACACCGAGCGCGAGAACGCCTACCGGCGGATGAGCCGCCTGATCGGCCGGATGCGGCGCTCGGCGCCCGACTTCGCCGAACTCATCGACGTGCGCAACCACGTGCGCGTGAGTGCGGAGCGTATCGACGCCCAGACGCGGGAGCACGTCGCGCTCTACGACCACATCGGCGAGAAGTCCGGCGGCGAGTCGCAGGAGCTGGTCGCGTTCATCGTCGGCGCCGCGCTGCGCTACCAGCTCGGCGACGCCGGCGCGCCCCGACCGAGGTATGCGCCGGTCTTCATGGACGAGGCGCTGATCAAGGCCGACGCGCATTTCACCAAGCGCGCGATCGGCGCCTGGCGCGGCCTCGGCTTCCAGCTGGTCATCGGTGCTCCGAACGACAAGTACAGCGCCATCGAGCCGCACGTCGACGTGGAGTACACCATCCTCAAAGACACCCGAGGCCGATCCTGGGCCAAAGCCAAGGTGGGGCTGCCGGAGGCGGTGCGGTGAATGCCCGGCTGATCGGCCCCGTCGAGGCCGTGGCGCGGATCGCCGAACGTTTCGGGCGTTCGTGGCCGCTCATGGTCTCCCGCGAGGTGGCGGGCGTCCCCGCCGTCCCGATGGAGGAGAATCTGCGCCCCGGTGCACCTTTCCGACGATGCTCCGTGTCACCGGCCTCCATCCCACGATCGAACTGCTCGCGCGTTTCGGGCACGACGCCTTGTCCGCGCGGGTCATCCGCTCTCACGACATCGGCCTCCGGATGTTCGAGGCCGGCGCCGAGACCGACCCGGCCGCCATCCGCGCGCTCGAGAAGCACTTGGATGAGGACGTCGTCGTGGCGCTCGACGCCGTCGTCTGGCTTCGTACGCACAGCGACCTCAGCGGCTGGACATCCCGTCAGCTCCCCATCCCCGGTGCAGATACCAAGTGGGCGGACTCGCATGACACGCTGATCCGGCGACTCACCCGTCGGCGGGTAGGGGAGGAGACCCGCGAACGCCCGGCCGTGGTCCACCTCAGCTATGCGGATCCCTACTACATCGCATCCGGCGGGCGTCGGCACGACGCATGGACCGCGGGGGACTCGCATCGTCTGGCTTATGAACCACGGATCGTTCTCGTCGTGGAGAACCGCGACTGCCGTCTCGGTTTCCCCGAATTCGCGGGCACCGTCGTCGTCGAAGGGGAAGGCAAGGCGGCCGCCAAGCTCGCCGAGATCGATTGGCTCGTCCGCGCGGAGCGCATCCGTCTACCGGCGCTGACCCCCGACGAAGAGTATTGCTATGCCCTGCTCGCCACATCGGGTGAGGTCGCCGTTCGCAGGATCGAACAGGAGCGGATCCCGCTCGCGGACGCGGCGGAGGCGCTCCGCGCCGCGCTGGGCGGATGACGATCGAGCACCGATATCGCCGAGCGACTCCGCGCGCTGAAGCGGGCGGGAGCACGCATCTCGCGTAGACTTGCCCGAGATTCCTGAAGGAGATTTTCGTGTCCGGACATTCCAAGTGGGCGACGACCAAGCACAAGAAGGCGATCATCGACTCGCGCCGTGCCAAGTCGTTCGCGAAGCTGATCAAGAACATCGAGGTCGCGGCCAAGATCGGCGGCGCCGACATGGCCGGCAACCCCACACTCGTCGATGCGGTGCAGAAGGCCAAGAAGACCTCTGTTCCGAACGACAACATCGATCGCGCCATCAAGCGCGGCGCCGGGCTCACCGGTGAGTCGATCGACTACCAGACGATCATGTACGAGGCCTACGGCCCGAACGGCATCGCCTTGCTGGTGGAGTGCCTCACCGACAACAAGAACCGCGCCGCGGCCGATGTGCGCACCGCGATGACCCGCAACGGCGGCACCATGGCCGACCCGGGCAGCGTGGCCTACAACTTCGCTCGCAAGGGCGTCATCACGGTCGCCCACGCCGACGGCATCTCCGAAGACGATGTGCTCGCCGCCGTGCTCGACGCCGGGGCCGAGGAGGTCACCGACCGCGGTGAGTCGTTCGAGGTGCTCACCGAGCCCTCCTCGATGGTGGCCGCCCGCGCCGCCCTTCAGGAGGCCGGGATCGACTACGACTCCGCCGACGTCGAGTTCGTGGCGAGCCTCCAGGTCGAGGCCGACGCCGAGACCGCGCGCAAGGTGTTCCGCCTGATCGACGCTCTCGAAGACTCCGACGACGTGCAGAACGTGTACACCAATATCGACATCACCCCCGAGGTGCAGGCCGAGCTCGAAGAGGACTGAGCTCCGCGCACCCGCACAGCACCACGGCAGTACAGCAGCACCTCACCACATCGATCAGACGCAGGCCGGCGCGAGAAAGAGGAGAGTGGATGCGAGTCCTCGGAATCGATCCCGGCCTGACCCGCTGCGGCGTGGGAATCGTCGACGTCTCGGCGACCCGCAAACCGGTGCTGGTGCACGTGTCGGTCATCACGACCGGCACGGAGCTCGCCCTCGAGGAGCGGCTGCTGATCGTCTCCCGCGGAATCGAGACGCTGCTTGACGAGCACCGGCCCGACACCGTCGCGGTGGAGCGCGTCTTCGCGCAGCACAACGTGCGCACCGTGATGGGCACCGCCCAGGTCAGCGGCATCGCGCTGCTCGCCGCCGCGCGCCGTTCGCTGCCCGTGGGGCTGCACACGCCGAGCGAGGTGAAGGCCGCCATCACCGGCTACGGCCAGGCCGACAAGAAGCAGGTCGGCGCCATGGTGGCCAAGGTGCTGCAGCTCGCGAGCGTGCCGAAGCCGGCGGATGCGGCCGACGCCCTGGCTCTGGCGATCTGCCACGCCTGGCGGGTTCCGCTCGGTGCGGCCGTCACGGGAGCGACCAGCGGATCGACGCTGCCGCGCGCCGCCGTCGACCGCTCGGCGCTCACTCCCGCCCAGCAGGCGTGGCGCGCCGCCGAGCAAGGCGCGGCCAGGCGCATCCCCGCCCATAAGCTGGTTCGATGATCTCTGCGTTGCGCGGCACCGTCCTCTCCATCGCGGGGGGCACTGCCGTGATCGACGTCGGGGGAGTCGGCTACGCGGTGGCCGTCACCGGGCGGCACGCTCTCACGCTCCGCACGGGAACGGAGACCGCACTCCTCACCTCGCTGATCGTGCGGGAGGACAGCCTCTCGCTGTTCGGTTTTCCCGACCAGGATTCTCTGGACATCTTCACCCTGCTGATCGGTGTCACCGGCGTCGGGCCCAAGTCGGCCCTCGGCGTTCTCGCCGAGCTCACGCCGGGCGAGATCGCGCTGGCGGTCGCCCGCGAAGACGACGCCGCGTTCCGCAAGGTCAGCGGCATCGGGCCGAAGACGGCGAAGCTGATCGTGCTGCAGCTCACCGGCAAGATCGCCGCCCGGCCCGTCGCGCCCGGCGCGTCCGTCACCGACGCCCCGGCGGCCGCTCCGCATGTGCGCGGCAACGTCGAACGGGCCCTCGTGGGCCTCGGCTGGCCCGAACGCAGCGCCGTCGCGGCGATCGACGAGGTTCTCGAGACCGCATCACCGGTCGAGGCCGGCGACGTGCAGGCGCTGCTCCGGCTCGCCCTGGCCGTGCTGGGCCCGGCCCAGAACGCCGGGAGCGCTCGATGAGTGAGCGCTACGACGGCGAGGCGCTGGTCAATCCGGAGGTCGAATCCGAGGCCGAGGTCGCGTTCGAGGGGGCACTGCGGCCGAAGTCGCTCGCCGAGTTCGTGGGTCAGCGGAAGGTGCGCGGCCAGCTGCAGCTGCTGCTCGACGCGGCCGCCATCCAGAGCCGCACGCCCGACCACATCCTGCTCGCCGGTCCGCCCGGCCTCGGCAAGACCACGCTCGCGATGATCGTGGCGCACGAGACCGACCGACCGCTGCGCCTCACCAGCGGCCCCGCCATCCAGCACGCCGGCGACCTCGCGGCGGTGCTCTCCTCCCTGGTGCCGGGCGAGGTGCTGTTCATCGACGAGATCCACCGGATGGCCCGCCCGGCCGAGGAGATGCTCTATCTCGCGATGGAGGACTTCCGCATCGACATCATGGTGGGCAAGGGCGCCGGCGCCACATCCATCCCCCTGGATCTCTCGCCGTTCACCCTGGTGGGGGCCACCACCCGGGCCGGGCTGCTGCCGAACCCGCTGCGCGACCGCTTCGGCTTCACCGCGCACCTCGAGTTCTACGAGACCGAGGAGTTGGTGCGGGTGCTGCACCGGGCCGCACAGCTGCTGGCGGTGGAGATCGACGAGGAGTCGTTGCGCGAGATCGCCTCCCGCAGCCGTGGCACGCCACGGATCGCCAACCGGCTGCTGCGCCGGGTGCGCGACTACGCGCTGGTGACCGGGGGAGGCGCGACGCTCAAGGCGGTACGCGCCGCTCTCGAGCTCTACGACGTCGACGCCCTCGGGCTCGACCGGCTCGACCGGGCCGTCATGCAGATCCTCCTCGAACGGTTCAACGGTGGACCGGTGGGGCTCAACACCCTCGCCGTCTCGGTGGGAGAGGAATCGGAGACCATCGAGGCCGTCGTGGAGCCCTTCCTGGTGCGCATCGGCCTGATCTCGCGCACACCGCGCGGCCGGATCGCCACGCGCGCGGGTTGGGAGCACTTCGGGATGCGACCCGAGAATCCCGCCGGTACCCCTGCGCTTTTCGGCGATGGCCTATAATTCAAGCTGGTCTACAGGAGACACCCCTAGGATGATCTCCGACCATCACCCCCACCCTTTTGGAAGGCGCCCTTTTTCATGGCTTTCGATCCGTTAACAATCATCATGCTGGTCGTTCTGGCCGTGCTGGTGATCTTCATGTTCCGCAACAGCCGCAAGCGCCAGGCGCAGGCACGCGAACTGCAGAGCAAGGTGGCGGTCGGCGCTGAGGTCATGACCAACTTCGGGCTCTACGGCACCATCCTCGAGATGGACGACGAAGAGAACCAGGTTCTGCTGGAGACCACCCCCGGCACCGTGCTCAAGGTGCACCGCCAGACCGTGACCCGCGTGGTCACCCCCTCGCCGCTGGAAGCGCTCGACGACGAGACCCCCGCCCTCGACGGTGAGCCCGCCTACGGCGAGCGGATCGACGAGCCCACCACCTCCCACGAAGACATCGCCCCTGCCGCTGTCGACTCCCCGGTCGAGAAGAAGACCGAGAAAAAGGGCGACGAGTAACTTCGTCCTCCTTTCCGACCCACGCTCGCCGCATCGGCGCCCGAGCGGCACAGAAAGCTGAGTAACTCAGGTGGCACAAACTACCGCGGTCAAAAAGGCGTGGAAGACGCTGATCTGGCTGGCCGTCATCTTCGCCGTCCTGGCGGGCACCATCGCCGGAGGCGTGATCTTCAGCACCGCCACCTGGACCCCGAAGCTCGCCCTCGACCTCGAGGGCGGAACGCAGATCATCCTGACCCCCAAGCTCGAGTCGGGCCAGCAGGTCTCCTCCGAGCAGCTCGACCAGGCGGTCTCGATCATCCGCCAGCGCGTCGATGCGAGCGGTGTGTCGGAGGCCGAGGTCACCACCCAGGGCGGCACCAACGTCGTGGTGTCGATCCCCGGTTCGCCGGACCAGGCCACGCTCGACCGGATCGAGTCCTCGGCCAAGCTCGACTTCCGCGCGGTGCTGCTGGCGGATGTCGCGACCCCGAGTGCCTCGACGTCGCCAGCTCCCACCGTCGACCCGAGCCTGTCGACCACGCCGACCGCGAGCCCCACCAACGGCAGCGACCTGGCCTATGTGACACCCGCTCTGCAGGCGCAGTTCGACACCTTCGACTGCAGTTCGACTGAAGCCGAGGACGCCGGCCAGGCTCCGGCCGATCAGCCGCTGGTCACCTGTGACGAGAACGGCGTGAAGTACTTGCTCGGCCCGGTCGAGATCGAGGGCGCCGATATCGCCGATGCGTCAAGCGGGGTCGCGACCACCCAGCAGGGCTCCTCCACCGGCCAGTGGGTCGTCGACATCTCGTTCAACGACGAGGGAACCGCCAAGTTCGCCGACGTGACCACCCGCCTCTACGGGCTGACCGGCGTGCAGAACCAGTTCGCCATCGTGCTCGACGGCAAGGTCATCACGGCGCCGACCACCGGCGGATCCTTCACCGACGGCCGCGCGCAGATCTCCGGATCGTTCACGCAGGACTCCGCGAAGACGCTGGCCGATCAGCTCAAGTTCGGTGCGCTGCCGATCGGCTTCACCACGCAGTCGTCCGAGGCGATCTCGGCCACGCTGGGCTCGACCCAGCTGCTGTCCGGCCTCATCGCCGGCGCCATCGGCCTGCTGCTGGTCATCATCTACTCGCTCATCCAGTACCGCCTGTTGGGTCTGGTCACCATCGCCTCGCTCGTCGTCGCGGCGGCTCTGACCTACCTGCTGGTCACCCTGATGTCGTGGCGCATCGACTTCCGCCTCTCGCTCGCCGGTGTCGCCGGTCTGATCGTGGCGATCGGTATCACCGCCGACTCGTTCATCGTCTACTTCGAGCGAATACGAGACGAGCTGCGCGACGGGAAGGCTCTGACCTCCTCGGTGCAGGCCGGCTGGAAGCGGGCCATCCGCACGATCACTGCGTCGGACGCCGTGAACTTCCTGGCCGCCGGTGTGCTCTACGTGCTCGCCATCGGCAACGTGCGCGGATTCGCGTTCACGCTGGGCCTCACCACCATCGTCGACATCATCGTCGTCATCCTCTTCACGCACCCGTTGATGACGCTGCTGGCCGAACTGCCGTTCTTCCGCGACGGCCACAAGCTGAGCGGGCTCGACCCGCGGGCCCTCGGCGCGGTCTACCGCGGCCGTGCCCAGTTTCGGGCGCCGGCGGCGAGCGTCAGCGCGGCCAAGAAGGGCTCCTCGAGCCGTGAGGTCGCCAAGCGGCAGACCATCGCGGAGCGCAAGGCCGCTGAGCTGGCGGGCACGCCGACCGATTCGAAACGCTCCAGCGACGAGGGGAAGAACTCCTGATGGCCAGCTTCTCCCAATTCGGAAACGACCTCTACTCCGGCAAGCGCTCGATCGACTTCGTCGGCCGCCGCAAGATCTGGTACGCCATCTCGGCCGTTCTGGTGCTGATCGCCCTCGTCGGCCCGTGGCTGCGCGGCGGTTACGAATTCGGCATCGAGTTCCGTGGCGGCTCCGAGTTCACCGTCTCGCAGGTCACCACGCTCGACCAGACGCTGGCGACGGATGCGGTGAACGAGACGGCACCCGGCTCCAACCCCCGCGTCAGCACCCTGGGTCAGGATGCGGTTCGCGTGCAGACCGACGAACTCGACAAGACCCAGAGCGCCTCGGTCGCCCAGTCCCTCGCCACCGCCTACGACGTGCCGGTGGCCGACGTGACCACGTCGTTCATCGGCGCCACCTGGGGCGCCGACATCACCACGCAGGCCATCCGGGGTCTGATCATCTTCCTCGTGCTGGTGGCGATCTTCATGGCCATCTATTTCCGCACCTGGAAGATGGCCGCCGCGGCACTGATCGCGCTGCTGCACGACCTCGTGATCACGGCGGGCGTCTACGGGCTCACGGGCCTGGAGATCACGCCGGCGGCCGTGATCGGGTTCCTCACCATCCTCGGCTACTCGCTGTACGACACCGTGGTGGTGTTCGACAAGATCCGCGAGAACACGGCGAGCATGGGGGAGCGCGGCACGCAGACCTTCCCCGAGATGGTGAACCTGGCGATCAACCAGACCCTGGTTCGATCGATCAACACCTCGATCGTGGCCGCCCTGCCGGTGGCCTCGATCCTCATCATCGGATCGTTCGTGCTCGGCGCCTCCACGCTCCGCGACATCTCGCTCGCGCTGCTGATCGGCATCATCGTGGGCACGTACTCGACCATCTTCGTGGCGGCCCCGCTGTACGTGCAGTTCCGCCAGAACGAAGCGAAGATGAAGAAGCACGACGCCCTGGTGATCTCGGATCGCGAGCGGGCGGCGAAGGCCTCGGTCCCGGCCTGATCGCGCCTAATCCCGATCCGATGCGGAGGGCCCTGCTCGCGTACAGCGCAACGCGTGCGTACGGCGGGGCCCGCCCGCTGGGGGATAATCGTGGTGGAGGCCTGACATGACCGAGACCAGCACCAACTCGACTGCGTCGCTGCGGCGCCTGGTGCCGCGTCTGTTCTCGCGGGCTCAGCCCGTGGGAGCGGTCGACACGCTCATCCGTACGGTGCGGGCCAACCACCCGAAGGCCGATCTGACGATCCTGGAACGCGCCTACAGCGCGGCCGAGAAGGCCCACGACGGCCAGAAGCGCCGCAGTGGCGAGCCCTACATCACGCACCCGGTCGCCGTGGCGCAGATCCTGGCCGAGCTCGGTCTCGGCTCGAAGGCCGTGGCCGCCGCGCTGCTGCACGACACGGTCGAAGACACCGAGTACTCGCTCGACATGCTGAGGCAGGACTTCGGCGACGAGGTGGCGATGCTGGTCGACGGCGTCACCAAGCTCGACAAGGTCAAGTACGGCGACAGCGCTCAGGCCGAGACCGTGCGCAAGATGATCGTGGCGATGTCGCGCGACATCCGGGTGCTGATCATCAAGCTCTGCGACCGCCTGCACAACGCGCGCACCTGGGGCTTCGTGCCGGCCGAGTCCGCGCAGCGCAAGGCCAAGGAGACCCTCGAGATCTACGCGCCGCTCGCGCACCGCCTGGGCATCCAGTCGATCAAGTGGGAGCTCGAAGACCTGTCGTTCGCGGTGCTCTACCCCAAGCTGTACGTCGAGATCGAGAACCTCGTGCGCCAGCGCACACCGCAGCGCGAAGAGTACGTGCAGCAGGTCATCGACGCGGTCGGCGACGACCTGAAGTCGGGCCGCATCCGCGGCAAGGTCGCCGGGCGCCCCAAGCAGTACTACTCGATCTACCAGAAGATGATCGTGCGCGGCCGCGAGTTCGACGAGATCTACGACCTCGTCGGCATCCGGGTGCTCGTGAACACCGTGCGCGACTGCTACGCGGTGCTCGGCTCGATCCACGCGCGCTGGAACCCGATCCCGGGCCGCTTCAAGGACTACATCGCCACCCCCAAGTTCAACCTGTACCAGTCGCTGCACACCACGGTGATCGGCCCCGGCGGGCGGCCCGTGGAGATCCAGATCCGCACGAACGAGATGCATCAGCGCGCCGAGTTCGGTGTGGCGGCGCACTGGAAGTACAAGGAGCGGATGAACGGCGGCAAGGCCTCCACCGCCGTCACCACCACCTCCTCCGACACCGACATGGCGTGGCTCGCCCGCATCTCCGACTGGCAGGCCGAGACGGTCGACCCGGGTGAGTTCCTCGATTCGCTGCGCTTCGAGATCGGTGCCAAAGAGGTCTACGTCTTCACGCCCAAGGGCAAGGTGGTGGGTCTGCCCGCCGGTGCGACGCCGGTCGACTTCGCCTACGCCGTGCACACCGAGGTCGGCCACCGCACCATGGGCGCCAAGGTCAACGGGCGGCTGGTGCCGCTGGACTCCACGCTCGGCTCCGGAGACGTGGTCGAGGTGTTCACCTCGAAGAACCCCGACTCCGGCCCCTCGCAGGACTGGCTGAGCTTCGTGCAGAGCCCTCGCGCGCGCAACAAGATCCGCCAGTGGTTCACCAAGGAGCGGCGCGACGAGGCCATCGAGCAGGGCCGGGACGCGATCGCCCGGGCGATGCGCAAGCAGAATCTGCCGCTGCAGAAGCTGATGAGCCAGGACTCCATCGCCGATGTGGCCTCGCAGTTGCACTACGACAACGTCTCGGGTCTGTATGCGGCCATCGGCGAGGGCCACATCTCCACCCAGTCGGTGATCGAGAAGGTGCTCGCCTCGCTGCAGACCGAGGTCGAGAGCGACGACTCCGACCTGGACGTGTTCGTGGGCAACCGGCCCCGCGTCACCCACAGCGACTCCGGCGTTCTCGTCCGCGGCGCTCCCGACATCCTGGTGAAGCTCGCCAAGTGCTGCACGCCGGTACCCGGTGACGACATCGTGGGCTTCGTGACCCGCGGATCCGGCGTCTCGGTGCACCAGTCGGACTGCCACAACGTGGCCTCGCTGATGAACGAGCCGGAGCGGATGATCGACGTCGAGTGGGCGCCCTCCTCCAAGAGCGTCTTCCTGGTGCAGATCCAGGTCGAAGCCCTCGACCGCTCCGGTCTGCTCTCCGACGTCACCCGGGTGCTCTCGGAGCATCACGTCAACATCCTTTCGGCTTCGGTGAACACCTCGAGCGACCGCCTCGCGCTCAGCCGCTTCGTGTTCGAGATGGGGGACACCACCCACCTCGACCGCGTGCTGAACGCGGTGCGCCGCATCGACGCCGTCTACGACGTCTACCGCGTCAGCGGCGGCTGAGCCGGCCGAACCCCACCAGGGCCGGCTGGGCGCCGAACCCGGGCAGCTCGCCGAGCCGCCGGAGCGCCCGCCCCTTGTGCGGGAGGTGGACGGCGGAACGCAGGTGCGAACGACACTCCGGCCCGTCGACGCCCGCGGCCAACAGCAGCGTGCGGATGCAGAGGGACAGCTGATCGTCGAACTCGGGCTCCCAGCGCAGCAGGTCGATCGCCGTACGCAGGTACGAGGTGACTGCGAGCGGGCCGGCCCGGGAGAGTTCGGAGTCGGCCAGGACGACCTGACGGACCGTGCGTTCGGCAGACTTCGGCGCGTGGACCCGGTTGGTGGACCGGATGCACAGCTGCAGCGGCCTCGGGAACCGGATGGACGCCCCGTGCACCCACGCCGCCGTCATCCGCTCGGCGATCAGGCCGCGGGGTACGGACGGCGCCAGCGCCTCGGCACGCAACTGCGCCGAGGGATGCACGTCGATCGAACAGTAGGCGGCCGCGAGCGGACGCACATCCCCGTCGAGCGCGGCGGCTCGCAGTTCGGCGTCGGGGAGCGAGCGGTCGTCGAGGATCAGCGGCAGCGAAGGAGTCATGCCTCGAGAATGTCGGTGGCACTGCACGCAGAACGGGCACGACCCGGATCTGTGGAGGGATCAGGTCGTGCCCGTCACTGTGGAGAAGAAGCGTGCGGTTCCGCGAGGCGCGGATCCGCGTCGGCGATCGGGGCCGGATCAGCCCAGAGCGTCCAGCCAGACCTTGCGGGCGTCGAGCGCTTCTTGCAGCTCGGCCGCCTTCTTGGTGTCGCCGGCGGTCTTCGCGTCGTCGATCTCGCGCTGCAGCTTGTCGATCGCCCCGGTGAGCTGCGACGCGAGACCCTCGGAGCGCGCCTTCTTCTCGGGGTTGTTGCGGCTCCAGTGGTCTTCGTCGAGCTTGCGCACGGCGGCCTCGACGCGGCGCAAGCGCTCTTCGACCGGCTTGACCTGCTCGCGCGGGACCTTGCCGATCGCATCCCAGCGCTGCTGGATCGAGATCAGGGCCTCACGGGCCTTCGTGCGGTCGGTCTCCTTGAGCAGCGGCTCGGCCTCGTCGAGCAGAGCGAGCTTCTGGGTGAGGTTGTCGCCGTACTCCTGCTCGTCGCGCGCCACGACCTCGCTGCGGGCGGAGTAGAGCACGTCGCCGGCGGCCTTGAACTTGTCCCAGAGCGCGTCGTCGTACTTCTTGCCGGCGCGGCCGGTGGCCTTCCACTGCGCGAGCAGATCGCGGTAGGCGCCGATGCCGTCGATCCCGCGGTCGGATAGGGCCTCGGCCTGGTCGACCAGCGCCTGCTTGCGGGTGCGCGCGTCGCGGTGCACCTGGTCGAGCTCGGAGAAGAATGCCTTGCGCTGCGTCTCGAGCGAGGTGCGGGCCTCGCGGAACCGCTTCCACAGCTCGGTGGCCTCGGTGCGCGGAAGCCGCGGACCGTCGTGCTGGTGCTTCTGCCAGCGCGCGAAGAGCGAGTCGATGGACGCCGTGACCGACTTCCACTGCGCCTTGGCCGGATCGTGCGCCGCGAGGGCTTCGATCTCGACCACGATCGCCTCGCGGTCGACGATCGCCTGCGCGACCTCGGCCTGCGCTTCGGCGGACTGCTTCTCGGTGATCTCCGAGACGGTGGAGGAGAGGGCGTCGAGCCGCTTCTGCAGCGAGGCGAGGTCGCCGACCGCGTTGGCCGTGAGCACCGACGAGCTCAGTGCCTTGACGGCCTTCGCGATGTCGCCGGCCGGAGCGCCGCGCTTGGCGCGCTGCTCGAGCAGGGTCACCTGACCGGCGAGATCGGTGTACTTGCGCTCGAAGTAGGCGATCGCCTCCTCTTTGCTGCCGTCAGGATACTGGCCGACCAGTCGCTCCCCGGACGCCTCGAGGACATAGACGGAGCCGTCGTCCTCGACTCGCCCCCACGGGTGTTGATCACTAGCGGTCACGGAACCATCCTGTCGACGATGTCTGGAGTACGGCGTCAAGCCTATTGCACGGCGCCGTCGGCGTTACGGAACTGTGATTCACCGCTCGGATGCTCACTGGATCGTCACGGCGGAGATCACGGCGGGCGCGACGGGCTTGCCGTCGGTGGCGCCCCCGGCAACGCCCTGGGCGATCACGCCGGACTGCAGGGCATCCAGCCCCGAGGTGACCTGGCCGATCACGGTGTAGCCGCCGGCGCTGTCGGTCGGCAGCGTGGTGTCGGCGTAGACGATGAAGAACTGGCTGCCGTTGCTGTACCCGTTGTCGCCCTGACGCGCCATCGCGATGGTGCCCGCCGGGTAGAGGTTGTCGGCCGGAGCGTTCTCGACCGGGCCGTAGCTGTAGCCGGGGCCGCCGGTACCCGTACCGGTGGGGTCGCCGCACTGCAGCACGAAGAGGCCGCTGGTGGTGAGGCGGTGGCAGGCCGTGCCGTCGAAGAAGCCGCTCTGCGCCTGCGAGATGAAGGCGGAGACGGCCTGCGGAGCGGCCGCGCCGTCGAGGCTGATGCCGAGCGGGGCGCCGTCGATGGTCATCGACCCCGTCCAGGTGCGGCCTTCTGCGATGGTGGAGGAGGGCACGTCGCCGGTGTTCTGGCCGGTCGGCGCATCGTCGCCCGTGTCGCCCGCCTCGTCGGTGGCGCCGGGCGTGGGGGTGGCCGACGGCGAAGCGACCGGCGCGCCGGGCCCGTCGCTGAAGTAGAACAGCTGGGCGGCGGTGACACCGCCGATCAGGACGACCACGACCACGGCCGCGATGACGTTGTCGCGCACGCGGCGTCGGCCGCGCTCCGAGTACGCCTTCTGCCGGGCCTGGTAGTCGCGCAAACGAGTGCGTGCCTCACGAGCGGCGCGCTCCTGATTGCTGGGTGCCACGGGTCCTCCTGCGGTTCTCTGTCGGCCGGGCGGTGTCGGCCCATCACAGTACCCTAGACGTATGGCCTTTCAGCAACCGGGACTCCACTCCGGGGCGGTTCCGCTCGCCGTGCGGATGCGCCCTCGCAGCCTCGACGAAGTGGCCGGTCAGAAGCATCTTCTGCGGCCCGGTTCGCCGCTCGTGAACCTCGCCAGCGACAAGGGCGGCACGAGCGGATCGGTGTCCGTCATCCTCTGGGGCCCGCCCGGCACCGGCAAGACCACGCTGGCCCAGGCAATCGCGCATTCCTCGGGGCGCAAGTTCGTCGAGCTGTCGGCCGTCACCGCGGGCGTCAAAGACGTGCGGCAGGTGATGGAGGAGGCCTTCCGCAACCGCGACCTCTACGGGTTGTCGACAGTGCTCTTCCTCGACGAGATCCACCGCTTCACCAAGGCCCAGCAGGATGCCCTGCTCCCGGGCGTCGAGAACGGCTGGGTCATCCTGGTGGCGGCCACCACCGAGAACCCCTCGTTCTCGGTCATCTCCCCCCTCCTCTCGCGGTCGCTGCTGCTGACGCTCGAGCAGCTCACCGACGACGACCTGGGCGTGCTGATCGACCGGGCGGTGACGGATCCGCGCGGGCTGGCCGGCAAGGTCGCGCTCGACGACGAGGCGCGCGCCGCGATCATCCGGATGTCGTCGGGCGATGCCCGCCGGGCCCTCACCGCACTCGAGGCCTCGGCGGGCACCGCGCTGACCGACGTCGATGAAGACGAGGTCCCGTTGATCACCGCCGAGGTGCTCGAGCAGTCGGTCGACCGGGCGCTGCTGCGGTACGACCGCAACGGCGACGAGCACTACGACGTGATCAGCGCCTTCATCAAGTCGGTGCGGGGCTCCGACGTCGACGCGTCCCTGCACTACCTGGCCCGCATGTTCGAGGCGGGGGAGGATCCGCGCTTCATCTGCCGCCGGGTCATCATCCTCGCCTCCGAAGACATCGGGATCGCGGATCCGCAGGCGCTGCCGATCGCGGTGGCGGCGGCGGAGGCCGTGCAGATGATCGGGATGCCCGAGGGGCGCATCCCGCTGGCCGAGGCCGTGGTCTACCTCGCCACCGCCCCCAAGTCGAACGCGGCCTACATGGGCATCAACGCCGCGATCGCCGACGTGAAGGCGGGCAACTTCGGGCGGGTGCCCAAGCACCTGCGCGACGCGCACTACGCCGGTGCCAAGCGGCTGGGCCACGGCAAGGGCTACAAGTACCCGCACGACAGCGACGTGGGCGTGGTGAAGCAGCAGTACCTGCCCGACGAGCTGACCGGAACCACCTATTACAACCCGACCGATCACGGGCACGAGCGCGAGGTGTCGGCACGATTGCAGAAGTTGCGCGACATCACGCGGGGAAAGCCGAATTAGCAGCCCGCGCTGTGCTAGTCTTGCAGACGCCTAATCAGCGTCATTTCGGAGCGGCTGCCGATCGACATTGATAACGGGATCGTGTTCTTTAGCCGAACCGCCCGGCGACACCCTCTTACTTGGACTCCTGTGTCCATCCGACAGCAGCGGAGTCATGCGCACTCCTGTGCGCAATCCCATCTTGTAAGAATCTCTACGAAAGGACGTAAGTGGCTACCAAGTCGCGTACGCGCAGCAAGACCCGCCTCTCCCGGGCACTCGGCATCCCGCTCACCCCGAAGGCGGCCAAGTACCTCGAGAAGCGCCCCTACGCTCCCGGTGAGCACGGCCGCACCAAGCGCAAGCAGGACAGCGACTACGCTGTGCGTCTGCGTGAGAAGCAGCGTCTGCGCGCCCAGTACGGCATCCGCGAGAAGCAGCTGAAGATCGCGTTCGAAGAGGCCCGCAAGGCCAAGGGCCTGACCGGTGAGAACCTGGTCGAGCTGCTCGAGATGCGTCTGGACGCCCTCGTGCTCCGTGCCGGCTTCGCCCGCACCACCGCCCAGGCCCGTCAGATGGTCGTGCACCGTCACATCCTGGTCGACGGCCAGCTGGTTGACCGCCCCTCCTTCCGCGTGAAGCCGGGTCAGCTCATCCACGTCAAGGCGCGCTCCGAGGGCACCGAGCCCTTCCAGGTCGCCGCGGCCGGCGGTCACATCGACCTGCTGCCGAAGACGCCGGGCTACCTCACCGTCGAGCTCGACAAGCTGCAGGCCCGTCTCGAGCGTCGCCCGAAGCGCGCCGAGGTCCCCGTGACCTGCGAAGTGCAGCTCGTGGTCGAGTACTACGCGGCCCGCTAGTTCAGCCGAACAGCGAGCGCGCAGTCACGACATACTAGGAAGCGGGTCACCCCACGGGTGGCCCGCTTTCGTCGTCCAGACCGTCATCGGATCCGCCTGGTGGATCCTCGAGGAAGAGGTACGTCATGACTGGTGGAGACATCGCCGGCCTGATCTGCGCAGGCGTGTTCGCCGTACTGGTGGGCTTGATCGCGATTCCGCTGGTGAAGCTCGGGGGAGTGTTCGACCAGACCCGCGACTCGATCAAAGACGTCAGCGACGGCATCACGCCGATCCTCGCCGAGTCGACGGTGACGGTGCAGGAGGCGAACAAGCAGCTCGCCCGGGTCGACGTCATCACCCGGAACGTCGAGGAGGTCACGGGCAACGTGTCGTCGCTGGTGGCGCTGTTCGCCGCATCCGTCGGCGGCCCCCTGATCCGCCTGGCCGGTTTCAGCGCGGCCGTGCGCGCCGGCATCCTGAGCTTCCGGGCGACGGGCGGAGACGACTCCGAATCCGGTGCGAAAAAGAAGCGCCGCCGCTCGTCGCACTAAACTGATCCAAAGCTTTCCGGCCCGACCGGGATCGGGCTCGGCCCGACTAGACGAACACGACAAGACGAACACGACTAAGGAGAACAGCATGAAGAAGGTCCTGTGGTTGATCGCCGGCATCGGCATCGGATTCGTGGTGGCGCACCAGTTCAACCAGACCAAGAGCGGCAAGCAGTTCTTCAGCGAGTTCGACAAGAAGACCAAGGAGTTCAGCGACTCGCTGATCGACGGGTACCGTGAGCGCGAGTCGGAGCTGCGCGCCGCGATCGCCGACGGTGCCGACAAGGTCTCCAAGCTCGCCAAGTAATCCCCTCGCACCGCCCGTCGCGCCCCTGGCCGGCGGGCGGTTCTGCGAATCCGCCCTCGCTCAGGAAAAACCCGACACGCATGCTTACCGCTGACATCCGCTCCCGCTGGCTCGACTTCTTCGGCGATCGGGGGCACACCGTGGTGCCCTCGGCGTCACTCGTGAGCGAAGACCCGTCGCTGCTGTTCACGGTGGCCGGCATGGTTCCGTTCATCCCGTACCTCTCGGGTCTGGTGCCCGCGCCGTACCCGCGTGCCACGAGCGTGCAGAAGTGCATCCGCACCCTCGACATCGAAGAGGTGGGCAAGACCACCCGGCACGGCACGTTCTTCCAGATGAACGGCAACTTCTCGTTCGGCGACTACTTCAAAGAGGGCGCCATCGGCTACGCCTGGGAGCTGCTGACCACGCCCGAGAGCGACGGCGGCCTCGGCATGGCCGAGCGCGACCTCTGGGTGACGGTCTACGAAGACGACGACGAGGCGATCGACATCTGGAAGCGCGTGGCCGGCGTGCCCGACTCGCGGATCCAGCGGTTCGGCAAGGAAGACAACTACTGGTCGACCGGGCAGCCCGGCCCCGCCGGCCCGTGCTCGGAGATCTACTTCGACCGCGGTCCCGCGTACGGCGCCGAGGGCGGCCCGGCCGCCGACGAGAACCGGTACATCGAGATCTGGAACCTCGTCTTCATGCAGTACCTGCGGGGCGAGGGCACCTCGAAGACCGAGTTCGAGATCCTGGGCGAGCTTCCCCGCAAGAACATCGACACCGGCATGGGCCTAGAGCGCGTCGCCTTCTTGAAGCAGGGCGTCGAGAACCTGTACGAGATCGACCAGGTGCGTCCCGTGCTCGACCGTGCCGCGGAGATCTCCGGCCGACGCTACGGCGCCGACCACGACGACGACGTGCGGATGCGCGTGGTCGCCGACCACGTGCGATCCGCCCTGATGCTGATGAGCGACGGTGTGACCCCGTCGAACGAGGGCCGCGGCTACATCCTGCGCCGCCTGCTGCGCCGCACGGTGCGCTCGATGCGTCTGCTCGGTGTGGACACCGCGACGATGCCCGAGCTGCTCAGCACCTCGCGCGACGCCATGAAGGCCGCCTACCCCGAGGTGGAGCGCGACTACGACCGCATCTCGCGCGGCGCTTACGCCGAAGAGGAGTCGTTCCTGCGCACCCTCACCGGCGGCACCACCATCCTCGACACCGCCGTGACCGCCACGAAGGCGGGCGGGGCCTCGGTTCTCGAGGGCGGCACCGCGTTCCTGCTGCACGACACCTACGGCTTCCCGATCGACCTCACGCTGGAGATCGCCGAGGAGTCGGGCATCACCGTCGACCGCGTGGCCTTCGAGTCGCTGATGGCCGAGCAGAAGCAGCGGGCCAAGGCCGACGCGAAGGCGAAGAAGCTCGGCATCACCGATCTGACGGTCTACAGCGCCTTCCGCGCGCTCGGCGAGACCGTGTTCCGCGGCTACGACGCGCTGGAAGCCGAGTCGAGCATCCTGGGCCTCATCGTCGACGGCGTCTCGGTGAACTCCGCGGTGGCGGGGGAGCAGCTCGAGGTCATCACGGCCGAGACCGCTCTCTGGGCCGAGTCGGGCGGTCAGGAAGCGGATGCCGGCACCATCGTGGGCGACGGCTTCGAGCTGACCGTGCTCGACGTGCAGAAGCCCGTGAAGGGGCTCATCTCGCACCGCGTGGAGGTGACCAGCGGTCAGGTGGCCGTGGGCGATCTCGCCCGCACCGTCGTCGACGCCGACTGGCGCCGCGGCGCCACCCAGGCGCACTCGGCCACGCACCTCATCCACGCCGCCCTGCGTGAGACCCTCGGCGAGCAGGCCCACCAGGCCGGCTCGTACAACAAGGCCGGCTACATGCGCCTGGACTTCACCTGGAACCAGCCGCTCTCGGGCGAGACGCGCAGCGAGATCGAGGAGATCGCGAACCTCGCCATCCGCTCGGATTACGAGGTCGTCACCCGCGAGCTTCCGATCGACGAGGCGCGCTCGATGGGCGCGATGGCGCTGTTCGGCGAGAAGTACGGCGACGTCGTGCGGATGGTCGACATCGGCGGGCCGTTCTCGCGCGAGCTGTGCGCCGGCACGCACGTGTCCTCCAGCTCGGAGATCGGGATGATCAACCTGCAGTCGGAGTCGTCGATCGGATCCACGAACCGGCGCGTCGAGGCCCTCGTGGGCATCGAGGCCTTCCGCGAGTTCGCCACGGAGCGGGCTCTCGTGGCGCAGCTCACCTCCTCGCTGAAGACCCCGCGCGACGAGCTCGCCACGCGAATCGCCGATCTGACCGCAAGCCTCAAGGCGGCGGAGAAGAAGATCGCGGCGTTCGAGTCGGGCGCCCTGGCGACCCGTATCCCGACGCTCGCGGCCACCGCGCGTCCGGCCGGTTCCACCACGCTCGTGGCCGAGGACCTCGGCGCGCTGAACTCGGCCGACGACGTGCGGCAGCTCGTCACGGGCGTGCGCGAGGCCCTCGTGGCCGGCGGCAGCGCTTCGGCGGTCGTCGCCCTCGCGGCGAACGTCAACGACAAGCCGGTCGTGATCGTGGCGACCACCGACGGCGCCCGGGCCGCGGGCCAGAAGGCCGGCGCGCTCGTGAAGCTCGCCGCCGGGGTGCTCGGCGGCGGCGGTGGCGGCAAAGACGACCTCGCCCAGGGCGGCGGCGCCGACGTGACCGCCATCCGGACCGCCCTCGACGCCATCTCGGCAGCGGTGGCCGGCTAGCGGATGCGCACCGGCGTGCGGATCGGCATCGATGTGGGCAAAGCCCGCATCGGGGTCGCGCGCACCGATCTGCACGGCATGCTGGCGACGCCCGTGGAGACCGTGCCGCGGGCCGCCGAGGGATCGGGCGACGCCGATCTGGCGCGCATCCGGGACATCGCCACCGAGCTCGACGCCTTCGAATACGTGGTGGGGCTGCCGCTGTCGATGAGCGGTGGCGAGACGCCGTCGACCCAGGATGCGCGCGACTTCGCCGAGCGGCTGGCCTCCACCGGCGGCCTGCCCGTGCGGATGATCGACGAACGCCTCAGCACCGTGTCCGCCCAGGCGGCCCTCCATCGTTCCGGACGGAACACTCGCAGCTCCCGCCCCGTGATAGATCAGGTGGCCGCGGTTATACTCGTGCAGCACGCTCTGGACAGTGAGCGTTCCTCGGGAAAGCCGCCCGGCATCCTCATCGACCCGAGCCAAGGAATCAGGTAGTGACTGACCGACAGGCACCAGACGACCACCCGTTCGCCGAGTTCTTCCGCCCGGAGGAGCCGGCACCCGCTGCCATGCAGCCGACCTCGCGCCGGGCGGCGCGGCAGGCCGCGGCCGACCCCGTCGCCCCCCACCGCACGCCCAGTGGCGGCGTGCGGGGCGGCGGCGCGAGCGGCGGAGGCATCGGCGGAGACGGTGGCGGCTCGCGCGGAGGCGGTTCGCGCGGAAGCGGCAGAGGCGGCTCGCGCGCTCCGCGTGAGCGGAAACCCCGCCGCTGGATCCCCGGGTTGATCGTCACGGTCGTCATCCTCGGCCTGCTGGTGGCCGGCGGCGCCTTCGTGTGGAACACCTTCGGGAGCCAGATCACCGCGCTGGCCGCCGGCAAGCCCGCGGCCGACGACTACGAGGGGGCGGGAACCGGCGAGGTCACCTTCGTGATCAACGACGGCGACGTGGGCGAGACCATCGGCGACAACCTGGCGGCCGCCGACATCGTGAAGAGCTCGCGCGCCTTCTACGAGCTGCTGCTGCAGTCCGACCCCGCGCCGGTCTTCCAGGCCGGCACGTTCAAGCTCGCGTCGCAGATGAGCGCGCAGGCCGCACTCGACGCGCTGCAGAACCCCGACAACAAGATCGACTACACCGTCGCCATCCCCGAGGGCTCGAGCGCCAAGGGCATCTACCAGGAGCTCGCCGACGTCACCGGCATGCCGCTCGCCGACTTCCAGGCCGTCGGGGCGAACTACACCGCTCTCGGTGTGCCCGCCGAGGCGCCGAGCATCGAGGGCTACCTCTTCCCGGCGACCTACGTCTTCCAGCCCGGACAGACGCCCACCGACATGATCACCACGATGGTGAACCGCACCTTCGAGTCGCTGGATGCCGCCGGTGTCGCCCCCGAGGATCGGTTCCGGGTGCTCACGCTCGCCGCGCTCATCCAGAAGGAGGCGGGCAGCGTCGAGGACATGTCCAAGGTCTCCCGGGTGTTCACGAACCGCCTGGCCGAGGGCATGAACATGGAGTCGGACGCGACCATCGCGTACGGCGCCGGTCACAGCCGCGTGGAGACCACGTCGGCCGAGCGAGAAGACCCCTCGAACATCTACAACACATACCTGTACCCGGGGCTGCCGGCCGGGCCCATCTCGAACCCGGGAGACGACGCCATCAACGCGGCGCTGCATCCGGCCGACGGATCGTGGCTGTTCTTCGTGACGGTCGACCTCGACACCGGCGAGACGGTGTTCTCCGACACGATCGAGGAGCACGACGCCGCGGTGCTGCGCCTGCAGGCGTGGTGGGACGCCCACCCCGAGGTGCAGTAGCGCGATGAGCGCTCCGTTCTCGGCGCAGAACGGTCAGCGGCTCGCCGTTCTGGGGTCGCCGATCGCCCATTCGAAGTCGCCGCTGCTTCATCAGACCGCGTACGCGCTGCTCGGCCTGCCCTGGGAGTACGAGCGGCACGAGATCGACGTCGAACGGCTGGGCGGATTCGTCGCCGGGCTCGGGTCGGAGTGGCGCGGGCTCTCGCTGACGATGCCGCTCAAAGAGGCGATCACCGCCGCCCTCGACTCGGTCGACGCAGTGGCGGCCACGAGCGGGGCGGTGAACACCGTGCTGATCGAGTACGCCCCGGATGCGGCGCGCCGGCTCTCGGGGTTCAACACCGACGTGCACGGCATCGTCACCGCCCTGCAGCGCGCGGGCGTCACGGCGGGGCTCAGCGCCCTGGTGGTCGGTGGGGGCGCCACGGCGCGCTCGGCCGTGGTCGCGGCGGCGCAGCTCGGCGTGGAGCACGTGGACATCGTGCTGCGCACCCCGTCGAAGGCCGCCTCGGTCGTCGAGGCCGCACGGGCCTCGGGCCTCACGACCTCGGTGCGGGCGCTGACGGACCCGGCGGTCGCCGAGCTCGAGCCGGGGGTGACGATCAGCACGCTGCCCGGCGGGGTCGAGGCATCCGCTCTGTTCATCGGGGCGCGTGCGCCGCACACGTCGACGCTGCTCGATGTGGCCTACCACCCGTGGCCGAGCGAGCTGGGCGCACTGTGGGACGACGCCGGGTCGACCACCGTGTCGGGCCTCGCGATGCTCGTGCACCAGGCGGTGGCGCAGATCCGCATCTTCCGGAACGGCGACCCGCTGCTGCCGTTGCCCGACGAAGAGGCCGTCACGCGAGCGATGCTCGACGCCGTCGGCCTGGCCTGACCCCCGAATGGCCGAATTCATGGGTGCACGCTAACGTTGCAGGATGTCTGAGCCGATTTATCCTACACCTGTGCACCTCGACGACAGCGTGGACGGGGGTGTTGCCGGCGGCGGACCTCTCTCGCGCCGCTCGGTTCTGACCGCTGCCGCGTGGAGCGCACCCGTCGTCGCGATCACGCTCGCCGCTCCTGCCGCCAGTGCCAGCGAGGCGGGCTTCGACCTGGCCGTGGACCCGCTCCAGCTGGGCGACTCGCTCCCGGTGTTCAGTGCCGACTTCAGCCGCCGGTGGGCCGCCGGCGCTCCGCTCGGGATCGTCGTGAGCAACCACGGAACCGTGGCGTCGCCGGCGGGAGCCACGCTGACCGTCAGTGTCGACTCCCGGGTGTTCCAGTTCACCGGGATGCGCGGGGCGTTCCCGGGCGACGACACCCCCGAAGCCCTGACCATCGTGTCGAACACGGTCGCGGGCAACCGCTCCACCATCACCGCCACGATCCCCTACGCCATCCCGGCGGGCACGGATTCCTACACGGGCTTCCGCGTGTCCATGGACTTCGACACCGTCGCCGTCTACCCGAACGACGGGGTTCAGCCGGTGCTCGACTCGACCTGGGTGGTCGGATCACCTGCGGGCGACATCGACGTGAGCAACAATTCCGTCAGTTACGCCGGCTACCGGGACGTCGGGCCCGCCACCGCATGGGGCGTCATCGCCGAGGCCGTCTGGGAGCGCGTCGACTTCGCGGGCGGCGCCGGCTACAGCCACCGCGCGACGAGCGTCACGCTGACCTCGACCGGGCCGACGCCGGCCGTGGCCGGTGGGCAGATCATGATCCTCACCGACCAGCGGGTCAGCACGGCCATCACGGTCGACGACATCCAGCTGAACGGGCAGCCGGCGGGTGGCGCCATCGTGTTCGATCGCGACGACTCGTACGTCGGCCAGGTGCTCTACAAGTACTACACGACCACGGTCGACCTCGTCGAAGGCGACGTCGTGACGTTCTCGCTGAGCTACACCGACGGCCTCCCGGACACCGTTCCGGAGAACCTGTCGGGCTCCCAGGTCAACTTCATCGGAGTCATCCCGAACGACGACGACCGCCGCGGCACGAACATCAGTGCAGCGACGAACACCGACCGGACGGGCTTCGAAGCGACCCCCTGAGCGGTGTCGTGTGCCGGGGGGTACCTCGGGTCTGTGGGAGGATCGTAATCATGCTTCGTTGGCTCACCGCCGGCGAGTCCCATGGTCAAGAACTCATCGCGATCCTCGAGGGCCTCCCGTCCGGCATCCCCGTCACTCTCGACCACCTCCGCACCGACCTCGCGCGGCGCAAGCTCGGCTACGGCCGCGGCGCCCGGATGAAGTTCGAGCAGGATGAACTCACCATGTCGGGCGGCGTCGTGCACGGGCGCACCCTCGGCAGCCCCGTCGCGGTGCGGATCGGGAACACCGAGTGGCCGAAATGGACCGAGGTCATGGGCGTCGAGCCGCTCGACGAGGCTCTGCCCGGTCGCGGCCGCAGCGCACCGCTGACCCGGCCCCGGCCCGGTCACGCCGACCTGGTGGGCATGCAGAAGTACGACTTCGACGAGGCGCGGCCCATCCTCGAGCGCGCGAGTGCCCGCGAGACCGCCGCCCGCGTCGCCCTGGGCGCGATCGCCCGGGCGTTCCTCGGCGAGCTCGGCATCACCCTCGTCAGCCACACCCTCGCGATCGGGCCCGTGCGCGTGCCCGAGGGATCCCCGCTGCCCGTGCCCTCCGACGTCGATGCGCTCGACGCGGATCCGGTGCGCTGCTGGGACAAGGCGACGAGCGACCTCATGGTCGCCGAGATCGACGACGCCCACAAGGAGGGCGACACCCTCGGCGGCGTCGTCGAGGTGCTCGCCTACGGCCTGCCCCCGGGACTCGGCTCGCACGTGCACTGGGACCGCCGGCTCGACTCGCAGCTCGCCGCCGCCCTGATGGGCATCCAGGCGATCAAGGGCGTCGAGGTCGGCGACGGCTTCGAGACCACCCGCCGCCGAGGATCCGCCGCCCACGATGAGCTGTACCGCGAGGCGGGATCCATCTCCCGCTCGAGCGATCGCGCCGGCGGCACCGAGGGAGGGATGTCCACCGGCACCGTGCTGCGGGTTCGCGCCGGCATGAAGCCGATCGCGACCGTTCCGCACGCGCTGCACACGATCGACGTCGCCACCGGCGAAGAGGCGGCCGCGCACCACCAGCGCTCCGACGTCTGCGCCGTTCCGGCCGCCGGCGTCGTCGCGGAGGCGATGACCGCCCTCGTGCTGGCGAACGCCGTGCTGGAGAAGTTCGGCGGCGACTCGGTGGGGGAGACCCGCCGCAACCTCGAGTCGTACCTCGCCGCCATCCCCGAGGCGCTGCGCACCGACATCGTGCGCGCCGACTAGGGCGAGCGCATGAGACTCGTGCTGATCGGCCCGCCCGCGGCCGGCAAATCGCGCATCGGCAAGCGGGTCGCCCGGCTGCTGGATGTGCCCTACGTCGACACCGACAAGCTGATCGTGGCGGCACACGGCCCGATCGTCGACATCTTCAGTGCGCACGGCGAACCGCACTTCCGCACGCTCGAGCGCGCCGAGGTCGTCAAGGCCCTGGCCACCGACGCCGTCGTCTCGTTCGGCGGCGGGGCCGTTCTCGACCCCGACACCCAGCGCGACCTCGCCGGGCTGCCGGTGCTGCTGCTCACCGTGCAGCCGCACGCCGTGGCCGGTCGGCTCGGCAGCGGCAAGCGGCCGCTCGTACGCGATGTCGACTCGTGGATCGCCCTGTACGAGCAGCGCCGCGATCTCTACCAGCGGCTCGCCGACCACGCCATCGACACGACCGACCGCGCCACCGACGACCTCGCCGAGGAGGTCGCCGAGTGGGCGCGAGCGCAGGCCGGTGCCCGCCGCTCCGCCTCCGACACGACGACCGACCGCACCCAGCCCGAGGAGAGCATCCGATGACCGACGCCCCCACCGTCATCCCGATCACCGGCGATGACGGCTACGACGTGCTGATCGGCCGCGGCATCCTCGACCGCGTGGCCGACGGCCTGCCCGCCGGCGTGAACAAGGTGCTGGTCGTGCATCCGCCCACCCTGGGCGCCCGCGCCGCCGAGCTGCGGGAGAGCCTGCTGGGCCTCGGCCGTTTCGACGTGCTGCTGGCCGAGGTCCCGGATGCCGAGGCCGGCAAACGGGTCGAGGTCGCCGCCTTCTGCTGGCAGGTGATGGGCCAGGCCGACTTCACCCGCACCGACGCTGTGATCGGCTTCGGTGGGGGAGCGGTCACCGACCTCGCGGGCTTCGTGGCCGCCACCTGGCTGCGCGGCGTGACGCTCGTGCAGGTGCCGTCGACGCTGCTCGGGATGGTCGACGCCTCGGTGGGCGGCAAGACCGGCATCAACACGAACGAGGGCAAGAACCTCGTGGGCGCCTTCTACGCCCCGTCGCTGGTGGTGGCCGATCTCGATCTGCTGACCAGCCTGGCGAAGAACGAGATCCTGGCGGGCTTCGGCGAGGTCGTGAAGTGCGGTTTCATCGCCGAGCCGGAGATCCTCGACATCATCGAGGCCGACGTGGAGCGGGCGACCGATCCGGCGTCGGAGGAGATGCAGCGGCTGATCGAGCTCTCCGTGGCCGTGAAGGCGCGGGTGGTGAGCGCCGACTTCAAGGAGGCCGGGCTCCGCGAGATCCTGAACTTCGGGCACACGCTCGGGCATGCGATCGAGCACGCCGAGCGCTACCAGTGGCGGCACGGCGCGGCGGTGGCCGTGGGCATGATGTTCGCCGCCGAGCTCAGCCGGCTCACCCGGGGACTCCCCGACGAGCAGGTCGACCGGATGCGCCGCATCCTGGACTCGCTCAGCCTGCCGCACAGCTACCCCGCCGGCCGCTGGCCGACACTGCTGGCCACCATGCAGCGCGACAAGAAGACCCGCGGCGCGATGCTGCGCTTCATCGTGCTCGACGGGCTCGCCCGGCCGAGCGTGCTGCAGGGGCCGGAAACGTCGCTGCTGTTCGCCGCCTACCAAGAGATCGCGTCCTAGGAGGTCCCGATGGCATCCGTGCTCGTTCTGAACGGCCCCAACCTGGGCCGGCTCGGCAGCCGTGAACCCGACGTGTACGGGTCGCAGGATCTGGAGGCGCTCGGCGAACTGCTGCGGGTCGACGCCGAGGCGATCCCCTCGCCCGAGCCGATCCGCATCGACCTGCGCCAGACCAACGACGAGGCCGAGCTGATCGCGTGGCTGTACGAGGCCGTCGACACCACGACCCCGGTCATCCTGAACCCGGCGGCGTTCACGCACTATTCGTACGCGCTGCGGGATGCGGCTGCCCTCGTGACCAAGGCGGGCCTGCCGCTGATCGAGGTGCACATCTCGAACCCGCACGCACGCGAGACCTTCCGGCACACGAGCGTGATCTCGGGGGTCGCCTCGGGCGTGATCGCCGGATTCGGCTTCACCTCGTACCGGCTCGCGCTGATCGGGCTGCTGCCGTTCCTGACGCCCGAAGCCTGACCCGGTACACTCTTTCAGGACCGAAACGCCGGTCTCACCTCATACTTCGAAACGGATCACTTCTTACATGGCTTCAACGAACGACATCAAGAACGGCACCGTGCTCGACATCGACGGTCAGCTCTGGAACGTCATCGAGTTCCAGCACGTCAAGCCGGGCAAGGGCGGGGCGTTCGTGCGCACCAAGATCAAGAACGTGCGCACGGGCAAGCTCGTCGACCGCACCTTCAACGCCGGTGCCAAGATCGAGACGGCCAACGTCGACCGTCGCGACTACCAGTACCTGTACAAGGACGGCGACGACTTCGTGTTCATGGACACGACCGACTACGACCAGATCACCATCCCCGGCACCATCGTCGGCGACGCCGCGAACTTCCTGCTCGAGCAGCAGAACGCCACGATCGCGCTGACCGATGGGGAGCCGCTCTACGTCGAGTTGCCGGCATCTGTCGTGCTCGAGATCACCTACACCGAGCCGGGCCTGCAGGGCGACCGCTCCACCGGCGGCACGAAGAACGCCACCGTCGAGACGGGTTACGAGATCCAGGTTCCGCTGTTCCTGGAGATCGGCACCAAGGTCAAGGTCGACACCCGCACGGGCGACTACCTCGGCCGCGTCTCCTAGGGCGCCGGTCTGTGAGCGCACGGACGAAGGCGCGTAAGCGCGCTCTCGACATCCTCTTCGCCGCCGATGTGCGGCAGATCCCGATCGCCGAGTCGCTGGCCGCCGAGGCCGCCCGCGCGGCCTCGGAGCCCGACCGCGAGGCCTCGTGGCTGTACGCCCGCGACATCGTGGACGGTGTCGTCGACCACTTCAGCGAGATCGACGAGACGATCGAGAGCTACGCGCAGGGCTGGACGATCGCCCGGATGCCGGCCGTCGACCGCGCGCTGCTGCGGATCGCGATCTGGGAGATCCTGTTCAACGACGAGGTGCCGGCGTCCGTCGCCATCGCCGAGGCGGTCGAGGCCGCGAAGACGCTCTCCACCGACGAGTCGGCCGGCTTCGTGAACGGCGTGCTCGGCAAGGTCGCCCAGTCGGCTTAGTCACTCGCTCGTCGAGAATTCGCAAAGGGTGCCAAGGCTTCGGCCTGGCACCCTTTCCGGCTTCTCGGCGGATCCCTTGCGACGTCCCGGCGGATGCTCCGGCACGAAGTGTCCCCGGATGGCTCCGGCCGGACATACCAAGATGTGAGCATGGATACAGGGGTGGAGTCCGACGAGGTGCTGTGGCGACGCAGCCTCGGGGGCGACGGGGGAGCCATCGCGCTGATCTTCGATCGGCACGAGAGGCGGTTGTTCCGCGCGGCGCTGCGGGACGCGCCCTCCGCGCACGATGCGGAGGACGTGGTGGCCACCGCCTTCCTGGAGCTGTGGCGACTGCGCGAACGGGTGCGGATCGTCGAGGGATCCCTGCTCCCGTGGCTGCTCGTCACGACGGCCAACGTGTCGCGGAACGCCGCGCGAAGCCGCCGTCGGCACCGGAACCTGCTGGCCAAGCTGCCACCGGATCCGCCCGCGCCCGATGTCGCCGAGGAGGCGCTCGACCGCATCGACGCCCTGCAGCAGGAGCGCCGATTCGCCGCGGCGCTGGGCCGCCTGCGCGCCGGTGACCGACAGATCCTGGTGTTGTCCGCGGTGGAGGGATTCTCCATCGAGGAGTGCGCGGCGGCACTGGACATCGGCCGCGATGCCGCGAAAGCCCGCCTGACGCGGGCGCGGCGCCGCGCCCGCGCCCTGCTGCACGCCGAACCGGCGGCCCCGGCGCACCGTGGTCTCGATCTGGAGGAGAACCCCGCATGAGTATTCCCGAGTTCGACCCGGAGCGGCGCCTGGCCTTCCGGCGGCTGCTCTCCGACTCCGTCGAGGACACTCCTCGGCCCCTGCCCCGGTCGCGGTCGCACCGGAGGCCGCGCTGGACGGGGATCGCCGCCTTCGTGCTCGCCGGCGTGCTCACGGGCGGTGCCGTCTCGGCGGCGGCCACGACCTTCCGGCCCGAGGACGTCGCATCCAGCTCTCCCGCCGCCCCGGACGACGCTTCCGCTACGGCGAGCGCTCGACTCGATGACGCGGTCATTGCCGTGGGCCTGCGCGGTGTGCCGGCACCGGACGGGGTCTCGCCGGGATCGCCGATCATCTCGATGCTCGGCAGCGCCGAGACCTTCCAGCTGGCCGCCGACGGCAGTTCGCCGTACGCGGCTCCGGCGGGCTCGGGCTGGACCGCGCTGTTCCCCTTCGATCCGCCGGAGGGCGCGACGCACGTGCGCGTGTCGTTCCTCTGCCTGAGCGCCGGGACGACCCGGTTCGGCCAGAACGCCGACCACAACAACGGCTCCTCCGGCTGCGACGGGCCGGGCGCCGGTTCCTTCAGCTCTTACGGGGACTACCCGCTCGATGCGGGTCTCACGCTCTACATCGACGCGGATCCGGGCGCCTCCTCGATCTTCACCATCCAGTACGTCAATCACGTCGAGACGGCTTGGGGCATCAACGCGGCGGGTGAGACCTACGGCATCATGAACAAGCCCGGCGCGGGCGAGCCCGACCTGATCGCGGCATCCGGATCGGCGTCGAACGGCGAGCGGGGGTACATCCGCCGGACCGAGCTGGAGGCGGCCGACGGCACCGCGGCGATGCAGGAGTTCAGTACAGCGGAGGACGTGAAGACATGGCAGGACGAGAACGCCGGGGTGGATCGCACCATCCCGCTCTACGAATCCGACGGGGTGACGCAGATCGGGAGGTTCCTGATCTCCGGATGACCCGGCGCCAGGCAGCGGCTGCGGCCGGCGCGGTGCTTGCGGTGGCCGGGCTGACGATGCTGAGCGGATGCACGGCCGGGGGCGCGGTCTCGACCGACCTGCCGCCCACCTCCGCCGCTCCGGCCGGGCCGGAGCTGTGGGGGAGCGCCGCGCTCTGGGTGTCACCCGAGGGCGAGGTCTCGATGTGCGGCGTACCGTTCGGCGACTCCGGGTGGGGCAAGCCCTCGGTGTGCGAGGACCCACTGGAGGTCTCCGGGGTGGATGCGGCGGCGCTGGCCACGAGCTCGCCCGCTCCGGTCGAGGGCGAGGACGACGGGTGGACGTGGTCCGCCCACGTGGTGACCGGGTACTTCGATGGCGATTCGAACCACTTCACGGTGACCGGCGTCGACACGGAGGAGGCGCTGGCCCTACAGGAGGCGGTCTGGGCGCCGCCGCAGAACCCCGAACCCCAGCCGACGTACGCCACCGACGAGGAGAAGAGCGCTGCGCTGTTCGCCGAGGCCGATCCCGCGAACTACGGATGCGCGGCGCCCGAAGGCGGCTGGCGCGATGCCGGCGACCTGGAGGGGCTGATCGGGCCGTACTCGGCGGCGTACCCCGAGCAGGTCGTGGGCTGGGCCTCGCTCTGGGTCGCCGACGGCGTCGGCGTCGCCCTGATCGGTGCCGCCGCGGATGCCGACCTCGAGGCCGTGCGCACGGGCATGCAGAAGCTCTTCCCCGACGCCGCCTGCATCGTGACCTCCCAGGTCTCGGCCTCGCAGCTGGCGAGCGCGCGGGCCGAGCCGCTCTTCGGTCCCGATCCCCACGTCGCCCGTTCGAGTTCCGACGCGGAGGGTCGCACCACACCGGATCCGTACCTCTGGGTCGGCCGCACGGCTCCGAGCGACGAACTCGACGCCGCCATCGCAGGATATCCGCAGGGCTTCGTGCAGCTGCACACGTGGTTCCAGCGCCTGCCCTGAGCCGGGCGCCGGCTGGTGGCTGCTAGGCTGGGGAGCGCACGAAGTAGACATCCTTTAAGTCCGTCCGAGAGGCGGGGAAGGGGGTCGGTTGCATGGCGCGCACAGTGCTGCAGCAGGCTGACATCACCCGGGCGTTGACTCGGATCTCGCACGAGATCCTGGAGTCCAACCGGGGGGCCGAGGATCTCGTGGTGCTGGGCATCCCGACGCGAGGGTCGCTCCTGGCCGAACGGATCGCGCGACTCATCGCGGGCATCGAGCCCGGGGCGGATCCGGCCGCCATCGTGGGGTCGCTCGACATCACCATGTACCGCGACGACCTGTCGAAGCATCCGGTGCGGACGCCGGCCCCCACCCAGGTTCCGCGCCAGGGCATCGACGGCAAGACCGTGGTGCTCGTGGACGACGTGCTCTACTCCGGCCGCACCATCCGGGCCGCCCTCGACGCGCTCAACGACCTCGGTCGGCCGCGCGCCGTGCGGCTCGCCGTGCTGATCGACCGGGGGCACCGCGAGCTGCCGATCCGGGCCGACTTCGTGGGCAAGAACCTGCCGAGCTCGCGCGAGGAGCGCATCAACGTGCGGCTCGCCGAGATCGACGGCACCGAGGGAGTGAGCATCGAAGAGGCGGGCGGGTCCGATGCGTCGAGCATCGGAGCAGGGGGAGACGAGGCATGAGACACCTCCTCTCGACCAAAGACCTGAGCCGCGACGAGGCCGTGCAGATCCTCGACATCGCCGAAGACATGGCGGCGGTGCAGACCCGCGAGGTCAAGAAGCTGCCGACACTGCGGGGCAAGACCGTGGTGAACCTGTTCTTCGAAGACTCCACCCGCACGCGCATCTCGTTCGAGGCGGCCGCCAAACGCCTCTCGGCCGACGTGATCACCTTCTCCGCCAAGGGCTCCAGCGTGTCGAAGGGCGAGAGCCTGAAGGACACCGCGCAGACCCTCGCCGCGATGGGCGCCGACGGCGTCGTCATCCGGCACCACGCCTCGGGCGCACCCCAGGTGCTCGCGCAGAGCGACTGGATCGACGCCGGCGTGGTGAACGCGGGCGACGGCACCCACGAGCATCCGACTCAGGCCCTGCTCGACGCCTTCACGATGCGCCGCCGACTCTTCCCGGGCGCGAGCCGCGGCAAGGGCCTCGACGGAGTGAGCGTGGTCATCGTCGGCGACATCCTGCACTCGCGGGTGGCCCGGTCGAACCTGTGGCTGCTGCGCACCCTCGGCGCCGAGGTGCACTTCGTGGCGCCGGCGACCCTGGTGCCGGTGGGTGCCGCCGGCTGGCCCGCGACCGTCGGATTCGACCTCGACGCGAGCCTCGCCGAGGTGAAGCCCGACGTGCTGATGATGCTGCGCATCCAGAGCGAGCGGATGAACGCGGCCTACTTCCCGAACGCGCGGGAGTACTCCCGGCAGTGGGGTCTGGACGACGAGCGGATGAAGGCCCTCCGCCCGGATAGCATTGTCATGCACCCCGGACCGATGAACCGCGGCCTCGAGATCTCGGCCGGTGCCGCCGACTCGGCGCAGTCGACGGTTCTCGAGCAGGTCGCGAACGGGGTGTCCATCCGGATGGCGGTGCTCTACCTGCTGCTCTCCGGCGAACGAGAGGCCCTGGCGTGAGCGAGACCACCAGCCACCTGCTGAAGGGTGCTGCCGTGCTGGGCGGTGCCCCCACCGATCTGCTGATCGAGCGCGGGCGCATCACGGCCATCGGCGCGGATGCCGCATCCGGAGCCTCGGCGTCCACCACCGTCGTCGACGCGGCGGGCCTCGTGGCCCTGCCCGGACTCGTCGACCTGCACACCCACCTGCGCGAGCCCGGTTTCGAGCAGAGCGAGACCGTGCTCACCGGCACGCGCGCCGCGGCGGCCGGCGGCTTCACCGCGGTGTTCGCCATGGCCAACACGATGCCCGTCTCCGACACCGCCGGCGTGGTGGAGCAGGTGCAGGCGCTCGGCAAGGCCGCCGGCTACGCCACGGTGCGGCCGATCGGCGCCGTCACCGTGGGGCTCGCCGGTGAGCGGCTCAGCGAGATCGGTGCGATGGCGCAGTCCCGCGCGGGCGTTCGGGTGTTCTCCGACGACGGCAAGTGCGTGCACGACTCGCTGCTCATGCGGCGGGCGCTGGAATACGTCAAGACCTTCGACGGGGTGATCGCCCAGCACGCCCAGGATCCGCGGCTCACCGAGAACGCGCAGATGAACGAGGGTGCGCTCTCGAGCGAGCTCGGCCTCAAGGGCTGGCCGGCCGTGGCCGAGGAGTCGATCATCGCGCGCGACGTGCTGCTGGCCGAGCACGTGGGCGCCCGGCTGCACGTGTGCCACCTGTCGACCGCCGGATCGGTCGAGGTGGTGCGCTGGGCGAAGGCTCGCGGCATCGCGGTGACCGCCGAGGCCACGCCGCACCACCTGCTGCTCACCGAAGACCTCGTGCGCAGCTACGACGCCAAGTACAAGGTGAACCCTCCGCTGCGCCGCGACGAAGACGTGCAGGCGCTGCGCGCCGGCGTGGCCGACGGCACCATCGACATCGTGGCCACCGACCACGCCCCGCACCCGCGCGAGAGCAAGGAGTGCGAGTGGGATGCCGCGTCGTTCGGCATGGTGGGCCTCGAGTCGGCCCTGCCCGTGGTGCAGACCGCACTCGTGGAGACGGGGCTGCTGGAGTGGGCGGATGTCGCCCGCATCCTCTCCGACGCCCCGGCCCGGATCGGCCGCCTGCACGACCACAGCCACTCCTTCGAGATCGGCAGCGCCGCGAACATCGTGCTCGTCGACCCCTCCTCGCGGAGCGAGTTCACGCTGGACCGGCTGCACGGCAAGTCGTCGAACACGCCCTACGAGGGCGTGAGCCTGGCCGGGAACGTGCGCTGGAGCTTCCACCACGGCTTCGCGTCGCTGCGTGACGGCGAGCTCGCACCGGTGAACGAGGCCGCCGCGTTCGGTGCCGCCCAGCTGGCCGCCGAAGCCGCGCAGGGGGTCTCCGCCTGATGGACAGCCACCTCGTTCCCGGACTCCTCGTCACGGTGCTGGCGATCCTGCTGCTGCTGGCCATGGTGCTGGCGTGGCGCGCCCGCAAGCGCCGCCAGGCGGCGTTCCGGCAGCCCTCCGTGGCCGCGCCCGACCAGGTCGCCGGCACCGAGATCGCGAGCGTCCCCGTGCTCTACGTCGCCACCACGACCGCCGGCGATCCGCTGGACCGACTCACCATCCCGGGCTTGGCGTTCCGCGGGCGCGGCGTGGTCAGTGTGTCCGACACCGGCGTCACCCTGACCATCCCGGGCGAGCCCGTCACCTTCGTCGCGCGCGCTGCGCTGCGTTCGGTGGGCCGCTCGACCTGGGCCATCGATCGCGTGGTCGAGACCGGGGGCCTCGTGCGCCTGGACTGGACCTACGACGCAGCGGACCGACCCGCCGACGTCGAAAGCTATCTCCGGGCGACGGGCCTCGGCGATGCGAACCGCATCATCGAGGCCGTGAACACGCTCATCCCCGAACAAAGCAGTCCGCAACAGGAAGGAACCTCGTCGTGATCTCAACCGAACCCGCCGTTCTCGTGCTGGAAGACGGGCGACGCTACGAGGGACGTGCTTACGGCGCCCGTGGCCGCACCCTCGGCGAGGCCGTCTTCGCCACCGGCATGACCGGCTACCAGGAGACGCTCACCGATCCGTCGTACGCCGGCCAGATCGTGATGCAGACCGCCCCGCACATCGGCAACACCGGCGTGAACGACACCGACAAGGAGTCGTCGAAGATCTGGGTGGCCGGCTACGTGGTGCGCGACCCTTCCCGGGTCGTATCGAACTTCCGCGCGCAGCGCTCGCTCGACGACGACCTGCAGACGGATGGCGTGGTGGGCATCTCGGGCATCGACACCCGCGCCGTCACCCGCCACCTGCGGAGCCTCGGCGCCATGCGCGCCGGCATCTTCTCCGGCGCCGACTACGAACTGAACCCCACCGAGCAGCTGAACGCCGTGCGCTCGGGCGCCGAGATGGCCGGCCAGAAGCTCTCGACCGTCGTCTCGACGCACGAGCACTACCAGGTGCCCGCCGTGGGCGAGCGGATCGGCTCGGTGGCGGTTCTCGACCTCGGCGTCAAGACCTCCACGCTGAACTACCTCGCGGAGCGCGGCTTCGACGTGGAGGTGCTGCCCGAGTCGATCACCGCCGCCGAGGTGCGCACCCTCGAGCCCGACGCCCTGTTCTACAGCAACGGCCCCGGCGACCCGGAGGCATCCGAGACCCACGTCGAGCTGCTGCAGGACCTGCTGCGCGGCGGCCTGCCCTACTTCGGCATCTGCTTCGGCAACCAGCTGCTCGGCCGCGCGCTCGGCTTCGGCACCTACAAGCTGCCCTTCGGCCACCGCGGCATCAACCAGCCGGTGCTCGACAAGACCACCGGACGGGTCGAGATCACGAGCCAGAACCACGGCTTCGCGGTCGACGCGCCGCGCGAGGGAGTGGTCGAGTCGCCCGCCGGCTTCGGCCGCGTCGAGGTGAGCCACCTGAGCCTCAACGACGACGTGGTGGAGGGCATCCGCTGCCTCGACCTGAACGCCTTCTCGGTGCAGTACCACCCCGAGGCGGCCGCCGGCCCGCACGACTCCATGTACCTGTTCGACCGCTTCCGCGACATGATCCTGGCGAAGAAGACCGCGGCCCTCGAGGCCGATGCGCACGTCGTCGAGGCCCCCTCCGAAGGAGACAACCAGTAATGCCCAAGAGAGACGACATCCAGAGCGTTCTCGTCATCGGGTCCGGCCCGATCGTGATCGGCCAGGCCTGCGAGTTCGACTACTCGGGCACCCAGGCCTGCCGGGTGCTCCGCGAAGAGGGCGTGCGCGTCATCCTGGTGAACTCCAACCCGGCCACCATCATGACCGACCCCGACTTCGCCGACGCCACCTACGTGGAGCCCATCACCTGGCAGGTCATCGAGGCCATCATCGCCAAGGAGAAGCCGGATGCGATCCTGCCGACCCTGGGCGGCCAGACCGCGCTGAACGCGGCCATCCAGCTGCACGAGCACGGCATCCTCGAGAAGTACGACGTGGAGCTGATCGGCGCGAACTTCGAGGCCATCAACAAGGGCGAAGACAGGCAGATCTTCAAGGAGCTGGTTCTGCAGTGCGGCGCCGACGTGGCCCGCTCGCACATCGCGCACACCGTCGAGGAGGCCGTCGGATTCGCCGAAGACCTCGGCTACCCGCTGGTCGTGCGCCCCTCGTTCACCATGGGCGGCCTCGGATCGGGTTTCGCCTACGACGAGACCGAGCTGCGCCGCATCGTCGGCGACGGCCTGCACCAGAGCCCCACCACCGAGGTGCTGCTCGAGGAGAGCATCCTCGGCTGGAAGGAGTACGAGCTCGAGCTCATGCGCGACACCGCCGACAACACGGTGGTCGTCTGCTCGATCGAGAACGTCGACCCGGTCGGCGTGCACACCGGCGACTCGATCACCGTGGCGCCCGCGCTCACCCTCACCGACCGCGAGTACCAGAAGCTGCGCGACATCGGCATCGACATCATCCGCGCCGTGGGCGTGGACACCGGCGGCTGCAACATCCAGTTCGCCGTTGACCCGGCCAACGGGCGCATCATCGTGATCGAGATGAACCCGCGCGTCTCGCGCTCGTCGGCTCTCGCCTCCAAGGCGACCGGCTTCCCGATCGCCAAGATCGCCGCGAAGCTGGCCATCGGCTACCGCCTCGACGAGATCCCGAACGACATCACCAAGGTGACCCCGGCCTCCTTCGAGCCCACGCTCGACTACGTCGTGGTGAAGGTGCCCCGCTTCGCGTTCGAGAAGTTCCCGGCCGCCGACCCGACGCTGACCACCACCATGAAGTCGGTGGGCGAGGCGATGGCCATCGGCCGCAACTACACCCAGGCGCTGCAGAAGGCGCTGCGCTCGCTCGAGAAGCGCGGATCGTCGTTCCACTGGGACGGCGAGCCCGGCGACAAGGATGCCCTGCTCGCGATCGCCGCGGTGCCCACCGACGGCCGCATCGTGACCGTGCAGCAGGCCCTCCGCGCCGGCGCCACGAACGAGGAGGTCTTCGCGGCCACCAAGATCGACCCCTGGTTCATCGACCAGATCGTGCTGATCAACGAGGTCGCCGACGCCATCGCCGCCTCGGAGAACGCCGACCACGCGATGTTCACGCTGGCCAAGGAGCACGGCTTCTCGGATGCCCAGATCGCGACCCTGCGCGGCTTCGGCGAGAAGGAGGTGCGCGAGGTGCGGCACATCCTCGGCATCCGCCCGGTCTACAAGACGGTGGACACCTGCGCGGGGGAGTTCCCCGCGCTCACGCCGTACCACTACTCCTCGTACGACCTGGAGACCGAGGTCGAGCCCTCGGACCGCCGCAAGGTGGTCATCCTCGGATCGGGCCCGAACCGCATCGGCCAGGGCGTGGAGTTCGACTACTCCTGCGTGCACGCCTCGTTCGCGCTGTCGGACGCCGGCTTCGAGACGATCATGATCAACTGCAACCCGGAGACGGTGTCGACCGACTACGACACCAGCGACCGCCTGTACTTCGAGCCGCTGACGCTCGAAGACGTGCTCGAGGTCATCCACGCCGAGCAGCAGTCGGGCGAGCTCGTGGGCGTCGTCGTTCAGCTCGGCGGCCAGACCGCTCTGGGCCTCGCGAAGGGCCTCGAGGAGGCCGGCGTGCCGATCCTCGGCACCACCCCCGCCGCGATCGACCTGGCGGAGGAGCGCGGACTGTTCTCGGGCATCCTCGACGCCGCCGGCATCCTGGCGCCGAAGAACGGCACGGCCACCGACTACGACTCGGCCGTGGCTGTGGCCGAGGAGATCGGCTTCCCGGTGCTGGTGCGCCCCTCGTACGTGCTCGGCGGCCGCGGCATGGAGATCGTCTACGACACCCCGTCACTGGCCGACTACTTCGAGCGGATCGCCGGCCAGGGCATGGTGGGCGCCGCCAACCCGCTGCTGGTGGACCGCTTCCTCGACGACGCGATCGAGATCGACGTCGACGCCCTCTACGACGGAGAGCGCCTGTACGTGGGCGGCATCATGGAGCACCTCGAGGAGGCCGGCGTGCACTCCGGCGACTCGAGCTGCTCGCTGCCCCCGGTGACGCTCGGCCGCTCCCAGATCGACGCGGTGCGTTCGGCCACGCAGAAGATCGCCGAGGGAATCGGCGTGCGCGGGCTGCTCAACGTGCAGTTCGCGATCGGCGCCGGCATCCTCTACGTGCTGGAAGCCAACCCGCGCGCGTCGCGCACCGTGCCCTTCGTGTCGAAGGCGCTCGGCATCCCGCTGGCCAAGGCCGCCTCGCGGATCATGGTGGGCGCCACCGTCGCCGACCTGGTCGCCGAGGGCATGCTGCCCTCGCAGGACGGCTCGATCGTGCCGCTGGACTCGCCGGTCGCCGTGAAGGAGGCCGTGCTGCCGTTCAAGCGCTTCCGCACCAAGGAGGGACTGATCGTCGACTCCGTGCTCGGCCCGGAGATGCGCTCCACCGGCGAGGTGATGGGCATCGATCGCGACTTCCCGCGCGCCTTCGCCAAGAGCCAGGAGGCCGCGTACGGCGGGATGCCCACCTCGGGCACCGTGTTCGTGTCGGTCTCGGATCGCGACAAGCGCGCGATCGTGCTTCCGGTGCTGCGTCTGCAGCAGCTGGGCTTCCACATCCTCGCCACCGAGGGCACGGCCGAGGTGCTGAACCGCAACGGCATCCACGCCGGCATCGTGGAGAAGTTCTCCGAGGGCAAGACCAGCGGCAACGAGTCGATCGTGGATCTGATCAACGCCGACAAGGTGGACATCGTGATCAACACGCCGTCGGGGCGCTCGGCGCGCGTGGACGGCTACGAGATCCGCGCCGCCGCCGTGGCCGCCGACAAGCCGCTGTTCACCACCATCGCGCAGCTCGGCGCCGCCGTGGCCTCGTTCGAGGCGCTCGACGGCGGCTTCGAGGTGACCTCGCTGCAGGAGTACGCGATCGCCCGGGACGCCCGCGGATGAGTCCGACTCCTGACGCCGACGGCTCCGGTACCGCCCGCCTGTCCGAACCCACGACGGTGCCGCCCTTCGGGGCGCGCCTGGACGCGGTGTTCGGCTCGCGCGGGCACCTGTGCGTGGGCATCGACCCGCACCCGTACCTGCTCGAGGCCTGGGGGCTGCCGGTCTCGGCGGCCGGCGCCCGGTCGTTCGGGCTGAGCGTGGTGGAGGCCGTGGCCGCATCCGGCCGCGTCGGCATCGTGAAGCCGCAGGTGGCGTTCTTCGAGGCCTACGGATCGGCCGGCTTCGCCGCGCTCGAAGACGTGCTGGCCGCCGGACGCGCCGCGGGGCTGCTGGTGATCGGCGACGCCAAGCGCGGCGACATCGGCTCCACGAACGACGGCTACGCCGCGGCCTGGCTCGAGCCGGGCTCGCCGCTCGAGGTGGACGCGCTCACCGTGACCGCCTTCACGGGGACCGGTGCGCTCGATCCGCTGTTCGCGCGCGCCTCCGCCGCGGGCAAGGGGCTGTTCGTGCTGAGTGCCACCTCCAACCCCGAGTCGCGGCTGCTGCAGACCGCACGCTCGGAGGCGGGGGAGAGCGTCTCGCGGATCGTCGCCGACGGCGTCGCCGCGCGCAACACCGATCGCACGCGGCTCGGCGACTTCGGCCTCGTGCTCGGCGCCACGAAGCGGCTCGACGAGTACGGGTTCACCGCGGAGGCGCTCCGCGGGCTGTCGACGACCCCGGTGCTCGCGCCGGGATTCGGCTTCCAGGGAGCGTCGTTCGCGTCGATCCCGGGCATCTTCGGGCCGCTGGCACCGGACGTGATCGTGAGCGTGTCGCGCTCGATCCTGCAGCACGGAGCGTCGGGTCTCGCCGGCGCGATCGAGGCCGACGCCTCCGCTCTCGCCGAGGTGATCTCGTGAACCCGCCCGAGGTCGACCGCGCCGCCGCTTCGCGCGCCGCCGTCGCCGCCCGCCGGGCCCGCGCCGCCGTGAAGCGCGCCGTGAACGAGCGCCGGCTGAGCGCCGTCTCGGTGCTCGAGACCGCGCTCTCCAGCACCGAGAGCATCGAGGCCACGATGCGCGTGCGCGACCTGCTGATGAGCATCCCGGGCCTCGGCCCCGTGCGGGTGGACCGCGTGATGGACAAGCTCGGGATCGCCGCCTCCAAGCGCCTCTCGGGCCTCGGCGTGCACCAGCAGGAGCGGATGCGGGAGTACCTCGCCAAGCGCGCGCCCCAGGTCGATGCGCCCGGCCTCAGCCGGCTGGTCGTGCTCGCCGGGCCGACCGCGGTCGGCAAGGGCACGGTCTCCACCTACATCCGCGAGAACTACCCCGAGGTGCACCTCTCGGTCTCGGCCACCACCCGGGCGCCGCGCCCGGGGGAGATCGACGGGGTCTCGTACTACTTCGTCGACGACGCCGAGTTCGACCGGATGATCGCCGACGGCGAGTTCCTGGAGTGGGCCGTGGTGCACAACAAGTCGCGCTACGGCACGCCGCGCCCGCCGATCGACGCCGCTCTGGCCGCGGGCGGGAGCGTGCTGCTGGAGATCGACATCCAGGGCGCGCGCCAGGTGAAGGCCGCGATGCCCGAGGCCCGGCTGGTGTTCCTGCTGCCCCCCACCTGGGAGGAACTGGTGCGCCGGCTGATCGGCCGCGGCACCGAGACGCTCGAGGAACAGGAGCGCCGGCTCACCACCGCGAAGGTCGAATTGGCGGCCCAGGACGAGTTCGATCACCGTGTCGTGAACCGCGATGTGCAGGCCGCGGCGGCGGAGGTCGTAGAATTGATGCAGATTCAGAAGGCGCCCGCTCAGGAGGCCGGCCTTCGCAGCAAGGAGTAAGCACACCATGCCCACCAACAAGCTCGGCATCATCGACCCCCCGATCGACGAACTTCTCTCGAAGGTCGACTCGAAGTACGCCCTGGTGATCTTCGCCTCCAAGCGTGCCCGCCAGATCAACGACTACTACGCCGACCTGCACGAAGGCAGCCTGTTCGACAACGTGGGGCCGCTGGTCGACTCCACCATCGACGACAAGCCGCTCTCGGTCGCCATGCACGAGATCAACGAGGACAAGCTCGAGATCAAGCCTGCGGCGCCGATCGTCGAGTAGTCACTCTTTCCACCCGTCCCACCCCGGTTCCCCGGCTGATCGCCGGTAATGCGTTCGGAGCATCCGTGTGAACATCGTCGTCGGGATCACGGGTGGGATCGCGGCCTACAAGGCCGTCAACGTCATCCGCGGCCTCGTGCTGGCCGGCCACGAAGTGCATGTGGTCGCCACCGAGGCCGCGCTGCGTTTCGTGGGGCGGCCCACGCTCGAGGCGCTCTCCCGCAACACGGTCGAGAGCGACCTGTACGAGGGGGTGGCCGAGGTACGGCACGTGGCCATCGGCCAGGCCGCCGACCTGATCGTGATCGCCCCGGCGACCGCGAACACCATCGCCAAGCTCGCCGCCGGCATCGCCGACGACCTGCTCGGCAACACCGTGCTGGCCAGCCGAGCCCCGCTCGTGCTCGCGCCGGCCATGCACACCGAGATGTGGCAGAACCCGGCCACCGTCGCGAACATCGCGACCCTCCGCTCACGCGGGGTGCACTTCGTGGGGCCGGTCAGCGGTCAGCTCACCGGCAAGGACTCCGGAGCCGGGCGGATGGCGGAGCCCGAGGACATCATCGCGGGCGCGCTGGCCGCGGTCTCGTCTGCTTCGTCCTCCGGGGAGTCGGATGCCGTCGCATCCGTTCCCGAGCAGGATCTCGCCGGCCGCACGGTGCTCGTCACCGCCGGCGGCACCCGCGAACCGCTCGACCCGGTGCGCTTCATCGGCAACCGCTCCAGCGGGCGGCAGGGGATCGCCATCGCCGAGGCTGCGCGCGACCGCGGCGCATCCGTCACCCTGATCGCCGCCCATGTGGAGGTCGACCTGCCCTCCGGCGTCGAGGTGGTGCGGGTCGAGACCGCACAGGAGCTGCTCGCCGCCACGGTGGCCGCGGCCCCGGCGCACGACCTCGTGGTGATGGCGGCGGCGGTCTCCGACTACCGGCCGGTCGCCGTCTCCGAGGCCAAGATCAAGAAGGCGAACACGGGGGAGCGGCTCACGCTCGAGCTCGTGCAGAACCCCGACATCCTCGCCACCATCTCCGCCACGCCACGGGACGGGCGGCTGATCGTGGGCTTCGCCGCCGAGACCGCCACCTCCGCCGAGGAGCTTCTCGCGCTCGGCCGGGCGAAGATCGCGCGCAAGGGCTGCGACTTCCTCGTGGTCAACGGCGTGGGGTGGACCACCGGCTTCGGAACAGAAGGCAATTCGGTGACGGTGCTGGGAGCATCCGGAGATATAGTTTTCGAGGCATCCGGCAGCAAGTCGTCGGTGGCCGATGACATCCTCCGGGTGTTCGCCGCCGCCCTATCAGGAGCAGAATGACCTCTCTTCGTCTCTTCACGTCCGAGTCCGTCACCGAGGGGCACCCCGACAAGATCTGCGACCAGATCTCGGATTCGATCCTCGACGCGCTGCTCGCGGTCGACCCGCACTCGCGGGTCGCGGTCGAGACCCTCGTCACCACCGGGCTGGTGCACGTCGCCGGCGAGGTGACCACCAAGGGGTACGTCGAGATCCCCGCCATCGTGCGCGAGAAGATCACGTCGATCGGCTACACCTCCTCCGACGTGTGGTTCGACGGCCGCTCGTGCGGGGTGTCGGTGTCGATCGGCGGGCAGTCGCCCGACATCGCGCAGGGCGTGGACAACGCCTTCGAGACCCGTGAGGGCTCCTCCACCGACGAGGTCGACCGCCAGGGCGCGGGCGACCAGGGCATCATGTTCGGCTACGCCACCACCGAGACGCCCCAGCTGATGCCGCTGCCGATCTGGCTCGCGCACCGGCTGTCGGAGCGCCTCGCCGCCGTGCGCAAGGAGGGCCTGCTCGACTACCTACGGCCCGACGGCAAGACGCAGGTCACGGTCGGCTACGACGGGGTCGTGCCGAAGTCGGTCGACACGGTCGTGCTCTCCACCCAGCACGCGCCCTCGGTGTCGCTGGACGACCTGCGGCACGAGGTCGAGGAACTCGTCATCCGCCCGGTGCTCGCCGGCGTCGAAGCCTCCGGACTCTCCCTCGACTCCTCGAACGTGCGCATTCTGATCAATCCCACCGGGCGGTTCGAGATCGGCGGCCCGCAGGGCGATGCCGGGCTCACCGGGCGCAAGATCATCGTCGACACCTACGGCGGCGCCTCGCGGCACGGCGGCGGCGCGTTCAGCGGCAAAGACCCGTCGAAGGTCGACCGCTCGGCGGCCTACGCGATGCGCTGGGTGGCCAAGAACGCGGTCGCGGCCGGGCTCGCCTCGCGGCTCGAGGTGCAGATCGCCTACGCCATCGGCAAGGCGGCCCCCGTGGGCTTCTACGTCGAGACGTTCGGCACGGGCGTGGTGTCCGACGAGGTCATCACCGAGGCGCTGCGCAGCGTGTTCGACCTGCGGCCCGCCGCCATCATCAACGACCTCGACCTGCTGCGGCCGATCTACGCGAAGACCGCCAGCTACGGCCACTTCGGCCGCGAGCTGCCGGAGTTCACCTGGGAGCGGCTCGACCGGGTCGACGAGATCCGGGCCGCCGCGGGCCTCTAGCCGTGGCCGGCGAGGTCGCCCTGAAGGGCGGCGGCGCCGATTCGGGGGGCGAGGCGTCGGGTGCGTCCGGCGCGGGTGCCTCCGGCGCGAGTGCTCTTGGCGCGGGTGCCTCCGGTGCGAGTGCCCCTGGTGCGGGGGCCTCCGGTGCGAGTGCCCCTGGTGCGGGCGCATCCGCGTCGGCGGGTTCTGGCGCGGGCACGCTCGTGGCCCGGGTGATGCTCGAGTCGCCGTTGCCCCAGCTGGACCGGCTGTTCGACTACCGGGTGCCGCCCGCTCTGGTTCCGGATGCCGCGGCCGGCGTACGGGTCAAGGTGCCGCTGCGCTCGGCCGGGCGCACGGCCCGGGGCTACATCATCGAGCTCGCGCACGAGGCGGAGCACAAGGGCACGCTGAGCGACCTCGACGAGATCGTGTCGCCCGTGCCGGTGCTGACCCCCGAGGTGTGGGCGCTCGCCCGCCGGCTCGCCGATCGGGCGGCCGGCAGCGCGTGCGACATCGTGCGCCTCGCGGTCCCGCCCCGTTTCGTGCGGGTGGAGAAGGCGTTCGTGGCCCGCACGGCCGCTGCGGCCGGTGCCCGCGGCGAGCATGCCGTGACGACGACGGAGATCGAGCACGCGAATCGCGAGGTGCAGCTGACCGGCTATTCCGACACGGATGCGGGCCACCTGGCCGAGCCCGGGGCGCGCAGCGCCATCGCGGCGATCGCGACCGTGACGCGGCTCGCGACGCCCTCGGCCGTCGGTGCTCCCGCGGCCGAGGCCCACGGTGCGGAGGGGGTGACGGTGGGGCACTGGGCGCTGACCGCCGCCGAGCTCGCCGCGGCGGCCTACCTGCGCGGCGAGTCCGCCATCGTGGCGGTGCCCGACTACCGCGACCAGATCTCCGTCGAGCAGGCCCTGGAATCCCTGGGCTTCGCGGATGCCGTCGTGCGCCTCGACGCGCGGCAGGCGCGACCTGACCGGTACGCGAACTTCCTCACGGCCCTCGACGGCGACCCGCACATCGTGGTGGGCAACCGGTCGAGCATCTACGCACCGGTCTCCTCGCTCGGCCAGATCGTGGTCTGGGACGACGGCGACCCGCTGCAGAGCGAACCCCTCGCGCCGTACGTGCACCTGCGCGATGCCGCCCTGGTGCGCCAGGAGCAGTCGGGGGCGCGGTTGGCGTTCCTTTCGCATGCGCGGAGCACCGAGGTCGAGCGGCTGGTCGAGCTCGGGTTCCTGCATCCGGTGTTCCCGACCCCTCGGTACCTGCCCCGGGTCGTGCCGACCGCCGAGCAGGACGACGCGGATTCGCCGCAGAACGCCGCCCGCATCCCGAGCTCGGCCTGGACCGCCGCCCGCAAGGCGCTCGAGAGCGGCCCCGTGCTGGTGCAGGTCGCCCGGCCGGGGTACGCTCCGGTGCTGGCCTGCAAGACCTGCTCGACGCCCGCATCCTGCACCGTCTGCGGCGGGCCGCTCAGGGTGGCCCGCGCCGGTGAGCGCCCCACCTGCTCGCTCTGCGGGGCGATCGCCGCGAACTGGCACTGCTCGCACTGCGCGGGCACCACGCTGCGCTTCGCGTCGATCGGCGCGGGGCGCACGGCCGACGAGCTGGGCCGGGCCTTTCCCGGTGTGCGCGTGATCGTCTCCGACGGCGAGCGCAACCTGCTCACGGTCGACGACCGCCCGGCCCTGGTGGTCGCCACCCGCGGCGCCGAACCGATCGCGACCGGGGGATACCGGGCCGTTCTGCTGCTGGACGGACCCCGGATGCTGGCCCGCGAGTCCATGCGCGTGGCCGAGGACTGTCTGCGCTGGTGGTCGAACGCCATCGCGCTCTCGGCGCCGCGCGCCACGACGATGCTGGTCGGCGTGGGAGGCGAGCTGGCGCGGAGCCTGGTCACCTGGCAGCCGGAGAGCGTGGCCTCGAGCGAACTCGTCGATCGCCGCACGCTTCGGTTTCCGCCCGCCGTCCGGCTCGCGACGCTGTCGGGCTCGCCGGACACGGTCGCCGCCGCCCTTACCGAGCTGCGCTCACTGCTCACCCAGGCCGAGTGGGAGAAGATGGATACCCTGGGACCGGTGCCCGCCGACGACGGCATGGTGCGCGCCATCGTGCGCTTCGACTACTCGATCGGCACCTCCCTCGCCCGCCACCTGCGTGCCCTGGTGGTGAAGAACGCCACCAGTCGCCGCCCGAAGACCGGGCGCGGCACGGCCTACCGCCCGCCGCCCACGTTGCGCGTGCGACTCGACGATTCGGAGATCATGGAATGAAGCTCGTCTTCGCCGGCACCCCCGCGGTGGCTGTGCCGAGCCTGCGGGCGCTCGCCCCGCACCACGAGATCGTCGCGGTGGTCACCCGCGAGGACGCCCCGCTCGGTCGCAAGCGCGTGCTCACGCCGTCCCCGGTTGCCGCGGCCGCGGAGGAGCTCGGTCTACCCGTGATCAAGGCCAATCGCCTCGACGACGCCGTAACCGCGCGGATCGCCGCGCTCGACGCCGATCTCGGCGTCATCGTGGCCTACGGCGGTCTCGTGCGCGAGCCCCTGCTCAGCACTCCGCGTGCGGGCTGGGTGAACCTCCATTTCTCGCTCCTTCCGCGCTGGCGGGGAGCGGCGCCCGTGCAGTGGTCGGTGATCGCCGGCGACACCGAGAGCGGCGCGACGATCTTCCAGCTCGTCCCGGGCCTGGACGCCGGACCGATCTGGTCGATGACGACCACGCCGATCGGCGCCAACGAGACCGCCGGGAACCTGCTGGGCCGGCTGGCCGATTCCGGTGCCGGTCAGCTGGTCGACACGGTCGAGCTGATCGCATCCGGCACACGATCCCCGGCTGAGCAGAGCGGCGAGGTCACCCTCGCCCCGAAGCTCGGCATCGACGACGCCCGCCTCGATTTCACGCTGCCGTTCGAGGTCGTCTACCGCCGTCTTCGCGGCGTGACCCCCGAGCCGGGAGCGTTCACCGAGATCGACGGTCAGCGCGTGAAGGTGCTCGACGCCGCGCCGGCGTGGGACCACCCGCTTCTGGACCCCGGAGTCGTCACCGCCGAGGGCGGGCACGTTTACGTGGGCACGGCCACCACCCCCCTGGAACTGCTCGAGGTGCATCCCGCCGGTAAGAAGGCCATGGCGGCCGCCGACTGGTGGCGAGGTACTGGAGCCGAGAGGATGACCGCCCGATGAGCGATTCGACGAACAGCCCCGGTTCCGGCGACGGATCCAGCCGATCCCGCCGTGGTTCGGGCTCGGGCTCCAGCTCGGGCTCCGGCGGCCACCGCGCGGCCTCCGGTGGCAACAGGGGCTCGGGCCCCCGCGGTCCCGAGCGCCGGAAGCCGGCCACCCCGTCGAACCGGCCGGCCGCGGTGCAGCCCGCCCGGCGCATCGCCCTCGAAGTGATCACCGCCGTTCGCGAAGACGACGCTTACGCGAACCTGCTGCTGCCGTCGAAGATCGCCGCGGCCCGGCTGGACACGGCCGACGCCGGTTTCGCCACCGAGCTCACCTACGGAACCCTCCGCCTGCGCGGCTACTACGACCGCGTGATCGAGCTGGCGTCGGGCCGCCCGATCGACGAGATCGACGGCGTGGTGCGTGACATCCTCGAGCTCGGCGCGCACCAGCTGATCTCGCTGCGCACGGCGACCCACGCGGCCGTGAACGAATCCGTCGAGCTCGCCCGGCAGCATGCTTCCCGCTCGGCCACCGGTTTCGTCAACGGCGTGCTGCGGGGGATCACCCGGACGCCGGCCTCGGAATGGCTCGACCGGGCGATGGAGTCGGCCACGGACGACGACGAGCGTCTGGCCGTCGCCTCCTCGCACCCCGCGTGGATCATCCGCGCCTTCCGCCGCGCTCTCACGGCCGACGGTGTCTCGGACACCGATCTCGCCTTCGAACTCGACGACCTGCTGGAGGCCGACAACATTCCGGCTCGTTTGAGCCTCGCAGCCCTGCCCGGCCTGATCGACCGCGAGGCGGTCGGCGAGGGTACCGAAGACGCGCCTCTCTCGCCGATCGGTCTGCGCGCCCCGACCGGGGATCCCGCCGGGATCGCGGCGGTGAAGGCCGGTACGGCCCGTGTTCAGGACGAGGGCTCGCAGCTCGCCGCCCTCGCACTGAGCCGGGCCCGGCCGGTGGAGGCGGGGGAGCGCTGGCTCGACCTCTGCGCGGGCCCGGGCGGCAAGACCGCCGTGCTGGCCGCGGAGGCGCGTCTGGGTGGCGCGGTCGTGATCGCGAACGAGCCCGTGCCCGCGCGCGCCGGCCTCGTGCGTCGTGCCGTGGAGGCCCTGCCCGAACCACCCGAGGTGTGGGAACGCGACGGCACCAGGATCGGCGCCGACGCCCCGGAGTCGTTCGACCGCATCCTGGTCGACGCGCCGTGCACGGGCCTCGGTGCGCTCCGCCGCCGCCCGGAGGCGCGCTGGCGCAAGACCCCCGGCGACGTGGCCGCACTGGTGTCGCTGCAACAGCAGCTGATCGACTCGGCCGTGCGGGCACTCAAGCCGGGAGGCCTGCTCGCCTACGTGACCTGCTCGCCGCACGTCGCCGAGACCCGGGGCCAGGTTCAGGGAGCCCTGCGCCGCTGGGACGGCGAACTCGAGCAGCTCGACGCCCAGGAGGTGCTGCGCGCGATCACCTCCGACGCCGTGGCGCTCGGCGGCCCCGACGCCGCTGTGCAGCTCTGGCCGCACCGCAACACGACCGACGCCATGTTCGTCGCCCTCTTCCGCAAGACCACCGCCTGACCCACTCGCGTTCGTCACAGCAGTGACACGCCGTCGTCATGACTCAGCACCTGTCGTCGGAGCCGGGTCGGTTTCGGCGGGAAGAGCCGGCTCAGGGCGTCGACGGTCGCGCGCTCGCCGATCGTGAGCCGGTTCGCCCCCGGGCGTTCCCAGACGACGACCACCTCCGTGGCGGCGGCCATCCGCGCCAGCTCACCGGCGAGCGTCGCCACGGACAGCAACCCCGACTCGTCGATCAGATCGAGTTCGATGTCGTCGACCGGGATGATCAGAGGCCGCGGCCGGTGCTGATCGTCGAAGAACAGCAGCCACACCCGGCTCAGCACCGCGGCCCCGATCAACTCGTCCACGAAATCGAGGAGCAGCTCGTCGGTCGCTACGGGCGAAGCGGAGTCCGCCCGGTTTCGAGTTTTTGTCATGCCCTGATCCTGGGCGAAGTCATGCTCGCTCGGTGCGGTTGACCCAGATCTGTGGATAACGTCCACCAGCCGAAGTGCTGTGCAGAGGTTTTAAGCCGCAGGGTGTGGTACCGTCCGATATCACAGACGAAAGGAATCCTCATGACCGATATCCTCATCCGCAACGTCCCCGATGACGTGGTCGCGGAAATCGACAGTCAAGCAGAGCGGATCGGGCTTTCGCGCGTCGAATACGTTCGGAGGCAGCTTCTGCGTGAATCGACCCGTACCAGGACCACCATCACTCCGGCCGACCTGACTCGTTCGGCCGCCAGGCTGCACGACCTGCTCGACGTCGAGCTCATGGACGCCGCGTGGCAGTGACCGAGTGGCTGATCGATAAATCCGCTCTCGTTCGTCTCCAGCACTGCGTCGATCCGGCGTTCTGGGCAGACCAGCTGGAACGCGGGCTCGTGCGGGTCTGCTCGGTCACGAGGCTCGAGATCGGATATTCGGCTCGATCAGGGGACGACCTGCAGACGATCCTGACCACTCTTCCGGTGTCGTCCTTGACGATCGAGCACTTCACTCCAGCAATCGAAGAACGGGCGATCGAGATCCAGCGTCTTCTCGCGGAGCGCGGACTGCACCGCGGTCCTTCTTCAGCCGACATCCTGATCGCGGCCACGGCTGAGCTCAACCGGCTGGTCGTGCTGCACGTCGATCGTGACTTCGAGACGATCAGCGAGCTGACCGGCGTGCGGGTGGAACGACTCCAGCTGGCCGCAGCCGGCGAGTAGCGGAGATCGGATGACGTGGCAGACCGGATAACGTGGAGGGGTGCCGATCCGCATCCATCCCAGCATCCTGTCCGCCGACTTCGCGAACCTCGAGACCGAGCTCGGGCGCATCGCCAACGCCGATCTGGCGCACATCGACGTGATGGACAACCACTTCGTGCCGAACCTCACGATCGGCCTCCCGGTCGTCGAGAGGCTGCAGCAGGTGTCGCCGGTTCCGCTGGATCTGCACCTGATGATCGAGGATCCCGACCGCTGGGCGCCGCAGTACGCCGAGACCGGCGCCTATTCGGTCACTTTCCATGCCGAAGCCGCGGCCGACCCGGTCAGGCTTGCGCGTGCCCTCCGTGAGCGGGGCGCCCGCGCCGGAATCGCCCTGAAGCCCGGCACCGCCGTCGAGCCCTACCTCGAGCTGCTGCCCGAGTTCGACCTGGTGCTGGTGATGACCGTCGAGCCCGGCTTCGGCGGCCAGTCGTTCATGGAGTCGACCATGCCGAAGCTCGAGCAGCTCTCGCACGCCGTGCGGGCATCCGGACTCGACGTCTGGATGCAGGTCGACGGCGGCATCAACGACCACACCATCGCCATCGCGGCCGAGGCCGGCGCGAACACCTTCGTGGCCGGATCGAGCGTGTTCGGCGCCGAGAGCGCATCGGCGCAGATCGACCACCTGCGCTCGTTGGCGACCGAGCACAGCCACGACTAGTAGCCTTGACACCGTGAAGACTTTCGACGAGCTGTTCCTCGAGCTCTCCGCCAAAGCGGTCGAGCGTCCCGACGGCTCCGGCACGGTGCGCGAGCTCGACGCCGGCGTGCACACCATCGGCAAGAAGATCGTCGAAGAGGCCGCCGAGGTCTGGATGGCCGCCGAATACGAGACCGACGAGAACACGGCGGAAGAGATCTCGCAGCTGCTCTACCACCTGCAGGTGCTGATGCTCGCCAAGGGGCTCACGCCCGCAGACGTCTACCGACATCTGTGACCGGCGACCCCCACCTCCTCGCGAGAACCGCGTCCTCCCCTCATCTCTGAAAGACCCCACAATGCTCAAGATCGCGGTGCCCAACAAGGGCTCCCTGTCCGAGACCGCCGCCCAGATGCTCGCCGAAGCGGGCTACCAGGGCCGTCGTGACCCGCGCGAACTGGTCGTGCTCGACCCGCGCAACGACGTCGAATTCTTCTACCTGCGCCCCCGCGACATCGCCACCTACGTCGGTTCCGGTGCCCTCGACGTGGGGATCACCGGCCGCGACCTGCTGCTGGATTCCGAGTCGACCGCCACCGAGACCGCCTCGCTCGACTTCGGCGGGTCCACCTTCCGGTTCGCCCGGCCCGAGGGCACCTCGATCGAGCTCGCCGACCTGCAGGGCGCCCGCGTGGCCACCAGCTACCCCGGCCTGGTCGGTACCTTCCTGGCCGGGCACGGCATCACCGCCACGCTCATCCGGCTGGACGGCGCCGTCGAATCCGCCGTGCGCCTCGGGGTCGCGGATGCCGTGGCCGACGTCGTCTCGACCGGTTCCACGCTGCGCAAGGCGGGCCTGGAGATCTTCGGCCCCGTCATCCTCGAATCGACCGCCGTGCTGATCAGCTCGGGGACCGGGAACCCGGGCGAGCAGACGCTGATGCGCCGCCTGCAGGGCGTGCTCGTGGCCCGGCAGTACGTGCTGATGGACTACGACGTGCCGATCGCCCAGCTCGACGACGCCTGCGCGCTGACCCCCGGCATCGAGTCGCCCACCATCTCGCCGCTGCACGACCCGGAATGGGTCGCCGTGCGCTCGATGGTGCCGCGCCGCGACACCAACCAGGTGATGGACGCCCTGTACGCCGTGGGCGCCCGCGCCATCCTGGTCAGCTCCATCCACGCCGCGAGAATCTGATGTCGCTCGCGGTACGCGTCATCCCGTGTCTGGACGTGGCGGCCGGCCGCGTGGTGAAGGGCGTCAACTTCGAGAACCTGCGCGACGCCGGCGACCCGGTCGAACTCGCGAGGCTCTACTCCGAGCAGGGCGCCGACGAGCTCACCTTCCTCGACGTGACGGCCACGGTGGATGCGCGTGACACGATGTACGACGTGGTGCGCCAGACCGCCGAGCAGGTCTTCATCCCGCTCACCGTCGGCGGGGGCGTGCGCTCGCCCGAAGACGTGGCCCGGCTGCTCGCCCACGGTGCCGACAAGGTCGGGGTGAACAGCGCCGCCATCGCCCGTCCGGGCCTGCTGAACGAGATCGCCGACCGCTTCGGTGCCCAGGTGCTCGTGCTCTCGCTCGACGTGAAGCGATCGCCGGCCACGGCATCCGGCTTCGTCGTCACCACCCACGGCGGCCGTCGCGAGACCGAGCTCGACGCCCTCGACTGGGCCCGGGAGGCGGTCGAGCGCGGCGCCGGTGAGCTGCTCGTCAACTCGATCGACGCCGACGGCACCAAAGACGGCTTCGACCTCGAACTCGTGGGGTTGATGCGCGAGCTCAGCACCGTACCGGTCATCGCCTCCGGCGGAGCGGGCCGCGTCGAGCACTTCGGGCAGGCCATCAAGGCCGGTGCGGATGCCGTGCTCGCGGCCTCGGTCTTCCACCTGCGGGAGATGACGGTCGGCGACGTGAAAGACGAACTGAAGAAGGAAGGTGTGCTCGTCCGATGAGCACCGCACCCGAGAACACCGCCGCCATCGGCGACACGGTCACCGAGGTGGCCGAGATCCTGGAGCGCGTGCGCTTCGACGACAAGGGGCTGCTGCCCGCGATCATCCAGCAATGGGACACCGCCGAGGTGCTCATGCTCGGCTACATGAACGACGAGGCGCTGCGCCGCACCCTCACCGAGGGCCGCGTCACCTTCTGGTCACGCTCCCGCCAGGAATACTGGCGCAAGGGCGACACCTCCGGCCACGCCCAGTACGTCAAGGGCGCGGCGCTGGACTGCGACGCCGACACGCTGCTGGTGCAGGTCGACCAGATCGGCGTGGCCTGCCACACCGGTGCCCGCCGCTGCTTCGACGTCGATCCGCTGGCGCCGGTCGTCGGCTCGCCGGCGACCTGAGACACACGACCCCCCTTTCCCCGACGGAACAGACGATGACATCCACTTCGACCGCCTCCACCACGCGTTCCGAGTTCGACGAGTTGCGCGACAGCCACCGCGTGATCCCCGTGATCCGCGAGCTGTTCGCCGACGGGGAGACCCCGGTCGGCATCTACCGCAAGCTCGCCGACGGCCGGCCCGGCACCTTCCTGCTCGAATCGGCGGAGCAGGGCGGGATCTGGTCGCGGTTCTCGTTCATCGGCGTCTCCAGCTTCGGCCTGCTGACCGAGGCGGAGGACCGTGCCGCCTGGATCGACCTCGGACTGCCCGTCGAGCGGGTGTTCCCGGGCGGCATCCCCGAGGGCCCGCTGGATGCGGTCAGCGTGCTGTACGACACCTGGAAGACGCCGGCGGTGGCCGACCACCCGCCGCTGACCGGTGGACTCGTCGGCTTCATCGGCTGGGAGTCGGTGCGCCAGATCGAGCACCTGCCGAACCGCCCGCCGGCCGACTACCCGCTGCCGAGCCAGGGGCTCTCCTTCGTCTCCGAACTCGTCGTCGTCGACCACGAGTTCGGCACGGTGCAACTCGTGGTCACCGTGCTCGCGGACGGCGATGACGACACCGATGCGCTCTGGCACACCGCGCAGTCGCAGCTCGACGCGATGCAGGCGGGGATCGGCCGTCCCGCCGAGGCCTGGCTCGCCACCGCCGACTTCGGCGTGGTCGGCACGCCCGAGCACCGCACCGAGCACGACGACTTCCTCGCCGCCATCGAGGTGGCCAAGGAGCACATCCGCGAGGGCGACATCTTCCAGGTGGTGATCGCGCAGCGGTTCGAACTCGAGTGCACGGCGCATCCGCTCGACGTCTACCGGGCGCTGCGCACCCTCAACCCGAGCCCGTACATGTACCTGCTCACCCTCGTCGACGCCGACGGATCGCCCTACCAGATCGTCGGATCGAGCCCCGAGGCGCTGGTCAAGGTGGTGCACGGGCACGCCCACACGCATCCGATCGCCGGATCGAAGCCGCGCGGCGCCACGCCGCAGGAGGACGTCGACCTCGAGCACGAACTGCTCGGCGACCAGAAGGAACGCGCCGAGCACCTGATGCTCGTCGACCTGGCCCGCAACGACCTGCTCAAGGTCTGCGAGGCGGACTCCGTGGAGGTCACCGAGTTCATGCGGGTGGAGCGGTTCAGCCACATCATGCACATCGTCTCCTCGGTCGAGGGGCGGATGCGCGAGGGCGTCGACGCGATCGACGTCTTCCGCGCCACCTTCCCGGCCGGCACCCTCTCGGGAGCTCCGAAGCCCAGGGCCCTGCAGATCATCGACGCGCTCGAGCCCTCGCAGCGCGGCGTGTACGGCGGCGTGGTGGGGTACTTCGGATTCGGCGGCGACGCCGACCTCGCGATCGCCATCCGCACCGCGATGATCCGCGACGGGGTCGCCCGCGTGCAGGCCGGCGGAGGCCTGGTGGCCGACTCCGATCCGGAGAGCGAGTTCCAGGAGTCGCAGAACAAGGCCGCGGCGCCGTTGCGCGCGGTGGCCGTGGCGAACGCCATGACGCGGGTGCGCTGATGACGGCCGCCGCCACGAACCCGGAACCGGCATCCGCCGAGGCCACCGCGTCGGGCCAGGCGGCGTCGGGCCGCCGGCTCAAGCTGATGACCATCCTGATCGTGCTGGTGGCGAGCGGGCTGACGTTCCTCGCCTGGTCGCAGTCCTGGGGCACGCTCGAGCTGCGGGCGGGCACGAACACCGAGACCACGCTCGACGTGCCGGGATCCGCTGCCGCACCGGCCCTGTCCGCCCTCTCGCTGGCCGGGCTCGCCCTGGCCGGAGCGCTGGCGATCGCCGGGCCGCTGATCCGGATCGTGCTCGGCGCCCTCGAGGTGCTGCTGGGGGCGAGTGTGCTCTGGTCGGCCATCGGGGCGATCGCCGATCCGGTGGGCGTCGGGGCCTCGGTCGTCACCTCGAGCACCGGGGTGGCGGGAACGGCCTCGATCCGCGAGCTGGTGAACCCCCTCTCCACGAGTGTGTGGCCCGCCCTGACGGTCGTCTTCGGCGCCGTGATGGTGCTGGCCGGTGTGCTCATCATCGCCACCGTGCGCCGCTGGCCCGTCGCCAGCCGGCGCTACCAGGCCGTGACGTTCGAGGGCGCCGACGGGCGGCGCAGCGGCGATCCCGGCGACTTCTTCGATCCGCAGGACGGCGACGAGCCGGCCGGCGATGCTCCGGATGCGGCAGCCGTCCCCGACGCGGCGGCCGATCCCGAGGGCGCCGCCACGCTCACCCGCGACACGGCGGTCGACAACTGGGACGACCTGACCCGCGGCACCGACCCGACCCGCTGACCCGACCCGCTGACCCGACCCGCTGACCGGATGCGCTCGCGCGCATCCGGAACCACCTCCCGGCACCGGTAGACTGGCTGGGTACCACCCGAAGAGACAGGAAGAGGACGATGAGCCACGAAGAGGATGACCTGGGCGAAGGCCACTCGCTCGCCGCTTGGACCGCCGTCGTGGTGTCGCTGGTCGGCATCGCCATCGGAACGGTCGCGTTCTTCTTCGACGTGCAGTGGCTGGTCTGGGCCGCGGCCGGCCTGACGCTGCTCGGTTTCATCCTGGGCTTCGCGCTGTCCAAGGCCGGGTACGGCGTGAACGGCTCGCGCACACTCGCCAAGGAGCACTGACCGACGTGCTCGCCGATCTCGTAGCCGGAGCGCTCGAGGACGCGGCGGAGCGGCAGACGGCCACCGGCCTCGCCGAGGTGGAGGCGGCAGCGCTCGCTGCGGCTCCGGCCCTCGACGCCCTGTCGTTCCTCGCACCCGCCGAGCAGATCAAGGTGATCGCCGAGGTGAAGCGTGCGAGCCCCTCGCGCGGTTCGCTCGCCGCGATCCACGATCCCGCCGAACTCGCCGCGCGCTACGCCGCGGGCGGGGCCAGCGCCATCAGCGTGCTCACCGAGCAGCGCAAGTTCCTCGGATCGCTCGCCGATCTCGAAGCCGTGCGCGCCGCCGTGCGCGTCCCCGTGCTGCGGAAGGACTTCATCGCCACCGAGTACCAGGTGCTCGAGGCCCGCGCCGCCGGCGCCGACCTGGTGCTGCTGATCGTGGCCGCGCTCGACCAGCCCACGCTGGTGCGCCTGCACGCGTTCATCCGCTCGCTCGGGATGACCCCGCTGGTGGAGACGCACGACGCCGTCGAGGTCTCGCGCGCCGTCGACCTCGGAGCCGAGCTGCTGGGCGTGAACGCCCGCAACCTCAGCACCTTCGAGCTCGACCCGCACCTGTTCGGGCGACTCGCCGACCGCATCCCGGCCGGCACCGTCAAGGTGGCCGAGTCGGCCGTCAAGACCGTCGACGACGTGGCCCACTACCGCGCTGCCGGAGCCGATGTCGTGCTCGTCGGCGAAGCCCTCGTGACCGGGGAGAACCCGGTCGCGACACTGAAGGAGTTCCTCTCCGTATGACCACCACGACCACCTCCCTCCGCGACGAAGCCGGTCCGTTCTTCGGCGACTTCGGCGGCCGATTCATGCCCGAGTCGCTGATCGCCGCTCTCGACGAGCTCGACGCCGCCTACCAGCTGGCCAAGGCCGACCCCGAGTTCCACCGCGAGCTGGCCGAGCTCGGCCGCACCTACACCGGCCGCCCCTCGATCATCACCGAGGTGCCGCGCTTCGCGAAGCACGCCGGGGGAGCGCGCATCCTGCTGAAGCGCGAAGACCTCAACCACACCGGCTCGCACAAGATCAACAACGTGCTCGGGCAGGCGCTGCTGGCCAAGCGGATCGGCAAGAGCCGCCTGATCGCCGAGACCGGCGCCGGCCAGCACGGCGTCGCCACGGCCACCGCCGCCGCGCTGTTCGGCATGGAGTGCGTCGTCTACATGGGCGAGGTCGACACCGAGCGCCAGGCCCTGAACGTGGCGCGGATGCGCCTGCTCGGCGCCGAGGTCATCCCGGTCACCAGCGGCACCCGCACCCTGAAGGACGCCCTGAACGAGGCCTTCCGCGACTGGGTGGCGAATGTCGAGAACACGCACTACCTGCTCGGCACGGTGGCGGGCCCGCATCCGTTCCCCGTCATGGTGCGCGACTTCGTCAAGGTCATCGGCGAGGAGGCGCGCCAGCAGGTCATCGACCTCACCGGAGCGCTTCCGGATGCCGTCACGGCCTGCGTGGGCGGCGGATCGAACGCGATCGGAATCTTCCATGCCTTCCTCGACGACGCCTCGGTGGGCCTCTACGGCTACGAGGCCGCCGGCGACGGCGTCGACACGCTGAAGCACGCGGCCACCATCACGATGGGCCGCCCCGGCGTGCTGCACGGCTCGCGCAGCATGATGCTGCAAGACGAAGACGGCCAGACCCTCGACTCCCACTCGATCTCGGCGGGCCTGGACTACCCGGGCGTCGGGCCCGAGCACGCCTGGCTCTCCTCGATCGGCCGCGCGAACTACCGCCCGATCACCGATGAGGCCGCGATGGCCGCGTTCCGCCTGCTCTGCACCACGGAGGGCATCATCCCGGCCATCGAGTCGGCGCACGCCCTCGCCGGCACTCTCGAGCTCGGCCGTGAGCTGGGCCCGGACGCCACCATCCTGGTGAATCTCTCCGGCCGCGGAGATAAAGATGTGGAGACCGCCGGACGCTACTTCGACGTGCTCGACGAGCAGGGGAACATCACCGCATGACCGACCTGCAGACCTCGAGCCGGCCCCTGGCCGCCTCGCCCGTGGCCTCCGCCATCGCCACCGCCAACTCTGTGCGCGCCGGAGCGCTCGTCGGGTACCTCCCCGTGGGGTTCCCCGATCTCGACACGAGCATCGACGCCGCCGTGGCCCTGGTCGAGAACGGGGTCGACGTGCTCGAGCTCGGCCTGCCGTACTCCGACCCCGTGATGGACGGCCCGGTCATCCAGGCCGCCACCGTCGCGGCGCTGGAGGGCGGCACCCGCCTGAAGGACGCCTTCACGGCCGTGGAGCGCATCCGGGCCCGGGTGGATGCTCCGGTGCTGCTCATGACGTACTGGAACCCGGTGCTGCAGTACGGTGTCGACCGCTTCGCCGACGACCTCGTCTCGGCCGGCGGTGCCGGACTGATCACGCCCGATCTGACGGTCGACTCCGGAGCCGACTGGCTCGCCGCGAGCGATCGCACGGGCCTGGACCGCGTGTTCCTGGCCGCGCCCACCTCGACCGACGAGCGACTGCGCCTGGCGATCGAGCACAGCCGCGGTTTCGTGTACACCGTCTCCACGATGGGCACCACGGGTGCGCGCACCGATCTCGACGCCGCGGCCCGGTCGCTCGTGACGCGACTGCGCGAGCAGGGCGGCGACAGCCTGTGCGTGGGCATCGGCATCTCGACGGCCGCTCAGATCAGCGAGATCCTGGGCTATGCCGACGGCGCCATCGTCGGCTCGGCCCTGGTGAAGGCCCTCTCCGACGGAGGTGTCCCGGCCGTCGGCCGGCTCGCCGCCGAACTCGCCGCCGGCACCCGCCGCTGACGGTCGCCTGCCGAGGCGGAACGGTCCGCCGTCACCGCGGACGCCGCCCGCTGAGGTAGAATCGACCGACCCGAGCGCCACAAGTGAAATCGGTGCGCATTCCCTCGTCCGCGTAAATCAGCAGCGGAATCCCTGAAACTCATGGGCCACCGACGTCCCAGTTCCCTTAGAAACACGCAGAGGACGGTTCTCCATGGCCGAATCGAGCCAGAAGTATCCCGGCAGCCCCTTCGCCTCCAGCGCACTCCCGGCCTTCGCTTTCAGCGCACTCCCGGCCGCCCAGGGTCTGTACGACCCGGCTGACGAGAAAGACGCCTGCGGTCTGGCGATGGTCGCCACGCTCCGCGGCACCGCAGGACACGACATCATCGACACCGCGCTCGGCGCGCTGCGCAACCTCGAGCACCGCGGGGCCATCGGCTCCGACGCGGGCACCGGAGACGGTGCCGGCATCCTGACCCAGATCCCGGACGCGTTCCTGCGCGCCGTCGCGCCCGCCGAGCTGCCGCCCGTCGGCCGGTACGCCGTGGGCAACGCCTTCCTGCCGCTGGACGAGTCCGAGCGCCGCGAGGTGATGGACAAGATCGCCGACCTGGCCGAGCAGGAAGACCTGCGCATCCTGGGCTGGCGCGAGGTGCCGGTACGCCCCGACGAGCTGGGCCGTCTCGCCCGCGACGCCATGCCCGCCATCTGGCAGCTCTTCGTGCAGTCGGTTCGCACCACCGAATCCGGCGCCACCCTCTCGGGCCTGCCGCTGGACCGTCAGGCGTTCCGCCTGCGGAAGCGGGCCGAGCTCGAGCACGAGGTGTACTTCATGTCGCTGTCGTGCCGCACCATCACCTACAAGGGGATGGTCACCACGCTGCAGCTCGAGCCGTTCTACCCCGACCTGTCCGACGAGCGCTTCGCCTCGAAGCTCGCTCTCGTGCACTCGCGTTATTCGACGAACACCTTCCCGTCCTGGCCGCTCGCGCAGCCGCTGCGGATGATGGCGCACAACGGCGAGATCAACACCGTGCAGGGCAACCGCAACTGGATGCGCGCCCGGCAGTCGCAGCTGGAGTCCGAGCTGCTCGGCGACCTCAGCCCGCTGTACCCGATCGTCACGCCCGGCCTGTCCGACTCCGGGTCGTTCGACGAGGTCGTGGAGCTGCTGACGCTGGCCGGCCGCTCGCTGCCGCACGCCATCATGATGATGGTGCCGGAGGCCTGGGAGAACCAGACCGACTTCGAAGACGCCCGCCGCGCCTTCTACGAGTACCACTCCATGCTGATGGAGCCGTGGGACGGCCCGGCCGCCCTCATCTTCACCGACGGCAACCTCGTCGGTGCGACGCTGGACCGCAACGGCCTGCGCCCCGGACGGTACCTGATCACAGACGACGGCCTGGTCATCCTGGCCAGCGAGATCGGAGTGAGCCCCGACATCGACCCCTCGAAGGTCGTGCGGAAGGGCCGTCTGCGCCCGGGCAAGATGTTCCTGGTCGACACGGCCGCGGGGCGCCTGATCGAGGACGACGAGATCAAGGCCGAGCTCGCCGCCGCCGAGCCCTACGGCTCCTGGCTCGACGAGGGCAGGATCAACCTGCGCGACCTGCCCGAGCGCGAGCACATCGTGCACACCCCGGCCTCGGTCACCCGGCGTCAGCGCACCTTCGGCTACACCGAGGAGGAGGTGCGCATCCTTCTCACGCCGATGGCGAAGAACGCTGCGGAGCCCCTCGGCGCGATGGGGTCCGACACCCCGATCGCCGTGCTCAGCCAGCGCCCGCGCCTGCTGTTCGACTACTTCACGCAGCAGTTCGCGCAGGTGACGAACCCGCCGCTGGACTCCATCCGCGAAGAGGTCGTCACGAGCCTGCGGCTGGGCCTCGGCCCCGAGCGCAACCTGCTCGCGGCCACGCCCGAGCACACCCGTCAGGTGATCCTCGACTTCCCGGTGATCGACAACGACGAGCTGGCGAAGATCCAGCACATCGACCCCACCTCCGGCAGCCGCCTCACCACCACGGTGAAGGGCCTGTACCGGGTCGACGAGGGTCCCAAGGCGATGCAGAACCGCATCGCGGCGATGTGCGCCGAGGTCGACGAGGCCATCGAGGCCGGTGCGCAGTTCATCGTGCTCTCCGACCGCGACTCCAACAAAGACCTGGCGCCTGTTCCTTCCCTGCTGATGCTCGGCGGTGTGCACCACCACCTCATCCGCAAGCAGACCCGGATGAAGGTGGGCATCATCGTCGAGGCCGGCGACGTGCGCGAGGTGCACCACGTCGCGCTGCTGATCGGTTACGGCGCAAGCGCGGTGAACCCGTACCTCGCGATGGAGACCTGCGAGAACCTCGTGCGCTCGGGCGTCATCACGGGCGTCACGCCCGAGAAGGCCGTCAAGAACCTGATCAAGGGGCTCGGCAAGGGCGTGCTCAAGATCATGTCGAAGATGGGCATCTCCACGGTGTCCTCCTACGCCGGCGCCCAGACCTTCGAGGCCGTCGGGCTCGCCCCCGACTTCGTGAGCGAGTACTTCACCGGCACCTCGTCGAAGCTCGGCGGCGTGGGCATCGACGTGATCGCGGCCGAGAGCGCCGCCCGTCACGCCGCGGCCTATCCCGAAGACGGCGCCATCACCGTGCACGAGCCTCTGGCCGTGGGCGGCGAGTACCAGTGGCGTCGCGAGGGCCCGCCGCACCTGTTCAACCCCGACACGGTGTTCCGCCTGCAGCACGCCACGCGCGCGCGCCGGTACGACATCTTCCGCGAGTACACCCAGCTGGTCGACGACCAGGCCGAGAACCTGATGACGATGCGTGGCCTGTTCAAGCTGCGCACCGGCGTGCGCCCGGCCGTGCCGATCGACGAGGTCGAGTCGGTCGAGTCGATCGTCAAGCGGTTCTCGACGGGCGCGATGAGCTACGGATCGATCTCGAAAGAGGCCCACGAGACCCTCGCCATCGCGATGAACCGCCTCGGCGGCAAGTCGAACACCGGTGAGGGCGGCGAAGACGTCGACCGCCTGCTCGACCCCGAACGGCGCAGCGCGATCAAGCAGGTCGCCTCCGGCCGGTTCGGCGTGACGAGCATGTACCTCACGCACGCCACCGACATCCAGATCAAGATGGCGCAGGGCGCCAAGCCCGGCGAGGGCGGTCAGCTGCCGCCCACGAAGGTGTATCCGTGGGTCGCCCGCACCCGGCACGCCACGGCCGGCGTCGGCCTCATCTCGCCGCCGCCGCACCACGACATCTACTCGATCGAAGACCTCAAGCAGCTCATCTTCGACGTCAAGCGCGCCAACCCCGAGGCCCGCGTGCACGTGAAGCTGGTGAGCCAGAACGGCATCGGCGCGGTCGCGGCCGGCGTCACCAAGGCCCTGGCCGACGTGGTGCTCGTCTCCGGCCACGACGGCGGTACCGGCGCCAGCCCGCTCAACTCGCTCAAGCACGCCGGGACGCCCTGGGAGATCGGCCTCGCCGAGACCCAGCAGACCCTGATGCTGAACGGGATGCGCGACCGCGTGGTCGTGCAGGTCGACGGTCAGATGAAGACCGGCCGCGACGTGATCGTCGGCGCCCTTCTCGGAGCCGAGGAGTTCGGCTTCGCCACCGCTCCGCTCGTGGTGGAGGGCTGCATCCTGATGCGCGTCTGCCACCTCGACACCTGCCCGGTGGGCGTGGCCACGCAGAACCCCGAGCTGCGCGCCCGGTTCTCGGGCAAGCCGGAGTTCGTGGTGAACTTCTTCGAGTTCCTGGCTCAGGAGGTGCGCGAATACCTCGCCGAGCTCGGCTTCCGTTCGATCGAGGAGATCGTCGGCCGCAACGAGCTGCTCGACGTCAACGCGGCGATCGAGCACTTCAAGACGGACGGTCTCGACCTCGCGCCGATCCTGGTCGGCCCCGACTTCGCCGACGACGAGCCGCGCTCGAACGCCCGCGGCCAGGAGCACGAGCTCGAGAAGCACTTCGACGTGCGCCTCATCCACGAGGCCGTCTCGGCGCTGGACCACGGCGAGCCGGTGGCCATCACGCTGCCGATCCGCAACACCGAGCGTGCGGTCGGAACGATGCTCGGCCACGAGGTCACCAAGCGCCACGGCGAACAGGGCCTGCCCGACGGCACGATCCAGATCACGCTGCTCGGCTCGGCCGGCCAGTCGCTCGGCGCATTCCTGCCCGGTGGCATCACGCTGCGCCTGGAGGGTGACTCGAACGACTACGTGGGCAAGGGCCTGTCGGGCGGGCAGATCATCCTGCGCCCCTCGCGCGAGTCGGTGTTCCCGGCCGAGCGCAACGTGATCGCCGGCAACGTGATCGGCTACGGGGCGACCCGCGGCAGCATGTTCCTGCGCGGCATCGTGGGGGAGCGGTTCCTGGTGCGCAACTCCGGGGCCACGGCGGTCGTGGAGGGCGTGGGCGACCACGCGCTCGAGTACATGACCGGCGGCCTCGCGCTGATCCTCGGATCGACCGGGCGCAACCTCGGCGCCGGCATGTCCGGTGGCACGGCCTACATCCACGACCTGCACCCCGAGCGGGTGAACGCCGACTCGCTCAGCTCCGGTGAGCTGCAGCTGCTGCCGCTCGGTGGCGCCGACATCGAGATCGTGCGCGATCTGCTGCAGCGTCACGAGGCCGAGACCGGATCGCCGCTGGCGGCCCGGATGCTCGCCGATTTCGACACGACCATCGCCGCCTTCACCAAGGTGCTGCCGCGTGACTACGCGGCGGTGCTCGCCACCCGGCAGACGGCGGTCGAAGAAGGACTCGATCCCGACGGCGACGTCGTCTGGGGACGTATTTTGGAGGTGACAGGTGGCTGATCCCAAGGGCTTCCTGAAGACGCAGGAGCGCGAGCTCCCGGCCCGCCGGCCGGTTTCCGTGCGGCTGATGGACTGGAAAGAGGTCTACGAGCAGGGCGACGCCGCGACGATCCGTCGTCAGGCCGGGCGCTGCATGGACTGCGGCATCCCGTTCTGCCACCACGGCTGCCCGCTCGGCAACCTGATCCCGGAGTGGAACGACCTCACCTGGCGCGACGAGGGCCGCCAGGCCATCGAGCGACTGCACGCCACGAACAACTTCCCGGAGTTCACCGGGCGGCTGTGCCCGGCGCCCTGCGAGTCGTCGTGCGTGCTGGGCATCAACCAGCCCGCCGTGACGATCAAGCAGGTCGAGGTCTCGATCATCGACCAGGCGTTCGCCAACGGATGGGTCACGCCGCACCCGCCGGAGCGTCTCACCGGCAAGACCATCGCCGTCGTCGGATCGGGGCCCGCGGGCCTCGCCGCCGCCCAGCAGCTCACCCGGGCCGGCCACACGGTGGCGGTCTACGAGCGCGACGACCGCATCGGCGGCCTGCTGCGCTACGGCATCCCCGACTTCAAGATGGAGAAGAAGCACCTCGAGGGCCGTCTCACCCAGATGATGGCCGAGGGCACCCGCTTCCGCGCCGGCATCGAGATCGGCGTCGACATCACCTGGGACGACCTGCGCGCGCGCTACGACGCCGTGATCGTCTGCACCGGGGCCACGGTTCCGCGTGACCTGCCCATCCCGGGCCGTGACCTCGACGGCGTGCACTACGCCATGGAGTACCTCGTGCAGCAGAACAAGGTCGGCGCGGGCGACGACATCCTCGGCCAGATCGACGCCGAGGGCAAGCACGTGGTCGTGCTCGGCGGTGGCGACACCGGAGCCGACTGCATCGGTACCGCGCACCGCCAGGGCGCGCTCTCGGTCACCAACCTCGCCATCGGCAAGCAGCCGCCGGCCGAGCGTCCCGAGGACCAGCCGTGGCCGATGTTCCCGAACCTGTTCGAGGTCGCCAGCGCGCACGAGGAGGGCGGCGAGCGCAAGTTCCTGGCCTCCACCGTCGAGTTCCTCTCCAACGACCAGGGCGAGGTGCGCGCCATCCGCGTTGCCGAGACCGAGTACCTCGACGGCCGCCGGGTTCCGAAGGCCGGCACCGAGCACGAGATCCCCGCCGACCTGGTGCTGCTGGCGCTCGGCTTCACGGGCGCGGAGTCGGACGAGATCGCCGATCAGCTCGGCCCGCAGTTCGACGCCCGCGGCAACGTGGAGCGCGACGGCGACTACCAGAGCACCGTCCCCGGCGTGTTCGTCGCCGGCGACTCGGGCCGCGGCCAGTCGCTGATCGTCTGGGCGATCGCGGAGGGCCGCGCGGCCGCCTCGGCCGTCGACCGCTACCTGGAAGGAAAGACGGAGCTGCCGTTCCCGGTCAAGCCGACCGACCGCGCCATCTCGGTCTGATAGCCTCCCAACCGGATTCAGAACCCTCCTCCACCCACCACCACACCATGCGCCCCGGCGCAGATTTCGGAGCAGTACACACTGATGAGACGCGCGAAGATCGTCGCAACACTCGGGCCGGCGACGTCGACCTATGAAACCATCCGGGCCATCATCGACGCGGGCGTCGACGTCGCGCGGATGAACCTGAGCCACGGCAGCTACGACGTGCACGAGGCCGTCTACCGCAACGTCCGCCAGGCGGCCGACGACTCCGGCCGCGCCGTGGCCGTGCTGGTCGACCTGCAGGGCCCGAAGATCCGCCTCGGCAAGTTCGAGAACGGCCCCTACGACCTCGCCGAGGGGGACATCTTCAAGATCACCATCGACGACATCATCGGCAACAAGGAGATCTCCTCCACCACCTACAAGGGCCTGCCCGACGACGTCGCTCCCGGCGACCCGCTGCTGATCGACGACGGCAAGGTCGGGCTCCGCGTGCTGGAGACCGACGGCACCGTCGTTACGACGCGCGTCGAGGTCCCCGGTGCGGTGTCGAACAACAAGGGCATCAACCTGCCCGGTGTGGCCGTGAACGTGCCCGCCATGAGCGAGAAGGACATCGCCGACCTGCGCTGGGGCCTCAAGCTCGGCGCCGACTACATCGCGCTCTCCTTCGTGCGCAACGCGGCCGACGTCGACGACGTGCACCGCATCATGGACGAAGAGGGCCGCCGCGTTCCCGTCGTCGCCAAGATCGAGAAGCCGCAGGCGGTCGACAACCTCGAGGAGATCATCGACGCCTTCGACGGCATCATGGTCGCTCGCGGCGACCTCGGCGTCGAGCTGCCCCTCGAGGCGGTGCCGATCGTGCAGAAGCGCGCCGTCGAGCTCTCGCGCCGCATGGCGAAGCCGGTCATCGTGGCCACCCAGGTGCTCGAGTCGATGATCTCCTCGCCGCGCCCGACGCGCGCCGAGGCATCCGACTGCGCCAACGCGGTGCTCGACGGGGCCGACGCGGTCATGCTCTCCGGCGAGACCAGCGTGGGCGAGTTCCCGGTGATCACCGTGCAGACCATGGCGCGCATCATCGAGTCGACCGAGGAGCACGGCCTCGAGCGCATCCCCGCGCTCGGCACCAAGCCCCGCACCCAGGGCGGCGCGGTCACCCTCGCCGCCGCCGAGGTGGGCGAGTTCGTCGGAGCCAAGTTCCTCTGCGTGTTCACCGAGTCGGGCGACTCCGTGCGCCGGATGACCCGTCTGCGCAACATCATCCCGATCCTCGGCTTCACGCCCGAGCCCGGCATCCGCAACCGGATGGCGTTGAGCTGGGGCGTGCAGTCCTACCTGGTCGACCGGGTCACCCACACCGACGAGCTGATGGTGCAGGTCGACGACGTGCTGCTCGGCCTCGGCCGCGCACAGATCGGCGACAAGGTCATCGTCATCTCCGGTTCCCCTCCCGGGGTGTCCGGCTCCACCAACGACATGCGCGTGCACGTCATCGGCTCGGCTCACAAGCCCGAGAAGCCGGAGACCTTCGACAACTAGGGCGCGTGTCACCCTCCCGGGGGCCCTCAAGAAGGGCCGCCGGGTGCAACCTCAGGTTTCGGCCAGGATTCGATCAGTGTTCGATCGGTTCCTGGCCGTTCCCGTTCCGGGGCGAAGATCGGCTGTTAGATTTCGGATGCTCCACAGCCTTTGACGACTCGACCGAAAGACTCCGATCATGCCCAGCAAGCGCCTCGTTCTGCGCACCCTCAGCGTGGGGGCAGCCCTCGCGACCGTCGTGGCCCTGTCCGGCTGCTCCACGATCATGCCGTTGTTCGGCATCCAGCCCACGCCCGGCGTGTACAACGGCGCCTCGGCCGGCACGAGTGCCGACACGGAGGCCGCGTCCGCCTCCGACGGCACGCTGCAGTTCGCCTCGGTCTTCACCGACATGGGCTCGGTGCACCCCACTGTCGACATCGCCGACCAGCTGCAGCTGAAGCTCGACGTCTGGACCGAGCAGAAGACGCACGACTGGACGCCGCTGGCCGACAAGCGCTTCTCGTTCGTGATCGGCGTCATCGACAACCGTGTGCCGGCCGCGGCGCCGTTCGACCAGAAGCGTCGTGTGTACATGTCGAACCTGACCGTGACGGCCAAGACGAGCACGGCATCCGGAGTCGTCGAGACGCCTTACAACCTCAACACCGACCCGCTGAAGGTGACGCTCGACCCGGAGGCGCTACGGTCGGAGCAGGGCCTCGGGCTGCTGATCACGTCGCCCAAGGGCGGCCTGCAGTTGGAGTCGCAGCAGATCGGGGTCGTCGCCGACGACACCCAGGGCGTGATGCTCGACTTCGCCATGCAGCTCTCGTACGAGACCGCGCCGCTGTCGAACACCTACACGACGCAGATCGTGCACCAGTACGTGCCGATCGCCATCTTCTCCGAAGCGGTCGCGGCGGCCTCGACGCCGACCCCGACGCCCACCGTGACGCCGACGCCCATCCCGGCCGGCTAGTCACCGCTCCGCTGTCCCGCAACGACAAGACCCCCTCGGCGCCAGGCCGAGGGGGTCTTGTCGTTGCGTATCCCGGAGGATCAGTTCAGGTTGAGCCCCAGGCCCGACACGTCGTCGGCGTCGGAGGAGACCGTGATGCCGAGGACCGGCTTGGTGGAGCCCGTGGGCGCGTTCCAGGTGACGGCGGGCATCGAGATGCTCTGGCCGTTGCTGATCGCGGTGTGGATGAACACGGTGCTGGCGGGGGTGGACTGCACGAGGGTCCAGCCGGCGTTCTGGTAGGCGGTGACGATGTCTCCGGCCAAGGTCCAGCTGGAGGTCTTCGTGTTGTAGAAGGTGATGGTGATGCCACCGGAGTTGAGGGCCGGCACGCCGGCGCTGTTGTACGTGAGGGCGCCACCGGAGTACACGGCGGAGCGCGGGCCGGCGCTGGTGCCGGTCGCGGTCAGCGTGCCGGTGACGTACGCGGTCGGGCTGTCGAAGACGACGCTCGCGGCGGCGAGCGGGGTGGCGACGGCCATGGCGACCACGGGCACGCTCCAGGCGGCGGCCAGGGTCACCTGGCGGCGGGACAGTCCGCGAGCGCTCTCGGCATCGTTGATGTTGGCGATTTCAGACATGGGTATGCCCTTTCGATAGGACGGCATTCGAAACGGCCGGGGGTCAGGTGGCCGCGAAACGGGTAGGGATCGAATCCGAACATACTGAGCACCACGAGCGCCCCCGGTCGACGGATGTCTTTTAACCCCGGCTTTCACCCTCAAGGGAGGACGCCTTCCCCCGATGCGCCTCGCGGCGTCACTCGCTCGGGAACGAGTCCAGGAATTCGCGCAGCTCGGCGATGACCACCTCGGGATCGACGTCGTTGCCGTCCGCCGCCCGGGCGGCCAGCCACGCGATGCACACCACCGCCGCGCCGTGCACGTCGGCGGGTTCCAGGTCGGGCCGGTTCTCGAACAGCGGGGCCAGCGCGAGATCCATCGCCGCCAGGTTCCGCGGCAGGGTGCTGTCCCGGCTCTGCGAGATCACCGCATCCAGCAGGCTGTTCGCCGCGATCACCGCGTCGCGGGGCATCCGAGGCCCGTCGGGGCGATCTGAGTCGGCCATGCAGAGATGCTAGCGGCCTATCCCCGCGCGGGACAGGCAGGGAGCGGGAAGCTCGAGAACGCGATCGTGTCGGGTCCGCCGAGGATCACGATGCGCTTCGCCTTGAGCGCCACGATGTAATCGATCATCCCTTGATCCAGGCAGCCTTTCTGGGCCAGGAAGATCGGAGTCGGCTGGGCGTAGGCCGCGAGCACGCCGCCGGAGAGGGCGTCCGGGAAGTTCTCGCCGGTGGCGATGTACACCACGTCGCGCGAGTTCTGGGCCCGGAAGAACTGGGCCGCCGTCTTCTGCGACACCACGTACCGGTCGGCGCCGGAGACCCGGCCGTTCGTGATGCCGAGGCTGTCCAGCTGGCTCTGCAGCCCACCGCTCACGCTTGCCGTGCCTCCCATGAGCGTGACGAAGCTGATGCCGCGGTCGCGGAGTAGCTTCCGTTCGGCGCTTGTGAAGGAGGTGCGCTGGCCGTCCACGAGAAGCACCGGGGCGCCCACGGAGGCGGCCGCCGGCGTCGCGCTCAGCGCGTCCGGGAACCCCCGGCCGGTCGCGATCAGGAGTCGCGATGAGGGTGCGGCCCCGAATTTGGGATCCTGGATGAGGTTGCGGGACATCTCGAAGCGGTCGGCCCCGCCGATCCGCGTCACGGTCGCACCGGGTACGATCGCGTGCAGTTGTGAGATCACGGTGGGGCCCAGCGTGTTCTCGCCGCCCAGCACCACGATGTCCGCCGGTGCCAGCCGGGCGATCTCGGTGGCGATGGATGCCGGCACCGAGGTGCGCGTCGACAGCAGCAGCGGGGCATCCCGCTGTGCCGCGATCGCCGACCCGCTGAGCGAGTCGGAGAAGTTCTCGCCGCTGGCCAGATAGACCAAGGGTGAGCCATCCGGAGCCACCTGTTGCGAGACGAGGGCGGACACGTCGTACCGGTCCTGGCCGGCGACGCGCTCGACCACGGGTGGCGGCAGCGGCACGGACACCGAGACCGAAGTCTTGGAGACGGTCGGGTACCCGGACTTGCTCCCGGTCACCGTGACGGCGAGCTTCTTCCCGGCGTCGCCGGACTGCACCTGATACGTGACGGCGGTCGCACCGGCGATGGCGGTCCCGTTCCGTGTCCACTGGTAGGCGAGCGCAACGGGCGCGGGGCCCCAGGTACCCGGCTCTGCCGTCAGCGTCGAGCCCACGGCGGGTGAGCCGTCGATCGTCGGCGTCGGGGTGGGCTCGAGCACGCGCACAGGTGTCACCGGAGCGGAGACCGAGGTCGCGATACCGCTGGCGGCCGAGGAACCGGTCAGGGCGAAGGTGAGCTTCGTGCCGATGTCGGCGTCGGTCACCACGTACTGCGCTGTGGTGGCGCCGGGGATCGGGATGCTGTCCCGCCGCCACTCGAAGCGCACGGTCGAGGCGGCCGGTTTCCAGCTCCCGTAGGTGGCCGTCAGCGTCTGCCCGACGCGGAGTGTTCCCGTGATGGTGGGATGAGGGACCGTGGTGAACGAATTGCCGCGGTTGATCGCGAGGTCGAGGCTGGCCGGCGTCGTTCGCTCCACGACGAAGATCTTCGTGCCGCTGCTGAGCGAGCCGTCCGCGTACTCGTAGTCGAAATCGCCGCGGATGTTCTCCCACCAGCTGATCTCGTAGCTGGTGTCGTACTCGCCCGTCGCCCCGTCCCAGGGCGGCGAGATCCGGATGAGGTATCGGCCGGGAGGCAGCCCGATCTCGTAGCGGCCGTCGGCATCCGGTTGTGCCGTGCGGCGGTAGTTGGTGCCGTCTTCGGGGAAGGACTCGTCCAGCGAGATGTACGTGATCCCGAACTTCGTGATGTCGCCCTCGAGTGGCGCGGAGCGGGTGAGGACGCCGGAGACCACGCTGAACGGATCCAGGGCGAAGTCCACGCCGTCCAGTTGCTGTCCGACGCCGACGGTGACCGTCGGCCCGGCCGTCTCGAGGTGCCCGCTTCTCGCGGGGGCCTCTTCGGGGAGGCCGACCAGGGGATAGGTGCCCGCGGGCAGGCCCGCGATGCGGTAGTGGCCCTGGAAGTCGCTGATCGCCCAGATCTCGGGGCCGAAGAGGTCGCTGGTGACCCGGACGCCACCGAGCGCGCCGCCGTCGGAGCCGTACACGGTCCCGGTGATGACGGCCGCGGGAACGAGTGCGGCGTCGACGGCGTCGATCGACTGCGCGGTCGCGACCACGACGGGCGCGGTCGTCTGCAAGACGTACGCGCCGAGAGGGTCGGAGAAGGTGACCGGGTACGAGCCGATGCTCGCGGCGGTGAGGGCATAGCTGCCGTCGGCATCCGTCCGGGCGCTCTGGCCGTTGCGGGTGACATCGATCCCCTCGAGCGGAAGTCCCGTGGTGGACGAGGTCACAGTGCCGGAGACGACACCGGGGGAGAGCAGGTCCAGCGCGATCGGGTAGGTCTGACCGAGGACGGTGTTCTTCAGCTCGACCTCGACGGGACCGTTTCCCGCCAGCTCGCCGCGCACCCGGTAGGTGCCGGAATACAGCCCCGGGATGTCGAACGCGCCGTCGCCTCCGACCGTGCGGGTCGTCACCGGGTACCCACTGCTCAGAACGGTGACCTTGGCACCGGCCGGGCTCTGGCCGCTGGTCAGCGCGACGGTGCCCGAGATGCGCACACCGAGAACGAGCGCGACGTCGACCGTGTTGGGACCGGACGGATTCGGCACGATCGGTGTGATGTCACTGCGCAGGTACTCGCTCCCCGAGGCGGGGATGATCGTGAGGATGAAGGTGCGCCCGTCGGCCGGAACTCCGGTGAGCTCGTACGTGCCGTCGGACGACGTGGTCCCTGTGGCGACCGGCGTCCCGTCGTCGCGGAGGGTGACTGCGGCCGCGGCGATCGACGGGCCCGATGCATCTCCACCGGTCACCGTGCCCGAGATGGTCACCGTGGGCGGCACGGCCGCGAAGGCTGCCGGCGTGGCCGGGACGCTCAGCGACGCCACCAGCACCGTCACGACGGCGGCCGTCATCCCGTGCAGAACCTTGAAGAAGGACTTGCGAGCCACCCGATCCCCCGATCGACATGTGTCAGTGGGGGAATCCTAGCGTCAGGATGCGTACCGGTGGTGGGACTCGAACCCACATGCCCTCACGGACAACGCATTTTGAGTGCGTCGCGTCTGCCATTCCGCCACACCGGCCTGCTACGAGCGAGGTCAAGAATACCGTAGGGTTGAAGGGTGACTGACCAAGAACCAGCGACCATCGTGCCCCGTCGGGTAGTGGTGGCCGAAGACGAATCCCTGATCCGCCTCGACATCGTCGAGATCCTCCGGGACAACGGCTTCGAGGTCGTCGGCGAGGCCGGCGACGGCGAGACGGCTGTGGCCCTCGCCACCGAGCTGCGCCCCGATCTGGTCATCATGGACGTGAAGATGCCCCAGCTGGACGGCATCTCCGCCGCCGAGCGCCTGTCGAAAGACCACATCGCCCCGGTCGTGCTGCTCACCGCCTTCAGCCAGAAGGAGCTCGTCGAGCGGGCCACCGAGGCCGGCGCGCTCGCCTACGTGGTGAAGCCCTTCACCCCCAACGATCTGCTGCCCGCGATCGAGATCGCCCTCTCGCGCTACGCGCAGATCATCACCCTCGAGGCCGAGGTCGCCGACCTGGTCGAGCGCTTCGAGACCCGCAAGCTCGTCGACCGGGCCAAGGGCCTGCTGAACGAGAAGATGGGGCTCACCGAGCCCGAGGCGTTCCGCTGGATCCAGAAGGCCTCGATGGATCGCCGCCTCACCATGCACGACGTCGCCCAGGCGATCATCGAGCAGCTCTCGCCGAAGAAGTCCTAGCGGCGATCGGTCAGGATGTTCGTCATCCTGACCGTGCAGACCCGGCGGCCCTCATCGTCGTCGATCGCGATCTCGTGCGTCGCCAGCGTGCGACCGAGGTGCACCGGGGTGCAGACGCCCGTGACCCAGCCCGACGTCGCGGCGCGGGAGTGCGTGGCGTTGATCTCGATGCCCATCGCGAGCCGGCCCTTCCCGGCGTGCAGTGCGGCGGCGGTCGACCCCAGGCTCTCGGCCAGCACCACGGATGCCCCGCCGTGCAGAAGCCCCACCGGCTGGGTGTTGCCCTCCACGGGCATCCGGGCCACGCAGCGCTCGGGTGAGAGCTCGAGGAACTCGATGCCCATCCGCTCGGCGAGCACCCCGATGCCCTGGTATCCGAAGTCCTTCATGGCGTCCAGAGGGAGGGATTCGGGCTGCGTCATCGGGGCGTGATCCTGTCTCTGGGAACTGACCAGGGGGCTGTCCGCGGGGCTGTCGGAGGCCGTGTGTAGGCTTGCCGTGTGCCGGACAACGAACAGCCTACTCTTCTCATCATCGACGGACATTCGCTCGCGTTCCGGGCGTTCTACGCCCTCCCGGTCGACAGTTTCCAGACCCGCGACGGGCAGCACACGAACGCCATCCACGGCTTCATCGCGATGCTGCTGAACCTGCTCAAGGCCGAGAAGCCCACGCACCTCGCCGTGGCGTTCGACATCTCGCGATACTCCTTCCGCACCCGCGAGTACCCCGAGTACAAGGGCACCCGCGGCGAGACGCCGCCGGAGTTCATCGGCCAGATCCCGCTGCTGCAGGAGGCGCTGCACGCGCTCGGCATCGTCACGATCGAGAAAGAAGACTTCGAGGCCGACGACATCCTCGCCACCCTCGCCCGGCAGGGCACCGAGCAGGGCTACAAGGTCTACGTCGTCTCGGGCGACCGGGATGCCATCCAGCTCGTCAACGACACGGTGACGCTGCTCTACCCCTCGCGCCAGGGCGTCTCCGACCTCACCCGGTACGACATCGAGAAGGTGTTCGACCGCTACGGCATCCGCCCCGAGCAGTACCCCGAGATCGCCGCGCTCGTGGGCGAGACCAGCGACAACCTGCCGGGCGTTCCCAAGGTGGGCGAGAAGACCGCGGTGAAGTGGCTGAACCAGTTCGGCTCGCTCGACGAGATCCTGGCGCACCGCGACGAGATCCCGGGCGTGGTGGGCAACAACCTGCGCGAGCACGTCGACAGCGTGGTGCGCAATCGCAAGCTGAACCGGCTGCTGACCGATGTCGAGCTGCCCGTCGGCCCCGACGACCTGGCCCGCCAGCCGGTCGACGAACAGCAGATGCGCGATGTGTTCGCGCGGCTGGAATTCCGCACGCTGCTCGACCGGGTGCTGAAGCTCGAGGGCATCGACGGCGAGTCCGAGGTCGGCAAGGCCGCCGCCGCACAGGCTGCGGCGAAGGCCGAGAACGCCCCCGCACCGGTCACGCTGCTCGACGAAGAGCTCTCCGCGTGGCTGGCGCGCCGGCCGGCTGCCCCCGCCGAGGGCGAGGTGCCGTCGGTGGCGGATGCGGTGGCCGTGCACATCGAGACGGTCGACGGCTTCCCGATCGCCATCGGCCTGGCCACGGCGCACGAGACCGTCTTCCTGCCCTGGATCCCGAACAGCCGCGACTACGCGCCGCTGGAGGCGTGGCTGGCCGGTCCCTCACCCAAGATCCTGTTCGACGCCAAGCGCCAGATCAAGACACTCACCTCCGCCGGGCTGCCCGTCGGCGGCCTGATGTTCGACCCGGTGATCGCGGCCTGGCTGCTGAAGCCCGATGCGAGCGCCGACCGCTCGCTCGCCCAGCTCGTCGACCGGCACCTGCTCGAGGTGCTTCCCACCTCCGATCCCAACCAACTGGTTCCGGATGACGACACGGTCGTGGGCCCCGCGGGCGAGGCCTGGTACGTCTGGCGCGTCGCCCAGTCGCTGTCCGGTCTGCTCGACGAGCGCACCCGCCGCGTGCTCACCGAGATCGAGATGCCCACGCTGCTCGTGCTCGCGCAGATGGAGCTGACCGGTGTCACCGTCAGCCACGACGAGCTGTCGGCGCTGTCGACCGAGCTCGGCGACTCGGCCACCCAGATCGCCACGGAGGCCTTCGGCATCATCGGTCGGGAGGTCAACCTCGGGTCGCCCAAGCAGATCCAGGAGGTGCTGTTCGACCAGCTCGACATGCCGAAGACCCGTGCCACCAAGACGGGCTACTCCACGGATGCGGGCGCTCTGGCCGACCTGCAGGCCTCGAACCCGCACCCCTTCCTGGGCCTCCTGCTGGCGCACCGCGACGCCACCAAGCTGCGGCAGATCATCGAGAGCGTCGACAAGGCGATCGCGCCCGACAAGCGCGTGCACACCACCTACGTGCAGACCGGGTCGAGCACCGGCCGCATCTCCTCCACCGACCCGAACCTGCAGAACATCCCCGTGCGCACCGAGGAGGGCCGCCGCATCCGCGCCGCCTTCCAGGTGGGCGAGGGCTTCGACACACTGCTCACGGCCGACTACTCGCAGATCGAGATGCGCATCATGGCGCACCTCTCCGGCGACGCCGGGCTGATCGAGGCGTTCCACTCCGGGGAAGACCTGCACCGTTTCGTGGGTGCCCGCATCTTCTCGGTGGAGCCCGAAGACGTCAGCCCCAACATGCGCACAAAGGTGAAGGCGATGTCGTACGGCCTGGCCTACGGCCTGAGCGCGTTCGGCCTGTCGAAGCAGCTGCGCATCGAGACGGCCGAGGCCAAGCAGCTGATGACCGACTACTTCGAGCGCTTCGGCGCGGTGCGCGACTACCTGCGGAACGTCGTGGTGCAGGCCAAGGTCGACGGCTACACCGAGACCATCTTCGGCCGGCGCCGCCCCTTCGCCAACCTCAACAGCAGCAACCGCGTGTTGCGCGACAACGACGAGCGCGCGGCGCTGAACGCGCCCATCCAGGGCACGGCGGCCGACATCATCAAGATCGCGATGATCAACGTCGCCGCCGATCTCGAGTCGCAGGGTCTGCGCTCCAAGATGCTGCTCCAGGTGCACGACGAGCTCGTCTTCGACGTGGCGCCGGGGGAGTGGGATGCCCTGGCGGCGATCGTGCAGGGCCGCATGTCGTCGGCGGTCTCGCTGACGGTGCCGCTCGAGGTGCAGCTGGGCCGCGGTCAGAACTGGAACGAGGCGGCGCACTAGCCCGCGGCCGCTCCCGCTTCTCGCTCCGCTCAGCGGAAGTCGCGGGAGGCGGTCTTGGCACTGAGCTGGAGCGGCTCGAAGCGGTCGGCCACGATGTTCGTGACCCCCTCCTTCGAGCGCTCCAGGATGCCCCGCACGATCAGCGCGGGTGAATCGCGCGCCACCCGGCGGTACCTGGTCCACACCCCGACGCTGCAGATCACGTTGAGGATCCCGGTCTCGTCCTCGAGGTTCATGAAGGTGATGCCGCTGGCCGTCGCCGGCCGCTGCCGGTGGGTGACCACTCCGGCCACCTCGACGCGACGGCCGTTCTCGGTGCCCGCCAGCTCGGCCACCGAGAGTGCGCCGCGCATCCGCAGCTCGCCGCGCGCGTGGGCGAGCGGATGGTCGTCGGGGGAGATGCCCGTGGCCCACAGGTCGTAGACCACCTGTTCTTCGGCCGAGAGCATCGGCAGCAGGGGCGGCTGCACCGAGACGAAGGTGCCCGGCAGGTATTCGGCCCGCTCCTGCGAGGCGTTGCCCGACTCCCAGAGCGCCTCGCGCTTGGTGAGGCCGAGCGATTCGAAGGCGCCGGCGGTGGCGAGGGCTTCCAGCTGCGAGGTGGTGAGGCCCACCCGGCGGGCGAGGTCGCCCATGCTGAGGTAGGGGCCGTGCTGGTCGCGCTCGGTGACGATCCGCTGGGCGAGCTTCTCGCCGATCGAGGTGACCTCGGCCAGGCCCAGGCGCACCGCCAGGTCGCCGTCGCGCCGGTGTTCGGCCGTGCGGTCGGGGGCGTCGCGGTCGAACGTCTCCGGCACCGGGGCGGGGGTGTGCACGCACTCGTCGAGCCCGGTCTCGGCCACCGTCCCCGAGTCGGCGAGCAGCGAGGGCTCGAGTCCGGCCTGCACCCCCGAGCGCTGGATGTCGGGGCGGCGCACCTCCACGCCGTGCCGCCGGGCGTCCGCCGTCAGCGTCTGCGGCGAGTAGAAGCCCATCGGCTGCGCCCGCAGCAGCGCCGCCAGGAACGCGGCGGGGTAGTGCAGCTTGAACCACGAGCTGGCGTACACCAGCAGGGCGAAGCTCGTGGAATGGCTCTCGGCGAAGCCGAAGTTCGCGAAGGCCTCGATGCGCTGGTAGATGTCGTCGGCCAGCTCGCCGGTGATGCCGTTGCCGGCCATCCCCTCGTAGAGCTTCGTCTTCAGCCGCGAGATCTTCTCGAGCCCGCGCTTGGAGCCCATTGCCCGCCGCAGCAGGTCGGCGTCGTCGCCGTCGCATCCGCCGACCGCCATCGCCATCTGCATCAGCTGCTCCTGGAACAGCGGCACCCCGAGGGTGCGCTCGAGCACCGGCACGAGCTTCGGATGCTGGTAGGTCACCTCCTCGAAGCCGAGCTTGCGCCGGATGAACGGATGCACCGCCCCGCCCTGGATGGGCCCCGGCCGGATCAGCGCGATCTCCACCACCAGGTCGTAGAACCGCCGCGGCTGCAACCGGGGGAGCGTGCCCATCTGCGCCCGGCTCTCCACCTGGAAGACGCCGATCGAGTCGGCCCGGCACAGCATGTCGTAGACGCCCTGCTCCTCTTTGGGGATGCTGTGCAGATCCCACTGCCGGCCGGTCGACTCCTTCACGAGATCGAAGGTGTACTGCAGCGCCGAGAGCATCCCGAGCCCCAGCAGGTCGAACTTCACCAGGCCCATCCAGGCGCAGTCGTCTTTGTCCCACTGCAGCACGGTGCGCTTGTCCATCCGCGCGTTCTCGATCGGGCAGACCTCGCCCACGGGCTGGTCGGTGAGCACCATGCCGCCGGAGTGGATGCCCAGGTGCCGGGGAAAGCCGAGCAGCCCGGTGGCGAGCTCGATCACCTCGGGCGGGATGTCGTGGTCGCCGCTCTCGACCATCGGCCCCCACCGCTCGATCTGCTTCGACCAGGCATCCTGCTGGCCGGGGCTGTGCCCGAGCGCCTTCGCCATGTCACGCACCGCGAACTTCGGCCGGTACTGGATGACGTTGGCCACCTGGGCGGCATTGCGGCGCCCGTACTTGTCGTAGACGTACTGGATGACCTCCTCACGGCGATCGGAGTCGAAGTCGACGTCGATGTCGGGCTCCTCCTCGCGGAGCGCGGAGAGGAAGCGCTCGAACGGCAGCAGGCAGGCGATCGGATCGACGGCGGTGATCCTCAGCACGTAGCAGACGGCCGAGTTGGCGGCCGAGCCCCGCCCCTGGCAGAGGATGCCGCGGGCGCGGGCCTCGCGCACGATGTCCCAGACGATCAGGAAGTAGCCGGCGAAGTCCTTCATCTCGATCACGCGGAGCTCCTTCTCGATCCGCTCGCAGACCTCCGGCCCGGCCCCCGGGTAGCACTCGGCCGCGCCGGCCAGTACGAGCTCCCGCAGGTACGACATGGGGGTGTGGCCTTCCGGCACGTTCTGCCGCGGCAGGCGCGGCTTCGCCCGGCGCAGCTCGAAGGCGAGTTGCTCGGCCACCTCGACGGTGTTCTGCACCACGCCGGGGTAGCGGCCGAATCGCTGCGCCATCTCGGCGCCCGATCGCAAGTGGGCCATCGGCGCGGCGGGCAGCCAACCGTCGAGCTCGTCGAGGCTGCGGCGGGCACGGACGGCGGCCACGGCCTCCGCCAGGCGGTGCCGATCGGGGGTGGCGTAGTGCACGTTGCCCGTGGCGACGGCCATCAGTCCCCGGGCCTCGGCCAGGCCGAACAGGGCGTCGTTGATGCTGCTGTCCAGCGGATGCCCGCGATCGCTGAGTTCGACGAGCACGTTCTCGGGGCCGAACAGGTCCACCAGCCGGTCGAGCTCCCGGCCTGCGCCGACGGGGCCTTCGAGGGCGAGGGCCTGGCGCACCTGTCCCTTGCGGCAGCCGGTGAGCACCATCCAGTGGCCGTCCGCGTCGGCGGCCAGTTGCTCGAGGGAGTAGAGCGGCCTGCCCTTCTCGGCGCCGGGGGCGAGCTGCGCCGTGGTGATGGCGCCGGCCAGCCGGTGGTAGCCCGCCTGCTGCCGGGCGAGCACCAGCAGGTGGGAGCCTTCGGGGTCGGCCGATCCGTTCTGCGGCTTGCTCAGATCGAGGGAGAGCTCGGTGCCGAACACGGTGCGGACGTGGTGCATCTCGGCCGCTTCGGCGAAGCGGGCCAGGCCGTAGAAGCCGTCGTGATCGGTGAGGGCGAGCGCGCTCAGCTGCAGGTGCGCCGCCTCCTGCACGAGCTCTTCGGGCGAGGACGCCCCGTCGAGAAAACTGAACGTGGAGTGCGCGTGCAGTTCGGCGTAGGGCACCACGGCGGTCGCGTCGCCCGAGGCCTCGACCGGCGGCGGCACATACGCGGGCCGCTTGCGCGAGTGCGTCTCCTCGCTCGCCATCGGCCCCGTAGGCCGAGTGCGCCCCGACATCTGCCGCTCCAACTCCGACCAAGGAATCGGCGGATTCTGCCACCCCATCAGCCACCCCACTTTGGAAGCGTCCGCGCGTGAGTAGTGGCCCCGGCAGCGGGAAAGCGGCGGCGTGTACGTCGCTTTCCCGCCAGGAGGGCGGCCACAGCGTGAGCGAGCGCAACGCACCGCATGGTTCGCCGCAGGGGCGGCGGCGAACAAATCAACTCAGTCATATCTGGCCTCCGCCCACCAGCGGCCGTTCTCCAGGGCGAGGAGCCAGGCGGTGCCGTCGGCATCCACCACCTGGAAGCGGGTGAAGCGGCGGCGGGCGGCGGAGTCCCACCAGCGCTCGTAGACCGGCCAGGGGCCCGCCCAGGCCTCGAGCGGCCGCAGGCGCCGGCCGCCGGGATCGGGGGAGAAGACGACCGGCGGAGCCGAGAGGAGCCCGCGCTCGGTGATCACGACGTCTTTCTCTCCGGCGGCGAGCACCACGACCGCGCGCGGCCGGTCGAACACGGTGGTGGGCAGGGGCGGCGGGATGCTCCCCGGCCAGGGCGCGATCTCGGGGGCCGTCGCGGCCCGGCGTCTCGACGGGCGGGAGGCCACCACCTGCCGGTCGTCGACCCGATCGCCCCACGGCACGAGCAACTGGCGCTCGCGCGGTGACCTGCCGCCGCCGATCGTGGCCGTGAGCACGCCCTCGTGCCCCACGATGCTCTGCACCCGGGACAGCCCGTGGTGGATCCGCTCGTCGGAGCCGCTGCCCCAGAGGCCGGTCTCGTGGTGGAAGCTGTGGTCGATGGTCTCGGCCGTGATGCGCACCCGCACGATCGGCGAGGTGAGGGCGCTCTCGATCATGCTGCCGCCCTGCAGCTGCCAGCGCACCCGGTCGACCACGTCGGTGGAGCCGAACCAGCGCGGATGCAGCCAGCTGCGCTCCCTGGCCGGCCCGCGCTCGGGCGTGAGCTCCACCCGCAGGGCCGTGCAGACGAAGCGGGCCGCGGCCAGCTCGTCGACGAAGCGGTCGGCGGCGGCCCGGATGCCGAAGGCGATCTGGTCGATGCGGTCCAGCCCCGGCTCGAAGTCGGTGACGCTCTCCCGCACCTCGGGCGGGATGCGCGGAGTGACCGGGGTGCCGTCGAGCCCGCTCGCCCGGGAGTGCGCCCACGCGCCCGGCTCGCCGAAGCGGGAGCGCACGTCTTCCGCCGGCAGTACCGCGAATTCGCCCAGGGTGCGGATGCCCAGCCGCCAGAGCAGTGCCGTGAGCTCCTCCTCGGCCAGCAGCTGCACCGGCAGCCCCGAGAGGAAGTGCGGCGACTGCCCCACCGGCACGATCCGGATGAGGTCGACCCCGGGGAGCCTGGCCGCCTGATCGGCCGCGAACAGCCCGTCGGCGATGCCGACGCGCGCATCCGTCACCCCCAGCGCGGCGAAGCGCTCGAGGAAGGCCAGGGCCGCCGCATGCTCGCCGCCGTAATACCGGGAAGGACCTCTGGCCCGCAGGGCGCAGCTGCCGGCCCGCACGATCTGCACCTGCGGGCTCATCTCCTCCAGCGCCGCGATGAAGGGCTCGAAGGCGCGGTTGATGCGCACCGGATCGTGCTCGAAGTCGCGCAGCTGCGGACTGCGCGCCTGCGCCTCCCGCAACCGGAGCCCGCGGCGCACCCCGTCGGCCCGGGCGGCCGCCGAGCAGGCGTAGACCACACCCTTCTCGACCACGGCGATCGGCTCCTCGGCCGACACCCCCTCGAACCCCGCGGTGGCCGTGACCGGCCAGTCGGGGCACCAGAGCACGACCGAACGCACCGGAGCCGGCGCCGCGCTCATCCCGCCACCTCGCGCAATCGCCAGACAGGAGCGGCGGAGCCCGGAGCATCCGAGCCGTGAGCCCCCGACGTGCCGACGTCATGCGCCAGACCGCGGGAGGTGCCCGCCTGCTCGAGTACCGGCCGGAACGATTCGTCTCGATCGGGCAGCCACAACCGTGCCCGGCGGGGCCGCCCGGAGCCCGTCCGCGCCGTGGCCGACACCATCGCCTGGCGTGCGGCCAGGTGCCCGTGCCCCAGACCGATGCCCGACCAGGTGCTCTCGGTGATGCGCAGCGTCGCCTCGCTCTGCGGCCAGTCGCCGAGCACGATCAGTGTGGCCGCCCGCTGCCGGATGCGCGACTGCAGCCGGGCCACCACCGAATCGGGCACCCGGGCCGGCATCCGCGTCACCACCACCCCCACCACGTCGGCCATCGCCGCGGTGACCGTGAGCCACTCCTCGCCGGGGTGCGGCACGAGGGCGAGCCGCTCGAGATCGATGCCGAACCGCGAGGCCGCCTCCACCCCGAAGTCGGGCATGCCCACCACGCCGCACCACACCCCGTCGGCCGAAGGGCCGGCCATCAGCGCCATGACCAGCGCGGTCGAGTGCTCGACCGAGTAGGCGGCGCCGGAGCGCAGCGCTCCTCCCGGCAGCAGCGATTCGAGCGCCGGATGCGTGCGCACCGCCCGCGTGTCGAGCTTGGTGGCCTGCATCTGCTGGATGCGCGACTGCAGCAGACGGATCTCCTCGCCCGCCGGAGCGGGGGAGGAGAGCGTGAGCGCGGCATCCGTCATGCCCTCATGTTCGAATATATGTTCGAATAAGTCAATTGCGGGAACGGAGCGGGGGAAAGTCCACGAATCCACCTGTGGAATCCACAGCGATGCTGTCATGAAAGCCTTACCACCCCCGGTGTCGGCCGGGTGTCATAGGGTCGAGGAATGAGCAGTTCCACCGCTTCCCCCGAAGGCCTGCGGGCACCCACCGCCATCGACCGGATCGCCGAGACCTGGGTCGACACCCTCGTCGAGCTCGAGCCGGTGCTCGGCACCTACATCGGCCGCACCGAGGTGAACGACCGTTTCGGCGACCTGTCGCCCGAGGGTCACGAACGGCACCTGGCGGCGGTGAAGGGGGTGCTCGCCGAACTGGCGGCCACCGAGACCGCCGACGCCGTCGACGAGGTCACCAAGGCCGATCTCACGGGCGAGCTCGAGCTCGCCGTCGAGAGCGCCGAGGCCCGCCTGGCCCTGCGCGACCTCAACGTCATCGACTCGCCGTCCCAGCACATCCGCGAGGTCTTCGACCTGATGCCCACGGAGTCGCCCGACGACTGGTCCACCATCGCCAAGCGCCTCTCGGCCGTCGAGGAGGCCGTCGACGGCTACATCGTCACCCTGCGCGACGGCATGCGCCACGACATCACGCCCGCCGTGCGCCAGGTCGTGGAGGTGCTGGCCCAGGCCCGCAAGAACTCCGGGCCGGAGAGCTTCTTCACCGGTTTCGTCGCCTCGCCCGCCACCGAGGGGCTGCCCGCCACGCTGCGCGCCGACCTCGACCGTGGGGCCGCCACCGCCTCCGAGGCCTACTCGAAGCTGGCGCAGTTCCTCGAGAACGAGCTCGCGCCGGTCGCCACCGAGCAAGACGCCGTGGGCCGCGACATCTACGCCCTGCAGTCGCGCCGCTTCCTCGGGGCCACGATCGACCTCGACGAGAGCTACGAGTGGGGCATCGAAGAGCTCGGCCGCATGGCGCGCGAGCAGGAGGCGATCGCCGAGGAGATCCTGCCCGGGGCATCCGTGCAGGAAGCCATCGCCTTCCTCGACCGCGACGAGAGCCGCAAACTGCACGGCACCGAGGCGCTGCAGGAGTGGATGCAGGCCACCAGCGACCGCGCGGTCGCCGAGCTCGGCGCCACGCACTTCGACATCCCGGAGGAGATCCGGGCGCTGGAGTGCATGATCGCGCCCACCCACGAGGGCGGCATCTACTACACCGGCCCCACCGACGACTTCTCCCGCCCCGGCCGGATGTGGTGGTCGGTGCCCGAGGGCGTCACCGAGTTCGACACCTGGCGCGAGCTCACCACCGTCTACCACGAGGGTGTTCCCGGCCATCACCTGCAGATCGGGCAGGCCGTCTACAACCGGGCCAAGCTCAACACCTGGCGCCGCCAGCTGGCCGGCACCAGCGGTCACGCCGAGGGCTGGGCGCTCTACGCCGAGCGCCTGATGGAGGAGCTCGGCTACCTCGACGACCCGGCAGACCGCCTCGGCATGCTCGACGGCCAGCGGATGCGCGCCGCTCGCGTGGTGCTCGACATCGGAGTGCACCTGCAGAAGCCCCGCCTCGACGGGCAGGGCACCTGGGATGCCGGCTACGCCCTCGACTTCATGCGCCAGAACGTGAACATGGACGACGCCTTCATCCGCTTCGAGGTCAACCGCTACCTGGGCTGGCCCGGTCAGGCGCCCTCGTACAAGATCGGCCAGCGCATCTGGGAGGAGATCCGCGACGTCTATCGCGCCCGCGAGAAGGAGGCCTTCTCCTCGAAGGAGTTCCATCGCACCGCGCTCGACCTCGGCGGTGTGCGGCTCGACACCCTGCGTTCCGCTCTGCTCGGCGAGTCGTCCGCGCCGAGCGGCGAGAAGTAGGAGGCGGCCATGGTCGGCCCGCGCCCCACCACGCGCACTCGCCGCTCGCCGTACGAGCTCACGTCCGCATCCTCGCTCGACGACCTGCATCCCGCTCTCCGTGCCTACTTCGGCGGTCTGCCCGCCGGCCACCGTGGCTACGGCAGTGGGGTCTTCGAGGTGGTCGGCACGCCCCGACGCTGGCTCTGGCCTGCGCTGCACCTGCTCTCCCGGCAGGGGATGCTCTTCCCGGTCTGGGAGAAGAACGTGCCGTTCACCGTGGTCAACGCCCCGCTCACCGACCGCGACGGCAACACGGCGGTCGTCGCCGTGCGCCGCTTCCACTTCCTCGGCGGCGCCCGCACGATGGTCGACGCGATCACGGCCGAGCGGGCCGGTCACGACGGGCTCGTCGACCATCTCGGCTTCACGCGCCGGTTCCGGGTGCGGTTGGCGAGCCGGGTGCTGCGGGGGGAGTTCCACCTGCGGTCGACGGCGTTCGAGATCCGGATCGGGCGGAGCCATCTTCGGGTGCCCGGCATCCTGGCCCCTCGGGTGTCGCTGGTGGAACGCTTCGACGATCACGCGCGCCTGCCGGGCGCCGCTGAGGGAGCATCCGGGGCCCAGCGGGTCTCGGTGGTCGTGGAGGCGCCGCTGCTCGGCCGGCTCTACGAGTACACGGGCGCTTTCCGCTATGAGGTGCGCACGAAGCCCTCGTCCTCGGAGGGATCGGCAGCCGTTCCCGCCGGATCGTCGTCGACGGCGGCCCGCAAGGCGCGCGGATGACGGGCGCCCGGCGGGTCGTGATCGCGGGTGCCTCCGGTTTCATCGGCGAGTACCTGGTGCGGGCGTTCCGGGAGGAAGGCGCGCAGGTGGCACGGATCGGGCGCCGGAGCGGCGGAGACGGCGGCCCTGGTGTGCGTGGCCCGGAAGGAAAGAGCCCCGATGCGCGTGGCCCTGAAGGAAAGGGCCCCGATGCGCAGGGCTCTGATGCCCACTGGGGCGACCTGGCCGCCATCACGGAACTGATCGACGGCGCCGACCTCGTGATCAATCTCGCCGGCAAGAGCGTCGACTGCCGGTACACGCCCACGAACCGGGCCGAGATCTTCCGTTCGCGCCTGGCGACCACCCGCGAACTGCAGACGGCCGTCGCGGCCGCCTCCCACCCGCCCCGGCTCTGGATCAACGCCTCCACCGCCACCATCTACCGGCACGCCGACGACCGCCCGATGACGGAGTCGACCGGCGAGATCGGCGAGGGCTTCTCGGTGAACGTGGCCACCAGCTGGGAGGAGGAGTTCTTCCGCGGCGAGCTGCCCGCCACCCGCCGTGTGGCGCTGCGGATGGCGATCGTGCTCGGCGACGGCAGTGCCCTGGCGCCGATCCGGATGCTCGCCAAGGTGGGCCTCGGCGGCCCTCAGCTCGACGGTCGCTGGCCGTCCACCCCAGCCCGCCGCGCCGCCGGTACCTTCCACGTCTATCGTCCGCGCTCCCGCGGCGGGCGCCAGAAGTTCAGCTGGATCCATCTGCGCGACGTGCTGGGCATCATCCGCTTCCTCGAAGGGCACCCCGAGATCGAGGGGCCCGTGAACGCGGCCGCCCCGCACCCCACCGACAACCGCACCTTCATGGCCTCGGTGCGCCGTGCCGCCGGCATCCCCATCGGCCTGCCCGCCTGGCGCTGGATGCTCGAACTCGGCTCGGCCGTCATCCACACCGAGACCGAGCTGGTGCTGAAGAGCCGCTGGGTCGTGCCCGAGCGCCTCGAGGCCGCGGGCTACGACTTCGCGTTCCGCGACCACGAGGCCGCCCTGGCCGACATCCTCGGGCCGGATCGCGGCCGCGACGAGGCGTCGACACCCGTCTGAGTGCGGCTTGCCGCGGGCCGCAAACGACAGCTAGACTAGAGTGTCACATTTGTGACTACCATCCGCACGCCTGTCGCGGAACCGACCCGGTCGGTACACCATATGCATCACTCGCGGCAGGCCCGAGCTATGTCCATAACGGAGCAACCACTACATGACAATCGCAACGACCGAAAAGGCAACCAAGCAGGTCGCCATAAACGACATCGGATCTGCTGAAGACTTCCTCGCCGCGGTCGAAAAGACTCTGAAATTCTTCAACGACGGAGACCTCATCGAAGGCACCGTCGTGAAGATCGACCGCGACGAGGTCCTCCTCGACGTCGGTTACAAGACGGAGGGTGTCATCCCTTCGCGTGAACTCTCCATCAAGCACGACGTCGACCCCACCGAGGTCGTCCAGGTCGGCGACTTGGTCGAGGCCCTGGTCCTCCAGAAGGAAGACAAAGAAGGCCGCCTCATCCTCTCCAAGAAGCGTGCTCAGTACGAGCGTGCGTGGGGCGACGTCGAGAAGATCAAGGACGCCGACGGCGTGGTGACCGGTTCGGTCATCGAGGTCGTCAAGGGTGGCCTCATCGTCGACATCGGACTCCGCGGCTTCCTCCCGGCTTCGCTGATCGAGCTGCGCCGCGTGCGCGACCTGACCCCGTACCTGGGCCAGGAGATCGAGGCGAAGATCCTCGAGCTCGACAAGAACCGCAACAACGTCGTGCTGTCGCGCCGTGCCCTGCTCGAGCAGACGCAGTCCGAGAGCCGCACCACCTTCCTCAACAACCTCCAGAAGGGGCAGGTCCGCAAGGGCGTCGTCTCGTCGATCGTCAACTTCGGTGCGTTCGTGGATCTGGGCGGCGTCGACGGCCTCGTGCACGTCTCCGAGCTGTCCTGGAAGCACATCGAGCACGCCTCCGAGGTCGTCGAGGTGGGCCAGGAGGTCACCGTCGAGATCCTCGAGGTCGACCTCGACCGCGAGCGCGTCTCGCTGTCGCTCAAGGCGACGCAGGAAGACCCGTGGCAGGTGTTCGCCCGTACCCACGCCATCGGCCAGGTCGCGCCCGGAAAGGTCACCAAGCTGGTGCCGTTCGGTGCGTTCGTCCGCGTCGCCGAGGGCATCGAGGGTCTGGTGCACATCTCCGAGCTCTCCGGCAAGCACGTCGAGCTCGCCGAGCAGGTCGTGTCGGTCGGCGACGAGGTCTTCGTCAAGGTCATCGACATCGACCTCGAGCGTCGTCGCATCAGCCTCTCGCTGAAGCAGGCGAACGACGGCGTCGACCCCGAGGGCACCGAGTTCGACCCGGCGCTCTACGGCATGCTCACCGAGTACGACGACCAGGGGAACTACAAGTACCCCGAGGGCTTCGACCCGGAGACCAACGAGTGGAAAGAGGGCTTCGACACCCAGCGCGAGGCATGGGAGCAGCAGTACGCTGAGGCCCAGGCTCGCTGGGAGGCCCACAAGAAGCAGGTCGCGACCTCGGCCGAGGTGGCCGCTGCCAGCGACATCCCTTCGGGTTCCTCCTCGTTCTCGAGCGAGTCGACCGGCGCCGGCACCCTCGCCGACGACGAGACCCTCGCTGCGCTGCGCGAGAAGCTCAGCTCGAACAACTAGTTCCACATCGCTGTTCTGCAGCACACCGGAAGGCCGTTCCCTCGGGGGCGGCCTTCCGGCCGTTAAAGGGCGGCACCTTGTCCAGTGGCAGGTTCGGCGATCGGGGCGCCCGGTAGCATGAAACCGTGTATCTGATCGCACTCACCGGCGGTATCGCCGCGGGCAAATCGACCGTGACCCGGCGCCTCGCCGAGCTCGGCGCCGTCACCATCGACGCCGACCAGCTGGCCCGGGAGGCCGTGGCCCCCGGATCCGCGGGTCTCGACGCCATCCGTCACCGCTTCGGCGACCGGGTCATCGCCGCCGACGGAAGCCTCGACCGTCCGGCCCTCGGCGCGATCGTGTTCGCCGACGAGCAGGCCAGGCTCGACCTCAACGGCATCACGCACCCGGCGGTGAAAGACCTCCTCGCGGCGAAGCTGGCAGCCATCAGCGCCGAGGACGCGGATGCCGTGGTCGTCTACGACATCCCGCTGCTGGCCGAGACCGGCGGTCGCCGGGGCGGCCAGTTCGAGTACGTGATCGTGGTCGAGGCACCGGCCGAGCAGCGGATCGAGCGGCTGATCACCCTTCGCGGCATGTCGCGCGAGGAGGCGGAACGCCGGATCGGCAGCCAGGCCGGCGACGAGGAGCGCCGCACCCTCGCCGACGTCGTGATCGACTCCGGAGGAACCCTGGACGAGACGCTCGCCCAGGTCGACGCGGTCTGGCAGACCATCCTCATCCGCGACCCGCAGAACAGCTGAGGACGGGCATCCGATGAGCCGCATCGATCTGAACGCCGACCTCGGGGAGTCGTACGGAGCCTGGACGATGGGCGACGACCGAAGCATGCTCGACGTCGTCACCAGCGCGAACGTCGCCTGCGGTTTCCACGGAGGCGACCCGGCCGGTCTGCTCGGCACGCTCCGGCAGGCGGTCGCCCGCCGGGTGGATGTGGGCGCGCACGTCTCCTACCCCGATCTGCGCGGCTTCGGGCGGCGCGACGCCGATCCGCCGAGCGCCGAGCTGACGGCCGACGTCGTCTACCAGATCGGGGCGCTCCAGGGACTCGCCGCGGCGGCCGGAACCCGCGTGCACTACGTCAAGCCGCACGGCGCCCTCTACAACCGCATCGTGCACGACGAGCGCCAGGCGGCCGCCGTGGTGGACGCGGTGCTGGCGGTCGACCCCGAGCTCGCGCTGGTCGGTCTGCCCGAGTCGGAGATCGCCCGCGTCGCCGAATCCGAAGGCCTGCGCTTCGTGCCCGAGGCCTTCGCCGACCGTGCGTACCGCGCCGACGGCAGCCTGGTCTCCCGCACCGAGCCGGGTGCGGTGCTGCACGATCCCGGCGAGATCGCCGAGCGGATGCTGCGCCTGGCCACCGAGGGCGTCATCACCTCGATCGAGGGTCATGACATAGCCCTGTCGGCCGAGACCGTGTGCGTGCACGGCGACACCTCCGGCGCGGTCGGCATCGCCCGGGCGGTTCGGGAGACGTTCGAGGCGGCGGGCCTGGACGTGCGGGCTTTCTCGGCCCGATGACCGCGACCGATCCGCGATGACCGACGGCACGATGCGCATCCGGCCGATGGGGGAGTCGGCGCTGCTGGTGGAGGTTCCGGATGCGCGGGTCGCCGTCGACCTCTACGGCCGCCTGCGGGCGGACACGCCGGGGTGGGTGGTGGAGCTGGTTCCCGCCGCGCGCACGGTGTTGCTGGTCTTCGACCGCGAACGGATCGGTGCTTCCCGGGCCGAAGCATGGCTCACGGCGGCCGCCTCGAGTACGCGGGGGGAGAGGAGCGCCCTGCGGCAAGAACCCGAGCCGCCGGCAGCTGCATCGGGTGCCACCGACCTTCGTGCCCGTTCCGACGCGGCCTCTTCCTCCGAGCCCGTGGAGATCCTCGCCCGCTACGACGGGCCGGATCTCGGCGAGGTCGCCGCGCTGCTCGGCATCGGTGTCGACGAGGTCATCCACCGGCACACCGGTCAGCTCTGGACCTCGGCCTTCATCGGATTCGCACCGGGGTTCGCCTACCTGGTGGGGGAGGACGAGCCGCTCACGGTGCCCCGTCGCGAAACGCCGCGCACCGCCGTGCCCGCCGGATCCATCGCCCTCGCCGCGGGCTTCTGCGGCATCTACCCCCGTGCCTCGCCGGGCGGGTGGCACCTCATCGGGACGACGGAGGTGCGGCTCTGGGATGCGAGCCGTGCGCAGCCGGCGCTTCTGGCACCGGGGACGCGGGTGAGGTTCATCCATGAGCGATGAGGCCGGGACGGGGTCGAGGGTGGACCCGACGCGCCCCGCGATGTTCGAGGTACAGGCATCCGGGTTCCTTACCCTGCTGCAGGACGAGGGCAGGCCGGGATTCGCGCACCTCGGCGTGACCGCGTCGGGCGCGGCCGACCGCGGCGCGTACGCGGCGGCGAACCGGCTCGTCGGCAACCGACCGGGTGCGGCCTGCCTCGAGGTGACCTTCGGCGGGCTGCGGATGCGGGCGCTCCGCACGGCGTTCGTGGCGGTCACCGGTGCTCCGGCCACCGTGCTCGTGCAGCGGGCCGGAGCGTCCACGGCCGGGTTCGAGTCTCCGACCGGCTACGCCTTCACCGTGTTCGCGGGGGAGGTGGTGGAGGTCGCGGCGCCCACCGAGGGGCTCCGGAACTACCTCGCCCTGCGCGGCGGATTCGCCGCCGAACCCGTTCTGGGCAGCCGGTCCACGGATGTGCTGAGCGGGCTCGGGCCGGCCCCGCTGAAGGCCGGCGACATCCTGTCGGCGTCCGTGGAGGCGGGCGACTGGCCGCCGGATTCGTTCATCCCTCCGCCCCTGCCGAGCGCCGGGCCGGTGCGGCTGACGCTGACGCGCGGCCCGCGCGACGACTGGTTCGGCGACCGTGGCTGGCGCGCACTGCTCGACCAGCTCTGGACCGTCAGCCCCGAGTCGAATCGGGTGGGCGTGCGGATGGCGCTGGCCGCAGGCGGGGCGGCCCTGCTCCGTGCCCCTGGCTACGACGGCGAGCTGCCGAGCGAGGGGATGGTGGCCGGCGCCGTGCAGGTGCCGCCGAGCGGGCATCCGGTGCTCTTCCTGCGCGATCACCCCGTGACGGGCGGGTACCCCGTGATCGGCGTGCTCACGGAGGCGGCCGTGGATCTGGCCGCCCAGCTCCGGCCGGGCGTCGGGGTGCGGTTCGCGAGCGCATTCGGTTCAGAGTTGCAGAAATAACGAGGACCGGCGCCCTATACGGCCCCGGTCCTCGTTATTTCTGCAACTCTGAACAGGAGGGCATCAGCCGAAGAGCATCGCGGCTTCCTCGTAGCGGTGCTGCGGAACGGTCTTGAGCTTGCCCAGCGCGTCTTCGAAGGCGACCGTGGTGATCTCGGTGCCGGCCAGCGCCACCATCCGGCCCCAGGCCTCCTCCTGCACGATGTCGGAGGCGGCCATGCCGAGGCGGGTGGCGAGCACCCGGTCGAACGCGGTGGGCACGCCGCCGCGCTGGATGTGGCCGAGCGTGGTGGCCCGGGTCTCGATGCCCGTGAGCTCCTCGATCATCGGGGCGAGCCGCTCGCCGATACCGCCCAGGCGCGGACGGCCGAAGGCGTCGAGCCCGCGCTCGGAGTGCGCGTCGTCGGTCTGGTCGGGCTTGAAGCCCTCGGCCACGACCACCAGCGGTGCCCGTCCGCGGTCGGCGGCGCTGCGCACCCATTCGGCGACCTGCTCCAGGCTCGTCTCCTGCTCCGGGATCAGGATGGCGTGCGCTCCCGCCGCCATGCCCGAGTGCAGGGCGATCCAGCCGACGTGCCGGCCCATCACCTCGGCCACCATGCAGCGGCTGTGCGAGTCGCCCGTGGTGCGCAGACGGTCCATGGCCTCGGTGGCGATCTGCACGGCGGTGTCGAAACCGAAGGTGTAGTCGGTGGCGTCGAGGTCGTTGTCGACCGTCTTGGGCACACCCACGATCTTGAGCCCGGCATCCGTCAGCCGCTTGGCCGCCGCGAGGGTGCCCTCGCCGCCGATGGCCATGATGGCGTCGATGCCGAGGCGGTCGAGGTTCTCCTGGATGCGCTCGGGGCCGCCGTTGCCCTCGAAGGGGTTGGTGCGGGAGGTGCCGAGGATGGTGCCGCCCTGCTTGCCGATGCCGCGCACGTCGCTGCGCTCGAGGCCCATGATGTCGCCGTTGACGACACCGCGCCAGCCGTCTTTGAAGCCGACGAACTCCTGCCCGTTGATCTCGGTGCCTTTCAGCACGGCGCCGCGGATGACCGCGTTCAGACCGGGGCAGTCTCCGCCGCTGGTCAGGATTCCAATTCTCATCTGAAGTTCCGCCTCGGTGTGGTGGTGGGAGAGGGGGACGCCCGGCGTATCGCGTCGTCCTGCGTATCGCTCTCAGCGAGCACCGACGCTGGTGTCGGTGGCCCAACCTAAACTTATTGCATGGAACCCACTCGCTCTGTACACCCCTTCGAGGTCATCAGTGAATACACGCCGAGTGGAGACCAGCCGGCGGCCATCGCCGAGCTCGCGGGCCGCATCAACGCCGGCGAGACGGATGTCGTGCTGCTGGGCGCCACCGGTACCGGAAAGTCGGCCACCACGGCCTGGCTGATCGAGCAGGTGCAGCGGCCCACGCTGGTGCTCGCGCACAACAAGACGCTCGCGGCGCAGCTGGCGAACGAGTTCCGCGAGCTGATGCCGAACAACGCGGTGGAGTACTTCGTCTCGTACTACGACTACTACCAGCCCGAGGCCTATGTGCCGCAGACCGACACCTTCATCGAGAAGGACTCGTCGGTCAACGCCGAGGTCGAGCGGCTGCGGCACTCCACCACCAACTCGCTGCTCTCGCGCCGCGATGTGGTCGTCGTCTCGACCGTGTCCTGCATCTACGGCCTCGGGGCTCCCGAGCAGTACCTCAAGGCGATGATCGCGCTGCAGGTGGGCGACCGCATCAACCGCGACAAGCTCATCCGGCGCTTCGTGTCGATGCAGTACCAGCGCAACGACGTCGACTTCTCGCGCGGCAACTTCCGGGTGCGTGGCGACACCATCGAGATCATCCCGATGTACGAGGAGCTGGCCATCCGCATCGAGATGTTCGGCGACGAGATCGAGGGGCTCTACGCCCTGCATCCGCTCACCGGCGACATCGTGAAGAAGCTGGAGTCGGTCTCGGTGTTCCCGGGCTCGCACTACGTGGCCGACACGGATGTGATGCACCGCGCCATCGAGACCATCCAGACCGAGCTGCACGACCGGCTGGCTGTGCTCGAGCGCGAGGGCAAGCTGCTCGAAGCCCAGCGGCTGCGGATGCGCACCACCTTCGACCTGGAGATGATGCAGCAGATCGGCTTCTGCTCGGGCATCGAGAACTACTCCCGCCACATCGACGCCCGCGCGCCGGGCGAGGCACCGCACTGCCTGCTCGACTTCTTCCCCGACGACTTCCTCGTGGTGATCGACGAGTCGCACGTCACCGTGCCGCAGATCGGCGCCATGTACGAGGGCGACTCCTCGCGCAAGCGCACGCTGGTCGATCACGGCTTCCGGCTGCCGAGCGCGCTCGACAACCGGCCGCTGAAGTGGAACGAGTTCAAGAACCGGGTGGGGCAGACGGTCTACCTCTCGGCCACGCCCGGCAAGTACGAGATGGGCATCGCGGATGGCGTGGTGGAGCAGATCATCCGCCCCACCGGCCTGATCGACCCGACGCTGGTGATCAAGCCCTCGAAGGGGCAGATCGACGACCTGCTCGAGGAGATCCGCATCCGGGCCGCGAAAGACGAGCGGGTGCTGGTGACCACGCTCACCAAGAAGATGGCCGAAGAGCTCACCGACTACCTCACCGAGGCCGGGGTGCGGGTGCGCTACCTGCACTCGGATGTCGACACGCTCCGCCGCGTCGAGCTGCTCACCGAACTGCGGATGGGCGTGTACGACGTGCTCGTGGGCATCAACCTGCTCCGGGAGGGTCTCGACCTGCCCGAGGTGTCGCTGGTGGCGATCCTGGATGCCGACAAGGAGGGCTTCCTGCGCTCGTCGACCTCGCTCATCCAGACCATCGGCCGTGCCGCTCGAAACGTCTCCGGTGAGGTGCACCTCTACGCCGACAAGATGACGGATTCGATGCGCCTCGCGATCGACGAGACCGACCGCCGGCGCGAGAAGCAGGTGGCGTACAACACGCTGCACGGCATCGATCCCCAGCCCCTGCGCAAGAAGATCGCCGACATCACTGAGGCGCTGGCCCGCGAGGGCGCCGACACCGCCGACCTGCTGCGCGAGCGTTCGGGCCGAGGCAAGAAGAGCCCCACCCCGAACCTGCGCCGCGAGGGCATCGCCGCGGCCGGCGCGAACGACCTCGAAGGCATCATCGCTGACCTCAACTCGCAGATGCTCGAGGCCGCCGCCGAGCTCAAGTTCGAGTTGGCCGGCCGCCTGCGCGACGAGGTCTCCGAACTCAAGCGTGAACTCCGCCAGATGGAGAAGGCCGGCCACATCAGCTGACCGCAACGACGGAGCCTCGGGCTCGATTCGGGACGAGGCTCCGTCGTTGCCCACGAAACGCGCGAAACTCCTTCGTTGCGGCAGTGGGAGCGGCAAGCGTACCGCCGAGAGCGCGGTGGTTGTATCGCCCTCGGCGTACCGCCGAGAGCGTAATCGCGGGCCGGTGTCGGTGGGTCGACATAGACTTTCGGGGTGTCGATTTCGAGCCTAGATTCCGCAGATTCCCTTGCCCTCAGCCCCTCCGAAGAACTCGCCCGTGAACGGGCTGCAGAGCTCTCCGGGCCGGCTGCTGCGCTGCGCCACGGGGCGAGCGGAAAGCTGAGCGTGCACGGTGCGCGGGTGCACAATCTGCGGGATGTCGACATCGAGATCCCGCGCGATTCGCTCGTCGTGTTCACCGGTCTCTCGGGGTCGGGCAAGTCGAGCCTCGCGTTCGACACGATCTTCGCCGAGGGCCAGCGCCGGTACGTCGAGAGCCTCAGCGCCTACGCCCGCCAGTTCCTGGGTCAGGTCGACCGCCCCGACGTCGACTTCATCGAGGGCCTGAGCCCGGCGGTCTCGATCGACCAGAAGTCGACCAACCGCAACCCGCGCTCGACGGTCGGCACCATCACCGAGATCTACGACTACATGCGTCTGCTCTGGGCGCGCATCGGCATCGCGCACTGTCCCGTCTGCGGCGAGGTCATCTCGGCCCAGACCGTGCAGCAGATCGCCGACCAGCTGATGGAGCTCGAAGACGGCGTCCGCTACCAGATCCTCAGCCCTGTCGTCTCGCAGAAGAAGGGCGAGTTCGTCGACCTCTTCAAAGAGCTCAGCGCGGGCGGCTACTCGCGCGCGGTCGTCGACGGCGACGTGGTGCAGCTGAGCGATCCGCCCAAGCTCAAGAAGCAGTTCAAGCACGACATCTCGGTGGTGGTCGACCGCCTGGTCGCCGGGCCCGAGATCCTCGGCCGGCTCACCGACTCGCTCGAGACGGCCCTGCGCCTCACCGACGGCCTGGTGCAGATCAACTACGTCGACGAGAACGGCCCCGAGGCCTGGTCGACCTTCTCCGAGAAGCTCTCCTGCCCGAACCAGCACCCCATCCAGCTCACCGAGATCGAGCCGCGCACCTTCTCGTTCAACGCCCCGTTCGGCGCCTGCCCCGAGTGCTCCGGCCTCGGCACGCGGATGTCGGTCGACCAAGACCTGCTGCTCGGCGACGAAGACCTCAGCATCAACGACGGCGTCATCATCCCCTGGACCACGCAGGGCAAGGGCCTGTTCCAGTACTACGAGAAGCTGCTCGACGGCCTCGCCCGCGACCTCAAGTTCTCGCTCAACACCCCGTGGAAGAAGCTCAGCCCCGAGGTGCGCGAGGCGATCCTGCGCGGCAACAACTTCGAGGTCAAGGTCAAGTGGAAGAACCGCTACGGCCGGGAGATGAGCTACACCTCCGGCTTCGAGGGCGTGATGCCCTACATCGAGCGGCAGTTCCTGCAGGCCGAGTCCGACTCGCAGCGCGTGCGCTGGAGCGAATACCTGCGCGAGATCCCGTGCCCGGTCTGCGAGGGCAAACGTCTGAAGCCCGAGGTGCTGGCCGTCACCGTCAACGAGCACAGCATCGCGGATGTCTCCGAGCTCAGCCTCGCCGACGCCCAGCGCTTCATGGGCACCCTGACCCTCACCGACCGCGAGGCCATGATCGGTGCGCAGGTGCTGCGTGAGATCAAGGCCCGCCTCGACTTCCTGATCGAGGTCGGCCTGAGCTACCTCGACCTGGCGCGCGCCGCCGGGTCGCTCTCCGGCGGCGAGGCCCAGCGCATCCGTCTCGCCACCCAGATCGGCTCCGGCCTCACCGGCGTGCTCTACGTGCTCGACGAGCCGAGCATCGGTCTGCACCAGCGCGACAACCGGCGCCTGATCGAGACCCTCGTGAAGCTCAAGAGCCTCGGCAACACCCTGATCGTGGTGGAGCACGACGAAGACACCATCCGCACCGCCGACTGGATCGTCGACATCGGGCCGGGTGCGGGCGTGAACGGGGGCACCGTGGTGCACTCCGGGCACTACGACGAGCTGCTGGCGAACACGGACTCGCTCACCGGCGACTACCTCTCGGGCCGCAAGTCGATCGAGGTGCCCAAGAAGCGCCGGCCGATCGACCGCAAGCGCCTGGTCACCGTGCAGGGCGCCGAGGCGAACAACCTCAAGAACGTCACGGCCGACTTCCCTCTCGGCGTGCTCACCGCGGTCACCGGGGTGAGCGGATCGGGCAAGTCGAGCCTCGTGAACGACATCCTGTACCGGGTACTCGCCAACAAGCTCAACGGCGCCCGCAAGCTGCCCGCCAAGCACAAGCGCGTCACGGGGCTGGAGAACCTCGACAAGGTCGTGCACGTCGACCAGAACCCGATCGGCCGCACCCCGCGCTCGAATCCGGCGACCTACACGGGTGTGTTCGACCGCATCCGCAACCTGTTCGCCGAGACCGCGGAAGCCAAGGCCCGTGGGTACCTTGCGGGCCGGTTCTCGTTCAACGTCAAGGGCGGCCGCTGCGAGGCCTGCTCGGGTGACGGCACCATCAAGATCGAGATGAACTTCCTGCCCGACGTGTACGTCGCCTGCGAGGTGTGCGGGGGAGCGCGCTACAACCGCGACACCCTGAGCATCCACTACAAGGGCAAGAACATCGCCGAGGTGCTCGACATGCCGATCAGTGAGGCGGCCGACTTCTTCGAGCCGATCTCGGCCATCCACCGCTTCTTGAAGACGCTGGTGGAGGTGGGGCTCGGCTACGTGCGGCTCGGCCAGAGCGCCACGACGCTCTCCGGCGGCGAGGCGCAGCGCGTCAAGCTTGCCACCGAGCTGCAGCGCCGCTCGAACGGCCGCAGCGTCTACGTGCTCGACGAGCCGACCACCGGTCTGCACTTCGAAGACGTGCGCAAGCTGCTGCTGGTTTTGAACGGCCTGGTCGACAAGGGCAACACGGTGATCGTGATCGAGCACAACCTCGACGTGATCAAGTCGGCGGACTGGCTGATCGACCTCGGTCCGGAGGGCGGATCGGGCGGCGGAACGATCATCGGCACGGGAACACCCGAGAAGCTCGCCACGATCGAGGCGAGCCACACGGGTACGTTCCTGCGCGAGATCCTGCCGGCGCCGAAGAAGCGCTGACGCTCCCGGAGCGCGACCTCAGCGCAGCCGGAGCGGCGCGAGCAGTGCGTCGGCGGCGGTGACGTCCACCTCGGGGGACGAGCCGTCGCAGCGGGGAAGCGTGCGGTCGGCTCCGCCGCCGGCCGCGGCGCCCGGTTCGGCGCGCTCGAGACGGATGACGACGTGGCGCAGCTCCTCGTCGCCGTACTCGTAGCGCACCTCGTCACCCACCTCGGCGAGCAGCTCGCCGATCTCGACCTCGTTCTCGTCGACCAGCCGCTCGTCGTCGGGCTCGTCGTCGAATCTGTCGGCGGAGGTGTAGACCTCATCCGGTTCGCCGGCCGCCGTGAAGCCGTGCGACTCGGTGTTCGGCCAGTCCAGGCTCAACTGAACGGCCAGGTGCAGTTCGCCCAGGTCGGCGTCGGCTTCCAGGAGCAGGCTCCGCCACACCGCCGGCTCCGATCCCGGCACCTCGACGCGCAGGCCCAGCACCGTGCCCGGCTGATGCGGATTGCGCCCGTCGTCGAACAGTCCAAGCTCGTCGGCGACGTCGTCGATCGCATCGGCCAGGGCCGCGCGCAGGCCCGCGGGGGCTTCGTACCGCGAATCGCCGGCCGGGCCGATGAGGGTCAGGATGCCGTCGCCGGTCAGGTCGCCCAGCATCCGCTCGGTCTCGCCGTCGGCCTCTCCCGACAGCGTGCCCGCGGCGCCGGCCGCGATGTCGAGCAGTTCGACGATCTGCTCCACCGGGGTCGAGGGGAGCAGGAGCGGGTTGGCGGCGACGCAGAGCAGGCCGAGCACGCGCTCCTGCGCCAGCGCCCGTGGCTCGGAGGTGGCCTCGCCCTCGGCGGTGCGCAGCACCTCGTGCAGCCGCTCGGTCAACTGCTCGGGCGTGGAGACGGCGGATGGCAGGCTCTCGAACGCGGCCCGTTCCTCGGCGCGCGGCACGTCGTCGACGTCTTCCAGGGCGTCCACCAGGTGCAGGAGGAGTCGGGTGCTGATGTCGTAGGCGTCCTCGAGCAGATCCGAACTCGCATCGATCTGCGCGTCGGTGCCCTCCCAGGCGCCGGTCTCGACCGCGAAGTCGAGGTAGTGCTCGAGGGTCTCGATGACCTCGGGAAGGCGCGGTGCCAGCTCGGGGTCGGCCTCGACCGCCGCGAGGAGGGGATCGAGCACGTCGGCCACCGGCTCGTGCAGGCGCCGCGACGAGAGCTCGAACAGCTTTCCCAGCAGCGCCGCGGTCTCCGGCGCCGAGGCGTGATCGTGCCCGTCGACCGAGGCCGCGTGCTGGGCGTACCAGCGCTCGAACCGCACCAGCAGCGCCGTCGTGCCGGTCTCCGACCGCCCTGTCGTCGGGCGCCGTCCGCCCGGCCTCCGTTTGGTGCTCATGATCCGACCTCTCCGCTTTCTGCCTGTCCGCTCAGCGCGCACCGCACACACGATCGTAAGGGCACCCGGTGTCGGTGCCGGGTGCGAGAATTGAGGCAACCATGGCAGACACAGTTTCCTACCGGCCCAAAGCCGGCGAGATCCCGACCCAGCCCGGCGTCTATCGCTTCAAAGACGCGAAGGGCCGCGTGCTGTACGTGGGCAAGGCGAAGAACTTGCGCGCCCGCCTCAGCAACTACTTCGCGCCGCTGCGGAGCCTGCACGAGCGCACCCGCCGGATGGTCACCACAGCCTCCGGCGTGGAGTGGACGGTCGTCAAGACCGACATCGAGTCGCTCCAGCTCGAATACACCTGGATCAAGGAGTTCGACCCGCCGTTCAACGTCAAGTTCCGCGACGACAAGACCTACCCGTTCCTCGCGGTGACGCTCGGAGACGAGGCGCCGCGCGTGCTCGTGACCCGCAACCACCGCATCCGAGGGGCCCGGTACTTCGGGCCGTTCCCCAAGATCTGGGCGGTGAAAGACACCATCGACCTGATGATCAAGGCGTTCCCCATCCGCACCTGCTCCGACTCGAGCTACAAGCACGCCATGCAGACCGGGCGGCCGTGCTTCCCGGGCCAGATCGGGCGTTGCGGCGGCCCCTGCTCGGGCAAGGTCACGATCGCCGAGCACCGCGCGATCGTCGACGACTTCGTGGCCTTCATGGCCGGCGGAGACAAGCGCTTCGTCACGGCGGCCACCAAGAACATGAAGGAGGCGGCCGAGCGGCAAGACTACGAGTCGGCCGCGAAGTACCGCGACCAGCTGCAGGCCCTCGAGGCCGTGCTCGCCAAGAGCGCCGTGGTGCTGCGCGACGGCGTGGACGCCGACCTGTTCGCCATCGAGCACGACGAGCTGGCCGCATCCGTTCAGCAGTTCATCGTGCGCGCCGGGCGCATCCGGGGCGAGCGCTCGTGGACGGTCGACAAGGAGATCGACGTCGACACCGCCGAGCTGGTCGACTCGATCCTGCAGCAGGCGTACGACGGCGAGGTGCCGCCGAAGGAGATCATCGTGCCGGCCCTGCCCGACGACACCGAGGAGCTCGAGGCGTGGCTGGGGGAGCGGCGTGCCAAGGGGCAGGTGCACCTGCGCACCGCCCAGCGTGGCGAGAAGGCGGCGCTGATGGCCACCGCCACCATGAACGCCAAGAACAACCTCATGCTCTACAAGACCCGGCGCTCCTCCGACTTCGTGGCCCGCTCGCAGGCGCTCACCGACATCCAAGAGGCCCTCGGCATGACGGATGCCCCGCTGCGCATGGAGTGCTACGACGTCTCGCACCTGCAGGGCACCAACATCGTCGCCTCGATGGTGGTGTTCGAAGACGGACTGGCCCGCAAAGACCAGTACCGCCGCTTCTCGATCGCCGACTCGACCGATGACACCGAGTCGATCTACCAGGTGATCACCCGGCGCCTCGCGTACCTCAAGACCGATGAGGCCAAGGATGCCGCGGGCGAGGCCGCCGACGCCGCCGAGGCATCGGCTGCCGAGGCCGGAACCGAGCCGCGCGACGAGGTCGTCGTGCCCGAGAAGCGCAAGAAGTTCGCCTACCCGCCGAACCTGCTGATCGTCGACGGCGGTCAGCCGCAGGTGAACGCGGCCGCGCGTGCGCTCGAGGAGTCGGGCGTGCAGGGGATCTTCCTGGCCGGCATCGCCAAGCGACTCGAAGAGGTCTGGCTTCCCGACACCGACTACCCGGTCATCCTGCCCCGGGGCAGCGAAGCGCTGTTCATGATCCAGCGTATCCGCGACGAGGCCCACCGTTTCGCCATCACGCACCAGCGGGCCCGGCGCAAGCGCGACATCACGTCCGTGCTCACCGAGGTGCCGGGGCTCGGCCCGGCCCGCGTGCGCGAACTGCTGCGCCATTTCGGGTCGGTCGCCGAACTGAAGAAGGCGGACGTGACGGCGATCGCCGAGGTCAAGGGCATCGGCTCCGTGCTGGCCGAGCAGATCCGCGTAACTCTCGCCGGGTAGGCTAGGCAGACGGTCCCGATTACGAAGCGAAAGCGAACGATGGCTCCCGATTCCCCTCAGCAGCAAGAAGTGCTGATCGTCACGGGCATGTCCGGTGCGGGGCGGTCCACCGTCGCGAACGCGCTCGAAGACCTCGGCTGGTACGTGGTCGACAACCTGCCGCCGCAGATGCTGCGTCCGCTCGTCGACCTCGCCGAGCACGCCGGCTCGACCCTGCCGCGGATCGCCGCGGTGGTGGATGTGCGCGGGCGCGACTTCTTCTCCGACCTGCAAGACATCATCCAGGCCCTGCGCGGCGGCATCCAGCTTCGCGTCGTGTTCCTGGAGGCGACGGATCAGGCGCTCGTGCGCCGTTTCGAGCAGGTGCGGCGACCGCATCCGCTGCAGGGCAACGGCACGCTGCTCGACGGGATCGGCGCCGAGCGCGCCCGTCTCAGCCCCATCCGCGAGTCCAGCGACATCCTGATCGACACCTCCGATCTCAACATCCACCAGCTCGCCACGGCCGTGCAGGAGCGCTTCTCGTCGGCCGACACCGCCGGCGTGCAGCTGACCGTGATGAGCTTCGGCTTCAAGTACGGGGCGCCGACGGATGCCGACGGCATCGCCGACGCCCGCTTCCTGCCGAACCCGTTCTGGGTTCCCGAACTGCGCGCCCACACCGGTCTCGACACCGAGGTGAGCGAGTACGTGCTCGGGCAGACCGGAGCCCGAGACTTCGTCGACGCCTACGCGAAGGCGCTCGAACCCGTTCTCGCCGGGTATCAGCGGGAAAACAAGAGGCACGCCACGATCGCGATCGGCTGCACGGGCGGCAAGCACCGCTCGGTGGCCATCGCCCGTGAGCTGGCCGAGAAGCTGGCGACCTTCCCCGGGGTCGTCGTCAGCGTCAAGCACCGCGACCTCGGCCGGGAGTGACCGGGACTGCGGCCCGGCGATCCTGAGCACCGGCCGCAGCAGATCCACGCGCACCATCGTTGATACGTCTTCGGACGCACAGAAGTAGAAGAAGGTTTCCATAGTGGCTCTCACCGCCGACGTCAAAGACGAACTGACCCGCGTCGTGGTCAGCAAGACGACCGTCCGGGCCGCCGAACTCGCCACCATCCTGCGGTTCGCCGGCGGCCTGCACCTCATCTCCTCGCGCATCGCGATCGAGGCCGAGCTCGACACCCCCGACATCGTCAAGCGCGTGCTGCGCGACCTCGCCGAGCTCTACGGCGTGAAGGGCGACGTGTCGATGATCGCTCCCTCCGGCGGTCGCCGCGAGGGCGCGTACCTCGTGCGGGTGATCGACGGCGGCGAGACGCTGGCCCGCCAGACCGGGCTGCTGGATGCTCGGCGGCGGCCGATCCGCGGCCTCCCGAACCGTCTCACCACGGGTGGGCGCGACGACCTGGCCGCGGTCTGGCGGGGCGCGTTCCTGGCCAGCGGATCGCTGACCGACCCCGGCCGGTCGGCCGCCCTGGAGGTCACCTGCCCGGGAAACGAGGCCGCGATGGCGCTCGTGGGCGCCGCCTCCCGGCTCGGCATCTCCACCAAGGCCCGCGAGGTACGGGGGGTTCACCGGGTCGTCATCCGCGACGGCGAGGTGATCGCGGCGATGCTCTCGGTGATGGGGGCCACGGCCACGGTCACCAAATGGGAGGAGATGCGCCAGCGCCGCGAGGTGCGGGCCACGGCCAACCGTCTGGTGAACTTCGACGACGCGAACCTGCGGCGCTCGGCGCAGGCCGCCGTCGCCGCCTGCGCACGCGTCGAGCGGGCGATGGAGATCCTCGGCGACGACATCCCCGACCACCTCAAGTACGCCGGCGAGCTGCGGCTGGCCCACCGCGACTCGAGCCTGGACGAGCTCGGCCACCACGCCGACCCGCCGATGACGAAAGACGCGATCGCCGGCCGCATCCGGCGTCTGCTGGCCATGGCCGACAAGCAGGCCACCGATCAGGGCATCCCCGGCACCGAGGCGAACCTGCCGCCCGACCTGGACGACTGACGAACGGATGCTGAACGCCGAGTCCGCGCGAACCCGGCACGAGCCCGGTGCCGGCCGAACCGCAATAGACTGAAAACGACACTCACAGCCGCCGCATCACTGGCCGGCGGCCAGACGAACGAGGAGATCATCAATGGCTGAGTACACGCTGCCGGACCTGCCGTACGACTACGCC
>NZ_JBLZQV010000003.1:0-826405 GCF_052048175.1 Herbiconiux dendrobii | reverse complement strand
GGCGTAGTCGTACGGCAGGTCCGGCAGCGTGTATTCAGTCATGACTCCACCGTAGAACCTCAAGTACAGTCGAGGTCAAGGAGATGACACCGTATGCCCAGCTTGGATCCAGGCCGCAACCTGCTCGCCATCGGCCAGCTCGCAGAACGCAGCGGCACATCCGTCTCCGCCCTGCGGTTCTACGAGCAGAACGGGCTGATCGCCTCCGAGCGCACCGCCGGCAACCAGCGCCGCTACCGCCGCGACGTGTTGCGACGCATCGCGTTCATCCGCACCTCCCAGCGGGTGGGCATCTCGCTCGCCGAGATCCGTGCGGCGCTGGAATCGCTGCCGGATGCCCGCACCCCCACTCGCGCCGACTGGGTGCGCATCTCGGCCCGCTGGCGCAGCGAGCTGGATGCCCGGATCGCCGACCTGCAGCACCTGCGCAGCGAGCTGGACGGCTGCATCGGCTGCGGCTGCCTGAGCCTGGCCACGTGCGGGCTGCGGAATCCCGGCGACGTGCTGGGCGAGACGGGGCGGGGCGCCGTGCGGTGGGACAGTGCCTCCCATCCGGATGCCGACGAGGAGTAAGGTCGCCCCCATGACCGTGACGGTGCCGCTGTGATGAGTGCGCCCGGAGGCCGCACGCGGGCTCGCGCCGCGTTCGCTCCGGCTGCCGCCCTGGCGGGTGCTCTCGCGCTGGCCGGCTGCACCGCCGGGACGGTGACGGATGCGGGTGCACCCTCCGCGTCGCCCGGTGCCTCCACCGACGTGCGCACCACCTCGGTGCCGGCCGCGCCGCCCGAACCCACGCCCGCGCTCCCCGCGTACACCGTCGAGCAGTTGCGCGACACGGTGAGCCAGGGGTACCCCTGCGCCACCTGGACACCCGCTACCCTCGACGCCGGCAGCGGGGGCTGGTGCCAGGAGTCGAAGATCGGCATCTTCGTCTTCCCCGACCAGACCGCCGTGGAGGCCGTGGTCGCGCGCTCGGCGGCGAGCGACGAGCCCCAGCCCTTCCTGGTGGGCAACCGCTGGCTGATCACCACGAGCGATCCGGCCTCCGAGGGATCGGAGCTGGTCGGGCTGCAAGACGTCGTCGGCGGCTCCCTCGAGGGGGACGACGGATGACCACCGCCCAGGCCACCCCCACGACCACCGAACCCAGGAGAACCGCGTGACGAAGCATTCCGCCTCCCAGACCGCCTGGAGCGACCGGCTGCGTGCCGTCACCCCGCTGGAACTCGCCGGGATCCCCACGGGGCGCACCCCGGGCGCCGTCGACAAGCAGGCGGGCGAGGAGCTCTTCGAGGGCACGGCGCGATCCCTCGCCACGCTGCAGGAGAAGCTGTTCGCGACCAGCCTGTTCGGCGGCGAGCGCTCGGTGCTGATCGTGCTGCAGGGCATGGACACGGCGGGCAAGGGCGGGGTCGTCAAGCGGGTGGCCGGATCGGTCGACCCGCAGGGCATCGCGCACCACGCCTTCAAGAAGCCCACCGAGGAGGAGCTCGCGCATCCGTTCCTCTGGCGGATCGAGAAGCAGCTGCCGGCGGCCGGGCACATCGGCGTGTTCGACCGCTCGCACTATGAAGACGTGTTGGTGCCGCGGGTGCACGGCACCCTCTCCGCCGAGGCGATCACCGATCGCTACGCCCAGATCAACGCCTTCGAGAAGACGCTGGCCGACTCGGGCACGACGGTGCTGAAGGTGTTTCTGCACCTCGGGCGCGACGAGCAGAAGAACAGGCTGCTGCGGCGGCTGGACCGTTCCGACAAGCACTGGAAGTTCAACCCGGGCGACGTCGACGACCGCGCACTCTGGCCGCGGTTCCAAGAGGCGTACGAGGCCGCGTTCGCCGCGACGAACACCGCGTGGGCGCCGTGGCACGTGGTTCCGGCCGACCACAAGTGGTACTCGGCGCTGGCCGTGCAGCAGTTGCTCGAGGAGGCGCTGACGGCGATGGATCTCGAGTGGCCCGAGGCCGACTACGACGTCGAGGAGCAGCGGGCGCGCCTGCTCGCCACCTGAGCCGCCCTCGGGCCCGCCCGCCCGCCCGGTCGGGAGGCGTTGCCCGGCCGGCGCACCCGAGGCCGCTCAGCGCGCGGCGAGCTTCGCCTCGAGCTCGTCGATACGCTCCGCCATCAGCTGGAACGCCTGCGCGATGGCGTCGAAGTTCTTGTCGGCGATCGACCAGCGCGGGTCGACGTTCAATCGGTGCAGCACCGACGCCTTGCCCTCGTTCATCTGCAGATCGGCCTCGCCGAGGATCCCGTTCACATCGTCGACCGTGCTCATCCCGCATCCCTTCGTCGCTCGATGCGGAGGCCTCCGCACCGGCTTCCACTGTATCGACGGCCGGTCGTGATCCGCGGGTGATCACTCCGCGGCCAACGGCTGTATCGTGCAGAGCGTGGCGTCCCTACACACCATCACCCTCGACGACGGGCGCCACCTCGCCTACCGGGTGTTCGGGGATCCGCGGGGCTTCGTGGTGATCAGCTGCCACGGCGGGCTGATGAGCGGGCTGGATGCCGGCATCGCCGACGCCACGGCCCGGGAGCGCGGCATCGCGCTGGTCTCGCCCGACCGACCCGGCATCGGGGGTACCTCGCGCCGGCCCGGGCACCGGATGCGGGACTGGGTGCGCGACGACCTCGCCGCCCTGCTGCACCATCTGGAGGGTTTCGGCCTAGACGTCTCGCGCTTCGGCGTGACCGGCTGGTCGGAGGGCGGGCAGTACGCGCTCGCCGTGGGGCACGCGTTCCCCGAGCGCGTGGAGCGCGTCGTGGTGGTGGCGGGCGCGCTGCCGCTCGACGATCCGGCGACCTTCGCCGAGCTGAACCGCACGGATGCCACGATGGCGCGGCTCTCCGCGCGGGCCCCGCTCGTGGCGCGGGCGATGTTCGCCGCGAGCCGCGTGCTCTCGCAGCGCTTCCCGCGCTTCGTGGCGCGCGTCTCCGGGCGGGCGCTGGATGCCAGCGACGCCGCCGTCCTGGCGCGTGAACCGCACTGGTTCGCGGGCGCCGTCGCCGACGGCATGGCGGATGCGCGCGGTGGGGTGGAGGAATACCACGCGTTCGTGGGGCCCTGGGGCTTCCGTCCGGAGGACGTGCGGGTGCCGGTCGTGGTGCATCAGGGCGACGCCGACCAGCTGATCCCCGCGGCCTGGGCCGAGGCCCTCGTCGACCGGCTGCCGGATGCCCGACTCAGGTCATACCCGGGCGAGGGGCACTTCATCGTGGTGAGCCGCCGCGCCGAGGTTCTCGACGAGTTCGCCGAGTTCGTGCGGCGGCCCGGCCGGGGCTAGACGCCCAGCTTCTTCGCCGCCTTCTTGGCGGCCTTCTCGGCGTGCTTGTAGGTCTTGGCGCGGGCCTTCTTGACGGCCGGGTCGTCCCACAGCTTCTTGGCGGTGTGGCTGATCTCCTTGTAGCGGGAGGTGCCGGCTTTCGAACCGAGCACATAGGCGGTCACGCCGACGGCGGTGACGACGAGGAAGACGAGGGGCTTGGGCATGAGGACTCCTTCGGTCAGAACGGAATTCACCGTACGCCCGCCCCTCCCGACGCGCTCGTGCTCTCGGCCGACTCCCGGCTGAACCGCCGGTGATGTCCACGCCGCGCTCGACGGGCGCTCAGGCGGGGGTGGCGTGCGGGGCGCGGGCATTCCTGGGCAGGCAGAGCACGAGCAGCAGGGCGCCGACGACCGCGCAGCCCAGGTAGATGAAGGCGAGCGGGGTCTGGCTGTCGTCGGGCAGGCCGGATGCCGCGCCCATCGCGATGGCCACCACCAGGTAGCAGACGGCGCTCGTGAGGCCGCCGATCAGACCCAGGTTGCGGCTGAACAGGCCCAGCGCCAATCCGTAGGCGAGCGGGCAGAGCACGCCGCAGCCGAGCAGCGCGAACATGCCGCCGATCGTGATCAGCACGATGTCGGGGCCCACCGTGAGGCCGCTGATCAGGAGGACGAGGGTTCCGATCATGAAGGCGGCGAAGGCCGAGAAGCCCAGGGTGCGCGCCGACACGCGGGTGGCCAGCGAGCCGGTGGCGAGCTCGCCGCCCAGGTTCGCGGCCCCCACCAGCAGCGCGATCACCCCGTAGGCGGCCGGTGGCAGGCCGAGCACGTCCTCGAACACCGGCGGCGCCTGCACGCTGAACAGCAGCTGCGCGGTCGCGAAGACGGCGAACATCAGCGTGAGACCCACGAAGAGGCGCTGCCGCAGGGCGCCCGCGAGCACGCCTCCGATGGCCCGGGGCCGGATCGGCGTCGCCTTCGCGGGAGCCAGTGTCTCCGGCAGCAGTCGCCACACCACGAGAGCGGCGATCGTCGCCAGCACCGCGATCAGCACGAAGATGAGCCGCCACGAGGTGAACTGCACGAGCGCCCCACCGATCGCCGGTGCGATCACCGGCGCCAGCCCCCAGGAGGCGCCGAGCCACCCCGAGAGAGCGGTGAGCTGGGGGCCGCGCGAGGTGTCGGCCGCGATGGCGTAGACGACGACCATGCACGCGCATCCGCCCACCCCCTGCACGAAGCGCAGCACGAGCAGCAGCCACACCTCCGAGGTCGCGGCGATGCCGAGACTTGCGAGCACCAGGATGGCCAGGCACACCAGCAGCGTGGATTTACGGCCGCGGGCATCGGCGATGATGCCGACGGGCAGGAGCCCGAGGCTCATGCCGAGCACGTACGCCGACACCGTGTTCTGGATGACGTCGGTCGTGCTGCCGAGCTCGGTCACCATGCGCGGGATCGCCGGCGAATAGACGTCGATCGGGAACTGGCTGAGCGGGATGACCCCGATCAGGATGGCGATCAGCAGGCGCCGGTTCGGCATCCGTGCCGCCGTGTCCGTGCCCGCACTGCCGGCTGTACCCGCCATGGCCTCCCCCTCGCTTTGCGGTCAGTGTATTGGCGGGCGGGTACGCGGATCCGGCTGCCGGTCACCCCAGAACGGGGCGGGCGCGGCGCAAGCGGAGCGGATGAGGCGAGCGCGCGGGGCCGAGAGCGGGTGACCGCCTGATAGTTCGCTGATGTGAACGGAATCGGGGAAGCGGCCGGGGCCCGGTCGGGTTGATGCTGGAGTCGGCGGCGACTGACCGCCGGCATCCGTTCGAAAGGACTCACATGACTCAGAAGGTCTGGTTCATCACCGGAACATCCCGCGGCTTCGGCCGGGAGTGGGCGATCGCCGCCCTCGAGCGCGGCGACAGCGTGGCCGCCACCGCCCGCGACACCGCCTCGCTCGACGACCTCGTCGAGAAGTACGGCGACCGCATCCTGCCGCTGAAGCTCGACGTGACCGACCGCGAGGCCGACTTCGCCGCCGTGGCCGAAGCGCACGAGCGGTTCGGCCGCCTCGACATCGTCGTCAACAACGCCGGGTACGGCCACTTCGGCTTCGTCGAGGAGATCACCGAGGAGGAGGCTCGCGCCCAGCTCGAGACCAACGTCTTCGGTGCGCTCTGGGTCACCCAGGCGGCGCTGCCGTACCTCCGCGAACAGGGCAGCGGCCACATCATCCAGGTGTCCTCCATCGGCGGCATCTCGGCGTTCCCGCTGGTCGGCATCTACCACGCCTCCAAGTGGGCGCTGGAGGGCTTCTCGCAGTCGCTCGCGCAGGAGGTCGAAGGGTTCGGCATCCACGTCACGCTGATCGAGCCCGGCGGGTTCAGCACCGACTGGAGCGGGTCGTCGTCGAAGACCTCCGAGCCGCTCGAGGCGTATGCCGCGCTGCACGAGAAGGTCGCCGAGGGGCGTAAGCAGCGGAACGCGACGCCCGGGGATCCCGAGGCGTCGGCGGCTGCGATCTTGCGGGTCGTGGATGCGGAGGAACCGCCGCTTCGGGTGTTCTTCGGGACGGCTCCTCTCGGGATCGCGAAGGCCGATTACGAGTCTCGGATTGCTACGTGGGAGGAGTGGAACGAGGTGTCGGTCATCGCTCAGGGGTGATCGTGTGGGGAGGCCTTCGGGTGTGACGCCTTCGGGTGTGGGGACGCCTTCGGGTGTGGGATTCGACTCCAGCCTTAGGATTGAGCGGAGCTCAAAGGCGGCTGGAGTCGAATCCCACACCCGAAGGCTGCGTTGTACGTACGGGGGGTGAGCTAGGCCGACTTGGGGGAGTGGGAGTGGGCGGCTACGGCTTGTGCGGTTTCGGTGGTTACCAGGTCGGCGTTGATTGCTGTGGCTGCTGTGAGGCCTGAGGCTGCTGCGGCTATTACCAGGAGGTGGGCCGTGGCGGAGTTGCCGGCCACGTAGAGGCCGGGGATCGAGGTCAGGCCTGTGGGGTCGGAGGTGGTCCAGGGGCCCAGGGGGGTGTCGGTGGTGGTGGCACCGAGCTGCTGCAGGAGGTCGTCGTTCGGGATGAGGCGGGAGCCGACGAAGAGGGTGTCGAGGGGGACGGTGGTGCCGTCGGCGAGGGCGACGCCGGTGAGGGTGCCTTCGGGGTCGGACAGGACCTCGGTGACGGGTGTGGGGATGACCCGGGTGCCCCGGGCCTCCAGGCCGGCCCGGATCTCGGGGGCGAAGTCGGCGACGGCGGGGCCGATGACGATGACGTCGGCGCTCCACTGACGCACGAGGGTGGCCTGGTGAGCACTCAGCGGTGACGTGGTGAGCACGCCGATCCGCTTGTCGCGGGACTCCCAGCCGTCGCAGTAGGGGCAGGCGACCGCGCCACGGCCCCACTGCTCGGCGAGACCGGGGATGGTGGGGAGCTCGTCGCGGAGGCCGGTGGCGATGAGGAGACGGCGGGCGCGCAGCACGCGGGTGGAGGCGGGGGCATCCGTCTCCACCGTCACGTCGAAGGCGCCGGCCTCGCCCGTGGCGGTGACGGCTCGGCCGGTGAGGATGGTGGCGCCGTAGCCGAGCACCTCGGCGCGGCCGAGCTCGAGCAGCTCGAGGGGGGACATGCCGTCGCGGGTGAGGAAGCCGTGCAGGTGCGCGGCGAAGCGGTTGCGGGGTGCACCGGCGTCGACCACGATCACGCGGCGGCGGGCGCGGGCGAGCACCAGGGCGGCGTTCAGTCCGGCGGCTCCGCCTCCCACGATCACGACGTCCCAGGGCTGTTCGGTCACGGTGTCTTGCAGGGTGTCTTCGGTCATGACTCCACTGTCGCGGCTAGGATGGAAATCGGCAAACGGATGTGCTGAAATGGCAATATGACGACCCCGCAGACGGCACCCACGGCCGAGCGGATCGGCGCCCGCCTGCGCGCCGCCCGGCTCGACCGCGCCCTCACGCTCGCCGAGTTGAGCGAGACCACCGGCATCTCCGCCAGCACGATCTCGCGCCTGGAGTCCGGCAAGCGCCAGCCCAACCTCGAGCTGCTCATCCCGCTCGCCGCCGCCCTCGAGACCTCGATCGACGAACTCGTCAGCGACGCCGTGCCCGACCCCCGGGTGCACTCGCGCACGGTGCGCTCCGACGGGCGGGTCATGCACCAGCTCTCGGGGGAGTCGTCGCAGAACCAGGCGGTGCGGATGATCCTGCCGGCCCGGCTCGAGGAACCCTCCCTGCGCGTGCACGACGGCTTCGAATGGGTGTACGTGTTGAAGGGGCGGCTGCGACTGCTGCTCGGCGAGCACGACCTCGTGCTGCGTGCCGGTGAGGCCGCCGAGTTCGCCACCCGGGTGCCGCACTGGCTGGGCAGCGCCGACGGCGAGGAGGTCGAGCTGATGTGCATCTTCAACCGCGACGGCGAGCGCATCCACGTGCGCGCCCAGACCGAGCCCGACCGCCGGGTGGGCCGCTGATGCGCCCCACCCTCGCCACCCGAAGGGACGAGCGCTTCTCGGGGCGGATCGCGGGGTTCGGCACCTCCGCGGGCATGCGCGTCGTGATCGGGATGTGGCACGACTCACCATTGGGAGCGTTCGCCGACGTGATGCTCGAAGACGCCGACGGGCACCGGATGCTGCTGGCACCACGCGAGGAGGTGGCCGACTACATCGCCGCCACCTACACCTTCGACGAGGTACGCGTGCTCCCGGTGCGCAGCCGGCGCATCGAGGGCGGGCTCGAGGTGGTCGCCGGCCGGGATGACCCGGCGGGCGAGCCGGGCGCATCCGGACCTCTCTTCCACGCGCGCCTGCGCATCGGCGCCGTCACCGGCCTCGGCAGACTGCTGCGTTCGGTGCCGCGCCCGCTGGCGACCGACCCGCGCTGGCTTGCAGCGCTCGATCCGCTCGCCTCCCGGCTCATGCCGGGCGTGCGCACCGCGGGCACGGCCGGAGGCGGCCGCCGCGAGTTCTACGGCGTCACCGCACTGCGCGAGATCGCCTGGGCGGAGGCCTCCTTCGAGGGGCTGTCGCTCGGCGCGTTCGCCGCCCTCGACCCGCCCGTGCGCTTCGGCTTCGGCTCGGCGCCGCGCGAGCCGCAGCTCGCCGACGTGGTCACCACGATCCGCTCGGCCGGTCCTCTCCCGGCACGATGAGCCCGTCGAGGATGGCCTGGGTGCGGATGGTGACCTTCGAGCTCACGTCGATGCCCGCCGTGCGGTACTTCAGGCGGATGCGGCGCAGGTCGGCCTTGGCCGTGTACTCGGTGATGCCGAGCTGCGTGGCGATGCGCTTGGCCGACTCGCCGCCGGCGTAGAGGGCCATCACCTGGCGCTCCTGCGCCGAGAGCTCGGGCATCGCGCGCACGCTCTGCAGCTGCATCCCGAGGCGGGGCGAGAGGAAGCGCTCGCCGGCCAGCGCCGCGCGCACGGCCAGCACGATCGTGTCGGCGCTCTCGCTCTTCACGAGGTAGCCGCTGGCCCCGCCCGCGAGGGCCTCGCGCACCACCACGGGCTCGGAATAGGTGCTCATCACCACCGTCTTCACGCCCGCCGTCTCGAGCGCGCGCAGCTTCACCGAGATCGGCAGGTCGTCCTTCAGGTCGAGGTCGAGCAGCACCACGTGCACCGGGAACTCCGGATGCGCGAGCAGGTCGGTCCAGGTCGTCACCGCGGCCACCACGGCGATGTCGGAGGCCGCCCCGGTGATCCAGCCGCTGAGCGCGGAGAGCAGCATCCGATGGTCGTCGACGAGGGCCAGCCGGATCCGGCCGGGGCGCTGATTCGTCACTGCAGCCACGCTCGTCACGTCCTTCCGTCCGGTTCGGGTGCCGGCGTTCTGGAGATCGGGTCTGGACAAGCCTAGGCCAGCGGCTATCTTCGTACTCGTGAGCCGCACCGACGTCAGCCGAGAGTCGTGGAGGTGAGCATCCCCGGTCCGGTTCCTGCCGGAGGGCTTCCGGAGGCCGCCGAACGGGGGCGGCTCGGCATGATCTGCGCCCGCCGCTTCGGGATCGTGTTCGCCCTCGCCTCGGCGGTGAACCTGGTCATCCCGGGTCTGTCCACCACAGGCATGTACCTGCCGGTGCTGGCGGCGCTCGTGGTGGTGATCCTCGGGTTCTCGCTGCTGCCCAGCCGGCACGGGATGGTGTGGGCCGGCGTCGCCTACGCCGGCGGGCTGCTCGCCCTGGCCGCGTTCCTGCTTCCGGGAGCCGAGGCCGACACCCCGTCGACGATCTCCACCGCCACCACGATCGCCTCGGCCACCATCTCCTCGCTGCTGGTGGCGTTCGGGCACCGCCGGGAGCTGCCGGTGGTCGCGGCCGTGGCGATGCTGCCGGTGATCGCGCTCGCGGCGCTCGCCAGCGCTCCTTTCGGCCGGGTGGGTTTCGTGGTGCTGGCCATCGTGGGCGGCTGGGCGGGCATGACCTGTGCGGGCATCTGGCTGACCCGCAGCGAGCGCGGGGCGGAGCTCGGGCGGCAGCGGTTGCGCCAGGGGTTCGCCGAGGAACGCCGGTCGACCGAGGCCGAGGCCGAGCTCCGCTACGGCGCCCGGATGATGCACGACACGGTGCTCGCCACGCTCACGCTCATCGCCCACGAGGGGCGCGGGGTGGATGCCGCCGCGTTGCGCGCGCAGGCGGCGGCGGACAGTGCACAGCTCGCGCAGCTGCGCGCCGGGGGTGGCAGCGGGAGCGCGGCGGGCGCGGGCGGTGCCGGCGTCGTTCCGGGGGTGCGCCGGGACCGTGACGGGAGCGGTGGCGACGGAGGCGTGAGCGGAGCGCAGGTGGTGGGGGGAGCCGGATCGTCCCTCGCCGATCCGTGGACCGGTGTCGACGCCTGGTGCGCCGCCCACGGCTTCACGGTGGCCTGGCACGGGGAGCGGGTGTTCGAGGCGGCCCCGGCCCGCCGTGAAGCGCTCGTGCGCGCCGCGGCCGAGTGCCTCGAGAACGTGCGACGGCATTCGGGGGAGCACAGCGCCGAGGTCACCGTCAGCCGGCTCGACGGAGCCGTGCGCGCCGTGGTGACCGACGCCGGTGTGGGCTTCGACCGCGAGCGCGTGCCGGTGGGGCGCCTCGGCATCGCGGAATCCGTGGAGGCCCGGATGCGCGCGGCCGGCGGCTCGGCCCGCATCTTCTCCTCGCCCGGCCGGGGAACCACCGTGCTTCTGGAGGTGCCCCGATGAGCTCGTTCACCACGTCGCTCGACCAGCTCGCCCGCGCGAACCGCGCCGGCTCGGCCACGCTCGGCCGGCTTCGCACCCGGCTGCGGCAGGACCGCAATGTGAGCGCCGGCCACCTCGGCCTCGGCTTCGCCCTCATCGGCGGCCTGTTGATGGTGCGCGGTCTCGCGTCTCTGGCCTGGTCGTGGACGGACGATCCTGCGCGGGCATCCTCGGCGCTGGCCTGGGTGCTGCTCGCGGTCGCGTTCGCCCTCGTGGTGCTGACCGCCCGCCGCACCGGCGGCGCGCTCTCGCCCCGCGTGACGTATGCGGTGCTGGCCGTGGGCGTGACGGCACTCGGACTCGACCTCGCGGGGTTCCTGGCCGACAGCGGATCGACTCTGCTGTACCCCACGGCCACGATCGGCTTCGGCGGCTGCCTGTTCGCGAGCCTCCCCCATCAGCCGTTGCGGCGGAGCCTGGAGGGCGCCTCGGTGCTCGCGGCGGGCGGAGCGGCTCTGATCATCACGGGCGCGACCCTCGGTGCGGAGAGCCTTTCAGCCTGCGTCACCGCGGTGCTGCTGGGGCTCGCCCCGGTGCTGGCCGGTGTGTCGATGATCCAGGTGATCGACCGGCACATCGGCCGGCTGATCGATCACGCGGTGGCCGACAGCCTCGTGGCCGCGCCCGCCGTGGGGCACGGCGTGCTCGCGGTCTCCGAGCTCCGGCGGATGGACTCCGACGCCGAGCGGCTGCTCGCCGCCGTGGCCGCCATACCCGCCGGACGCCCGATCGACGCGGTGACGGCCGCCGAGGCGCGGGAGCTCGGCGACCAGCTGCGGCGGGCGCTGATGGCCGACCACGAGCAGTCCTGGCTGCAGATCGCGGTCTCCGAGTCGGGGCACCTGAGCCGCACCGTGCGGGTGACCGATCCCGGCGTGCTCGCCGCCGATCTGCGCCCCGAGCAGCGGCGCACCCTGCTCGCCTTGGTGTGGCTGTGTGTGGCGTCGGCGCCGGTCTCCGCCCCCGCGCCGGCGCTCGAACTCCTGTTCCAGTCGGCCGGCACGCGGTCGGCGGCCCACGACGGGCGTCCGCTGCCCACGATCGTCTTCTCCCTGGCCGGCACCGAGCACCACCCCATCGACCCGGCCGTGTGGCCGCTCTTCGTGCAGCTCGGTCCGCACACCGTCGACCTGCGGTCGGGCCGTCTCGTGGTGCAGGCCGCGCTCGACTGACCCGCAGAGGTTGACTCCGGCGCGGATCGGGTGTGTGATGGACACTCCCCTTCGGAAGGAGTCGATATGACAGTGCAGATCTCATCGGGTTCGATGAAGAAGGTGCGCGCTTAGGCGACGCATTTCCCGCTCGATTCCGAACCGCCCCGGCCACACGACCGGGGCGGTTCCGCGTTTCCGGGACGTGCGTCGAGGTGTCAAGGGGTTGGCGCAACCGCGCAACCGGGTCACGATGAGCCGAGGACGGCGATACGGAACGGGTGCGATACGGAACGGGTGGATGAGATCATGACGGGCGTATCCCTGGGCGATCTCGATCTGACGGCACTCGCCGTGCCCGGCCCGGCGCATCCGCAGGCCTCAGCCCTGGCCGCGTGGGCGGAGCGCTCGTCGCAGGCCGCGGGCGTGCACGGCGCGACCGGCGTCGACGGGGGCCTCGCGCTGGCCCGCGCGCTCGGCGACCAGGTCGCGCCGCCGGCCTCGGGTCGTACTCGGGAACGCCTCGAACTGCTCGCGACGCTCGCCGTGGGCGACGTCTCGGTGGCGCGCGTGGTGGAGCCGCACCTGGATGCGCTGGCCATCCTGCACGAGCTGCGCGACGCCGGTTCGCCGCTGCCGGGCCTCGCGGGGCTGGGGGTGGATGCGTCGAGCACCTGGGGGGTGTTCGCGGCCGAGGCTCCTGGCCTGCGCCTCACGGCGGTTCCGGATGCCGGCGGCTGGCAGCTGAGCGGCACCAAGCCGTGGTGCTCCCTCGCGGGGGTGCTGAGCCATGCGCTGGTGAGCGCCGTCGTGGAGCGGCCCGAGGGTGCCGCTGGTGCCGCTGGTGCCGCTGACGCCGCTGGCGAGCGCCGGTTGTTCGCCGTGGCCCTGCAACAGCCGGGCGTCCGGGCGCATCCGGAGGCCTGGGTGGGGCGCGGGCTGCCGACGATCCCGAGCGGACCCACCGACTTCCACGCGGTGCGCGCCGTGGCCGTGGGCGATGCCGGCTGGTACCTGTCCCGGGCCGGATTCGAGTGGGGCGGCATCGGCGTGGCCGCCTGCTGGTTCGGCGGCGCCGTGGGGGTGGCGCGGCGGGTGCTCGACGCGGCACGGCGGAAGGACGACGACATCGGCCGGCTGCACGCCGGACGGGTCGCGGCCTCGGTGCAGGCGGCCGGCGCCGCGCTCGCCTCGGCGGCGCGGGCGATCGACGCGGCATCGGGGGAGCGGTCCGGGGTCGAGGCGGACGGGGCTGCCGCGGGGGCGTCGGTGGCGCCGGCGCCATCTCCGTCTCCGTCTCCGGAGCAGGCCGCTCTGCTCGCGCAGCTCACCCGCTCGGTGGTGCGGCGCGAGTGCGAGGCCGTGCTGGCCGAGGCGGCCGCGGCCCTGGGGCCGGCACCGCTGGCGCTCGACGAGGCGTACGCCGCTCGGGTGTCCGACCTCGCGCTGTACCTGAGGCAAGACCACGGAGCGCGCGACGAGGTGCGGGCGGGCCGCCTGCTCTCCGCCCTGGGCTCGCCGCAGCCGCTGACACCGACACCGACCACCCGACCCGGGAGCCGCTCATGACCGACTTCACGCACTTCGACGAGGGCACCCCGGAGGCGGCCTGGCGCGATGCGCTGTCGCGGCATCCGTTGCCCGGATTCCGCACCGCCGACTTCGCGGGCATCGAGCACCTCGTGGTGGTCGCGGCGCATCCGGATGACGAGACGCTGGGGGCGGGCGGCCTGCTCGCCCGTGCCTACGCCGCGGGGGTGCGCAGTTCGGTGGTCGTGGCCACCTCGGGCGAGGCGTCGCATCCGGATTCCCCGACGGTCACGCCCGCCGGGCTGGGGCGCGTGCGGGAGGCCGAGACGGTCGCCGCGGTGGCCGAGCTCGACCCCGGCGCCGCCGTCTCGTTCCTGCGGCTGCCGGACGGCCGGCTCGCCGAGCCCTCGAACACCGCCGCGCTCGCCGCCGCGCTGGACGAGGTGCTGGCGCCGGATCGTGCGTCTGCACCCGAGGCGCCGGCTGCGCCGACGCCCGAGCCTGCCGAGGGGCCCGGGCCCGGAGACCTGTCCGGCGCGCCGTCGGGTGTGCTCGTGGTGGCGCCGTGGGCGGGCGACCGGCACCCCGACCACCGGGCCGCCGCCGTCGCCGCGGGTGAGGCCGCCGCGCGCCGGGGAGCGCGTCTGCTCGGCTACCCGATCTGGCTGTGGCACTGGGCGCGGCCCGACGACGCGGCGGTGCCGTGGGGCGCGATGATCACGGTGCCGCTCGACGACGCCGTGCGCGAGGCCAAGAGCAGGGCGCTCGGGCGTCACGTCAGCCAGGTGCGGCCGCTCAGCGGGCTGCCGGGCGACGAGGTGCTGCTCGCGCCGTCCGTGCTCGAGCACTTCGAGCGCGACGCGGAGCTGTTCGTCGAGGGCGCCGGGCTGGAGGACGCGGGGCCCGACGGCGGTGCAGACGCGACGACCGGCAGCGGACCAGCGGGCCACGACGGCCCCGACTCCGACCCCGGCCCCGACTCCGACCCCGGCCCCGCCCCCGCAGCGGAGCCGCCCGCCGTCGACCCGCTGCACCTCGCCGACGACGGGGGCGCCGGGTTCGACGCGCTGCACGCGGGCGACCCCGACCCCTGGGGCTTCGAGACGCGCTGGTACGAGCAGCGCAAACGGTCCGCGCTGCTCGCCGCCCTCCCCGAGCGCTCGGCGCGACGCACGCTGGAGATCGGCTGCTCGACCGGTGTGCTCTCGCGGGAGCTCGCCCTGCGCTCGGAGTCCTTCCTCGGCATCGACGTGTCGACCGTGGCCGTCGAACACGCCCGGGAGCGCAATCGCGACCTGCCCACCGCGGCGTTCGAGCGGATGCGGGCGCCCGAGCAGTGGCCGGAGGGCGGCTTCGACCTCGTGGTGCTCTCCGAACTCGGCTACTACCTCGACGACGACGAACTGCTCGCCCTGATCGACCGGATGACCGGCGCGCTCGAGCCCGGCGGGGCCCTGGTGTGCTGCCACTGGCGGCATCCGGTGGCCGGGCGCACCCAGACCGGCGACTCGGTGCACGCCGTCGTACGCGAGCGCAGCGGGCTCGACTTGCTCGTGCAGCACCGGGAGGAGGACTTCGTGCTCGAGGTCTTCGTGCCGGCGCCGGCCGTCTCGGTGGCCGCGCGGGAGGGGATCGTGTGATCGGCGCGATCGATGTCGTCATGCCCGCCCGCGACGAGGAGCAGCGGATCGGCTCCGCGATCGAGGCCGTGCTGGCCGGCCGCGACCGGCTCCGCGAGCGTGAGCCCGGGCTGCCGTGCCGGGTCGTGGTGGTGCTCGATGCCTGCACCGACCGGTCGCGCGACATCGCGCACTCCTTCGGCGACCAGATCGAGCTGCTCGAGGTGTCGTTCGCGGCCGTCGGCGCGGCGCGGGCGGCGGGCGTCGAGCACCTGCTGCGAACGGCTCCGGATGTCGCGCCCCGGCGGCACTGGATCTGCGGCACCGATGCCGACACCCGGGTGCCCGCCTCCTGGCTCCTCGACCAGCTGCGGGCCGCGCGATCGGGTGCCCTGCTGGCGCTCGGCCGGGTCGTGCCGCACCCGGCCGAGCTCGCCCCGCACGCGCTGGACGCCTGGGACCGGGCGCATCCGCTGGGCGAACGCCATGTGTTCGGCGCCAACCTCGGTGTGCGGGCCGACGTGTACCGGCGCGCCGGCGGCTTCGCGCCGCTGACGGTGCACGAGGACATCGGGCTGGTGGCGGCGGTGCAGCGGATCGTCGACGAGCGCGGTCCGCTGGCCGGGCAGGCGGGCGGCATCGTCGACCTGCGTGGCGCCCCGGCGGTCACCTCGGCGCGGGTCGCGGGCCGAGCACCCGGCGGCTTCGCCGACTACCTCGCCACCCTCGCCGAGTAGCCCCCGCCCCGCGCGCCCCTCCGCCCCCGGGCCCCTCCGCCCGCGCCCCGCGCCCGCGCGCCTCCGCCCGCGTGCCCCTCCACCCCCGCGACTTGCCACAACTTCTGCCAAGTCGCGCCCGAAAGCGGCGACTTCTGCCAAGTGGCGGTGGGAGCGCGCCTACCCTCCCGCGACTTGCCACAACTTCTGCCAAGTCGCGCCCGAAAGCGGCGACTTCTGCCAAGTGGCGGTGGGAGCGCGCCTACCCTCCCGCGACTTGCCACAACTTCTGCCAAGTCGCGCCCGAAAGCGGCGACTTCTGCCAAGTGGCGGTGGGAGCGCGCCTACCCTCCCGCGACTTGCCACAACTTCTGCCAAGTCGCGCCCGAAAGCGGCGACTTCTGCCGCGTGGCGGTGGGAGCGCGCCTACCCCCCCGCGACTTGCCACAACTTCTGCCAAGCCGCGCCCGAAAGCGGCGACTTCTGCCGCGTGGCGGTGGGAGCGCGCCTACCCTCCCGCGCCTTGCCACAACTTCTGCCACGTCGCGCGTAAAAGCGGCGACTTCTGCCGAGTGGCGGTGGGAGCGCGCCAACCCTCCCGTGCCTTGCCACGACTTCTGCGAAGTCGCGCGTAGAAGCGGCGACTTCTGCCAAGTGGCGGTGGGAGCGCGCCAACCCTCCCGTGACTTGCCACGACTTCTGCGAAGTCGCGCGTAAAAGCGGCGACTTCTGCCAAGTGGCGGTGGGAGCGCGCCTACCCGCCCGCGACTTGCCACAACTTCTGCCAAGTCGCGCTCGAAAGCGGCGACTTCTGCCAAGTGGCGGTGGGAGCGCGCCTACCCGCCCGCGACTTGCCACAACTTCTGCCAAGTCGCGCTCGAAAGCGGCGACTTCTGCCAAGTGGCGGTGGGAGCGCGCCGACCCTCCCGTGACTTGCCACGACTTCTGCGAAGTCGCACGTAAAAGCGGCGACTTCTGCCAAGTGGCGGTGGTGGGCGGCGGGTGGCGGCGACTTCTGCCGAGGGGCGGTGGGTGGGCGCCGAAGGGACGGGTGCCGCGGGGGTCCGCGTCAAGCCCCTTGCCGCGCGGGGCGGCCGCGGTAGACCGGAGGCATGACGGAATCGACGGAGATTGTCTGGCGCTGTGCGCAGCCCGGCTTGTGGGTGGCGAAGGATGCGCAGGGGCGACCCGTCGGCATCATCTCGGAGCGGTGGCACGACGGCTTCATGGCCACCGCGGTGAGCGGCCGGGCGCTCGGCCGCTTCGACCGGCTCGAGCTGGCGCAGGCCGCGCTCGAGGCCTCGGCCCAGGCCGCCTTCCACTAGACGGAGACCCCCTCCGCCGGGCGGCGCCGCCGAGCCTCAGTAGACCAGGCTCAACACGGCGCCGTACAGCAGCACGCTCAGCACTCCCACGAGGCCCGAGGCGCCGAGGGCGATGCCCGCGGCCGCCAGGGTCTTCGACCGTCCGCGACGGGTGATCGCCACGAGGCCGAGCACCAGCGCCGCGACGGCCACCAGGCCGCTCAGCACGTTGCCGATCGAGCCGATCACCTGGAAGGCGTCGGTTCCGCCCGAGCCGAGCGACACGGCCTGGATGATCAGGAACAGCGCGCCGAGCAGCGGCCCGATCGCACCCACGACGAGCGAGGCGAGGCCGAGCGGGTTCGGCGCGAGCCGGGTGGGCGGCGGTGCGGCGGCATAGGCCTGCGGGCCGCCCGGGCCGCCCGGGCTGCCCAGGCCGCCCGGCGGGTTCCCCTGCGGGCCGCCCTGCGAGTAGGTCTGCGGGTTGTACGGTGACGTCACGGCGATCCCCTTCATCGGCTCGGTCCCTCTGCCAGTGACCGTACCCCGCTTCGGCCGCCGGGGGAGCCGCCCCGGAATCAGGGAAGCGGATCCGGCCGCCGCTCGAGCTTCACGAACACCACGCCCGCCACGATCAGCGCCCCGCCGAGTGCCTGCAGCAGCGTGGGAACCTGACCGAGCAGCAGCCACGCGAACAGCACCGCGAAGAGCACCTCCACCAGCCCCACGAACGACGCCACGCGCGATCCGAGCCGCACCGCGCCCAGGATGCTCGCCAGGTAGGCGAAGGCCGTCGCGACGATCACGACCACCCCCATCGGCACCATCCACGACACCTCGCCCACCACCGGGAGCGTCACCGGCTCGAACGACACCGTGAGCGGCACCAGCCCCGTGAGCCCCACGAGGGTGAGGGCGACGGCGCCCACGATCAGCCCCGCGCTCACCAGTGTGACCGAGGGCAGCCCCCCGGTCGGCAGAGCGGCTATGAGGTAGTAGCCCGCCAGGCAGACGGCCGCGAGCAGCGCGAACACGAGCCCCAGAGGGTCGATCCCGCCGGCGCCCGAGGGGTCGATGACGAGCGCGAGCCCTGCCACGCTGAGCACCGCGCCCACGATGGTGAGCGCGGCCGGCGGGATGCGGGTGCGCGCCCAGGCCAGCAGCACCAGCAGGATGGGTGCGGTGTACTCGATCAGCAGCGCGATGCCGACCGGGAGGTAGCTGATCGAGGCGAAGTAGAACACCTGGGCGCCGATGACGGCGATCAGGCCGTAGACGAGGATGAGCTTCCAGGCCGCGGCGAGCATCCGGAACCGGCCGTTCAGGGCGATCAGCGCGGGGACGAGCAGCACCAGCCCGCCGGCGCCGGCCCGCACGGCGACCGCGGCCGAGGGCGACCAGCCGGCGTCGAGCAGTGGCTTCACGAACGGACCGCTGGTTCCGAAGGCGGCCGCGGCGACGAGGGCCAGGATGAGGCCGGAGCTGCGGCGCGAGACCGGGAGGTCGGCGCCGCGCCCCGACCGACCGGACCGACCGGAACGACCGGAACGCGGGGCGGCCGGCAGCGGCTCGACGGCGGCGGCTTCGGCCGGGGAGCTGCTCATGCGTTCACCATCGGGACTCGCCCTTCGTGTCAGGAGTCAACTGCGGTTACGCTAGTGACACTACTCATCCGCGATGTCAGGAGTCAACATGGTTTTCACCTATGACACCGAGGCGACCCTCGCGTTCGCGGCGGCGCTGGTGAACTCCGTGCCGGGGATCTCGAACGACGACACCGACACGCTGTCGGATCTGACCCAGCTCGAGCGCCTGCTCGACGACAACGACTACTCCGGGCGACGCGATCTCGACGCGGCCGAACTCACCGCGGTGCGTGCTCTCCGGCCCGAGTTCCGCACGTTCTGGGAGCTCGATCGCGACGGGGCGGTGGAGCTGGCGAACGGCATCCTGCGCGACGCCCGCGCGCTGCCCCAGCTCGTGCGGCACGGCGACTGGGACTGGCACCTGCACGCCACCGAGGCGGATGCTCCACTCGCGACCCGCATGCGGGTGGAGGTGGCGATGGCGTTCATCGACGTCATCCGCAGCGACGCGCTCGACCGCCTGCGGGTGTGCGAGGCCACCGACTGCGAGGCCGTGCTGGTCGACCTCTCGCGCAACCGCTCCAAGCGCTACTGCGACGTCGGCAACTGCGGCAACCGCATGAACGTGATCGCCTACCGCGCCCGCCAGGCCCAGCACCCCTAGTCGCGAGGAGGGTCAGAGGAGTTTGCGGAGGGTGCGGAGGTTGCGGGTGGTGGTGGTGGCCTTGAACGCGGACTTGGCCAGGAACTTCGAGAACGCGGTGTCGGTGCTCGAGCCCTTCGGCACCTCCCAGTAGACGACTCCTGGGCCGGGCTCGGCGCGCTCGCCGTCGGCCTCCGGGTCGATCTCGGCCGCCCGCTCGGCGACCCGGTCGGCCACGGTCTCGTCCGACACGAAGACGACATACGGATGCAGGCCCTCGACCTCCTCGTAGGGGTACCCGTCCACGATGGCGGCGAGGTCGGCGTGGTCGACCAGCACGATCCAGGCGTCGTAGCCGAAGCGGTCGCGGAGGCCCTTCTCGATCCGGGCCTTGAGGGCGGCGTGCGCCTTCTCGCCGGCATCCGTTCCCGGGCCGGAACCGGCATCCGGTGCCGTCTCGAACAGCACGTTGCCCGAGGCCAGCACGGTCTTCACCGACTCGAAGCCGAGGTCGCGGAACAGCTCCGCCAGCTCGGCGCTCTTCACGGTGATCCCGTTCACGTTCACTCCGCGGAGGAGGGCGGCATAGCGTGTCATGCGCCCACGGTACTCCTCGCACGAAGACGCCGACCCGTCAGTCAGTGCCGCTTTCCGAGGCTCGGAGCGGGACTGACTGACGGGTCGGCGGGGTGGTGCGGGGTGGTGCGGGGTGCGGCGGGTTCGATCAGGCGTGGCGGCGGCGGCGCTGCAGCACGAGCAGCGCGCCGGCGGCGAGCAGCAGGGCCGAGAGGGCGGCGATCGGGGCGACGATCGCACCGGTCGCGCCCAGCGCCGAGGCGCCGGATCCTCCGGACGGGGTGCCGCTGCCCGATCCGTCACCCGGCAGCGCGCCCGCCGGGGCGGAGGAGGTGGGGCTCGGGGTCGACGTCGGCGTTCCCGCCTCGGCCACCGTGTACTGCACCTGGACGGTCTTGCCGCTCTGGCGGCCGGTGAGGGTCACGGTCTGGGTGCCGAGCTCCTCCGGGGCGGTGATCGCGAACGCGGCGCCGCCGGTGATGACGTCCTGCGAGCCGAGCGGGTCGGTGCCCTGGGTGGCGCCCAGCTGGCGGTCGCCGTTGAAGCCGAAGCCGGTGACGGTGACGGATGCCCCGGGCTCGACGGTGCCGGCCGAGACCTGGGCGGTGGCTCCCGCACTCAGCGCGGCCGTGTTGCGGTCCAGCTGCAGCGCGTTCGCGATGGTGAAGAAGTTGTCGCTCTGGTCGGTGAGGCCGACGACCTGTGCCGCACCGGGGCCGTAGCCCGCGATGCGCAGCTGGGTGCCGGTGTGCTGCTGCGATCCGCCGGCCGCCGCGGTGCCGTAGGCCACCTTCATCGTGGTGCCGTCGGCCGTGGTCAGCGCGGTGCTGAGGGTGGCGGGCGGGGTGGAGTCGACGATCTGGCTGGTGTGCGCGTGGTCGGCGGTGACGATCACCATGGTGTTGCCGTCGGCGCGGGCGAACGCGAGCGCGGCCTGCACGGCCTCGTCGAGGTCGATGGTCTCACCGATCTGGCCACAGGCGTTGGCCGCGTGGTCCTGCTTGTCGATCGAGGCGCCCTCCACCTGGAGGAAGAAGCCCTTGTCGTCGCCGGTGTTCAGCAGGTCGATCGCCTTGTCCGTGAGCGTGGCGAGCGAGAGGCCGGTGTCGAGGCGGTCGGGGTTCGGCTGGCAGGTCACGGGTGCCTGGTCGGCGCCGCCGACGGTGGCCGTGGTGGCGGCGAAGCGCGTGGGGAAGTTGCCGGGGGTGAACGTGCCCAGCACGGGCTCGCTCTGGTCGGCGACGGTGAGCGCGGCGAGGCCGGCGGCGTCGTCGACGAGCTGGTAGCCGCGGTCCTCGGCCTGCGCGAACAGGGTCTCGCCGTTCCACTGGCCGGCCTTCGCGGTCTGCGTGAAGCTGGCCGAGCCGCCGCCGAGGGTGAGGTCGGCGCGGGTGTCGAGGATCTGCTCGCTGATCGAGCCGAGCCCGCCGGCCGCGAGGGCGTCGGCGCCGCAGCTCGCGCCGTCGGGGCCGTAGCAGCTGCGGGCGGCCACGTGGGCGGCCTGCACCGCCGGCGTCGCATCCTGGATCTCGGCGGTCGACACGTTGCCGGTCTTCAGGCCGTTCGCCTTGGCGATCTCGATCAGGGTCTGCTGCGGCGTGCCGTCGATGTCGACCGAGATGGCGTTGTCGTAGGTCTTGGTGCCGGTGGCCCAGGCCGATCCGGTGGCGGCCGAGTCGGGCACGTAGTCGGGCTTGCCCTTGTTCTCGCCGTCCTTGTAGAGCGAGTAGGTGGTGTACTGGCCGGTCAGCGGCAGGGCGTCGATGCCGGGGAGCTCGCCGGCGGCGCCGTACTCGTAGTTGCGGGCGATGGTGATCTCGCTGTCGCCCATGCCGTCGCCGATCAGCAGGATGACGTTCTTCGCCGGGCCGTCGACGATCGAGGCGCGGAGGTCGGCGGTCTTGTCGCCGCTGTTGCGCTGGGCGCCGCCGTTGGTGGAGAGGTCGCCGTCGGCCGCGAAGGCGGCGGCCGGGATGCTCGTTCCGGCGACCGTGATCAGGGCGGCCGAGGCCAGGATGAGGGCGCGGCGTCCCGGGCGCGCGCTCCGCCGGGAGCGGCTGCCCGGCTGCGTGGTGTTCGTCATGGTGTGCTCCGATGTCGAGGGGGGCATCCACCCCGGATGCCGTGGTCCAGCCCAGTGCGCTCAGGCGACCGGGGCGTGAACGAGCGGTGGACCGCGGGTGAACCGCTCGTGGAGACGCGGCGACCCCCGCTCGGGGGCCAGGCCGCACGGCGTGGACGGCCGGGGCGGATGGCCGACGCCACCGGCCGGGCGGGCGGCCGGGGCGCGCCGGCCCTAGGCTGGGCAGCACTGACCCGAGGAGGCCGTTGTGCGCCGCATCGCCGATCGCTGCTACCAGCTCGACCACTCCTCGGGGGCCAACGGATACGTCGTCGTCGGCGACGGGCGGGCGGCCCTGATCGATCCGGGCTTCGGATCGGGCGCTCGCAAGGTCGCCGCCGAGCTGCACGCCGCCGAAGCCGTCACGGGGCCGATCACCGACATCGTGCTCACGCACTACGACCCCGACCACGCGGGGGCCGCGGCGAAGCTGCAGCGCGAGCTGGGTGCCCCGGTGCGGATGAGCGCGCCCGACGCTGCCATCCTGCGCGGCGAAGCGAGCCCACCCTCGCGGATGCGGCGCTTCTCCGCCCGGCTGATGCGCGCGGCGTATCCGGATCAGGTGGTGGAGTTCGCCGACGACGCGCACATCTTCGACGGGCTCGCCGTGGTGGCCGCCCCGGGCCACACGCCCGGGCACGTCGCACTGCAGTGGGGCCGGGTGCTGTTCATCGGCGACGCCGCGATGGTGTCGGGCGAGGGCCTGCTGCGCGACTTCCCGGCTTTCCTGATCGGCGACAAGCCGCAGGCCGCCACGACGCTGGCCACCCTCACCGAGCGCATCCGCGACGAGCGGATCGAGTGGATCTGCGCCGGCCACAGCGCCCCGGTGCGCGTGCGGCCGGCCGGCACCCTCACTTGAGGGCGATCGCGTTCGGCGGCGAGCCGACGCCCCCGATCAGGTTGAGCGGCTTGCAGGTGAGCAGGAACTCGTAGACCCCGTCGGCGGCGCAGTCCGCCGCCAGGTCGTCGAGCTTCCAGAGCTCGCCGAGGGCCATGCCCAGCAGCGCGATGAGCGGCCGGTGCAGCATCCCGCTGTGGTCGACACCCTTCTCCGGCGGAGTCTCGCCCGGGGTGCGGAAGTCGCTGTCGATCACCGGATCGGCCTCCACGGCGAGGTTGTCGGCGGCCACGAGCGCGATCTGGTGGTCCCACAGCCAGCGCAGGATCTCCTCGCGCTGGGCGAGCCCCGGCGAGCGGCGCCACGGTGTCGCGAGCCGCTGCTCGGGCGTCTTCGCGAGGTACTGCTCGGCCCATCCCGTGCGCAGCAGCAGCATGTCGCCCGGACGCCACGACACCCCCTGGCTCTCGGCGATGTCATCGAGCATCCGGGCATCCACCACGATCGTCTCCGTGGCGTCGTAGGGCCGCCCGAGCCGTGCGAAGTACCGCGGCAGGTCCAGCAGCACCCCGCGCCCGGCGATGCCCGCGGCCGCCCAGGTGTGCACGCCGAGGTGGGTGCTGCCCGGACCGTTCTGCTCGGCGGTGAGGCCGTTGTAGAAGCCGTGCTGAGGGTGCCCGATGTGCCGGAGCGCGTCGATCTGCGACGACGACTGCAGGTAGAACGAGTCCACCCAGTCGTCGCGGTGCCACTCGTTGTTCGCGAAGACGTGGTGGGCGAGCGGATGCCGCGTGCCGGTCGGGTAGGGCTCGAACGCGGTCACCGGATGGTCGAGCCCGAAGCGCCGTCCGGTGCGCACGAGGTGCGCGGCGGCGGCGACCCGGTCGGGGGTCAGGAAGTTGATCGTGCCGAGCTGGTCGTCTCGGCCGAAGACGTCCCAGCTCGAGCCCGGAGGCTCGGCCGAGGCGAGTTCGTCATAGGTCGGGGGTCTCATTCTGCCGTCCCTCTCGGGTGCCGCGGAGTTCGGTGCTGAGGGCCGTGGTGGTCTTCAGCAACTCGGTGATGATGGGGGAGCCGGGCGAGAGATCCGCCTGCGGGTCGGCGCCGAGCAGGCCCACCGTCGCCGCGATGCCGAACTCGTCGAACACCGGCGCGGCCGTGGAGAAGACGCCTCCGGACTGCGACGCGATGCAATATCCGGCTCGTCGCGCGGTGTACACGGCCGCCTCGAGCTCGGCGCGCTGCGCGGAGCTGGTGCCCTCGGTCAGCCAGCCGATCGCGCGCTCGTCGGCGAGATGCGCCAGGAATACCCTGGTCTGCGCCGCCGTGGCGTCGAGTTGCGAGCCGGCGCGCACGGTCACCACCGCGGTGCGGCTCTTGTCCTCCTCCACCAGGGCGACGACCGGGCCGCGCGCGCCCCACAGGCTGAGCACGGCCGTCATGCGCACGGCCGCGCCCAATGCTGCGAGGTGGGGCGGAGCGATTTCGACCACCTGCCGGCGGCTCAGCGCGTGGATGCCCAGCTGCAGCATCAGGCCGCCCAGCACGAAGGTGCCGCGACGGGGCCCGCGCTCGAGGATTCCGGCCGCCACGAGCGACGCGCAGTAGCGGTACGCCGTGGTGCGGTTCAGGTGGAGGCGCTCGGCCACGTCCGCCGCCGACAGCTCCGTGGTGTTCGGGCCGAAGAGCGAGCAGATCTGGCCGACGCGCGCGACCGCCTGGATGTCGGAACCGGATACCTCGCCCGTGCCGTCGGTGTTCACCATGCCTGAAGCGTAGTTCAGCGGGAGAACATCTCCGGGGTGGCGGGGCGCGAGCGCGAGCCCGGGCGTCATCCGGCCAGCCAGGTGGTGAGCTCGGTCGACACGTCGTTGAAGTTGTCGGCGTACCAGTCCACGTCCTGCAGCACCGTGCCGCCCGTGTTGGCGGGGCCGTAGACCTCCACCTGCTTCGTGAACTCGTCCAGCTGCGGCTTCGCCGCGGTGTTCACCGGTGCCACGCCGAGCAGCTCGGAGATCTTCGCGACCTGCTCGGGCTCCACCACGCTGGAGATGAAGTCGACGGCGGCATCCTTGTTCGGGGCGCCCTTCGGGATGGCGAAGGCGTTGAGCGAGGCGACGGTCTCGTCCCAGACGATCGTGAGGTCCATCCCGCCCTGGAGCAGCGGCACCAGGCGCGAGTCGGGCAGCAGGAACATGTCGACCTGGTCGGCCTCGACGGCCTGCTGCAGCGCGCCCACGTTCGGAGCGAACGTGGTGACGTCGCGGATGGTGTCGAGCTTGTCCAGCGCGCGGTCGACGTCCAGCGGGTAGAGGTCGTCGGGGGCCACGCCGTCGGCGAGCAGCGGATACTCCAGGATGCCGTTCTGCAGGTTGGTGACGATGCCGCGCTGACCGGGGAACTTCTCGGTGTCGAAGAAGTCGGCGACCGTGGTGGGGCCCTCGCCGGCCGGGAAGGCGTCGGTGCGGTACGCGATCGGGGTGGCGTTGATCCAGTTGCCGAGGTAGCACTCGCCCACCGTGCCCTCCACGAGGTCGGTCTGGTCGACGGCGCTCAGGTCGAGCTTCTCGAAGAGCGTGCCGCAGTTCTGCTGCGCCGCGTACGGGGCTGTGGCCATCACGTCCCACTGCACGGAGCCGCTCTCCACCTGCGCCTTGACCTGGGCCACGTCGGGCGGAGAGGTGTTCACGAAGGTGACGTTCGGGTGGGCCTCGGTGTAGGGCTTCTGCCAGGCCTCGATCTGGGCGTCCTGGCCGCCTCCGCCGTAACCGACGAAGGTGATGGTGGCCGGCGCGTCGGCGCCGCCCGCCGCGCCGGTGCTGCCGGCGTCGGCCGAGCCTCCCGCGCAGCCGGAGAGCAGTCCGGTCACGGCGACGAGGCCGAGGGTGATGGTGAGGGTTCTGGATCTGGACACCATTGTCGTTTCCTTCGTTCGGGTACCCGGTGGCCCGGGTGCTGTGGTGGTGGGTTGGGAGGGGGAAGGGGGGGAAAGAGAAGAGACGGATGCGGCCGCGAGCGGCGCCACGGCTCAGACGGCGACGATGCGCTGGCGCTCCGGCCGCCACCAGGCGGTGACCTCGTCACCCCGGGCGAAGGCGGCGTCGAGGGCGTCGATCCGGGCCCGGCCGAGCTGCCGGGCGTGACCGACGTCGAGCATCACGGTGCGGTAGGAGCCCATGTACTCGAGATCGCGCACCGTGGCCCGCACGGCGTTGGCGCCGGCCGGAACGCTCTGGAGGTCGCGGGAGATCTGCACGTCTTCGGGTCGTACGACCACGGCGCCGTGCAAGGTCACACCCGGATGATCCGCGATGGTCGCCGGATCGATCGTCCAGGTGCTGTCCTCCCAGGTCGCCATCGCCCCGGTGGCCGATCCGCCCAGGTCGAAGACGTTGGAGTCGCCGAGGAAGCGGGCCGTGAACAGGGTGTCCGGGCGCCGGTACAGCTCCTCGGGCGTGCCGACCTGCTCGATGTGCCCCGTGTTGAACAGCGCGATCCGGTCGGAGAGGTTCATCGCCTCCTCCTGGTCGTGCGTGACGAAGACGAAGGTCGAGCCCACCTCGCGGTGGATGCGGCGGATCTCCATCTGCAGCGCCCCGCGGAGGTTGCGGTCGAGGGCGCCGAGCGGCTCGTCGAGCAGCAGGGCGGCGGGGTCGAAGACGATGGCCCGGGCCAGGGCGACCCGCTGCTGCTGCCCGCCGGAGAGCTGGGCCGGGTAGTTCTGATCGCGCCCGGGCAGTTGAACGAGCTCGAGCACCTCGGCTACGCGGCGGGCGATCTCGGCCTTCGGCACCTTGCGCTCGCGCAGGGGGTAGGCCACGTTCTGCGCCACGGTCATGTGCGGGAAGAGGGCGTAGTTCTGGAACAGCATGCCGAGGTTGCGCTTGTGCGGCGGGAGGGTGCCCACATCGGCGCCGTCGAGGGCGATCGTTCCCGAGGTGAGCGTCTCGAAGCCGGCGATGAGGTTGAGCGTGGTGGTCTTGCCCGATCCGCTCGGCCCGAGGAGGGTCATGAACTCGCCGGGCTGGATGGTGAGGGAGACGGCGTCGACGGCGGGCGCGGCGAGCCCGTAGTCCTTCGTGACGCCGGACAGCCGGATCTGCGTGCCCTGCCGGGGAGCTGCCGGTGAGGACGGCGATGCCGGCGGCGCGGTCGCGGGTACTTTGCTCGAGATGGTCAAGACGGTCTCCTAACGGGTCTTCTTGCGGCTGCCGATGAGCAGCGGCACCAGGAAGATGATGGTCACCGCGACGACGACGAGACTCGACGAGGCGGAGATGGTGGGGTCGAGCTCGAACGTCACGCTGTTGTACATCTGCACGGGCAGCGTCTGGAACGTGGGCGAGCGCAGGAACAGGGCGATCACGACCTCGTCGAACGAGGTGACGAAGGCGAAGACGGCGCCGGTGATCACCCCGCGGCTGATCAGCGGCATCGTCACCCGCACGAACGACCGCAGCGGCGAGGCGCCGAGCGAGGCGGATGCGCGCAGCAGGGTGGCGTCGAATCCGCCGAGGGCGGCCGTCACCGACACGAGCACGAAGGGCACGCCGAGGGCGGCGTGGGCGAGCACGTAGCCGAGCAGGCTGCCCGTCAGGTGCCACTGCAGGAACGAGATGTACACGGCGACCGCCACCACGATCGCCGGGGTGACCATCGAGATCATCAGCAGGGTGCGCAGGAATCCGGCGAGCCGGCCGGTCAACCGGTTCAGGCCCACCGCGGCGGCCGTGCCGACCACGGTGGCGATGAGCGCGGCGAGGATGGCGACCAGGAACGAGTTGCCGAGCGAGGTCAGCCAGACCGGGTCGGTGAAGAAGTTCTCGTACCAGCGCAGCGAGAAGTCCTTCGGCGGGAACTCGAACGCCGACGCGGAGCTGAAGCTCAGCGGGATCACGATCAGGGTCGGCAGGATGAAGTAGAGCGCCACGATCGCGCCGAGGGCTATCAGCCACCAGGGGATCGGGTCGACTCCGCGGTCGCGGCGACGGACGGCGGTCATCGGGTCTCCTTCGTTCGCGAGGTGCTGGCGACGCCGATCGCCGAGATGGTGCCGCCGAAGCGGTTCGCCCAGGCGACGAGCAGGAGCGTGATCACGAGCACGAGGATGCCCAGGGCGCCCGCGCCGGCGAAGTCGAGCAGCTGCGTGGTGCGCTGGGCGAGCAGCTGGGCGATGAGCGACTGCTGGGGGGAGCCGAGCAGCGCCGGGGTGACGTAGAAGCCGAGGCTCAGGGTGAACACGAGGATCAGGCCCGAGACCACCCCGCCGCGCGACAGCGGCCAGTAGATCTTCCAGAACGCCACCAGCGGTGACGAGCCGAGACCGCGAGCAGCCAGCAGCAGCTTGCGGTCGATGCCGCCGAGCGCGCTGAACAGCGGGAGCACCATGAACGGCAGCATCACCTGGCTCATCGCGATGGTGACGCCCACCACGCTGCCCTGGAAGACGACGTCGCCGGCCCCGAAGAACTCGAACACGCTCTGCACCGGGCCGCCGCGCTGCAGCAGCACGATCCAGGCGTAGTTGCGGGCCATCACCGAGGTCCAGAACGGGATGAGCACGATCACGAGCAGCACTCCGCGCAGGCGCGGCCCCACCCTCGTCATGAGGTAGGCGTAGGGGTAGCCGAGCAGGAACGTGACGACCGTCACGATCACCGCCGTCATCGCCGTGCGGCCCAGCACGGTCAGCGTCACCCCGTCGGTGAACAGGCTCGCGTAGTGATCGAGCGTGAATTCCGGGGTGCCGATGCTGCGCAGCAGGCTCTGGAAGAGCGGCACGAGCAGGATTCCGGCGAGCAGCGCGAGGGCCGGCACCAGCAGGAGCCAACCGGGGCGCGGGGTCCGCCGGGTTCGGGAGGGGGTGGTCATTCGTGGTTATCCGTTCACCATCGCGCTGAGCTGCTCTGCGGCGTCTCTCAGCATCGTCACGCGTTCTGCGGACTGTTCGGAGGAGGGGAGCATCGTCGTCGTGCCGAGCACGGCCATGGCCGCCTGCACGTCGCCGCTGCCGAAGACCGGCACGGCCACCGAGGCCAGCCCGATCCGGCCGAGGTCGGCCCAGGCCACACGGTCGCGGCGCACCAGCGCCAGCTCGGCGTTCTCGCTGCGGGCCTCCTCGGCGCTGAGGCCGGCGTGAAGCCGTGACACCACCGCCGGGTCGGACTGGAAGGCCAGGAGTGCGCGGGACTGCGCGGCCTTCAGCTCCAGCACGGTGCCCACGCGCACGGTGAGCACGATCGTTCCGGAGTTCGCCTCCTCGACGTGGCCGACGACGGCCCCGGAGCGGCCTAGGAAGCTGACCACCGCCGTGAGCCCGGTGCGATCCGACAGCTGCCGGAGCATCGACGGCGCGAGGGAGAGGATCTGCTGCCGGCTCGAGACCAGCCCCGAGAGCTGATCGATCAGCGGCCCGGGACCGTAGGCCGCGCCGAGGAACCCCGAGGCCTGCAGCGACTGCAGGTAGCGGTGGGAGGTCGTGCGGTTCAGCCCGAGGCGCTCCGACACGAGTGCCGGGGACAGCGTGCGGGTGTTCTGGTCGAACAGTGCCAGCACCATGGCCGCGCGCTCGATCGACTGGATCGCGCCCCGCTCGGTGTCGGGCATCGGGATGACCTGCGGGTCGTCTCCGGTCGGGGTGGCCGTGTCGGTCATCTCTCACCTCCTCGTCGAGGGTCTGGGGCTTCGTACGAGCACCAGTAAAGCAAGCAAATGTTCATAATGCAATTGCCAATTTCGCATGACGAACAATGCCGCGTCGGTCGAATCAGCGTATTCACCGGGATCCGGCTGGACAGATTGGGCAAATGTCCGTAATCTGAACCAAAAGTACGCAATCCGAACACAAGGAGGTTCTCGGATGCTCGTCGCCGACGACATGACCACACCATCGCCCGCACTGCTCAAGGTTCTCGACGGAGCGGTCGATCTCCACGTGCACTCCGGCCCCAGCCCGTTCCCGCGCCGGCTCGACCACGTCGAGGCCTCCTACGACGCGGCCCGCATCAACATGCGCGCGATCCTGATCAAGTCGCACCACCACAACACCGTGATGGACCTGCTGGCCATGAAGGAGCTGCTGAAAGACGCCCCGACCCCGGCGTACGGCGGCGTGGCCCTCAACTCCGAGGTCGGCGGCGTCAATCCCTCGGCGGTGGCCGTCGCCATCCAGATGGGCGGGCGTGCCGTGTGGGGGCCGACCGTCTCGGCCGGCCAGCACATCCGGGCCCACAGTCACGACGACGGCTTCCCCACGGCGGGTTCCAACCTCGAAGAGAAGGAGGAGTCGATCTGGGCGAGCCCCGGCACGGTCTCCGCGGAGACCGTGCGCGTCACCCAGCTCGTGGGCGAGGCGGGCATCATGCTGTCGGGCGGTCACCTCGACGCCGAGTCGATGAAGGCCCTCTTCGCCACCGCGCAGGAGAACGGCGTGCGCCGCCTGCTGCTGCACCACCCCGACTTCATCGTGAACGCCTCGGAGGGCGACGTGGAGGAGATGCTCGGCTACGGCGCCTTCGTCGAGCACGAGATGTCGATGTACCACCCGGCCGTGCCCGCCCCCGGCTTCCCCATCTCGCAGCTCGTCGACTGGATCCGCAAGGTCGGGCCCGAGCGCACCGTGATCGACTCCGACCTCGGCCAGAAGACCAACCCGCTGCCGGTCGACGGTTACATCTACGTGGTGCAGCAGCTGCTGGACCACGGGATCCCGGAGAAGGACGTGCGCCAGATGATCTGCCGCAACACCGCCTTCCTCCTCGGCCTCGAGGAGACCATCTGATGCGCGCGGCCGAGAAGGTCATCATCAGCACCGCCGTGACCGGGTCGGTGAACGTGCCCTCGCAGAGCGAGTACCTGCCGCGGGACGCCGACCAGATCGTGCGCTCCGCGCTGGAGGCCGTCGAGGCCGGCTCGGCGATCATCCACCTGCACGCCCGCCACCCCGACGGACGGCCGGCCTGGGAGGCCGAGGTCTACGAGCAGATCGTGCCGCGCATCCTCGAGAAGACCGACGTGGTGATCAACATCACCACGGGCGGCTCCTCGGCGATGACCATGCCGGAGCGGCTGGCCGGCGCGCTGCGCTTCGCGCCCGAGCTCGCCTCGCTCAACATGGGCTCGATGAACTTCGTCTACTCGGGCATCGCCGACAAGGTCACCGAGTGGAAGTACGACTGGGAGGAGCAGTACGTGCGCAACACGTACTCGCACCCCTTCATCAACTCCTTCGACCGCATCGAGTACACGCTGCGGGAGCTGGGGGAAGGGCTCGGCACCCGGTTCGAGTTCGAGTGCTACGACATCGGGCACCTCTACACGCTGGCCTACTTCGTGGAGCGCGGGCTCATCCGGCCCCCGTTCCTCATCCAGGGCGTGTTCGGCATCCTCGGCGGCATCGGCGCCGACCACGAGAACCTCACGCACATGGTGGCCATCGCCGACAAGCTCTTCGGCGACGAGTACTACTTCTCGGCCTTCGCCGCCGGCCGCGCGCAGATGCAGTTCGGCACGCACAGCGCGTGGCTGGGCGGCAACGTGCGGGTCGGGCTCGAGGACAGCCTCTGGATCGGCAAGGGTGAGCTCGCCACGAGCAATGCGCAGCAGGTGCGGAAGATCCGTGCGGTGGTGGAGGACCTCGGCAAGACCATCGCCACCCCGGCCGACGCGCGCCGGATGCTCGCCCTCAAGGGCGTCGACCAGGTCACGCTCTAGACCCACACGAACGACAAGGACCACGATCATGACGATGTATGCCAAAGACGACATCCGCTCGCAACTCGCCCCGCCCCCGCCGCCGGCGACGGCGGTCGACCCCTCCACCCCGATCAAGCCCTCGCAGTGGATCGCCTTCCACGACACCGAGCCCACCGAGGTGAGTGCCGCGGGCAGCCGCACCTGGATCGCGCGCGCCGCGAACCTCGTGGTCGTCTACTCCGACGCGAAGGCCGGGGATGTCTTCACCCGCACGGGCCAGCCCGACGAGTACACGGTGCTGATGTACTCCGAGAGCGCGCCGGTGCGCGTGATCGCCGGTGGCTCGGTGGCCGACGTGGCGGAGGAGGCGTTCGTGGTGGTGCCTCCCGGAGACAGCACCATCGAGGTCGTGGCCGACGGGCCGCTCATCCGTGTGTTCTCCACGGTCGACGAGGGTCTGCGCGACTCGGCGCTCAACGCGCCGGCCTACGCCGAGCCCGATCGGCGCGCGGCCCCGCTGGAGCCCTGGCCCGATCCCGTCGGCGGTTTCGCGCTGCGGGTCTACCGCCTGGCCGACACGCCGATCGCCGAGGGGCGCTTCGGCCGCATCTTCCGCACCACCACCCTGATGGTGAACTTCCTGGCCGAGGAGCCGCAGCCGCGGAACGAGCACAAGCTCTCGCCGCACCACCACGACGACTTCGAGCAGATCTCGTTCGGGGTGAAGGGCCGGTTCGTGCACCACATCCGGTACCCGTGGGGGCCGGACTCGGCCGCCTGGCGCGCCGACGAGCACCGGGAGATCGGCACGCCGTCGATCTGCGTCATCCCGCCGCCCACCGTGCACACCACGCAGGGGATCGGACCGCACCAGCAGTTGCTCGACATCTTCTCGCCCCCGCGGGAGGACTTCTCGGCCTCGGGCTGGGTTCTCAACGCCGACGATTACCCGTCGACGTGACCGCGCTCCCGAGGCCTGCGAGCCTGTTCAGAGCGGCCCTGGAGAGGGCGGATGGCCCGGCCATCGGCACCTGGGTCAAGATCCCGGCCATGGAGAGCATGGAGTTGGTCGCGCTGGCCGGCTTCGACTTCGCGGTCATCGACCTCGAGCACTCGGCCATGAGCATCGAGTCGGCCTACCGGCAGATCGGCGTCGCCCTGTTCGCGGGCGTCTCGCCCATCGTGCGCATCCCCTCCCTGGACTCCGGGGTGGTGCAGCGGGTGCTCGACGCGGGCGCCGAGGGCATCATGCTGCCGCACGTCGACACGGTCGCCCAGGCGGAGGCCGCCGCGGCCGCCGTGCGCTTCCCCCCGCGCGGCACCCGGGGAGTGGGGAGCACGAGCCGGGCCGGTGCGTGGGGCGCGCTGCCGCGCGAGGAGTACCTGCGGTACGGCCAGCAGGAGGTCGTGCTGATCGCCCAGATCGAGAGCGCGGATGCCGCCCGGGCCGCCGGTGCGATCGCCGCGGTCGACGGGGTGGACGCCCTGCTGATCGGGGCCGCCGACCTGTCGACGAGCGAAGGCCGTGCGGAGGACGACCCGGAGGTCGTCGCGCTGATCGCCGGCGCGATCCGGGACTGCCGGGCCGCCGGAGTGCCGATCGGCAACGCGGGCGGGGCGACGGCTGCCTCGGTGCAGGCGGCGGTCGACGCGGGCTACCGGTTCACCATGATGAGCAACGACGCGAGCCTGCTGGGCTCCGCAGCTGCGGCCGCCGTGCGCGCCGGCCGCACGGTGACCTATGGCTGACGCGCGGATCGCGGCCACACTCGAACACAGCACCACTGGAGAGGAACAGCTATGACAGACCACGAAGACACCCGGATGCTGCGCGGCAAGACCGTGCTGGTCGTGGGCGCGAGCGCCGGCATCGGGGCGGACGCCGCGCGGGTGTTCGCCGGGCACGGGGCATCCGTCATGCTCGTGGCGCGCACCGAGGGCCCGCTCCGGGAGACGGCCGAGGGGCTCGCCGCGGAGGGCTTCGACGCGGCCTGGACGACGGGCGACATCAGCTCGGGGCAGGATGTCGCGCGCGTGGTGGATGCGACGGTCGACCGCTTCGGGCGGCTCGACGGCGCCTTCAACAACGCCGGCCTCACGCAGGGCGGCCGCCTCGACGAGGTGTCGGAGGAGGACTTCGACCGCATCCTCTCGGTGAACGTCAAGGGCGCCTGGCTGTGCCTGCGCGAAGAGCTGCGGGTGATGCGCGCGGCCGGCGCCGGCTCGATCGTGAACGTGAGCAGCATCGGCGGGCTGCGCGGCAGCTCGGGCATGGGCGCCTACCAGGCCACCAAGCACGCCGTGATCGGCCTCACGCGCACCGCTGCCCACGACAACGGGCCCCTGGGCGTGCGCGTCAATGCGCTCGCCCCCGGGCCGACCGAGACGCCGATGCTCGCGCAGACCCGCATCGCCATCCCCGGGGGAGTGGAGGCGCGGATCGCGGCGACCCCGCTCCGCAAGGTCGGCACCGGCGCCGAGGTGGGTGAGGCCGCGGCGTGGCTGATGAGTGACCTCGCCAGCCACATCAGCGGTGTGGTGCTGCCGGTCGACGGAGGTTTCAGTGCCTAAGACGAGCAGCCAGAACGAGCGTCCGAGCGAGTTCGCGACCGGGACCGGCACGCTGCGACTGCCCCCGCGCATCCACTTCGGCTACGGCGTGCGCCGGCAGCTGCCCACCCTGCTCGCCGAGCACGGCCGGAAGGTGTTCGCCGTGGTGGATCCCTTCCTCGCCGACTCGCCGGAGTTCGTGCGGCTGCTCGGCGAGCTGCACGAGGCCGGCCTCATCGTGCTCGTGCACACCGAGGTGCTGCCGGAGCTGCCCGTGCACTCGCTCACCGCATCCGGTGCCGTCGCCGCGGGCTTCTCGCCCGACGTCGTGCTCGCCTACGGCGGCGGCAGCGCGCTCGACGCGGCCAAGCTCATCGCCCTGCTCGTCGCGCACGGCGGACCGCTCGGCGCCTACTACGGCGAGAACAAGGTGCCCGGGCCGATCCTGCCCATCGTCGCGGTGCCCACCACGGCGGGCACCGGGTCGGAGGTGACGCCCGTCGCGGTCATCTCTGACCCCGACCAGGAGATGAAGATCGGCATCTCGAGCCCCCACCTCATCCCGGTCGCCGCCGTCGTCGATCCCGAACTGACGCTCGGCGCACCGCCCTCGGTCACGGCCTACGCCGGCATCGACGCGCTCGTGCACGCTCTGGAGTCGTACACGGCCGCCGTGCTGCCCCTCGACTGGTCGGCGACCCTGCCGGTGTTCACCGGCCACAACCTGTTCGCCGGGCACCTCGCGCTCGAGGCGGTGCGGCGGATCGCCCCGCACCTCGCCCGCGCGGTGGCCGACGGCGGCGATCGCGACGCGCGCGCCCAGGTGGCCTACGGGAGTCTGCTGGCCGGGATGTCGTTCGGGCCGAGCGGCACCCATCTCTCGCACGCCCTGCAGTATCCGATCGGCGCCATCACGAAGACGCCGCACGGCCTCGGCACCGGCCTGATGATCCCCTACGTGCTGCAGGCCTGCGTGCCCGTGATCCCGCACAAGCTCGCCGCGATCGACGCCGCTCTCGGCGGATCCGAGAGCGACCCCTGGGTGGCCGCGCAGGCGGCGGTCGACAAGGTCGCCCAGCTGTGCCGCACCATCGGCATCCCGGTGCGGCTGGCCGACATCGGCGTCTCGCGCGACGACCTGCCGCGCATCGCCGAGCTCGCGCTGCGGGCGAAGCGGCTGGTCGACATCTCGCCGATCGGATCCTCGCCGCAGACCATCCTGACCCTCCTCGAGGCCGCCCACGCGGGCGACCGCGAACTCATCGCCTCCTCGGCCGCGCGCGACCGCTGACCCCGAAAGCAGACCATGACTATCACCACCGGCACGCCCGCCTCCTCGGGCTCCACGCCCCTGCATTCCTCCGCCTCGGGCCCCGCCTCCTCGGCCCTCGTCGCCGAGCTGTTCATCGACGGGCGGTGGCGGCCGGGCTCGGAGGGCGCCACCTTCCCCGTGATCGATCCCGCCGACGGGAGCACGATCGCCTCCTTCGCCGTCGCCACCCGCGAGGACTGCCTCGAGGCGGTCGAGGCGGCCTCGGCGGCTCAGGAGTCGTGGGCCGCCACCGCGCCCCGGAAGCGCAGCGAGCTCTTGCGCGCCGCGTACGAGGTGCTCACCGAGGAGGTGGAGCTGTTCGCCGAGATCATGATCCGCGAGAACGGCAAGTCGTACGCCGACGCCATCGGCGAGGCGAACTACGCCAAGGAGTTCTTCCGCTGGTTCGCCGAGGAGGCCGTGCGCATCCCGGGCGAATACCGGCTTTCGCCCGCGGGTGACAAGCGCATCCTGGTCGACCGCCAGCCGATCGGGGTCTCGCTGCTGATCACCCCGTGGAACTTCCCCGCCGCGATGGCCACCCGAAAGCTCGCGCCCGCGCTCGCCGCCGGCTGCACCGTCATCCTGAAGCCGGCGCGCGAGACGCCGTTGACCGCGGCGTACGTGGTCGACGTGCTGCGCCGGGTCGGCTTCCCGCCGGGGGTCGTCAACCTCGTCACACCGCTCCGCACCGGGCCCGTGGTGGCCGAGATGCTCGCTCATCCGGCGGTGCGCAAGCTGTCGTTCACGGGCTCCACCGAGGTGGGGCGCGAGCTGCTGCACGCCTGCGCCGACACGGTGGTGAGCGCCTCGATGGAGCTCGGCGGCAACGCCCCGGTGATCGTGCTGCCGGGCGCCGACCTCGAGCTCACGGTGCGGGAGTCGCTGCTCGCCAAGATGCGCAACGGCGGATCGGCGTGCACCGCGGCGAACCGCTTCTACGTGCACTCCTCGCTGCACGACGACTTCGCCGCGCGGATGGCCCAGGAGCTCGGCCGCCTCCGGGTGGGCCCGGGCCTCGACCACGCCAACCAGCTCGGCGCCCTGGTCTCGGTGAAGGAGCGCGACAAGGTGGCGGCGCTGGTCGACTCCGCCGTGCGCGACGGCGCGTCCGTCGTACAGGGCGGCCGCAGCTCGTCGGCGGGCGCCTTCTACGACGCCACCCTGGTGACGGGTGTGCGGCACGGATCGGAGATCACCGAGAACGAGATCTTCGGGCCGGTCACGGCCGTGGTGCGCTTCGACGACGTCGACGAGGCCGTGCGGATGGCCAACGACACCGTGTTCGGCCTGATGGCCTACGTGTTCGGCGAGGAGCGCGAGGCGATCGCGGTGGCCGGCCGGCTGGAGGCCGGGATGGTCGCCGTCAACCGCGGGGTGGTGAGCGACCCGGCGGCGCCGTTCGGCGGCGTGAAGCAGAGCGGACTCGGCCGCGAGGGCTCCAGCGAGGGCATCCTGGAGTTCCTGGAGGAGAAGTACATCGCGCTGACCGCGTGAGCCGCGGGTGCCTGGGGCCGGCGTCAGCGGCTCAGCGCTCGAGCGCGAACACCGAGTCGGCCGAGCCGTGGCGGGGGCCGGCCACCTCGGTGAAGCCGAGCCGCCGGGCCAGCGCCACCGAGCGCAGGTTGCGCGCATCCGTCACCGCCGTCACCCGCTGCGCGCCCACCACGTCGAACGCGAACGCGAGCATCTGCGAGGCCGCCTCGGTCGCGAGGCCGCTGCCGCCGAACCGCGGATGCAGCACCCAGCCGATCTCGGCCGAGCGGCTGCCTGCCCGCACGTCGTGCAGCTGCAGCGACACGTCGCCGATCAGCCGGCCCTCGTGCTCGAGCGCCAGAGCCAGGAAGTCCTCGGCCTGCCACAGCCGGGTGTGCCGGGTGCGGTCGTGCAGGTGCCGGGCGGAGGCGCGCTCGTCGCGCACCGGCCACGGCAGGAAGGCGGTGACGCTCTCCTCCGACTGCAGGGCGTACCAGTCGGCGGCATCCGTCATCCGGTGCGGACGCAGCAGCAGCCGTTCGGTGCGCAGGGTCGGCGCGTCGAAGGGCCGCTCCGTGCGCGGCCCGCGCAGCACGCGAGGCCTCCGCACGCCCGCCGAGGCCAGGGCCTCCTTGGCCCGGTGCAGCATCGCCGCCGGGCGCTCCCGAGTTCGGGTCTGCGGGATTCCGAGTGCTCTGCTCACCGTCATGCCCCGACGGTAGGCGGTGTTCACAGGCGCATCGTGTGCAAACATTTGAGGTCGCTATGAATAGACTCCCTCCGCTTTCCCGGGGGTGCGCGAACGCCCGACAATGGCAGGATGGCGACCTCTCCGATCTCCGACGAACTCGCCTCCTCCGGCCGGCGGCGGGCCGTGCTGGCCAAGTTGCCGCGGCTGTACCGGGCCGACGGCTCCGCCATCCGGGTGCTCCTGGTCGACGACGAGGTGGTGCTGACCAGCCTGGTCAGCCTCGCGCTCGCCTATGAGGGCTGGACCGTCGAGATCGCGCACGACGGCGCTTCGGCGCTGCAGAAGTTCCGCGAGGTGCAGCCGGACGTCGTGGTGCTCGACATCATGCTGCCCGACACCGACGGCATCACCCTGCTCCGGCAGCTGCGCGAGGCCGAGCAGGCGGCGCCCACCCTGTTCCTCACCGCGCGCGACTCGGTCGACGACCGGATCGTCGGTCTCACCGCCGGCGGCGACGACTACATGNCATCACCCTGCTCCGGCAGCTGCGCGAGGCCGAGCAGGCGGCGCCCACCCTGTTCCTCACCGCGCGCGACTCGGTCGACGACCGGATCGTCGGTCTCACCGCCGGCGGCGACGACTACATGACCAAGCCGTTCAGCCTCGAGGAGCTGGTCGCGCGCCTGCGCGGCCTGCTGCGCCGCTCGATCATGACGGTGTCGGATGAGGACTCCCGCATCGTGGTGGGCGACCTGCTGCTCGACGAGAGCAGCTACGAGGTGGCGCGGGCGGGGGAGCCGATCGCGCTCACGACGACCGAATTCGAGCTGCTGCGGTACCTCATGCGCAACCCCCGCCGGGTGCTGTCGCGGGCCCAGATCCTCGACCGCGTCTGGAACTACGACTTCGCGGGCAAGGCCAGCATCGTCGACCTGTACGTGTCGTACCTGCGCAAGAAGATCGACGCGGGCCGCCCCTCGATGATCCACACCGTGCGCGGTGTGGGCTACGTGCTGAGGCCCGCCGAATGAGCCGCCGCCGGCCGTGGACGCTCAGCCGCCGCCTCGTCGTGGGAACCGCCGCACTCGTCGCCGGTGTGCTGCTGGCCGTCGGCATCGCCTCCATCGCCACCCTCACGACGTCGGTGACGACGGTCGTCGACACGCAGCTGACCGGCTCGATGTCGGCCCTCAGCCACTCGGCCGAGAAGTTCCGCTACGGGAACATGTCCAACGGCCACCCGGCCAAGGCGATGGTCGACTTCGTCGGGCACGGGCCCGGATCCTTCATCGCGGTGCTCTCCGACGGCCGGGTCGACGACTCCGCCTACTTCTCCGACTCGGATGCGGCCACGCTCGACCCGACCGTGATCGCTCAGCTCGAGAACGGATCGATCGACGTCGGCTCGCACCAGAACCTGCAGCTCGCGGGTCTCGGCAGCTATCGCGTGGCCAGCGAGTACGACAGCGAGGGCAACGTGCTCGTCACCGGCGTCTCGATGGCCACGGCGGAGGCGGCGGTGCTGCAGGAGGCGATCACGATCGCGGTGCTCGCCCTGCTCGCCCTCGCGGTGATCGTCGTGGGCGTGATCGTGCTGGTGCGGCTCGCGCTGCGCCCGCTCGCCCGCGTGGTGGGCACGGCGGTCGAGGTGGTCGACACCCCCCTCGATCGCGGCGACGTGGCCATCACCACCCGGGTGGCCGAGGCCGACACCGATCCGCGCACCGAGGTGGGCAAGGTGGGTGAGGCGCTCAACCGCCTGCTGGTGCATGTCGACGACGCCCTCGCCGTGCGGGCGGCCACCGACAAGCGGATGCGGCGCTTCGTCACCGACGCCAGCCACGAGCTGCGCACCCCGCTGGCCGCCATCCAGGGCTACGCCGAGCTGACCCGGCAGGACAGCGCGGAGCTGCCCGAGATCACCGAGTACTCGCTGGCCCGGATCGAGTCGGAGGCCAAGCGGATGAACTCGCTGGTCAGCGACCTGCTGCTGCTGGCGCGGCTCGACGAGGGGCAGGATCTGCACCTCGACCAGGTCGACCTCGGCGAGATCGTGGTGAACGCCATCAGCGACGCGAAGGCCTCGGCCGCCGATCACACCTGGGTCGCGGAGGTCCCGGATGCGCCGGCGCTCGTCTCGGGCGACCGCGAGCGGCTGCACCAGCTGGTGCTGAACCTGCTCTCCAACGCGGCCGTGCACACGCCGGAGGGCAGCACGGTCACCACGCGGATCGCCGTGGTTCCGGATGCCGAGGCCGAGCAGGTCGTGCAGGTGACCATCTCCGACGACGGCCCCGGCATCCCGCCCGAGCTCATCCCGGAGCTCTTCGAGCGCTTCGCCCGCGGCGACTCCTCGCGCTCGCGCCGGGCCGGCTCGAGCGGTCTCGGCCTCGCGATCGTGGCCTCGATCGTGGAGGCGCACGACGGCTCCATCGCGGTGGACTCCTCGCCGGCGGGAACGACCTTCACCCTCCGTCTGGCCCGGGTGGCCGGTGCGGCGGCCGGCCCGTCGCCCGCGGGCGACCGGTCTGCCGCACAGGACAGCCGCATCAGCTCATGAGCGACGGGCCGCGACGAGGCGGATGACCACGGTCACCACCACCAGGGCGGTCGCCGTCGCGATGGCGGTGGCCGCGACGGCGGCCGAGGGCAGCGTGCCGGTGGTGCGCGAGACCGCGACCCACGCGAGGCCCCAGGCGAGTGAAGCGGTGGGGGAGAGGCGGCCCTCCCCGAAGACGGCCAGGGCCAGCCCCGCGAGCCCGGCGACGATCACGATCGCCACGCCCCAGGCATCCGCGGGCCAGCCGAAGCCGTCGAAGCCGCTCGCCGTGAGCAGGGCGGTCACGTTGGCCGCCGTCGCGATGCTCACCCAGCCGAGGTAGAGGCCCACCGTGCCGTCGACCACGATCGACTGCACCCAGCCCTGGCCCCGCCGCCGGGTGCGTACCACCCGCACGAAGGTGAACAGCAGCGCGATCAGCAGCACCGCGATCACCACGGCGCTGAGCGCGAGGAGACCGGCCTGCACGCTCAGGATCCACGCCGCGTTCAGCAGCAGCGTGACGGCGATCGGGTAGCCCAGGACGCGCTGGCGCGGGCTGTGGGTCTGCGCCGGCAGGAACTGCCAGACGGCGTACGCGAGCAGCCCGAGGTAGATGACCGACCAGATCGAGAACGCGGGACCGGCCGGCGCGATGAGGGTCGAGTCGGCGCCGAGGGCGCCCCCGGCGGCATCCTGGATCGGGGTGCCGCCCGCGGCCCCGGATCCGACGAACGCGCCGATGACGGCCAGCACGGCACTCACGGCCACCACGATCTGGCGGATGCGATCGGACATGGGATGCTCCTTCCACGAACCGCGCGACCGGCAGTTCGCTAATCATCTTAGTAACCATGCTACCGAATGGCATCGGCGAGGAGGGCCGGTTTCGACGCATCCCGCTCGCGGCCACGGGGAGGGTTCGAGGTTTGTTACGTTCTTCTCATGGGCCACCTTCCTGGATGCGCGCGGCCGTCGTCCATCGACCGTCACGCCGCGCCGGAGGTCGACGCCGGCGCCGTCGACGGCAGCTGATGGCGGCCCCGACCGACCGCCGGTGGTGCCTCGTGAGCGCTGGTCTGCTCCTGGCCTTGATGGGCTGCACGTCGACGGACTCGCCGGGGGACTCGCCGGGGGACTCGCCGGGGGAGCAGGGAATCGTCATCGACCTGATGCACGCGGGGTGGCGGAACGTGCCCGGGGTCGTTGCCGACGGAGACGGTCTGCGGGTGGCTGCGACGGGGAGGAGCATCGCCGAACAGGACGGCCGGGGAGGCCGGCCGAACGCACCGGTCGACCTCGAGGGAACGCACCTGGTGGCCGCGGAGGACTTCTCGCTGAGTGTGTCGTTCTCGGATGTGACCGCGGACGCCACCCTGGCCGTCCACGACAGCCCCCCGGTGATCGCCGACGAGTTCCGGATCGAGCCTACGGGATTGACGCTCACACTCCGAGGCGACGAGCTGCGGATCGCCGTCTTCGACGGGTCCGCGCAGCAGGATGTGACCGACCCGCGGCCCGTGCAGGAGGTGCGCGTGACGGTCCCCGATCCCGAGGCGGAGTTCTCCATCCACCGTTCCGGGGACCGACTCGAGATCGGCACCGGCGGGGGGACGCCGGCCACCCTGTCAGGAGGGGACGTCTTCGGCTCCGGCGAGCTCTGGTTGGGGCTGTCGAGTGAGGAGGGGACCTTCGCGGTCGATACACTCGCCGCCGCGGCCCCGGCCGGTGCTCACCTGGCCACCGCGGGTTCGGCTGCAGTCGATGCCGAACCGTCTCCCGAGGGGCTTCAAGCTCGTGCTACCCGCTCTCGGCCGGACTTCCTGATCGGCGCGGCTGTGGCCCTCGGCCCGCTGGTCTCCGACGCGGAGTACGCCGACACCGTCGTGGGCGAGTTCGGCGCCCTCACCCCGGAGAACGCCATGAAGCCGCAGTCGCTCGCCCCGCGGCAGGGCGAGTACACCTTCCAGGAAGCCGATGCCCTCCTCGACTTCGCGGAGAGCAAGGGGATCGCCGTGCACGGCCACACCATCGCCTTCTCCGAGGCGATGCCCGACTGGATGCGGGAACTCCCCGCCGACTCCGATCGGGGGCGTCAGGCCAGCGCCGAGGCGCTGCTCGACTACGTGACCACCGTCGTCACGCATTTCGCGGGGCGGCTCGAGTCGCTCGACGTCGTCAACGAACCCTTCGATCTCGACCAGGGGACCCGTCTGCAGGAGAACATCTGGTACCGGGTCTTCGGACCGGCTTACCCCGTGATCGTCTCGCGGGCGGTTCACGATGCCGACCCCGACGTCCGGCAGTTCATCAACGAGAACGGCGCCGACGTGCCGGGTGCGCGCCAGGACGCGCTGATCCAGCTCGCTCTCGACACGAACGCGCACGGTGGATACATCGACGGCGTCGGCCTCCAGGCTCATGTGTACGACCTCGGCTCCGATGCCCTGTCCGCCGCTGATCTCGCGACGACGTTCGACGGCTTCGAGGATGCCGGGCTGCTCGTCCGGATCTCCGAGAACGACGTCACGGACAGCGAGGGTCAGGTCGCCCAGGCGGAGCAGTACGCCACTGTCCTCGCAAGCTGCCTCCGTTCGAGAACCTGCGTCTCCTATACGACGTGGGGGGTCGACGACCGCTTCGACTGGTGGATCGACGACGACGGCGACCTGCAGCAGGGCCACGATCTCCTGTTCGCCGACGGGGAGCCGACGCCCGCGTACGACGCCGTGAGGAAGGTGCTCGGAGGCTGACCGACCGGCGGAGGCGGGCTCAGACGGCGATCGGCTCGATCAGCGTGGGGTCGTCTTTGGCCACCGAGGTGTCGCGCACGTTGTTGACCCGCTTGGAGACGGGGTAGGTGCTGATCGTCGAGGCGACCGCGAGCGAGGATCGGTCGAGCATGGCCACGAGCTCGTCCTTCGCGCCGGCCGACTCGGCCTTCTGCGGGGTGACCCAGGTGTCCCAGGTGTCGGGCGTGAGGAAGACGGGCATCCGGTCGTGCACCTCGCCCGAGGCATCCGCCGCCTCGCGGGTGATGACGGTGAACGAGAGGGCCCAGCTGCCCTCCGCCGTCTTGGTGAGTTCGTACAGGCCGGCCGCCGCCATCAGCTTCTCGGGGCCGTGGATGAAGTACGGCTGCTTGCCCTCGGCCGTCGCCACCCACTCGTAGTAGCCGTTCATCGGCACGATGCAGCGCCGGGCCGCGAAGGCGTTGCGGAACAGGCCGTTGCTCGCCACCCCCTCCAGCCGCGCGTTGATCGGCGCCGGGCCACCGCTCTTGGCCCAGGCCGGCTTCAGCCCCCAGCTGGCGGCATCGACCTCGCGCAGGGTCTCGCCGTCGCGCACCCGCTCGCGCACGATCGGCGCCGCCTCGGTGGGGGCGACGTTGTAGGAGGGGCGCCAGTCTTCGAGCTTGCCGCCGCGAGCGATGAACTCGGTGATCAGCTCGTCGGTCTCGGCGCTCATCGTGAATCGGCCGCACATGGCTGCACCGTCCTCCCTGCGGCGATCATCCGCCGTCGCGTCCATTCTGGGCTCCGGATGCCGCCCTGGGAAGCGGGTCGGTGTCCGGGAGCGGGCCGGTGCCTGGAAGCGGGCCGGTGTCCGGGAGCGAGCCGGTCGCCGGGAGCGGGTCGAGGAGGGCGGACCCGAGCCGCACCGACCCGGGGTGCGGGCCTGCCGCGCGCAAGGCTCCGGCCCAGCCGAGCACGACGTCCGACCGTGAGGCGGCGACCACCGTGTTCCCGGCCTCCCGCCCGTCGACCACCGACTGCGGGCCGAGCACGAGCACGTGCCCGAACACCGGGGACAGCGCCGCGAGCTGCCGGCGCAGGGTGGGCAGCCCGGGGTCGTCGGCGACGTTGATCAGCAGAACGCCCTCGGCCGTCAGCAGCCGGGCGACGTCGCCAAAGAACCCGGTCGTCTGCAGGTGGGCTGGCGTGCTGAGGCCCTGGTACAGGTCGGCGATCACCACGTCGCAGCGGCCGCCCAGGCGGGTGGCGAGCCCGCGAACCTGCCGAGCGGCGTCGCCCGGGTGCTCGGTGAGGGAGGTGCCCGCGGGCAGGGGGAGAGCATCCGTCACGAAGGCGACGAGGTTCGCCTCGAGGTCGACGACGTGCTGCTCGCTGCCCGGCCGCGTCGACTGCAGGTAGCGGGCGAGGGTCAGCGCTCCGGCGCCGAGGTGCAGGGCGACCAGGGGCTCGCCCGGCAGGCGGATGCGGTCGACCGCGAAGCCGATCCGCCGCACGTAGTCGTGGAAGAGGGTGCCCGGGTCGGCGGGATCGACGTGCGACTGCATCGTTCCCGCGATCGACAGGGTGAAGGTTCCGGGCAGCACCGGGTCGGGTGCGATCTCGGCGATCCCGCCCCCGGGGTGCAGTCGGACGCGCCGGATGCTCGCGCCGGCTGTCACGGTGTCGTCGCCTTCGGCGTCGCCATCCGCAGAGGGAGCCCGAGGAAGCGGGCGTAGCGGCCGAGATCGCGCTCGAAGCCGCGCTGCTCCGACTCGCTCAGCACGGTGAACGGATCCAGGGTCACGGTGACGGCCTTCGGCCCGATCGAGCGCTTCCAGGTGCCGACGATCGTGCCGTGCGAGACGAGCATGGGCAGGAAGATGCCGTTGCCGCCGGGCACGATCCGCTCGAAGTACTCCTCCGGCAGCGCGGGCGCGCGACGGCGGTACCCGAGTAGGTACTCGTCGAAGCCCGGCAGGGCGGCGGTGGCGGGCAGGCGCCCGGGCGGGGCGGCTTCTGCCGAGCCGTGCGCATCGGGGCCGGCGAGGTAGTACGTCTCGCCGCCGAGCTCTATGGTGCTCAGCCGCTCGCGCACCCGGGCGAGGCCGCTCTTCGCCTCGGCGACCGTCACCTTCGACCACCAGCAGAAGTCGTCGAGGGTGGCGGGGCCGTGCCCGGTGAAGTAGCGCAGCACGAACTCGCCGAGCGCCTCGTCGCGGTCGGGCTCACGGGTGGCCGGAGCCCATTCGTCGAGCAGCACCATCGCCTGGCCGGAGCCGCGGGCCGGGCCCCAGCACAGCACGCCCGCGTGCGCGAGCAGCCAGATGAGGTGCACGCCGCGCTGGCCGCCCGGCTCGATGCCCTCGGCCTTCAGCAGGGCGAAGTACTCGTCGCGGCTGAGCGAGCCGCCGCCGGTGAGCGCGCCGCGCGCGATGTGCTCGGCCCGCGTCACCAGGGCGTCGTCGATGCCGAGCTGGCGGTGCCGGGCGCCCGTGCCCTGCACGGTGCGGGCGGCGGTGATCGAGAGCATCATCCGCAGGTCGCCCGGGGTACAGAAGTGCAGGGTTCCGCGCATCGGCCACGAGCGCACGACGGCGCCGGAGTCGAGCGCCTCGACCAGGTCGTCGCGGGTGGAGCCGGGTGCGCGCAGCCCGAGCGCCCAGCTCGCCTGGCCGAAGTCCTGCGCCTGCACGGCCAGAAGGCCGGTCACGACCGCTGCGATCGACTCGGCGCCGGATGCCGCCTGCCCGGGCGCGCCCGGCCGGCGCACGCGGGTCTGGCCGATTCCCTGGGCGGCAGCCCGCCGCCGCAGCAGCTCGCGCGCCGCGCGGGCGCTCATCGCGGTGGCGCCGCCCGGAGGAGTCATGCGCCCAGTATGCAGCTCGCCCCCGACAGCGGGGCGCCGCTCACGAGCCGATCGCGATGGGATGGGTGCTCGCGATGGCGATGGCGAGCAGCGCCGCTTACGAGCCGATCGCGATGGCGATCAGAACGGTCGCGATCCCGAACAGGACCGCCGCCACGACGCCGCCGACCGCGCGCACGTGGTTGCCGCGCGTCCACCCGGCCCGATAGCGTTCCCACTCCACGGCCGCAGCCGGGTCACGCGGGTCCAGCGCCGCGATCCGGGTGTTGCGGGGAACGTGGAACCCCACGGTCAGCACGATCACCGCCGCCAGGTACACCACCTCGCCGGCGAAACCCCACCACAGCGCGTGCCCCGCGTCGTTCACGGCCAGCAGCACGCAGGCGGCGAGGCCGGTCAGCACCGTGCCGAAGAGGGTGATCATGAGCGGCGGCCGCACCGCGGTGAGGTTGATCGCCTGCATCGACTCGAGGCCGGCGGTGGGGGAGACCTGCCCGAGCGCGCGCATCACGAAGCCCGAGAAGGCGAAGAACACGCCGCCCACCACCGCGGCGCCGAGCGCCGAGACGGCGGTGAGCAGCCCCACCACCACGAGGGCCGTCTGGGCGCCGGTCACGCGAGCACCGCTCCCGTGCCGACGCCCGCGCGTGCGCGGGTGCGTGTACGTGTGCGGGTGGGGCCACTGCCCGGGCCGGGGCCGGTGCCACCGTCGATCACAGTCGCACCTGCCCGAAACTCTCCAGCCGCACCCGCCGCCGGCCGGCGGCGGCCAGCGGAGGCAGGTACACGTCGGCCGCCACGAGCTCCGGCATGGCCAGCCCGGTGGAGTGCACGATGTCGGCCACGGGAAGCTGGAAGGTGCGGAACGGACCGAGCGCCGCCGTCGCATCCGGAGCCGGCGCCCGTGCCCCCGCCGCGGACTCGAGATCGATCTCGGACAGCTGCACGGTCTGCTCCAGCAGGAAGCCGGCGGCGGCGAGCCGATCGCGGCCCACGTCGTACCAGGCCGCCACCTTCCAGAACCACTGCGGGATGCGGATGCCCCGGTACACCTGGTCGGAGGGGTCGAACACGGGGCCGGTGAACACGCTGAGCTTCAGCTGCCCGGCCTGCGCGTAGGCGAGCACGTGGTCTTCGAGACCGTTCCAGAGCTCCTTCGACTGGTTGAACTCCGCGGCCTGCGGGGCGGCGTTCGTGTAGGCGAAGGTGTCGGTGTTCGCGCGCCGGGCCACGGCATCCGGGCCCCACACCGGGTCGCGGCGGCGCACCAGGTGGCCGCGATCGAGGTCGTTCCGGGCGTAGAGCTCGGGGCCGGCCTGCTCGTCGGCCGGCACGCGCGGATCGAGGTGCCAGTCGTCGCCCCGGGCCAGGTCGGTCAGCAGCCGCCCGTCGATGTTCACGGCGGTCGCGGCGGCCAGTCGCCGGTCGGCGTCCAGCAGCACGGTGAAGTGCGTGTACGGGAGAGTACGGATGCTCCGCCCGGCCCCCGGCGCCGGCAGCGGGCAGTCGACGCCCAGGAAGACGGGGTCGAAACCGCCGGGCTCGGCGGGGGCACCCGCGTCGGCGGTGGTGGCGGCATCCGGAGCCCGTGTCATCTCCCCATTCGAGCACCACCCTCCGACAACGTCTACGGCGGGCCGGGGGCGGGTGGATGAATTCACAGCCGGCGGGCTGCCCTCGCGGGACTTCGCGAGCCCGGTGCGGCAGAATCGCGCCATGGACGTCCTCAGCAGCCGCATCCTCCTGCGCCCCACCGACCTCGCCCGCAGCCACCGCTTCTACCGAGACGAACTCGGGCTCGCGGTGATGCGCGAGTTCGGTGAGGGCGAGCACCGCGGGCTGGTCTTCTTCCTCGGCAACGGGCTGCTCGAGGTCTCCGGATCGGGCGGCCCGGGTTCGCGCGAGGGCCTGACCCTGTGGATGCAGGTGCGCGACGTGCGGGCGGAGATCACGCGCCTGGTCGTGCTCGGGCACGCCATCGTCCGGCCGCCCGAGGTGGAGCCGTGGGGCCTCGTGGAGGCCTGGATCGCCGATCCCGACGGGGTGCCGATCGTGCTCGTGCAGATTCCCGACGAGCACCCGCTGCGCCGCGACCAGCGCTCGCTGTGAGCGCGTCGGCTCCGAACGGATCGGCGCCGCCGTCGGTCCGCGGGCACGAAAAAAGCCCCCTCCCATGTAGAAGCTAGGGAGAGGGCTTCGTGGCTCCGACGGGCGTCGATCCCGTGACCTCACGATTTTCAGTCGTGCGCTCTACCAACTGAGCTACAGAGCCGAACGGGTGCCGTACTACGAGAATACTGCGCCGCTCTAGCGAAAAGCCCTCCCGATGTGGAAGGGCTTTCACGCCTTGCGACCCTGACGGGACTTGAACCCGCGACCTCCGCCGTGACAGGGCGGCACGCTAACCAACTGCGCTACAGGGCCTTACTTTGTGTTGCTATTCAAACGTTGTGTTGCTATTCAATTTCGTCGTGCTTGTCTATTCTACCTGTTGCCGCGCGGTGCTCGTGACCCCGGTGTTCGTAGCCCCAACGGGATTCGAACCCGTGCTACCGCCGTGAAAGGGCGGCGTCCTAGGCCGCTAAACGATAGGGCCGCGGCGACAACTCATCGAGTATGCCACAACATGGGCGCAGGAACCAATTCGCGACGAGTTGCCCACATCCGGCCGGATGTCCGTGCAATCCACACGCGCCCGGGTTAGATTCCTGGGAGCGCTGTGACAGATGTGACGGATGCGGAGACGACAGCAGGGCAGGCCGCTCGCACGGCCCGGCCATCAGCACGGCAGGGGAGCATGAGCACCGGGAACCACGTCACACCTCGACGGCGCAGGCGGGGCTTCCTCACGGGGCTCGTCGCGCTGGCGCTCGTGGTGTCCGCGGGGATCGCTGCTGGGCCGGCCTACGCCGACGACGAGTACCCCACCTGGGACGACGTGAAGAACGCCCAGGCGAACGAAGCGGCCAAGGGCGAAGAGGTCACGCGCATCCAGGGCCTCATCGAGAGCATGAACTCCGCGGTCTCCGCCGCCCAGGCGGTGGCCACGCAGCGCGGCACCGAGTACCAGGCCGCCCAGGAGAAGTACGACACGGCGAACTACGTCGCCGGTGAGCTGGAGGCGCAGGCGGCCGACGCGGCCACCCGCGCCGACACCTCGAACCGCCAGGCCGGTCTGCTGGCCGCGCAGCTGGCGCGCTCCGGCGGCGGCGACCTCACGCTCAACCTCATCGTCGGGGGCGACCGGCTCTCCAGCGACCTCCTCTATCAGCTAAGCGCGATGTCCAAGCTCAGCGAGAAGACCTCGCAGATCTACGCGCAGGCCGAGCAGGACCGCAACACCGCCTCGGCGCTCACCGCGCAGGCCCAGGTCGCCCGCGACGAGCTGAAGGGTCTGGCCGACGAGGCCCAGCGCCTGCGCGACGAGGCCGTCGCCGCCCAGCAGGCCGCCGAGGCCGCGCTGCAGGAGCAGGAGGACCACCAGGTCGAGCTCGCGGCCCAGCTGCAGGTGCTGCAGGAGAACCGCGCGGCCACCGAGGCCGACTTCCAGAAGGGCGTCGACGCCCGCGCCGAGGCGGCCCGTGCGGCAGCGGCGGCGGGGCTGCCCACGCTGCCGTTCATCGCGGCGAGCGGCTGGACCAGCCCGTTCCCGGGGGCCTTCTCCTCCGACGAGTACGGGATGCGCGTCAACCCGGTCGACGGCGGCTACCGGCTGCACTCGGGCATCGACCTCGTCTACGGCGGCGGCACCTGCGGCGCCTACGTCTATGCGGCGGCCGAGGGGCTCGTGAACTACGCGGGCTGGAACGGCGGCTACGGCAACTTCATCCAGATCGACCACGGCGGCGGCATCGCCACCGCCTACGGTCACAACACCCAGCTGCTGGTGAGCAACGGCGACTACGTCTCGGTGGGCCAGCCCATCTCGCTCGCCGGCACCACCGGCAACTCCACCGGCTGCCACCTGCACTTCGAGGTGCGCCAGAACGGCACCGCGGTCAACCCGCGGCCGTTCATGGAGGCGCAGGGGATCACCTTCGGGTAGGAGCGACCATGACGATGACCAGAACCACCCGCCGAGTCCGGGGCGGCACGCCGGCGAACGGATCGGCGCGAGCGGTGCCGCGCTTTCGCTTCGCCGCCGCCATGGCCCTCGCGGCGGGCATCCTCGCGGTCGATGTGTTCCGCGGAACCGAGGGCGCGTCGGCGGCCGACTACCCCAGCTGGGAAGACGTGCTGGCGGCGCGCGCGAGCGAGTCGACGAAGCAGGCCGAGGTCACGCGCATCCAGGGGCTCATCGCGGGCCTGGAGGCCGAGGTCGTGGCCGCCCAGGCGCTCGCGGTGCAGCGGGCCGACGAGCACTCGGCGGCGCAGGCCGCCTACGACTCGGCGGCGTTCCGGGCCGACGAGCTGGCCGCGCAGGCCGTCGAGGCGGCATCGCGCGCCGAGGCCTCGAACGCCCAGGCCGGGATGCTCATCACCCAGTTCACGCGGGCCGGCGGGGCCGACCTCACGCTGAACCTGATCGTGGCCGGCGACGACTCCGACGACCTGCTCTACCAGCTCGGCGCGATGAGCCAGCTCTCGCAGAAGACCGGGCAGCTCTACGAGCAGGCCGCGAGCGACCGCAACACGGCGCAGTCGCTCACCGAGCAGGCCGAGGTGGCCGAATCCGCTCTCGAGGCGCTGAAGATCGCGGCTCAGGAGGCGTTCGACGCCGCGATCGCAGCCCAGGAGCAGGTTGAGGCGGCGCTCGCCGAGCAGCAGGCGCAAGGCGCGGTGCTGCAGGAGCAACTCGCCTCCCTCGCCTCGGCGACGCAGAAGACCGTGGCCGAGTACGAGAAGGGCGTCGAGGAGCGGCGCAAGGCGGAGGAGGCAGCGCGCGCCGCCGCTGCGGCGGCTGCGGCGGCCGCCCGTGAGGCGGCAGGCGGCGGCGACTCCGGTCCCGGCCCTTCGGTCGACGGATGGTCGAGCCCGCTCTCGAACTGGATCGTGAGCGACGAGTTCGGCAACCGCTTCCACCCGATCGATCGGGTCTGGCGGCTGCACGCCGGCATCGACCTGGTGCGGGGCGGCGGCACCTGCGGCGCTCCGGTCTACGCGGCGGCGGCCGGCACCGTCACCCAGGCCAGCTACAACGGAGGCCTCGGCAACTCCGTCACGATCAGCCACGGCGGCGGCCTCACCACCGTGTACGGCCACAACTCCTCACTCAACGTGGGCCGCGGCCAAGACGTCGGCGGCGGCGAGATCATCGCCTGGGCCGGCACCACCGGCAGCTCCACCGGCTGCCACGTGCACTTCGAGACCCGCGTGAACGGGAGCGCACAGAACCCGCGGAACTGGGTGAGTTTCTAGCGGGCTCTAGTCGGCTGTGCTGGCTGCCGGGGGCGCCGGGCTGCGCTCGGCGCTCCCGGGGCTCGCCGGTCCCTGCCCGGCGAGCCGCGACATGTGAGCGCGCGGTCGCCGGGCGCGGGCTTCGCTCGCACCCGGCGGCCACACGCTCACCTTGGGTCGTCGGGTAGGGCCTGTTGCGTAGGCCGCGCGTGAGGGACTCCCTGTGGGCCGTCGGGCGGGGGTCCGCGGGTGAACCTCGACTTGGCACAAGTTGTGGCAAGTGGGGCGGGAAAGTGGCGACTTGTGCCAAGTCGCGGGCTCGGGTGGGGCATCCGAGGGCGGAATGCATCGCGACCCGTCAGTTTTGGCCCGAAAAGGTGCTGAGAAGGGCCGAAAGTGACGGGTCGCGAGGAGAGTGGGCGGGGGCCCGAGTGCGCTGGGCGCGAGAGGGGGACTAGTGTCCTGTGCCCTCTTCGGCGAGCTTCTTGAAGCCGGCCTCGACGATGGCCTCGGCCTCGGCGGCGTCGCCCCAGCCCTCGATCTTCACGAACTTGCCGGGCTCGAGGTCTTTGTAGCGGGCGAAGAAGTGCTCGATCTCCTTGCGGGTCTGCTCCGGGACATCCGTGATGTCCTGGATGTGCAGCCAGCGCGGGTCCTTGTGGGGAACCACGACGACCTTGGCGTCGGAGCCGGCCTCGTCGCTCATGTTGAGCACGCCGACGGGGCGCACCTTCACGCCCACGCCCGGGAAGACGGGGTATTCGAGCAGCACGAGCGCGTCGACGGGGTCGCCGTCCAGGCCCAGGGTGTTCTCGAAGTACCCGTAGTCGGTGGGGTAGGCGAAGCTCGTGAAGAGCACGCGGTCGAGGTAGACGCGACCGGTCTCGTGGTCGACTTCGTACTTGTTGCGGCTTCCCTTGGGAATCTCGACGACGACGTCGTACGCGGCCATAGGTGGTGCTCCCTCGATGTGTGGTGGTCTGAGTGCAATAACGTTACTGGATGCACATGGACGGCCGCCGACCACGCCTCACCCCGGCCGTCGCCGACGTACGCCGCGCGGTGCGCGAGGGTCTCGCCGCGGCGCGTCTCGCCGAGGGATCCGCGGTGCTCGTGGCCCTGAGCGGCGGACCCGATTCGCTGGCGCTCGCCGCCGCGACGGCCTTCGAGGCGCCGCGGGCGGGCATCCGGGCCGGCGCGGTGATCGTCGACCACGGTCTGCAAGAGGGGTCGGATGCGGTGTCCGAGCGCGTGGCCGGCCAGGCGCGCGCTCTCGGCCTCGAACCCGTGCTCGTGCGTCGCGTCGAGGTGGCCGCAGGTCCCGCATCCGTCACCGGGGGCGTGGAGGCCGCCGCCCGGGACGCCCGCTACGCGGCGATCGACGAGGTACTGACCACCACCGGTGCCCACGCCGTGCTGCTCGGCCACACCCTCGACGACCAGGCCGAGACGGTGCTGCTCGGCCTCGCCCGCGGCGCCGGCGCCGGAAGCCTCGCGGGCATGGCGGCCGTCACGCCGCCGCCCGGGCACGTCGACCACGACCACGACCACGGTCACGGCGGTGGCCGCGCATCCGGATCCGTCGTTCCACTCGGCTCGCGCCTGCGCCCGCTGCTGGGCATCCGTCGTACCCAGACCGAGGCCTTCTGCGCCGACTCCGGGCTCACGCCGTGGCACGACCCGCACAACGACAGCGTGCGATTCACCCGCGTGCGCGTGCGCCGCTCGGTGCTGCCCGTGCTCGAGTCCGAGCTCGGTCCGGGCATCGCCGAGGCGCTCGCCCGCACCGCCGAGCAGCTGCGCGAAGACGACGAGACCCTGCACGACATGGCGATCGAGACCATCGAAGACCTCGTCGAGCACGCCGAGGCGGGCATCGCCATCTCGGTGGGCGCGCTCGAGGCGAACCCGCCGGCGCTCCGCAACCGCATCATCCGGTACGTGGTCGACAGCGAGTTCGGGGTGGCGCTGTCGCGGGTGCAGACGCTGGCGGCGGCGGCGCTGGTGACCGACTGGCACGGTCAGAAGGGCGTGGATCTGCCAGGGATTAGAGTGGTGCGGCAGGGCGGCCGGCTGGTGTTCGGCCGGACGGACCGCGGCGACGAGCGTGAGCAGTAGGCGCGATCAGGAACAGGGAGAGGGACAGCCGGATGGACATCAACGACGTCGAGTCGGACATCACCGAGGTGCTGCTCACCGAGGAGCAGATCGCCGAGACGATCGCGGGCTTGGCCCGGCGCATCGAGGCCGACTACACGGATGCCGACGACCTGCTGCTGGTGGGCGTGCTGCGCGGGGCCGTGATGGTGATGGCCGACCTCGCCCGTGAGCTGCACCTGCAGCTCAACATGGACTGGATGGCGGTGAGCTCCTACGGATCGGGAACGCAGTCCAGCGGCGTCGTGCGCATCCTGAAAGACCTCGACACCGACATCTCGGGCCGCAAGGTGCTGATCGTCGAAGACATCATCGACTCGGGCCTCACCCTCTCCTGGCTGCTGTCGAACCTGCGCTCGCGCGGGGCGGCATCCGTCGAGATCTGCGCCCTGCTGCGCAAGCCCGAGGCGGTCAAGGTCGAGATCGACGTCGAGTACGTCGGCGTCGACATCCCCAACGCCTTCGTCGTCGGCTACGGCCTCGACTACGCCGAGCGCTACCGCAACCTCAAGTCGATCGGCGTGCTCGCCCCCCACGTCTACTCCTGACTCCGGCACCCGCAGATGTCGAGGCGGCTCTGGCCGGAACGGGTGCGCGCGGCGCTCGTTACGCCCACGGGGAACATGGAGGCGCCGCTCAGCGCGCGACGAGTACCCTTGCACCACGACCTAAGCCAGTGCCGACTCGTGCGGTACCGAAGCGATGAAGAGACATGAACGCGAAACGCATCTTCCGATCTCCCATTCCCTACATCCTCCTGGGTGCGATCGCGCTGTGGATCGGGTTCAGCCTGATCACGAGTGTCGGCTATCAGCAGGTCACGACGCAGGAGGGCCTCGGCTTCCTCTCGAGCGGCAAGGTCTCCGAAGCCACCATCATCGACGGTGAGCAGCGCGTCGACATGACGCTGGCCAGCGCCGATGAGAAGTACGGCGACAAGGTGCAGTTCTACTACGTGGCCCCGCGCGGCACCGAGGTCGTGAACGCCGTCACCGAGGCGAACCCCTCCGACGGCTACAACGACCAGGTGCCCCAGCCCAACTGGTTCCTGTCGGCCCTCGGCCTCCTGCTTCCGATCATCCTCATCGGCGCCTTCTTCTGGTTCATGCTCTCGGGCATGCAGGGCGGCGGCAACAAGGTGATGCAGTTCGGCAAGTCCAAGGCGAAGCTCGTCTCGAAGGAGACGCCGAAGGTCACCTTCGACGACGTCGCGGGTGCCGAGGAGGCGCTCGAAGAACTCGAGGAGATCAAAGACTTCCTGAAGGAGCCGGCCAAGTTCCTCGCCGTCGGCGCCCGCATCCCGAAGGGCGTGCTGCTCTACGGCCCTCCCGGTACCGGTAAGACCCTGCTGGCCCGCGCCGTCGCGGGTGAGGCGGGCGTGCCGTTCTACTCCATCTCCGGATCCGACTTCGTCGAGATGTTCGTGGGTGTGGGTGCGAGCCGGGTGCGCGACCTGTTCCAGCAGGCCAAGGAGAACTCCCCGGCCATCATCTTCATCGACGAGATCGACGCCGTCGGCCGCCACCGCGGCGCCGGCATGGGCGGCGGTCACGACGAGCGCGAGCAGACGCTGAACCAGCTCCTGGTGGAGATGGACGGCTTCGACGTGAAGACGAACGTCATCCTGATCGCGGCCACCAACCGGCCCGACATCCTCGACCCGGCCCTGCTGCGCCCCGGCCGCTTCGACCGCCAGATCGGCGTCGACGCGCCCGACCTCAACGGCCGCAGGAAGATCCTCGAGGTGCACGGCAAGGGCAAGCCGCTCTCCGCCGGGGTCGACCTCGAGGTCGTCGCCCGCAAGACGCCGGGCTTCACCGGCGCGGATCTGGCCAACGTGCTGAACGAGGCCGCCCTCCTGACGGCCCGCAGCAACGCGCAGCTGATCGACAACCGTGCCCTCGACGAGGCCATCGACCGCGTGATCGCCGGCCCCCAGCGCCGCACCCGCATCATGCGCGACCAGGAGAAGCTGGTCACCGCTTACCACGAGGGTGGTCACGCCCTGGTGGCGACGGCGATGAACTACACCGATCCGGTCACCAAGATCACGATCCTGCCGCGCGGCCGGGCCCTCGGATACACGATGGTGCTTCCCCTGGAAGACCGCTACTCGGTCAGCCGTAACGAGCTGCTCGACCAGCTGGCCTACGCCATGGGCGGGCGCGTCGCCGAGGAGATCGTGTTCCACGACCCCACCACCGGCGCCTCGAACGACATCGAGAAGGCCACCGGCACCGCCAAGAAGATGGTGACCGAGTACGGCATGACCGCCTCGCTCGGTGCGGTCAAGCTCGGGGCGGCTTCCGGCGAGATGTTCCTCGGCCGCAACATGGGCCATGAGCGCGACTACTCCGAGAGCCTCGCCCAGCAGGTCGACGCCGAGGTGCGCACGCTGATCGAGGCCGCGCACGACGAGGCCTGGCAGGTGCTGAACGACAACCGCGACATCCTCGACCGCCTGGCTGCCGAGCTGCTCGAGAAGGAGACGCTCGACCACGACCAGCTCGCCTCGATCTTCGAGGGCGTGAAGAAGCTCCCGTTGCGCCCGCAGTGGCTCTCCAGCGAGCACCGCCCGGTGTCGTCGCTGCCGCCCGTCGCCTTCCCCACCCAGAAGGCGCCGATCGACAGCTCGGCCGTCGACGGCGGTGTCGACTCGGAGCCCGAGCCGGAGTCCAAGCCGGCGCGCACCCCGCGGATCAACCCGCGCCCCGCCACCGCCTGAGCACCCGTGTCATCCGTCGACCGGGACAGGATCGAGGCCGCGGTCAGCGAGATCCTCGCCGCCATCGGTGAGGATCCCGCCCGCGCGGGCCTGCAGGAGACCCCGCGGCGGGTCGCCGAGCTCTTCGCCGAACTCTACGGCGGGGTGGGGGAGGATCCGGCCGACGCGCTCGGGCAGGCCTTCCCGGCTCCGGATGCGGCGCACCCCGCAGCTCCGGATGCGGCGCACCCGCCGGTTCCGGATGTGCCGCACTCCGCGGCATCCGCCGTCTCGCCGAGCGGCCAGCCCGTGCTGATGCGCGGCATCGCCTTCCGCTCGGTGTGCGAGCACCACCTGCTGCCGTTCGAGGGTGTCGCGCACGTGGCCTACGTGCCCGGCCGCGTCGTCGCCGGGCTCGGCGGGGTCATCCGCGTGGTCGAGTCCGCCTCCTCGCGTCCTCAACTGCAGGAGCGTCTCACCGACGACATCGCCGAGGCGATCGAGCGCGGCCTCGGCGCACGCGGCGTGCTGGTGGTGCTCGACGCCAAGCACGGCTGCGTGACGGCCCGTGGCTCCCGGCAGACCGGCAGCACCACCGTCACCCTGGCCGCCCGCGGCGAGCTGGCCGACCCCGCCGCCCGCGCCGAGATCACCGCGCTGATCGGAGCAGCCGGCGCAGCCCCGACCCTGGCTGCTCCGACGCCGGCCACCCCGACGGCAGCGGCCCCCGGAGGCGATCCACGATGACCGTCATCATGGGCATCCTCAACGTCACGCCCGACTCCTTCAGCGACGGCGGGCTCTGGTTCGACGGCGACGCCGCCATCCGCCACGCCGAGGGCATGGTCGCTCGTGGCGCCGACATCATCGACGTCGGCGGCGAGTCCACGCGGCCGGGGGCACCGCGCGTGGCGATCTCCGAGGAGCACCGCCGTGTGCTCCCGGTGGTGCGCGAGCTGGTGGCGCGCGGCATCACCGTGAGCGTCGACACCATGAACGCCTCCACCGCCGCGGCAGCCGTGGAGGCCGGCGCCGCCATCGTGAACGACGTCTCGGGTGGGCTGGCCGATCCGGAGATGGACGACGTCGTCCTCGGCACCGATGCCCGTTTCGTGGTGATGCACTGGCGCGGGCACAGCGACGTGATGGTCGACAACGCCCGCTACACCGACGTCGTGGCCGAGGTGGCCGGCGAGATCGAGTTGCGGGCCGCCCAGCTGATCGTGAAGGGTGTCGCGCCCGAGCGGCTGATCCTGGACCCGGGTCTCGGTTTCGCCAAGAACGGACCGCACAACTGGGCCGTGCTCGCGCACCTGGACCGCCTCACCGCGCTCGGCGTCCCCGTGCTGGTGGGTGCCTCGCGCAAGCGCTTCATCGGCGAACTCCGCCCCGGCAGCACACGCGTCGAGGAGCGCGACTTCGCCTCGGCGGTCGTCGCCGCCCTGGCGGCCGCGAATGGCGTCTGGGGTGTGCGGGTGCACGACGTATCCGGAACGCGCCAGGCCCTCGACGTGGCCGAGGCGTGGTCGAGGGGCAGGATCGAAGGATGACGGAGATCGACGAGCTCGACATCCTCACGCTCACCGGCCTGGAGGTGTTCGCGCATCACGGCGTGTTCGACTTCGAGCGCGAGAACGGTCAGCGCTTCGTGATCGACGTGGCGCTCTGGCTCGACACCGCTCCGGCTGCGGCCGGCGACGCCTTGGCCGAGACGGTGCACTACGGCGAGCTGGCGGTCGAGATCTCGGATGCCGTGGGGGCCGACCCGGTCGACCTGATCGAGACCCTGGCGGAGCGGGTCGCCGGCGTGGTGCTGGCCCACGAACCCGTGCAGCGCGTGCGGGTGGTGGTGCACAAGCCGGATGCACCGATCACGGTGCCGTTCGGTGACGTGAGCATCACGATCACCCGTGGCCGCGCCAGGTCCCGAGCCGCCGTCCCCGGTAGTGGGCCCGTGGGCGCAGCTTCATCCGCGGCCGCCTCTGCCGCCCCAGGCCCCCGCCCGCACCGAGCAGAGACGCCCCTCGCATGAACGCCCCGAACCCCCGCCCGATCCCGGTCGTCACCAAGCGCGTCGTCGGCCTGCCGGCCGTGCTGGCCTTCGGCAGCAACCTCGGCGACCGCGAGGCCACCATCCTGGCGGCGATCGACGAGCTGCGCGCCGAGGAGGGCATCGAGGTCGTCGCGGTGTCCCGGCTCTACCAGACCACCGCGGTCAAGCTCACCGGTATCGACCACTCGGCGCCGCCGTACCTCAACGCCGTGGCGAGCATCCGCACCACCCTGCACCCCGAAGAGCTGCTCGGCGTGGTGAACCGCATCGAGCACGAGCACGGACGGGTGCGCGCCGAACGCTGGGGCGACCGCACGCTCGACGTCGACATCGTGACCTTCGCCTCGGTGGTGCGCGACACCGAGCGCCTCACTCTGCCCCACCCGCGGGCGGCCGAGCGCGACTTCGTGCTCGTGCCCTGGCTCGAGATCGCTCCGGATGCCACGCTGCCGGGCCGGGGCCGGATCGAGCAGCTGCTCGCCGCCATCCCCGACACCACTCTGCAGCCGTACGTGGGGGAGCCACGGTGAGGCACACCCGCCCCGTCACGGTGGTGCTTTACGCCCTCGTCGGCGCGATCGCGGGGTTCGTGCTGGAGGTCGCGCTGGCCGCCGCCGGGCAGCCCGTGATGATCCCGCCGTACACGCTAGCCGTCACCCTGGTGGCCGCGGCGGTGATCGTGGTCGTGCTCGCCGTGCCGATCCGCCGGGCCATCCGCGGCACGTCCGCCACCCGCATCAACCCGTTCCGCGCGATGCGCGTGGTCGTTCTCGCCAAGGCCTCGAGTCTCGTCGGCGCACTGATCGCCGGGTTCAGTGCGGGCGTGCTGGTGTTCCTGCTGACCCGTCCCGTGGTGGCCGATGTCGGCTCGCTCTGGCCCGGGATCGTGGCCGCGCTCGCCGGAGCGGTGCTGCTGGTGGCCGGTCTCGTGGCCGAGCGGCTGTGCACGCTGCCGCCCGACGAGCCCGAGACCAAGTGAGCGGCGTGTTTCCTGAGCCCGGGCCGGCCGACGCGGTGCAGCCGCCCCGGGCGGAGGGCGCGCCCGAGCCGGCCGACGCGGTGTAGCCGCCCCGGTCGGAGGGCGCGCCCGAGCCGGCCGACGCGGTGTAGCCGCCCCGGTCGGAGGGCGCGCCCGAGCCGGCCGACGCGGTGTAGCCGCCCCGGTCGGAGGGCGCGCCCGAGCCGGCCGACCGCCCTGAGCCCGAGCCGGCCGAGTACCCCGCGCCGGGACCTGCGCCCGCATCCTCGAACCGTCTGACCGTCGGCGGCGAGTGGCGCGGGGTGAGCCCCAAGTACCTCGGGGTGGAGGTCGTGTCGAGCGTCATCGGCCTCGTGGTGCTGTGCGGCATCACCGTGCCGTTCATCCTGCTCGGCACCTGGTTCGGCTGGCCGGCGCTGGTGCTGGCGTTCGTGATCGGAGTCGTGACGATCGCGCTCGCACCGCGCCGGGTGCGCTCGATCGGCTACCGGCTGCGCGCCGACGACCTCGTCTTCAAGCGCGGCATCATGTTCCACCGGGTGGTCTCGGTGCCCTACGGCCGGATGCAGCTGATCGACATCACGCGCGGACCCGTCTCGCGCGCGCTCGGACTCGCCGACCTCAAGTTCGTGACCGCCGCCGCCTCGACCGGCGTCAGCATCCCGGGCCTGGTCGACGCCGAGGCGACGCGCCTGCGCGACGAGCTGGTGTCGCTCGCGGAGTCGCGCCGGGTCGGGCTCTGACGGTGCGGCGATGACCGGCGGATCCGGGGGCGAGCCCGACGACAGCGGGCCGGGCGGGCTCCGCCGCGAGCCCGGCGACCTCGTCGACGGCGAGTGGCACCGGCTGCACCCGGCCACGCCGCTCCTGCGCGGCGGCATCATCCTGATCGCCATTCTGGGCTTCGTGATCGCGAACTTCCGCGAGCGGTTCCTCGATTGGGTCTTCGCGGCCCCCGAGCTGCCGGGCGACCCGTTCCAGGTGGCGTACGAGCGCGGGCAGCTCGGCTGGGCCATCGTCATCCTCGCCGTGGGACTGGTCGTCGGGGTCGTCGTCTTCTATGCCTCGTGGCGCATGCACTCGTTCCGGGTCGGCGACGACGTGGTGGAGGTGCGCAGCGGCATCCTGTTCCGCACGCATCGGCGGGCCCGGCTCGACCGCATCCAGGGCGTGGCGATCGGCCGCCCGCTGTTCGCGCGGCTGTTCGGTGCGGCGCGGCTCGAGATCAGCGTCGCCGGACAGGACGCGAAGGTGCAGCTCGCCTACCTCGGCAGCGCCGACGCCGACCGCCTCCGCCGCGAGGTGCTCACCCTCGCCTCGGGCCTCCGCGCGACCCCATCCGGCGACGGGGCATCCGCGTCCGGATCCGCTTCCGCATCCGTTCCCGTGCCTGGCGCCGCGGTGAGCCCCGAACCTCCTCGAACCGGGGTCGTCGACCGGCGGATGCGCGAGCTGCTCGCCCCCGAGCTCGACCCCTCGGCGGCACCCCCGGAGTCCGTGGTGCGCATCCCGGCCGGCCGTCTGATCGCCTCGCTGGTGCTGAGCGGCTTCACCGTGGCGCTGCTGATCATGGGCGCTTTCGTGCTCACCACGAGTCTGCTCGGGCGGCGCGAGTTCTTCGCCATCCTCGTGCTGCCGGGCGCTGCGGCGGCCATCGGCTACTACTTCAACCGCACCACGAAGTCGCTGCGCTACAGCATCGCCGGCACCTCCGACGGCGTGCGGGTGGGCTTCGGCCTGCTCTCCACCAGCAACGACACCCTGCCGCCCGGGCGCATCCACGCCGTCGAGGTGAGCCAGCCGCTGCTCTGGCGGCCGGCGGGGTGGTGGATGATCCGCATCAACCGCGCGGGGGCGGCCGGCGAGGGGAGCGCGCAGACGAGCACGCTCATGCTGCCCGTGGGGACGGTCGACGACGTGCGGAAGGTGCTCGGATTGCTGCTTCCGGGACTCGCCGGCGCCGAGACCCGCGAGCTCGTGCTCGCGGGTCTCCGGGCGCGCGCCGGCGAGGGCTTCGTCGACGCACCCCGGCGGGCGTGGCCGCTGCGCCCGTTCTCGTGGCGGCGCACCGGCTGGGCCGAGACCCCGGATGCCGTGCTCATCCGCTCGGGGTTCGCCTGGCGCCACCTCACGGTCGTGCCGCTCGCGCGGGTGCAGAGCCTGCGCGTCTCGCAGGGCCCCGTGCTCCGGATGCTCGACCTCGTCGAACTGAGCGTGCAGACCGTTGCGGGCCCGGTGCGCGCCACGGTGCCCGTGCTCGACCGCTCGGTGGGGGAGCAGGCCTTCGCCCGCTGGTCGGCCGAGGTGGTGGCCGCCGACGGCGCCGACCGCTCGCACCGCTGGGCCGCATCCGGCCCCGTGCCCGCCGGCCCCGCTCCCACGACGGACCTCGCTCCCACGGCGGTCCTCGCTCCCACGGCGGACCCCGCCCCCACGACGGACCCCGCCCCCACGACGGACCCCGCCCCCACGACGGACCCCGCCCCCACTCCCACCACCGAGCCCTCCCCCACCGCGGAGCGAGCGCACGGAACCGGCGCCGACCCCGGCCCCACACTGAATCAGCACCCCACCGCCGACCCCGGAGGAGAACGATGAGACCGTCCGAACGCACCGGCCGCCTGGGCGTCGGCATCATCGGCGCGGGCAGGGTCGGCCCCGTCATCGGTGCCGCGCTCGCGGGAGCCGGGCACGCGCTCGTGGGCGTCTCCGCCATCTCCGAGGCGAGCCGCGAGCGAGCGGATGCGATGCTCCCGGGGGTGCCCGTGCTCCCCATCCCCGAGCTGGTCGAGCGCAGCGAGCTCGTCATCATCGCGATCCCCTCCGATCAGCTCGCCGCACTCGTGAAGGGCCTGGCCGACACCGGTGCCTGGCAGCCCGGCCAGCTCGTGCTGCACACGGCGGCGGCTTTCGGCGTCGAGGTGTTCGCACCGGCTCGCGCGGCCGGCGTCATCCCGCTCGCGGTGCATCCGGCGATGTCGTTCACCGGCACGAGCGTGGATCTCGCCCGGCTGGCCGGCACGCATTTCGCGGTGACCGCGCCCACGCCCGTGCTGCCGATCGCCCAGGCCCTGGTGGTCGAGATGGGCGGCGAGCCGGTCGTGGTCGACGAGGCGGACCGCGCGGCCTATGCCGAGGCGATCGAGACGGCCACCACCTTCTCGAGCGCGATCGTGGAACAGGCCGCCGGCATCCTGAGCGGGATCGGCGTCGAGGGCCCCGGCCGTCTGCTCGCCCCGCTCGTGCGCTCCTCGGTCGAGAACGCCCTCACGCGCGCCGGAGGTTCGCTGGCCGGGTAGCATCGTCGTGGCGCCGGATCCTCGAGCGCCGCTGCATCCCGAAGGAGCCCCAGGTGGCCGACTCCGTCTCCCTCTCGGAAGACCTCGCCCCGAACAGCGCGCCGAGCGCCGAAGCGGGCAGCGCGCCGAGCGCCGAAGCGGGCAGCGCGCCGAGCGCCGAAGCGGGCACCGTTCCGGGCACCGCATCGGCGCCCGTCGTTGTGACGTCGATCGCGGACCTGCGCGAGTCGCTCACCGAGGCCCGCTCCGCCCGTTCCGGCCGCACGGCGCGCGTCGCCCTCGTCCCCACCATGGGCGCCCTGCACGCCGGGCACCTGGCGCTGGTCGAGCGCGCCGCCGAGGTCGCCGACATCGTGGTCGTCTCCATCTTCGTGAACCCGCTGCAGTTCAGCGACCCGGCCGATCTCGACCGGTACCCCCGCGACCTCGACGGCGACCTCGCCGCGATCGCCGCCGGGGGCGCATCCGTCGACTACGTCTTCGCCCCGGATGTCACCGAGCTCTACCCGCACGGCGACGTGGCCACCCGCGTCACCGCCGGCCGGGTCGGCGGCCTCTTCGAGGGCCGCAGCCGCCCGGGTCATTTCGACGGCGTGCTCACGGTCGTCGCCAAACTGATCAACGCGGTCGGCCCCGACGTCGTCCTGTTCGGCCAGAAGGATGCCCAGCAGGTCTTCCTGGTGGGGCGGATGATCGCCGAACTGAACATGCCGGTGACGCTCGACGTCATCGAGACCGTGCGCGACGGCGACGAGCTCGCGCTCTCCAGCCGCAACCGCTTCCTCGACGCGCGCGAGCGCCGGGCCGCCGTCACGCTGCCGCACGTGCTCGAGGCGGCCGAGTCCGCGGCCGACCGCGGCATCGACGCGGTGCTGGCGGCCGCCCAGGCGGCGGCGATGGGGGAGCAGCTGGTCGACCTCGACTACCTGGCCATCGTGCATCCGGACACCTTCCTCCCCGTCGACGACGACTACACCGGCCGTGCCCGCGTGATCATCGCCGCGCGGGTGGGCGACACCCGGCTGATCGACAACGCCGCGATCTACCTCGGCGCCTGAGCGCCCCTTCGCGCCCCGGTAAACTGGGCGGGACTTTAGGAGACCCGTTCCGCATGACCGACGCATCCGCGCCCCGCACCACCCCCGCCTCTGCCGAGACCGAGATCGTCGAGCCCACCGAGGCCGAGATCTTCGAGCAGAAGGCCGTGCGCCTGGCCAAGCGCGACCGGCTGAACGAGTCCGGCGCCGAGGCCTACCCGGTGGCCGTGCCCGTCACCGCCACCATCCCTGCCGTGCGCGCCAAGTGGGGTCACCTGGCCGCCGACGAGACCAGCGGCGAGACCGTCGGGGTCGCCGGCCGTGTCGTCTTCCTCCGCAACACCGGCAAGCTGTGCTTCGTCTCGTTGCAGGCAGGCGACGGCACGCGCATCCAGGCCATGCTCTCGCTCGCGAACGTGGGCGAGGAGTCGCTGGCCGAGTTCAAGGAACTCGTCGACCTCGGTGACCACCTGTTCGTCACCGGTGAGGTCATCTCCAGCCGCCGCGGCGAGCTGAGCGTGATGGCCACCGGCTGGAAGATCGCCAGCAAGGCCATCCTGCCCCTGCCGAACCTGCACTCCGAGCTCTCGGAGGAGGTGCGGATGCGCAACCGCTACCTCGACCTGATCGTGCGCGACCAGGCGCGCCAGGTGGTGCGCACCCGCGCGCAGACGATGGCCTCGCTCCGCAGCACCTTCGCCGACCGCGACTACCTCGAGGTCGAGACGCCGATGCTGCAGACCATGCACGGCGGCGCGGCAGCCCGCCCCTTCGCCACGCACTCCAACGCCTTCGACACCGAGCTCTACCTGCGCATCGCGCCCGAGCTCTTCCTCAAGCGCGCCGTGGTGGGCGGCATCGACCGGGTGTTCGAGATCAACCGCAACTTCCGCAACGAGGGCGCCGACTCCACCCACAGCCCCGAGTTCGCGATGCTCGAGGCCTACGAGGCCTACGGCGACTACACCTCGATCGCCGAGCTGACGCAGTCGCTGATCCAGAACGCGGCGCTCGCCGTGGCCGGATCGCACGTGGTCACCTGGGCCGACGGCACCGAGTACGACCTCGGCGGCGAGTGGGACCGCATCAGCATGTACGGCTCGCTCTCTGAGGCGGCCGGTGTCGAGATCACCCCGTCGACGAGCGTCGCCGAGCTGCAGGCCATCGCCGACCGCGAGGGCGTGGAGGTGCACCTGCCCAACCACGGCAAGCTCGTCGAAGAGCTCTGGGAGCACTTCGTGAAGGGCGGCCTCACCCGCCCCACCTTCGTGATGGACTTCCCGCTGGAGACCAGCCCGCTCACCCGCGCGCACCGCAGCATCCCGGGCGTGGTCGAGAAGTGGGACCTCTACATCCGGGGCTTCGAGCTGGCCACCGGATACTCCGAGCTGGTCGATCCCGTCATCCAGCGCGAGCGTTTCGTCGAGCAGGCCAAGCAGGCCGCGGCCGGCGACGACGAGGCGATGCGCCTCGACGAGGAGTTCCTGCGCGCGCTCGAGTTCGGCATGCCCCCCTCGGGCGGCATGGGAATGGGCATCGACCGCCTGCTGATGGCCATCACCGGCCTCGGCATCCGCGAGACCATCCTGTTCCCCCTGGTCAAGTAGCCCTCTCAGCGGGGCGTGGGAGGATGAGCGCATGAGCTTTCTCGGCAGCGGTCCCAAAGATCCGTACCAGCCCGGCAAGACCGAGCGCGAGAACAACGCCGGCAACGCGGGCCGGGTGAACCCCGACGACAAAGACCGGGATCCGAGCAAGCCCACCACCACGCGCATCGCGATCTGGATCATCGTCAGTGCCGTCGGCCTGTACTTCATCGGTTCGGGCATCTACGGCATCATCACGAACGGCGGCTGAGCGCAGCCCGTTCGGGATGACGTACCCTTGACCTGATGGATGATCTCTGGCTCGCGATCGCAGCACTGGCCCCGACCGTATTGATCGGCCTGGTGTTCTGGTTCGTCATGCGTGCGCTGATCCGCTCCGACAAGTCGGAGCGTCGCGCCAAGGCGAAGATCGAAGCCCAGGAGCGCGCGCGACTCGGCCTGCCGGCCAAGGTCTCCGCCGACTGACCGACCCGGTACGGTATCCCTGGGGAACAGCGAGTTCGCCGGGGAGTGGGGAACGTTGTCGGCATCTGATGTGGCGGTCTTCGTCGCTCTCGCGCTGCTGCTGATCGACCTCGTGATCCGTGTGATCGCGGTGATCGTGGTTCCGCGCAACCGCCGGCCCTCCACCGGGATCGCCTGGCTGATGGCCATCTTCGTGCTGCCGTACGTGGGCTTCCTGCTGTTCCTGCTGATCGGCTCCTACAAGCTGCCGAAGTCGCGGCGCGACAAGCAGCACGCCATCAACGAGTTCATCATCGAGACCACCGAGGGTATCGAGCGGGTCAGCAACAACCAGCCCTGGCCGCCCTGGTTCAAGAACGTCGTCGAGCTGAACCGCACCCTGGGCGCGATGCCCCTGGTGGGCGGCAACAACGCGGGCCTGGTGGGCGACTACGACGAGGCGATCCGCCAGATGACCGTGGCGATCGACCAGGCGCAGCGCTACGTGCACGCCGAGTTCTACATCCTGTCGCTGGATGCGACCACCGCCCCCTTCTTCGACGCCCTCGAGAACGCGGCCAAGCGCGGTGTCACCGTGCGCGTGCTGCTGGACCACATCGCCTCGGTGCGTGCCCCCGGCAACCGGAAGACCGCCAAGCGCCTGAACGCCATGGGCGTCAAATGGCACTACATGCTGCCGGTGCAGCCCCTCAAGGGCAAGTGGCAGCGGCCGGATCTGCGCAACCACCGCAAGATCCTGGTGATCGACGGCGACGTGGCCTTCATGGGCTCGCAGAACGTCGTCGACCGCAGCTACAACAAGAAGGGCAACATCCGTCGCGGCCTGAAATGGCAAGACCTGATGACCCGCCTCGAGGGCCCGATCGTGGCCGGCATCAACGCCATCTTCATCACCGACTGGTATAGCGAGTCGAACGAGCTGCTGCTGCGCGAGACGCGGGCCATCACCGATGAGGTCATCGACGACGAACCGGATGCCCTCGACATGCAGGTGGTGCCGTCCGGCCCCGGGTTCGACGGCGAGAACAACCTGCGCCTGTTCCTGGCGCTGCTCTACGCCGCGCAGAAGCGCATCATCATCACGAGCCCGTACTTCGTGCCGGATGACGCGATGCTCTACGCCATCACCACGGCCACGCAGCGCGGGGTCGAGGTGCAGCTGTTCGTCTCCGAGATCGGCGACCAGGCGCTCGTCTACCACGCGCAGCGCTCGTACTACGAGGTGCTGCTGCGGGCGGGCGTGAAGATCTGGATGTACCAGTCGCCGTACATCCTGCACTCCAAGCACTTCACCATCGACGACGACGTGGCCGTGATCGGCTCCTCGAACATGGACATGCGCTCGTTCAGCCTCAACATGGAGGTGTCGCTGATGGTGCGCGGGCAGTCGTTCGTGACCGAGATGCGCGCGGTCGAAGACGGCTACCGCGCCGTCAGCCGCGAGCTGACCCTCGACGAGTGGCACAAGCAGCCGCTGCGCTCGACCATCCTCGACAACCTCGCGCGCCTCACCTCCGCCATCCAGTAGCGACCGGGCTCGCGCATCCGTGTGGTCAGCGGCGCGGCTTGAGGCGCACGCCGGGCAGCACCGGTGCGGGCAGCGGGTTGCCGGCGAAGTGGTGGTCGCTGTCACCGAAGCGGCGGGGGAGTGCGGATGCGGCGGCTGGCCCCGCGGGTGCTGTCGCGGCATCCGGGGCGTGGGTGGGTGCGGGTTCCGGAGCGTCGGTGGGCGTCGCAGCCGGAGCCTCGGCCGGCTCGGCGCCCGACTCGCGTTGCCACTGGGCGCGGTAGCCCACGACCTCCTCGTGGCTGCGGCCCACGAAGTTCCACCACATCAGGATCTGCTCGCGCAGCGGGGTGCCCCCGATCAGCAGCGCGCGCACGGGATGAGCGCCTGCTTCGAGACGGATGCTCGTGCGGCCGAGCCCCGTGTACGCCAGTTCGGTGCGCCGCACCATGCCGCCCTCGACGGTGAGCTCGCCGGCATCCACCAGCACGCCGTGCTCGAAGTCGGCGCTCACCGGCAGCTCGGCCACGCCGCGGGCCGGCAGCCGGATCTCGGCGGCCACCAAGGGCGTGAAGGTGGCGGCCCCCACGGTCGCGCCGGCGAGGGAGCCCACGAACACGTCGAGCTCGGCATCCTGCACCCTGGCCGGCACGGCCCGGTGGCTCTCGAAGAACGGATCGACCTGGCGTGAGGCCTCCGGCAGCGCCACCCAGAGCTGCACGCCGTGCAGCGTGGTGGTGGCGGAGGTGGAGATCTCGGAGTGCGAGATGCCGTGGCCGGCGGTCATCAGGTTGAGTTCTCCGGGGCGCACGAAGGCGTGACTGCCCACGCTGTCGCGGTGCTCGATCTCGCCGGCGAACAGCCAGCTCACGGTCTGCAGCCCGGTGTGCGGATGCGGCGGCACCACCATCCCGCCGGTCACCGAGACGTCGGAGGGGCCGTAGTGGTCGACGAAGCACCAGGCTCCGATGAGGGTGCGCTCGCGGCTGGGGAGCGTGCGGTGCACGGTCATCGCGCGCGGCCCGCCGAGCGGCACCTCACGCGCCTCGATGATCTCGGGCAGTGCCGGGCCCGAGGCGAGGACGGCGTCGCATTCGACCCAGGTCTCGGCGGGCTTCTGCTCGAGGTTGCTCATGAACGAATCCTACGTTCGCTACGATTCTCGACGGGGGATCGCCTTCGTCGCGCCCCCGCGCATCCGACAATCCGATAACCCGGGGGAAACCAATGATCACGTCCACTCTCGCCGAGAGCTACTCGTACTCCTACAGCTACCAGGCCGACCCGTTCACCTCGATCCTCAGCGTCGCGCTCACCGCGCTCACGATCATCGGGATGTGGCTCACGTTCAACAAGGCCGGCCTGCACGGCTGGGCCGCGATCGTGCCGTTCTACAACATCTGGACGCTGTGCAAGCTGGCGGGACGCCCCGGCTGGTGGTTCATCTGGTACATCATCCCGATCGCGAACATCATCGTCGGCATCATCGTCGCGCTCGAGGTCGCCCGCCGCTTCGGCAAGGGCGGCGTCTTCGGCTTCTTCCTGCTCTTCTGGCCGCTCCCCTTCATCGGCTACCCGATCCTCGGCTTCAGCAGCGCCCAGTACCAGGGCCCCCGCCCCGAAGGCGCCGCCCCCGCCGTCGCCGTCTGATCGCGCCGACTCACGCCCCGAGCGCCCCTGCCCACTCCGGTCGGCAGGGGCGTTCGCGTGTACGGGCTCAGCCCACGACGCGCGTCGCCTCGGTGCCGAACCGCCGCCGGGCGACGTCGCCCGTGGTACCGAGAACGGCGCCGATTCCGACCCAACTGACGTTCCCTGCGCGAGCGGCTGCCACCGCGGCGCTGAGGCCCGGTTCCCCTCGGCGATCTGCCGCAGCCGCATCGTAAAGCGCGAAGTACGCCTGTCCGTCGATCAGATCCTCGTCGCGGGGTTCATACGCCTCGAATCGAGCGGCACACGCTTCGTAGAAGGCTTCGAGATCTTCTGTCGGCTCGGTCATCTGTGGCTCCTGACGAACTTGAGACGTGCACGCATCGCGTGCACCACCATGGCTCGGTCTGCTCTCAGCGACAGGCCCACCTCGAGGAATGCGCCGTTCCGGCCGGGACCGACGACCATGGTCAACCCGTTCTCGAGCTCGTGGAAATGCAGGGCGTGATCGAGTGCGTGCGTGATGTCCTCCTCAGAGACTCCGTGCTTCAGGGCGGAACGGGCGATTCGCCGATCCATCTCCACGTTAACAAGGGTCGGAGTATTGAGCAATGGTCATGACTGACATTCGCTCGGCTGAGGAGAGTACGAGGCGCGGTCGCACGATCTGTGGAGAACCACGGAGACCCGCGCGCCTGTGGAGACGGGACGTAACCCAGTCACGCCCACGGCGAACAGGGGCTGTCGGGGGTCGGTTCGCTGGCTAGTCTCTTCGTATCGGCCGTCATCCTGCCCTGGCGGCCAAGGAGACAGACATGTTTGAGAGATTCACCGACCGCGCCCGTCGCGTCGTCGTCCTGGCCCAAGAAGAGGCCAAGATGCTCAACCACAACTACATCGGCACCGAGCACATCCTGCTCGGACTCATCCACGAGGGTGAGGGTGTCGCAGCGAAGGCTCTCGAGTCGCTGAACATCTCGCTCGATGCCGTGCGCGAGCAGGTTCAAGACATCATCGGCCAGGGCCAGCAGCAGCCCACCGGCCACATCCCCTTCACGCCGCGTGCGAAGAAGGTACTCGAGCTGAGCCTCCGCGAGGCCCTGCAGCTCGGCCACAACTACATCGGCACCGAGCACATCCTGCTCGGCCTCATCCGCGAGGGCGAAGGCGTGGCCGCGCAGGTGCTCGTCAAGCTCGGCGCCGACCTCAACCGGGTGCGTCAGCAGGTCATCCAGCTGCTCAGCGGATACCAGGGTAAGGAGCAGGTCGCCGTCGGTGGGAACGACCAGGCGCCCGACAAGGGATCGCAGATCCTCGACCAGTTCGGCCGCAACCTCACCCAGGCCGCGCGCGACAATAAGCTCGACCCGGTGATCGGCCGCGAGAAGGAGATCGAGCGGGTCATGCAGATCCTCTCGCGCCGCTCCAAGAACAACCCCGTGCTGATCGGTGAGCCCGGCGTCGGCAAGACCGCCGTCGTCGAGGGCCTGGCCCAGGCGATCGTGCGCGGCGACGTGCCCGAGACGCTGAAGGACAAGCAGCTCTACACGCTCGACCTCGGTTCGCTGATCGCAGGCTCCCGCTACCGCGGCGACTTCGAGGAGCGCCTGAAGAAGGTCACCAAGGAGATCCGCACCCGCGGCGACATCATCACCTTCATCGACGAGATCCACACCCTCGTCGGTGCGGGTGCCGCCGAGGGCGCGATCGACGCGGCGAGCATCCTGAAGCCGCTGCTCGCCCGCGGTGAGCTGCAGACCATCGGCGCCACCACGCTCGACGAGTACCGCAAGCACTTCGAGAAGGATGCCGCGCTCGAGCGCCGCTTCCAGCCCATCCAGGTGGCCGAGCCGTCGCTGCCTCACGCGATCAACATCCTGAAGGGCCTGCGCGACAAGTACGAGGCCTTCCACAAGGTGTCGATCACGGATGGCGCGATCGTCGCCGCCGCGAACCTCGCCGACCGCTACGTGCAAGACCGCTTCCTGCCCGACAAGGCCATCGACCTGATCGACGAGGCCGGCGCCCGCCTGCGCCTGTCGATCCTGTCGGCCCCGCCGGAGCTGCGTGAGTTCGACGAGCGGATCGCCGCCGTGCGCGGGCAGAAGGAAGCCGCGATCGAAGACCAGGACTTCGAGAAGGCCGCCAGCCTGCGCGACGAGGAGAAGAACCTCCTCGGTGAGCGACTGCGCCTCGAGAAGCAGTGGAAGTCGGGCGACGTGCAGACCTCCGGCATCGTCGACGAGGGGCTCATCGCGGAGGTGCTGGCTCAGGCCACGGGCATCCCGGTGTTCAAGCTCACCGAAGAGGAGTCGGCGCGACTCGTGTTCATGGAGAAGGCCCTGCACCAGCGGGTCATCGGCCAGAACGAGGCCATCGCGGCGCTCTCGCGCACGATCCGCCGCACGCGTGCGGGTCTGAAAGACCCGAAGCGCCCCTCGGGCTCGTTCATCTTCGCCGGCCCCACCGGTGTCGGTAAGACCGAGCTCGCCAAGGCGCTCGCCGAGTTCCTGTTCGACGACGAGAACGCGCTGATCTCCCTCGACATGTCGGAGTACGGCGAGAAGCACACCGTCTCGCGGCTGTTCGGTGCCCCTCCCGGGTTCGTCGGTTTCGAAGAGGGCGGCCAGCTCACCGAGAAGGTGCGCCGCAAGCCCTTCAGCGTGGTGCTGTTCGACGAGATCGAGAAGGCGCACCCCGACATCTTCAACTCGCTGCTCCAGGTGCTGGAGGAGGGACGTCTGACGGATGGCCAGGGTCGCGTGGTCGACTTCAAGAACACGGTCATCATCATGACGACGAACCTCGGAACCAAGGACATCACCGGCAGCCCCATCGGCTTCCAGGTGTCGGGCAACGAGTCGACCTCGTACGACCGCATGAAGGCGAAGGTCTCGGAGGAGCTGAAGAAGAACTTCAAGCCGGAGTTCCTCAACCGCGTCGACGACACCATCGTGTTCCCGCAGCTGAACAAGGTGGAGCTGCTGCAGATCGTCGACCTGTTCATCAAGCGCCTGCGCGACCGCCTGCTCGACCGCGACATGACCATCGAGCTGACGCTGCCCGCCAAGGAGCGCCTGATCGAGGTCGGCTTCGACCCGTCGCTCGGTGCTCGGCCGCTGCGTCGCGCGATGCAGCACGAGGTCGAAGACCAGCTGTCGGAGCGCATCCTCCAGGGTGAGCTGAACGCGGGCGACCACGTGCACGTCGACTTCCAGGACGGCAAGTTCGTGTTCACGCAGACCTCGCGGGAGCCCGTGGCCATCGGCGCGGGCGCCGGCGACCAGCAGCAGGCCTCGGCCGCTGCGGCCGCGGCCGCCCTCGGCGACCTCGACTAGTCACCCCTCGGCGGCCCCGGCCGCCTCCCCGAAGGGCCGGACACCACACGGTGTCCGGCCCTTCGTCGTCCCTCCCGCCCTGCACCCCACCCACCCTTCGTCGACCCGTCACTCAGTCCCGTTATCGCACCCCCATAACGGGACTGAGTGACGGGTCGAGGAGGGGGTGGGTGCGCGACCACCGGGCACGCGGGGATACGCTGGTGCGATGAGTTCGAGCAAGACGCAGAGCGCCGTGACCGTGCGGCGTGCGCGGACCAGTGACGTCCCCCGCATCCAGGAGCTGGTGGAGCCCCTGGTGCAGCGACGAATCTTGCTCGGCAAAGACGCGGTGGTGTTCTACGAGGCCGTGCAGGAATTTCGGGTGGCGGAGGACGAGGAGGGCAACCTCGTCGGCTGCGGCGCTCTGCACGTGTTCTGGGAAGACCTGGGCGAGGTGCGCACCCTCGCCGTGCACGACGACTGGCTCGGCCGAGGTGTGGGCCGGGCCCTGCTGGCGCAGATCGAGACGGATGCTCTCGACCTCGGCCTGTCGCGCCTGTTCTGCCTCACCTTCGAGGTGCCGTTCTTCCAGCGCAACGGCTACACAGCCTCGCCGCTGGCGCTGGTCGAGCCCGAGGTCTACGCCGAGCTCGTGCGCTCTCCCGACGAGGGTGTGGCCGAGTTCCTCGACCTCGCCCGCGTGAAGCCCAACACCCTCGGGAACACCCGCATGCTGAAGCACCTCGCCCGATGAGCGCCGGCACCGTCGAGCACGACGGCAACCCCGACGCTGAGGGCGACGGCGAGGACAAGAAGACCTTCAACCAGCGCCTCCGTGACCGCTACTTCGGCAGGCCCCGCTCGGGAACGGATGCGACGGCGGAGGCCGAGGGCGAGTCCTCGCTCCCCAAATCGAACCAGATGGGCTTCTTCGGCCGCGTGCAGCGCCCGGGGGGCTTCGACCGCCCACCCGAAGAGCCGGTCGAGCTCGACGACGACGACCTCCCCTGGGAGCTCGGCGGCCCGCGCCGCGACTGACCCGGCCTCACCCCCCTCGCCGACCCGGCACTCGATACCGCTATCCGGCTTCGAAAGCGGCATGAACTGCCGGGTCGGCGAGGTGGGGGGGGGGCTAGCAGTGGGCGCGGAGGTGTGCGTGCCCGGGTGGACACCGGTGTGGGCAGGCGCCGGTTCTAGCGGCGGGGGCGGGAAGCACAGGTGACGCAGAGGGTGGCGGTGGGGCGGGCCTCCAGGCGGCCGGAGGCGATCCGCTGGCCGCAGTTCTCACAGATGCCGTAGCGGCCCTCGGCCACACGGGCGAAGGCGGCGTCGACCTCGGCCAGGCGGTTCGTCGCCTCACGCTGCAGACCATCCAGACGGGACCACTCGCTCGAGAGCGTCGGCCCTTCGGGATCGTGCTCGTCGTCATCCGACGACGACTCGCGGATGCGCCTCAGCTCGTCGAGAGCGCTCGACAGCGAGGCGAGCTGCGCCTCGGTGCGCTGCCGCTCGGCCTCGAGGATGGAGGAGGGACCCGTGATCAGCCCGCGGGCGCGGGGCCGTCGGTGGGCGTGGCGTCGCCGACGAACTCCTTGAACTCGTCTTCGACCTTCTCGTCGAAGCTGTCGGTCTCGTCGTACTCGTCGTCGACCTCGGGGCGCTGCCCGTTGTGCTCGAACGACTCGGGGGTGGGGGGATCTACGAAAGTGCTCATGCCAGAAGGCTACGCCGGGCCGCCGACAGCGGCCAGGGCTCGCGGCGGAGCCACAGCCCGGTGCAGCCCGGCACGCGACGGCGGCGCGGCGGTGCGGCGGTGCGGCGGCGCGGCCGAAACATGCCGAACACACGCGGGAGTTATCATCCACAGGTGTCTCCCGTCTCTCCCTACCAGGTCTGCGTGGCCTTCCTCACCCGCGTGCGCGCCGACGGCCGCACCGAGGTGCTTCTCGGCCGCAAGAAGACCGGCCTCGGATCGGGCAACATCGTGGGCCTCGGTGGCAAGGTCGAGGCCGGCGAGAGTGCGCTCGACGCCATCGTGCGGGAGATCGAGGAAGAGTCGAGCCTGGTGGTCGATCCGGCCGACCTCACCGAGATGGGGCTGGTGAAGTTCGCCTTCCCGTTCCGGGAGAACTGGAGCCAGGATTCGACGGTGTTCGTGGCCAGCGTCTGGAGCGGAGAGCCCGAAGAGTCCGACGAGGTGTCACCCGACTGGTATCCGCTCGACGAACTGCCCCTGGACGACATGTGGGACGACGCCAAGTACTGGCTGCCGGCCGTGCTCGCGGGCGAGCGGGTGCTGGGCGACTTCACGTTCGGTGAGGACTGCGCCACCGTCTCGGGCTACGAGCTGCACGACCCGGCGCTGCGCACGCCCTGAGTCGAGCGCCGGCTGGGAGCCGAGGGCCGAGGGGCGCGGGCCGAGCAGCGAGGAACGGGCACCGAGGGGCGCGCGCGAGCGCCCCGCATCCTCAGCCCGCGGCGGCCGGCTCCAGCCGCACCACGACCGCCTTCGACACCGGCGTGTTGCTGCCTTCGGCGGTCGAGTCGAGCGCGATGAGCACGTTCGCCTCGGGGAAGTACGCGGCCGCGCATCCGCGGGCCGTCGGATAGGCGACCGCCCGGAAACCGCGCAGCTCCCGGTCGGGCTGCCCCGCCCACTCGCTGAACACGTCGACCGCCTGCCCGTCGGCGAGTCCCAGCGCCTCCAGGTCGGCCGGATGCACGAACACCACGTTCCGCCCTTTCTTGATGCCCCGGTAGCGGTCGTTCAGGCTGTAGATCGTCGTGTTGAACTGGTCGTGCGAGCGCAGGGTCTGCAGCAGCAGGCGCCCCGGCGGGCACACCACCGGCTCCAGCTCGTTCACGGTCAGCAGCGCCTTGCCCACGGCGTTCGTGAAGGTGCGCGAGTCGCGCGGACCGTTCGGCAGCACGAAGCCCTGCTCGCGGCGGATCTTCTCGTTGTAGCCCGCGCAGCCCGGCACCACGCGCCCGATGTGCTCCCGGATGACGTCGTAGTCGGCCTCGAAGCCGGCCCAGTCGATCCCGGATGCCTCACCCAGCGTCGCGCGGGCCAACCGCGTCACGATCGCCACCTCCGAGAGCAGGTTCGGCGCCACCGGCGGGATGCGCCCGTGCGAGGCGTGCACCGCGCACACCGAGTCCTCCACCGACACGATCTGCGGGCCCGAGGCCTGCAGGTCGATCTCGGTGCGCCCGAGGGTGGGCAGGATGATCGCCTCGGCGCCGGTGACGGCGTGCGAGCGGTTGAGCTTGGTGGAGATCTGCACGGTCATCCCCGTGCCGCGCATCGCGGCCTCGGCCGCCGCCGTGTCGGAGATGGCTCCCACGAAGTTGCCGCCGAGCGACACCCAGGTCTTGATCTCGCCCCGCTGCATGGCCCGGATGCCGTGCACCGCATCCACCCCCATCTCGCGCGGCATCGGCCGCCCGAACTCGCGCTCGAGCGCGTCGAGGAAGGCGGGCGGCATCTGCTCCCAGATGCCCATGGTGCGGTCGCCCTGCACGTTGCTGTGCCCGCGCACGGGTGACGCTCCGGCACCGGGCTTGCCGATGTTGCCGCGCAGCAGCAGGAGGTTGATGATCTCCTTGATGCCCGCGACGGCCTTCTTGTGCTGGGTGACCCCCATCGCCCAGGTGATGATGGTGGCGTTCGAGCGGATGTACCGCTCGGCCAGCTCGTCGATCTCGGCGCTCGTGAGGCCGGTCGCCTCCAGCACCTCGGCCTCCTCGAGTCGGGAGAGGTGCTCGGTGAGCTCCGGCAGCCCCAGGCAGTGCTCGGCGAGGAAGGCATGGTCGAGCACCGTGCCGGGCGCCGCCGCCTCGGCGGCGAGCACGCGCTGCGACAGCGCCTGCAGCAGGGCCATGTCACCGCCGAGCCGGATCTGCAGGAACTGGTCGGACATCGCCGTGCCGTGCCCCAGCACCCCGCGCACGGTCTGCGGGTTCTTGTAGCGCTCGAGCGCGGCCTCGGGCAGCGGGTTGACCGAGACGATGGTGGCGCCGGCCTTCTTGGCGTCTTCGAGCGCGGTGAGCATCCGCGGATGGTTCGTTCCCGGGTTCTGGCCCATCACGATGATGAGTTCGGCCTTCTCGAAGTCGTCGTACGCGATGGTGGACTTGCCGATGCCGATCACCTCGCTGAGCGCGGTGCCGGTGGACTCGTGGCACATGTTCGAGCAGTCGGGCAGGTTGTTGGTGCCGAAGGAGCGCACGAACAACTGGTACGCGAAGGCGGCCTCGTTCGAGGCGCGGCCGCTGGTGTAGAAGGCGGCCTGGTCGGGGCTCTCCAGCGCCCGCAGGTTCTCGCCTACGAGGCGGAAGGCCTCGTCCCAGCTCACCGGGCGGTAGTGGTCTTCGCCGGCGGGCTTGTGGACGGGCTCGGTGAGCCGCCCCTGCATGCCGAGCCAGTACTCCGACTTGCCGGCCAGGTCGTGCACCGAGTGCTCGGCCCAGAAGCTGCTCGGCACGATGACCGGGGTGGCCTCCCAGATCACGGCCTTGGCGCCGTTCTCGCAGAACTCGAGCTTCTTGCGGTGATCCGGATCGGGCCAGGCGCAGCTCATGCAGTCGAAGCCGCCGCGCTGGTTGATCGAGGTCAGCAGCTCGAGGGTGCGCCGCCCGCCCAGTTGGCGGAGCGCCGGCTCCATCGAGTGCAGCACGCCGGGCAGGCCCACGGCGTAGTGCTTCGGAGGGGAGACCTCGATGTCGGCGTCGGTGACGTCGTCGACGGGTGGCTTGGCGCTCATGCGGGGGCTCCGGTGGGGTCGGTGTCGACGGATGTCGCGACGGCGGCCGCGCGTGCGGCGCCGATCCGCTGCGGGCTGCTGTAGACCACCATCGAGTCGCCGCGCAGGAAGCCGACGAGCGTCATCCCGAGTTCGGCGGCGAGTTCGGCCGCGAGCGAGGAGGGGGCGGAGACGGCGGCGAGCATCGGGATGCCGGCCATCGAGGCCTTCTGGGCGAGTTCGAAGCTCGCCCGCCCCGACACCATCAGCACGGTGGAGCGCAGCGGGAGCCGGTTCTCCTTGACGGCCCAGCCGACGACCTTGTCGACCGCGTTGTGCCGGCCCACGTCTTCGCGCAGCACGAGCAGCTCGCCGGTGAGGGCGTCGAAGAGTGCGGCCGCGTGCAGGCCGCCGGTCTTCTCGAACACCGCCTGCTGTGCGCGCAGCAGGTCGGGGAAGGTCACCAGCAGGGCCGGGTCGATCTCGAAGGCGTCGCCGCGCACCTCGTAGTGCGAGAGCGTGCGCACGGCGTCGATGCTGGCCTTGCCGCAGAGCCCGCACGAGCTCGTGGTGTAGAAGTTGCGCTCGAGGCTCGGGTCCGGGGCCGGAACACCGGGCGCGAGCGTCACGTCGAGCACGTTGTAGGTGTTGAGGCCTTCGTCGGTGGCGCCGGCGCAGTAGCGGGCCGCCGCGAAGTCGTCGCCGTGCCGGATGACGCCCTCCGACACGAGGAAGCCGGCCGCGAGGTCGGTGTCGTGACCGGGCGTGCGCATCGTGATGGCCAGCGACCGGCCGCCCACCCGGATCTCGAGGGGCTCTTCGACGGCGAGCAGGTCCTCGCGGAACTCCCGCGGCGAGCCCACCGTGATGCGGGTCACGCGGCGTCGAGCGGTGATTCGTCCCATGTGTCAGGAATAGCATCCGCGGGAGGCCGGGGCAAACCTGCCGAGCGGATGCTCAGCGCTCCGGCCGGGGCGCCGCGACGGCGGAGAGCCTAGGCTGGGCGCGTGCTGCTGGATGCGATCGTTCTGGCCGGAGGCCGCTCCTCGCGGCTCGGCGGGGAGCCCAAGCAGCACCTGGTCGTGGACGGGCTCAGCCTGCTGCGCCGAGCGGTCGACGTGGCCCGAGCGGCCGGAGCGCAGCGGATCGTGGTGGTGGGGGAGCCGGGCCTCGCCGCGGAGTTCGCGGGTGCGGCCGTCGAGGTGGGTGGCGGTGGGGCTGCGCGGGCCGGAACCGGCGCGGGTGGGGGAACCGGGGTGGATCCGGGTGCGGATCCTGGCGGGCGTGTCGAGGTGGTTCGCGAGGAACCGGCGTTCGGCGGCCCGGCGGCCGCGATCGCGGCGGGGGTGACGGCTCTGGGCGCGCCGTCCTCCGGTACCAGGCGCCGCATCCTCGTGCTGGCCTGCGACATGCCCGGATGCGGGGAGGCCGTCTCCGCGCTGCTGCGCGCGGCGAGGGAGGCGGAGGCCTCCCTGCCCGCGGGGTGGGGCGGGGGCGCCGACGGAGTGACCGCGGTCGACGCATCCGGGCGCCGGCAGCATCTGCTCGCGCTGTACGACGCGGGCGCGCTGTCCGCCGCCGTGCACCGGATGGGCTCTCGCCTCGACGGACTCGCCGTGCGAACCTTGATCGAACCGCTGGAGCTGCGCGAGGTGGCGATCCCCGCCGGCGCCGCCGACGACGTCGACACCTGGGACGACGCCGAGCGCCTCGGCGCACGACCGCCCCGAGCGGACGGCACAGCGCGCGGACAGGAAAGCGCGCGGACAGGAAAGCGCGCGGACGGGAAAGCGCGCGGACAGGAAAGAAGGAGCCCCATGAGTTCTGAAGACGAGCAGCTGCGCGAACTCGCCGCCTGGAGTGCGCGCCTGGCGGCCGAACTGCGGCTGGAGGGGTTCGTGGTGGATGTGGAGGCGCTCCTCGCGCTGGCCGGGGTGGCGGCGCACTCGGTGCGGCGGCCGGCGGCGCCGCTCACGACCTACGTGGTGGGCTACGCCGCCGGGCTCGCGGCGGCGGGGGGCACGGCGGCGGGCGACGAACTCGCTCGGGCGATCGACACCGCGACCCGGCTGGCGCACACCGCCGCCGCCGAGCGAGCGGCCGCCGACGACGTGCCGCCCACCACGACAGTGGAGCTGCCGCCCACCGCAGACGGTCCCGCGTGAGATCGGGAGCTCCACATGAGCGGCGCTGACCGCGCGACGGGACCGGATCCCGCGGCCGCACCCCGACCTGGGTCCGCATCCGAACCCGAAGCCGCGTCGGCATCCGGGCCGGCTTCGGCGACGACGGCGTCCGGGGAGCTGCCCGCAGCGGCACCGGTTCCGTGGCACGAGGCACGGCGGATCGCCCGGGCCGCGGCAGTGTCGCTCGAGCCGATCCGCGTTCCCCTCGAGGCGGCGGCGGGCCGCGTGCTCGCCGGCGACCTGCACGCGCTCCTCGAGGTGCCGCACTACGACTCCTCCGCCATGGACGGCTGGGCCGTGGCCGGCGATCCGCCCTGGCGGGTGCTCGACGACGACTCGAACCCGGTGACCCTGCGCGGGGGCGAGGCCCGCCCCATCGTCACCGGCGGTCTGGTGCCGGGCGGCATCCGGGGCGTGCTGCGAAGCGAACACGGCGTCGTGCGGTCCGTCGACGGCCTCCGGATGCTCGAGCCGCGTCCCGGGGCGGCCGGCGAACCGCATCCCGGCCAGCACATCCGGCTCGCGGGCCGGGAGGCGCGGAAGGGTGAACGACTGATCGGCGCCGGGCGCCCGCTGAACCCGGTGCATCTGGCCCTCGCGGCGGCGGGAGGTCACGACCACCTGGCGGTCGCGGCCCGACCCGCCGTCGCCGTGCTGCTCACCGGCGCGGAGGTCGTGCCGCAGGGGATCCCCGGTCCCGGACGGGTGCGCGACAGCTTCGGGCCCTCCCTGCCCGGAGTGATCGCGAGCCTGGGCGGTACCGTCACCGGCCTCGACCGGATCGGCGACGACCTCGACGCGACGATCACCGCAATCGCCGCGATCACGGCGCGGGCGACGGCGAACCCGGCGCCGTCAGACTCCGCACCGCCCGCTGGGGCCGCTCCCTCTCTGCTGCTCACCACGGGAGGCACCGGCGGATCCGGCTCCGACCACGTGCGCGCCGCCCTGCGCGCCCTCGGCGCCGAGTTCCTGGTCGACGGCCTCGCCGCCCGCCCCGGCGGCCCCGCCCTGCTGGCACGGCTCCCGGGAGGTCTCCTCGTGGTCGGGCTGCCGGGCAACCCGCTCGCGGCCCTGCTCAGCCTGCTGACGCTCGCGCATCCGGTGCTCGCCGCGTTCCAGGGACTCCCGCTCCCCGCGCTCGGCGAGGTCGTGCTGGGCGCTGCCGTCGAAGCCGCTCGCAGCCCCACCGTGCTGCGCCCCTACCGGCTGCACGACGGGCTCGCCGTGCCCACCGACTGGCACGGATCGGGCATGCTGCGCGGGCTCGCCGACGCCGACGGCGTGCTGGTGTGCGAGGGGGCGGGCGCGGCGGCGGGCGAGCGCGTGCCGACGCTGCCGATCCCGTGGTGATCCCGGGAAGTTCTTCTCGGACGGCGGTCGGCGCGTGATACTGGAGGCGTGAGGTCTGCTGCGACCTCGGCCGGATCCTCCCGGCGCACTCCGCAGCACACTCCCACTATCGGCGCAGATGGGCGGCAGAGCATGAGCAGTCCTTGGCTCGCCCATCCGGATGCCCGGCAGCGCTCACGCCCCCGCACCGTCGTGCACGACTCCTGGGAGCGCGCGAAGAGCCGGGCGCTCGACCCCGAGCACCTGCTGCCCGACCTCGAGGTGGCGGGGGACGTGCTGGCGGAGTACCGGCGCGCGCATCCGCTCTCCCTCGTGCTGCCGGTCATCCGCAAGCTGCTGGTGCGGGATGCCGAGGGCTCGGGCCTGCTCGTGGCCGTCGGCGACGAGATGGGCCGGCTGCTCTGGGTCGAAGGCGACTCCGCCTCGAAGCGGGCGGCCGAGGACATGCGCTTCGTGGAGGGCGCGGGCTGGTCGGAGAGCCGGGTGGGCACCTCGGCCCCCGGCACGGCGCTGGAACTCGACCACGGCATCCAGATCCACGACTCCGAGCACTTCAACCGGCTGGTGCACGGCTGGAGCTGCACCGCGGTGCCGGTGCACGACCCCGAGACCCGGCGCATCCTGGGCGTGATCGACATCACGGGGGATGCCCGGGCGGTGGATCCGCACACGCTCCCGCTGATCGAGGCGACCGCCGCGGCCGCCGAGGCCGAGCTGATGGTGCTGCGGCTGCGGGCCCTGAGCGATCGGGGCGGCGAGGGCGGCTCGACGTCGACCCGCGGGCGCTCACCGCTCAGCGTGGTGGGGTTCGGCGGGGCGGGCGCCGCGGGCCCCGCCGGAGCCCGGAGAGGTTCCGCCGTGCGGGCGGGGCGCCGGCCGGATGCGGGGCCGATCTCGATGCACGTGCTCGGTCGCGACACGGGCGAGCTGACCGGGGCGAACGGGCCGGTCGAGCTGAGTTCGCGGCACTCCGAGATCGTGACCGTGCTGGCGTGGCATCCGGAGGGCGTCTCGGCGCAGCGCCTGGCCGCCGAGGTCTACGGCGACGAGTCGGGAGTGGTGACGCTCCGCCCCGAGCTGGTGCGGTTGCGGCGCATCCTGACCGCCGCCGGCACCGGCGTGGACATCGAGTCGCGGCCGTACCGGCTGAGCGTGCCGATCGAGCTCGACGCCCACCACGTGGTCTCGCTGCTCGACAAGGGGGCGCACCGGGTGGCGCTGGCTGCGGTGCGCGGGCCGCTGCTGCCCGGATCCGACGCCCCCGGGGTCGTCGCCATCCGCGACCGGGTGCGGATGCGGCTGCGCGAGGCGATCCTCACCGATGCGGCCGTCGACGTGCTGCTCGACTACGCCGCCACCGAAGACGGCCTCGACGACGCCGAGGTGTGGACCGCGGCCCTCCGGCTGCTGCCCGCGCGCTCGCCGAAACGAGCCGGCGTGGTGGCGCACCTCGAGGCGCTCGAGGGGTCGCGGTAAGACCTCGACCCCGTTCGACCCCGGTCACGGGGCTGACCCGCGGGCGGGCGGCGTGTGCGGCAGCGCGGTCCGCCCGGACGATCTGCACGGTGTCGCCGACGATCGGTCGGAAGGATCCGGCCGCCGCCGCGTTGCATCCCTCATGACCACCGACACCGCGTCGCTCTCGCTCGCGAGCAGCAGCAGCACCACTGCCCCGTCCGATCCCGCGCCCAGAGACTCCTGGGCCGGTGTCGTCGCGCTCGGGCTCGGCGTGTTCTCGCTCGTGATGGCGGAGTTCCTCCCGGCGAGCCTGCTCACCCGCATCGCGGGGGACCTCGGCGTGAGCGAGGGGGTGGCCGGCCAGTCGGTGAGCGTCACCGCGATCGTGGCGGCGCTCGCCGGGCTCACCCTCCCCGTGCTGCTCCCGAGGATGGACCGGCGCCACCTGACGCTCGGCCTCGGCGCCCTCGCCGTGCTCTCCGACCTGCTCGTGGCCTTCGCCCCGAACTACCCCGTGCTGCTGGCGGCCCGGGTGCTGCTCGGCATCGCGCTCGGCGGGTTCTGGGCGCTCGCCATCTCCATGACCGCTCGGCTGGTGTCGCCCGCCCGCCTCGGCCGGGGTATGACGATCGTGAACATCGGGGTGTCGCTGGCCACCGTGGCCGCCATCCCGCTCGGCACGTGGCTGGGCGAGGTGTGGGGCTGGCGCACGGTGTTCCTGCTCGCGGCCGGTGTCGGCGTGGTGGCGCTCGTGGTGCAACTGATCGTGCTGCCCTCGGTGCGGCCCACCGGCGGTGCGGGCTTCCGGGCGCTCTTCGCCACCCTGCGTTCCCGCCTGATCCTGCTCGGCCTGCTCGCCACGGCGCTGGTGGCCGGCGGTCACTTCGCCGCCTTCACCTACATCCGCCCCGCCGCCACCGAGGTGGGCGGCTTCGACGACGCGGCCCTCCCGGCGCTGCTGCTGGTCTACGGTCTGGCGGCCTTCGCCGGCAACCTGGTGGCCGGCCCCCTGGTCGACAAGCGGATGCGACTGGCCGTGCTGGTGATGCCGGCACTGCTCGGCGCCGCCCTGCTGCTGTTCTCGTTCTCGGGTGGCAGCCAGGCGCTCGTCGTCGTGGCCGTGGCGCTCTGGGGCCTCGGCTTCGGCGCTGTGCCGACCACGCTGACGACCTGGATGGCCCGCGCCGAGCCCTCCCGGCTGGAGAGCGTCGGCGGCCTGCAGGCGGCCGCCTTCCAAGTGGCGATCGCGCTCGGCGCCGTGACCGGCGGCCTCCTCGTCGACGGCGTCGGCGTGCGCACGGCCCTCCTCGCGGGCGGCCTGGCGGCCCTCGCCGGCGGCGTCCTGCTCACCTCCCTCCGCACCCGCGCCTAGCCCACGATCCACCCGCCGACCCGTCAGTCAGTCCCGTTATGGCAGCTCGAAAGCGGGACGAACTGACGGGTCGGCGACGGCGGAGCGGCGCCAGGCGGTGGGGGTCTCGCCGGAGACACGGCGGAAGGCGCGGCTGAAGGCCTCGTCGGAGCAGTAGCCGAGGGCGTTCGCCGCCTGGCCCACGCTGAAGCCGCCCTCGGTGAGCAGCTGCTTCGCCCGTTCCATCCGCACCCGCGCGAGGTACGCCAGCGGCGGCACGCCGACGGCGAGCCGGAACTGCTCGGCGAACACCGAGCGCGAGGAGTTCGCCACCCGGGCCAGGGCGGCGACGCTCCACTTGGTGCCCGGCTCGTTCTGGATCGCCTCCAGGGCGCGGGCGATGTGCGGATCGCGCAGGGCGAGCTGCCAGCCGGATGCTCCGGAGTCTCGGTCGCATCCGCTCTCCGCCCAGCCGCGCAGCGTGGCCGTCACCACCAGGGTGGCGAGGCCGTCCGCGAGCGACGCGGACTCGTCCCGGCCCGCCGCCAGCTCCTCGCGGATGCCGCCGATCAGGCCCGCCACCACGGCGGAGCGCTCGGCGAGGGCGCAACTCATCATCAGCTCGGGCAGTCCGCCCTCGAGCACGGCGGCCGGGGCGGCGCCGTCGACCCGGAGCGCGATGGTCAGCAGCTCCGCCTCCTCGATCGCGGTCAGCGAGTGCGGACCGCCGAGCGGGAGCAGGAACACGTCTCCGGCGCGCACGATCGCGCAGGCCCCGGTGCCCGAGACGCTGGCCGATCCGGAGACGACGTGGTGCAGCACCGCACCCTCGCTCCGCCGCCGGCGCTCGCCCGGCGCGAGCCGTTCCAGCGCCGGCGAATCGGCCCGGAACCGCAGCCGGGCCAGCAGCGCCCCCACGGCATCCGGTTCGGTTCTGACGACGGTCATGAACGGATCAAGGCCCGGCCGGTCCCGGGCATTCCCGCGCAACCCGATGCAACCTGCCGCGGCGTAACCTTCCGGGCATCCGACACCGTCGTCGACAAGGAGCATCATGACCATCATCGATCGTCCCGAGGCCGGGACCGACACCGCCGAGGCCGCCGCACCGGCAGCGCCCGGCTCCACCGTCTACGCGAACCCCGGCACCGCGGGTGCCGTCGTCGCCTTCAAGCCGCGCTACGACAACTACATCGGCGGCGAGTACGTTCCGCCGGCCAGCGGCCAGTACTTCCAGAACCCCACCCCCATCACGGGCCAGAACTTCACCGAGATCGCCCGCGGCAACGCCACCGACGTCGACCGCGCCGTGGAGGCCGGCTGGAAGGCCTTCGAGGCCTGGGGCAAGACGAGCGTCGCCGAGCGCGCCGTCATCCTGAACAAGATCGCCGACCGCATGGAGCAGAACCTCGAACTGCTGGCCGTGGCCGAGACGTGGGAGAACGGCAAGCCGGTGCGCGAGACGCTCGCCGCCGACATCCCGCTCGCCATCGACCACTTCCGCTACTTCGCGGGCTGTATCCGGGCGCAGGAGGGTGGCATCAGCGAGATCGACCACGACACGATCGCGTACCACTTCCACGAGCCGCTGGGCGTCGTGGGCCAGATCATCCCTTGGAACTTCCCCATCCTGATGGCCGTCTGGAAGCTCGCGCCGGCGCTCGCCGCGGGCAACTGCGTGGTGCTGAAGCCGGCCGAGCAGACGCCGGCCAGCATCCATGTGCTGCTGGGCCTGATCGAAGACCTGCTGCCGGCGGGTGTGCTCAACATCGTGAACGGCTTCGGCATCGAGGCCGGCGCACCGCTCGCGAGCCACAACAACATCCGCAAGATCGCGTTCACGGGCGAGACCACCACCGGCCGCCTGATCATGCAGTACGCGAGCGAGAACCTCATCCCCGTCACCCTCGAACTCGGCGGCAAGAGCCCGAACGTGTTCTTCGCCGACGTGGCCGACGAGAAGGATTCCTTCTACGACAAGGCGCTCGAGGGCTTCACCTTCTTCGCGCTCAACCAGGGCGAGGTGTGCACCTGCCCGAGCCGCGCGCTCGTGCAGCGCTCGATCTACGACGGCTTCGTGGCGGACGGCCTCGACCGCGTCGCCAAGGTGAAGCAGGGCAACCCGCTCGACACCAGCACGATGATCGGGGCGCAGGCGAGCAACGACCAGCTGGAGAAGATCCTCAGTTACATGGACATCGGCAAGCAGGGCGGCGCCAAGCTGCTCACCGGCGGCGAGCGAGCCGATCTCGGCGGCGAGCTGAGCGGAGGCTTCTACGTGCAGCCGACCGTGTTCGAGGGCACCAACGACATGCGCATCTTCCAGGAGGAGATCTTCGGGCCGGTGCTCGCCCTCACCAGCTTCAGCGATTACGACGAGGGCATCGCCATCGCCAACGACACCCTGTACGGTCTCGGCGCCGGCGTCTGGTCGCGCAGCGGATCGCAGCTCTACCGTGCGGGCCGTGCCATCCAGGCCGGTCGCGTCTGGTCGAACACCTACCACCAGTACCCGGCGCACGCGGCCTTCGGCGGGTACAAGCAGTCCGGCATCGGGCGGGAGAACCACCGCATGATGCTCGACCACTACCAGCAGACGAAGAACCTTCTCGTCTCCTATGCCGACGGGCCGATGGGATTCTTCTGATGACGGATCCCACGTCGGGGACCGTGCCGGGAGCCGTTGGGGCGGCTCCCGGCACTGGGGCCGGGGCCGACACCGTCGTCGCCCCGGCGTTCTCCCGCGTCGACGTGACCGAGGAGGCCGCCGAGATGCTGCGGCACCTCGCCTCGATCAACGGGCAGCTGATGTTCCACCAGTCGGGCGGATGCTGCGACGGCTCCTCGCCGATGTGCTACCCGGTCGGGATGTTCCGCACCGGCGGCTCGGACATCCTGATCGGCACCCTGCACGTCGAGGGCACCTACCCCGTCGAGGTGTACATGTCGCGGTCGCAGTTCGAGTACTGGAAGTACACCCACCTCACCATCGACCTCGTCGACGGCCGGGGGAGCGGCTTCTCGATCGAGGCCCCCGAGGGCAAGCGCTTCCTGATCCGTTCCCGCATGCTCGACGACGCCGAGCTCGAGGCGTTCGGCCTCGCCGGCTCGTGAGGTGTGACGGGGCGGGTTGGGCGGATTCGCAGGGTCGGGAGCCGCGAATCCCGGTGTCGCGCCGGGGCTCGGGCGCATCCGCTGGTTAATGTGGGCTCATGTCGAGCATCGGACAACCCGGGCAAGCACCGGGAAAGCTGCCCAAGCAGGTGTACTGGCGGCGCCGCGCGGTCGTGCTGTTCGCGCTCGTGGCCGTGATCGTGGTGGTCGTGCTGATCATCGTGCGGCCGGGCTCCGGTGCGCAGGGCGAGTCGCCCGTCGCGGACGTCGCTCCCACCTCGAGCGGCGATCCGGGAGCAGCGGATGCGGCGGGCTCAGCCGATCCCGCGGCCACGCCCGGCTCGGTCGACGCGGCCACCACCGATCCGAACGCTCCCGCGGCCGCCTGCGCCGCCGGCAACATCTCGGTGACCCCGGTGACGGATGCCACCACCTACGCCGCCGGGGTGAACCCGCAGATCTCGTTCACGATCGAGAACACCGGTTCGGAGCCCTGCACCATCAACGCGGGCACCTCGCAGCAGCTCTACACGATCACCAGCGGCGACGAGACCTACTGGGTCTCGACCGACTGCCAGACCGGCGCCTCCGACACCGAGGCCCTGCTCGAGCCGGGCGTCGCCGTGAACTCGACGCCCTTCGCCTGGGACCGCACCCGCTCGAGCACCGCCACCTGCGGGGCGGCCGACCGCCCCCAGGTTCCCGCTGCCGGCGCCTCGTACCACCTCACCGTGCAGGTCGCGGGCATCCCGGCCGCCGACACCCAGCAGTTCATCCTGAACTGACCGTCTCGGGCGGGTCGCCGGGTGGCGGAACCGCGCTCGGCGCCGCCGGCGCACCCCCGAAGAGGGGCTGGGGGCGTTCTACGGGCGTGCAATAGTGTCGGGTGACCCGTCCCTCTCCGGGTGACCCGCCCCTACCCGGAAGACCCGATGATCCGACGCCTAGGTGGCACCGCAGCGGCCGCCCTCCTCACCTCCCTGCTCGTTCTGAGCGCCATCCCCGCCCATGCGGCAGCCGAGGCTCCGACGCCGGTGTCGACGGACGTCCCGTCATCGTCGGCTCCGGTGACGGCGCCGACGGATCCCCCGACGTCGTCGGCTCCGACACCCGTGGCGACCGAGGCTCCGACGCCCGTTCCACCGCTCGCGGAGGATCCCGACGCGGAGCCCGAGCCCCCGGCTGCAGGCCCGACACCCGCCGTCATCGACGGTGAGTCCACCGACGGTGCCTCCGCGAATGAACTCCAGGTCGGTGTCGCCCCCGGAAACCAGCGGCTCTCCGGCGCCGACCGGTACGAGGTGGCCATCACCGTCTCCCGGGCGTGGAGCACGGGCGAGACCGACACGGTCTTCATCGCCAAGGGCACCGACTACCCCGATGCGCTCTCCGCCTCGGCCGTCGCGGCGACGCTCAATGCGCCGCTCCTGCTCACACCGAGCGACCGCCTGCTGCCGTCCGTGGCCGATCGCATCCGCGAGCTGGCGCCGGAGAGGGTGATCATCGTCGGCGGCCCGTCGTCGGTGCAGCCCCAGGTCGCCACCGCCCTCGCCGCCCTCGGCACGGAGGTCACGCGCATCTCGGGGGCCGATCGCTACGAGGTCTCGATCAATCTCGTGCGCTTCGCCTTCCCGGCGGGCCTGCCGGTGCTCTACCTCGCCACGGGCAACAACTTCCCCGACGCCCTGTCGGCGAGCCCGGCCGCCGTCACCTCGGGCGGCGCCGTCCTGCTGGTGAACGGCTGGTCGTCGGGTCTCGGCGGCGTGACGGCGAGCGAGATCCGCCGCCTCGCGCCGAGCAAGGTGGTGATCGTAGGCGGCACCGCCTCGGTGAACTCCTCGGTGGAGTCGAGCGTGCGCAGCCTGGTCCCGTCCGTCGACCGCATCGGCGGCGCCGATCGCTACGAGGCCTCGGCGAACGTGAACCTCTACGCCTTCCCGAGCGCCGACCGGATCTTCTTCGCCACCGGCCGCACCTTCGCCGACGCGCTCTCCGGCGGCGCGCTGGCCGGCCGGCTGAACTCACCGCTGCTCGTGGTGGCGGGCGGCTGCGTCACCGACGTCACCGCCTGGACGGTGAACAACCGCTTCGCCTCGGCCGCCCGCACACTGCTCGGGGGTCCGGCCTCCGTGGGCGACGGGGTCTACGACCTCACGGTCTGCCCGCCGCCACCTCCCCCGGCCCCGCCCGCGCCGCCGACGCCGCCCACGCCGCCTGCCCCGCCGACGGTGCCCGGCAACCCGGGGGACACGAAGAACTGCAAGGACTTCGCCACCTGGGCCGAGGCGAAGGCGTGGTTCGACTACTACTACCCGTACTACGGCGACGTGGCGAAGCTCGACGGCAACAACGACCTCATCCCGTGCGAGAGCCTGCCCGGGGCGCCCTGACCCCCTTCCCCTGGCACGCTGACGCCCCTGGGAGTCACGTGCTCCCGCTGCCGCCTGCGCGGCCGGAGTGTTAGGGTCCGTAGCAGATCAGATCGATTCCCAGACCCGGATCGGCGTGCTTCCTGCTTCGCGATGAGGAAAACCGGGTGCGGTGTGGAACAGCTGACAAGGCTTGCAGTGGCGGTTCAGGTCGAAGACCTGCACCTCGAGAGACTCTCCGACCAGAGACTGCGTGATCTCGCCGGCCTGGTCGACCACCTCTGGGCGATGCCGGATCTGGATCCGGACGGGGTGGATTCCATCCGCTTCGAATGGCTCGCTCCACTGATCCAGTCGGAGCGGCGCCGCCGGGCTCGGGCGGCGGCGGCGCCGGCCGGTGAGACCGCTCATCACCTGTCCACCGTCTTCCAGCCGGTGATCGACCTCGAGACGGGCTCGCGAGTGGCCTACGAGGCGCTCACCCGCGTGCGAGGAACACAGGACGACTCGCCGCAACGGCTGCTGGACCAGGCCCGCCGCGACGGACGGATCGCGGAGGTGGATCGGGCCTGCTGGACGACGGCGTTGCGATCCGCCGAGACGCTCGATCTCGTGCGGCCCCACTGTGTTCTGATCAATGTGGAGCCGGAGTCGTTCCAGGCCGGTCTCCTCCTGCAGGTGCCTCCGGTGAGTCCGGTGGTCGTCGAGCTCACCGAACGCGCGCTGCTGTCCTCGCCCGCGGCGCTCCTGACGATGGTCGGGCACGCGCGCGATGCGGGTCATGCGATCGCGATCGACGACCTGGGCGCCGATCCGGCATCCCTCGCACTGGTACCGCTGATCGATCCCGATGTCGTGAAGCTCGACATGAGGCTGATCCAGGACAGGCCGGATGCGGAGATCGCCCGAGTGATGTCCGCGCTCAACACGCACGCGGCGACATCCGGGGTCGTGATCGTCGCCGAGGGGATCGAGAACCGCCGCCAGCTCATCACGGCCCGGGCCCTGGGCGCCACGCACGGACAGGGCTGGTACTTCAGCAGAGCCGTCGCCGACGTCGACGACGGCCATGCGCTGCCCGGACTGTCCGTCCGCCCGAAGCCGGTCGAAGCGCCGGCCGGGGCCAAGACGCCGTTCGAGGTCCTCGCCGCCCACGTCCCGACGAAGTCGTCCGACCGGGCTCTGCTGGTGCAGATGAGCATCTTCCTGGAGGCACGTGCTCGGGCCAGCGGCGACTCCGCGGTGGTCCTGTCGACGTTCCAGCATGCGTCGAACGTGACCCCCGGTGCCACACGGCGGTACCTCGATCTCGCGGAGCACTGCGCCCTCGTGATGGTGCACGTCGACGGCCCCACCCCGATGTTCGATGCGAGCGAGGTGCATGTCGCCCGCATCCCTCAGAACGACCCGTTGCTCGACGAGTGGGACATCATCGTTCTCACGGCGGATTTCGCCGCGGTGCTGGTCGCGCGGGAGACCGACCCGTCCCGCCACGAGGAGGGCGCGTACGAATTCGCGCTGAGCCACGACCGGAGTCTGGCCGTGGAAGCCGCCAAGCACCTCGTCCTCCGGGGGGAGGAGCGATGACCGGAGCGCGCGAGACTCATCCGGCGATCGGTATCGAGCACGGCGGCCACCGCGTATAGTCGGGGTGATCGGGCCAAGACCTCGCCCTCAGTGGATCGGGACGATGATGGGGCTTTTGACGTACGGTTCGAACGGTGTCGAGATCGAGTTCGAGGATCGCCTTCTGGCGCATCTCCAGGTGGTGATCTCGTCGAAACTCCGCCGAGGTGAGGGGTTCACCCTCGGCTTCTGCAGCAATGACGGACGGGGTCCGCGAGCGCTGTGGATCGGCCAGGGCATCCCGCTGATGTACCAGTACGGCGGCACGCGCCCGCCGACCCTGAACACCCGATGGCTCAACGACATGGTCGCTCGTGCGGGCACGTCGAACGGGCTGCTGATCGCGCCGGAGCCCGAGCCGGACCCGGATCCGGAATCAGGATCCTGAGGCGGCGTCGATGACCTCCTGGGCGATGGTGGAGAGCCTCTGCCCGCTGTTCCGGGCGCGCGTGCGCAGCCGGCGGAAGGCCTCGTCCATGTCGACGCGCTCGGTGTGCGCCAGCACGCCCTTGGCCTGTTCGATCAGGATGCGGCTGTTCAGCGCGTGCTGGAGCTGTTCCCGGGCGATGTCGGCCTCGCGCAGGGCCCGTTCCTGAAGGATGCCGATGGTCGCGACGTCGGCCAAGGCCTTGGCGGTGGCGGTGTCGCTGGCATCCCAGGGTCCGCGCCGGTCGCTGAAGAGATTGAGCGAGCCGATGGTCTCGTCGCGCAGCCGCATCGGGATGGCGTACATCGACTGGTAGCCGAGGGAGGCGGCGTCGGTGGCGAAGGTGGGCCAGTTCGCGTAAGTGGCGGCGATGTCGTCGACCGCCGCGACCTGGCCGCTGTGGTAGGCGTCGACACACGGCCCTTCCTGCGCGTCGAGCTGCAGCAGTCCGATCAGGTGGCTGCGTTCGCTGCTGGAGGCCACGACCTCCAGCACCCCGTCGTCGTTGGGGAGCAGGATGCCGGCATCGGCGGCATCGAGGATGTGGACGGTGCGTTCGACCAGGGTGTGCAGGAGGTCGACGACGTCGTAGCCGGCGACCAGGGTGTCGGCGAGGTCGACGAATGTCTCGGCGAGGAGTGCTTCGCGGGTGGGGGCCGTCATTTGCTCAACCTACCTTCTGAGTCGGGTGGAGTCACGGGGCGAGGGTGATCCGGCGGGTGGTGATGTCGGCGGCGGTCTCGCGCACCGTCCGTCCGGAGGCGAACGCGTGGGCGCGGATGAGCAGGAGCGCGTCTTCGGCGCTGACCCGCATCTGGGCGATCACCATTCCGGTTGCCTGGTGCACCTCCCGGCGGGAATACGGCCCGTCCTCGCTCGCGTCGTCACCGCGGCGTTCCAGAGCCTGGCTCAGCACGTCGGCGGAGGCGCTGGCGGCGAGCTTCCAGGCTCGGGCGAGGTCGTCGGCGCTGAGGGTGTCCGGCGTGTCGGCGTAGAGGTCGACGGCGCCGATCTTCAGGGTGCCGATGGCCAGCGGCAGCGAGTACACGGCCCGCACGTCCAAGGCGGAGAGTGCGGAGGAGATCACCGGCCAGGTGGATGACGGCACCGAGGCGAGGTCGGGGGCGAGCACGGCCGTCGCGGTGCTGTACGCGTCCCAGCACGGGCCCTCTCCGGCATCGAGCTGGAGCTCGCTCAGCTCGGCCGCCCGGTCGTCGCTCGTGCTGATCGTCTCGACGTCGAACGGGGTTCCGAGCGTCATCAGTGCCGCGCGGTCGATGAGCAGCGATTCGATGAACGGCTCGCAGAGGTGGGTGTGCGACGGGCGAACGGGCGGGATGGTGTCCTCCTGACCTGCACCGGGGCGATCGCCGCCGGCCACGAGCGGCCTGGGTCCAGGACTACCTGCTCCGCCAGACTAGCGACTAAAACCGCTCAGCAGGTCGATTCCTTGTCAAGTCCCTTCCCGAATCGCGGTCGATGAGGGTATCGTCACCACCAGGTAGCCCCAGCCCCGGTCGCCGTCGTAGACGAGCGGATCGAGTTGCGCGTGAGCATCCTTCTCCCACCCCCTGTCGCCCCTGTGACGAGGCCGGTTCGCAAGACGCGGCCGTCCAGCGGTCGTGGCAGCATCACCTCCGACTACTCGGCACTGCTCCGCGATGTCCGGGCCGCCGGGCTCCTGGAGCGCCGGCGCGGTTTCTACCTAGGGGCCTTCCTGCTCGTCACCGGCGCACTGGCCCTCACGGCGACCGCCTTCGTCCTTCTGGGCGACTCCTGGTACCAGCTGATCGTGGCGGCGGCGCTGGGCATCGTCCTCACCCAGTACGCGTTCCTCGCCCACGAGGCCTCGCACCGGCAGATCTTCACCTCCGGCCGGGCGAACGACGTCGCGGGCCGGGCCCTGGCGAACCTGGTGGTGGGCATCAGCTACTCCTGGTGGATGACCAAGCACAGCCGTCATCACGCCAATCCGAACGTGCTCGGCCGCGACCCCGACATCGCCCGCGACGTGGTCTCGTTCACCGAGGCGGATGCGGCGCGCTCGACGGGCGCCTACGCCTGGTTCACCAGACGGCAGGGATACCTGTTCTTCCCGATCCTGACGCTCGAGGGCCTGAACCTGCACCTGCACGGGCTGCGCACGGTGTTCGGCCGCGATCGCGTCGACAAGCGTCCGGTCGAGATCGCGATGCTCGTGCCGCGACTGGGCCTCTACCTGGCCGTGATCTTCGTGATGCTCCCGCCCGGCCTCGCCGCGGCGTTCATCGGAGTCCAGCTCGCGGTGTTCGGTGTCTACATGGGCGCCTCGTTCGCGCCCAACCACAAGGGCATGCCGATGCTCGCGCACGACAGCAAGGTCGATTTCCTGCGCCGGCAGGTTCTCACCAGCCGCAGCATCAGCGGTGGTCTCGGCGTGCAGGTCTTCATGGGCGGGCTGAACCACCAGGTCGAGCACCACCTGTTCCCGAATATGCCGCGGCCGAACTTGCTGCCCGCCCGTGTGCTCGTGAAGGCGTACTGCGCCGCGCACGGCATCGCCTACACCGAGACCTCGCTCGGGAGCTCGTACGCCATCGTCGTGCGCTACCTCAACTCGGTCGGCCTCACCGCCGGCGGAGACCCCTTCGACTGCCCCGCGGCGTCCTCCTTCGGACGCTGACCCTGAACGGCTCGCGCGCCGTCACCACGAGGCGCGACGAGCATCCCCGGGCTTCCCGCCGGTTCGCCCCCGCTCCGGCGGGAAGCCCTTTCTTCATCGCGGCGGGTTAGCATGCGCGGGTGACCATCTCCCGATCGACCTCGATTCCGGATGCCCGCTCCGGTGCGGATCCGCTCGTGGTGGCGGTGACCGGGGGCACGGTGCGCGGGGCGCAGCGGCGGGACCTGCGGTGGTGGCGCGGAATCCCCTTCGCGGCCGCGCCGGTGGGGGCGCTGCGGTTCCGGGCGCCTCGGGCGCCGGAGCCGTGGAGCGGCGTTCGGGAGGCGCGCGACTTCGGGCCGGTGGCGATGCAGTCGCGCGGCGGCAACTTCATCGGGGCGAGTCGTTCTGCGGTGATGTCGGAGGACTGCCTCAGCATCAACGTGCTGCGCCCGGCCGACGAGCGGACGGGCCTGCCGGTGATGGTGTTCGTGCACGGCGGCGCCTACAGCGTCGGGTCGTCGGCCGAGCATCCGCAGAACGGCGAGGCGCTCGTGCGCGAGGGCGGCATCGTCTACGTGAGCTTCAACTACCGGCTCGGCGCGCTCGGCTACCTCGACTTCACGCGGTACTCCACGCCGGAGCGCCCCCTGGAGTCGAACCTCGGCCTCCGCGACCAGGTGGCCGCCCTCGAGTGGGTGCGGCAGAACATCGCGGCGTTCGGCGGCGACCCCGCGAACGTGACGCTGTTCGGCGAGTCGGCGGGCGGCAACGCGGTCACCACGCTGATGGCGACGCCCTCCGCGCACGGACTGTTCGCCCGGGCCATCGCGCAGAGCTCTCCCGCCAACGCCATCTACCTCCCTGAGACGACGGCGGTCTGGGCCGAGGAGTTCGTCGAGCTGCTCACCGAGGCCATCGACGCGGACGGCGTGGAGTCCACCTCCGACGACCTGGCCGGGCAGGTGCTCGTGTCGGCGGACGCCACCGAGCTGGTGGAGGCCGCCGTCACCTTGACGCTGCGGACCCCGGATGCGCATCCGGGCACCATCGCGCTCTCGCCCGTGATCGACGGCGACTTCCTGCCCGAGCGGCCGCTGGACGCGTTCAAAGAGGGGCGCGCGGCGGCGATCCCCCTGATCATCGGCACCAACGACCGCGAGGGCTCGCTGTTCGTCGGCCGGCTCGACATCCTCGCCACGACGCCCAAGCGCATCCGCGCCATCTTCCGGCGTACCAAGAAGGGCAATCGCAAGGCGATCAAGGCCGAGTACCCGGGGCTGCCCGCCAAGCGCCCGGCGGCCGACTTCGGCGGCGACTACGCCTTCTGGTACCCGACCGTGAAGGTGGCCGAGCGGCACTCGCGGTACCAGCCGACCTACTTCTACCGCTTCGACGTGGCACCGCGCCTGGTGCGGCTGGCCGGCTTCGACGCCACCCACGGGCTCGACCTGTTCGCCGTGTTCGACCGGATGAACGGGTGGTTCGGGCGCACCATGACGGTGCTCGGCGGGCGGCGGGCGTTCCGCTCCGCGGGGGTGCGGATGCGGGCGCACTGGCTGCGCTTCGCTCACGAGGGCCGGCTCGGCCCCGACTGGCCGGCCTACGACGAGCAGGAGAGGCTGACCCTCGTGATCGACGCCGCCGACCGCGTCGAAGCCGACCCGCGCGGGTCGCGCCGCCTCGCCTGGCAGGCCTTCGTTCCGCACGTGTGAGCATGCGCCGTCGGCGTGCCTCCCTCAGGAGAAGGCGCGGCCGAGGGCGCGGGTGAGCTGCTGCGCCTCGTCGTCGATGATGCGGGTGAAGCCCAGGCGGCGGGCCTCGGCGGTGCGCGTGCGACTGGAGGAGACCGGCCGCACCTCGCCCGCCAGGCTGATCTCGCCGAAGGCCGCGAGGTCGTGCGGGAGCGGCTTGTCGTTCGCGGCGGAGGCGAGGGCCAGCGCGATCGCCAGATCGGCGCCGGGCTCGGTGAGCTTCACCCCGCCCACGGTCGACACGTAGACGTCGAGCTCGCTGAGCTTGATGCGCGCCCGGCGTTCCAGAACGGCCAGGATCATCGCCACCCGCGAGGAGTCGACCCCGTTCGTGACCCGGCGCGGGTTGGGTGACGGGGTCGACACGACGAGCGCCTGCACCTCCACGGGCAGGGCCCGCCGGCCCTCCAGCGCGACCGTCACGCAGGTGCCCGAGACGGCATCCGACCCCCGCGACAGGAACAGGCCGCTCGGATCCGGGACCTCGCGGATGCCGTCGGCCGACATCTCGAAGCAGCCCACCTCATCCGTCGGCCCGAAGCGGTTCTTCAGTGCGCGCACGAAGCGCAGCGAAGTCTGCCGGTCGCCCTCGAACTGGCACACCACGTCGACCAGGTGCTCGAGCACGCGCGGGCCCGCGATCGACCCGTCTTTCGTGACGTGACCCACCAGCAGCACCGGGAGCGAGCGCTCCTTCGCCACCCGGATGAGCGAGGACGCCACCTCGCGCACCTGCGTGGGCGACCCCGCGGCCGAGTCGAGCGACGACGACGACACGGTCTGCACCGAGTCGACGATCACCAGGTGCGGCTGCACCGCGTCGATCTGCCCGAGGACCGTGGCCAGATCGGTCTCGGCGGCCAGCATCAGCGTGGGCGAGAGCGAGTGCGTGCGTTCGGCGCGCAGCTTCACCTGCGACACCGACTCCTCGGCCGAGACGTAGAGCACGCGCAGATGCTCTTCGGCCGCCTTCGCCGCCACCTCGAGCAGCAGGGTCGACTTGCCGACCCCCGGTTCGCCCGAGAGCAGGATGGCGGCGCCGGGCACCAGCCCGCCGCCGAGCACCCGGTCGAACTCGCCGATGCCGGTGGCCCAGTGCGACGCCACGTCGGAGGAGATCTCGGTGATGGGCCGCGCGATCCGCGCCTGGTCGAGCACGGTGGCCCGCACCGCGCGGGAGATGCCCTCGTTCTCGGCCCCCGACACCACGGTGCCCCACGACTGGCACTCGCCGCAGCGGCCGACCCACTTGGCCGTCTGCCAGCCGCACTCGGTGCAGCGGTACGCGGTGGTGGATCTGGTGGCCATGCCACAACCCTAGAGCGAGCCTCCGACATCCGTGATCGGATGCCACCGCCGGGGGAGAACCGCCCGCATCCGCCGCTTTACACACCCCGCCCGCGCAGGGATCCGGGATGCCTGCGGGCGGGGCTCAGTCCTCGTAGTCGAGGGGGTCGGGGCCCGCCGCGGCCTTGCCCTTGGCCGAGATGATCGCGGCGCGCTCGGCGAGCCGGTGCCGCACGTCGGCCTGCGCCGTCGCCACGAAATCGGCGTCCAGCGGAGCGGATGCCGCGTGCGCCGTGCCGTTCTTCGACGCGATGAACGCGTCGAGCTCGGGGCCGGACTCCCACGAGGTGATGAGGCAGTACCGGGGCTCGGGGCCGCGGTGCCACACGGCGTGCCAGAAGCGCTGCGTGTCGACGACCAGCTGCGCCCCGGCCGGCAGCGCGATGCGCACCTCGGTCTCGGGGTCGAAGCGGTCTTCGCGCAGGATCAGGTAGGAGTCGGCGTCGTCGGACAGGTTGTAGAAACCGCGGACGATCCATCCGGTGCCCTCGGGGTTCAGGCGGTTGTTGTCGTCCTGGTGGAGGTTGTAGAGGGCTTCGGGGTAGCTGTTGGGCTGCAGTTCGATCACGCGGCAACGGCCGATGTTGGCTCCGGGCTCCTCGGCGCGGGCCTTGAGGATCGGCGCCTTCGACACGTTGGCCTCCACCCAGACGCCGTCCTTGTCGGTGCGAGGGGGAGTGTGGTTCCAGAATCCGTTGCAGTCCATGTCGCCCGAGGCGCTGGACAGCGGCGCGAACCGGGTGTCGCCGGAGGACTTCCAGTCCACGTACTCCAGGTCGAGCCACTCCTTCGGATCGGCGGCCTGGTCGTAGCGGTCGAGGACGACGTAGCCGGTCTCCTCGAAGGACTTCGAACGGATGTAGCTCATCGGAGAATGAACCCTTCGGTCAGAGGGCGAGCATGTTGTGACACGCCCTACTTAGGCAAGGCTAACACGCGTGTATTCACCTGTCCCGGTCCGGCAGTCGCCGATCAGGGCGTAAAATGAGGCGACTGGAGCCGCTGGCAGGAGACAGATCCACCGCACCGCGAACCACCGACCTGAGGAGGCGACTTTGACCGATGACGTATTTGGAGCCCCCCACCTCGAAACCGTCCTGCGCGCCGCGACCACCCATCCGATCGCTCTCGATCGCCACGACCTCGTTCTGCGAAAAGGTCAGCTGACCCTTCTCAACGGTCACGCGACTCCGCGCGAGTCGATGATCGCCGATCTGCTGTTCATCGCCGACACCCTGCAGGCGGCCGGCGTGCCCTTCCTCCTGGTGCGCGGCAACGACGAGCGCCCCGTGCTCGCGATCGAGTGGGTCAACCGCAAAGCCGCCAGGAAGGCGCTGCTGGCGAGCATGGCCGGGGAGCCCTTCTACGCGAAGGCTCCTGGTGCGCCGGCCCTCCTGGTGGCCGACGGCAAGCTCTCCCGCGATCCGAAAGCCCGCGTGCTGCGCCTCTACCGGCCGCGGATCGAGCCGATCGGGCGCCTGCGATACGGCGCCGAGTCGGCCGTGCAGCTGGAGATCTGGCGCCGGGTCGGCGACACGGTCGAGGCCCCGGTGGAGAACTCGCTCACGCGGCGGAGCATCCCGGTCGACGAGATGATCCGCACCACCGTCGAGATCTACGGCCGCGAGTGGAACACCCTCGAGGGCATGTTCGACCAGCTCGCGAGCGACGTCGGCTTCGAGATCGACATGGTCTTCTCCTGGGTCGACGGCACGGCGATCGAGTTCCAGCGTGCCCGCGCCAAGCGGATGGCCGCCTACGTGGTGGGCGAGGGCGACGACTCCGAGGCCCGCTACCGCCAGATCGACGAGCTGAAGTACGCGCTGCGCAGCGTCTACATGTTCGCTCCGTGGGTACGCCGCATCTTCATCGCCACGGATTCGCCCAAGCCGGAATGGCTGGCCGACGACCCGCGGGTCACCATCATGCCGAGCGACCAGTTCTTCAAAGACCTGAGCGACCTGCCCACGCACAACTCGCACGCCGTCGAGGCGCAGCTGCACCGCATCCCGGGCATCTCCGAGCACTTCCTGTACTCCAACGACGACATGTTCTTCGGGCGGCCGGTCACGCCCGACCTGTTCTTCTCGCCCGGTGGCATCACCAAGTTCGTCGAGGCCGACACCCGCATCGGCCTCGGCCAGAACGCCCTGCACCGCAGTGGCTTCGAGAACGCCGCCCGGGTGAACCGCGAGTTGCTGCAGCGCCGGTTCGGCCGCATCACGACCCGTCACCTCGAGCACTGCGCCGCGCCGCTGCGCAAGAGCGTGCTGTTCGAGATGGAGCAGGAGTTCGCGCCCGAGTTCGCGCGCACGGCCGCGAGCCCCTTCCGCTCGGCCACCGACATCTCGGTGACGAACTCGTTCTACCACTACTACGCCCTGATGACCGGGCGCGCGGTGGTGCAGACCGAGGCGAAGGTGAAGTACATCGAGACCACACTGCGTGCCGCTCTGAAAGAGATGGACACGCTGCTGAAGAAGCGCTCGATGGACATGTTCTGCCTGAACGACGGCTCCAAGCCCGAGATCGGTGTGGAGGAACGCACCACCGCGGTGATCTCGTTCCTGGAGCGGTACTTCCCGTTCCCGGCACCGTGGGAGAAGCAGGCGGTCGAGCCGGCCTCGCAGCCGGCCGGGCTCACACTCCCGTCGGAAGCAGGATCGGCATCGTCATCGGCGGCTCGGGCGATACCCGCGGGCTGACGGCGTCGGCGATCACGACGCCCTGGGCGAGCAGCCGGCGCCGCGTCTCCTCGGCCGTGATGTGGTCGAGGGCGGGGTAGCTGCCCACCGGCACCACCGAGTGCAGCACGGTGTGCTCGTACACGTGCATGAGGTTGAACGCCTGCGCGCCCGCCCGGCCCTTGGTGCCGCCGACCTCCACGTTCAGATCCTGCGTGTAGCAGGTGGCGCTCGCCACCGACACGGGGATGCCCGCGAAGGTGGCGGTGGTGGAGTAGTGCAGGTGCCCGGCGATGATGGAGCGCACGTCGGATCCCTCGAGCACCTCGGCGAGGCCCTTCTGGTCGCGCAGCTCCACGGCCACGGCCAGGTCGAGCACGCTCGGCACGGGCGGGTGGTGCAGGGCCAGGATGGTGCCGTGCGGGGCCGGGAAGGCCAGCTCCTCGGCCAGCCAGTCGAGCTGGTCGCCCGAGATCTCGCCGTGGTGGTGACCGGGAACGGTCGAGTCGAGCGTGATCACGCGCAGCCCGTTGACGTCGTAGACGCGGTCGACGGATCGGTCGGTGGGCACCTCGCCGAACAGTCCCTCGCGAAAGCTCGCCCGGTCGTCGTGGTTGCCCATCACCCAGATCACCTGGGCACCGAGCCGCGCGGCGGCCGGCTCGACGATCTCGCGCAGCCTCGCGTAGGCATCCGGTTCGCCCTTGTCGGCCAGATCACCCGTGAACACGATGGCCTCGGGGCGGCCCCCGGACGCCTCCAGGTCGTCGAACACCTGACGCAGATGGGTCTCGCTGTCGACGGATCCGTAGAGCTTGCCCCCTCCGGCCAGCAGGTGCGTGTCGCTGATGTGCAGGAGGAAGTGGTTCGGCCTCGGGTACTCGGCCGTTCGGTTAGTCACGATGACTTCCATTCGGGTGAGGTGCGGGCCTCAGGGGTTGACGCCCGTCCGTTGGTGCTGGATCGAGCCAAGCACGCGAATCTGAACGGAATGCGAACGTTTCCCCGCGAGTCGGGGCAAAGATCACCATTTCTTCGATCGTGCCCGCGTCTTACTCGTGCCCGCGGCGCTGTCGACCGATCCGTTCGCCCAGGTAGGACACGATCGTCGCGGTGGCGACGCCCACGATGGCGACCCCGCCGAACATCAGGACGACGGCGAGCACCCGACCCAGCACCGTGACGGGCACGTAGTCGCCGTAGCCGACGGTGGTCATGGTGACGCAGGCCCACCAGATGGAATTGCCGAAGCTGTCGATGGTGGCGCCGGGTGCACCCCGTTCGGCGGCGAGCACGGCGAGGGCGATGGAGTACACGAAGAGCACCACGAACAGGGCGGCGTGGATGATCAGGCGGAAGCGCACCGACGAGCCGCTGTGGCGGCGGAAGTACGGAATGTCCTTGAGTCGGGTCAGCAGCAGGAACGGGCGGAAGACCGGGACGGCGACCGAGAGCAGGTCGAGCGGCGTGGCGCGCACGAACGCCAGCTTGTGGTCGGCCAGGGTCAACCGGATCACGTAGTCGGCGGCGAAGGCCACCCAGATGACCGCGATGACGACGTTGAGGGCGATCTCGGCCTCGCGCGGCAGCTCGGTGTCGATCACCCGCACCGAGTAGCAGACGAGGAACACGAGCGAGAGGGCCACCAGCGGGATCGAGGTGCCGGCCTCCCAGTGCCGACGCGGGCTGTCGGGCTCGGGCTCGCGCCCGTGCGCGATCTCGTGCCCGCTCCCGCTCCCGCTCGGATGCTCGTCCATGCCCGTCAGGATCCCATGGATCCGCCCCCGTACCCTCGATTGGCGAGACGGGCGCGGCTCGCGTACACTCGTCTGCGGTACCGTGTCCGAGCGGCCGAAGGTGCAACTCTCGAAAAGTTGTGTGGGGGAGACTCCACCGTGGGTTCAAATCCCACCGGTACCGCCATCGCACCACCTGATCAGGGGTCCTCTTCGTAGGGCCCCTGATCTGCGTTCGGGCGCATGTCTCCCGCGATCCGGCTCGGCATCCGTGAGGCGCACGAGCCACCGCGGTCAGGCGAGGAGGTCCGAGAGGGCCTTCAGATCCTCCAGCTCCAGGTCGAAGTGATCGTCCTTCGATGGCCGCTCCGCGCCGGGCCTGCCGATGTACGCGGTGCGGAACCGCCGGCCACCAGTCGCTTGCGGCGCAGTGCCGTGGTCGCGGCGGCGACGTCGGGGAATGCGGGGTACTCGGAATCGAGATCCGACACCAGCCTCGTCGTCGACGCCGTCGGACTGCCGCCGAGGGTCCTGATCGCCTCGTCGGCGGCTTCGGCGACCAAGCGGCTGTGTCGCTGCCAGGGAACGTCACCGTTGATGACGGCGTTCATCTTCTCGTCGAGGAGTCGGGTCCACTGCGCGTGGAGCTCGTCTGCCGAGTCCACACCGGTTTCGGCAGTGAGTCCCCGGGCGGTGGCGGCCCAGGATCCGTCCTCGTCGACCAGGGTTCCGATCACATCGAAGCAGTCGAGATACTCAGCCGTAGCGAATCGGGAGCGCCTTTGTCAACGGGATGCGGTCTCGGATTTTATTACTAGTCTTTCTAATGACCAGTCATCCTAACGATGCTGACTTCACCACCCACGCGAGAACGGACGAGCGCATGAACGACACCATCCCCACCATCATCACCCTGGTGCACCCCGACGTGCTCGACTACGTGAAGAACCGCTTCGGCTACTCCGACCAGGATCTCATCATCGACAGCCTCGACGCCGCGTGACGCAGGCGCAGGCGCCTGCCGGAGACGTGCCGCCCGTGCCGACGCTCGTCTATCTGCACGCGCTCGGGTCGAGCCGGCGCGCGATCGACGGAGTGGCGGCCCAGCTCGGCGACCGTTTCGACATCCTCGCGATCGATCTGCCCGGCTTCGGCGACGCCCACGGCCTGGGCGCGGCGACCGTCGAAGAGATGGCCGACCACGTCGTACGCAAGATCGCCACCCAGGAGCCGACGCGCTGGCTCCTCGTGGGGCACTCGATGGGCGGCAAGATCGCCTCGATCGTGGCCGCGCGAACGCTCGACGGCACCGCCGGGCTGTTCGGCCTCGCCGGCGTGGTGCTGCTCGCCGGCTCTCCGCTGTCGCCCGAGCCGATGGACGACGACCGACGTGAGCAGATGATCGGATGGGCGGACGGCGAGTCGATCGGGCCCGGTGACGCCCGGACCTTCGTCGACGCCAATGTCGGCTCTCCTCTCCCTCCCGACATCGACGCCCTCGTTCTCGGCGACATCGCCCGCACCTCGATGGAGGCCTGGACGGCCTGGCTCGAGCGCGGCAGCCGTGAAGACTGGACTCCGGCCGTCGGAGAGATCGCCGCGCCGGCGCTCATCGTGAGCGGTGGTTCCGACGGCGACCTGGGGCCCGAGGCGCAACGCGACCTGAACGGCTCCGTGTACCCCCGGTCCACGTTCGCCACGCTCGACGGCGCCGGGCACCTCCTGCCCTGGGAACGCCCGGCCGAGGTCGCCGCGCTGATCACCTCCTTCGCCGAGACGATCGCCCTCGCCGGCCCGGCGGTGCCGGCTGACACGGCCGTGCTCATCGCCTCGCCGCGGACGAGCGCCCGCACCCGGGGCATCCTCGCCCGCCGCGCCCTCGCCGACGACCCGGCCTACGAGCCCGAAGCCCTGACCACCGCGCAGCTGCAGACCCTGCGGGCGGTGGCCGAGCGCATCGTGCCGCAGCAGCATCCGGCCATCGACCTCGCCGCCCGACTCGACGCCCAGCTCGCCCGAGGCGACGGCGACGGATGGCGCAACGCGGAGTCTCCCCCCGACGCCGAGGCCTACTCACTCGCACTCGACGCGCTGGCGGATTTCGCCGGCCTCGCTCCCGACGACCGCGACGAGCGGCTCCGCGCCATCGCCGCATCCGGATTCTCCCTCGAGGGCAGCGGATTGACCGGAGCGCAGTTCGCCGCCTGGTTCGAAGACGTCTCCGCCGACCTGGTGCGGCTGTGGCTGGCCCATCCCGCCTCGGCCGCCCGGATCGGCTTCGACGGCTTCGCGAACGGGGGCGACGGGCTGCGCAAGACCGGCTTCCGCGTGCTCGCCGCCGGACGGCGCGAGGCCTGGGAGCCCGCACTCCAGATCGCACGCATCGGAAACGGACAGGCATGAACATCACCGGAATGCGCACGCACTCCACCGAGACCGTGGTCGACGCGGTCGTGATCGGCACCGGAGCGGGCGGTGCCCCGATCCTCGCCTCGCTGGCGGCACGCGGGCTGAGCGTGGTGGCGCTCGAGGCGGGCCCGCACTTCGACCCCGAGGGCTACACCCCCGACGAGACCGAGGCGGTGGAGATCAACTGGATGGCGGAGCGCCTGAGCGGGGGCGACGACCCGACGGCGTTCGGGCAGAACAACAGCGGCCGCGGCGTCGGCGGTTCCACGCTGCACTGGGGCGCTTTCGCCCCGCGGCCGAGCCGTTCCGACATCCGGCTGCGCTCCGACTCGGGAGTGGGGGAGGACTGGCCGGTCGATTTCGCCGAGCTCACCTCCTATCTCGAGCGGGTCGAGCGCACCATCGGGGTCTCCGGCCCCGCCGACTACCCCTGGGACCCGTCGCGCCGCTACGCCTTCCCGGCCACGGCGCGCAACGCCTCCTCGGACATGATGATGCGCGGCTGCGAGGCGGTCGGCATCCGAGCGACGGATGCCCCGGCCGCGGTGCTCACGCGGGATCACGACCAGGCCCATCACGGGCAGCGCCAGGCGTGCATCGCGTGCGGCGCCTGCCACCAGGGCTGCCGCACCGCCTCCAAGGCCAGCATGGACACGACCTATCTGCCCCAGGCGGTGGCCGACGGAGCCGAGATCCGGGCCGAGGCCACCGTGTACGGCTTCGAACGCGACGGTGCCGGCCGCATCACGGCCGTGCTGTACCGGCAGAACGGCCGCGACCACCGGCAGCGCTGCGCGAACGTGTTCCTGTGCGCCGGGGGAGTGGAGAGCCCCCGGCTGCTCCTGCACACCGGCATCGGGAACGGCAGCGACCAGGTGGGCCGCAACTTCATGGTGCACGGCGCCACCCAGGTGTGGGGCCGGTTCGACACCGAGATGCGCAGCCACCGCGGCTATCCCTCGTCCATCATCAGCGAAGACATGGTGCGGCCGGCCGGTGTCGACTTCGCCGGCGGGTACCTCATGCAGAGTCTCGGCGTGATGCCGCTCACCTTCGCCACCTCGCTCGTGCGCGGCGGGGGACTCTGGGGGCCGGAGCTCATCGACGCGATCGACGAGTACCCCTACATGGCCGGGGTCGGCATCAACGCCGAGTGCCTGCCGCAAGACGGCAATCTGCTCGAGCTGGCCGGCGAGCCGGACGAGTTCGGCATCCCCAAGGCCCGGCTGACCTTCTCGGCCGGAGACAACGAGAAAGCGATCGACGATCACGCCGTGGCCACCATGACCGCCATCGTCGAGGCCGCCGGGGCGCGGTCGACCCGGGTGCTCGCGCGCACGGCGCACACGGTGGGGACCTGCCGGATGGGGACGGATCCCGAGCGTTCCGTGGTGGATCCCGACGGCCGCTCGCACGAGGTGCCCAACCTCTTCATCAGCGACAACTCCGTCTTCCCGAGCTCGCTCATCGCCAACCCCGCGATCACCATCATGGCGCTGGCGCTGCGCACCGCCGATCGGTTCCTCGCGGCCGGCTGAACGCCGACGACCTCATGATCCGAACGTACGACGACCGTCGATCTCTGCGGCGATCGCGATCGACGACGCCACGGCCTCGGCCAGCCGACGGCGGGTGCCGGCGAGTTCTGGGCTCTCGTCACCGAACGCCGTCGCCTGGGTGACGAGAAGGCGCTCGTTCAGAGAAACGGCCTCCCGCAGCCGGTCGGTGCCCGCCAGCGTGAGGGCGAGTTCCGCCTGGGTGTCCAGCACGTCGGCGTCGGCGTCGGCACGCGTGGTCAGCTGCCGGGCGAGCACCTCCTCCAGCAGGTCGACTGCCTCCTCCTGCCGGCCGTCGCCGGCCAGGGAGCTCGCGATCGAGCGGCGAGTCGCGAGAACCTCGGCGGAGTCGTCGCCGTAGACCACGCCTTCCACGTCGAGCAGCTCCTCGAGCAGCTCGATGGCGCGCGCGTGGTGGCCCAGTTCTCGTTCCGCCTGCGCGAATCGCCACAGCAGATCGCGATCGCGCCGGTCGTGCAGGTCGAGAAGGGAATGGACGTCGTCGCCCAGGCGCGCGATCGCCCCGGTCTCCTCGTGCAGGTCGGCGAGCACCTCGACGAGCGCGCGCGTCGCGTCCACGACGTCGCGCGGATCGATCTCCGCCCGGTAGGCCAGCAGCAGCCGGCTCGCCTGCGCCGACCGGCGCACCGGGGTGGCGCGATCCGCGATCAGGCGCTTGGCCTCCTCGATGAGCGCGGAGCGCACACGCAGCCGATCCGATGCCCGGGTGAATTCGGTGGCAGCGACGTTCATCTGAGCCACATCGTGGAACTCGCAGAGGAACTCATCGATCGAGCGCACCCAGGTGCGCTCGATCGCGGCCGCCGACGGGTGCGCCTCGCGCTGGTCGTCGCCGGGGAGCGCGAGCGCGCGCTCCACCATCGTCCGGTCCCAGGAGTGGTTGGCGGTCACGGTGCCGGAGACGAGGGCGGGGATGGCCAGGGTCGCCAGCGTGAGCCGCTCGCGTTCGGACGCGCCGAGGCGGCTCCAGGCGGCCTTGTGGATGTCCGCCACCGTGCCGGAGAGCCTCTCGATGTCCTCCAGGGAGATCTCGAGAACGTCTCCGCCCGGGGCGCCGTACGTCTCGAGCACCAATTCCAGAGCGAAGGGGTTCGGGTAGGCGGCCACGAGCGCGTCCCGGGTGGCCGGGCCGATCTGCTCGCGATGCGACTCGACGATCGACGCGAGGTCTGCGGCCGTCAGGGCCCGCAGTGACGCCTCCGGCGGAAACGGAGGCGGAGGCGACGTCTCCTCGTCGAGGCGGATCAGCCGCTCGCCGGCTCGTCGCATCGCGCGGACCAGACCGGGGTGGGCGTCGATGAACCCCGGCCACCCGGTCGTGACGATCATCACCGGTGCGTCACGGACGATCAGCCGCTCGATCAGTTCCACGAGGAGGTCGTCCGCGTCGTGAACGTCTTCGACGAGGAGCACGACCGGCACGAGCGGCGCGATCTTGGCCAGGAACGACTCCACCTCGTCGACCTCGGACGGCTTGTACACGATCCCCTCGACGCTGCGCAGGTTCTTGCTGCGGGTGCGGGCCGCCTTGCTCCCCTGGACGCCTTTCCGGATCAGCCAGCTCATCGCCGCGAATCCCGGCAGTGCTCCACCGACCAGCTCGCCGGCCTTCGCGACGCCGAAGTCCACGGCCGCGGTCACACCGTCCTCGAGCACCTTCGCGCGCAGCGCCAGGAACGCGGGATAGGCGAATTTCTCGACGAAGCCCGCCCGGTACCACCAGGCGTTCTCGAGGTGGTCGATGTGCTTGCGCAGCACCGTGACGTCCTGCAGGAGTGACTCGGTGGGGGTGCCGTTCCGCAGGCCGCAGGAGACGCCCCACCACACGAAGTCGGGCCGGCTCATCGAGACGTGCTCGAAGTCGGGCGGGTTGACGCTCTTGCGGCGCTCGGAGACCCCGGACCGCGCGGTGGAGATCGCCGGGGGCCAGTACGCCGGCTCGGTCTGACGGGACTGCGCCAGCGCACGGTAGAACTCTTTGGCGATCCGGGTCTTCCCCCAGCCGGTCGGTGCCTCCAGCGAGATCCAGACCGGTCGCTGGTCCCTCTTCGCCCGGTCGAACGATGCGAGCAGACCGGCTGCGATCGCCTGACGTCCCCGGCCGGTGAACTCCGTCTCTCGTGACTCGGATGCCATGCTCTCGCTCCTCGATTGTGCGATCGACCGGATTGGGCTCAGCGTGCGCCGTCGCGAAGAGCCGCCCGGGCGCGGACGGCGATGTGCAGGTGGAGCCGGGAGTCCGGGTCGGCCAGATCGCGACCGGTCAGCTCGCGGATGCGCCCGAGCCGGTACCGGAGCGTGCTCCGGTGGATCGTCAGCGCCTGCGCCGCGCGGTCGTAGTTGCCGCCGGAGTCCAGGTACAGGGCCAGCGTGTGGACGAGCTCCGAGTGGTGGTCCCGATCGTGCTCGATCAGTGCGCCGAGCCACTCGTCCAGGTACCGGCCGAGGTCGACCCCGTCGTTCGACGTGTCGAGGATGCGGAGGAGACCGAGGTCGTCGTACGTGGAGAGACCGTAGGGCCGCACCGATTCGACCCGGATCTTCAGGGCCCGGCCGGCTTCGGCGAAGGAGCGCGGGAGCTCACCCGCGGGGCCCGGCGAACCCACACCGATGGTGCCCCGCCCGCTGGCGACCGACGACGACAGCCTGGCGTGGAGCGGTGAGAGATCGGCATCGGCGGCGACGATCACGAGCACGGCGTCCGCCCGGCGGGAGAGCAGAGCCGGCACGCGCATCGCCATCAGGTCATGGCCCAGTGCCGCCGCGATGTCGACGCCGTTCGGCGAGGGCTGCTCCCAGGAGACCAGCACGGCGCGCTGCGAGCCGTCGAGGTCGAAACGCAGCATCTCGGCGCGAGCGCGAGCGCCGACGACATCCGTGCCGAGCACGAGGTCGTCGGCGAGATTGCGGCCCAGGCGGATCTCGACGGCGGCGACACGACGCTGGTGCATGAGCTCGACGGCGATCACCGCACTCGCGTGCTCGACGGCGAACCGATCGTCGTCGCCGCGATCGTCGTGCGGGTCCCAGACGCCGATCACGCCGACGATCTCGCCGCCCGAGCGCACCTCGGTCGGACGCCATCCGGTCGTCGCCGGAGCGGAGGCCGGGCCGGTGACCGGTGCGCGGAGGCTGGACGGGGCCGGGGAGTCGCCGACCCGGGCGAAGGCGCGTTGGCTGCCGAGGGAATCCTGAAGGACGACGGATCGGCGGGTGAGCGCACTCAGCACGGCCACGATCCGTGTCTCGCCGTCGCCGGAGCCGGCCACGGCGGCGAAGGCGTCGCGGATGCGCTGGCGGGAGTCGAGTCGCAGGATCGTCGCCGTCAAGGTGCGGTTCGCGCCCTCCTGCTCCTGACCGAGCTGCCGCAGTTCATGGGCCCGGCGGCGTCCGCGGTCGAGCAGCTCGGCCGTGGCCAGCGCCGCGCCGGTCGGCTCGGCCAGTGCGCCGAGCAGGAACATCGCCTCGCGCGACGGTTCGGCCGTCGTGTGCAGCACGAAGGCGCCCTTGACCGCATCGGTTCCCCGGAAGAAGAGGGCGTAACTCCAGCCCTGTCCGTTCTCCAGCACTCCGCTGATGCCGGCGAGCGCCTCCACCAGAAGGTCGAGCCGGCGGTCGGCTCGGCCCGAATGCCGGATGAGACGGTCTCCGTGCATGACATAGGCGGCCGCGACGGCGCATCCGGAGATCACCGTGGCGGCGGCGGATGCCAGTCGGAGCGTGCGGCGCGTGGTCGGCCGCTCGGACATCGTCGAACCCACTCTGAAGAGGTCGTACAAGTCCGACCGTGCCTTGGCATCGAGGTCGGCTTGTGCGACCGACGATGGGTCGCTCAGTGCGCACATGATGGTGGACTCCGCACGCCCAGGCTAGTCGCTTTCCCCTGGGCCCGACAGGGCGGATAATCCCGCGTCTTTCGCCCTGCCGGGCCGAAGACACCACCCGGGGGGAAGCGCACACTCGGCGTCAGCGAGACCAGTCTCGACGGCTCCAAGCGGGTGCACGACCCGCGGGCCCGAAGAAAGGGATGTCTGATGGCGAAGGCAGTGGGGATCGACCTCGGCACCACGAACTCGGTGATCGCGGTCTGGGAGGGGGGAGAAGCGAAGGTGATCCCGAACGCGGAGGGCGCCCGCACCACCCCGTCGGTGGTGGCGTTCACCGACACGGGTGAGCGACTCGTCGGGCAGCTCGCCCGGCGGCAGGCGATCCTGAATCCGAAAGGCACGATCTCATCGGCCAAGCGCTTCATCGGGCGGAACTTCGACGAGATCGACGACGAAGCCAAGGCGGTCGGCTTCGACATCGCACCCGGACCGAACGGCGAAGCCCGGTTCACGATCCGCGACAAGCTCCACTCCCCGGAGGAGATCAGCGCGCTCGTGCTGCGCAAGCTCGTCGACGACGCCGCAAAGTTCCTCGGTGAGAAGGTGACCGAGGCGGTCATCACGGTTCCCGCCTACTTCAACGACGCCCAGCGCACCGCGACGAAGGACGCCGGCCGCATCGCCGGTCTCGAGGTGCTCCGCATCATCAACGAGCCGACCGCAGCCGCCCTCGCCTACGGGATGGACAAGAAGGAGCACGAGACGGTGCTCGTGTTCGACCTCGGCGGCGGCACCTTCGACGTGAGCCTGCTGGACGTCGGTGACGGCGTGGTGGAGGTGCGCTCGACGGCGGGCGACACCCATCTCGGCGGCGACGACTTCGACCGGCGTGTGGTCGACCACCTCGCCGACGAGTTCCAGAAGGTGGAGGGGATCGACCTGCGCAACGATCCGCAAGCGCTCCAGCGCCTGTTCGAGGCGGCGGAGAAGGCCAAGGTCGAGCTGAGCTCCGTGAGCCAGACCCAGGTGAGTTTGCCGTTCATCACGGCGGATGCCGCCGGCCCCAAGCACCTGACGACGACGCTGAAGCGCGCGACCTTCGACAACATCACCGCCGATCTGGTCGAGCGGTGCCTCGGCCCGGTGCGGCAGGCGATGGACGACGCGAAGGTCACCGAGAACGACATCGACGAGGTCATCCTGGTCGGAGGTTCGACGAGGATCCCCGCCGTGCAGAACCTCGTCAAACGGCTCACCGGGGGCAAAGACCCCAACATGACCGTCAATCCGGATGAGGTCGTCGCCGTGGGCGCGGCCATCCAGGCGGGGGTCCTGAAGGGCGAGGTCAGCGACGTGCTGCTGCTCGACGTGACCCCGCTCTCGCTCGGCGTGGAGACGCGCGGCGGCGTGATGACGACGATCATCGAGCGGAACACCACCATCCCGGCGCGCCGGAGCGAGGTGTTTTCCACCGCGCAGGACAGCCAGGACTCGGTCGAGATCGTGGTGCTGCAGGGGGAACGGGAGCGTGCCGCCGACAACCGCGTGCTCGGCCGGTTCACGCTGACCGGTATCCGGCCGGCGCCGCGCGGCGAACCCCAGGTCGAGGTCACCTTCGACATCGACGCGAACGGGATCCTGAACGTGAAGGCGCGCGACAAGGACACCGGTGCGGAGCAGGGGATCACGATCAGCGGCACGACGAATCTCGATCAGGCCGAGATCGAGCGCATGGTGCAGGAGGCCGAACAGCATCGCGCCGAGGACGAGCAACTGCGCGGAGACGTCGACGCCCGGAACGAGCTCGACGCCGCCGCCTACCGGGTCGAGCGCACGCTCGCCGAGCAGGGTGATTCCGTGCCCCAGCACGAGCGCGCTCGGGCGGAGATGCTGGTCGGTCAGGCTCGCGACGCCGTCGGTCGGGAGGTCTCGGCATCCGAATCGCGCGAGCTGACCAGTGAGCTGCAGCAGATGGACGCCGCCCTGTCCGTCTCACGGGCATCCGATGCGCCGTCCTCCGAGGCTCAGACCGAGGACGAGGCCGACGACGACGTCGTCGACGCCGAGTTCGATCGAAGCTGAGGGACCGTGACATGGACGACCCGGATGGCACCGACACCGACAGCGACAGCGACGTCGACACCGAGCCCGACGCCGGCGCGGGTGCCGCGTCGGCCCGGCCCGTCACGCCTGACGATCCGGACCTCCGTCTCGCCGACGTCGAGGACCGCTGGCGCCGTGCGGTCGCCGACCTCGACAACCTGAGGAAGCGGGCGGCCCGGGAGATCGAGTTCGTTCGCAATGCCGAGCGGGCTCGGGCCGCATCCGTCTTCCTCCCGGTCGTCGACGGGCTCGAGGATGCCGTCACCTACGCTCGAGGGCAGAGTGCCGGGCTGGCCGAAGGCATGCAGGCGATCCGGGAACAGGCCGTCGCCGCGCTCGAGCTCCTCGGCTACCCCCGGATCGACGAGGTCGGGGTGCCCTTCGACCCGCGCATCCACGAGGTCGTGTCGGTGGTCGACCGGGGCGATCGGCCGCCGCGAACGGTCGTGCTCGTCGCCCGGCTCGGATTCGGGACCTCGGATCGGCTGCTGCGGGCCGCCGGCGTCGTCGTCACCTCAGCCGAGGAGTGACATCGTGGCGGCCGACGACTACTACCGACTGCTCGGCGTCTCGCGATCGGCCGATGCCAAGGAGATCCAGCGCGCCTACCGGAAACTGGCCCGCACGTACCACCCCGACGTCAACAAGGAAGCGGGAGCCGAAGACCGATTCAAGCAGATCAGCGAGGCCTACCATGTGCTGGCCGATCCCGATTCGCGCGCGCAGTACGACCGGTTCGGGCCGGAATTCCGTCAGTACGCTGCGGGAGCCGAGCGCGAGTACGCGTCGCAGACACGGGCCGGCGCGGCGGGTGGCGGCGGCCGCACCCGAGCGCGCCCCGGACCCGCGGGCTTCACCTGGTCGAGCGCTCAAGGCGGCGCCGGCCCGGGTGGCGCCTCCGTCGACTGGGGAGACCTCTTCGGCGACGTCTTCGGCTCGATGCGGGGAATGGACAACGAAGCCACCCTCGAACTCACCGTCGAGGAGGCCTTCCGTGGCGGAGCCCGAACGGTCGTCGTCTCGGGCCCCGACGGCGACCGCCAGACGTTCGACATCCAGATCCCGGCGGGCGTCCTCGACGGCCAGCGGATGCGCGTGACCGGCGGCGGGGGCGCGGGCCGGGAAGACGGCGGGGCCGGCGACCTCGTCGTCACGTTCCGCGTGCGGCCCGACCGTAGCCTTCGGCTCGACGGGAAGAACATCGAGATGGACCTGCCGATCTTGCCCTGGGAGGCCGCGCTCGGGTCGAGCGTCTCGACCCGAGCTCCCGGCGGCCCGATCACCGTGCGGGTTCCGCCCGGCTCGTCCAGCGGCCGCCGGCTGCGGCTGAAGGGCCAGGGCATGCCGCAGTCCGGCGGGAAGCCGGGCGACCTCTTCGCGAAGGTGAAGATCATGGTCCCACCACACCTCACCGACCGTGAACGCGAGCTCTTCGAGAAGCTCGGGCACGAGTCCGCCTACGATCCGAGGTCCGCATCATGAGCTCTCCGCTGCTCCCGGTGCTCCCACCCCGCCTCGACATCGGGATGGTCGCGGCCGCCTCCGGCACCCACCCCGAACTCGTCGCGCGGTTCGTCGAGCTCGGCCTCGTCCCGGCTCATCGGGACGGCGCGGGCCGGTTGTGGTTCGACCCGTCCGCACCCGGACTGGTGAGGCGGATCGTGCGGCTGCACGCCGACCTGTCGCTCAACTACACCGCCGTCGCCCTCGTCATCGAGCTGCTCGCCCGCATCGATGTGCTCGAGAGCCGGCGCCGGGTGATCCGTTCCGGAAAGGGGACCCCACCATGGAGATGAACAAACTGACCCAGAAATCCCAGGAAGCCCTTCAGCAGGCGCAGAGCATCGCGAGCCGGAACGGGCAGACGGAGACCGAGAGCGAGCACCTCCTGCTGGCGCTGCTCACGCAGGAGGGCGGGCTCATCCCGCGACTGCTGGAAGCATCCGGTGTCGATCTGCCGGTGCTGCTCGGCGACGTGACGCGCGCGATCGAGCGCAAACCGAGGGCCACGGGGCCCGGGGCGACGCCCGGCCAGGTCTTCCTCTCGAAGTCCCTGGCAGCGACCCTCGACCGTGCCGAGAGGGAGGCGGATCGACTCAAGGACTCCTACGTCTCGGTGGAGCATCTGCTGCTCGCGCTCGCCGACGACCCCGGAAGTGCGACGGCGCGCCTGCTGCAGAGCGATGGTGTCACGCGCGAGGGCTTCCTGACCGCGCTCACCGCCGTCCGCGGCAACCAGCACGTCGATTCCGCGACCCCCGAGCAGACCTACGAGGCCTTGGAGAAGTACGGTCGCGACCTCGTGGCCGACGCCCGGGCCGGGCGCCTGGATCCGGTCATCGGCCGCGACACCGAGATCCGTCGCGTCATCCAGATCCTGTCGCGCAAGACGAAGAACAACCCGGTGCTGATCGGCGAGCCGGGTGTCGGCAAGACCGCCATCGTCGAGGGTCTGGCCCAGCGGATCGTGCGCACCGACGTTCCCGAAGGGCTCCGCGACAAGACGGTCTTCCAGCTCGACCTCGCGGCCCTGGTCGCCGGTGCGAAGTATCGCGGCGAGTTCGAGGAGCGGATGAAGGCCGTGCTGGCCGAGGTCACGTCGTCGGACGGGCGCATCCTGCTCTTCATCGACGAGCTGCACACGCTCGTCGGTGCGGGAGCGACCGAGGGGGCCATGGATGCGGGCAACATGCTGAAGCCCATGCTCGCGCGCGGCGAGCTGCACCTCATCGGCGCGACGACGCTGGACGAGTATCGCCGGCACATCGAGAAGGATGCCGCGCTCGAGCGCCGGTTCCAGACCGTGCTGGTGGAGGAGCCGGGCGTCGAGGACGCCATCTCGATCCTCCGTGGACTGCGGGAGCGCCTCGAGGTCTTCCACGGGGTGCGCATCCAGGACAACGCGCTCGTCGCGGCCGCCACCCTCTCCCACCGGTACATCACCGAGCGGTTCCTGCCCGACAAGGCCATCGACCTCGTCGACGAGGCCTGCGCGCGGCTGCGCACCGAGATCGACTCGATGCCCGCCGAGCTCGACGAGCTCACGCGAAGGGTGACCCGCCTCGAGATCGAGGAGGCCGCGCTGGCGAAGGAGAAGGACAAGCCGAGCCGCCTCCGTCTGCACGAGCTGCGCCGGGAGCTCGCCGACTTGCGGGCGGATGCCGACGCGAAGCGCGCGCAGTGGGAGGCCGAGCGCCAGGCCATCCGCAAGGTGCAGGAGCTGCGCAGCGAACTCGAGCGGGTGCGGCGCGAGGCGGAGCAGGCCGAACGCAGCTACGACCTCGACCGTGCGGCGGAACTGCGCTACGGCACGCTGGCGGAGCTCGAGCGCAACCTCGCCGCCGAGGAGGCCAGGCTCCAGTCGAAGCAGGGCCGGCAGCGGATGCTGCGCGAGGTCGTGACCGAGGAGGAGATCGCCGAGATCGTCGCCGCCTGGACCGGCATCCCGGTCGCCCGCCTGCAGGAGGGCGAGCGCGAGAAGGTGCTGAAGCTCGACGAGGTGCTCGAGGAGCGCGTCGTCGGGCAGTCGGAGGCCGTGAGGCTGGTCGCCGATGCGATCATCCGTGCGCGCTCGGGCATCCGCGACCCCCGGCGGCCGATCGGGTCGTTCATCTTCCTGGGGCCGACGGGCGTCGGCAAGACCGAGCTCGCCAAGGCCCTGGCAGGCGCGCTGTTCGACAGCGAGTCGGCGATGATCCGTCTCGACATGAGCGAGTACCAGGAGCGGCACACGGTCAGCCGCCTGGTCGGGGCGCCTCCCGGGTACGTCGGATACGACGAGGGCGGGCAGCTCACGGAGGCGGTGCGGAGGCGGCCGTACTGCGTCGTGCTCTTCGACGAGATCGAGAAGGCGCATCCGGACGTGTTCAACACCCTGCTGCAGGTGCTCGACGACGGCCGCATCACCGACAGCCAGGGCCGCACGGTGGACTTCCGGAACACCGTCGTGATCATGACCTCCAACATCGGCGCGGACCACCTCCTCAGTGGCGCTCGCGACAGCGGCGGAGGCATCACCGACGAGGTGCGCGACCAGGTGCTCGCCGAACTGCGCGGCCGCTTCCGCCCGGAGTTCCTCAACCGCGTCGACGACATCGTCGTCTTCGCGCCGCTCGGTCTGGAACAGATCGAGTCGATCGTCGAGCTGCTGATGGACGACCTCCGCCGGCGCCTCGCGGAACGCCAGATCACGCTCGAACTCACACCCGAAGCGCGGTGGCTGATCGCTGAGCGCGGCTACGACCCGCTCTACGGCGCGCGGCCGCTGCGGCGGTACATCTCGCACGACATCGAGACGCGGCTGGGCCGGGCCCTCCTCTCCGGATCGGTCGGCGAGGGCTCCACCGTGCGCATCGACGTGCGGGACGGCGACCTCGTGGTCGACCTGGAGCGCGCGGCGGCCGACACCGAGGCCGACACCCAGGCCGAGGCCGAGGTGATGACATGACGACCACGGCGACCACCGTCATCCGGTGCCCGAACTGCCGACACAAGAACCGCGTGCTCACGGCCGGCGCGGGGCGGCCGCGCTGCGGGAACTGCCACGAGCCCCTTCCCTGGATCGTCGACGCCCTCGACGACACCTTCGCCGAGGTCGCCGAGAAGGCCGATCCGCCGGTGATCGTCGACCTGTGGGCGAGCTGGTGCGGTCCGTGCCGCGTGGTCAGCCCCATCCTGGAGCAGCTGGCCACCGAGAGGGCGGGCGAGCTGAAGCTCGTGAAGGTGGACGTCGATCGTGCGCCCGGTCTGTCGTCGCGGTTCGGCATCCAGGCCGTGCCGACTCTGCTCGTGCTGCACGGAGGCGAGGTCATCGCCCGGCAGGCCGGCGCCGCCCCGTTCGGCGTGCTGCGCCGCTGGTTCGACGACGCGCTGAAGAACGAAGGAAGAAGCTCATGACCCTCCGCCCCGATCCCCACCTCGCCTTCGTCCGCCCGGTGTCAGCCCGCACTCCCGGCGCCTGCGAAGACTGCGTGGCCCTCGGCACGCCGTGGGTGCATCTCCGGCTGTGTCTGACCTGCGGCAAGGTCGGATGCTGCGACTCGTCGCCGATGAGGCACGCGCGAGCGCACGCTCAGCACGACGGGCATCCGATCGTCCGCTCCCTCGAGCCGGGCGAGACCTGGCGCTGGTGCTACATCGACGAGGATTTCGCCTGATGCCGGGCCTCGGATCGGGGCGCGTCGTCGTGGAGACGCCGGACACGCTCGGGGCCTACCCACGGCTCACAGCTCTGCAGCTGGAGGTGCTGAGGGGGGTGGGATCGCTCGTGCCCGTCTCCGAAGGGCAGGTGCTCACGCGGGCGGGCGAGGTGCCCGACTCGTTCTTCGTGGTGCTCGAGGGCCTGCTCGAGGTCTCCGACGGCGAGCAGGCCGGCATCCACGGCCCCGGCCGTTTCGTGGGCGACATCGGGTTGCTGGAAGGGCAACCGACCTTCAGCACGACCACCGCGGTCGTCGACGGCGTCGCGCTCGCGGTGCCGATAGAGGAGCTGGCGAGGATCGTGACCGGGGCGCCGCTGCTCGGCGACATCATCCTGCGCGCCTACTTGATCCGCCGGTCGATGGCGATCGGGTTCGGGGCAGGGCTGCGCGTGATCGGATCGCCGTTCTCGCCCGACACCCGTCGGCTGCTCGACTTCGCGGCGCGAAACCGGATACCGCACCGGCTGCTCGACCTGGAACACGACCCGGGCGCCGAAGCGATCCTGCGGCGGCTGGGACTCGGCGCCTCGGACGTGCCGGTGGTGATCGTCGGCGGATCGCGGATGCTCCGGAACCCCTCCGTCGTGCAGGTCGCACAGGTGCTCGGCGTACGGAGCGCCCTCCCTCCGGCGAGCAGCGACGTGCTCGTCGTCGGTGCGGGGCCCGCGGGTCTCGCTGCGACGGTGTACGCCGCCTCCGACGGACTCTCCGTTCTGCTCACCGACGCCGTCGCGACCGGAGGACAGGCGGCACTGTCGGCGCGCATCGAGAACTACCTCGGATTCCCCTCCGGCATCTCCGGCGCCGAACTCGCGGAGCGCGCCACCCTGCAGGTCGCGAAGTTCGGCGCCACCCTGGTCGCGCCCTCCGTCGCCGAGAGCCTCGTGGTCGAGGATGGCGCGCTGGTGGTGCGTTTCTCAGACGGAACGACCGCCACCCCACGGGCGGTGGTGGTCGCATCCGGGATGAGGTACAACCGCCTCGCTGTGGCGGGCCTCGACCGCTTCGAGTACACGAGCGTCTACTACGCCGCCACGGTCAACGAGGCGCGTCAGTGCGGCGCGGCGCCGGTCGTCGTGGTCGGGGGCGGCAACTCGGCCGGGCAGGCCGCCGTCTTCCTCGCCGGCACCGCGTCGCAGGTGGACCTGGTCGTCCGCGGGGCGGATCTCGCGGCGAGCATGTCGCGCTACCTGATCGTGCAGGTGGAGGAGCATCCCCGCATCACGGTGCATCTGCAGACGGTGGTGGTGGAGGCGAACGGCCGTGACCAGCTCGAGTCGGTCGTCGTCGAGCACGTGCCCTCGGCCGTGCGCAGCGAGATCCCCGCGACGAATCTCTTCGTCTTCATCGGGGCGTCGCCTGCCACCTCGTGGCTCGGCCCGGACGTCGCGCGGGACGAGCGCGGCTATCTGATCACGGGGAGCGGCACGACACCGTCCGGCGCGAGCAGGCCCGCCCTCGAGACATCGGTTGCGGGTGTCTTCGCAATCGGTGACGTCCGCAGCCGGTCGGTCAAGCGGATCTCGGCGGCGATCGGCGAGGGAGCGAGCGTCGTCGCGATGGTTCACGATCACCTCGCGACCGGCGGCAGCCGATCGTGAGCGGCAGTGCCCGGATCGACTCCACAAGTACACATCAACAGAAGGGCAAGGGATCGTCATGTCACGCATCACCATCATCGGCAAGGGCTCCATGGGCAACGCCATCGGAGGTGTGTTCGCCGCGGGAGGCAGCGACGTCGCCTACGTCACGCACGGCGACACCGAGGCCACCGTCTCGGGCGACACCGTCGTGCTCGCCGTTCCCTATCCCGAGGTCGACGGCATCCTCGCCTCACTGGGTGCGCAGCTCACCGGCAAGACGGTCGTCGACATCACCAACCCGGTCGACTTCTCGACCTTCGACTCGCTCGTCGTGCCGGCAGACGGCTCCGCCGCGGCCGAGATCCAGGCGAAGCTCCCCGGCAGCCACGTGCTGAAAGCGTTCAACACCACGTTCGCCGCCACCCTCGCGAGCAAGCAGGTGGGCGGTGTGCTCACCACCGTCCTCGTGGCCGGTGACGACACCGACGCGAAGACCGCTCTGATCGAGGCGATCCTCGCCGGCGGGCTCTCGGCGCTCGACGCAGGCGCCCTGAGCCGCGCTCGTGAGCTCGAAGCCCTCGGATTCCTCCAGCTCACCCTCGCGGCACGCGAGAAGATCGGCTGGAACGGCGGGTTCGCCGTGATCCGTTAGAGCTCGGCGAAGTCGTCGACGCCGGCCTCAGCGGCCTCACGGCGGCGGGCCCGCAGCGACGGCGCCACGAGCGCGGCGAGGATGGCGAGCACGCCGACGCCGGCCGAGACCCAGAAGCCGATCGTGAAGGCGTCATCGGTCGGAGCGCCCTGCTCGCTCACGTTCGAGGAGATGAGGGCGGCGATCACGGCGGTGCCGATGCTGCTGCCGACGGTGCGCAGCACGGTGTTGGCGCTGATCGCCTCACCGGTCTGAGCGGCCGGCACGCTCTCGACGATGGCGTTCGAGGTCGCGGCCAGCGCCATCCCGATGCCGATACCGGTCAGGATGCCGGAGATCACGATCTGCCACGACTCCGAGTGCCCGAGCGCCGGGATGAGGAACGCCACGGCCACGGCGATGCCACCCGCGATCATCGGGATCTTCGGCCCGATGCGGCGGATCAGGATGCCGGCCACGACGCCCGAGATCACCATCGCCACCACGGTGGGCAGGAGGTACAGCCCGGCCTCGCTCACCGAGAAGCCGAAGCCGTAGCCCAGCACGGTCGGCAGCTGCAGCAGGGTGGGCACGAGGATGAAGGTGCCGAACATCGCGAAGCCGAAGGCGAGGGCCACGACGTGGGCGGTCCACACCCCACGGTGCTTGAACAGGCGCACGTCGATCAGGGGGTTCTTCACCCGGAGCTCGACGACGACGAACACGACCAGCGCGATCGCACCGAGCGCGATCAGCCCGATCGTCTTGCCGTCGCCCCAACCCCACTTCTCGCCCTCGCTGATGGCCAGCAGCAGGCCCACGAGGCCCACGCTCAGGATGCCCGTGCCGAGAACGTCGAGGCGGCCCGGGGTGCGCACCGGAGACTCGGGGATGCCGAAGATGGCGCCGAGCAGCGCGATCGCCACGAGCACGGCCGGCAGCCAGAACAGCCAGTGCCAGGAGAGGTTCTCCACGATCGGGCCGGCCGCGACGATCCCGACGCCCGCACCGATGCCGAAGATGGCCGAGAGCAGGCCGATGGTCACGCTCACGCGCTCCCGCGGCAGTTCGTCGCGCACGATACCGATCGACAGCGGCATCACCGCGCCCGCGGCGCCCTGCAGGATGCGCGCCACGATCAACACACCGAGGTTCGGCGCGAGCGCGGCGAGCACCGTGCCGACCAGCAGCAGTGCGAGCACCACGATGATGACCTTGCGCTTGCCCACCATGTCGCCGAGACGGCCGAGGATCGGGGTCAGCACGGCGGCCGAGAGCAGGTAGGCGGTGAGCACCCAGCTGGCATCGGTGGTGGCGACGCCGAGGTCGGCGCCGATGGTGCCCAGGGCCGGTGCGACGAGCGACTGCAGAACGGCGAACGACAGTCCGCCGAGGGAGAGGAACAGGATGATCGCGGTTCCGCGCCCGCGCGCGGCCTTGGCGATCTGGATCGAGCCCGTCGAAGGGCTCTGGGTGGTGGCGGACATGGTCTCCTCGGGTATGTAAGCAGTCGCTGACTTGACCATCATTCTTGTTTCGTTGCTCGAAGTCAACTTTTGTTTACTTGCGATGCCGGGCCGGTACAGTGGCCGGTGGGAGTGAGAGATGAGCAATCAGACAGTGCGGTCCGCCGATCGAACGGATGAGGTCGAGCCGGCCGCCGACGACGACCTGATCCGCCCGGGCCGGGACGCCGCCGCCACCAAGCGCGCGCTCGTGCGTGCCGCCCGCCGCCGGTTCGCCACCGACGGCTACCGGGCGACGACGGTACGGCAGATCGCCGCGGACGCGGGTGTGAACGTCGCCCTGATCAACCGCTACTTCGTGTCGAAGGACGGTCTCTTCGAGGCCTGCATGGCCCGCACCTCCGACGAGCTCGACTCCCAGACGCCCTCGCGCCCGTCCGACCTGGAATCGGTGATCGAGCGCCTCGTGACGCACGTCGTGAACGCGCCCGACGGCGACGACCCGCTCCAGCTGCTGCTGCTCCTGCGTTCCTCAGGAGACGAGAACGCCAACCGCATCCGCCGCCGCACCCTCGAGCATTTCACGCAGAGGCTCGCGGCGGCGGCGGGGTGGAAGGCGGACGATCCCGAGACGGCCCCGATCCTGCTCCGGGCACAGCTGGCCATCGCGACGATGCTCGGCACGGTGATGCTGCGCACCTCCGCTGCCGTGCAGCCGGTGGCCACCGCCGGCCACGACGAGCTGGCGGATCCGCTCGCCCGCATCTTCCGAGGCCTTCTCGGCGACCAGGACGACTGAGCACCACGCCGCAGCCCCCCGCAGAGCGAGCGGGATGCCGCGGGATTCCCGTGCGGACTCGCCCTAATGGTGGGCGGCACGGAGACCTTGGACGTCGCTCGGTGCCGAGAGCTGGGGTTCGGCACCGGGATCACTTCGACCGGCGCGGGCTCGTTCGTCGCCGTCGACGACACCCAGCTCCTCGCCCGGATCGGGGCCGCCGGAGCCGTCGCCACGCGCGCGCTCGTCGCGGACTTCGTGGGCGAGATCGGCCGCAACGGCGTGCTGGTGGTCCGGCGGGTGGCGGGGCGCGCCGGCCGCCGTCAGTTCAGCGCGGGGGTGTCCTCGGGAATGATGCCGGTGCCGTAGAGGTCGGTGGCGAGGTCGCGCAGTGCGCGCAGGGCGACGCGCTGGGTGAGCGGGCCGTAGGAGATCCGCGCCACGCCGAGGGCTTCGTACTCGGCGGCGGCGAGGGCGCCGGGCAGGCCGATCACCGAGAGCTTGCCGGCGCCGAGGCCCTCGACGAGCTGTTCCACCACCTCGCGCTTCACCGCGCCCGGCACGAAGACGAGGGGCGCGCCGGCGTCGAGGAATGCCTTGCCGCGCGCGATGGCGTCCGCGATGCTCTCGTCGAGCGGGCGGTCGCCGCCCCGCGCGATCGCGTCGGTGCGGGCGTTGAGCTGGAAGGCCACACCCTCCTGCTCTGCGGCCTTCATGATGGCGGCGACGCGGGCCACCGACTCGTCGAAGGGCCGCAGGCGGTCTTCCACGTTCGCGCCCACGATGCCGAAGCCGATGGCCCGGCGGATGGTCTCGGCCGGGTCGGCGTAACCGTCGTCCAGGTCGGCGGTCACCGGCAGGTCGGTGGCGTCGACGACGGTCTTGGCGCCCGCGAGAGCCACGTCCAGCTGCATCCCGCCGTCGTCGTAGCCGTACGAGGCGGCGATCGAGTGACCCGCCGTGGCGATGGCCTTCGTCTCGGGCAGGTCGGCCACCGTCTTGGCGCTGATCGCGTCCCACACGTTCACCACGCGCAGGATCTCGGGTGCCTCGTGCAGGCTCTTCAACTGCTGGGCGCGGTCGTTCGTGGAGGTGCTCATGCGGGGTTCTCTTCCTTCGTGTTGTCGACCACGGGCTCCCGCTTGCTCTCCCAGGCGTGCCGGTGATCGCGGATCCAGCGGGCCGGCCCCCGGCTGGGCTCGGTGCCGGCGGTCATGGCCTCACTCTGCCCCGCCATCGCCCGAGCGGCAACGGCAGCGGCTCCGAACATCCTGTGCAAGCGGGAACTATTCCGGCAGAACGAGTGTTCTGGTAAGTGACGCCGCAGCCAGTGGCGCAGAATCGAGGAGTCAACGTGACCAAGGACTACCGCCCCACCCCCGAGGCGATCGCCCGTCTCACCCGCCAGCAGCGCGCGGTGACCCAGGACGACGCCACCGAGCCCGCGTTCCGCAACGAGTTCTGGAACGAGCACCGCGACGGCATCTACGTCGACGTCGTGTCGGGCGAGCCGCTGTTCGCCTCCACCGCCAAGTTCGACAGCGGATCCGGCTGGCCGAGCTTCACCGTGCCCCTCGACCCGGCGAACGTCGTCGAGAAGAAGGATCGCAGCTGGGGCATGACCCGCACCGAGGTGCGGTCGGCCCACGGCGACAGCCACCTGGGGCACCTTTTCCCGGACGGGCCGCGCGAGGCCGGAGGCCTGCGCTACTGCATCAACTCCGCCGCGCTGCGCTTCGTGCCGCGCGAGGAGCTCGCCGAGGCGGGTTACGAGGAGTACCTGGCGCTGTTCGGAACGCCGAGCGGCGCCGCCGCCACCACCACGATCACCGAGGAGAGTGCACGATGACCACGACCGAGAAGGCGATCCTCGCCGGAGGCTGTTTCTGGGGCATGGAGGATCTGATCCGCCGTCGCCCGGGCGTGCTCGACACGCGCGTGGGCTACACCGGCGGTGACGTGGCGAACGCCACCTACCGCCACCACGGCACGCACGCCGAGGCGATCGAGATCAGCTACGACCCGAGTGTCACGAGCTATCGCGAGCTGCTGGAGTTCTTCTTCCAGATCCACGACCCGTCCACCAAGAACCGGCAGGGCAACGACATCGGTACGAGCTACCGCTCGGGCATCTACTACACCGACGAGAGCCAGCGGGCGGTCGCGGAGGACACGATCGCCCATGTCGACGCCTCGGGCCTCTGGCCCGGGCCCGTGGTCACCGAGCTGAGCCCAGCCGGCCCGTTCTGGGAGGCCGAGCCGGAGCACCAGGACTACCTGGAGCGGTACCCGAACGGCTACACCTGCCACTACGTGCGACCGGGGTGGACCCTGCCGCGCCGCGAGCAGACGGTCGACGCGGGCTGACTCGCGAGCAGACGGTCGACGACGGCTGAGCCGTCAGGCCTGACCGGCGGCCGGTTCGTGACGCGCGAGCGTGACGAACCGGTACCGGATGCCCGTCCTCGACTCGTGGAAGCCCTCGACGGGGTCCTGGCTGCGCCGCCAGCCCTCGCCGACCTCCGGCGCCCTGGTGTCTCCGGCCGGATCGAGATCCACCTCGGTGATCTCGATCCGGTCGGCTGCTCCGAGGGCCTGCCGGTAGATCTCACCGCCGCCGATGACCCAGACGGTCTCGTCCGCCCCGGTAACCAGTGCCGCCTCGAGCGAGTGAGCGACCTGCGCTCCCTCGGCCTCCCACTCGGAATCCCGGGTCACCACGATGTTGCGGCGGCCCGGCAGCGGCCGGAAGCGCTCGGGCAGTGAGTCCCAGGTCTTCCGCCCCATCACCACGGCAGCACCCGAGGTCAGCTCCCGGAAGTGCGCCAGATCTTCCGGCAGGTGCCACGGGATGCCGCCGCCCTGACCGATCACGCCGCCCCGGGCCTCGGCCCAGATCAGTGCCACGCTCATGCCGTCGGCCTCAGACGGCGACGGCGGCGCGGATGGCCGGGTGGTGCTCGTACCCCACGATCTCGAGGTCGTCGTACGTGTAGTCGAAGATGCTCGCCCGTTCGGCCGTGATCTGCAGCGCCGGTGCGGGGAAGGGATCGCGTTCGAGCTGCAGCCGCACCTGGTCGACGTGGTTGTCGTAGATGTGGCAGTCGCCGCCGGTCCAGACGAAGTCGCCCACGGCCAGCCCCGTCTGCGCCGCCACCAGGTGCGTCAGCAGCGCGTAGCTCGCGATGTTGAACGGCACGCCGAGGAACAGGTCGGCGCTGCGCTGGTAGAGCTGGCAGGAGAGCTTGCCGTCGGCCACGTAGAACTGGAACAGCGCGTGGCAGGGCGCAAGCGCCATCGAGGGGATCTCGGCGACGTTCCAGGCCGAGACGATCAGCCGGCGCGAATCCGGATCGCGGCGGATGGCTTCGATCACCTCGGTGATCTGGTCGATGTGCTCGCCCGTCGGTGAGGGCCAGGATCGCCACTGCACCCCGTACACCGGACCGAGCTCGCCGTTCGAATCGGCCCACTCGTCCCAGATGCTGACCCCGTTCTCCTGCAGCCAGCGCACGTTGCTCTCGCCCCGCAGGAACCAGAGCAACTCGTACGCGATCGACTTGAAGTGCACGCGCTTCGTGGTGATCAGCGGAAAGCCCTCGGCGAGGTCGAATCGCAGCTGCCGGCCGAACACGCTCCGCGTGCCCGTTCCGGTTCGATCCGACTTCGCTGTGCCGTTCTCCAGGGTGTCGCGCAGGAGATCTTCGTACGGCGTCGGAATCGCGTTCGTCATCCCACGAGCGTAAGGGTTTCCGGCGCATCCCGGGCGCCGGATCGAAGTACTCTGGGAGCGAAGAGAGGCAGAATTCCGTGAAGCGCATCAATATCCTCTACGCGGGCAAGCAGTACTCGGTCTCGGGTCGGGACGTCGACGACGTCAAAGAGGAGATCCGGCAGGCGGTGGCCTCGGCCGAACCGACCTGGATGGAGGTGAACGTGGGCGAAGGCAAGTACAAGCGTGCCGACATCCTGCTGAGCCCCGGTGTGGATGTGGCCGTGATCGGGATCGATGCCGACGACTGAGCCTCTGTCGCGCGCCGCGCCCGCGCTCGCGGGAGGCGCTCTGCATGAGCAGGACTGGCAGTCGCTCACCTTCCTGCACTGGCGGGTCGATCCCGCGCTGGTGCAGCCGCATCTGCCCCCGGGTACCCGACCCGATCTGTTCGACGGGTCGGCCTGGGTGGGGCTGATCCCCTTCCGTCTCGCCCATGCCACGGCTCCGGGGTTTCGCGCCCTCGGCCCGATCCCGTACGCCGGAACCTTCCCTGAGATCAACGTGCGACTCTATTCGGTCGACGAGACGGGCCGGCGCGGAGTCGTCTTCTCCTCGCTCGAGTCGTCGCGCCTGGCGGCGGTGGGCGCCGCGCACCTGCTCTTCGGGCTGCCGTACCGCTGGGCGCGGATGTCGATCGCCACCGACCGCGCCGGAGTGATCAGCTACCGTTCGGAACGCCTCGGCGACCACGGTTTCGGCGGTGGCCCCGGGCCGCACAGCAGGATCGACGCCCGGCCCGGACGGGCCGATCGCTCCCACGACGACCTCGCCGTCTTCCTCACCGCGCGCTGGGGACTGCACCTCGCCCGCAACGGCCGCACGGTGTTCATCCCGAACGAGCATCCGCCGTGGACGGTGCTCGACGCCGAACTGCTCTTCCTCGACGACGAGCTGCTCGCCGCGGCCGGCTTCCCGGATCTCGCAGAGCGCGCCCCGGACTCGGTGCTGTTCTCGCCCGGGGTGCACACGGCGTTCGGGCGCGCCCAGCCCCTTCGCGCGAGCTGACGGCGCTCGCCGGTCTGCACGCACGGACAGCACGGTTCGCTCCGCCGACCATAATGGATCAGTGACTTCAGCCACCCCCGATCTCGGCCTGCTCCTGGACGTCGACGGGCCGGTGGCCAGCCCGGTCACCCGCACCATCGCCATCCCCTCGATCGCCGCCGACCTGGTTTCGCTCGCGAACGCCGGCGTGCCGATCGTCTTCAACACCGGCCGCTCCGACGGCTTCCTCCGCGCCGAGGTGGTCGGCCCCCTCGTGCAGGGCGGTCTGGCTGCGCACGCCCGCGTGTTCGGTGTGTGCGAGAAGGGCGGATCCTGGTTCCGCATCACTCCCGCCGGTGTCGGTGAGATCACCATCGATGAAACCCTCTCTCCTGTGCCGGAACTGGCCGCCGCGGTCGAAGAACTCGTCGCCACGCGCTTCGCCGACTCGGTCTTCCTCGACCGCACCAAGCGCACCATGGTGTCGGTCGAGCAGCGCACCGACGTCGACTCCGACGACTATCTCGCGATGCAGTCCGACTTCGACCGAGCGGTGCTGGATCTGTGCAGAACTCTCGACCTCGGCGCGGTGTGGAGAACCGAGACCCGCCCGGCCTCCGACGGCAGCATCAGCTACCGGCTCGACCCCTCGATCATCTCCACCGACATCGAGTCGTTCCGCGCCGGGAAGGCGCTGGGTGCCGAGCGCGCGCTGGCGCTGGTGGCCGAGACCGGAGCGGTTCCGGCGATCTGGCGCACGGTGGGCGACTCACGCGTCGACTACGCCATGGCCGGCTGGCTGCACGGGGAGGGCTACGACGTGGCCCACGTCGACGTGCGCCCGGCCGACGGCGTTCCGGAGACGTCGTACCCGGTGCTCACGGTCGACGGGCTCACCAACGACGCCGCCGGAGCCGTGTTCCTGCGCCGGTGGGCCGTCACCGTGGTCGAGGGCGGCGAGGCCGACGGCCCGCACTGACCACGACCGCTCAGCCGCGCCGGATCCGGCTGACGCGCCCGTCCACGGCGCGCAGCAGGTCGTCCGGAGCGATCTCGAGGTCGAATCCGCGTCGCCCACCCGACACGAAGATCGTCGCGAAATCCCGGGCCGTCTCGTCCAGAACCGTCGGCAGCCTCGTCTTCTGGCCGATCGGGCTGATGCCGCCCACCACGTAGCCGCTCTTGCGTTCGGCGACCGCCTTGTCGGCCATCGCCGCCCGCTTCGCGCCGAGCTCGCCGGCCAGAGCTTTCACATCCAGCTGGTCCTGCACCGACAGGATGCCGATGCCGAACCCGGCATCGGTCTCCACCATCAGCGTCTTGAACACCCGGGCCGGTTCGACGCCGAGTTCGCGTGCCGCCTCGGCGCCGAAGTCGGTGGCCGCCGCGTCGTGCTCGTAGACGTGGGGGAGGAACGGGATGCCCGCCTTCGCCAGGGCCAGCGTGGCCGCCGTCGACGGACCGGCGGATGACCGCGCAGCCTTCTTGGCCATGATGCGTTCCTGCTCTCTCGTGGGATCGGTCCCCGACCGCTGCGCAGCCGTCAGGCCGGCTGGGCGGTCGGCTCGTCGTCGAGCGCCAGCGCGGCGCGGAGGAACGCCGACACATCGCCGAGCTCCTCGCGCGAGATCGAGTGTGCGATCCCGGGGTACAGCCGCTCGGTGACGGTGAAATGCCGGGGTGCGAAAGCCGCCGTACGCTCGACGCCGGCGAGCGGGATGATCGGGTCGGCGGCATCCCGGCCCCAGAACAGCGGCGGGCGGCGCTCGGCGAGCACCTCGTCGCCGTCGACGGTGCGGATGGCGCTCACGCCCGAGAGGTCGACGGCGGCGGCGAAGCGGTGCGGGGCCGAGCGCATCAGCTCGATCGACATCATGCCGCCCTGTGAGAAGCCGAGTCCGACGACGGCGGGCGGCGTGCCGTGCTGCGCCTCGGTGCGATCGAGCCACGCGAGCACGGCGTCGGCCGCAGCGACGACGTCGGCGCCGGCCGGGCTCCCCGTGCCGTCAGGGGCCGCGGCGAGCGGGAACCAGGTCCACCCGCCCATCCCGAACGGCGCCCCGGAGAGCGGCGCGCGCAGGGAGGCGAACACGATCCCCTCCGGCAGGAAGGGGAACAGCGACGGCAGGTCGGCCTCGTGCGAACCGCGGCCGTGCATCACGATCACCAGGGGCTGGGTCGCCAGGCTCTCCGCGATCCGGTCGCGAGGCACCGACCAGACCACTGCCTCGTCGTCGATGGTCAGGGGCGCCGCATCCGTTTCGCTCACCAGCCGAATCTAACAGCCGGCTGCGGTTGGGCGACGACGATGGAGGGACGCACATCGACGCGGTGCTCTGCTCGGCAGGGAGCATCCGCAGCTCTTCGAACCGGGCGACCCGACGCTCGAGCGCCTGCGCGCCATCTGCGCGGGCTACCCGGAACACGCCGAGGTGCAGGCCTGGGGCCGCCGCCCCTCAGGTCTGGCAGTTCGGGCACCAATACGTGTCGCGCTGCGAGAGCGCGGTCGCCCCGAGCATCCCGTGGCGTATGCGCGTGCCGCAGCGCCGGCACGGCTTGCCCTCGCGGCCGTACACGTAGGTCTGCCGCCCCGGCCGCGTGTCGCCGGTGGTGGTGCGCTCCACCCGGTCGCGGTTCGCGAGGATGAGCCGGTGCGCCAGGCCGACCACCGCCGGCAGGTCTTTCACGTCACCGACCGGCCGTTGCGGAAGCACGCCGCGCAGGAAGCAGAGCTCGTTCACGTAGACGTTGCCGAGGCCCGCCAGGGTGCGCTGGTCGAGCAGGGCGACGTCGATCTCCCGCGACTCCTGGGCCGCAAGGCGCCGAACGGCCTCCTCGGCATCCCAGTCCGGTCCGAGCACGTCCGGTCCGAGATGCCCCACGACCTCGTCCTCCTCGTCCCGGCGCAGCACCTCCAGCGTGCCCAGATCGAACCCCACCGTCACCCAGTCGGCGTTCTCCAGCACGATCCGCGCCTGGTAGGCGGGCCGCCGCCAGCGCGTGCCGTGCCGGTAGATGTGCCACGAGCCCTCCATCTTCAGGTGGCTGTGGATGCTGTGCTCGCCCACGCGCGTGAGCAGGTGCTTCCCGCGGGAGACCACCTCGTCGACGGTCTCTCCCGTCAGGTCGACCGCCGCGTACTTCGGCACCCGGATGTCGCACACGGTGAGCGGCCGGCCCGCGAGCGCCGTGTTCAGGTGCACCGCCGCCCGGTAGACGGTGTCGCCCTCAGGCACGGAGCCGCAATCCGCGGGGAGTCGCGGTGAAGCCCGCGGCCTCGAGCGATCCGCCCACCGCCGTGCCGAGCACGAAATCACCGTTCACCCGCTCGACGGCGAGTTTGTCGACCCGCCCCGCCGACACCGCCTGGGCCACGGATCGGGCCGCGCGTTCGAGCTGCTCCGGGTCGTCGCTGAACGACAGCGCCGACTTGCCGCCGCGCTCGAGGTAGAGCACCAGGTCGCCGTCGACCAGCGCCACCAGCGCACCCGCCTTACGGCCGGGCTTGTGCCCCTCGACGCTCGGCCAGGGCAGTGCGGCACCGTACGGGTTCGCCGGATCGGTCGCCGCGAGGGTCAGCGCCTCGGGAACGCGGTCGCGCCCCGAGCGGCCCACCGCATCCGGAGCGAAGCCGCGCAGCCGGTCGACCGTGCCGCCGGTGGCGAACTGCGCCGCCCCGAGCGTCTCCACGAAGTAGCCGCGCCGGCAGCGCGCCGACTCCTCGAACTGGCTGAGCACGCGGTACACGAGCGCGAACCCGCCCGGAACCCGCTCCGACACGACCGAGCCCCGAGTGACCACCCCGTACCGGTCGAGCAGCATCTCGGCGGTGGCGTGCGCCCGCAGGGTGGCATCGGTGTTCGGCTCCGGCAGGAGCGACCAGCGCCCACCGGCGGTCGGCGGGCCGACCCGGGTCTGCATGGTGGCGCGGGCGAACGACCGGCCGCGGTACATCCGGGCGCGCGGTGCGGCCCGTTTGGTGCTGTGCGCCGACTTGCCCGATCCGGTGAGAGTGCGAAGCGGCGCCACGGTGTCGTTGGTCACGAGGCCGGCCCACACCAGGTCCCAGATCGCCGATACAATCGCGGCGTCGTCGGGCGGCGCGACCACCTGCAGGGCGGCTCGCGACGCGGTTCCGGATGCGGCGCCCCCGGCCTCCGACATGGCCTGCTCCGATTCCTCCCGCAGCACAGCCGCCCCCACCTCGTCGGCCAGCGTGCGGAAGAAGTACGCCCCACCGCGCTCGAGCGCCCCGAGCAGGGCCCGGTGCACCGGGCCGGCCTCGAACTCGTCGGCGGGCGGCGCCGAGAACGGCAGCGTGTCGAGGGTGTGCAGCGCCACCCAGCCGTCGCTGCCGGGAAGGCTGCCCCGCCCCGACCACACCACTTCTCCCGCAGCGGTCAGCTCGTCGAGCATCGCCGGGCTGTAGTCGCGCACCCGGGCGGGCAGCACGAGGTTCTCCCAGGCCGAGGCCGGCACGGGCACCCCGGCCAGCTGTTCGATCACCGTGAGCACGCCGTCGGCTCCGCGCAGTGACCCGCCCACGTGCTGCCACGAGGGCAGGAAGCGGGCGAGCGTGGTGGCCGGCACCGGCTCCACCTCGTGCCGGAGGGCGGCGAGCGAGCGGCTGCGCAGGCGACGCAGCACCTCGGCGTCACACCACTCGGTTCCGCCCGCCTGCCCGAGGGCGACCGCTTCCATCGCCAGCCCGCTCGGCCGGAACTCGCCCTCGATCACGCGACGGTCGGCGGAGAGCCGGCGCAGCGCATCCGTCACCACCGCCACCCCCAGCCCGAACCGTGCGGCGACCTCCGAGGCGAGGAACGGCCCGTGGGTGCGCGCGTAGCGGCTCACCAGGTCGAGCACCGGATGCTCGACCGGCGCGATGAAGGCGTCGGGCACCCCGAACGGGATGGGCACGCCGAGGGCGTCGCGCAGGCGCCCGGCGTCTTCGATCGGCGCCCACCACTGCTCGCCCGCGAAGCTCACCCGGAGCGCGCGCTTGGCCGACACGAGCTCGTCGAGCGCGGCGACGACGTCGAACTCGAGCGCCCGGGCGCGCACCTCCTCGGTGCGCAGCGGGCCGAGCATCCGCAGCAGGTCGGCCACACCCTCCAGATCGCGGGCCCGGCGGTCGGGAGCCAGCCGCTGCAGTTCGCGCTGGGTGTCTTCGATCACCCCGGGATCGAGCAGCTCGCGCAGTTCGGCCCGCCCGAGCAGCTCCGAGAGCAGCGTCGGGTCGAGGGCGAGCGCCGCGGCCCGGCGCTCGGCCAAGGGGCTGTCGCCTTCGTAGACGAACGAGGCCACGTATCCGAACAGCAGCGAGCGGGCGAACGGCGACGCCGTCGCGGACTCGATCTCGACCACACGGATGCGCCGGGCCTCGAGGTCGCGAGCGAGCGCGAGCAGGGACGGCAGGTCGTAGACGTCCTGCAGGCACTCCCGCACGGTCTCCAGGATGATCGGGAACGTCGGGTACTTGCGCGCCACCTCCAGCAGCTGCGCCGAGCGCTGCCGCTGCTGCCAGAGCGGCGAGCGTTTGCCCGGGTTCTGCCGGGGGAGCAGCAGAGCGCGCGCCGCGTTCTCGCGGAAGCGCGAGGCGAACAGCGCCGATCCGCCCACCTCGTCGGTGACGATCTGCTCGAGCTCAGCCGGGTCGAACAGGAACAGCTCGGCCGAGGGCGGCTCGCCGTCGGTGTCGGGCATCCGCACCACGATCCCGTCGTCGCTCGCCACCGCGTTGGCGTCGACTCCGAAGCGCTCCCGGATGCGCCCGTTGATCGCGAGCGCCCACGGCGAATGCACCTGCATGCCGTACGGGGAATGCAGGATGACCCGCCAGTCGCCGAGCTCGTCGCGGAACCGCTCCACCACCAGCGTCTTGTCGCTCGGCACGTGCCCGGTCGCCTCGCGCTGCTCGGCGATGAACGAGACCAGGTTGCCCGCGGCCCAGTCGTCGAGTCCCGCGCGCTCGGCGATCCGCTGGGACTCCTCGACGGATGCCGCGGCCACCGTGCGGGTGAACTCGCCGATCGCCCGCCCGAGCTCGGCGGGCCGCCCGAGGCCCTCGCCGCGCCAGAACGGCAGCCGCCCCGGCTGACCGAAGGCCGGGGTGACGAGCACCCGGTCGTGCGTGATCTCCTGGATCCGCCAGCTGGTCGCCCCGAGCGCGAACACGTCGCCGACGCGCGACTCGTAGACCATCTCCTCGTCGAGCTCGCCCACCCGGCGCCCCGGAGCCGAGCGGGTGGAGCCCGTCGTCGGATCGGCATCCGTCGGCTCGCCACCCACCATGAACACGCCGAAGAGCCCACGATCGGGGATGGTCCCGCCGCTCGTGACCGCCAGCCGTTGGGCTCCGGGTCGGCCGGTGAGTGTGCCGGCATCGCGGTCCCACACCAGCCTCGGCCGCAGCTCGGCGAACTCGTCAGACGGGTAGAGGCCCGCCAGGAGGTCGAGCGTGGCATCGTATGCCGATCGAGGCATGCCGCTGAACGAGGCACTCCGCCGCACGGTGTCGAACCACTCCTCGACGTCGATCGGCTCCAGCGCGCAGGCGGCGACCGTCTGCTGGGCGAGGATGTCGAGCGGGTTCGCCGGGATCGACAGCGTCTCGATGAGGCCCTCGGACATCCGGATCGGCACCACCGCCGAATGGATGAGGTCGGCCCGGTGCTTGGGGTACAGCAGCCCCTTCGACACCTCGCCGACCTGGTGCCCGGCACGCCCCACCCGCTGCAGTCCGCTGGCCACCGATGGGGGTGCCTCCACCTGGACGACGAGGTCGACCGCGCCCATGTCGATGCCGAGCTCGAGGCTCGAGGTGGCGACGACGCAGCGTAGGCGCCCCGTCTTGAGGTCGTCCTCGATGATGGCGCGCTGCTCCTTGCTCACCGAGCCGTGGTGGGCGCGGGCGAGCACCGGCCCCTCGCCCGAGGTCTGCCCGGCCTGCCCCATCACCTGGGCGGCCGGCGTCTGGGCTACCGGCGTCTGGGCTACCGGCGTCTGGGCTGCCCACGTCGGGGCGGAGGAACGAGCGGATGCGGCCCCGGGAGCGCCATCCGCCTCCTCGCCCGGCCCCATCCGCTGGGCGAAGATCTCGTTCAGCCGCGCAGTCAGGCGTTCGGCCAGCCGCCGCGAGTTCGCGAACACGATCGACGAGCGGTGCTCCAGGATGCGGTCGACGATGTCTTCCTCGACGTGCGGCCAGATCGAGCCCTGCTCGGGTGCGTCCGCCCCCGCCGCCGAACCTTCGAGCTCGGCTCCCGGATCGCGCGGCGGGATCTGGGTCATGTCTTCGACCGGGACGATCACTCGAAGATCGAACTTCTTGGTCGACGGCGGTGCCACGATGCTCACCGGCCGCCCTCCGGCGAGGAACCGCGCCACCTCTTCACGCGGCCGCACCGTGGCCGAGAGGCCGATCCGCTGCGCCGGCTGGGGGAGCAGCAGGTCGAGTCGGTCCAGGCTCACCGCGAGGTGCGCCCCACGCTTGGTGGCGGCCACCGCGTGCACCTCGTCGATGATCACCGTCGTGACCTCGCTGAGCGACTCCCGCGCCGCCGAGGTGAGCATGAGGAAGAGCGACTCGGGCGTGGTGATGAGGATGTCGGGCGGGTTCTTCGAGAGGGTGCGGCGCTCCGCCGCCGGGGTGTCGCCCGAGCGCACTCCCACCGTGATGACGGGCGGCTCGGCGCCCATCCGCTTCGCCGTCTGCGTGATGCCCACGAGCGGCGAGCGCAGGTTGCGCTCCACGTCGACCGCCAGCGCCTTCAAGGGGGAGACGTAGAGCACCGAGGTCTTGCGCGGCACGCCCGGTTCGATGGTGGTGGTCAGCCGGTCGAGCGCCCAGAGGAAGGCCGCGAGCGTCTTGCCCGAGCCCGTGGGTGCCACCACCAGCGCGTGCGACCCCCCGGAGACCGCCTCCCAGGCGCCCGTCTGCGCGGCCGTGGGCGCGTCGAAAGCCCCGAGGAACCATTCTCGGGTGGCGGGGGAGAAGCTCTCGAGCACGTCGCTCATCCCCTTATCCTCACCCAAGCCACCGACAACGGCACGGGGCCACCGCACGGCGTGCACGATCGGCTGCGGCCACCGGGTAAGAATGGACTATGAGCGTGCGCACCCCTGACCCCAATTCCGGCTGGTTGAGCGACAGTGAACTCGCGGAGGTGCGCCAGCGCCTTCCCCTTCTCTACGTCGAGGCCGTTCCGGTGCGGGTAGACGGGCTCGGCCAGGTGGTCGAGGTCGGCGTGCTGCTGCGGGTGGGCCCGAGCGGCACCATCGCGCGCACCCTCGTCTCCGGCCGGGTGATGTACGGCGAGACGCTGCGCGACGCGCTGTTCCGTCACCTCGAGAAAGACCTCGGCCCGATGGCCTTCCCGCAGCTGCCGGCCAGCCCGGTCCCGTTCCAGGTGGCCGAGTACTTCCCGCTGCCGGGAGTCTCCGCGTACTACGACGAGCGTCAGCACGCCGTGTCGCTGGCGTACGTGGTGCCGGTCACGGGAACCTGCGAGCCGCGGCAGGATGCCCTCGAGCTCACCTGGATGACGCCGGAGGAGGCCGCCTCGCCGAGCGTCACCGACGAGATGGAGGGCGGCCGCGGCGGTCTGCTGCGGGCGGCGCTGGCCTCGGTCGGCCGCCTGCTCTGACGACACGGGGCATCCGATGGCCGAAGACTTCGAGCAGCGCAGCTTCGCGGATGCGGCCGCGTTCGAGCGCTGGCTGGAGCAGAACGCCGACTCCGCGAGCGGCGTGAAGATGCTGATCGCCAAGAAGGGCAGCGCGCACTCCACCGTCAGTCACCAGGAGGCGCTCGACGTGGCGCTCTGCCACGGCTGGATCGACGCCCGCCGCAACTCCTTCGACGACGACTTCTTCATCCAGAACTTCACGCCCCGCCGGCCGCGCAGCATCTGGTCGCAGGTGAATCAAGACAAGGTGGCGGCCCTCATCGAGGCGGGCCGGATGCGCGACCGCGGGCAGGCCGAGATCGACAGGGCGAAGGCCGACGGCCGCTGGGAGGCCGCCTACGCCTCGCCCAAGAACATCGAGGTTCCGGATGACCTCGCGGCGGCCCTGGCCGAGAACGCCGAGGCGCTCGCGTTCTTCGCCACCCTCAGCAGCCAGAACCGCTACGCGGTGCTCTTCCGCGTCCACCACGCCAAGCGCGCCGACACCCGTGCCCGCCGCATCGCCGACTTCGTCGCGATGCTCGCCCGCCACGAAACCGTCTACCCCCAGCGCCCCCCGAAGCCCCCGAAGCCGTAGCTCGCTCCCCCCCCCGCGCTCGCGCCCAACCCCCCGCCCCCCCACCTTCGTCGACCCGTCACTTTCTCCCCTTATCCGGGCGCGAAAGCGGGACGAAGTGACGGGTCGGCGACGTTCACGGCTCCGGATGCCGCGGCGGCGGTTCGCCCGAGACGCACGACGGCCCGCCTCCGATGAGGAGACGGGCCGTCGTGAAGAGCGAGGCGTGAGCCTCAGCGACTAGCGCGAGCGACGCCCGCGGCCGCCGTCGGAGCCCGCCGAGAACGACGCGGCCGAGCGGCGCGCGCCGCCGCCGTTCGAACCGGAGGACGCGCCGGCGCCGGCGCCTTGGCCGTCGCGACGGCTTCCGCCCTCGCCGCCGCCGGGGCGGTCGGTCGAGGTGCTGTAGAACGAACGGCTTCCGCCACCGGCGCTGCCGCCGCGCGAGCCGCGGCCGTTCGACGAGCCGCCCTGGCCGCCGCGTCCACCCTGACCGCCGCGGCCGCCCTCGGCACCCGCGCCCGATCCGTCCCGAGCCGCGCGCTTGCGCTGCGCGTTGGCGCCCTGCGAGCCGCCTCGACCGCCACCGGCGCCCGAGCCGCCACGGCCGGTGCCGTCGTTGCCCGTGCGGCGCTGACCCGATGCGGGCAGCTGGTTCGTGGTGCGCGGAGCCGGCTTCACGTACGCCGCCACCTCACCGGTGAGGGCGTTGACCGACGCGGAGTCGGCCGTCACGACCTCGGGGGAGACGGTGATCGCGGCCTTGCGCAGCAGATCCTTCACGTCCTTGCGCTGCGCGGGCAGCATGATGGTGACCACGTCGCCGGCCGAACCGGCGCGGGCGGTACGGCCCGAGCGGTGCAGGTACGCCTTGTGCTCCGCCGGCGGGTCGACGTGGATGACGAGTTCGATGTCGTCGACGTGCACACCGCGGGCCGCGACATCCGTCGCCACCAGAACCTTGACGGTACCGGCCGAGAACGCCGCCAGGTTGCGGTCACGGGCCACCTGCGAGAGGTTGCCGTGCAGGTCGACGGCCGGGATGCCGGCATCCGTCAGCTGCTTCGCGAGCTTCTTGGCGTGGTGCTTGGTGCGCATGAACAGGATGCGGCGGCCGCTGCCCGAGGCGAGCTTCTCGACCAGCACGCGCTTGGACTCGACCGACTCGGTCTCGAACACGTGGTGCGTCATGGCGGCGACGGGCGAGTTCGCCTCGTCGACCGAGTGCAGAACCTCGTTGTGCAGGAACTTGCGCACCAGCTTGTCCACGCCGTTGTCCAGCGTGGCCGAGAACAGCAGGCGCTGACCCGACTGCGGGGTCTTGTCCAGGATGCGCGTGACGACGGGCAGGAAGCCCAGGTCGGCCATGTGGTCGGCCTCGTCGAGCACGGTGATCTCCACGGCGTCGAGTGAGACGAAGCCCTGCTTCATCAGGTCTTCGAGTCGGCCGGGGCAGGCCACGACGATGTCGACGCCGGCCTTGAGCGCGGTCACCTGACGACCCTGCGAGACGCCGCCGAAGATGGTGGTGGTGGTCATGCCGTAGGCCTTGGCCAGCGGCGCCAGCACGGCGTCGATCTGGGTGGCGAGCTCACGGGTGGGGGCGAGCACGAGGCCGAGCGGGCGGCCCGGGCGGCGCTTGCCGCCGGAGAGCTGACCGCCGAGGCGGGCGACCATCGGGATGGAGAAGGCGAGGGTCTTGCCCGAGCCGGTCTTGCCGCGGCCGAGCACGTCGCGGCCGTTCAGGGTGTCGGGAAGCGTGTCGACCTGGATCGGGAACGGCTCGGTCTTGCCCTCGGCGGCCAGGATCGTGACGAGGGGAGTGGGAACGCCGAGCGCGGCGAAGGTGGTGGGGGAACTGGTCAAGGTTGGTGCCTTTCCGGCATCAGTCCGGAGCGCACGCCACGAAAGACGGCTCACCCGGAAGTCAGCGAACGCACCGACGGTGCATCCGTTCGCCGCAAGAAGTATCTGCAAATGGAGGGACAGAAAGCCTGTCAGGCCCGGTCGCCGCCACGAGAAGAGGGAGCGTTCTTTCGACGCACGGGGCTCCCTATCGAGCCCACGAGTACACCCAGTCTAGCGCACGGCAGTACGCACTCGGCGTCACAGCCCTTCGAATTGGGCAGAAAGTACTCATAACGCACGGGGATCGGGACGACCTAGCGTGCGTTGAGTCCCAATTTACCCGTACCACCCATCCCGAATAGAGCAATCGTGAATCATCACTCCCAAGCCACCCGTCGACCTACTGTGCATCCCGCGCGGCGGCGCACCTGGCAAGCCCTCGCCCTGGCCCTTGCCGGTGCAGCGCTTCTCCCGCTCGCCTGTATCACTGCGGCCCCGTCCGCCCAGGCGCTGCCGGTGTCTCCGCCACCCACTGATTTCGCTACGTGGCATCGTGTGGCCGTGAAGACCGCGGGTGACTGGCCCGGTCTTGTCACCACTGCGGCCGACGGGGCGATCTGGTACGACGACGACAACACGGGCGGGCTCATTCGCATCGACCCGGTGACGGCATCGCACAGCGAGTTCTCCCTCGGTCTCGGCACGACCCGCCTGGTCGGCCTCGATGGAGCTCCGGATGGAGCGATCTGGTTCAGCGACATGGCACACACCCAAGTCGGCCGCCTCGATCCCGCCACAGGCGCGGTGGATACCTACACGGTGGCCGGTCCGAGCGCGTGGGTACCGAGCGAAATCGCCTTCGACGCGGCGGGAGATGCCTGGTTCGGTGGAACGAACGGCGTCGCCGGTCTGACCGTGATCCGTCCCGATGGATCCTCCGACGTTTATGCCGATCCGATCGGCCGGGATCCGCTGGCCATCACGGTGTCACCCGACGGGCGCATCTGGTTTGCCGAGGACGGGACGCCGGACGTCATGGTCTTCGACCCTCCCTCGGCAACATTCTCGGCGTTCCCGCTCGGTGGGATCGGCACGTCCGAGGTCGCCGATGTCGAGTTCTCCCACAGCGGCGAGCTGTGGGTCGTGACCGACCGGGGCATCTCGAGCTTCACCACCACCGGCACCGTGCTGAGCACCACCATCTTCCCCGCCCACCCCTTCTTCACACGGCCGACGTCGCTCGTCGCGGGCGAGGCCTCCAAGATGTACTTCGCCGACGGCGACGGTGGCATCGGACGGATCAATCTCGACGATTCGCTCACCGTGCTCCACCCGCCCTTCGTCGACGGAGGAACCCGCAGCCTCACGGTCGACGGCTCCGGCTCTCTCTGGTTCACGCTCAACAGCTCCAACCTCGGCTGGGTCTGATGAGTCGGAGGGAGGCTCCGGTCCTCCCTCCGACTACGGCATAGCCCCCGCATACCCCTCGCCCACCGGGATTTCGGCCGCCACGCGGTTGCCCGGCTGGGCGAGCGGGCAGGCCCAGGCGGGGTCGTAGGCGCACGACGGGTTGTAGGCGAAGTTGAAGTCGAGCACGATCGTGGGGTGGGCTCCGGATGCCTCGTCGGCCTCGACCCCGAGGGTGACGGCGTGGTCCAGGCTCGCGCCCTTGATGGTGTCGACGAGGTAGCGGCCGCCGCCGTAGGTGCCGTCGGGCTTGCCGGCGCGCGCATCCTTCACCGGCACGAAGAGGCCGCCGCCGTACGAGGCGAGCCGCCACACGTCGAGCGTGCCGACGCCGTCGAGTCGCGCGATCCCCAGGAGCTCGAAAGGCACGACCCCGTCGGTGCCGGTCTCGAAGTCGAAACTGCGCGGGCGCGGATCGTCGTCCGCCACCTCTTCGATCTCCGCCTCGAAGCTCCACGCCGGGTCGTACGGCGCGATCGGCAGACCGCTGAAGCCCGCGGCATCCTCGGGCAGCAGGGGAGAGGCCGGATGCATCGAGAACAGGTCGTCGCGCGACACCCGCCAGAACTCGTGCGCCTCGGCGGTGTCGACGCTGCGCAGCCGCCGCACCTCTTCATAGATGCTGAAGACGCGCATCCGCCAGTCGGCGGTCTGCAGGGCTGTCACGGCGCGGGTGTTCATGCGGTCGCTTCCTCCTGGCCGGGCTCCCGGCCGTTGTCTGTGCCGGTCGCGGCAACGTCGTCCGGATCGCCTTCGGCTTCCGGCTGCGGCGGATCGAACGCCCAGGTCGGCGCCAGCTGCTGCAGCTTGTGCCCCCGCCACTGCCAGAACGCCCACAGGCTGTACCAGGCGAACGGCGTGAGCAGTCCGGCGCCGACGAGCAGCTGGTCCCGGTAGAGCGTCTTGCCGGTGCCGGCCGGATCGCGTGCGATCGCCATCCGGTGATCCCAGAGCGTGATGCTGCTCACGGCACCCGTCACGCCTTGGCCGGAGTCGTGCACGATTCGTGTCGTGCCGCGTTCCGCGGTCTCGAAATTCAACCGGATGATCTGCTTGCCCATCGGGATCACGCCCGCCCCCCGCATGGCGACCGGATGCTGCCCCGGCTCCCACACGGTCGGGAACCCGTCCGCCGCGAGCGACTCGACCTCCACCAGGGGGCTCGACACCTCCCGGAACACGGCCGGGCTCCGGATCGCGCGCCAGGCGGCGTCCGGTTCGCAGTCGAGGATGAGCTTCAGCAGCACGCGCATGCCCTCAGTCTGCTCGTAAAATCGACGGATGCCCACAGAGACCGCCGCCGAAGCCGCCGCCCCCGAGCATCCGCAGTCGCGCTACCAGGTGCGATTGCACCTCGCCGTCGACGCCGCGCACCTGGCCGCGCTGCAGCGCACCGGTGACCACGTGCTAGTCGTCGACGTGCTCGACGACGGCGAATTCGCGCCGGCCGCAACCGCGATCGACGGCCGGACGGCCGCTCTGCCGGTCGCAGGCTTCCGCACCCGCACGGCTGCCGCGCGCGCGGTGCTCGAGGCCCAGGCGGCCCGAGGCGACCGCGTCTTCGTCGACCTCGTCACCCCGGCCCGGCCCGACGGCCAGTTCGCCGTCGAGGACTTCCTGGCCGCCGGTGCCGTCGTCGACGCCCTCGCCGAGCTCGGCGTCGACTTCTCCTCACCCGAGGCCGCGGCCGCCTGCGCGGCCTTCACCACCCTCCGCCGTGCCCTCGCGCACCTCGTCACGGCCTCCGCGGCCGGCCAGTCCTGGGCCGCCGCCGGCCGCACCCCCGAGGTCCTGGCCGCCTGCGCCCTCGACGCCGAAAGCGCACTCCCAGACCATCGGGCGTAGCGTGGTGGTGACATTGGAGGTCATCACTATGAAGGCAGTTCTGGACGGCACCGTCATCGCCGAAGCGCCCAAGGAAGATCTGATCGCGATCGAGGGCAACTGGTACTTCCCGCCCGCGAGCGTCAACGCCGACCTGCTCGAGAAGAGCGACACCCCGTACACCTGCCCCTGGAAGGGCGAGTGCCAGTACTTCAGCGTGAAGAACGGCGACGAGTCACTCAAAGACCGCGCTTGGAGCTACCCCACCCCCTACCCGACGGCCTTCGACCGCGTGGGTAAGGACTTCAGCAACTACGTGGCCTTCTGGAAAGAGGTCCAGGTCACCGACTGAGACGCTCCACTGGATCGGTCACTTTCCACAGGGTAGGAAGTACTCATATCTGCCCGATGCCTCACCGGCTTACCGTGAATCGAACGCCGCGCGACTCCCCCTGTCGCGCGGCGTTCTTCTCACGAAGGAGCTGCCGTGTCGTCATCCGTCCCCGTGTCCCGTCGCCACTTCCTCGGGGCCGCCGCAGCCCTCGCTGTCGCCGGCTCCGGCGCCGCTGCGTCCCTACGACCCGAGGCGGCGCGCGCACTCGACGTCCGCCCGGGCGGCTTCGTCACGTGGCACGAATTCGCGTTGCCCTCCGCGGCGGGGATGCCGGGCGCGATCCTCTGCGACGCGCTCGACCGCGTGTGGTACACGGATGACGCCAACAAGCAGCTGATCATGTTCCCGGCGGCGTCACCGGCCGCCTACACGACCGTCGACCTGGGGCCGGCCGGCCCGTCGATCGGCACCCTCCTCGCTGCGCCCGACGGGGCCATCTGGTTCAACGACTTCGCCGAGCCGCAGATGGGCCGCTTCGACCCGCTCACCACAGCGGTGTCGATGTTCCCGACCGGCGGGTCCGGCACCGCCTTCTCGCCGGTCGTCGGCTCCGACGGAGCCATCTGGTTCGGCGATCCCGGCAACGAGGGCATCGCGTCCCTGGCATCCGACGGAACGATCACCCGTGTTCGCGATCCGCACGGCTCGCTCGTGGTGCACGTCGTGGCCGCCGGCGACGGGCGGCTCTGGTACTCGCGAGACGGCCTTCCCGTTCTGGTGCGCTACGACCCCGCCACCGGAGTCTTCGACGAACTGTTGCTGAGCGGCGGCGACACCTACGGCCTCACCGTCGACACCGTCGGCGAGGTGTGGGTCGGTACGCACGGCCTCGTCAGTCATGTCGCCGCCGGAGACGTCGTCACCGAATACCCCATCCCTTCGACCATCCCCTTCTGGCCGGGGTACCCGACCTCCCTCGCGGCAGGTCACCACGCGCGCCTCTACTTCACCGACGAGCAGCTGGGCCTCGGCCGCATCGACCCAGGCGGCGCAGTCACCTTCCAGCGCCCGCCGTTCGCCGGCGCGGCCCCACGAGAACTCGCCGTCACCTCGGTGGGCACCCTCTGGTACACCGACCCCGCTCGCGGCACAATCGGCTGCTTCTGACCCCCTATCGCCGACTGCGCGCCCAACCCGAACTGGCGCAGTGGCGCGGGGATACGCTTTCCGGGAGAGGCCGCGAGCGTCGGCTCAGGCCGAACGGGCGGCGGCACCCCGGGCGTCGCGGCGCACGGCGGCGACGTCGCGGCGCGACCACGCGATCAGGTGCGTGGGGCTGAAGCCGCGAGCGCAGAGGCTGCAGGAGAGGCGGCCCGAGGGGCGGCGGTGGCGGTAGAACTCGTGGCCGGCCGGGCAGCGGCCGATCCACGGCGCCAGCTCGTCGGCCCGGTCACCGTCGTGCAGGCGCTTGCCCTCGTAGCCGATCTCCCGCGAGATGGCGACCCAGCGCGGCCCATGGCCGGCGGCGGAGCCGGCCAGAGCGTGTGCCACCTCGTGCAGCAGAATCTGGTGCACCTCGTCGTCCTCGTACCGCGCGGCGAGGTACCGCGAAACCGTGATCCGCTTGGCGGTGTAGTTGCACTGGCCCGCCCGCGTCTTGGCGTTATCGAAGCCGAAACGCCAGACGGAGGGATCCAGGTGCAACGCGATCAGGGCGTTCGCCCAGGTCGTCACACGGCTGAGGTCGGCCATCCGGAATCACTCAGGCGCCGGACGCGGACGGAGCGGCCGGCGAAGGCGACGCCGGGATCACCGGCAGCGTCGACGCCGACGCCGATGAACCGGGCGCAGACGAACTGGAAACAGACGAACCGGGTGCAGACGAGCCTGAAGCGGAGGAAGCAGACGACGACGGAACCGCCAGCCCCGTCCCGAGGAACGACTCCGTCACCGCCACCGCCACCAGCGAGCTCTCCAGCTGATCGATCGACGCCCCGAGACGCTCCATCAAGAACACCGCGGCCTTGAAGTCGACCAGCGCCGCCTCGTAGTCGCCCGTCTCGAAGTGCACCTTGCCCCGGCTGAGCGTGGCGGTGGCCTCGAGGGACCCCCACTCGTGCGTCTGCGCCTCCTCGACGCAGAGCCCGAGCTCCTGCAGGGCCGAAGGGTACTTGCCCTGGTACTGCTGCACCTGGGCGCGACGGATGCGGGCGCCCAGCGCCTGTTCGCGGTCGCCCGAGAAGCGCGCCTGGCGAACGGCCTCGTTCGCGACCGGGAAGGCCTCGTCGAGCCGGCCGAGCAGGCGCAGCAGCACGACCTTCTCGTTCAGCGCCGAGAGGGAGCGCAGCTGCCCGAGCTCGTCGAGCCGCTCGTTCGCGGCGCGCACGTCGACCTTCTCGCGCAGGGTGGTCATGTCGTACCCGGTGATGATGCTCAGTTCGTGCTCCCGATGCTGCTTGCCGAAGGCCGGCGCCAGGGCAAGCGCGGATGGCCTCCGAGGGGATTCGGATCCCGTCCACTCCAGGGTACCCAGCGCATCCGCCTTCCGCCTCAGCCACCCCGGCACGGTGGAGAAATCCCGCACGATCCCCGCCTGTGGAGAACCTCAGCCCGCCGGCACCAGATTCACCTGATACAGCACGTCCCCGCCCTCCCGAGGCGACCCCCGCCCGTCCGTGTTGTTGGTGATCAGATACACGGATGCCCCGGGCCCCCGCACCACGTCCCGGATCCGCCCCAGCTGCCCCCCGCCGTACCACTCCGCGGCGGCCCCCTCGAAACTCGCCGTCCACAGCCGCTCGCCGCCGAGCCCCGCCAGGAACACGGTCGACCCCACGACGACGATCCCACTCGGGCTCGCGTCATCCGTCGGCCACTGAACCACCGGATCCACGTACGAGGGCGAACCGCCGAGCCCCTCCACCACCGGCCAGCCGTAGTTCGCCCCGGGCGTGATGCGGTTCAGCTCGTCCCAGGTGTCCTGCCCGAACTCCGCGGCCCACATGGTGCCGTCGGGGGCCCACGAGATCCCCTGCGGATTGCGGTGCCCGAGGGTGTACACGGGGGAGCCGGGGAACGGGTTGTCCGCCGGCACGCCTCCGATCTCGGTCACCCGCAGGATCTTGCCGCCGAGCGAGTCCAGCGTCTGCGCGTTCGAGGTCGTGCTCGCGTCGCCGGTCGTGATGTAGAGCATCCCGTCGGGCCCGAAGGCGATCCGCCCGCCGTTGTGGTTCGACGCCTTGGGGATGCCCGTCAGCACGGTCTCGACCGCCCCGAAGGTGTGTGATCCCGCCGCGCCGCCGATCGGTACACGCACCACACGGTTGCCCTCGTCGGCCGTGAAGTAGGCATACAGATACGAGCCGGTGTCGAGCTCGAGGGTGGCGAGCCCGAGCAGCCCGCCCTCGCCGGAGGGCGTCACATCGGGCATCGTGAACACCGGAACCGCCTGGCCGCCGACGATCTCGAGCACCCGCGCCGTGTCGCGCTCGCTCACGAAGATCGTCCCGTCGGTGAGCTGGGCGATGGACCAGGGCGCCTCGAGCCCGCCGGCGATCGGCACCGGATCGCCCGAGGGCACCAGCGGGCCGAGATCGGCCGCGGGGGAGGGCGCAGGTGTCCCCGTGGCCGGCGCCGTGGGCGTGGCGGATGCCGTGTCCGACGGCGTGGGAACGGCGCTCGCCGTCGTGGTCGGCGCCTCCGCCGGCGTGGCCGCGCAGGCGGTGAGCACGCCCACGAGCACAGCCGTGGTCAGGGCGCCTCCGGCGGCGCGGAGTCGGAGTGGTCGATCCATCGAGGGGTCCTCTCGCCGGGAGCCGGTCAGTGCGGTACTGCTCCCAGCCTCATCCGATTCCGTAGGAACCGCCTGCGAATCCCGGCGCCGTCTCAGCCCTCGTCGGCGCCCTTCCGCCCCACCTGGAAGATGCTCCGCGCCGGAGCCGGCGACTTCGTCGAGGTCTGATCCGTGGCCACGGGCGCCCCCGCGATGAAGTTCCGCAGCTCGCTCCCGGTCACCACCTTCGCCGGCACCGGATCGCTCGCGGCCAGCCGCGGCATCCGTTCGAAGGGCAGAGCGGATGCCGATGCGAACGCCACCACGTTGCCGAAGCGCCGGGCCTTCAGCATCTGCGGGTCGACCACGAGCGCCACCTCGGCGAACACGTGCGCGAGCGTCGCCGCCTGGCTGCGCGCGAACGCCAGTCCCGCCCCGTCGGCCACGTTCACGGCCACGATCCCCGAGGGCTTCAGGATGCTCGCCACGGCCTGGTAGAACTCCGCGCTCGTGACGTGGGCCGGGGTGCGCGCCCCGGCGAACACGTCGACGACGACCACATCCGTCGAGCCGCGCAGCCCCGGCGGGAACTTCTCCAGCACCGCCCGCGCGTCGCCGTGACGAACGCGGATGCTCGCCCCCTTGGGCAGCGGGAGCTCCTCCCGCACGAACTCCACCAGCGAGCTGTCGATCTCCACCACCTGCTGCCGCGACCCGGGCCGCGTCGCCTCGACGTAGCGGGGGAGGGTGAACGCGCCGCCGCCGAGATGCACGGCCGTGATCGGCTGCCCGGGAAGCGCCACCAGATCGATGCCGTGCCCGATCCGCCGCACGTATTCGAACGACAGGTAGGTGGGGTCGTCGACGTCGACGTGCGACTGCGGGGTGCCGTCGACGATCAGCACGTGGGTGCCCGGCCGGAAGCGGTCTTCCTCGATGGTCGCGAGCAGTCCGTCGGCGAGCCGGCGGGACGGATGCGGCGCGGCGCCCGCGCGCGAATCCCGGTCCCTGGCCATCCCCCGACCCTACCGGGGCTGCGGGGGAAGGCCGGCCGCACCGCCCGGGGCGGCCGCGTCGGGAGCCCTCGGCGGATACACCCAGGTCACCAGCACCACCGAGATGATCATCAGCAGGAACCACGACCCCAGCTTCGCGATCGACACCAGCTGCCAGCCGGCCTCCTGATCGGGATAGCTCCACGCCTGGGAGAACGTGCCGATGTTCTCGGCGAACCAGATGAACACCGCCACCAGTCCGAACGCCAGCAGCACCGGCATCCGGCACACCCGCCGGAACACCCGGAAGTGCATCACCGAGCGCGCGAACACCACGACCACGAGCCCCAGCAGCACCCACCGCAGATCCCAGATGTAGTGGTGTGTGAAGAAGTTGAGGTAGATGAGCCCGGCCAGCACCGCCGTCGCCCAGATCCGCGGATAGCGGGTGAACCGCAGGTCGAACAGCCGGTACACGCGCACCAGATACGAGCCCACGGCCGCGTACATGAAGCCGCTGAACAGAGGCACGCCCGCGATGCGCAGGATGCCGTCGCCCCCGTACGTCCACGACCCCACGTCGGTCTTGAACAGCTCCATCACCGTACCGACGACGTGGAACAGGATGACCACCCGCAGTTCCCGCCAGGTCTCCAGTCGGGTCGCGATCATCACGATCTGGATGGCGATCGCCGTGAGGGTGAGGAAGTCGTTCCGCGCCAGCACGGCATCGTCCGGATACCAGAGCCGGGCCGCGAAGATCACGGCCAGCAACGCCCCGCCGAACACGCATGCCCAGGCCTGTTTCAGCCCGAAGACGAGGAACTCGACCAGCCACGACACGGGTCCGCGGGTGGGCGCCGACGAGAGGATGCGCCGCCAACGGCCTTCCAGCCCCTTTTCCCAGGGAATCTGGCGCTCGGCGTCAGTCATCCCGCGGTTATACCGGAGAAATCGAGACTGGTCAAGAAAAAGACTGGACAGGCGTGTCGGATGTGCCTATAGTTGTTCTTTGCGCTCCCAGAACAACCATGCCTTCATATTGTGGTCGGCAGCTTCGTGTCTCACACGCAGCAACACTCTAGAACCATATTGCGGGTTCAGACCATATCTCGGGAGTTCTCGACACCATCGACCGTAAGTAACGCAAGGCCCGACGGGGCCCACGGAGGTTATTTCCTTGGCTGCTGCGCGCAACGCAACCACCACTTCACCCAAGAACGGTCGGGCCGCTTCGCGGCTCTCGTTCGCCAAGATCACCGACAACCTGACCGTTCCGGATCTGCTCGCTCTGCAGACCGAGAGCTTCGACTGGCTGGTCGGGAACGACGTGTGGAAGGCACGCGTCGCCGAAGCGAAGAAGGCCGGTCGTCAAGACCTGCCGAGCAACTCGGGTCTCGATGAGATCTTCGAGGAGATCTCCCCGATCGAAGACCTCGGCGAGACCATGCAGCTCAGCTTCACGAGCCCGTTCCTCGAGCCCGAGAAGTACACCATCGACGAGTGCAAGGAGCGCGGCAAGACCTACGCCGCCCCGCTGTACGTCGAGGCCGAGTTCATGAACCACCAGACCGGTGAGATCAAGACCCAGACGGTCTTCATGGGCGACTTCCCGCTGATGACCGAGAAGGGCACGTTCATCATCAACGGCACCGAGCGTGTCGTCGTGTCCCAGCTGGTCCGCTCGCCCGGCGTGTACTTCGAGCGCACCCCCGAGAAGACCTCCGACAAGGACATCTACTCCGCTCGCGTCATCCCGAGCCGCGGAGCCTGGCTCGAGTTCGAGATCGACAAGCGCGACCAGGTCGGCGTGCGCATCGACCGCAAGCGCAAGCAGAGCGTCACGGTGTTCCTCAAGGCCCTCGGCCTGACCTCCGAGGAGATCCTCGAGGAGTTCAAGGGCTACGCCTCGATCGAGGCCACCCTGGAGAAGGACTCGATCCTCACCAAGGAAGAGGCCCTGAAGGACATCTACCGCAAGCTCCGCCCGGGCGAGCAGGTGGCCGCCGAGGCTGCCCGCGCCCTGCTGGACAACTTCTACTTCAACCCCAAGCGCTACGACCTCGCCAAGGTGGGTCGTTACAAGATCAACCGCAAGCTCGGGATCGACGCACCGCTGTCCGACTCGGTTCTCACGAACCAGGACATCATCGCGACGATCAAGTACCTGGTCGCCCTGCACGACAACCAGACCCAGCTGCCCGGTGTGCGCGATGGCAAGAAGGTCGACATCCGTCTCGATGTCGACGACATCGACCACTTCGGCAACCGCCGCATCCGTGCGGTCGGCGAGCTCATCCAGAACCAGGTCCGCACCGGTCTGTCCCGCATGGAGCGCGTCGTCCGCGAGCGCATGACCACGCAGGACATCGAGGCCATCACCCCGCAGACCCTGATCAACGTGCGCCCCGTCGTCGCCGCGATCAAGGAGTTCTTCGGAACGAGCCAGCTGTCGCAGTTCATGGACCAGAACAACCCCCTCGCCGGCCTGACGCACAAGCGTCGCCTCTCGGCGCTGGGCCCGGGTGGTCTGTCCCGTGAGCGCGCCGGCGTCGAGGTGCGAGACGTGCACCCCTCGCACTACGGCCGCATGTGCCCGATCGAGACCCCGGAAGGCCCGAACATCGGTCTGATCGGATCCCTCGCATCGTTCGCGCGGATCAACTCCTTCGGTTTCATCGAGACCCCGTACCGTCGCGTCGTCGACGGTGTGGTCACCGAGACGATCGACTACCTCACCGCGTCGGAGGAGGACGAGTACATCGTCGCCCAGGCCAACGCGCCGCTGACCTCGGACGCCCGCTTCGCGGAGGGCCGCGTGCTCGCCCGTAAGAAGGGTGGAGAGGTCGACCTGTTCCCGGCCGAGGACATCGGCTACATGGATGTCTCGCCGCGCCAGATGGTGTCGGTCGCGACCTCGCTCATCCCGTTCCTCGAGCACGACGACGCGAACCGCGCCCTGATGGGTGCGAACATGCAGCGTCAGGCCGTCCCGCTGCTGCGCAGCGAGTCGCCTCTCGTGGGTACCGGTATGGAGGGCTTCGCCGCCATCGACGCCGGAGACGTGGTCACCACCAACGCCGCCGGTGTGGTGCAGGAGGTCTCCGCCGACTCCGTCACCGTGCAGCTGGACGAGGGTGGAACCGAGACCTACTACCTGCGCAAGTTCGACCGCTCGAACCAGGGCACCTCGTACAACAACCGCGTCATCGTCTCCGAGGGTGAGCGCGTCGAGGCCGGTCAGGTCATCGCGGATGGCCCGGCCACCGAGAACGGTGAGCTCGCGCTCGGCAAGAACCTCCTCGTGGCGTTCATGCCGTGGGAGGGTCACAACTTCGAAGACGCGATCATCCTGAGCCAGAACCTGGTGAAGGACGACGTTCTCTCCTCGATCCACATCGAGGAATACGAAGTGGATGCCCGCGACACCAAGCTCGGCAAGGAGGAGATCACCCGTGATCTCCCCAACGTGAGCCCTGAGCTGCTGGCCGACCTCGACGAGCGCGGCATCATCCGCATCGGCGCCGAGGTCCGTCCCGGCGACATCCTGGTCGGCAAGGTCACGCCCAAGGGCGAGACCGAGCTCAGCGCCGAGGAGCGCCTGCTGCGCGCCATCTTCAACGAGAAGTCCCGCGAGGTCCGCGACACGAGCCTCAAGGTGCCTCACGGTGAAGAGGGCACGATCATCGCCGTCAAGGAGTTCTCGGCCGAGAACGACGACGAGCTCGGCTCGGGCGTCAACCAGCGCGTCGTGGTCTACATCGCCCAGAAGCGCAAGATCACCGCGGGTGACAAGCTCGCCGGCCGTCACGGCAACAAGGGCGTCATCTCGAAGATCCTCCCGGTCGAAGACATGCCGTTCCTCGCCGACGGAACTCCCGTCGACATCGTGCTGAACCCGATGGGCATCCCCGGTCGAATGAACTTCGGCCAGGTGCTGGAGACCCACCTCGGGTGGATCGCCAAGCAGGGCTGGGAGGTCGACGGCAAGCCGAAGTGGGCCGCGAACCTGCCCGAGCAGGCGCGTTCCGCCGCTCCCGGCACCAAGGTCGCCACCCCGGTGTTCGACGGTGCCTCGGAGGAGGAGATCGCGGGTCTGCTCGACTCCACCACGCTCACGCGTGACGGCGAGCGCCTGATCGGTTCCTCGGGCAAGACGCAGCTCTTCGACGGCCGCTCCGGCGAGCCGTACCCGGAGCCCGTCTCGGTCGGCTACATGTACATCCTGAAGCTGCACCACCTGGTCGACGACAAGATCCACGCCCGTTCCACCGGTCCGTACTCCATGATCACGCAGCAGCCGCTGGGTGGTAAGGCGCAGTTCGGTGGCCAGCGATTCGGTGAGATGGAGGTGTGGGCGCTCGAGGCATATGGAGCCGCCTACGCCCTGCAGGAGCTCCTGACCATCAAGTCGGACGACATCCTGGGCCGCGTCAAGGTCTACGAGGCCATCGTCAAGGGTGAGAACATCCAGGAGCCCGGCATCCCCGAGTCCTTCAAGGTGCTCATCAAGGAGATGCAGTCGCTGTGCCTGAACGTCGAGGTGCTCTCGGCCGACGGAACCGCGGTCAGCCTGCGCGACACGGACGACGAGGTCTTCCGTGCCGCCGAAGAGCTCGGCATCAACATCTCCAGCCGCTTCGAGTCGTCGTCCATCGACGACATCTGAGCCGGCAACCACTAGAAGACTTTTTCCAGGAGAGAAGGAAAATTGCTCGACGTAACAACTTTTGATGAGCTGCGGATCGGCCTCGCAACGGCCGACGACATCCGCAAGTGGTCGCACGGTGAGGTCAAGAAGCCCGAGACCATCAACTACCGCACGCTGAAGCCCGAGAAGGACGGCCTCTTCGGAGAGCAGATCTTCGGGCCGAGCCGTGACTGGGAGTGTTCCTGCGGCAAGTACAAGCGGGTTCGCTTCAAGGGCATCGTCTGCGAGCGCTGCGGCGTCGAGGTCACGAAGTCGTCGGTGCGCCGTGAGCGCATGGGCCACATCGAGCTCGCCGCTCCGGTCACGCACATCTGGTACTTCAAGGGCGTTCCCTCGCGCTTGGGCTACCTGCTCGACATGGCGCCGAAAGACCTCGAGAAGGTCATCTACTTCGCGGCCTACATGATCATCTCGGTCGACGAAGACGGCCGTCACGAAGACATGCCGGGCCTGGAGAACGAGCTGCGCCTCGAGATCAAGACCCTCGCCGACCAGCGTGACGCCCGCATCGCGGACCGTCTGACGCGCCTGGAGACCGACCTCGCCGACCTCGAGAACGAGGGCGCCAAGGCCGACCAGAAGCGTCGCACCAAGGACGGCGCCGAGAAGGAGATGTCGCAGACCCGTAAGGCCTACGACGACCAGATCTCCCAGCTCGAGCGCGTGTGGGAAGACTTCCGCAACCTCAAGGTGGGCGAGCTCAAGCCCGAAGACGCGATCTTCCACGAGCTGCAGGACCGCTACGGGATGTACTTCGAGGCCTACATGGGTGCCGAGGCCATCAAGAAGCGCCTCGAGGCCTTCGACCTGGTGACCGAGGGCGAGAACCTGCGCCTTCAGATCTCCGAGGGCAAGGGCCAGAAGAAGATCCGTGCGATCAAGCGACTCCGCGTCGTGTCGTCGTTCCTCGCGACCGGCAACTCGCCGGCCGCCATGGTGCTCGACGTCGTGCCGGTCATCCCGCCGGAACTGCGCCCGATGGTGCAGCTCGACGGTGGCCGCTTCGCGACCAGCGACCTGAACGACCTCTACCGTCGTGTGATCAACCGCAACAACCGTCTCCGTCGACTGCTCGACCTCGGTGCCCCCGAGATCATCGTCAACAACGAGAAGCGGATGCTGCAGGAGGCCGTCGACGCCCTGTTCGACAACGGCCGCCGTGGTCGCCCCGTCACCGGTACCGGCAACCGCGCCCTCAAGTCCCTGAGCGACATGCTCAAGGGAAAGCAGGGTCGTTTCCGCCAGAACCTGCTCGGCAAGCGCGTCGACTACTCGGGCCGTTCGGTCATCATCGTCGGTCCGCAGCTGAAGCTGCACCAGTGCGGTCTGCCCAAGCAGATGGCGCTGGAGCTGTTCAAGCCGTTCGTGATCAAGCGTCTGATCGACCTGAGCCACGCTCAGAACATCAAGGCCGCGAAGCGCATGGTCGAGCGCAGCCGTCCCCAGGTGTGGGACGTGCTGGAGGAGATCATCCGTGAGCGCCCGGTTCTGCTGAACCGCGCACCCACGCTGCACCGTCTGGGCATCCAGGCCTTCGAGCCTCAGCTCGTGGAGGGCAAGGCGATCCAGCTGCACCCGCTCGTCTGCGCCGCGTTCAACGCGGACTTCGACGGCGACCAGATGGCCGTCCACCTCCCGCTGTCGGTCGAGGCCCAGGCCGAGGCCCGCATCCTGATGCTGGCGTCGAACAACATCCTGAAGCCCTCCGACGGCCGTCCGGTCACCCTGCCCACGCAGGACATGATCATCGGTCTCCACCACCTCACCACGGTGAAGGAAGGGGCGATCGGCGAAGGCCGTTCGTTCTCGACCGTCGCCGAGGCGCTGATGGCCAAGGACCAGGGCACTCTCGACCTCAACGCGGTCGTGAAGATCCGGATGTTCGACGTGCACTTCGGCGAGGGCGACGGCCCCGAGGGTTACGAAGGCGGCCCCGTGCTGCTGGAGACCACCCTCGGCCGCGCGCTGTTCAACGAGGCGCTGCCGGAGGACTACCCCTACATGCAGCAGGTGGCCGACAAGGGCGCCATCTCCGCGATCGTCAACGACCTCGCGGAGCGGTACCCCAAGGTGGAGGTCGCAGCATCGCTGGACCGCATCAAGGACGCCGGCTTCTACTGGGCCACCCGCTCGGGTGTCACCGTGGCGCTGTCCGACATCCTCACGCCTCCCACGAAGCGCGAGATCGTCGCCGGCTACGAGAAGCAGGCCGCCAAGGTCACGGCGCAGTTCGAGAAGGGTCTCACGACCGACCTCGAGCGTCGCCAGGAGCTGATCCAGATCTGGACGAAGGCCACGGATGAGGTCGCCGCAGCCATGCGCGCCAACTTCCCGGTCGACAACACGATCAACCGCATGGTCACCTCGGGTGCTCGTGGTAACTGGCTGCAGGTGCGGAACATCGCCGGTATGCGAGGCCTCGTGAACAACCCGAAGGGTGAGATCATCCCTCGTCCGATCATCTCCTCGTACCGCGAGGGACTGTCGGTGGCGGAGTACTTCATCGCGACCCACGGTGCCCGTAAGGGTCTGGCCGACACGGCTCTCCGTACGGCCGACTCGGGCTACCTCACGCGTCGTCTGGTCGACGTCTCGCAGGATGTCATCATCCGCGAGCCCGACTGCGGCACCTCGCGCGGTCTCGACCTGCCGATCGCACTCGAAGGCGCCGACGGCGTCTGGGAGCGCGACGACAACGTCGAGAACTCGGTCTACGCCCGCTCGCTGGCCGCTGACGCGGTCAACGAGGCCGGCGAGGTCGTGGCCGAGGCCGGAGACGACGTCGGAGACGTGCTGATCGACAAGCTGGTCGCCGCCGGCGTGCGCACCATCAAGGTGCGCTCGGTGCTGACCTGCGAGTCGGCCGTCGGAGTCTGCGCGACCTGCTACGGCCGCTCGCTGGCCACCGGAAACCTCGTCGACATCGGAGAGGCCGTCGGTATCATCGCGGCCCAGTCGATCGGTGAGCCCGGAACCCAGCTGACCATGCGTACCTTCCACACCGGTGGATCGGCCTCGGCCGACGACATCACGCAGGGTCTGCCCCGCGTGCAGGAGCTCTTCGAGGCCCGTACCCCCAAGGGTGCGTCGCCCATCGTCGAGGCCGCCGGTCGCGTCACGATCGAAGACACCGACCGCAGCCGCAAGGTGATCCTCACGCCCGACAACGGCGACGAGGCCATCGCCTACCCGGTGCTGAAGCGTGCCACCCTCCTCATCGAGGACGGGCAGCACGTGGAGCTCGGTCAGCAGCTCATCGTCGGCGCCGTCGACCCGAAGGAAGTCCTCCGGGTCAAGGGCGTGCGCGAGGTGCAGAAGCACCTCGTGGGCGGCGTGCAGGGCGTCTACCGTTCGCAGGGTGTGCCGATCCACGACAAGCACATCGAGGTCATCGTGCGCCAGATGCTGCGCAAGGTCACCGTCGTCGAGCACGGCGACACCGACCTGCTGCCGGGCGAGCTCGTCGACCGGGCGCGTTACACCGAGGTGAACCGCGCCACGCTCGCCGAGGGCAAGAAGCCCGCGTCGGCTCGCCAGGAGGTCATGGGTATCACCAAGGCGTCCCTCGCGACCGAGTCGTGGCTGTCGGCCGCGTCGTTCCAGGAGACCACGCGTGTTCTCACGCAGGCCGCCATGGAAGGCAAGTCCGACCCGCTGGTGGGCCTGAAGGAGAACGTGATCATCGGAAAGCTGATCCCGGCCGGTACCGGTCTCCAGAAGTACCGCAACGTCACCGTCGAGGCGACCGAAGAGGCCAAGGCCGAGCGCTACCCGAACCGCATCTTCACGGATGACTCGGTGTTCTCGGAAGCCGACCTCTCCTTCGTCGACTTCGACAGCTTCTCGAGCGACGACTACACCCCCGGTACCTACAACTGATAGGTACCAGCTGAGAAGGGCCCCTCACTCCGGTGGGGGGCCCTTTTTGCATCCGTGGCACGGCGCGGGTCACCGCGGGTGGGGGAGTGCGGCGGTATGGTTTCGGCATGAGCACCGACGACGGCAGAGACGACAAGCCGAACCTCCCCGCCATGCCGGCCTGGGAAGCCCCTTCGAGCGACAGCACCGACGCCGAGTCGACGCCCGCGGTGCCCGCTGTCCCCGAGATCCCCGAAGAGCCCGCCGCCCAGGCGCCGGTGACCCCTGAGCAGTTCGAGGCGTTCCCCGAGGGCGTCGTGCCCTCCTCCGAGCCGGTCATCGATCAGAGCGCCACCAGGGAGCCCCTGGGCGGCCCGTACGTCGTCTCGGGCGATGGTGCGCCGATCGCGGCCCAGGCCGTCCAGGCGTACGACCGCGAGCCGCAGGGCGGGCCGTACGTCACCTCGTCGGAACCGAACCCGGACGAACCCGCCGTCGAGCGCACGCCCTATCCGGCGGCGGCCTTCGCCCCGGCCCCCGCGCCCGCCCCGGCCGCCGCAGCCGGCGGTGTCGCGGCCGCTCCGATCCTCGCCGATGGATCGTACCCGGCCTACCAGCCCGCGCCGCAGCCGGTCGCTCCCGTGCCGCCCGCGCCGAAGGGCAATCGCGGCGGCGGCACCCTGATCGCGCTGCTGGGCACGGTGGCCTTCGCCGTGATCTACGCGGCGGTCTCGTTCTTCGTCATCTCCGCCAGCGTGCAGGGCGCCGGCGCGGTGCAGGCCTTCGTCTCCTACCTGGCCACCGCCGCCTTCATCATCCCGGTGCTGGTGTTCGCCGTCGCCCTCATCCTGATCGTGCTGATCGTCAACCGCGCCGGCTGGTGGGCCTACGTGCTCGGCGGCTTCTTCGTAGCCGTGCTCGTCTACTTCGGCGGCATCGCCGGCGCGCTCATCCACGTGCAGGCCTGGGGCTGGCAGCCGCAGGAGCAGTACGACTTCGTGCGCTCGCTGACGATGGACCCGCTCACCCTCGCCGGTGCCGTCGTGGCCCGCGAGGTCTCGATCTGGACCGGCGCCTGGATCGCGCTCCGCGGCCGCAAGGTGAAGGCCCGCAACGCGGCGGCCCGCGAAGAGTTCGAGCGCGCCCGCAGCGCAGAAGCCGCCGATGGCGCAGCACCCATCGCGACCTGGTAACATCCTCTAGTCCCGACTGCCGCAGAGCGACTGGGATGGGCACCCGCACTTGACCCTTCAGGGTCTACCAGCTATTCTTTTCCGGGTGTGTGCAAATTAGCATGCCCAATTTTAGAGCGAAGCAGAACGAAAGTTCCCACTGCTCCACCAGCCAGCGATACCAGAGCCATTTTGTACCGCCGGTGGGTCCAGACGAACTCGACACGCCAGACATGGCGCGGAGTGCGTGAACGTACGGGTGGCGGATGTCCGCCCCCGCCAAATACACCGAGCGTTACGAATACAAGGAGTCAGTAGTGCCAACCATTCAGCAGTTGGTCCGCAAGGGTCGCACCCCCAAGGTCGTCAAGACCAAGGCGCCCGCCCTCAAGGCCAACCCCCAGCAGCGCGGCGTGTGCACCCGTGTGTACACCACCACCCCGAAAAAGCCGAACTCGGCGCTTCGCAAGGTCGCCCGCGTCAAGCTGTCCAACGGCACCGAGGTCACCGCATACATCCCCGGTGAGGGCCACAACCTGCAGGAGCACTCGATGGTGCTCGTTCGCGGCGGTCGTGTGAAGGACCTCCCCGGCGTTCGTTACAAGATCATCCGCGGCGCGCTCGACACGCAGGCCGTGAAGAACCGCAAGCAGGCTCGCAGCCGGTACGGCGCGAAGATGGAGAAGAAGTAATGCCTCGCAAGGGTCCCGCCCCGAAGCGTCCCGTTGTCGCCGACCCGGTCTACAACGCGCAGATCGTCTCGCAGCTCGTCAACAAGATCCTCCTCGATGGCAAGAAGGCCACCGCGGAGCGCATCGTGTACGACGCCCTCGAAGGCGTCTCCGCCAAGAACAGCCAGGATGCCGTCGTCACGCTGAAGAAGGCGCTCGACAACGTGCGCCCCACGCTCGAGGTCCGCAGCCGCCGTGTCGGTGGCTCGACCTACCAGGTGCCGATCGAGGTCAAGCCGCACCGTGCCAACACCCTGGCGCTGCGCTGGCTCACCACCTACGCCAAGGCCCGTCGCGAGAAGACCATGACCGAGCGTCTCACCAACGAGATCCTCGATGCGTCCAACGGTCTCGGCGCCGCTGTCAAGCGTCGTGAAGACACCCACAAGATGGCCGAGTCGAACAAGGCCTTCGCGCACTACCGCTGGTAGCCCGCCTGGCCGCCTCCGGGCGGCCGGCATCCAGATGGTGCAGCGAACCACGTTCGAACACCTTTCACCCTTACCTTTCGGAGGAAATCCGTGGCACAGGACGTGCTCACCGACCTGAACAAGGTCCGCAACATCGGCATCATGGCTCACATCGATGCCGGCAAGACCACCACCACCGAGCGCATCCTGTTCTACACGGGCATCACGCACAAGATCGGTGAGGTTCACGACGGCGCTGCCACGATGGACTGGATGGCGCAGGAGCAGGAGCGCGGCATCACGATCACGTCGGCCGCGACGACCTGTTTCTGGAACAAGAACCAGATCAACATCATCGACACCCCGGGTCACGTCGACTTCACGGTCGAGGTGGAGCGTTCGCTCCGCGTGCTCGACGGTGCGGTCGCCGTCTTCGACGGCAAGGAGGGCGTCGAGCCCCAGTCCGAGACGGTGTGGCGTCAGGCCGACAAGTACAACGTGCCCCGCATCTGCTTCGTCAACAAGATGGACAAGCTGGGCGCCGACTTCTACTTCACGGTCGACACCATCATCAACCGCCTGGGCGCGAAGCCGCTGGTCATCCAGCTCCCGATCGGTGCCGAGTCGTCGTTCGAGGGCGTCATCGACCTCGTCGAGATGCGCGCACTGACCTGGCGCGGCGACGCCAAGGGTGACGTGCAGATGGGTGCCAAGTACGAGATCGAAGAGATCCCGGCCGACCTCAAGGACAAGGCCGACGAGTACCGTCAGCTCCTCCTGGAGACCGTCGCCGAGACCGACGACGTGCTGCTGGAGAAGTTCTTCGGTGGCGAGGAGCTCACGGTCGCCGAGATCAAGGGCGCCATCCGCAAGCTCACCGTCAACAGCGAGATCTACCCCGTTCTGTGCGGTTCGGCGTTCAAGAACCGCGGCGTGCAGCCGATGCTCGACGCGGTCGTCGACTACCTCCCCTCCCCGCTGGATGTGCCCGCGACCGAAGGTCACGACATCCGCGACGAAGAGGTCGTCGTCGAGCGTCACCCCGACCCGAAGGACCCGTTCGCCGCTCTGGCGTTCAAGGTCGCGGTTCACCCCTTCTTCGGTCGACTCACCTACATCCGCGTGTACTCGGGTCACCTCGACTCCGGCGGCCAGGTCATGAACTCGACCAAGGGCAAGAAGGAGCGCATCGGCAAGATCTTCCAGATGCACTCCAACAAGGAGAACCCGGTCGATTCGGTCACCGCCGGCCACATCTACGCGGTCATCGGCCTGAAGGACACCACCACCGGTGACACCCTGTCCGACCCCTCGAACCAGATCGTCCTCGAGTCGATGACGTTCCCGGAGCCGGTCATCGAGGTCGCGATCGAGCCGAAGACCAAGGCCGACCAGGAGAAGCTGGGTGTCGCCATCCAGAAGCTCGCCGAAGAGGACCCGACCTTCCGCACCGAGCAGAACCAGGAGACCGGTCAGACGGTCATCAAGGGAATGGGCGAGCTCCATCTCGACATCCTGGTCGACCGCATGAAGCGCGAGTTCAACGTCGAGGCCAACGTGGGCAAGCCCCAGGTGGCCTACCGCGAGACGATCCGCAAGACCGTCGAGCGTCACGACTACACGCACAAGAAGCAGACCGGTGGTTCCGGCCAGTTCGCGAAGATCCAGATCGCCATCGCGCCCCTCGAGGTCACCGCGGACACGGTCTACGAGTTCGAGAACAAGGTCACGGGTGGTCGCGTCCCGCGCGAGTACATCCCCTCGGTCGACGCCGGAATCCAGGACGCCCTGCAGGTCGGCGTGCTCGCCGGCTACCCCATGGTGGGCGTCAAGGCGACCCTGCTCGACGGCGCCTCGCACGACGTCGACTCCTCGGAGATGGCGTTCAAGATCGCCGGTTCGATGGCGTTCAAGGAAGCGGCCCGCAAGGCCAGCCCCGTGCTGCTCGAGCCGCTCATGGCCGTCGAGGTCCGTACGCCCGAGGAGTACATGGGCGACGTCATCGGCGACCTGAACTCCCGTCGCGGTCAGATCCAGTCGATGGAAGACGCGCAGGGTGTCAAGGTCGTGCGTGCACACGTTCCGCTGTCGGAGATGTTCGGCTACATCGGCGACCTGAGGTCCAAGACCTCCGGCCGCGCGGTGTACTCGATGACCTTCGAGAGCTACGCCGAGGTCCCGAAGGCTGTGGCCGACGAGATCATCCAGAAGAACAAGGGCGAGTAACACCCGAGTTCTGCGGGCCTCGTAGGTTCGCGTAAAATATCAACAAACCCCCGCCTGAATCCGGCTGCAATCCAGCATCCGGACGACTGGCATGAGAGTCCTGAGGAGGACCTAGTGGCTAAGGCCAAGTTCGAGCGGACCAAGCCGCACGTCAACATCGGAACCATCGGTCACGTCGACCACGGTAAGACCACTCTTACCGCCGCTATCTCGAAGGTCCTGGCGGACAAGTTCCCGTCGGCCACCAACGTGCAGCGCGACTTCGCATCGATCGACTCCGCTCCTGAGGAGCGCCAGCGCGGCATCACGATCAACATCTCGCACGTCGAGTACGAGACGCCCAAGCGTCACTACGCTCACGTCGACGCCCCGGGTCACGCCGACTACATCAAGAACATGATCACCGGTGCGGCTCAGATGGACGGCGCGATCCTCGTGGTCGCCGCCACCGACGGCCCCATGGCCCAGACCCGTGAGCACGTGCTGCTCGCGAAGCAGGTCGGCGTGCCCTACCTGCTGGTCGCCCTCAACAAGGCCGACATGGTCGACGACGAGGAGATCCTGGAGCTCGTCGAGCTCGAGGTCCGCGAGCTGCTCGCCGGCCAGAACTTCGACGAGGACGCACCGGTCGTGCGCGTCTCGGGCCTCAAGGCCCTCGAGGGTGACGAGAAGTGGACCCAGTCCATCCTCGACCTCATGGACGCCGTCGACGAGTCGATCCCCGACCCGATCCGCGACAAGGACAAGCCGTTCCTGATGCCGATCGAGGACGTCTTCACGATCACCGGTCGTGGAACGGTCGTCACCGGTCGCGCCGAGCGTGGCACCCTCGCCATCAACTCCGAGGTCGAGATCGTCGGCATCCGCCCGACGCAGAAGACCACGGTCACGGGTATCGAGATGTTCCACAAGCAGCTCGACGAGGCCTGGGCCGGCGAGAACTGTGGTCTGCTGCTCCGCGGTACCAAGCGTGAAGACGTCGAGCGCGGCCAGGTCGTCGTGAAGCCGGGTTCGGTTACGCCGCACACCGACTTCGAGGGCACCGCCTACATCCTGTCGAAGGATGAGGGTGGCCGTCACAACCCCTTCTACACGAACTACCGCCCGCAGTTCTACTTCCGCACCACCGACGTCACCGGCGTCATCACGCTGCCCGAGGGCACCGAGATGGTCATGCCCGGCGACACCACCGACATCACGGTCGCGCTGATCCAGCCGATCGCGATGGAAGAGGGCCTCGGCTTCGCGATCCGTGAGGGTGGCCGCACCGTCGGTGCCGGTACCGTCACCAAGATCAACAAGTAGTAGATCTCACCACTCGAAAGGGTCGTGCCTTCGGGCACGGCCCTTTTGTGTTTTCGGGAACAAGAGGATGATGGGCTGCATGGCAGCATTTGACGACATCACCAAGAAGGCTCAGGAATTCCTGAAGGACGACAAGGTCAAGGAGGCCCTCAAGAGCGAGAAGGCCGAGGACATCAGTGACAAGATCCTCGATGGAGTCGCCGACACCGTGAACAAGGTGACCGGCGGCAAGTTCGAGGGCCAGGTCGAGGGTGCTCGGTCGACAGCAGACAAGGCCGTCGGCAACGAATAGGGCCGTTTTTGCTCGATAGGGATTAGATGGTGAGATGCCCCGCCTCCGACGCTCTGACAGTTCGGGACGGGGCATCCGTCGTCTGAAGGCGGGCAAGGGTTTCACCTACCGCGACGACGCGGGGGAGACCGTCACCGATCCCGAGCTGCGGGAGCGCATCAAGGGCCTCGGCATTCCGCCGGCTTGGACGGACGTGTGGATCGCCCCTTACGCGAACGGGCACATCCAGGCCACCGGTGTCGACGGGGCGGGGCGCCGGCAGTACATCTACCACCCCACCTGGCGTGAGCAGAAGGACCGCATCAAGTTCGACCGGTCGCTGGCCCTCGCGGAGTCCCTGCCGACGGCCCGCCGCCGCGTGACCAAGGACCTGCGCAGCGATGAGCCGAGTAAGGAGCGCGCGCTGGCGGCGGGCTTCCGGATGCTCGACACGGGCTCCCTGCGCGTCGGCAGCGAGCAGTACGCGACCGCCCACGGCAGCCACGGCCTCACCACGCTGCTGTGCTCGCACGCGACGGTGTCGGGGGACACGGTGCACCTGTCGTTCCCGGCCAAGAGCGGGCAGGAGTGGGACTCGGAGATCACCGATCCGGATCTGGCCGCCGTCATCCGCAGCCTGAAGCGCCGCGGTCCGCAGGCTCGCCTGCTGGCCTGGAAGGCGGAGAAGAACTGGCATCCGATCGCCGCCGAAGAGCTGAACGACTACGTGCGCGCGCAGACCGGGGGAGAGTTCACCGCGAAGGACTTCCGCACGCTGCACGGCACGATCGCCGCAGCCGTGAGCCTGGCGAAGCACGGCCCCGAGACGACGACGTCCAAGCGCGCCCGCGCTCTGTCGGCTGCGATGAAGGATGCGGCCGCCGTCCTGGGCAACACTCCCACCATCGCCAAGAACAGTTATGTCGATCCCCGAGTGGTGGATCACTACAAGGCCGGCGAGACGATCGACCCGGCCCGGCCGGAATCGGAACTGCGCGCTCTCCTTTTCCGCTGAAAGTCAAGTCTTGTGTTCTGTGCGGCGAGGAGCAGAATGAGGTCATTCGTTCTTACGGGAGGCCCGCCGCCAGGCGCTGCGAACAGAGCTAGGCCGTGAGCGACCGGCGTATTTTGACGACTGGGCTCCGGGTTCTCCCGTAAGAACGTCCTCGGCGCGGCCGTCGGCCGGCCGCCGACTGCGGCGAGAACGTTCGATCCGCGTCATGCGGCTGAAACCTCCGCGGCATAGCGTGGGATCGTGTTCACCAAGTCCGACCCTTCAGCTCGCGAGGGCTTCTTCGAGGTCGAAGCCGCGGGGCTGGCCTGGCTGGCGTCGGCGGCCGGGGTCCCCTGCGTGCGGGTGCACGAGGTCGACGATGAGTCGATCACTCTCGACGAGCTGCGCAGCACCCGGCCGAACCGGGAGGCGGCACGGCGCTTCGGCGAGCTGCTGGCAGTGACGCACCGCGCCGGTGCTCCGGCTTTCGGATCGCCTCCGGCCGGCTGGAACGGCCCCGCCTACATCGGCCGCCGCGAGATGTCGGTGCGCTCCTACGAGCGGTGGAGCGAGTTCTACCCCGCCGAGCGGGTGCGCCCCTACGCCGAGCAGGCGGTCGCCCGCGGGAACCTCTCGGCCGACGGCTACGTGAGGGTGCAGCGGGCATGCGATCTGATCGAGTCGGGCATCTTCGACGACGAGGAGCCGCCGTCGCGGCTGCACGGCGACCTGTGGTCGGGCAACGTGATGTGGACGCCGACCGGCGTGACCCTCATCGACCCCGCCGCGCACGGTGGTCACCGGGAGACCGACCTGGCGATGCTCGTGCTGTTCGGCGCCCCCTTCCTCGACGACATCCTGGGCGCCTACGACAAGGCGGCGCCCCTGGCTCCCGGCTGGCACACCCGGGTACCGCTGCACCAACTGTTCCCGCTCGCCGTGCACGCTGTTGGGCACGGGCCGTCGTACGGGACCGAGCTGGAACGAGCGGCGCGCGCGGTGCTCGAACTGGGCTCAGGCACCGCATCCTGAGGCGCGACACGCCCGGGTTGCATGTAGCTCCGGAATGTGGCAAACTCGTCTAGTTCAACATTCCGGGCAGCCTTGTGCGTGCCGGGATCACTGCCAGGCAGTGCATAGCTCTTAGAAGCTAGGCCGCGGGTAGCAGAACGAAGCTTAATCGCCCATCATCCTTCTCTTCGGTGAAGTGTGTGTGCGTGCGGTGCTTGACAGAAGAACAGTGGTGCGACACCCGAGAGAGCGACCGGTATTCCGGCGCGTTCCGAGGATTGTGCCGAGTAATCGCGTCCAATGCAGTCGAGGCTGTATGACGCTAGACAGAGAGAGAGTCACACATGGCGGGACAGAAGATCCGCATCCGACTTAAGTCGTATGACCACGAGGTCATCGACACCTCGGCGCGCAAGATCGTCGACACGGTCACCCGCGCAGGAGCGACCGTGGTCGGCCCGGTGCCGCTCCCCACTGAGAAGAACGTGATCGCCGTCATCCGTTCTCCCCACAAGTACAAGGACAGCCGCGAGCACTTCGAGATGCGCACCCACAAGCGCCTCATCGACATCATCGACCCGACGCCCAAGGCCGTCGACTCGCTCATGCGACTCGACCTGCCGGCCGACGTCAACATCGAGATCAAGCTCTGAGCGCGAAGGGACTAGGTAATCACTATGGCTCTCGCAGCTAAGACTTCCAAGGGTCTGCTCGGCAAGAAGCTCGGCATGACGCAGGTGTGGGACGAGAACAACCGTCTCATCCCCGTGACCGTCGTCGAGGTCTCCCCGAACGTCGTCACCCAGATCCGCACCCCCGAGCGCGACGGCTACGCCGCCGTTCAGGTGGCCGCCGGTCAGATCGACCCCCGCAAGGTGAACAAGCCGAAGGCGGGCCACTTCGAGGCCGCCGGCGTCACGCCTCGCCGTCACATCACCGAGATCCGCACCGCGGATGCCGCCGACTACAGCGTCGGCCAGGAGCTCACCGCGGAGAGCGTGTTCGAGGCCGGCCAGAAGGTCGACGTCGTGGGCACCTCCAAGGGCAAGGGTTTCGCCGGTGTCATGAAGCGCCACAACTTCAAGGGTGTCTCCGCTTCGCACGGTTCGCACCGCAACCACCGCAAGCCCGGGTCGATCGGCGCCTCCTCCACCCCCAGCCGTGTCTTCAAGGGCATGCGCATGGCGGGCCGCATGGGTGGCGAGCGCGTCACCGTGCTCAACCTGGTCATCCACTCGGTCGATGCCGAGAAGGGCCTGCTGCTGGTCAAGGGCGCCGTTCCCGGCGCCAAGGGCCGCCTCGTTTTCGTTCGCAACGCAGTGAAGGGGGCGTAGTCCATGGCTACCGCTACTAACACGCTCGATGTCCTCGACGTCGCCGGCAAGAAGTCCGGAACGGTCGAGCTGCCCGCCGAGATCTTCGACGTGCAGACCAACATCCCGCTGATCCACCAGGTCGTCGTCGCTCAGCTCGCCGCCGCCCGCCAGGGAACCCACAAGACCAAGCGTCGTGGCGAGGTCTCCGGTGCCGGCCGCAAGCCGTTCAAGCAGAAGGGAACCGGTCGCGCTCGTCAGGGCTCGATCCGCGCCCCTCAGATGACCGGTGGTGGCATCGTCCACGGACCGGTGCCCCGCAACTACTCGCAGCGCACCCCCAAGAAGATGATCGCCGCAGCCCTGCTCGGCGCCATCTCCGACCGCGCCCGCGGCAGCCGCCTGCACGTGGTCGAGTCGCTCGCCCTCGGCGAGACCGCTTCGACCAAGGTCACCGTCGAGTTCCTCTCGGCCATCGCCTCCTCCAAGCACGTCCTCGTGGTCGTCGAGCGTGACGACGTGGTGAGCGAGCGCAGCGTGCGCAACATCCCCACCGTTCACGTGCTGCCCGCAGACCAGCTGAACGCTTACGACGTCCTCGTCTCCGACGACATCGTCTTCACCAAGGGTTCCTTCGACGCCTTCGTGGCCGCGAAGACCAAGAAGGAAGAGGTTTCCGCATGAGCAACGCCGCGTTCAACAAGGACCCGCGCGACATCATCCTGTCTCCGGTCGTCTCCGAGAAGAGCTACGGCCTGATCGACCAGGGCAAGTACACCTTCGTGGTGGACCCCCGCTCGAACAAGACCGAGATCAAGCTCGCCATCGAGAAGATCTTCAAGGTGGAGGTCGCGTCGATCAACACCCTGAACCGCACGGGCAAGACCCGTCGCACCAAGTTCGGCCAGGGCAAGCGCAAGGACACCAAGCGCGCGATCGTCACGCTCAAGTCCGGCTCCATCGACATCTTCACGGCCGTCGGCTAGGCCCGGAAGCTAGAGGAAAAGACACATGGCTATTCGCAAGTACAAGCCCACGACCCCCGGTCGTCGCGGTTCGTCCGTCTCGGACTTCGCCGAGATCACCCGCTCGACCCCCGAGAAGTCGCTGCTCCGCCCGCTCTCCAAGACCGGTGGCCGCAACAACCAGGGTCGCATCACCACCCGTCACATCGGTGGTGGCCACAAGCGCCAGTACCGCGTCATCGACTTCCGTCGCAACGACAAGGACGGCGTGAACGCCAAGGTCGCTCACATCGAGTACGACCCCAACCGCACCGCGCGCATCGCGCTGCTCCACTTCGTGGACGGCACCAAGCGCTACATCCTCGCGCCGAACAAGCTCGCCCAGGGCGACATCGTCGAGTCGGGTGCCGCGGCGGACATCAAGCCGGGCAACAACCTGCCCCTTCGCAACATCCCCACCGGTACCGTGATCCACGCGATCGAGCTGCGCCCGGGCGGCGGCGCCAAGATGGCCCGTTCCGCCGGTGCATCCGTTCGCCTCGTGGCGAAGGACGGCCCCTACGCTCAGCTGCGTCTGCCCTCGGGCGAGATCCGCAACGTCGACGTGCGCTGCCGCGCCACGATCGGCGAGGTCGGCAACGCCGAGCAGTCGAACATCAACTGGGGCAAGGCCGGCCGTAACCGCTGGAAGGGCATCCGCCCGACCGTCCGTGGTGTCGCGATGAACCCGGTCGACCACCCGCACGGTGGTGGTGAGGGCAAGACGTCCGGTGGACGTCACCCCGTCAGCCCGTGGGGTCAGGCCGAAGGCCGTACCCGTCACCCCAACAAGGAAAGCGACAAGCTCATCGTGCGTCGCCGGACCGTCGGCAAGAAGCGTAAGTAGGAGTCTTAGAAAATGCCACGCAGTCTCAAAAAGGGCCCCTTCGTCGACGACCACCTGTACCGCAAGGTCGTCGTGCAGAACGAGGCCGGCTCGAAGAACGTCATCAAGACCTGGTCGCGCCGTTCGATGATCATCCCCGCGTTCCTCGGGCACACGATCGCCGTCCACGACGGCCGCAAGCACATCCCGGTGTTCATCACCGAGACCATGGTGGGTCACAAGCTGGGCGAGTTCGCCCCGACCCGCACCTTCCGTGGACACGTGAAGGACGACAAGAAGGGCCGTCGCCGCTAAGCGCGGCGACGTGAAGGAGGAAGAGTAATGGTGGAGTCGATCGCACGCGTGCGTCACATCCGCGTCACCCCCATGAAGGCCCGTCGTGTCGTCAACCTGATCCGCGGCCGTCAGGCCGTCGAAGCGTTGGCCATCCTGAAGTTCGCCCCCCAGGGCGCTTCGGAGCCCGTGTACAAGCTGGTCGCCTCGGCGATCGCGAACGCACGGGTCAAGGCGGACGCCACGAACAGCTACCTGGACGAGCAGGATCTCTTCATCACGAAGGCATTCGTCGACCAGGGCGCGACGCTCAAGCGTTTCCAGCCGCGTGCTCAGGGACGGGCGTTCCAGATTCTCAAGCGCACCAGCCACATCACCATCGTCCTGGCCACGCCGGACGAGGCGGATGTCGCCGCTGCGAGCAAGAAGGTGAGCAAGTAATGGGCCAGAAAGTCAATCCGTACGGCTTCCGCCTCGGAATCACCACCGACCACGTGTCGCGCTGGTTCTCCGACAGCACGAAGAAGGGTCAGCGTTACAGCGACTACGTTGCTGAGGACGTCAAGATCCGCAACCTGCTGAAGACCTCGCTCGACCGCGCCGGTGTGGCGAAGATCGAGATCGAGCGCACCCGTGACCGTGTCCGCGTGGACATCCACACGGCGCGTCCCGGCATCGTCATCGGCCGCCGCGGCGCCGAGGCCGAGCGCATCCGCTCCGACCTCGAGAAGCTCACCGGCAAGCAGATCCAGCTGAACATCCTCGAGGTCAAGAACCCCGAGGCTGAAGCTCAGCTCGTCGCTCAGGGCATCGCCGAGCAGCTGACCGCCCGCGTGGCGTTCCGCCGTGCGATGCGCAAGGGCCTGCAGGGCGCTCAGCGCGCCGGCGCCAAGGGTGTCCGCATCCAGGTGTCGGGCCGTCTGGGCGGCGCCGAGATGAGCCGTTCCGAGTTCTACCGCGAGGGCCGCGTGCCGCTGCACACCCTCCGCGCCAACATCGACTACGGCTTCTACGAGGCCAAGACGACGTTCGGCCGCATCGGTGTGAAGGTCTGGATCTACAAGGGCGACATCACCAACAAGGAGCTCGCTCGCGAGCAGGCCAACCAGAAGTCCTCGCGCCCCGAGCGCGGCGACCGCGACCGTCCGCGCCGTAACTCCGCCCCGAAGGCGGACGCACCGGTTGCAGCAGGAGTTGAGGCGTAACCATGCTTATCCCCCGTCGAGTCAAGCACCGCAAGCAGCACCACCCGGGTCGCAGTGGCCACGCCACCGGTGGCACCAAGGTGAGCTTCGGTGAGTTCGGTATCCAGGCCATCACCCCCGCGTACGTGACCAACCGTCAGATCGAGTCCGCTCGTATCGCGATGACGCGTCACATCAAGCGTGGTGGAAAGGTGTGGATCAACATCTACCCCGACCGTCCGCTGACCAAGAAGCCCGCCGAGACCCGCATGGGTTCCGGTAAGGGTTCGCCCGAGTGGTGGGTCGCGAACGTCAAGCCGGGCCGAGTGCTCTTCGAGCTGAGCGGGGTCAACGAGACCGTCGCTCGCGAGGCACTCACCCGTGCAATCCACAAGCTGCCTCTCAAGGCACGCATCATCAAGCGCGAGGAGGGCGACGCGTAATGGCGATCGGTTCTAAGGAGCTCGCCCCGGCGGAGCTCGACACGTTCGAAGATTCTCGACTTCTCGAGGAGCTTCGCAAGGCCAAGGAAGAGCTGTTCAACCTGCGCTTCCAGTCGGCGACCGGCCAGCTCGAAAGCCACGGCCGTCTCCGTGCGGTGAAGCGCGACATCTCGCGCATCTACACCGTCATCCGCGAGCGGGAGCTCGGCATCCGTGCCACCCCCGCCCCCGTCGAGGCCCCGGCCAAGACGACCAAGAAGTCCACCAAGAAGGCGGCTGCCGCTGAGGCTGCGCCCGCCGACGACACCGAGGAGGCCAGCAAGTAATGGCTAAGACCGAAGAGAAGGTCGTTGCGACCGGACACGAGTCCTCCTCGCACGACGTCAAGGACGAGGCGGCCCGCGGATACCGCAAGGCCCGCCGCGGCTACGTCACCTCCGACAAGATGGACAAGACCATCGTCGTCGAGGTCGAAGACCGCGTGAAGCACCCGCTGTACGGCAAGGTCATCCGCCGCACCTCCAAGGTGAAGGCGCACGACGAGACCAACAGCGCCGGCATCGGCGACCTCGTGCTCATCAACGAGACCCGTCCGCTGAGCGCCTCCAAGCGCTGGCGCCTGGTCGAGATCCTGGAGAAGGCGAAGTAACATGCTGCAGCAAGAATCACGAGTCAAGGTGGCCGACAACACCGGCGCCAAGGAACTCCTGACGATTCGCGTGCTCGGTGGATCCGGTCGTCGCTATGCAGGTCTCGGCGACGTCATCGTCGCGACCGTCAAGGACGCCATCCCCGGTGGCAACGTCAAGAAGGGCGATGTGGTCAAGGCCGTCATCGTCCGCACCGTCAAGTCCACCCGTCGTCCCGACGGTTCCTACATCAAGTTCGACGAGAACGCCGCCGTCATCCTGAAGAACGACGGGGACCCCCGCGGTACCCGCATCTTCGGACCGGTCGGCCGTGAGCTCCGTGACAAGAAGTTCATGAAGATCATCTCGCTCGCCCCGGAGGTTATCTAGTCATGGCCAAGATCAAGAAGGGTGACCTGGTTCAGGTCATCTCCGGCCCCAGCCAGGACCGCGGCGGAGACCGCGGCAAGCAGGGTCGTGTCATCGAGGTGCAGGTCGAGAAGGACCGCGTCATCGTCGAGGGCGTGAACTTCGTCAAGAAGCACGTCCGTGTCGGACAGTCGCAGCGCGGCACCAAGACCGGTGGAATCGAGACCGTCGAGGCCCCGATCCACGTGTCGAACGTCGCCGTGGTCGACCCCGAGACCAAGAAGCCGACCCGCGTGGGTCACCGCAACGAAGAAGTCACGAAGGACGGCGTCACCAAGACGGTCCGCGTTCGTTACGCGAAGAAGTCAGGAAAAGACCTCTGATGAGCACCGAGACTGCCGCGCCCGCTGGCAAGATCCAGCCGCGCCTGAAGCAGAAGTACCAGAACGAGATCGTCGCGCAGCTGACGAAGGACTTCTCGTTCACCAACATCCACCAGGTTCCCGGCATCGTCAAGATCGTCGTGAACACCGGTGTGGGTGAGGCCGCCCGCGACGGCAAGATCATCGACGGTGCGGTCAAGGACCTCACCGCGATCACCGGCCAGAAGCCGCAGGTCACGAAGGCCCGCAAGTCCATCGCGCAGTTCAAGCTGCGTGAGGGTCAGCCCATCGGCGCCCACGTCACCCTCCGCGGTGACCGCGCCTGGGAGTTCCTGGACCGCCTGCTCTCGCTCGCGCTGCCCCGTATCCGCGACTTCCGCGGTCTCTCGGACAAGCAGTTCGACGGCCGTGGCAACTACACCTTCGGTCTCAACGAGCAGTCGATGTTCCACGAGATCGACCAGGACAAGATCGACCGCGTGCGTGGCTTCGACATCACCGTCGTGACCACCGCGAAGACCGACGACGAGGGACGCGCGCTGCTCAAGGCGCTCGGCTTCCCCTTCAAGACGGCCGAAAACTCCTAAGCACCACCCCACCCACGACGACCACAGGTCGGCTCGCTCGTAAAGCGTGACCGAAACCAGGCGCGAAAGGCACCACAATGACAATGACAGATCCGGTCGCAGACATGCTGACCAGACTGCGCAACGCGAACTCGGCACACCACGACACCGTGTCGATGCCGCACTCGAAGCTCAAGTCGCACATCGCCGGCATCCTGAAGGCCGAAGGCTACATCGCGGACTGGGAGGTGACCGACGCCAAGGTCGGCCAGACCCTGACGCTCAGCCTCAAGTTCGGTCCCAACCGCGAGCGTTCCATCGCCGGCATCAAGCGCGTCTCCAAGCCCGGTCTCCGGGTGTACGCGAAGTCGACCGAGATCCCCACGGTTCTCGGTGGCCTCGGCGTCGCGATCCTGTCCACCTCCTCGGGTCTGCTGACGGACCGTCAGGCGAGCAAGAAGGGCGTGGGTGGGGAAGTCCTCGCCTACGTGTGGTAACCGACAATGTCACGTATCGGACGTCTTCCCATCGACATCCCCGCCGGCGTCACTGTGACGATCGACGGCCAGGCCGTCGCCGTCAAGGGCCCCAAGGGTGAGCTCGCGCTCACCATCGCGTCGCCCATCGCGGCCACCATCGAGGAGAACCAGGTTCTCGTCACCCGTCCGGACGACGAGCGCGCCTCGCGTTCGCTGCACGGCCTGACGCGCACCCTCATCGCGAACCAGATCATCGGCGTCACCACGGGCTACACCAAGAGCCTCGAGGTCGTCGGTACCGGTTACCGCGTCGCGGCCAAGGGCTCGGGCGTCGAGTTCGCCCTCGGCTACTCCCACCCCATCTCGGTCGAACCGCCTGCGGGCATCACGTTCACCGTCGAGGGCAACAACAAGCTCACGGTCAACGGCATCGACAAGCAGGCCGTCGGTGAGGTTGCCGCCAACATTCGCAAGCTGCGCAAGCCCGAGCCCTACAAGGGCAAGGGTGTGCGCTACGCCGGCGAGGTCGTTCGCCGCAAGGCCGGAAAGAGTGGTAAGTAGACCATGGCTACTGGAACCAGAGGAAAGTCGAAGTCCGCAGCCCGCGATCGCCGGCACACGCGTCTTCGCAAGAAGGTCGAAGGCACCCCGGCGCGTCCGCGCCTGGTCGTCACCCGTTCGGCCCGTCACGTCTTCGTGCAGGTCGTCGACGACAGCCGGGGTTTCACCCTCGCGTCGGCGTCGACCCTCGAGGCCGACCTGCGCACCTTCGATGGTGACAAGTCCGCCAAGGCCAAGAAGGTCGGTGAGCTGGTCGCCGAGCGCGCCAAGCAGGCCGGTATCGAGGCCGTCGTGTTCGACCGCGGTGGTAACCGCTACGCCGGTCGCGTCGCGGCCGTCGCCGATGGAGCACGAGAGGGTGGTCTGAGCCTGTGAGCACCGAAACCAACAAGGAGCAGGACGTGGCAGCAGTTGCCCAGGCTCCGGTCGAGACTGCGGCCTCGACGGAGTCGACCCAGAACGAGCCCCGCGAGGCCCGCCGTGGCGGTCGCGAGCGCAACCCCAACCGCGGTGACCGCGGCGGGCGCGACTCGGACAAGAGCAACTTCCTCGAGCGCGTCGTCACCATCAACCGCGTCTCCAAGGTCGTGAAGGGTGGTCGTCGCTTCAGCTTCACCGCTCTCGTGGTCGTCGGCGACGGCAACGGTCTGGTGGGCGTCGGCTACGGCAAGGCCCGCGAGGTGCCGACCGCGATCTCCAAGGGCGTCGAGGAGGCGAAGAAGAACTTCTTCCGCGTCCCCCGCGTCGGAAACACGATCCCCCACCCGGTTCAGGGTGAGGCGGCCGCCGGTGTGGTGCTCCTGCGCCCCGCCGCCGCCGGTACCGGCGTCATCGCCGGTGGCCCGGTGCGCGCCGTCCTCGAGTGCGCCGGCATCCACGACATCCTCTCGAAGTCGCTCGGCTCGTCGAACACGATCAACATCGTGCACGCCACCGTCGAGGCACTGCAGCAGCTCGAAGAGCCGCGCGCCGTCGCCGCCCGCCGTGGCCTCGACTTCGAAGACGTCGCCCCGGCCCGCCTGGTGCGTGCCGAGGCCGACGCCCTCGCAGCGAAGGCAGGTGCATGATGGCCACGAGCCTGAAGGTGACCCAGATCAAGTCCAAGATCAGCGAGAAGCAGAACCAGCGTGACACGCTGCGCAGCCTCGGACTGAAGCGCATCGGCGACGTCGTCGTGCGCGAAGACAACGCCCAGAACCGTGGGTACGTGCGCACCGTCGCACACCTGGTGAAGGTCGAGGAGATTGACTAATGGCTGAAGAAGAAGCCAAGGAGACCGCGAAGGCGGCTCCGAAGAAGGCTGCGGCCTCGAAGGCCGCCGCTCCCAAGGCGGATGCTGCGGAGAAGGCCCCCAAGGCCGCTGCCGCCAAGGCTCCGGCCAAGGCTGCCGCTCCCAAGAAGGCCGCCGCTCCCAAGGCCGACGCCGCTGCCGCTGACGTGAAGGCTCCGGCCGCCGCGAAGGCTCCGGCTGCCAAGAAGGCCGACACCGAGGCTGCTGCTCCCCGCGAGCACGTGCTGAAGGTGCACCACCTCCGTCCCGCTCCGGGGGCCAAGAAGGCGCGTACCCGCGTCGGCCGCGGTGAGGGCTCGAAGGGTAAGACCGCCGGCCGTGGCACCAAGGGCACCAAGGCCCGCTACCAGGTGCGCGTCGGCTTCGAGGGTGGGCAGATGCCTCTGCACATGCGCACCCCGAAGCTGCGCGGCTTCAAGAACCCGTTCCGCGTCGAGTACCAGGTCGTGAACCTGGACAAGCTCGCCGACCTCTACCCCGCCGGCGGCGATGTCACCATCGCCGACCTGGTGGCCAAGGGAGCGGTTCGCAAGAACGAGAAGGTCAAGGTTCTCGGCGATGGCGACATCTCCGTGAAGCTGAACGTCGCGGTCGACAAGGTCTCCGGCTCCGCTGAGCAGAAGATCGTCGCCGCAGGTGGTTCCGTCAAGTAAGTACTACAGTCGACCGGTGACCCTACTCGGTGCTTCGAATATGCGACATCTGAATGATGTAGCCTATCGAGGCCACGATTCGGGTCACCGGTCTTCTTGGCATTGAGCCACACGAACGCAGGAGGCCCTTTTTGTTCAAAGCCGTCGCGCGGATCTTCCGGACTCCGGATCTCCGCAGGAAGATTGGCTTCACGCTCGGCATCGTCGCGCTGTTCCGTCTGGGATCCTTCATCCCCGCTCCCTTCGTGGACTTCGGAAACGTGCAGACCTGTCTGGCCGCCAACCAGGGCACCTCGGGCCTCTACGAGCTCGTCAACCTCTTCAGCGGGGGAGCGCTCCTGCAGCTCTCCATCTTCGCGCTGGGGATCATGCCGTACATCACGGCCTCGATCATCGTGCAGCTGCTGCGCGTGGTCATCCCGCACTTCGAGACCCTCTACAAAGAGGGCCAGTCGGGGCAGAGCAAGCTCACGCAGTACACCCGCTACCTCACCATCGCGCTTGCCATCCTGCAGTCCACCACCCTCATCACGGTGGCTCGCAGCGGCGCACTGTTCGGCACCTCCACGGTCGCCGAGTGCGGCCAGCTCATCACCAACGACGCCTGGTACGCCATCCTGCTGATGGTCATCACCATGACCGCCGGTACCGGCGTCATCATGTGGTTCGGTGAGATGATCACCGAGCGCGGCATCGGCAACGGCATGTCGCTGCTGATCTTCACCTCGATCGCCGCCCGCTTCCCCGCCTCGCTGTGGCTGATCGCCCAGACCAAGAGCTTCGAGATCTTCCTGCTGGTGATCGCCGTCGGCATCCTGGTGATGGGCCTGGTGGTGTTCGTCGAGCTCTCGCAGAGGCGTATCCCGGTGCAGTACGCCAAGCGCGTCGTCGGGCGTCGCACCTACGGCGGCAACAACACCTACATCCCGATCAAGGTCAACATGGCCGGTGTTGTGCCCGTCATCTTCGCCTCGTCGCTGCTGTACCTGCCGGCCCTGATCGCGCAGTTCAACCAGCCACCCGCGGGCCAGGAGGCGGCCCCCTGGGTCACCTGGATCAACAACTACCTCGTGCGCGGCGATCACCCGCTGTACATGGCGCTGTACTTCCTGCTCATCGTGGGCTTCACCTACTTCTACGTGGCGATCACCTTCAACCCCGAAGAGGTCGCCGACAACATGAAGAAGTTCGGCGGCTTCATCCCGGGCATCCGGGCCGGCCGCCCCACCGCCGAGTACCTCGACTACGTGCTCACCCGCATCACGCTCCCCGGATCGATCTATCTCGGTTTGATCGCCCTGCTGCCGCTGATAGCCCTGGTAGCGGTCGGGGCGAACCAGAACTTCCCGTTCGGCGGCGCCTCGATCCTGATCATCGTGGGCGTCGGCCTCGAGACCGTGAAGCAGATCGACTCGCAGCTGCAGCAGCGGCACTATGAGGGACTTCTGCGATGACCACCGACGGAGGGACCCCTCAGGTGAACGCTGCACTGCGCCTTCTGCTCATCGGCCCTCCCGGAGCCGGAAAGGGCACCCAGGCGGCACGGCTGTCGGAGGCGTACAGCATCCCGGCCATCTCGACCGGTGACATCTTCCGTGAGAACGTGAAGAACGGCACCGAGCTCGGGGTCAAGGCCAAGGAGTACATGGATGCCGGGCAGTACGTGCCCGACAGCCTCACCAACGACCTCGTGCGCGACCGGCTGGGCCAGGACGACGTGATCGACGGCTTCCTGCTCGACGGCTACCCGCGCACGCTGCAGCAGGTCGAGGAGCTCGACGACATCCTCGGTGTCAGCGGGTCCACGCTCGACGCGGTCGTGGTTCTCACGGCGGACACCGACGAGGTCGTCACCCGGTTGCTCAAGCGCTCGGCCGAACAGGGGCGCAGCGACGACACCGAAGAGGTCATCCGCAAGCGCCTCGACGTGTACGCCGAGCAGACCGCTCCGCTGATCGAGGTCTACGCCGGCCGCGGACTCGTGGTGGAGGTCGACGGCCTCGGCGCCATCGATGAGGTCACCGGGCGGATCATCGCCGCCCTCGCCAGCCGGTGACAGGCCGCACCGTGCGGATCGGTGTCCGATGATCGGCCGCCCTGCGCTGGTTGGCGTCCGATGATCGGCCGCCCTGCGCTGGTTGGCGTCCGATGATCGGCCGCAACAAGGGCATCTACAAGACGCCGGCGGAACTGCGGCTGATGGTGGAGCCCGGACTGGTGACCGCTGCCTCGCTCGCGGCCGTTCGTGCGGCCATCAGGCCCGGGATCTCGACGCTCGAGCTGAACGACATCGCCGATCAGGCGATCCGCTCGCGCGGGGGTGTCTCGAACTTCCAGATGGTGCCCGGATACGCGCACACCGTCTGCACGTCGGTCAACGACGACATCGTGCACGGCATCCCGAACGGGCGTCTGCTCGAACCGGGCGACATCGTCTCGATCGACAGCGGCGCCGACGTGGGCGGCTGGAACGGCGACTCGGCGATCACGATCGTGCTCGACGACCCGGCACGCCCTGACGTGGTGGCGGCCCGGCGGCTTCTCTCCGACGTGACCGAGCAGTCGCTCTGGCACGGCATCGCCCGGCTCGCGACCGCCCGCCACCTGAACGAGGTGGGGGAGGCGATCGAGGAGTATGTGGAGGACCATCCCTCGGTGGCGCAGGGAGCGACCTACGGCATCCTCACCGACTACATCGGGCACGGGATCGGCCGCAGCATGCACGAGGCGCCACCGGTGTTCAACTACCGAGTGCGTCAGCGCGGGCCCGAGGTGAAGCCCGGCCTGGTGGTGGCGATCGAGCCGATGATCACGGCCGGTACCACCGACACCTACGTGCGCGAAGACGAGTGGACCGTGGCATCCGCCGACGGCAGCATGTCGTCGCACTGGGAGCATTCGGTGGCCGTGCACAAGGACGGCATCTGGGTGCTCACCGCCGAAGACGGCGGCGCGGCGGGCCTCGCGCCCCTCGGCATCACCCCCATCCCGATCCCGTAGTTCGACGCCAGGAGGGTGGGAAGCCGGATCAGGTGTCCATGACGTGGACGAGTTCATCGATGAACGAGGCGAAGTCGGTGCCCCGGCGCACGATCCGCTGCACGTCGTCGCGGTCGGAGAACACCTCCACCAGCTGATCGAAGACCGTCTGGAAGGCCTTGCGGCCGCTGGCGCTGAAGGCGATCAGCGCGATCACGTTCACCCGGTTCTCACCCCAGGTCATGGCGCTCTCGTTCAGCACGATCGCGATCGCGGTGCGTGAGGCGCTCATGGCCATCGCGTGCGGAACCGCGATGGTGTCGGTGAAGGCGGTCGACGACATCCGCTCGCGTTCGATCGCGCCGTCGACGTAGGCCTCGTCGATCACGCCGAGCTGCACCATGGCCTCGCCCAGCGAGCGGATCATCGACGCCTCGGACGGCGCCTGCAGCTCGCGGAAGAACAGCCGCTCGTCGAAGTACTGCAGCAGCTCGTCCTTGATTTCCATCCGGCGCCGGTGCCGGCGCACCGAGCTGATGGTGCGCCGGATCGCCTCGACGTCGTTCTCGGTGAGGAAGGGCTGGATGACGACGACGTTGTCGCGTGCGGTCGGCACCGAGATGGTGGTGACCACGATGTCGGAGGCGAGGGCGGCCCAGTCGACGTCGGCGCGCGTGATCACCACGTCGATCTGCAGCTCCGAGCCCAGTTCGGCCTCGAGCTTTCGCCGGAGCATCACGTGCATGTCGTAGTAGTTCGGGCACACGATGGCGCAGGTGACCCGCTCCTCGCGCAGATTCTGCCGTTCGAGGTAGGAGCCGACGTGCAGGGCGATGTATGCGATCTCGTCGTCGTTGATGACGATGTTCTCGCGACGCTGGATCTGGCTGGCGATGAAGACGGCGAGTTCGTAGATCATCGGGAACGAACCCTTGATCGAGCGGGTCATCGGGTTGCGCGAGTACGAGTTCTCCTGCGCCCGGGCCACCAGGTTGCGGATGTGCAGGCTCAGCCGCACGATGAAGTCCTCGTCGTCGAGGTCGACCAGATACTCGTCGCTGGCCAGCTGCACGATCCGGCGCATCGCGGCGAGGTCGTCGTCGTCGAGATAGTTGAGGGCCACGCTCTCGGTCGACTCGTCGTGCCCGGGGGTGAGCACCCGGGTGGTGAGCAGCACCGAGAGGTAGGCGAGTTCGCGGGCGCTCAGGGTGGCATGGAAGTGCGAACGGATGAGCCCGTCGAGCTGGGCGGAGATGTCGCGCACCACATCGGTGACGGGGCGCTCGTCGGCCGGCTCGATCGAGAGCTGCTTGCCCACCCGGTCGACGGCGATGGCGATGTGCAGCAGAACGTTGTTGATCGAGTACTCGTTGACGAAGTAGCCGTTGCCGTCGAGCATCGCGAGCAGGTCGGACTTGAAAGCGGAGAGGTTCTCGGACGAGAACTCGCGCTGGATGTTCTCCAGATCGAGGAAGCCCTGGGCGCTCTCGTCGCGGAAGAGGCGGCTGAGCAGCCGGCGGCGGTTGAGCTCGCTGCCGGCGAGTGTCACCAGGCTGCCGCGGCGCGCGAGCGCGAGGCCGGCGTCGTCGACCAGCAGCTTGGCCTTGCGGAGGTCGGCTTCGACCGTGGACTCGCTGACGAAGAGCTCGGCGGCCAGTTCGTAGACGTCGAGGCCGTCGGGGGAGTCGCCGAGCCGCCGGATGATGAAGTGCACCCGTTCGCGCGGGCTGCCCGGCTCGGAGTCGCGCGAGCGCCGCTCGGCCACGAAGGACGCGTAGGCGTCGCGGTTCAACCGGTACCCGCTGGTGGAGGAGGCGATCACGTCGAGCGGCTTCGCCGCCGTCTTGACGCTGGTGACGTAGCTGCGCACGCTGCGGGTGGTGACGCCGAGGCGATCCGCGAGCTGACCGGCCGTCATCCATTCGTCGGATTCGGCCAGGTACTCCAGCAACCGCTCGTACTTCTCGCTCATCACCCGTCATCCCTGGCGCCGACGGTTCCGACGCTGTTGCAGATCAAGCGTACCCGGCCCGGCCGGGCGCGCCGCATCCTGGGAAATCAACGGCGGAACAGGGATTCCTAGCCGGTGTTCAGAAAGGTTTCCGGGGGTGAGGAAGCATTCCTGCTGGAAGCGCGCGCGCCCGTGGCTGAGGATGAACAGGATCGAACAGGACGCGAGGAGGCGTGCGTGTGGATACGGTGCTGATCGTCTGCGGTGCAGGAGCATCCAGCACCTTCCTCGCGTTGCGGTTGCGCAAGGCCCTGCGGGCCCGCGACCTGGAGCTGATCGTCGAAGCGGCTGCGCAGCCGGATCTCGACGAGCGGCTCGGGACGACGAGCATCCTGTTGGTCGGCCCCCACCTGGACACGCAGTTCGATGAGCTGAACGCGCGTGCCGCACGGGTGGGTGCGCGCGCCGCCCTGCTGCCGGACACCGTGTTCGGACCGGAGGGAGCGGAGGCCGCGGCCGACCTCGTGTCGGAGCTGCTCGCAGACTCGCGCGGATCGAGAACATCGCTCAAGGCAGAGACGATCAGAGGAGAGTGACCGAGATGGCCGAACGTACCGTCGAAATGGCGTCCAAGCACGGGCTGCACGCCCGCCCCGCGAGCCTGTTCACGCAGGCCGTGGCGAAGTCGGGTCTGCCGGTGCAGATCTCCAAGGACGGCGGATCCGCCGTGAACGCCGCCAGCATCCTCGGCGTCATCTCGCTCGGCATCGAGCACGGCGACACCGTCACCCTCAGCTCCGACGACCCGTCGGCCGACGCCCTGCTCGACGAGCTCGTGGCGCTGCTCGGCTCCGACCTGGACGCCGAGTGATGGCTGCCGAGGTGACCTCCCAGCTGCACGGCACCGGCATCGGCCGCGGCGTGGCCGTGGGCCCGGTGCTCCGGATGCCCGATCCGCTGCCCGAACCCGACGACGCCGCCAGCGCGCTCACCCCCGACGCGGAGAAGGAGCGCGCCCGCGCCTCCCTCGCGGCCACCGCCGCCATCATCCGCCACCGCGGCGAGCGGGCCGGCGGATCGGCCAAGGACGTGCTCGAGGCCCAGGCCTTCATGGCCGAGGACCCGACCCTGATCGACGACGTCGGCGTGCGGATCGACGCCGGCAAGACCGCCGAGCGCGCCGTGTTCGAGGCCTTCGCCGCCTTCCGTGACCTGCTGCTGAGCTTGGGCGGCTACATGGGCGAGCGCGCCACCGACCTCGACGACGTCTCGCAGCGGGTCGTCGCGCACCTGCGCGGCGTGCCGGCTCCCGGCGTGCCCGACCCCGAGTACCCCTTCGTTCTGGTGGCCCGCGACCTTGCCCCGGCCGACACCGCACTGCTCGACCTCGACAAGGTGCTGGCGCTGGTGACCAGCGACGGCGGGCCTACCTCGCACACGGCGATCCTGGCCCGCGAGAAGTCGATCGTGGCGATCGTCGGTGTCGCCGACGCGCTCGCGCTGCGCGACGGCACGGAGGTCATCGTCGACGCCGCCGGCAGCACCGTGACGGTGTCGCCGAGCGCGGAGGAGCGCGATGCCGCTCAGGATCGCGCCGAGCAGCTGAAGAACGCCCGCGGTGCCGCGACCGGCCCGGGCGCGCTCGCCGACGGCACCCCGGTGCCGCTGCTGGCCAACCTCGGCTCGGCCGACGGCGCCGAGGACGCCCTCGCCAAGGGCGCCGAGGGCGTGGGCCTGTTCCGCACCGAATTCCTCTTCCTCGACTCCACGAGCGCTCCCACGGTGCAGGAGCAGAAGGCCCAGTACGTGCGCCTGCTGCAGGCCTTCGCCGGAAAGAAGGTCGTCGTGCGCGCCCTGGATGCCGGGGCCGACAAGCCGCTCAGCTTCCTCAACGACGCCGCCGAGGAGAACCCGGCGCTGGGCCTGCGCGGCCTGCGTGCCCTGCGGGCGAACGAGCCCATCCTGCGCGACCAGCTCACCGCCCTGGCGGCCGCCGAGGCCGAGACCGACGCCGACGTGTGGGTGATGGCCCCGATGGTCTCCACCGTCGAGGAGACCCGCTACTTCACCGCTCTCGCCCGCGAGGTGGGACTGAAGACCGCCGGTGTCATGGTGGAGGTCCCCTCCTCCGCCCTGCTGGCCGACCGCATCCTCGCCGACGCCGACTTTGCCTCGATCGGCACCAACGACCTCACCCAGTACACCTTGGCGGCCGACCGGCTGCTGGGCTCGGTGGCATCGTTCCAAGACCCGTGGCACCCCGCCGTGCTGAAGCTCGTGGGCGAGGTCGGTAAGGCCGGCCAGGCCCTCGGCAAGCCCGTCGGCATCTGCGGCGAGGCCGCAGCCGACCCGCTGCTGGCCGTCGTGCTCGTCGGCCTGGGCGCCACCACCCTGTCGATGTCGCCGTCGGCCCTGGCCGACGTGCGCGCCGAGCTGGCCCGCTTCACGCTCGACGAGGCGAAGCGATTCGCCGAGCTCGCGCTCTCGGCCAACAGCGCCGTCGAGGCTCGCGGTGCCGTCACCGCGGCCGCTGCGGCCGGCTGATCCACCCCTCACCCCTAGCACAACCCGAACATCACAGAAACGGAGAAGCCGTCATGACAACGACGTCAGAAACCAAGGCCGCCGGAGGTGGTGCACGCGTCCGCGTGCAGCGCTTCGGCACCTTCCTCAGCGGCATGGTCATGCCGAACATCCCGGCGTTCATCGCCTGGGGCCTGATCACCAGCCTCTTCATCGCCACCGGCTGGCTGCCGAACGGCATCCTCGGTGGTGGCGGTGACGTCTCGCAGATCGGCTGGACCGGTGGACTCACGCAGCTGAGCCTGAACGAGGACGGCGCGACGATCACGTCGTACGTCGGCCTGGTGGGACCGATCCTCACCTACCTGCTCCCTCTGCTCATCGCCAACACCGGTGGCCGCATGGTCTACGGAGCGCGCGGCGGTGTGGTGGGCACGATCGCCACCATGGGCGTGATCGTCGGCGCCAGCATCCCGATGTTCATCGGCGCGATGATCATGGGCCCGCTGGGCGCCTACCTGATCAAGCAGATCGACAAGCTCTGGGCGGGGAAGATCAAGGCCGGCTTCGAGATGCTGGTCGACAACTTCTCGGCCGGAATCCTGGGCTTCATCCTGGCGATCGCGGGCTTCTTCGGAATCGCGCCGGTCATCCAGGGCATCAGCTCGGCGCTGGAGGCCGGCGTCAACTGGCTCACCGGATTGGGCCTGCTGCCGCTCGTGAGCATCCTCGTCGAGCCCGGCAAGGTGCTGTTCCTGAACAACGCAATCAACCACGGCGTGTTCACGCCCCTCGGCGCCATCCAGGTGCAGGAGAGCGGCAAGTCCATCCTGTTCCTGATCGAATCGAACCCCGGCCCCGGTCTGGGTATCCTGCTGGCCTTCTCGATCTTCGGCGTGGGACTGGCGAAGGCCAGCGCACCCGGAGCGGCCATCATCCAGTTCTTCGGCGGCATCCACGAGATCTACTTCCCGTTCATCCTGGCGAAGCCCCTGGTGATCGTCGCGGCCATCGCGGGTGGCGCGACCGGCGTGGCGACCAACGTGCTGTTCCAGTCGGGCCTGCGGACGGCTGCTTCCCCTGGATCGATCTTCGCCATTCTGGCTGCGACTCCTCCGGACAGCTTCCTCGGAGTCATCCTGTCGGTGGTGCTCGCCGCCGCCGTCTCGTTCCTGGTGGCGTCGATCATCCTGCGCGCCAGCCGCAAGCGGGATCTGGAGAACGAGAACGCCGGCGACCTCGCCGCCGCGGTGGCCAAGACCACGGCCAACAAGGGCAAGGAGAGCTCGGTGCTCGGCACCCTCGGATCGCAGGGCGTTCCCGCCGGCGACGCCGAGACCGTGGCCGAGGAGACCTCGCTGCTGACCGACACCCGTCCGATCAAGAACATCGTGTTCGCCTGCGACGCGGGAATGGGCTCGAGCGCCATGGGCGCATCGGTGCTGCGGAATAAGATCAAGAAGGCCGGCATCGAGGGCGTCACGGTGGTCAACAAGTCCATCGCGAACCTCGAGGACGACGTCGACCTCGTGATCACGCAGCGCGAGCTGACGCCGCGTGCCCAGGAGCGCACCCCCAGCGCCGAGCACGTGTCGGTGGACAACTTCATGAACAGCCCCCGCTACGAAGAAGTCGTCGAGAAGCTGAAGGAACAGCACGCCGCCGAGTAGGCGCCATCGTCGGACAAACTGGATAATCGGACACACCGGATAGAGGAGAAGCCCATGGCCGTTCTGGAACCGTCGCAGATCCGCATCAGCGGAACCGCCCGCACCAAGGAGGAGGCGATCCGTGAGGCCGCCGACATCCTGATCGCGGCCGGAGCCGTCGAGGCCGGATACCTCGACTACATGCTCCAGCGCGAAGAGACGGTCTCGACGTACATGGGCAACCTCCTCGCCATCCCGCACGGCACGAACGAGGGCAAGGACACGATCCTCGCGTCGGCGCTCTCGTTCGTGCGGTACGACGAGGCCCTCGACTGGGGCGGCGAAGAGGTGCGCTTCGTGGTGGGCATCGCCGGGAAAGACGGTGGCCACATGGACATCCTCACCAAGATCGCCATCGTGTTCAGCGACGACGACGACGTGGCGAAGCTGCTCGCGGCCTCCGACGCCGGCGAGATCCTCGAGATCCTCGGCGACGTCAACGAATAGCAATCGGCACCAACCTTTAGGCGGTTCATCATGAAGGCAGTTCATTTCGGCGCGGGCAACATCGGCCGCGGGTTCGTGGGGCTCATCCTGCACGAGGCCGGCTACGAGGTGGTCTTCGCCGATGTGAACGCCGAGCTGATCGACGCGCTCGCCGCCTCGACCAGCTACCAGGTGCACGCGGTGGGGGAGGGGGCCTCCACCACCACGGTCACCGGCTACCGCGCCCTCAACAGCGGCAGCGACGAGGATGCGGTGGTGGCCGAGATCGCCACGGCCGAGATCGTGACGACCGCGGTGGGCCCGAACATCCTGAAGTTCGTGGCCCCCGTGATCGCCCGGGCCCTCGAGGCGCGCGATCCGGCCCTTCCGCCCCTGCAGGTGATGGCCTGCGAGAACGCCATCAACGCCACCGACGTGCTGAAGGGCGAGATCGTCGCTCGCCTCGGCGAGGGGTCCCCGGCGCTGGCCGAAGCCGTGTTCGCGAACACCGCGGTCGACCGCATCGTTCCCGGCCAGGCTCCGGATGCGGGGCTCGACGTGACGGTCGAGGTCTTCTTCGAGTGGGCGATCGAGGAGGGGCCCTTCGGCGGCTCGACCCCCGACATCCCGCTCGCGCACTTCGTGCCCGACCTCGCGCCGTTCATCGAGCGCAAGCTCTTCACGGTCAACACCGGGCACGCCACGGTGGCGTACCACGGCTGGGTCGAGGGAGCGACGACGCTCGCCGAGGCGCTCGCCATCCCCGAGGTGTTCGCCGAGGTCAAGGCGGTGCTGGAGGAGACGAAAGCCCTGCTCGTGGTCAAGCACGAGTTCGACCCCGCCACGCAGGAGGCGTACCTGGAGAAGAACCTCGAGCGCTTCGCCAACCCGTACCTCACCGACACCCCGGAGCGCGTGGGCCGTCAGCCGCTGCGCAAGATCAGCCGGCACGAGCGCTTCATCGGCCCGGCCGCCGAGCTGGCCGAGCGCGGGCTGCCCACGGCCGCCCTGCTTCGTGCCGTGCGCGCCGCGCTCCGCTTCGACGCCCCCAGCGACCCGCAGACAGCCGAGCTGCGCGAGTTGCTGACCACCCTCACGCCGGAGCAGTTCGCGGAACAGGCCTGCGGCATCGAGCCCTCGCATCCGCTCTTCGGCGACCTGGTGGGCACTATACGATCCGTGGACGCATTCCTCTGATTGCGCCCGGGCGTTTCTTAGCGTAAGCTCGATCTTTGGTGTTTTCGGCCCATTTTTCGTGTGCCGATTCTCCGCACGACCAGCACAGACTACTTGAGTGACAGTGAGGCTATGGCCAAAAAAGACGGTGTAATCGAGATCGAAGGCGCAGTCGTCGAAGCTCTCCCGAACGCGATGTTCCGGGTGGAGTTGACGAACGGGCACAAGGTTCTTGCCCATATCTCGGGCAAGATGCGTCAGCACTACATCCGCATCCTTCCCGAGGACCGCGTGATCGTGGAGCTCAGCCCCTACGACCTCACCCGTGGCCGGATCGTCTACCGCTACAAGTAGACCCCGATCCGTCGGCTGTGCTGGAAAGTAACGGCCCCGCGGCATCCCGCGAGGTACGAGGACAGCGAAGAAAGATAACGACATGAAGGTCAACCCCAGCGTCAAGCCCATCTGCGAGCACTGCCGCGTCATCCGACGCAACGGCAACGTGATGGTGATCTGCAAGAGCAACCCGCGCCACAAGCAGCGTCAGGGCTAGAACTACCCGCTCCGAGCTTCATCGCTCGGGCCGGTTCAGAAAAATGGCAGTGTCAGAAGCCGCCCGGTGAGAGCCGGGCGGTGGACACCTTCGGTCGGAGGCCGGAGCACATTCACTGTCACAGACCTCCACTCATCAACAGGAGATAGCCACAATGGCACGTCTAGCAGGAGTTGACATCCCCCGCGACAAGCGCGTGGAAGTTGCCCTCACGTACATCTACGGGGTCGGCCGCACGCGTGCGCTCAAGACCCTCGCCGACACCGAGATCAGCGGAGACATCCGGGTCAAGGATCTGAGCGACGACCAGCTCGTCGCTCTCCGCGACTACATCGAGGGCAACTACAAGGTGGAGGGTGACCTCCGCCGTGAGGTCGCCGCCGACATCCGCCGCAAGGTCGAGATCGGCTCCTACGAGGGCGTCCGTCACCGCAAGGGCCTCCCGGTCCGCGGTCAGCGCACCAAGACCAACGCTCGTACCCGCAAGGGCCCGAAGCGCACCGTCGCCGGCAAGAAGAAGGCCGGCCGCTAAGCGCGCCGACTGACCAGGATTCCAGGAGATACATATGGCAACCCCCAAGTCGGCCGTTCGCAAGCCGCGCAAGAAAGAGAAGAAGAACGTCGCCGTGGGCCAGGCCCACATCAAGTCGACCTTCAACAACACCATCGTGTCGATCACCGACACCACCGGTGCCGTCATCAGCTGGGCCTCCTCGGGTGGCGTCGGCTTCAAGGGTTCGCGCAAGTCGACCCCGTTCGCCGCGCAGCTCGCTGCCGAGTCGGCCGCGCGCCAGGCTCAGGAGCACGGCATGAAGAAGGTCGACGTCTTCGTCAAGGGACCGGGCTCCGGCCGCGAGACCGCGATCCGCTCGCTCCAGGCCGCCGGCCTCGAGGTCGGTTCGATCAACGACGTGACCCCGCAGGCGCACAACGGATGCCGCCCGCCCAAGCGTCGCCGCGTGTGACGATGCGCTGATTGCGCCGAACTGCGGTGGGAGCCCTCCCGGGCCCCCACCGCACTCGGCGTCAGTGCTGAAGTCGGGCTGAGCCCGGATCTTCGGCGATAGTCCTTTCTCACAACTCAATACCTCGTCACGTGAGTGTCATATAGCGGACACTCAGCCGAAAGGAATAACAGTGCTCATTGCACAGCGCCCCACCCTCACCGAGGAGAACATCTCGGAGTTCCGCTCGCGGTTCGTCATCGAGCCGCTGGAGCCCGGCTTCGGCTACACCCTCGGAAACTCCCTCCGCCGCACCCTGCTCTCCTCGATCCCCGGCGCCGCTGTCACCAGCATCCGCCTGGACGGCGTGCTGCACGAGTTCTCGACGATCCCCGGTGTGAAGGAAGACGTCACCGAGATCATCCTGAACGTGAAGGGCCTCGTCGTCTCCAGCGAGCACGACGAGCCGATCACCGCCTACCTGCGCAAGCACGCCTCGGGCGAGGTCACCGCGGCCGACATCTCGGCTCCGGCCGGTGTCGAGATCCACAACCCCGACCTCGTCATCGCCACGCTGAACGACAAGGCGAAGTTCGAGCTCGAGCTGATCATCGAGCGCGGCCGCGGCTACGTCTCGGCGACGCAGAACCGCAGCGAGTTCTCCGAGGCCGGTCAGATCCCGATCGACTCGATCTACTCGCCCGTGCTGAAGGTCACCTACCGCGTCGAGGCGACTCGTGCCGGTGAGCGCACCGACTTCGACCGCCTGGTCGTCGACGTGGAGACGAAGCCGGCCATCACGCCGCGCGACGCCATCGCCTCCGCCGGTCGCACCCTGACCGAGCTGTTCGGTCTGGCCCGCGAGCTCAACTCGGCCGCTGAGGGCATCGAGATCGGCCCCGCGCCGGTCGACGCCGTGCTCTCGTCCGAGCTGTCCGTTCCGATCGAAGACCTCGATCTGTCGGTGCGCTCGTACAACTGCCTCAAGCGCGAGGGCATCAACACCGTGTCGGAGCTCGTCGCCCTCTCGGAGACGCAGCTCATGAACATCCGCAACTTCGGACAGAAGTCGGTCGATGAGGTGAAGGACAAGCTCGTCGAGCTCGGCCTCTCGCTGAAGGACACCGTTCCCGGATTCGACGGCGCCCACTTCTACGGCGGATACGACGACGAGAACGTCTAAGACGTCCTCCTTTCGCATCGCCTTGACCGACAACTGATTCACATCTGGAGATAAGAAATGCCCAAGCCAACCAAGGGACCCCGTCTCGGCGGCGGACCGGCGCACGAGCGCCTGCTCCTCGCCAACCTGGCTGCCGCCCTGTTCACGCACAAGAGCATCAAGACGACCGAGACCAAGGCCAAGCGGATGCGTCCGCTGACCGAGCGTCTCATCACCTTCGCCAAGCGCGGAGACCTGCACGCCCGTCGTCGGGTGCTCGCCGTGATCGGCGACAAGAACGTCGTGCACGAGCTCTTCACCGAGATCGCTCCGCTCGTCGCCGAGCGCGAGGGTGGCTACACCCGCATCACGAAGCTCGGCTTCCGTAAGGGCGACAACGCCCCCATGGTGCAGATCGAGCTCGTTCTCGAGCCCGTCACCCCGAAGAAGAAGGCCACAAAGGCTGCCCCGAAGGCCGCTGCGGCGCCCGTCGAGGCCGAGCCCGAGGTTGAGGACGAGGTCGTCGAGGAGGCTCCCGCCGAGGAGACCGCCGCCGACGACGCGACCGACACCGCCGACACCGAGGCTCCCGCCGAGGCCGAGGCTGCTGACGAGGCTCCCGCAGAGGAGACCAAGTAGCACCTGCTGCATGAGGAGGGCCTGCATCCGTCGAGGATGCGGGCCCTCTTCGCTTTAAGATGGTGGATGTGATCGAGGAAAGCGGGATGCGGCGGATCCGGCTCGACATCGCGTACGACGGCACCGACTTCTCGGGGTGGGCGAAGCAGCCCGGCTTCCGCACCGTGCAAGGGGTGCTCGAGGAGACGATGGCGATCATCCTCCGGCGATACCCGCCGAATCCCGTGCTGTGGGTGGCCGGGCGCACGGATGCCGGTGTGCACGCCACGGGGCAGGTGGCCCACGTCGATCTGGCGGAGGACCAGTTGCGGAGCCTGCGACGCCGGGGCGCGCCGGCAGGGATCGGCGAGGCCGAGCTGGCCCGGCTGCTCGGGCAGCGCATCAACGGTGTGCTGGGGGCCGACTCCGACGTGGTGGTGCGCTCCTCCGAACTGGCTCCCGAGGGCTTCGACGCGCGGTTCTCGGCGATCTGGCGGCGGTACCGCTACCGGGTGGCCGACACGGCGGCCGAGCACGATCCGCTCGAGCGACGGCGCACTGTGCGGCATCCCACCGAGCTCGACGTCGATGCCATGGACACCGCGGCGCGCGCCCTGCTCGGGCTGCACGATTACGCGACCTTCTGCAGGCCCCGCCCGCACTCCACCACCATCCGCACGCTGCGGTCGTTCGCCTGGCGGCGGCAGGGGGACGGCGTGCTCATCGCGTCGCTCGAGGCCGATGCCTTCTGCCACAGCATGGTGCGTTCGCTCGTGGGGGCGACCGTGGCGGTGGGCGACGGCTCGTTGAACGGGGAGGACGTGGTGCGGCTGCGGGACGCGCAGCAGCGCACCGGGGAGTTCCTGGTGATGCCGGCGAAGGGCCTGGTGCTCACCGAGGTGGGCTATCCGGTCGACGGCGAGCTGCGCACACGGGCCGAGCAGACCAGGGCGCGCCGCACCGCCGTGGAGTGACCGTCGGCATTTGACCGGGCGGATGGTATCGCCTATCCTTGACCTTTGGTGTGCGCGCCTCGTTGTGCGTCACCCGTAGTTGAGCCCTCCATCGGCTGCCTTCCGCTCGGTCCGAGCGCGAAGACCCACCGGAGTGGGATTCACGAACTCCTCACTCGAACAAGAAAGCAGCACTACTGTGACGCGTACTTACACCCCGAAGGCCAGCGAAGTTCAGCGCGGCTGGGTCATCATCGATGCAACCGACGTGGTTCTCGGCCGTCTGGCCAGCCACGCCGCCACCATCCTGCGTGGCAAGAACAAGGCCACCTTCACCCCGCACATGGACATGGGTGACTTCGTCATCATCGTCAACGCCGACAAGGTGGCCCTCACCGGCTCCAAGCTGGCGCAGAAGAAGGCCTACCGCCACTCGGGCTACCCGGGCGGCCTCACCGCCGTCAGCTACTCCGAGCTGCTCGAGAAGAACCCCGAGCGCGCCGTCGAGAAGGCCATCCGCGGCATGCTGCCGAAGACCTCCCTCGGTCGCGACCAGTTCCGCAAGCTGAAGGTCTACGCAGGCGGAGAGCACCCGCACGCTGCCCAGCAGCCCGTTCCGTACACCATCGACCAGGTCGCCCAGTAGCGTCCCGCGCTCATTCAGCAGACTCAGACAAAGGACTTATCACTACCGTGGCGAAGATCGCAGACCAGATTGACGTGGCTCCCGAGAGCTACTCCACCGAAACCCCGGCCGAAGAGGCGCCCCGCGCCCCCCGCGCCGTCCTCAACGTGTCCGGCGCAGCCGTCGGCCGCCGCAAGCAGGCCATCGCCCGCGTGCGCCTCGTTCCCGGCGCCGGCACCCTCGTGGTGAACGGCCGCGAGTTCGAGCACTACTTCCCCAACAAGCTGCACCAGCAGCTGATCACCGACCCCTTCAAGGTGCTCGACCTGATCGGCTCCTACGACGTGGTCGCGAAGATCACCGGTGGTGGCCCCTCGGGCCAGGCCGGTGCGCTCCGTCTCGCCATCGCCCGTGCGCTGAACGAGATCGACCGCGAGAACAACCGCGCTCAGCTCAAGAAGGCCGGCTTCCTCACCCGTGACGCCCGCGTCATCGAGCGCAAGAAGGCCGGTCTCAAGAAGGCCCGTAAGGCGTCGCAGTTCTCGAAGCGCTGATCGCGCTTCGGCTCTACGCTTAGCGCATGGCTCGCCTTTTCGGCACCGATGGGGTGCGTGGGCTCGCGAACCAGGACGTCACCGCCGACCTCGCTCTTCGGATCGCGCAGGCCGGTGCACGCGTGCTGGGTCAAGCGGCCCGGGATGCCGGCCGTCGGCCGGTCGCAGTGGTCGCCCGCGACCCCCGGCAGTCCGGTGATTTCATCGCGGCCGCGGTCTCGGCCGGTTTCGCCAGCTCCGGCGTCGACGTTCTCGACGCCGGAGTGCTGCCGACCCCGGCCGCCGCATTTCTGATCGCCGACATCGGCGCGGACTTCGGTGTGGTGATCTCCGCCTCGCACAACCCCGCGCCCGACAACGGCATCAAGTTCTTCGCCGCCGGCGGCAAGAAGCTGCCCGACGAGATCGAGATCGGCATCGAGGCCGCGCTCGAGCATCCGCAGCTCGCCCCTCTGGGCGGCGCCATCGGCCGCATCAAGCGGTTCGCGGATGCCGAAGACCGGTACGTCGTGCACCTCCTGACGACGCTGCCGCACCGCCTCGACGGCCTGCACGTGGTGCTCGACTGCGCCCACGGCGCGGCGGCCGGCGTCTCGCCCGAGGCGTTCAGTCAGGCGGGTGCCCGGATCACGGTGATCGGCAACGATCCCGACGGCATGAACATCAACGACGGGGTCGGCTCGACGCACCTCGGCCAGCTGGCCGACGCCGTGATCGCGGCCGGCGCCGACGTGGGCATCGCGCACGACGGCGACGCCGACCGCTGCCTGGCGGTCGACGCGGCCGGCCGGGTGATCGACGGCGACCAGATCATGGCCATCCTGGCCCTGGCCCAGTTCGAGCGCGGTCTGCTGCGCGAGAACACGCTGGTGGCGACGGTGATGTCGAACCTCGGACTCAAGGTGGCGATGGCCGCTCACGGGATCACGATGCTCGAGACGAAGGTCGGCGACCGGTACGTGCTCGAGGCCATCAACGAGAAGAACCTGAATCTCGGCGGCGAGCAGTCGGGGCACATCATCTTCGCGGATCACGCCACGACCGGCGACGGCATCCTGACCGGTCTGCAGCTGGTGAGCCACATGGCCGCCACCAAGAAGTCGCTGGCGGAGCTGGCCTCGGTGATGAAGGTGTACCCGCAGACGCTCGTGAACGTGCGCGGGGTGAACCGCGACGGTGTGGCCAGCGACCGGGTGCTCGCCGAGGCCGTGGCCGACGCCGAAGCCGACCTCGGTGAGACCGGCCGCGTGCTGCTGCGCCCCTCGGGCACCGAGCCGCTGGTGCGCGTGATGGTGGAGGCGGGCGACCAGGCCACCGCCGACCGCATCGCGGAGTCGCTCGCCGAAGTGGTGCGCCAGCGCCTCTCGACCGGAGTCGAACAGGCGATCTGAGCAGCTGCCCTCGCGAGAGGGTCAGAGCTTGCGGAGCAGGACCTTGTTGACCTTGTGGTCGGCGCCCTTGCGGAGCACGAGGGTGGCGCGCGAGCGGGTGGGACGGATGTTCTCCATCAGGTTCGGCAGGTTGATCGAAGACCAGATGCTGTTCGCCGTGTCGCGCGCCTCGGTCTCCGACAGGCTCGAGTAGCGGTGGAAGTAGGACTTCGGATTCGCGAACGCGCCCTGCTGCAGGGCCAGGAAGCGGGTCTCGTACCAGCTCGCGATGTCGCTCGTGCGAGCGTCGACGTAGATGGAGAAGTCGAACAGGTCGCTCACCGCCAGGCGGTTCGCCGAGGGCGGCTGCAGCACGTTCAGGCCTTCGACGATCAGGATGTCGGGCTGGCGCACCACGATCTGGGCCTCCGGCACGATGTCGTAGCTGAGGTGCGAGTAGAACGGCGCCCGCACCTCGGGGTTGCCGCTCTTGATGGCGCTCACGAAGCGCAGCAGCGAGCGGCGGTCGTACGACTCGGGGAAGCCCTTGCGCTGCATCAGGCCGCGGCGTTCGAGCTCGCGGTTGGGCAGCAGGAAACCGTCGGTGGTGACCAGCTCGACCCGCGGGGTGTCCGACCAGCGAGCCAGCAGCTCGCGCAACAGCCGCGCCGTGGTGGACTTGCCGACGGCCACCGAGCCGGCGATGCCGATGACGAACGGGGTGCTCTTCGAGGTCTCGCCCAGGAAATCGGTGGTGGAGCGGTGCAACTGCTTGGCGCTGGTGGCGTAGAGGTTGATCAGGCGGGCCAGCGGGAGGTAGACCTCGTCGACCTCGTGCAGGTTCAGCGGGTCGGTGAGGCCGCGCAGCTGCACGACCTCGGTCTCGGAAAGCGGATGCGGGGTCGACGGCGCGAGGGCCGCCCAGTGCGCCCGGTCGAACTCGGTGAACGGGCTGAACTGCGCGAAACCGTTCGTGGCTGAATCGGGCATAGGACTCTATTGTGCACTGTCAGGGTCGCCCCGCGCCGCTCGGCGCGGTGCTATCAGCGTGCCTCACTGCCGCTCGGCGCGGTGCTATCAGCTTGCCTCGCCGGCGCTCGGCTAAACTCGCTGGCATGTGTGGAATCGTGGGTTACGTCGGCAACAACAGCAGTCTCGAGGTGCTCCTCGGCGGGTTGCGCCGACTCGAATACCGCGGTTACGACTCCGCCGGAGTGGCCGTGATCGGCACCGACGGAACGCTCGCCACCCGCAAGCGCGCCGGCAAGCTGGCCGTGCTGGCCGACGACCTCGAGGCCCGGCCCATGGCCGATGGCCAGACCGGAATCGGGCACACCCGCTGGGCGACGCACGGCGGCCCCACCGACGGCAACGCGCATCCGCACCTCTCCGCCGACGGACGCATCGCGCTCATCCACAACGGCATCATCGAGAACTTCGCCACCCTCAAGCAGGAACTGCTCGACGACGGATTCGCCTTCGACAGCGAGACCGACACCGAGGTGGCCGCCAAGATGCTCGGCCGGGAATACGAACAGGGCGACGGCCTGCCCGCCGCTCTCGGCCGCGTGGTCTCGCGCCTGGAGGGTGCCTTCACGCTGCTCGCGCTGCACCAGGACGAGCCCGGCGTCGTGGTGGGCGCGCGCCGCAATTCGCCGCTCGTGATCGGCCTCGGCGAGGGCGAGAACTTCCTCGGCTCCGACGTGGCCGCCTTCGTGGAGCACACCCGTCGTGCCGTGGCCATCGGCCAGGACCAGATCGTGATCATCACCCCCGACTCGGTGACCGTCACCGACTTCGACGGCGCCGAGGTGGGCGCCCAGGAGTTCGAGGTGTCGTGGGACGCCTCGGCCGCCGAGAAGGGCGGCTGGAGCAGCTTCATGGCCAAGGAGATCAGCGAGGAGCCGGAGGCCGTGGCGAACACGATCCTCGGCCGTAGCGTCGACGGCCAGGTCGTGCTTCCCGAGCTCGAGGGGCTCGACGAAGTGCTCACCGGCATCGACCGCATCGTGATCATCGGCTGCGGCACCGCCGCCTACTCCGGGATGCTGGGCAAGTACGCCATCGAGAAATGGGCCCGGATCCCGGTGGAGGTCGAGCTCTCGCACGAGTTCCGCTACCGCGAGCCGGTGCTCTCCGACCGCACGCTCGTGGTGTCGATCAGCCAGTCGGGCGAGACCATGGACACCCTGATGGCCGTCAAGTACGCCATCGCCAACGGCGCCCGCACGCTGTCGATCTGCAACACCCAGGGCGCCACGATCGCCCGCGAGTCGGATGCCGTCGTGTACACGCACGCCGGCCCCGAGGTGGCAGTCGCCTCCACCAAGGCCTTCGTGGCGCAGATCACCGCGCTGTACCTCTTCGGGCTGCACCTCGCCCGGGTTCGGGGAACGCTGGATGCGGCATCCGGAGCCGCTCAGCTGACCGAGCTGCAGAGCATCCCGAACAAGATCGCCAAGGTGCTGAAGAGCGGCGCCGAGATCACGCAGCTGGCGAAATGGATGTCGGACAGCCGCGCCATCCTGTTCCTCGGCCGCCACGTGGGGTACCCGGTGGCCCTCGAGGGGGCGCTGAAGCTCAAGGAGCTCGCCTACATCCACGCCGAGGGCTTCGCCGCCGGCGAGCTGAAGCACGGGCCGATTGCGCTGATCGAGCCCGGACAGCCGGTGTTCGTGGTGGTGCCGTCGCCGCGCGACCCGAATTCGCTGCACGCCAAGGTGGTGTCGAACATCCAGGAGATCCGCGCTCGCGGGGCGCGCATCCTGGCCATCGCCGAAGAGGGCGACGTGGCGGTGCTGCCGTTCGCCGACGAGGTGATCCGCATCCCGCTCGCCGCGCCGCTGTTCGAGCCGCTGCTGACCGTCATCCCGCTGCAGCTGTTCGCCATGGAGCTCGCGACCGCCAAGGGCCTGGACGTCGACCAGCCGCGGAACCTGGCGAAGTCGGTCACGGTCGAGTAGGCCGTCGTGATCGTCGGTGTCGGGGTCGACTTCGTCGACGTGGCCCGCTTCGAGCGCTCTCTCGCGAGGACGCCGAAGCTGCTGGAGCGCTTGTTCGCCGAGGGCGAACGCGCGCTGCCGGTGCGCTCGCTGGCGGCCCGGTTCGCCGCGAAGGAGGCGCTGATCAAGGCCGTCGGGCACTCGACCGAGTTCCGGTGGCACGACATGCGGATCGTGTCGGACGACCATCGCAACCCCGCGTTCTCCGTGTCGGGCGGGGTCGCGGCGGCGCTCGCGGAGATCGGGGCGACGCGCGTGCACCTCAGCATGAGCCACGACGGGGGCAACGCGCTGGCGTTCGTGGTGGCGGAAGGGGATGCCGCGTGAGCGGGGAGGGCGTCGTGGGAGCCGCATCCGTTCCCGTCCCGGATCAGGCCGCGGGATCCGTTCCCGTTCCGGCGCTCCGCCGGGCGCATGTCGACCTGGGGGCCATCGAGCACAACGTGGCTCAGGTCATGGCGCAGGTGTCGCCGGCGGCCGTGATGATGGTCGTCAAGGCGAACGGCTACGGGCACGGCGCGGTGCCGGCGGCGCGCGCGGGGCTCGCGGGGGGCGCGACCTGGCTGGGGGTGGCCGACGTCGACGAAGCGCTCGCACTGCGGGCGGCGGGCATCGAGGCGCCGATCCTGGCGTGGCTGCACGGGTCGGATCCGTCGTTCGAGCAGGCGGTGTCGCAGGACGTCACGCTCGGGATCAGCACCGCCCGGCAGCTCTCGCGAGCTGCTGAAGCCGGCACGACGGCGCGGCCCGCTCGCGTGCACCTCAAGGTCGACACCGGGCTCGGTCGCAACGGCCTGCAGCGCGCCGACTGGGAGACCGTTTTCCGAGCGGCGCGCGAGGCCGAGGTCGCCGGACTGGTCGTCGTCGAAGGACTCTTCAGCCATCTCTCGAACGCCGACGACAGCGAAGACCTCGCTCAGCTGGCGGCCTTCGGCGAGGCCGAGGCGCTCGCCCGCTCGCTCGGGCTCGAGCCCTCGATCCGGCACCTCGCCTCGACCGCCGGGGCCCTGCGGCTGCCGCAGACTCGGCTCGACCTTGTGCGGCTGGGGATCGGGTCGTACGGGCTGTCGCCGTTCGACGACGCCGACTCGGCCGCGCTCGGCCTCCGCCCCGCGATGCGCGTGGAGAGCCGCCTGATCTCGGTCAAACGGGTGACGGCGGGGACCGGCGTGTCGTACGGGTACACGTACCGCGCGCCGCGCGATTCCTGGCTCGGGCTGGTGCCGCTCGGGTACGCCGACGGGATCCCTCGGCACGTGTCGAACCGGGGGAGCGTGTGGGTCGGCGGGTCGGTGCATCCGATCGTCGGACGCGTGGCCATGGACCAGTTCGTGGTGGACCTCGGCTCGCTGCAGGCGGCGGTGGGCGACCGCGTGGTGCTGTTCGGGGATCGTGACGCCGGTGAACCGAGCGCTGACGACTGGGCCGAGGCGGCGTCGACCATCAACTACGAGATCGTGACGCGGCTCGGCCGGCGCGTGGAACGGGTGTACGGATGAGCGGCTCGGCAGAGACCGGTGTGGGCCGAGCGGCCGGCACGGCGACCGGCACCGCGGGGGGCGCGGGCGACGTGTCGCGGGGAGCCGCGCCCGATCGCGAAGCCGTGATCGACCTGGACGCGTTCCGGCACAACGTGCGCACCTTGGCCGCGATCGCCCGGCCGGCCGAGACGATGCTGGCCGTGAAGGCGGACGCCTACGGGCACGGAATGGTGCCGCTGGCCCGGGCCGCGCTCGAAGCGGGCGCGTCGTCGCTCGCCGTTCTCGACATCCCGGCCGCCCTGGTGCTGCGCGAGGCCGGGGTCACCGCGCCGATCTTCGCCTGGATGCACGACCCCGACGCGCTCTTCGCGGAGGCGGCCGAGGCCGACATCGATCTCGGCATCTCGGCGGTGTGGCAGCTCGACGCGATCGCGGCCGCCGGCGCCTCCCGAGCGCCCCGCGTGCACCTCAAGGTGGACACCGGCCTCAGCCGGAACGGTGCCACCGAGGCGGACTGGCCGGGCCTGGTGCGACGCGCGATCGAACTCGACCGGCTCGACGCCGTGCGGCTGCACGCCGCTTGGTCGCACCTGGCCGACGCCTCACCCGACGAGGACGGCGTGGCCCTCGGCCGGCTGCGCCGCGCCGTGGCGAGCGCCGAGGAGCAGGGGGCGCGGTTCGCGCAGCTGCACCTGGCCGCCAGCTCGGCCGGCATCCGGATGCCCGAGGCCCGCCTCGACCTCGTGCGTTTCGGCATCGCCGCGTACGGCATCTCGCCGTTCGACGACCAGAGTGCCCGCGATCTGAGGCTGCGGCCGGTGATGACCCTGCGCGCCCGGGTGGTGTCGACCAAGCGGGTTCCTGCCGGGCACGGCATCTCGTACGGGCTGACCTATCGCACCGAGGCCGAGAGCACGCTCGCGCTGGTGCCGCTCGGGTACGCCGACGGCATCCCGCGGATCGCCTCCGGACGGGCCGAGGTGTGGATCGGCGGCCGGCGGCATCCGATCGCCGGACGGATCGCCATGGACCAGTTCGTGGTGGACGTGGGCGAGCATCCGGTGTCCGCCGGCGACGAGGTGGTGGTGTTCGGCGAAGGCGACCGCGGCGAGCCGACCGCCGAGGAGTGGGCCGGCTGGGCGGAGACCATCGGCGACGAGATCGTGGCGCGGGTGGGGCCTCGCGTGCCGCGGGTGTACCTCGGCGAGCCTGGGCGATGACCGAGCGGATGATAGTCGGGGCCGCGATGGTCGGGGCCGCGATGGCCGGGACGCTGCGATGACCGAGCGAATGACGGGCGCCGAGGCGCTGGCGGAGCTCGGGGCCGTGCTCGAGATCGCGGATCCCGAGACCATGCACGCCTTCGGGATCCGGGTTGCAGCACTTCTTCGCGCCGGGGATGTCGTGCTGCTGACGGGCGACCTGGGCGCCGGCAAGACCACCTTCACCCGTGGGCTCGGCGAAGGGCTGCAGGTGCGGGGCCCGGTGACGAGCCCCACGTTCGTGCTGGCACGCACGCATCCCTCGCTCGTGGGCGGGCCGGCGCTCGTGCACGTCGACGCCTACCGGCTCGGTAGTGCCCTCGAGCTCGACGACCTCGACATCGACTTCGCGCGCTCGGTGGTGGTGGCCGAGTGGGGTGCCGGCCTGATCGAGGTGCTCACCGAGTCGTACCTCTCGATCGAGATCGACCGCCCGCACGGTGCGGGCGCGGGCGCGGGCGGCGAGGTCGAACCCGACGACGCCTCGATCGAGCCGATCGAACCCCGCCAGGTGCGCATCACCGGCGTCGGCCCGCGCTGGAGCTGAGCACGCGGCGTTAGGCTCGGAGGGTGCTTCTCGCCCTCGACACCTCCGCCGGAACATCCGTGGCCGTCGTGGACGGCGACCTCGTGCTCGCCGAGCGTTCCACCGACGACACCATGCGGCACGCCGAGGTGATCGGCGAGATGATCGCGGGCGTGCTGGAGGAGTCGGGGGTCGCGGCATCCGGGATCGACGCCGTGGTGACCGGGCTCGGCCCCGGGCCGTTCACGGGCCTGCGCGTGGGCATCGCCGCCGCCCGCGCCTTCGCCTGGGGGATCGGGCGCCCGCTGATCCCGATGGTCAGCCACGACGCCGTCGCGCTCGACGAGTGGTCGGCGGGCCTTCGCGGCTCGCTGCTGGTGGTGACGGATGCCCGCCGCCGCGAGGTGTACTGGTCGAGCTACGACCTGGACGAGAGCGGCATCGTGCGCAGCGACGGGCCCGCGCTGTGCAAGCCCGACGAGGTGCCCTACCCCGAGTTCGAGCGGATCGACGCGACCCAGGTGAGCGCGGGGGCCCTCGGGCGCCTCGCCGGACTGCGCGGCGGGGCCGGCGCAGTGCCCGAGTTCACCGAACCGCTCTACCTGCGTTCACCCGACGTGACCGTTCCCGGTGCGCGCAAGCGGGTCACCCCGTGAGCTGGCAGCTGCGACGGGCGGACGTCGGCGACCTCGACGCGATCATGCAGCTCGAGGAGTCGTCGTTCACCACGGATGCCTGGTCGCGCGAGTCGATGCGGCGTGAGATCGAGCATCCCGAGTGCTATTACCTCGTGGGCATCGACGCCGAGCATCCGGATGCCCTCCAGGGCTACGCGGGTCTGCTCTGCCCCAAAGGCGCCACCGACGCCGACATCCAGACCATCGCCGTGACCGAGCGCTCGCGCGGGCGCGGACTCGGCCGTCAGCTGATGAGCCGGCTGCTCGCCGAGGCCGGCCGGCGCGGCGCCCGCAGCGTGTTCCTCGAGGTGCGGGCCGACAACCCCGTGGCGCACGGGCTGTACCTCTCGCTCGGTTTCGAGGACATCGCGGTGCGCCCGAAGTACTACCAGCCGGACGGTGTGGACGCCGTCGTGATGAAGGCGCCGGTGCCCGTGACGGGACCGGCGCTCGCCGAGGAGGAGGCATCCGCATGACGGACGGACCCGTGGTGCTCGGCATCGAGACCTCGTGCGACGAGACCGGCATCGGCATCGTGCGCGGCTCGACCCTTCTCGCGAACGTGATCGCCAGTTCGATGGACGAGCACGCCCGCTACGGCGGCGTCGTGCCCGAGGTCGCCGCCCGTGCCCACCTGGAGGCGCTCACCCCGACGCTGGATGCGGCGCTCGCCGAGGCGGGGCTGACGATCGGCGAGATCGACGCCATCGCCGTGACCAGCGGTCCCGGACTCGCGGGCGCCCTCATGGTGGGCGTCGGCGCCGCCAAGGCCTTGTCGATCGCCACCGGAACGCCGCTCTACGCGGTGAACCATCTCGTGGGCCACGTCGGCGCCGACGTGCTCGCGGCCGAGTCGCTGGAGTACCCGACGATCGCACTGCTGGTCTCCGGCGGGCACACCTCCCTTCTGCTCGTGCGCGACCTCACCGGCGACGTCGAGCTGCTCGGAGAGACCATCGACGACGCCGCGGGCGAGGCCTTCGACAAGGTGGCCCGCGTGCTCGGCCTGCCGTACCCGGGCGGCCCGCAGATCGACCGCGCGGCGATCGGTGGCGACCCGAAGGCGATCCACTTCCCCCGGGGCCTGATGCAGGCGAAGGATGCCGAGAAGCACCGCTACGACTTCTCGTTCTCCGGGCTCAAGACCGCGGTGGCCCGCTGGGTGGAGCGCGCGGGGGACGCCGGCGAGGAGATCCCGGTGGCCGACGTGGCCGCGAGCTTCCGCGAGGCCGTGGTGGACGTGCTGCTGACCAAGGCCTTCCGCGCCTGCGCCGACTTCGGCATCCCGCGCCTGCTGCTGGGCGGCGGCGTGGTGGCGAACGCGCGTGTGCGCGAGGTCGCGGCCGAACGCGCCGCCGCCCAGGGCGTGACGCTGCGCATCCCGCCGCTGTCGCTGTGCACCGACAACGGGGCGATGATCGCGGCGCTCGGAGCCCAGCTGATCGCGGCCGGACACGCGCCCTCGGGCCTCGGATTCGGAGCCGATTCGACGCTTCCGGTGACCGAGATCCAGGTCGACCGGGCGACACAATACGACCGGGGTGATTGACACTTTCTCAGCCGTGCTGTCACGATGGGTGCCGTCAGCGTTCATTCAGGACTATTGGAGCCTCTCATGACTCAGCCCGCCCCCGGTTACGCACCCGTGCCCGCCGCCCCCAAGACCAACGTGCTCGCGATCGTGTCGCTGGTGATCTCGATCCTCGGCTTCAACGTCATCGCGATCATCCTCGGTGCCATCGCCCTCAGCCAGATCAAGAAGACCGGCGAGAACGGGCGTGGCCTGGCCATCGCCGGCATCATCATCGGTGCGATCTCGATCGTGCTGATCATCATCTGGATCATCGCCATCGCCGCCCTCGCGGCCAGCGGAGCGATGACCACCACCACCTACTGATCAGGGCGGTCCGCGGTGCGGACCGATCCGAACTCAGCGAGTTCACCCGGGCGCAGGTGGCCGAGACGCCACCTGCGCCTAATCTGTTAAGCAGGGCCGGTCGCCGTACGGGCCCTCAGCCACTGAGGCCGGCCAGCGGCCGACGACAAGAAGGGCGCCCACCGTGAGCGACACGAACAACCCCACTCCCGCATCCGGAGAGCCGCCGGTTCCGCCGGTCACCCCCTCGGAGCCGGCCTCCACGCCGGCCCCGCCCGCCGCGCCGACGCCCCCGGCCGCTCCCGTTCCGCCGAGCGCTCCGCCGGCACCGCCCGCGCCCTCCTACGGCGCACCGAGCTACCCGCAGCAGCCCGCCGCCCCGGCAGCGCCTTCCGCACCCGCCTACGGGCAGCCCGCCCCCGCCTACCAGCAGGCGCCGCAGCCCCCGGCCGGCGGATACCAGACGCCGCCCCCCGGCTACCAGCCGCCCGCCCAGCAGTACTACGGCTACCAGCAGCCGGCCGCCGCGCCGTACAACACGCTGGCCATCATCACGATCATCCTGGCGTTCGTGTTCTCGATCGCCGGAATCGTGACGGGGCACATCTCGCTGAAGCAGATCGACCGCACGGGTGAGCAGGGCCGGGGCCTCGCGAAGGCCGGCCTGATCCTCTCGTACGTGTTCACCGGCCTCGGGCTGCTGATCGTGATCGCCTACGTGGTGATCTTCTTCGTGATCATCGCGGCCGCGGGCACCAGCGGGTACTACTCGTCCTACTGATCCGCGGATCGTACGTTTCGAGCGCGGCGCCCCCTCTTCGGAGGGGCGCCGCGTTCGTCATTCCCGCACGCGGTCGACCAGCAGTGCCTCATGGGCGCCGCCGATGCGGGTGAGGATGAGCGTGGCCGACTCGGGGCCCTTGAGCCCCAGCCGGCTGCGCAGTGCGGCCGGATCGACGTCGATGCCGCGCTTCTTGATCTCGAGCGTGCCGATGCGGCGCTCGCGCAGCGCCTTCTTGAGGGCCGCTTCGCCGGCGGGAAGGCGCTCGCGCACGCGGAAGGCGGCGGCGAACGGCGAATCGACGTGCTCGTCGCCGGTGAGGTAGGCGATACCGGCCGAGAGCATCCCCGCGTTCAGCCGCCCGGCCAGGTCGCCGATCAGGCGGGCCCGGATGACGGCGCCGTCGGGCTCGTAGACGTACTCGCCGAGCGCCCGCACCTCGGCGTCGGCGCTGTCGCCCCCGGCCGTCAGATCGTCGGTACCGCTGGAGTGCAACACCAGGGCGGACCGACGGATGCCGGGCCGGGCGAGCGCGCCCGACCACAGTCCCATCTCGACCAGCTGGCCGTCGACCGAGACCCACTGGGCCTCCATCCCGGCCGGGATCAGCGAACGATCGAAGCCCGGACCGAGCTTGATGCCGGTGGGCAGGCGCTCGGCGAGACCGAACGCGAACCCGATCGAGGGCGAGTAGTCGGCGGCATCCGTCAGCCGGCTGGTCTCGCCGGTGCCGGCGGTGCGGCGTGCCGGATCGAGGTACACGCCGTCGAAGCCGTCGAGCCCGAACGACTCGGCGTCGGCCAGCTGCACGTCGGCGCCCTCGAAGCCGGCCAGGTTGTAGGCGGCGATCGCGGCGGTCACCTCGTCGCGCTCGACGCCCACCACCGGGATGCCGAGGGCGGCGAGCGAGAGGGCGTCGGCGCCGATGCCGCAGCCGAGGTCGGCCACCTTTGTCACCCCGGCATCGCGGAAGCGGCCTGCGTGCAGCGCCGAGACGCGCAGACGGGTGGCCTGCTCGAGGCCGGCCTGCGTGTACAGCAGCCGGTCGGCGAAGGAGCCGAACTTGGCCTTCGCCTTCTCGCGCAGCCGCGACTGGGTGAGCACCGCGGCGACCAGGTCGGGGGAGTGGCCGGCCTTTCGCAGGGCACTGACCTGGCCCACCGCATCCTTGGCCGAATAGGGAGGCAGCGAGTCGAGCAGGCGCAGGCCCTCGGCGGTGAACAGGAGCGAGAGCTCGGCGGAGTCCATCCGGCAACCGTAGCAAGCACGGGGTGCGTCATTGTCTGGCACTCACGTTGCGCGAGTGCCAGCGCTGCCTCTAAACTCGACTTAGCACTCTCGGAGTGAGGGTGCTAACTAGACGTTTTGTAACTGAGAAAGAAGAGGTCAACCGTGTCGGTCTCCATCAAGCCGCTCGAGGATCGCATCGTCATCAAGCAGGTCGAAGCCGAGCAGACCACTGCTTCCGGTCTGGTCATCCCCGACACCGCGAAAGAGAAGCCTCAGGAAGGCGAAGTCGTCGCTGTCGGCCCCGGCCGCATCGACGACAACGGCAACCGCGTTCCGCTCGACGTCGCCGTCGGCGACAAGGTCATCTACTCCAAGTACGGCGGAACCGAGGTCAAGTACGCCGGAGAGGACTTCCTGGTCCTGTCCGCTCGCGACGTGCTCGCGGTCGTCGTCCGCTGAATCAGGCGTTCGATTCCCAGAACCCGGGTGGCTTCGGCCATCCGGGTTCTGTGCGTACGGGTCTGATCCGCGCCCTCGCCGCCTACGTGCTCTGGGGGCTGTTCCCCCTCTACTTCTTGTTGATGCGGCCCGCCGGCGCCTTCGAGGTGATCGGCTGGCGCATCCTGTTCTCGCTGGTGTTCTGCGCGCTGCTGCTCACCGTCACCCGCGGGTGGAAGCCCCTTCTCGCCATCGCGCGCCAGCCCCGGCTTCTGTTGACCATGGGGCTCGCCGGGGCGCTGATCTACGTCAACTGGTCGGTGTACATCATCGCCACCCTCTCCGGCCACGTCGTGGAGAGCTCGCTCGGCTACTTCATCAACCCGCTGGTGACCGTGCTGCTCGGCGTGCTGGTGCTGCGCGAGCGGCTGCGATGGATGCAGTGGCTGGCCATCGCGGTGAGCGCGGTGGCCGTGCTGGTGCTGGCCGTCGGCTACGGGGCCGTGCCCTGGATCGCGCTCGTGCTGGCGTGCTCGTTCGGCGCCTACGGCCTGGTGAAGAAGAAGGTCGGTCCGCGGGTGGACGCCATCAGCGGGCTGACGCTGGAGACCGCCTGGCTCACGCCGGTCGCGATCGTGCAGCTGCTCGTCGTGGCGTTGCTGGGGCCGGGCCTGGTGTTCGGAACCCTCGGTGCGGGTCACGCCGCCATCCTGGCGTCGGCGGGCATCGCCACGGCACTGCCGCTGCTGCTGTTCGCGTCGGCGGCACGCCGTTTGCCGCTGGTGTATCTCGGGCTGGTGCAGTACATCGCGCCGCTGCTGATGTTCCTGGCCGGGGTGCTGGTGCTGCACGAGCCGATGCCGCCCGAGCGGCTGGCCGGGTTCGTGATCGTGTGGGTGGCGCTGATCATCCTGGTGATCGACGGTGTGCGGGCGTCGCGCCGGGCACGCAAGGCGGGCGCCGCCGGTGGGGTCGAGGCTGCGGAGATCGGGCCGGTCTAGGGCGATACAGTGATCGGAGTATGCCTACCCCGTTTGCGCCGGGCCCGCCCCGCCCGGCATCCGCTCTGCTGCGTGCCGTGGCAGCCGGTGCCGTCGGTCTGGGGTCGCTGCTCGCGCTGAGCGGATGCTTCGCCGGCGGATCCGGGGCCTCGAGCGACTCCGCGGCCCCCGTGCCGGTCGCGACCATGGCGCAGCCGATGCCGAGCGGCGACGGCACCCTGGTGATCGGAGCGGTCGTGCCGCTGACCGGCGCCGAGGGCTCGATCGGGGCCGCGGAACTCGCCGGGGTGCAGCTCGCCGCGCGCGACATCGGCGAGGCCGGCGGATACGGAGGCGGCAGTGTGCTCGTCGTGCACGCGGATGCCGGCGACTCCGCGAGCACGCAGACGGTCGACGGGGTGGCGGCGCTGGCGGGGCGCGGCGCCGACGCGCTGGTGGGGCCGAGCCGGCCCGAGCTGCAGGCGCCCTTCGCAGAGGCCGCGGCCGCCGCCGGGCTGCCGGGCCTCAGCGCGTCGGGGGAGCCCGCGGCCATCGACGAGACCTTCGAGGCGCGCCTGCGCTCGGCGGATCCGACCCTGGCCGACACCCGCTACGGCGCGGAGAGCTACGACGCCGTGGTCATGATCGCCCTCGCGGCGAGGTTGGCGGGCGATGACGGCCCGGCCTCGATCGCGCAGTTCCTGCCCGCCGTCACGGCGGGCGGAGTTCCCTGCTCTAGCTACGGGGCGTGCCTCGACGCGATCGGCGCGCAGGGCGGCATCCGGTACACCGGCGTCACCGGGATCCTCGGGATCGCCCAGGTCACCGGGAGGTAACGATTCGGCCGTGTTACACGGCTGTAACACCGATGTATTGTCTGGGCACCCAATGCCGCATAACGTGAATCCACGGTCGATTCCACGAATCCGCCGAGAATCTGCACACAATCACATAAGGAGCACCATGAGCGTATTTGCGAAGGCCAAGGTCTCGCGCTCGAAGCCCCTCTCCATCGTTGCGGGCGTTGCCGCGTTCAGTGCCGGCGCTCTGCTGCTGGCATCGTGCGCATCGTCGCCGAGCACCGACGGCGGAGAGACCACAGCGGCAGCAGCCATCTGTGGCCCGGATGCGGCCACCGCAGCGGCCGACATCACCGCTGAGGCGCCGGCCGCGAAGATCGACCGCGCCACCAGCCTCAAGCTCGGCTCGATCCTGCCGACCACCGGCAGCCTGGCCTTCCTCGGCCCGCCCGAGATCGCGGGTGTCGACCTCGCCGTCGACGAGATCAACGCATCGACCGCCGGTGTGCTCGGCGGCAACGTCGAGGTCATCCACCGCGACTCCGGTGACACCACGACCGACATCGCGACCCAGTCGGCGACCGACCTGCTCAGCCAGGGCGTCTCCGGCATCGTCGGTGCCGCCTCGTCGGGTGTCTCGTTCACCTTCATCGACCAGGTGACCGGTGCCCAGGTCGTCCAGATCTCCCCGGCGAACACCTCGCCCGACTTCTCGACCTACGCCGACGGCGGATACTACTTCCGTACCGCTCCTTCCGACGTGCTGCAGGGCCGCGTGCTCGGCAACCTGATGGTCAACGACGGCAACACCAACATCGGCATCATCTACCTCAACGACGCGTACGGATCCGGTCTCGAAGAGAACGTCTCCAAGGCCGTCGAGGCCGCCGGTGGAACCGTCGTCGCCGCTGAGGCCTTCAACGAGGGCGACAGCCAGTTCTCGTCGCAGATCGACGCGGTCGTCGCCGAAGACCCCGACGCCATCGCGGTGATCGCCTTCGACCAGACCAAGGTCATCATCCCCGAGCTCGTCGGCACCAAGGGCTTCGACGGCAGCAAGGTCTACTTCGTGGACGGCAACCTGTCGAACTACGACGAGGACTTCGACCCCGGAACCCTGAACTGCGCCAAGGGCACGCTCCCCGGTGTTCTCGCCGATGACGCGTTCAAGGCGAAGCTGCTCGGTGTGAACCCCGACCTCAACGACTTCAGCTACGCGGCTGAGTCGTACGACGCGGTCAACCTGATGGCTCTCGCAGCCATCGCGGGTGGCTCGGCGACCGGTCCGTCGATCCAGGCCAACATGCAGGCCGTCTCGGAGGGTGGCACCAAGTGCACCACCTTCTCCGAGTGCGCCGACCTGCTGGCGGCGGGCACCGACATCGACTACGACGGCGTCTCCGGACCCATCACCTTCGATGACAACGGCGACCCGACCGAGGCCTACATCGGCATCTACCAGTACGGCCAGGACAACACCTACGCGCCGCTGAACGTCGAGTTCGGTTCGCTCGCGGAGTAGTCCTCCCGAACACCAGAAGGCCCGGTCCCTCTTCGGAGGGTGCCGGGCCTTTCTGCGTGCCCGGCGAGATCTCGGCGATGGGCCGGGCGCTCAGGTGAGGGTTCTGGCGAGCCAGTACGCGGCGACCGCGAGGAAGGCGATCGCTCCGCTGACCGAGGCGAGCCGGGGGCCGAGGCCGCTTCGGCGCAGTCGACGAGCGGGATCGGCGCGCGCATCCGTGTAGCGGGCCGTCTGACGGATCGACTTTCCGAGGATCGCATCGAGGAGCTCGCGGATGCGCCGCCAATCGCGCTCCGATGTCAGGTCGAACGGATCGGGGGAATAGACGAAGAGCAGGTCATCGACGATCTCGATGTCGTAGGGCGCGGCGTGGTCGATCAGTAACGCCATCAGGTCGGGTGAGAGCACGTAGAGCGCGTCGCGCTCGTACCCCTGGGGGCAGTAGAGGGTGAAGTGGCGATCGAATTCGCCCTCCAGCTGGAGGATCTGCGCCCCCGCCAGGCCGCGAGGAACGCCTCCGGCCCCGAGGAGCCTGTTGGGGCGGGAGTTCAGGAACAGGTGCGGCATGCCGCGATCGAGCTGGACGACGAGGTACCCCCATCGCTGGGTGAACACGCCATGGGTGTTGCCCGGCTCGTAGGCGTAGTTGCCGGCTTCGAAGAGCCGTCCGCCGCGGCGCCGCAGTCGATCGATGACGACCCGGTCGGTGCCCCGCTGGAACAGTGTACCCGGATAGTCGGTGCTGCGGTCGCCGTGCTCGTACTCGAACCCGTTCGACCGGGCGAAGCGCGTGAGGAGTTCGACCCGGCGTCGGGTACTGCGGATGGGCACGGTCAGACGATGGACTGGGCCGTCTCGTGCCGCACGATGGCCTCGATGCGCCTCCAGGCCCACTCGGCTGTGAAGGTGAACGTGATGTGGATGTAGACGACGCTGACCTGGGGGAAGTGCTCGACGTGATAGTGCCGTTCGGCGCTGGGCACATCGACCTTGGGCAATTCGTGCAGGTCGCGCGAGACGGCGATCGACGCACGGCCGAGCGCGCCCTCGGCCGCTCGTGCGGGCAAAGGGGCGTCGCCACGCCGCGGGATGATGACGTAGCCGAACTCCTGGAACGCCTTTCCCGGCACCGCCGAGGTGAAGTAGCGGAAGTTGCCCATCTCGATGCCGCTCGGCCGGTGGATGAATCTCACCGGGCTGCTCTGATGGTCGCCGAACCCAAAGGCGGTTCCCGGCCTGGCGGGCGCCGGGGCGTCGAGCGTGAGCTCGAGCTGGTTGGCGTGGGCCATGCGGCGCAGGACGGCGACATCCGCCGCGCGCTTACGGCGCCGACGGCGAGCGGGAATCACCGTGTACGCCGCGGCGCCGACAGCCAGCAAGGCCACGACCGCGATAAGGCGGGGGTCGCTGCGGGCGAAGGCGATGCACACCACGACCAGCACTACCGCGGCCCCGGCGTAGCTCAGCATCTGAGCCCGCGTCTGCCGGGGATCGCGCTCGGGGCGCGGAGTACTGCTCAGCGCTGCGGCGATCTCGGGACGACTGACCGCGGGCACGAGGGAATCGGTGCGCACCGCGAACGGGGACGGGTGGGACATGTCAGCTCCTGAGGCCCGACAGGGGGAGTGGGAGACTCTCCGGTGATCAGCGGGCAGAAGACGAGTATACCTCAGGAAATGATAATAGGGCGAGAGGTTCGACACCCACGATCAGCAGGGCGATGCGGTCCCAGGTGGCGGCGCGGTCGAAGGCGAAAGGGTCGAGGGTGTGCACGAGGGCCGAGCCTCCACCCGCCTCGACGTGCGCCGTGGGCTCGGCGGCCGGGGCAGGGTGGCGCGACCAGCCCGGGGGAGCGGATGCCGCATCCGGGACCGGGCCGAGGATGAGGTAGCCCGTTAGTACCCGCGACCAGGGGCACGCGGAGCGGGTGCGGCAGGCGAAGTTGCCGATCTCGAGGCGACGGCCGTCGTGGCGGCCCCGGAACCGCCGCAGCGTGCGGCCGCGATGGCCGACGCCGAACAATCCGGCCGCCGCTGGGGCGCCCGGAGCGCCACGGTCGTAGACGAACCCGTTGCGTGCCGCAAAAGCCCGCAGACGGGCTTCACGCCCGCCGGGGAGGGTGAGCGGTGCGAGGTCGGGGGAGAACGCCAGAAGGGTGGTCACCTCGCGAGACTATGTCTGCGGAGGCGACCACCCTTCTGAGCAGTTGCTACCTACTTCGATCGGCGCGGTGGGCGACCGGAGCCGCTTAGTGGCCCTGGTCGGCCGCCAAGGTGCCGAGGTAGAGCTCGATCACCTTCGGGTCTTTCATGAGCTCGCGGCCGGTGCCGGTGTAGGCGTCGCGGCCCTGGTCGAGCACGTAGGCGCGGTCGCAGATCTGCAGGCAGCGGCGGGCGTTCTGCTCCACCATGATGACCGAGACGCCGGCGCGGTTGATCTGGTGCACCCGCATGAAGGTCTCGTCCTGGCGCACCGGCGAGAGACCCGCGGAGGGCTCGTCGAGCAGCAGCACCGAGGGCTCCATCATGAGCGCCCGGCCCATCGCCACCATCTGGCGTTCACCGCCGGAGAGCGAGCCCGCGCGCTGCTTGCGGCGCTTGCCGAGCTCCGGGAAGAGCGTGGTGACGAAGTCGAAGCGCTCGGCGAAGATCGAGGGCTTCTGGAACAGGCCCATCTCGAGGTTCTCCTCGATGGTCAGGCTCGGGAACACGTTGTTGTTCTGCGGAACCATGCCGACACCCTTTGTGACCAGCTTGTTCGCGCGGAGACCCGTGATGTCCTCGCCCTTCAGGATGACCCGGCCGCTGCGGATCTTGATCTGGCCGAAGATCGCCTTCAGCACCGTCGACTTGCCGGCGCCGTTCGGGCCGATGATGCCGATCAGCTCACCCGGGTAGGCCTCGATCGTGCAGCCGTTCAGGATGTTCACCCCCGGCAGGTAGCCGCCGACCAGGTTCTCGGTCTTCAGCACCGCCCCGCCGCGGTCGGTGGGGGCCAGCGTGTGCGCGCTCGAGCCCTCCTCGGCCAGCGTGTTGGTCTCCGAGTTCATCTCGTTGGGGTCGATGCTGCTCATCGCTGCTCCTCCTCGCGGCTGGCGGGCGTGACCGGCTCGGCGTAACCGGGCTCGGCCGCGCCGTCCGCCAGATCCGGATGCGCCTCCCGTGCCTTGCGCTCGGCCTCCAGCACCGGGTTGGGCCCGTCTTCCATCAGGTCACCCAGGTCTTCGTCGTGGTGGGCACCCAGGTAGGCGTCGATCACGGCGGGGTCTTTCATGACCGTCTCCGGCGGGCCCTCGGCCACGACCCGGCCTTCGGCCATCACCACCACCCAGTCGGAGATGTGCATGACCATGTGCATGTCGTGCTCGACGAACAGCACCGAGGTGCCGTCGTCCTTCAGGTTCTTGATGTGCCCGAGCAACGACTGGGTGAGCGCGGGGTTCACGCCCGCCATCGGCTCGTCGAGCATGATCAGCTCGGGGTTCGACATCAGCGCCCGCGCCATCTCGAGCAGCTTGCGCTGGCCTCCCGAGAGCGAGGCGGCGTAGTCCTCGCGCTTGGCGTCGAGCTTGAAGCGGGCGAGCAGCTCATCGGCGCGTGCCGTGTTCTCCTCCTCCTGCTTGCGCCAGAGCGGCTTGACCAGCGAGCTGAACAGGCCCTCGCCGCGCTGCCCGGTGGCGCCGAGCAGCATGTTCTGCAGCACGGAGAGCCGGCCGAGCGACTTGGTGAGCTGGAAGGTGCGCACCATGCCGGCCCGCGCCACCTTGAACGCGGGGACGCCGGCGAGCGACTTGCCGTCGAACTCCCACGTTCCGGTGTTCGGCTTGTCGAAGCCGGTGAGCAGGTTGAACATCGTGGTCTTGCCGGCGCCGTTGGGGCCGATCAGGGCGGTGATCTTGCCGCGCGGGATCTCCAGGTGGGCCACGTCGACGGCCTTGAGGCCGCCGAACTGACGGGTGACGCTGTCGGCGATGACGATCGGATCGGTCTTGGCGCATCCGGGACCGACCTCGCCCTTGACGAGCGGGTGGGTCTGCGGGACGGCGGTCTGGGACGAGGGGACGTTAGACACTGAAGGACAGCTCCTTCTTGTTTCCGAAGATGCCTTGCGGCCTGAAGATGACCAGCAGCATCAGCGCGACACCCACGAGGATGAAGCGGATCTGCCCGGCCTGGGTGGTGGAGATGAAGGTCAGCGCCCCCGACTCGATGGCGCCGTAGAGGATGCCCTGGGTGAGCGAGAGCACGACCCAGAAGATCATCGAGCCGACGATGGGCCCGAAGATCGTGGCCGCGCCGCCCAGCAACATGATCGTCCAGATGAAGAAGGTGAGGCCGGTGGTGTAGTTCGCCGGCTGCACCGCCCTCGGCAGGATGAACACGATGCCGGCCACGGAGCCCATGACACCACCGATGACGAGCGCCTGCATCTTGTAGGAGTAGACGTTCTTGCCGAGGCTGCGCACGGCATCCTCGTCTTCCCGGATGCCCTTGACCACACGGCCCCAAGGGCTGCGCATCAAGAGGAACACCAGCACGCTGGCCAGGATGACGAGCGCCCAGCCGACGATCCGCACCCACCAGTCGTACTCGTTGTAGGTGAAGGGACCGAAACCGTAGGTGCCCTGCGGGATCGGGTTGATCGCCGCGAAGGTGCCCTTGAAGCCGGAGAGGCCGTTGGCCGCACCGGTGAAGTCGGTCAGGCCCGTCGTGGTGACGATGTACCGCACCACCTCGGCGGAGGCGATGGTGACGATCGCCAGATAGTCGGCCCGCAGTCGCAGCGTCGGGATGCCCAGGATGAACGCGAAGATCACCGAGCAGATGATGGCGCTGAGCACGGCGACGATGATCGGCGCCCCGGCCAGCGTCGGGATCGCGAACGCGTACGCGCCGATCAGGAGGAAGGCCGCCTGGCCGAAGTTCAGCAGGCCCGTGTAGCCGAAGTGCACGCCCAGGCCGATCGCCGCGAGTGCGTAGGCCGCGGTGGTCGGTGAGATGATCTCGCCGACGGCGTTTCCGAAGATGTTTCCCCAGTCCATGAGTCTCTCCTCCCTTAACCGATTCGTTCTTTGCGGCCGAGGATGCCCTGGGGCCGTACGAGCAGCACCACGATCAGCACCACGAGGGCTGCCGCGTACTTGAGGTCGGCGGGGATGAACAGCGTCGAGAGTTCGACGAAGAGCCCCACCACGATCGAGCCGACGAGCGCGCCGTAGGCCGATCCGAGTCCACCGAGGGTGACGGCGGCGAACATCAGCAGCAGCACCTGGAAGCCCATGTCCCACGACACCTGGCGGTACAGCGCCAGCATCACGCCGGCGAGGGCGGCCAGTGCGCCCGCGAGAACCCAGACGATGCGGATGATGCGGTCGACGTCGATTCCGGATGCGGCCGCGAGCGAGGGGTTGTCGCTCACCGCGCGGGTCGCCTTGCCGATGCGGGTGCGGGTGAGGAACAGGCCCACCAGCAGGAGCGCCACGATCGAGATGACCATGCTGATGATCGAGCCGGTGGTGATGCGCACGGGGCCCAGCACCACGACGTCCGACAGCCCGACGTTCATCGTCTTGGTGTCGCCGCCGATGTTGAAGAGGTAGAGGTAGCGCACCGCGATGGCCAGACCGATCGACACGATCATCGCCTGGACGAGCTTCACCCCCTTTCGCCTCAGGGGTCTCCAGAGCAACCAGTCGTTGAGGTAGCCGAAGACGCCGCCGAGCACGAGCGCGATGACCATGGCCACGAAGATGTTGAGGCCGAGCAGCACGGCGAACACCCAGGCGACGATGGCGCCGAAGGTCACCATCTCGCCGTGCGCGAAGTTGTTGAGGCCGGTGGTGCCGAAGATCAGCGTGATGCCGATGGCCGCGAGGGCGATCAGCAGGCCGAAGTTGAGGCCGGCCGCGAGGCGCTGCAGGAACTGCTCGAAGACGCCCGTCGTCTGCCGGGTGTCCGCACCCAAGGGGAACGAGCGGGTGATCGTGTTCACCTGCCACTCGTCGGCGGCCACCGTGGCGACCGACTTGTCGGCGTCGCGCAGGGCCACCCCCTCGGGCAGCGTGTCGACGTCGAGCGTGACGGTGTACTCGGCCTTCTCGGGCACCACGACCGACCAGCGGCCGGTGTCGTCGGTGGTGGCGACCTCGTTGAAGCCGTCGCCCTCGACCGTGATCTCGGCGCCGGTGACGAGGGTGTCGCCGTCGCGCAGGATGCCGGTGATCGTGTACGTGTTGGTGAAATCACCCGATTGTGTCGGGGCGGGAGTGGGCACCGGGGTGGTGGCCGCGTTCGCGGTCAGCGCCCCTGATCCGAGCACGACACCCAAGCACAGCGCTATGGCTGTGAGGATCATCGTGACGAGTCGGACTCCTGGTCCGATGCGGATTCCTGCGATCAAGTCAGCACCTCCTGGTGGGAGAAACCCGGGTGCAGCGGGCTTCTCCGTGGCTATGGTCGTAGCGACTTTGCTAGACCATACAGTCGAAATGTGTCCACGGTGTTTCGAGTGGACACCTCAATCGGCTGTCGTCATTTCTACACGGAATACCGCGCAGTTCCTAACGGTTACGATTGACCTAGGCGTTGGGCGTGAGGAGATGTATGGACCAGGCGGATCCGTTCGGTTTTGTGGGGCTGACCTATGACGACGTGATGCTCCTGCCGGGGCACACCGACGTCATCCCGAGCGAGGCCGACACCACGTCACGCCTCACCAAACGGATCGATGTGGCCACTCCGCTGCTCTCCGCTGCGATGGACACGGTGACCGAATCGCGGATGGCCGTGGCCATGGCGCGCCAGGGAGGCCTGGGCATCCTGCACCGCAACCTCTCCATCTCCGACCAGGCCGAGCAGGTCGACCGGGTGAAGCGCAGCGAGTCGGGCATGGTGACCGATCCGGTCACCACGACTCCGGATGCGACCGTGGCCGAGGTCGACGCCCTGTGCGGCGTGTACCGCGTCTCGGGACTGCCCGTGGTCGACGGCCAGGGCGTGCTCGTGGGCATCATCACGAACCGCGACATGCGCTTCGTCTCCCAGTTCGAGAAGTCGACCACGCTCGTGCGCGACGTCATGACGAAGATGCCCCTCATCACCGCGCGCGTCGGGGTCGACCCGGATGACGCGGTCGCCATCTTCGCGCAGCACAAGATCGAGAAGCTGCCCATCGTCGACGACGCCGGGCGTCTCTCCGGCCTCATCACCGTCAAGGACTTCGACAAGAGCGAGAAGTACCCCAACGCCACGAAGGACTCTGCGGGACGCCTCCGAGTCGGAGCCGCCATCGGCTTCTTCGGCGACGCCTGGCAGCGCGCCACCAACCTGCTCGACGCAGGCGTCGACGTGATCGTGGTCGACACCGCGAACGGCGACAGCGCGGGCGTGCTCGACATCATCCGCCGGCTCAAGGGCGACTCGGCCTTCGCCGACGTCGACGTGATCGGCGGCAACGTGGCCACCCGATCGGGCGCCCAGGCGCTCGTCGAGGCCGGTGCCGACGCCATCAAGGTGGGCGTGGGCCCCGGCTCCATCTGCACCACCCGTGTGGTGGCCGGCGTGGGCGTGCCCCAGGTCACCGCCGTGTACGAGGCCTCGCTGGCCGCGCGCGAGGCGGGCGTCCCCGTGATCGCCGACGGCGGTCTGCAGTACTCGGGCGACATCGCGAAGGCCCTCGTGGCCGGTGCCGACACCGTCATGCTCGGCTCGCTGCTCGCGGGCTGCGACGAGAGCCCCGGCGACCTGGTGTTCATCAACGGCAAGCAGTTCAAGAACTACCGCGGCATGGGCTCGCTCGGCGCGCTGCAGACCCGCGGCGAGAAGACCTCGTACTCGAAGGACCGCTACTTCCAGTCGGACGTGCCGTCGGACGACAAGCTGATCGCCGAGGGCATCGAGGGCCAGGTGCCCTACCGCGGCCCGCTCGGCAGCGTGGCGTACCAGCTGGCCGGCGGCCTGCGCCAGTCGATGTTCTACGTGGGTGCGCGCACCATCCCCGAGCTCAAGGCGAAGGGCCGCTTCGTGCGGATCACCGCCGCCGGGCTCAAGGAGTCGCACCCGCACGACGTGCAGATGGTCGTCGAGGCGCCCAACTACCGTCGCTGAGGCGCAGGCAGCTGGGCGTCGATGACGGATCTCAGCAGCGCTTGCACCGAAAGCCGCCGGTCGTAGGCCGACCAGCGGCGGAGGAAGCGATGCAGGCCTGGTTCCTCGTCTGAGGGCTCGGGCGGGGGCAGCTCGACGTCTTCGGCGTCGTCGCCACCCGGCGGGAAGGCGACGACCTGGCCGACGACCACGGCCAGCACCACGCGGAAGAAGCGGAACGCGGCCTCATCCGGAACACCCGCGTCGACCGCGGCCTGCACGAGCTGCTCGGAGACCCAGATGCCTTCCCGGGCATCCGTGCGGCCGACGCTGATCAGCGGGATGGCCCACGGATTGGCGCGGAGGAACGCGTGGAACGAGAGTGCCACCGCGAGGGCGCGCTCGCGCGGATCGGCGGGTAGCTCGGGCCGCTCGAGCCGGCTCGACACCTCGTGCAGCACGGCGTGCAGCAGCCGCTCGCGGTTGCCCACGTGGTGGTAGAGCGCCATGGGCGTCACGCCGAGCCGCTCGGCGAGCCGCCGCATCGAGAACGCCTCGGCGCCCTCCTCGGCGATCATCGCCGTGCCCGCCGCGACGATCTGCTCCCGCGTGATCTTGGACATGCGCCCATTCTCTCCGGGGTTCGCTGTGTCGTGGGCCTGAGGGGTGGGCATGCCGCCCGATAGGATGAGGCGTGATGGAAATTGAAATCGGCCGGGCCAAGCGCGGGCGCCGCGTCTACTCCTTCGACGACATCGCGGTCGTGCCCTCGCGGCGCACCCGCGATCCGCAGGATGTGTCGGTGAACTGGTCGATCGACGCCTACCAGTTCGACATCCCGGTGCTCGCCGCCCCCATGGACTCCGTCGTCTCACCGCAGACGGCCATCATGATCGGGCAGCTCGGCGGCCTCGGCGTGCTCGACCTCGAGGGGCTGTGGACGCGTTACGACGACCCCGAGCCGCTGCTGGCCGAGATCCGCGACCTGCCCGAGGGCAAGGCCACCGAGCGGATGCAGCAGATCTACTCCGAACCCATCAAGCCCGAGCTGGTCACCGCCCGCCTGGCCGAGATCCGCGCATCCGGAGTCACCGTCGCCGGAGCGCTCTCGCCCCAGCGCACTCAGGAGCTGTACGAGACCGTGGTCGCCGCCGGCGTCGACCTGTTCGTCATCCGCGGCACCACCGTCTCGGCCGAGCACGTGTCGAAGACGGTCGAGCCGCTGAACCTCAAGAAGTTCATCTATGAGCTCGACGTCCCGGTGATCGTGGGCGGTGCCGCCACCTACACCGCGGCCCTGCACCTCATGCGCACGGGCGCGGCCGGTGTGCTCGTGGGCTTCGGCGGGGGAGCGGCATCCACCACCCGCGCGACCCTCGGCATCCACGCCCCGATGGCCACGGCCGTCGCCGACGTGGCCGGCGCCCGCCGCGACTACATGGACGAGTCGGGCGGCCGCTACGTGCACGTCATCGCCGACGGCGGCCTCGGCACCTCGGGCGACATCGTGAAGGCCATCTCGGTCGGCGCCGACGCCGTCATGCTCGGCACGGCCCTGGCACGGGCGACGGATGCTCCCGGCGGCGGTTACCACTGGGGCCCCGAGGCCCACCACTCGCAGCTGCCCCGCGGCAACCGCGTGCACGTGGGCCAGGTCGCGCCGCTCGAGCAGATCCTCTACGGCCCCTCTCCCGTCGCCGACGGCACCGCCAACCTGATCGGCGCCCTGCGCCGCTCGATGGCGACCACCGGCTACTCCGACCTCAAGGAGTTCCAGCGGATCGAAGTCGTGGTCGCCCCCTACCGGGTCGACTAGAGGATGACTAGCGTGGAGAGGGCACGCAGCTAGCTCACCAAAGAAGGAGAGTCTCATGGCCACCAGCCCCACCTCGGTATCGCATCCGACCAAGATCGGTCCGGAAGAGCGCGCGGCCGCCATCGAGACGCTCAAGACCAAGGAACTCGACATCCTGGTGGTCGGCGGCGGCATCGTCGGCACCGGGAGCGCCCTGGATGCGGCGACCCGTGGACTGCGCGTGGGCATGGTCGAGGCCCGGGACTGGGCATCCGGAACCTCGAGCCGCTCGTCGAAGCTCGTGCACGGCGGCATCCGGTACCTCGAGCAGCTCGACTTCCGGCTGGTGCGTGAGGCGCTCACCGAGCGCGGCCTGCTGCTGCAGCGGATCGCGCCGCACCTGGTGAAGCCGGTGCGCTTCCTCTACCCCTTGAACAAGCGCGTCTTCGAGCGGCTGTACATCGGCGCCGGGATGCTGCTGTACGACATCTTCAGCTACTCCGGCGGCCGCCCTCCCGGGGTTCCGCACCACCGGCACCTCTCGCGCAAGCAGGTGCAGCAGCTCATGCCGAGCTTGGCGAAAGACGCGCTGATCGGCGGCATCACCTACTACGACGCGCAGGTCGACGACGCCCGCTACGTGTCGAGCCTCGCCCGCACGGCCGCCTCGTACGGCGCCCATGTGGCCAGCCGGGTGCAGGTCGAGGGCTTCGTCAAGGTCGGCCAGCGGGTCGTCGGCGTGAAGGCCCACGACCTCGAGACCGGCGAGAAGTTCGAGATCAAGGCGAAGCAGGTCGTGAACGCGACCGGTGTCTGGACCGACGACACCCAGGCCATGGTGGGGGAGCGCGGGCAGTTCAAGGTGCGTGCCTCCAAGGGCATCCACCTCGTCGTCCCGCGCGATCGTTTCCAGGGCAAGTCGGGGCTGCTGCTGCGCACCGAGAAGAGCGTGCTGTTCGTCATCCCATGGGGGCGGCACTGGCTGATCGGCACCACCGACACCGACTGGCACCTCGACAAGGCGCATCCGGCCGCCACCGCCGCCGACATCGACTACCTGCTCGCGCACGTGAACAAGGTGCTGGCCGTGCCGCTCACCCGCGAAGACGTCGAGGGCGTCTACGCGGGCCTGCGTCCGCTGCTGGCCGGGGAGAGCGACCAGACCTCCAAGCTCTCGCGCGAGCACCTCGTGGCGCACTCGGTGCCCGGCCTCGTGGTGATCGCGGGCGGCAAGTGGACGACCTATCGCATCATGGCGAAGGATGCCATCGACGCCGCCGTCTCGGCCCTCGACGGCAAGATCTCGCCGTCGGTCACGCAAGACATCGGGCTGCTCGGCGCCGAGGGCTACCAGGCCGCCTGGAACAAGCGCTCGAAGATCGCGCGCAAGTTCGGTGTGCACACCGTGCGGATCGAGCACCTGCTGAACCGCTACGGAACGCTGACGGATGAGCTGCTCGACCTGATCCTCGCCGACCCGACGCTCGCCGAGCCCCTGCCGGGCGCCGACGACTACATCGGCGCCGAGGTGGTCTACGCGGCCTCACACGAGAGCGCGCTGCACCTGGACGACGTGCTCGCCCGCCGCACCCGCATCTCGATCGAGGCCTGGGACCGCGGCGTCTCGGCCGCACCCGTGGCCGCCCGGCTGATGGCGGGCGTGCTCGGCTGGGACGAGCAGCGGATCGACCACGAGGTCACGGTCTACCTCGAGCGCGTCGCCGCCGAACGCGCTTCGCAAGAGCAGCCCGACGACGAGTCGGCCGAGCGCATCCGCCTCGAGGCCCCCGACATCGTCCCGACCAACTGACCTCGCACGCTCAGCGCGAACAGGGCCTCCGCTCCGGCGGGGGCCCTCGTGCGCTCGGCTAAACTGGTGTCACCGCCATTCGGAACGAGCCCATCCGAAGCATCGCGGTGACAGCTGGAGGAGACGGCCATGGTCGACGTGCGGCGCGTAAAGCTTCCCGGAGTCGGGGTACTGCACACCTTCTACACCTCCGACGGCGGCAAGGTGGGCGTCATCGCGCACCGCTCCGGGCACAGCGACCTCATCACCTTCGCCGACGACGAAGACGGTTCGGATGCCACGAAGGTCTCGCTCCGGCTCTCCGAAGACGAGGCGCACACCCTCGCCGAGCTGCTCGGCGGCACCCAGATCACCGAGTCGCTCACGGCGCTCGACCAGATCCCCGGGCTCTCGATCGACTGGTTCACGGTCGATTACGAAGACCACATCGCCGGCCAGCCGCTCGGCTCGCCCGCCGAGCGCGGCATCGCCGGCCTCACGGTCGTGGCCGTGGTGCGCGGCGACTCCGCGAACCCCGCCCCGGCCCCCGACTTCAAGGTCTTCCCCGGTGACACCCTCGTGGTAGCCGGTTCGCCGGAGAAGGTCGCCAAGGCCTTCACCTTCTTCCGCACCGGCGAGATGAAGGCGAAAGCAGGAGCCCTCGACGGTCCGCCCGGAAGCTGAGCCGGCCGCATGCACCTAGGGCCCGACCTCCTCATCCTCGGAATCCTCTTCGTCCTGGCCTACGTGCTGGGGCGACTGGGTAAGTCCATCGGCCTCCCGGCCATCCCGATCTACATGGTCGTGGGGCTCTTGGCGAGCCCGCACTTCGGCTGGTTCCCGCTCTCCTTCGAGCACACCGACTACATCGAGCTGATCGCGGTCTTCGGGCTGATCCTGCTGCTGTTCAACCTCGGTCTCGAGTTCGATCAGGACGAGTTCTTCTCCAACGCGGGCAAGCTCGTCATCTCGGGCGGCTCGTACATCGCCATCAACATGCTGGTGGGGCTCGCCTTCGGCTTCATGGTGGGCTGGGGCACGCGTGAGGCGCTGATCATCGCGGGCATCACGGCCACCTCCTCGAGCGCGATCGTGACGAAGCTGCTGATCGAGCTGAACCGGCTGGCCAACCGCGAGACGCCGATGATCCTGGGCGTCACCGTGGTCGAAGACCTCTTCATCGCCATCTACCTGGCGATCGTCTCGGTGGTGCTCTCGGGCGAGACCGAGGTGTGGCCGGTGATCGGCAAGCTCGGCATCTCGTTCCTGTTCCTCGTGCTGATGTTCGCGGTCGCCCGCTGGGGCGGGAAGTTCGTGTCGCGGCTGTTCCGCACGAAGGACACCGAGCTGTTCACCATCCTGTTCTTCGGGCTGGCGATCATGTTCGGCGGGCTCGGCGAGATCCTCGGGGTGACGGATGCGATCGGCGCGTTCCTGATCGGCCTCGTGCTGGGCGCCACCCGCTACCGCAATCGGATCGAGCAGATCGCGATCCCGCTGCGCGACGTGTTCGGGGCCTTCTTCTTCTTGAACTTCGGGTTGGGCCTCGACCCCTCGAAGTTCCCTGAGGTGATCGGGCCCGTGGCGATCGCGGTGGCGATGACCATCGGGCTGAACATCGTCGCGGGGCAGTTCGTGGCCAGGCTCAACGGCCTCGGGCCGCAGGCGGGAATCAACACGACCGCCATCCTGCAGAACCGCGGGGAGTTCGCACTCATCCTCGCCACGCTCGCGCTGGCCGCGGGGCTGGATTCGCGCATCCAGCCCTTCGCGGGGCTCTACGTGCTGATCATGGCCATCATCGGGCCGATCCTGGCTGTCAACTCCGAGCGCATCGGCTCGTTCGTGCTCGGCACCAAGCGCAAGAAGGCCGCGGCTCTGGCGGCGGCCGCAGCAGCCGCCGGTGCGGCGGGTGCGGGGTCCGGCGCGGCCGGTGGGGCGGGGCGGCCGGGCGCCGGCGGCGACCTCTCGGCCGACGAGGCCATCGCGTTGATGGAAGCCGCCGACGGTGACGACGGGGTGGCCGTGCCCGCCGGGTCGCCGGGCGGCTCGCCATCCGGAACCAGCGCATCCGCACGCCCCGCCACCCCTGTGCGCTCCGACGCCGATCGCCTGATCGAACAGGCCATGCAGCAGTCCGACGGCTACGACGAGTACGACACCAAGGCAAGGGACAGCGAGTATTGAGTTCGCCCGCCGGCAGCACCCCCCGCAGCATCACCGTCTTCAGCGTGATGCGGCGCCCGCGATGGATCGGCGTGCTCGTGCTCGCCCTGGTCGTGGCCGGCATCTTCGCCGCGCTCGGCCAGTGGCAGCTGGGGCGGGCCGTGAGCAATGGAGAGGACATCTACTCGCAGACCGAGACGGTGCGGCCGCTAGCCGACGTGGCGACGCCGCAGACGCCGGTACTCGAGTCGCAGGCCGCTCAGCGGGTGACCGTGTCGGGGCACTTCGTGGCCTCGGGGTACGGCATCCTGGCCGATCGGCTCGATGCGGGCACGCCCGGGTACTGGGTGATCGGGCAGTTCGCCGTCGACCAGCCGGTGGACACGTATCTCGCGGTGGCGCTCGGCTGGACCGCCGACGCCGACACCGCGCTGGCGAGTGCCTCCGCGCTGGCCGGGGGAGCGAGTGCCGCCTCCGAGGAGGTGACCGGCCGCTACCTGCCGACCGAGGCGCCGGCGGCGAGCGACACCGAGAAGCCGATCACCTCGCCCGCGACCCTCGACGGGCTGCCGCTGGAGACCTCGATGGCCGTGGCCTCGCTGATCAACCGCTGGACCGAGTTCGACGGGGCGGCGGACGTCTACGGCGGCTACCTCGTGCTCCAGGATGCTCCGCCCGGCCTCGCCCCGATCGCCTCGCCCGAGCCCGACCGCTCGGTGCAGCTGAACTGGCTGAACATCTTCTACGCGGCCGAGTGGGTGGTGTTCGCGGGCTTCGCGATCTACTTCTGGTACCGGCTCGTGCGCGACGCCTGGGAGCGGGAGCTCGAGGAGGCGGCGGAGGCCTCCGGGGCACCCGGGGCCGCCGACGACGCCCCGGATGCGCGGGTATCCTAGATCCATGGCCCTGCAACCCAAACCGAAGGACTTCCCGCGCATCCGCGGAGCGCTGAAGTTCTACCAGGTCGCCTCCGTGATCACGGGTGTGATGCTGCTGCTGCTCTGCGTGGAGATGCTGCTGAAGTACACCCCCATCGGGGTCGAGCTCGAGCTCGGCGGGCCGCGCGGACTGCTGGCGTTCGTGCCCGAGGGCACGACGGTCGCCGTGAACCTCAGCACGGGCATCCTGATCGCCCACGGCTGGTTCTACGTGGTGTACCTGTTCTCCGACTTCCGGTTGTGGAGCCTCATGCGCTGGCCGTTCCTGCGGTTCGTGCTGATCGCCCTCGGTGGCGTCATCCCCTTCCTCTCCTTCTTCCTCGAAGCGCGGATCGCGCGCGAGGTCAAGGCCTACCTCGCCCAGCGTGAGGCCGGCGCCGCAACCCCCGAACCCGTGGAGGCATCCCATTAGCGGATCAGAGTCCCCTGCCGAGCTCAACCGGCCGGTGCTGGTCGTCGACTTCGGCGCGCAGTACGCGCAGCTGATCGCCCGGCGCGTGCGCGAGGCCAGCGTCTACTCCGAGATCGTGCCGCACTCCATCTCCGCGGCCGAGGTGGCGGCGAAGAACCCGGTCGGCATCGTGCTCTCCGGCGGCCCCTCGAGCGTCTACGAAGAGGGTGCGCCCGCGCTCGACCCCGCGATCCTCGAGCTCGGCGTGCCCGTGATGGGCATCTGCTACGGCTTCCAGGTGATGGCCAAGGCGCTCGGCGGCGAGGTCGCGAAGACCGGCGCCCGTGAGTACGGGTCCACCGACGTGGCTCTGGATGCCGCCACCGCACCGTCGTCGACGCTGCTCGGCGAGCAGCCCGCGGCCCAGACGGTGTGGATGAGTCACGGCGACTCCGTGGTGCAGGCGCCCGAGGGCTTCGAGGTGCTCGCGAGCACCTCCTCGACGCCCGTGGCCGCCTTCGCCGACTCCTCCCGCGGGCTCTACGGGGTGCAGTGGCACCCCGAGGTGAAGCACTCACCGTTCGGCCAGAACGTGATCGAGAACTTCCTGCACCGCGCGGCCGGCATCCCGGCCGAGTGGAACCCGGGCAACGTGATCGCCGACCAGGTGGCCGCCATCCGCGCCCAGGTGGGCAGCGGCAAGGTCATCTGCGGGCTCTCCGGCGGCGTCGACTCCGCCGTGGCCGCCGCGCTCGTGCACGAGGCCGTGGGCGACCAGCTGGTGTGCATCTTCGTCGACCACGGGCTCCTCCGGGAGGGCGAGCGACGCCAGGTGGAAGAGGACTACGTGGCGTCGACCGGCGTGCGCCTGGTCACCATCGACGCGCGTGAGCAGTTCCTGACGGCGCTCGCCGGGGTCAGCGACCCCGAGCAGAAGCGCAAGATCATCGGGCGCGAGTTCATCCGCAGCTTCGAGAAGGCGCAGGCCGATCTGCTGGCCGAGGCGGAGGCCGACGGCGATCCGATCCGCTTCCTCGTGCAGGGCACCCTGTACCCCGACGTGGTGGAGTCCGGCGGCGGCAGCGGTACGGCGAACATCAAGAGCCACCACAACGTGGGCGGCCTGCCCGAAGACCTGCAGTTCGAGCTCGTGGAGCCGCTGCGGGCCCTGTTCAAAGACGAGGTGCGCGCCATCGGCCGCGAGCTCGGGCTGCCCGAGGTCATCGTGGGGCGCCAGCCGTTCCCCGGCCCCGGTCTCGGCATCCGGATCGTCGGCGAGGTCACCTTCGAGCGCCTCGAGCTGCTGCGTCAGGCGGATGCCATCGTGCGCGCCGAGCTCTCGGCCGCCGGCCTGGACGCCGAGATCTGGCAGTGCCCCGTGGTGCTGCTGGCCGACGTGCGCTCGGTGGGCGTGCAGGGCGACGGGCGCACCTACGGGCACCCGATCGTGCTGCGTCCCGTCTCCAGCGAGGATGCGATGACCGCGGACTGGACGCGCGTGCCGTACGACGTTCTGGCCCGCATCTCGAACCGCATCACCAACGAGGTCTCCGGCGTCAACCGCGTGGTGCTCGACGTCACGTCGAAGCCGCCGGGAACCATCGAGTGGGAGTGATGCTCCCCTGAACGAAGAAGGCCCCGTCCAGTCGGACGGGGCCTTCTTCGTTGCGCTGCGCGGACCGCTAGTTGCGGAAGATCGCGATGATGCGCAGCAGTTCGAGGTAGAGCCACACCAGCGTGAGCACGAGGCCGAAGGCGCCCGACCACTCGTACTTGCGGGGAGCGCCCGCCTTGACGCCGCGCTGGATGGAGTCGAAGTCGAGCACCAGCGAGTAGGCGGCCAGCAGCACGGCCAGCAGGCCGATGATGATACCGATGGGGAAGCCGCCGATCGTGGCGCCGCGCAGGCCCCACGGGTCGGTGACAGCGCCGGTGACCATCAGGATGAAGTTGAGCAGCGAGAAGACGCCGTAGCCGACCATGGCGATCAGGAAGATCTTGGTGGCCCGCTTGGACGCGCGGATCTTGCCGCTCGCGAAGAGCGCCAGCGTGACGCCGAACACGGCGAAGGTGGCGAGCACGGCCTGCAGCACGATGCCCGACCAGCGCGCCTCGAAGATGCCCGAGATGGCGCCGACGGCGAGACCTTCGAAGGCGGCGTAGAGCAGGATGAGCGGAACGGAGGGCTCACGCTTGAACGCGTTGACCAGGCCCAGGATGAGGCCGCCGACGACGCCGCCGATCATCAGGCCGAGACCCAGCACCGTGGGGGTGGGGTACATGGCGAGGAAGCCGATGGCCGCCGTGGCCAACAGCACCACGAACATGCCGGCGGTCTTCAGGATGACGCCGTCGTAGCTCATCCGCTCGGTCTGCGAGGGGGTGGCGGCGGGCTGCTCGTACATCGACTGCAGGCCCTCGGCGGAGATGTTCTGCACCTCTTTGCCGTTGAACACGGGGTTGCGCGAGAACGCGGGATTGCTGGAAGACGGGGTGGCCATGTCAGTCTCTCTGTCTTGGGTGGTTGTCTCAGGGTGATCGAGTCTTCCCAGGGTAGTGCACCCACCTCGGCGTAGCCTCGGAATGTGAGACGACTTCCGGATGCCCGCCCCCTCGTGATCGCTCACCGGGGAGCCAGCGGCTACCGCCCGGAGCACACCGCCTCGGCGTATGAGCTCGCCTTCGCCCTGGGGGCCGGCGCCGTCGAGCCCGACATCGTGCTCTCCCGCGACGGCGTGGCCGTGGTGCGGCACGAGAACGAGATCTCGGGCACCACGGATGTCGCCTCCCGGCCCGAGTTCGCCGGCCGGCGCACCACGAAGCGGATCGACGGCACCGCGCTCACGGGCTGGTTCACCGAGGACTTCACCTGGGCCGAGCTGCAGAGCCTGCGTGCCGTCGAGCGGCTGCCGGCGGTGCGCCGCTCGAGTGCGAGCTTCGACGGGCGGTTCGGGCTGCTCCGCCTCGGCGACGTGCTGCGCATCGCCGACGAGGCGTCGTCGGACGGGGCGGCCAAGGGCGTGGTGGTGGAGCTCAAGCACGCCACCTACTTCGACTCGATCGGGATGCCGCTCGCCGAGCTCGTGGCGGCGGAGCTGGCGGCCTCCGGCTGGTCGGGTCGCGGCGGGCAGCTGGTGATCGAGTCGTTCGAGAAGACGCCGCTGCTCGCGCTGCGGGCGAGCGGTCTGTCGGCGCACTACACGTATCTGGTCGAGGCGGCCGGCAGCGCGTTCGACGCGGTGACCCGAGACGGCGCCGCGGCGCTCACGTATGCCCAGGAGCTGAGCGATGAGGGGTTGCGGGTGCTGGCCACCGAGGTCGACGGCATCAGCGTCGACAAGGCGATGATCCTCCCGCGGGACGCGGTCGGGGCCGCGCACCGCACATCCGACCTGGTCGACCGCGCCCATGCGGCGGGTCTGGACGTGTTCACCTGGACCCTGCGGGCCGAGAACCGCTTCCTGCCGAAGAACTACCGCATCGGCAAGGCGGCGGGGGCGTTCGGGCGGTGGGAGGACGAGTTCCGGGCCATCCTGGGCAGCGGCGTGGACGGTGTGTTCGCCGACCAGCCCGATCTGGCGCTGGCCGCAGCCGGCAGCGTCGGTGGCGCGCCGTAAACTTGCCTCAGCATGAGCGAAACCACCGAATCGACACCCAGCGTCCGTCCCATCGTGGTCGGCGGCCCCGGTTCCGGAGCGCCCGGCTCCGACGGCGTCGAGGATGAACTGCTCGACGGGCTGAACCCCGAGCAGCGCGAGGCGGTGGTCTACCGCGGTCCGGCCCTGCTCATCGTCGCCGGTGCCGGCAGTGGCAAGACGCGGGTGCTCACCCACCGCATCGCCGGTCTCATCCGGGGTGGCGAGGCCTGGCCGAGCCAGATCCTCGCCATCACGTTCACCAACAAGGCCGCGGCCGAGATGCGCGAACGCGTCGGCGCCCTGCTGGGCGGTGTCGCGGAGGGGATGTGGATCTCGACCTTCCACTCCGCCTGCGTGCGCATCCTGCGCCGCGAGGCCGAGAACTTCGGTTTCACCAAGAGCTTCACCATCTACGACTCGGCTGATTCGCGGGCGCTGATCAAGCGCATCATCAAAGACCTGCAGGCCGACACCTTCGGCTTCACGGTCTCCTCGGTGCAGGGCAAGATCTCCAAGCTCAAGAACGAGCTCTCGGATGCCGACAGCTACGCCCGGCAGGCGAACTTCTCCGACCCGCAGGACGCGATCTTCGTCGAGATGTTCCGGGCCTACACGCGGGCGCTCCGCGAGGCGAACGCCTTCGACTTCGACGACCTGATCAGCCAGACGGTCTTCCTGTTCCGGGCCTTCCCGCAGGTGGCGGAGAAGTACCAGCGCCGGTTCCGGCACATCCTGGTGGACGAGTACCAAGACACCAACCACGCCCAGTACGCCCTCATCCGCGAGCTCACCCGACCCCCGCAGTCGAACGAGCTCTCCGGCATGGCCGCCTTCGCCGGCGGTGGCGCCTCGCTCACCGTGGTGGGCGACTCCGACCAGTCGATCTACGCCTTCCGCGGCGCCGACATCCGCAACATCGTGGAGTTCGAACGCGACTTCCCGGGTGCCACCGTGGTGCTGCTCGAGCAGAACTACCGCTCCACCCAGAACATCCTCACGGCGGCCAATGCGGTCATCTCGAACAACTTCGACCGCAAGGACAAGAAGCTCTGGACGGCCGTGGGCGACGGCGAGAAGATCATCGGCTTCACCGGCTACTCGGGTCACGACGAGGCCCAGTTCGTGGCCGACCAGATCCAGAAGCTGCACGAGGAGGGCATGGCGTACAACCAGATCGCCGTGTTCTACCGCACCAACTCGCAGACCCGAGCGCTGGAGGAGATCTTCATCCGCTCGGCGCTTCCGTACCGGGTGCTGGGCGGCACCAAGTTCTACGAGCGCGCCGAGATCAAAGACGTGATGGCCTACCTCACCGCGGTCGCGAATCCGTTCGACGGGCTGGCGCTGCGCCGCATCCTGAACACCCCCAAGCGCGGCATCGGGCCGGCCACCGAGACGGCGCTCGCCTCGTTCGCCGAGCGCGAGGAGGTCAGCTACCGCGAGTCGATGCGGCGGGCCACCGAGCTCTCGCTCGGCCCGAAGGTGACGGGCGCCATCCTGCAGCTCGCCGCCCTGCTCGACGAGGCCTCCGAGCTGGTCGACCCGGAGCGCACCGGCGGCGAGGCCCCGGTGAGCGAGGTTCTCGCCCTGCTGATGGAGAAGAGCGGCTACGTGACCGCCCTGCGGGCGAGCCGCGACCCGCAAGACGAGGCCCGGGCCGAGAACGTGGAGGAGCTCCTGGCCGTCACCAAGGAGTTCAACCGCAACAATCCCGACGGCACGCTGATCGACTTCCTCACCGAGGTGTCGCTCGTGGCCGCGGTCGACGATCTCGACGACACCAGCGGCACGGTCTCGCTGATGACCCTGCACACGGCCAAGGGGCTGGAGTACGACGCGGTGTTCCTCACCGGTGTCGAAGAAGACCTCCTGCCACACCGGATGTCGGCCGGCGAGCCCGGCGGACCGGCCGAGGAGCGCCGGTTGTTCTACGTGGGCATCACCCGCGCGCGCAAGCGCCTGTTCATCTCGCTCGCGATGACCCGCGCCCAGTTCGGCGAGACCGCGGTGGCCATGCCCAGCCGCTACCTGCAGGAGATCCCGGCCGAGCTGATGGACTGGATCCAGTCGCCCGGGATGGCGACCTCGCGCGGCGGCACGGAGCCACGGGCGCTCAACGCCTCGCGCGGTGGCGGTTCGTACGGAGGCCGATCCGGTGGCGGTTCACGCTGGAACAGCGACTCGAACTTCGGCCTGCCGCCCGCCCCGCCCCGCCCCAAGACGGAGTGGGCGAACCGTGTCACCGGCCAGGTGCGCGACAACGGCGACCTCGAACTCCAGCCCGGTGACCGCATCACGCACATCGACTTCGGCGAGGGCCGGGTGAACCAGGTGACGGGCGAAGGCTCGAAGCGGGTGGCGCACGTGCAGTTCGATTCGGCCGGGCCCAAGAAGCTGCTGATCAAGATCGCCCCGATCGAGAAGATCTGACCGCCGGCTTTCAAAGCCAGCGCCTCGCCGTGAAACCGAGCCCGGCCAGCCCGGCGATGACCGCCAGCACCGACCAGGTGGTGGCCAGAGCCGAGGGGCCACTGTTGCGCCCGGTGCTCGCGAGAGCGGCGATCGGTGCGGGAGTGCTGCTCGTCGTGGGTGTGGGCACGACCGGCGGCACCGCGGGGGCCGGCGGTGTGCTCGTCGGCGGGGTCGGCGGGGTCGGCGGTGGAGGAGTCGACGTCGGGGGCGTCGGGGCGGTCAGGGCCACCGACTCCGCTTCTTGCACCACCGCGTCGGAGAACGCGGGGATCAGGGCGGGCAGGGCGGTGGCGACCTTCGGCACCTTCGGCCCGCTCCCCTCGGACGAGTACACGAAGTAGTAGTGCCCCGGTTCGTGCACGGGGACGCACTTGCTGCGGTGGGTTCCGTCGTGGGCGACGAGCGTGCTCACCCGGCCGGCGACCGGGAAGCCCTCCCAGCCCGGCGGGACGCTCTCGGCGGCGGGCGCATCCGGCAGCGGGCCGATCAGGGTCGAGACGACGGTGATGCCGGGCGCCCCCGAGGGGAAGCCGCCGACCGTCAGGGAGTCGGAAACGCAGCCCGGTTCGGTGAGGGCGTGGGCCGAGGCGACGGTCTCGATGCGGGGGACGGCCGGGACGACGGTGGTCTCCGAGGCCACGCCGAACGCCGAACTCCAGCCCTGCAATCGCCCTCCGCCCCGGTCGCTCGGAGTGCGCACCGGGTCGATCAGGTCGGTCCAGACGTAGAACCCGGCCGCGGGGACGACGCAGGGGCTCGACCGGTAGTCGCCCGGCCCGCCCTCGACCGTCAGCTCCACCCGGCACACCTCGGGGGCACCCTCCGGAACGGCGACGCTCTCGCCGGGCCGCACGGGGAACGGGCCGTACAGCACGCTCTGGATGACCACGGGGATGGGATCCATCGAGCCGTCGGGGGCGCGATAGACACCCCACTGCGTGCCGGTCGGCGAGGAGGGGTGCACCTCGAGGTGCAGATCATCCCTCAGCGTCGCCCCGGGCTCGGCGACCTGCAGACTTGTCTTCGTCTGCACCCGCGGCCGGAACGGCAGCGCGCTCGGCCCGGACGCGGTGGCCGAGGCACGCACCTCCATCTCATAGGGCTGGGAGACGAGCAGGTTCTGGCTGCCGCCGGTGTTGCGGCCGAGCCGAAAACCGTCTCCGTAGGGCAGGTTCGGATAGCTGACCTCGACGGTGACCGACTCGGTCGCCCCCTCCTGGTCGGCCGTGAAGGAGGCCGTGGCCCCGTTCGCCACGGTCGCGCTGCGACTGCCGTCGGCGAAGGTGGCGCCGTGCAGCGTCATCGTGCCGGGATAGGAGTAGATCGGCAGCACCACCGGCCCCGAGAGGTAGTCGACCGTGAGGTCGGGCCGGGCGCTGCCGGACGCGCCGTCGAGCGTGAGCGCGATCGTCACCGATGCTCCCCGCGACGCGCCGTTCTTGCCGTTCGCCAGCGCGAGCATGTGATTGGCTGCGCCGAGCACCAGATCGGCATCGGCGTTCGCCCGCTGTGCGAAGTAGGCCTGGTCGTGACCGGCCAGCCCCGTCACCGTCCAGGTGGCCAGCTGCCCGGCGGCGGCCGTGAGCGGGTCGCCGGGGGAGCCCCAGTGGCGGGAGATGTAGGCCAGGCGCGCGGAGTCGTCGGTGGAGAACCATCCGCTCGCCGATCCGTCGCTGTAATCGACGTCGGCGCCGGTGGGCGGCGGCTTCTCGACGTCGATGCAGTAACCCGAACGGCCGTCGTCGAGCGCGTAATCGCCGATCCACGAGGTGTGGTCTTTCGCCCAGAGCACCCCCTGACCGTGGGCTGTGGCCTGGACGGCGGAGGCGGAGAGGGCGAGACCGCCCAGAGTGGCGGCGGGAAGCCCCAGCAGGGCGGCGACGGTGGCGGCGAGTAGCACGAGAGGTGGTCGTTTCATGCCCTCAGAGTCGATCACGGGCGCCCGGGCCGCGGTGCCGGACGCAAATCTGTGGAGAGATCCGGTGCGAGCCCCACCTGTGGAGGACGAGCGGCCCTCCGCCACGGGGGTAGAGTGCTAGATGGTGTCCGGAGCGATGGAGGGGACACTCCTTTTGTCGCGCCGTCAGTCACGCCCTGCGAAATCCCCTGCAGGACGACGAGTTGAAAGCGGATTGGAAGACCAGCGTGGATCTATTCGAGTACCAGGCCCGAGACCTCTTTGAAAGCTACGGGGTTCCCGTGCTTCCGGGCATCATCGCCGATACCCCCGACGAGGTGAAGGCAGCGGCCGAGAAGCTCGGCGGCGTCACCGTGGTGAAGGCCCAGGTCAAGGTCGGAGGCCGCGGCAAGGCCGGCGGCGTCAAGGTCGCCAAGGATCCGGAGGCCGCCTACGAGGCCGCCCAGGCCATCCTCGGCCTCGACATCAAGGGCCACGTCGTGAAGCGCGTCATGGTCGCCGGCGGCGCCCGGATCGCCGAGGAGTTCTACTTCTCCGTGCTGCTGGACCGCGCCAACCGCTCCTACCTCTCGCTCACCAGCTACGAGGGCGGCATGGAGATCGAGCAGCTCGCCGTCGAGCGCCCCGAGGCCCTGGCCCGCATCGAGGTCGACCCGATCAAGGGCATCGACCTCGAGACCGCGAAGCAGATCGCCGTCGACGCCAAGTTCCCCGCGGAGCTCGTCGACAAGGTCGCTCCCGTCTTCGTGAAGCTGTGGGAGGTCTACAAGGGCGAGGATGCGACACTCGTCGAGGTCAACCCGCTCGTGCTCACCGAGGAGGGCGACATCATCGCCCTCGACGGCAAGGTCTCGCTCGACGAGAACGCCGGCTTCCGCCACCCGAACCACGAGGCGCTCGAAGACGCCGAGGCCGCCGACCCGCTCGAGGCCAAGGCCAAGAAGAACGACCTCAACTACGTGAAGCTCGACGGCGAGGTCGGCATCATCGGCAACGGCGCCGGTCTCGTGATGTCGACGCTCGACGTGGTCTCCTACGCCGGTGAGAAGCACGACGGTGTGAAGCCGGCGAACTTCCTCGACATCGGCGGCGGAGCCTCCGCTCAGGTGATGGCCAACGGCCTCGACGTCATCCTCGGCGACCCGCAGGTGAAGTCGGTCTTCGTCAACGTCTTCGGCGGCATCACCGCCTGCGACGCCGTGGCGAACGGCATCGTCGGCGCCCTCGAGGTGCTCGGCGACACCGCCACCAAGCCGCTGGTCGTGCGACTGGACGGCAACAAGGTCGAGGAGGGGCGCGCCATCCTGGAGAAGGCCGCCCACCCGCTCGTGACCCTGGCCCTGACGATGGACGACGGCGCCGACAAGGCCGCCGAGCTCGCCGCCGCGGCGAAGTAAGTAGAGGACGAGAGATATGTCGATTTTTCTGAACAAGGACTCCAAGGTCATCGTCCAGGGCATCACCGGCGGTGAGGGCACCAAGCACACCGGCCTGATGCTCGCCGCGGGCACCCAGGTCGTCGGCGGCGTCAACGCCCGCAAGGCCGGCACCACCGTCAGCCACACCGGCAAGGACGGCGCCGCCGTCGAGCTGCCCGTCTTTGGCACGGTCGCCGAGGCCATCGAGAAGACCGGCGCCGACGTGTCGATCGCCTTCGTGCCGCCCGCCTTCTCGAAGGACGCGATCATCGAGGCCATCGACGCCGAGATCCCGCTGCTGGTCGTCATCACCGAGGGCATCCCGGTGCAGGACTCGGCCGAAGCCTGGGCCTACGCCAAGGCCAAGGGCAACAAGACCCGCATCATCGGGCCGAACTGCCCCGGCATCATCACCCCCGGCGAGTCGCTGGTGGGCATCACCCCCAACAACATCACCGGTAAGGGCCCGATCGGCCTCGTGTCGAAGTCGGGCACCCTGACCTACCAGATGATGTACGAGCTGCGCGACCTCGGCTTCTCCACCGCCATCGGCATCGGCGGCGACCCGATCGTGGGCACCACCCACATCGACGCGCTCGCCGCGTTCGAGGCCGACCCCGAGACCAAGGCGATCGTGATGATCGGCGAGATCGGCGGCGACGCCGAGGAGCGCGCGGCCGAGTTCATCAAGGCCAACGTCACCAAGCCGGTCGTCGGCTACGTCGCCGGCTTCACCGCTCCCGAGGGCAAGACCATGGGCCACGCCGGCGCCATCGTCTCCGGCTCGGCCGGTACCGCCCAGGCCAAGAAGGAGGCCCTCGAGGCCGCCGGCGTGCGCGTCGGCAAGACGCCGAGCGAGACCGCCGCGCTCCTCCGCGAGGTCTACGCCGCCCTGTAGGGGGTTTCACCTCCATCGACCCGTCAGTTCGTCCCGCTTTCGCACCGGAATAGCGGGACTGACTGACGGGTCGATGTCGTTCGGGCTGCCAGAATGGTGGGGTGACGGACACCACTACTGAGGGCTCGCGGGGGCTGTATCGGCGGCTGCGGCATGAGCTGGTCACTCCGGAGTCGATCTACGGGACGCTGATCACGAGCGCGCTGATCGTGATCGTGGAGGACGGCGAGAGCGACTTCGACCTGCTCGCCACCGTCGCCGCCACCACCTTCGTGTTCTGGATCGCGCACGTGTTCGCCTTCACCGTGGCGAACCACGGCAAGCGCGACGGCCGCGACATCCCGATCGGCGAAGCCCTCGGAGACGCGGTGCGCCACTCCTCGGGGCTGCTGCTGGCCGCGATCCTTCCGATCAGCATGCTGGCGCTCGGCGCCCTCGGCCTTGTCTCCGAATCACTGGCCTACTACCTGGCGCTCCTCATCGGCGTCGTGCTGCTGTTCGTGCTCGGCCTGCTGGCCTTCGCCGAACGCGGAGCGCGCTGGTATTCGTGCCTGGTCGCCGGGTTCGTCACCTCCCTGCTCGGCGTCGCCGTGATCCTCCTGAAGGCCGCCTTCCACTGATCGCGCCGGTGCCCCGACGACACTCCCGGGCGCATCCGGATGCCCTGCGTGCCGCCGGGTTCGGGACCACCGCGGAGGGTAGGCTCGGCCGAGCATGAATCGCCCAGTCACCGCTCTGCTCGCCGCGCTCGACGCGGTCATCGTCGTCGCGATCGGTGTCGGCATCCCGCTCGTACCGCTCACCATCCTCTGGGCCACCCAGTTCGGACTCGCCATCGACTGGCTCGCGTTCTGGCGCGCCTCGGCCGATCTGTGGCTGCTCGGCAACGGGGTCGACCTGCTGCTGACGGTCGATCCCGATCTCGCCCTGCGGCTCGCGCTGGAGGGCGCCGGGGTGCCGTTCGAGGTCGGGCTCGCCCCTCTCGGTCTCGCCCTGATCACGGCGCTGCTCGGCGTGCGCGCCGGGAGGCGGCTCGCGGCGACGCCGTATCCCGTCACCGCCGCCGTGGTCGGTACGGTCGCGGTGGGAGCGCTGTCGCTGCTGGTCTGTCTGAGCGCGCGCGAGGCGGCCGCCCTGCCCTCACTGGCGCAGAGCATCCTCTTCCCCGCCGGCGTCTACGCGCTCGGAACGGCCATCGGCGCGGCCTGGACGGCGCGGCGCACGCCCGCCCTCGAGCTCGGCCCCTCGTCGGGCATCCGGCGTCGCTGGCGGGCCCGGCTCGACCGGGTCGACGAGGACGACCGTGGCCTCGTGGCCCTGGTCTTCCGCGCCGGAGCGCTCGCGGCTGCGGCGGTGATCGCCCTCTCCGCGATCGCCATGGCGCTCATCCTCGTGGTCAACTTCTCGTCGATCGTCTCGCTCTACGAGAGCCTGCAGGCCGGCCTCGTGGGCGGGATCTCGCTCACCGTCGCCCAGCTCGTTCTGCTGCCGAACCTGATCGTCTGGACGGCCTCCTGGTTCGTCGGCCCCGGCTTCGCCATCGGCGCCGGATCGGCGGTCTCGCCGCTCGGCACGCAGCTCGGCCTCGTGCCCGCGCTGCCCGTGCTCGGAGCGCTGCCACAGGGCACCCCGGCGCTCGGCTTCGTGGGGCTGCTGGTGCCCGTGCTGGCCGGCTTCGCCACGGCGGCGGTGCTGCGGCCGGTGTTCCTGTCGCGCGTGCGCGGAACGCACGGGCGGGGCCGGATCGTGCGGATGGTGATCGTGGCCGCCGGCGCCGGAGCCGTGGGGGCGAGCATCCTGGCCCTGCTGGCGCTCTGGTCGGGAGGGGCCGCCGGTCCCGGGCGGCTGGCCGAGGTGGGCCCGGATGCCGGCTGGGTGTGGGTGTGGGCGTTCCTGGAGTTCTCCGTGCCCATGCTGCTCGGCCTGATCGCCGGAGCGAAGCCCCTGACCGCTCGATCGGAGGCCCCGCGCTCGGCCGATACACTGTGACGGTGCTTTCCCTCCTCGTGCTGATCTCCGGGGGAGGCTCGAATCTGCGGGCGCTCCTGGAAGCCTCCCGCGACGGCGCGTATCCCGCCCGGATCATCGCGGTCGGCTCCGACACCGACGCCCCGGGCCTGGCGCACGCGGAGGAGTTCGACATCCCCTCCTTCACCGTCGTGCCGAGCGCGTTCGCCTCGCGCGAGGAGTGGGGCCGGGAACTGCTCGAGCAGATCGAGCGCTGGTCGCCCGACCTCGTGGTGTGCGCCGGCTTCATGCGCATCCTGCCGCCGGTGGTCGTGTCGGCGCTCACCCCCAGGCTCATCAACACGCATCCGGCCCTGCTGCCCGCGTTCCCGGGAGCGCACGCGGTGCGCGACGCCCTGGCCGCCGGCGTCGACACCACCGGAGTCACCGTGCACGTGATCGACGAAGGCGTCGACACCGGGCCGGTCATCGTGCAGCGGGCGGTGCCGGTGCTCCCCGGGGACACCGAGCACGCCCTGCACGAACGCATCAAGGTCGTCGAACGCGAGCTGCTGGTCGCAGCGGTGCTCGACATCGCCCACGGAGAAGTCGATCTCGAGGAGATAGCAGCACGATGAGTGGCCCCCAGCACGACCCGAACCTGTATACGAACCGCGACGTGGTGCCCCTCACCCGGGCGCTGATCTCGGTCAGCGACAAGTCCGGGCTGGTCGAGCTCGTGCAGGCGCTCTCCGCCGCCGGCGTCGAGATCGTGTCGACCGGCTCGACCGCCAAGACCATCGCCGAGGCGGGCGTCGCCGTCACCGAGGTGTCGTCGGTGACCGGATTCCCCGAGTCGCTCGACGGGCGGGTCAAGACGCTGCACCCCGGCGTGCACGCCGGCATCCTGGCCGATCTGCGTCTCGAGTCGCACAAGCACCAGCTCGAGGAGCTGGGCATCCGCGCCTTCGACCTCGTGGTGGTGAACCTCTACCCGTTCCGCGAGACGGTCGCCTCGGGTGCGGCTCCGGATGCCGTGATCGAGCAAATCGACATCGGCGGGCCGGCGCTCGTGCGGGCCTCGGCCAAGAACTTCGCGAACGTGGCGATCGTGGTGTCGCCCACGCGCTACTCCGACGTGGTGGCGGCGCTCGCCGCCGGCGGGACGGGCCTCGAGGTGCGACGCGGGCTGGCCGCCGAGGCCTTCGCGCACACCGCCTCGTACGACACCGCCGTGGCCGGCTGGTTCGCCGAGCAGCTGGGCGGCAGCGCCTCGGCGCTCGCGGCCGCCGAGGCCTCCGAGGCTCCGGCGCAGGGCACGCCGACGGATGCCGGGGCCGGTTTCCCCGACGAGCTCACCGTCACGGTCGCCAAGTCCGCGTCGCTGCGCTACGGAGAGAACTCGCACCAGCAGGCGGCCCTCTACGCCGCAGCCGGCGGTCACGGGATCGCCCAGTCCGTGCAGCTGCACGGCAAGGAGATGTCGTACAACAACTACGTCGACGCGGATGCGGCCGTGCGCGCCGCCTACGACTTCGCCGAGCCGGCCGTCGCCATCATCAAGCACGCGAACCCCTGCGGCATAGCGGTGGCGGATGCGGGGCTCTCCGACGCGCTGGCGATCGCGAACGCGCACGCCAAGGCGCACGCCTGCGACCCGCTGTCGGCCTTCGGCGGCGTCATCGCCGCGAACCGCACGGTCACGCTCGCGATGGCCGAGACGGTGAAGGACATCTTCACCGAGGTGCTGATCGCGCCGGCCTTCGAGGGCGAGGCGCTCGAATTGCTGAAGACCAAGAAGAACCTGCGCCTGCTGACGCTCCCCGAGGGCTACGGCCGCGAAGACGTGGAGCTGCGGCAGATCAGCGGCGGCTTCCTCGCGCAGACCCCGGACGGGTTCGCCGACCTCGACCCCTCGAGCTGGCAGCTCGTCGCCGGCGAGGCCGCCGACGAAGCCACCCTCAGCGACCTCGTGTTCGCCTGGAAGGCGTGCCGTTCGGTGAAGTCGAACGCCATCCTGCTGGCCTCGGGCGGAGCATCCGTCGGTGTGGGCATGGGACAGGTGAACCGGGTCGACTCGTGCCACCTGGCCGTGAGCCGGGCGGGGGAGCGGGCCGCGGGATCGGCTGCGGCCTCGGACGCGTTCTTCCCCTTCGCCGACGGGCTCGAGGTGCTGCTGGCCGCGGGTGTGCGGGCCGTGGTGCAGCCGGGCGGCTCGGTGCGCGATGCCGAGGTGATCGAGGCCGCGAAGGCGGCGGGGGCCACGATGTACTTCACGGGCGAGCGTCACTTCTTTCACTGATTGGCTGCCGGTCGCGCCGGGCTTCGCTCGGCGTGACCGGGCTGCGCCGGTCCCTGCCCGGCGCAGCGCGACATGTAAGCGCGCGGTCGAGGGACGCGGCCTTCGGTCGCATCCCTCGGCCACACGCTCACCTTGGGTCGGCGAGTAGGGCCTGTGACGTCGGACGGGGCGTCGAGGTGTCGGGTTGACGCTTGCCTTGGGTCGTGGAGTGGGGTCTGGGGCGTCGGGTTCACTTGCTGTTGGGCGCGCAGGCGGCGGCCAGCAACCATCCCCTAGGGTCGTTTTTATGTCCCAATTCCGGCTCCGGTCCCTGACCGCATCCGTGGCCGCTGCGGCCGCCATCGCCGTGATCGCCCTGGCGGCGGCCGACCTGGCGTACTTCGTCGCCAACGCCCAGAACGCCCAGGTGTTCACGGTGTACAGCGTGTACTTCCTGAACGCGACGCTGCTGCTGTTCCTGTTCTCGGCGATCTTCGGACTCGTGGGGGCGTACCGCCGCTGGTACACGGCGCTGATCGCCGGGCTCGTGTCGGGCGTCGTGGCGGCGCTGGTCGGCACCGGGCTCGGAGCCCTCTCGGTGGGCGTGGGCGTCGGCGACATGATCGCGCCGCTGTTCGGCACGCTGGTGGGCAACAACCTGATCTTCGTGCTCGCCGCGGTGCTGGCATCCGTCACCCTGGGCCGTCGCATCCACGGCCGGATCGCCATCACCGAAGAGCAGGAGGTGCTGCGCAAGAAGTACGTGCTCGTGCGCCGCCCCTCCGAGTCGCTCGCCGACGGGATCGTCACCCACATCGACAGGAGCGCGGTCGACGTCGAGCTGGCCCGGGAGCAGTGGGAGAGCTACGTCGCCGCCCTCACCGGCGCGGGCTGGGTGCCGGTCGAGATCCCGGTGGCCGACGACCTGCCCGACTCGGTGTTCGTGGAGGATGCGGTGGTGATGTTCGGCGCGCTGGCCGTGCTCGGCAACCCGGCGGCCGAGTCGCGGGTGGACGAGATCCCCGAGGTGGAGGAGGGCGTCGCCGCCCTCGGCATCGAGGTCACCCGCATCGAGAAGCCCGGCACCCTCGACGGCGGAGACGTGCTGAAGATCGGCACGACCGTGTACGTGGGCCGCGGCGACCGCACGAACTCCGACGGCATCCGTCAGCTGCGCAAGATGCTCGCGCCGCGCGGCTACTCGGTGGTCGCCGTGCCGGTCACCAAGGCCCTGCACCTGAAGAGTACCGTCACGGCCCTGCCCGACGGCACGGTGATCGGTTACCGGCCGCTCGTGGACGACCCGTTCATCTTCGACCGCTTCCTCGAGATGCCCGAGCCCAGCGGCGCCCACGTGCTCGTGCTGGCCGACGACACCGTGCTCGTCGCCGCCTCGGCGCCCGAGTCGGCGCGCCTGATCGAGGGTCTCGGCTACCGGGTCATCTCGGTCGACATCTCCGAGTTCGAGAAGCTCGAGGGCTGCGTCACCTGCCTCTCGGTACGCGTGCGCTGAGCGTGCCGCGAGCTTGCGGACCGACCGGCACTGCCCTTAGTCTGTAAGGCTGCCGCGACGCCATCCGCCCCCGGAACGGGGGTCATTCGGCGTGCCCCGACGACCAGGATCGGGGAATCAGTGCGCGCAGCGCCGCGTTGTGTCACGAGCACGCGCACAGGTGTGAGGAACAGGGAAATGCCAGAAGTGTCGACGCCGGACGTCGCGAAGACCCCCGCCGCGGGAACCGTGGCCACGCTGTCGCGCCTGCGCCCGTACGCCGCCAAGGCCCTCCCGCGCATCTACGTCGCCATGGTGGTCTCCCTGCTGGCCAGCGCCGTGGCCCTCACCATCCCGCAGGTGCTGCAGTGGCTGGTCGACGGCCCGCTGGCCGACGGCGACGTCGACCAGCTCTGGATCGCCTTCGGCATCGTGCTCGGTCTCGGCGTGCTCGAGGCCATCCTGATCGGTCTGCGGCGCGCCCTCGTGCTCACCCCCGGCACCCACGTCGAGGCCCGGATGCGCAACGCGCTCTACGCGCACCTGCAAGACCTCCCGGTCTCCTTCCACGACCGCTGGCCGAGCGGGCAGCTCCTCTCCCGTGCCGTCAGCGACCTCAACCTGATCCGCCGCTGGCTGTCGTTCGGCCTGGTGCTGCTGATCGTGAACGTGCTCACCCTGATCGGCGGCCTGATCATCATGGTCACCCTCAACTGGGTGCTCGGCCTCATCTTCGCCGCCGCCGCGGTGCCGGTGATCGCCTACGGCTTCTCGTTCGAGCGCAAGTACTCCGACGTCGCCCGCCGCAGCCAGGACCAGGCCGGCGACCTCGCCACCAGCGTCGAGGAGTCGGTGCACGGCATCCGCGTGCTCAAGGCCTTCGGCCGCGGCCGCTACGCCCTCAAACGCTTCGAGAGCCAGGCCGAAGAGCTGCGCGGCACCGAGATCGAGAAGGCCAAGGCCATCGCGGGCATCTGGCTGTACCTCACCCTGATCCCGGATGTGGCCTTCGGCGTGTGCCTCGTGGTGGGCGTCTGGCTCGCCTCCACGGGGCAGTCGTCGGTGGGCGAGCTGGTGGCGTTCTTCGCCACCGGAACGGTGCTGCTGTTCCCGATCTGGTCGATGGGCTACTTCCTGGCCATGACGCTGGACGCCAAGACCGCGACCCTGCGCTTCTTCGAGGTGATGGACTCCGAGAACACGATCACCGATCCGGCCGCCCCCGTGACCATCGCGGGCGGCACCGGCGAGCTGGTGTTCGACGACGTGCACTTCCGGTACCAGGATGCGCCGGCCGCCTTCCCCGACCTGATCGACGGCGTGACACTCACCGTGCGCCCCGGCGAGACGATGGCGCTGGTGGGGCTCACCGGTTCCGGCAAGTCGACGCTCACGGCCCTCACCACCCGGCTCTACGACGTCACGGGGGGAGCCGTGCGTGTCGACGGCGCCGACATCCGTTCGCTCAGCCGCGCAGATCTGCGCACCCGCATCGCGATGGCCTTCGAGGAGGCCACCCTGTTCAGCACGACGGTGCGCGAGAACGTGCTGCTCGGGCGACCGGATGCCACCGAGGCGGAGCTGCGCGAGGCGCTCGACATCGCTCAGGCCTCGTTCGTCGACGATCTCCCGCAGGGGCTCGACACGAAGGTCGGCGAAGAGGGGATGAGCCTCTCGGGCGGCCAGCGGCAGCGTCTGGCGCTCGCCCGCGCCATCGCGGCGAAGCCCGGCATCCTGGTGCTCGACGACCCGCTGTCGGCGCTCGACGTCGACACCGAAGCGCTCGTCGAGGCGGCGCTGCGGCGCGTGCTGGCCCGCACCACGGCGCTGATCGTGGCGCACCGGCCCTCGACGGTGGCGCTCGCCGACCGGGTCGCCCTGCTCGAACGCGGGCGGGTGACCGCGGTGGGCACCCACTCCGAACTGCTCGCCACCAGCGAGCACTACCGCTTCGTCATCTCCAGCCTGGAGGACGAGCGGGCACCACAGGCCGCCGCGGCCGGCCCCGATCCCGACCCGCACCACCTCGACCCGCACCACCTCGACCAGAAGGGAGCACGCTCGTGAGCGACTCCACCGTGCCCGACTCCGCCGACCGCGGCGTCGAGGGCGTCGAGGGCGTCGAGGGCGAGGAGCGCGACGACCTCAGCAAGGCCGAGAGCGCGCAGATCCGCGCCCGTTCGCTGCGCCTGCTCGGTTCGCTGATCCGGCCCATGCGGGTGAAGCTCGCGCTCAGCATCCTCGTGGTGGTCATCAGCACCGTCTCGCAGGTCGCCGGCCCCTCGATCATCGCGTACGGCATCGACACCGGGCTCCCCGCCCTGCTGAACGCCGACTGGATGCCGGTCTCGCTCGCGGGACTGGCCTACCTGCTCGCCGGCATCACGGGCGCGGGCCTGATCGCCTGGTTCACCGTGCTCTCGGCCCAGATCAGCCAGGCCATCCTGTTCGACCTGCGCCGCCGGGTGTTCCTGCACACGCAGCGACTGAGCCTGGAGTTCCACGAGAGCTACACCTCCGGCCGCATCATCTCGCGGCAGACCAGCGACCTCGACGCCATCCGCGAGCTGCTCGACTCGGGCATCAACCAGCTCGTGCAGGGCGTGCTCTACATGGTGTTCACGGCGGTGGCGCTGTTCCTTCTCGACGTCGAGTCGGGCTTTATCCTGCTCGCCGCGCTCGTGCCGCTGGGCATTCTCACGCGCTGGTTCCAGCTGCGATCGCAGCGACTGTTCCGGCGCACCCGGGTGGCCTCGGCGCGGCTGATCGTGAAGTTCGTCGAGTCGATGACCGGCATCCGCGCGGTGAAGGCGTTCCGCACCGAGAAGCGCAACGAAGACGAGTTCGGCGAGCTCGTGGAGGGACACCGCGAGACCAACGCGCGCGTGATCAAGCTGTTCGGCATCTACGACCCCGGGCTCGTGCTGATCGGCAACATCGCGGTGGCCGTGGTGCTGCTGGTGGGCGGCTTCCGGGTGATCGACGGAGGGATGGAGATCGGCGTGCTGCTCGCGGCCGTGCTCTACACCCGGCGCTTCTTCGACCCCATGGAAGACATGGCGATGTTCTACAACGGCTACCAGAGCGCCACGGCGGCCCTGGAGAAGATCTCGGGCGTGCTCGAGGAGCGGCCGAGCGTGCCCGACCCGGAGCGCCCCGTCGACCTGTGGACGGCATCCGGAGCGGTCGCCTTCGAGGGCGTCGACTTCGGCTACGTCGCCGACCGGCCGATCCTGCCGCCGTTCGATCTGCGGATCCCGGCCGGGCAGACCATCGCCCTGGTCGGATCGACCGGAGCCGGCAAGTCGACGCTGGCCAAGCTGATCTCACGCTTCTACGACCCCAGCCACGGGCGCATCACGCTCGACGACGTGGACCTGCGGGACCTGCATCCGAAAGACCTGCGCCGCGCCATCGTGATGGTGACCCAGGAGGCCTACCTGTTCTCGGGCACGGTCGCCGACAACATCGCCATCGGCAAGCCCGAGGCGAGCCGCGACGAGATCATCGAGGCGGCTCGGGCGGTGGGGGCCGACGAGTTCATCCGGGGCCTGCCGAACGGCTACGAGACCGACGTGAACAAGCGCGGCGGCCGGGTTTCGGCGGGACAGCGGCAGCTGATCTCGTTCGCGCGGGCGTTCTTGGCCGACCCGGCCGTGCTCATCCTCGACGAGGCCACGGCCTCGCTCGACATCCCGAGCGAGCGCCTGGTTCAGGATGCGCTGCAGACCCTGCTGGCCGACCGCACGGCCGTCATCATCGCGCACCGGCTGTCGACCGTCTCGATCGCCGACCGGGTGCTCGTGATGGAGCACGGACGGATCATCGAAGACGGATCGCCGGTCGAGTTGATCGGTGGCAGCGGGCGGTTCGCCCAGCTGCACGCCTCCTGGCGCGACTCGCTGGTGTGAGGCCGGAGCCCGTTCCGGGAACGGAGCGGGCTACGGCTTCCAGGCGAAGAACTGGGAGCCGTAGAGGAAGGCGATGTGCCAGCCGTCCTGGCAGGTGATCTGATCGGCCGGGGGAAGCGTCTGCGGCCACCAGGTGTCGTCGAGCGGGGCCACGTTCGACGCGATCGACGCGTCGCAGGCGGTGCCGATGGCCACCGGGGTGGGCACACCGAACTGCATGATGGCCTCGCCGGTGTCGCTGTTCTCCTTGATGCGGATCATCTGCGCGTCGGCGGGAACCCACCTCGGGATCTCGATCGTCGCCGAGGAGGCCTGGGCGTCGGCGATCGTCGGGTACAGCTGCGATTCGACCGGCGGCGTGATGGCGCTCGCGAGGGTGCAACCGGAGAGCATCGCGACGGTGCCTGCCGCCGCCAATCCGGCGAGAAGTGCTCGTCTTGTCATCGGCAGGTGTTGGTCCTCTCGTGATGGGCATCCGGGTGCAGCGGCTGCCACCGAGCTACAGCGTAGCTGACTGCATACCCCGGTTCCCGCGAGATGACCTGGAGCGGGGTGCCCTCGGCCTCGTAGTGCTCACGCGCCCGCACCTCGTGACCGGCGGGCGGCAGGCCGCCGGCGCGCACGACCCGCCACCACGGATGCGCGTGGCCGTAGCGGCGCAGGATGCTGCCGACGGCCCGGGCGGCACGGGTGCCGAGCAGCGCGGCCACGTCGCCGTAGCTCAGCACCTGCCCGGGCGGGATGGAGTCGACGATCTCGAGCACGTCGTCGACGAAGGAGGGTGCGCCTGGGCCGGCATCCCGGCCCGTCGTCACAGGGTGAGGGCGGCGATCGTCTCGCCGTACTGCGTCTCGCCGACCTGCACGAAGCCGATCCGCTCGAAGAAGGCGGCCGGGCCGTCTTCGCCCGGTTCGAACATGACGGTGATGCGGTCGAAACCGCGCGAGCGCGCCTCGTCGGCCAGCGCGAGAACGGCGAAGCGGCCCACACCATGACCCTGGGCGTCGGCGGCCACGTTGATGCGCCAGATGCAACCGCGGAAGACGTCTTCCTCCGCATCCGGATCGAAGTTGCCCATGATGAAGCCGACCACCTCGTCGTCTTCGAGAACCACCCGGGGCCAGGCGGTGGAGGGGTTCACGTAGGCCTCGGCGATGGAGTGCGAGACGGGAGCGACGTACTGCTCCTGACCCGGCTTCAGCGTCAGCGTGTTGGCCGCGACGATGTTGGACGCCGACAGCTCCTCGAGCCTCAGTTCACTCATGGTCACAGGCTAACGGCTGCGTGCGGGGTGCGCCAGGTCGGCCCGAAAGTATCTCGATGTCGAGATATCTCCGAGAGGCGGTAAACTGGGTGACGGCCCATTTCCGGCGGCTGTTGAGGAGCTGAATTGTCCAAGATCAAGGTTGAAGGCACGGTCGTCGAACTCGACGGCGACGAGATGACTCGAATCATCTGGCAGGCCATCAAAGACACACTCATCCACCCGTACCTCGATGTGAACCTCGAGTACTACGACCTCGGCATCGAGCACCGCGACGCCACCGACGACCAGGTCACGATCGACGCGGCGCACGCCATCCAGAAGCACGGTGTGGGCGTCAAGTGCGCCACCATCACGCCGGATGAGGCGCGCGTGGAGGAGTTCGGTCTGAAGAAGATGTGGAAGTCGCCGAACGGCACCATCCGCAACATCCTGGGCGGCGTCATCTTCCGCGAGCCCATCATCATCTCGAACATCCCGCGCCTGGTGCCGGGCTGGAACAAGCCGATCATCATCGGCCGTCACGCCTTCGGCGACCAGTACCGCGCCACCGACTTCGTGTTCAAGGGCAAGGGCAAGCTCACGGTCGAGTTCACCCCCGAAGACGGCTCCGAGCCGATGAAGTTCGAGGTGTACGACGCTCCGGACGACGGCATCGCGCAGGTGCAGTACAACCAGGACGCCTCGATCCGCGACTTCGCGCGCGCATCGCTGAACTACGGCCTCAGCCGTAACTACCCGGTGTACCTGTCGACCAAGAACACCATCCTGAAGGCCTACGACGGCCGGTTCAAGGACATCTTCCAGGAGATCTTCGAGACCGAGTTCAAGGAGCAGTTCGATGCGGCGGGCCTCACCTACGAGCACCGCCTGATCGACGACATGGTCGCATCCGCGATGAAGTGGGAGGGCGGCTACGTCTGGGCCTGCAAGAACTACGACGGCGACGTGCAGAGCGACACCGTGGCGCAGGGCTTCGGCTCGCTGGGCCTGATGACCTCGGTGCTGTCGACTCCGGATGGTGCGGTCGTCGAGGCCGAGGCCGCCCACGGCACCGTCACCCGGCACTACCGCCAGCACCAGGCCGGCAAGCCCACGTCGACCAACCCGATCGCCTCGATCTACGCCTGGACCCGTGGGCTCGCCCACCGCGGCAAGCTCGACGGCAACCAGGCCCTGATCGACTTCTCGCTCACCCTCGAAGACGTCGTGATCAAGACCGTCGAGTCGGGCAAGATGACGAAAGACCTGGCGCTGCTGGTGAGCAAGGACCAGCCGTACCAGACCACCGAGGAGTTCCTCGCGACGCTCGACGAGAACCTCAAGGCGCGGATGGCCGCCTAGGCTCCTGCCGCGCATGCGGGCTCCCGCCCGCCGCACGAAGGCCCCCGCCCCGGCTCGCCGGGCGGGGGCCTTCGTCGTCTCCCTCGTGGCCACGGCCTGTGGGAGGGGGGTGTCAGGCTGGGGTGGGGATGCGGGCGCCGGCGGCGAAGACGTGGCGGGGGCGGCCGTCGGGGGTGAGCAGCACGAGGTCGGCGGCGTGGCCGGGACGGAGGAGGCCGAGGTCGCCGGCGCGACCGAGCACGCGCGCGGGGGTGGCCGTGAGTGCCGGGATCGCCGCGATGACGTCGATGCCCGCGGCGGCGGTGGCTGTGCGGAGGGCGGCGTCGAGGGTGAGGGTGGAGCCGGCGATCGTGGAGGTGCCGGCGAGGACGGCTCGGCCGTTCGCCACCTCGACGTCGAGCGTGCCCAGGCGGTAGCGGCCGTCGCGTGAGCCGGCGGCGGCCATCGCGTCGGTGATCAGCGCGATGCGGCCGGGCGCGGCGCCGAAGGCGAGGCGCACGACATCCGGATGCACGTGCACGCCGTCGACGATCAGCTCGAGCACCACGCGCGGGTCGGCCAGCGCGGCGGCCACCGGGCCGGGTTCGCGGTGACCGAGGCCGGGCATCGCGTTGAAGGCGTGCGTGAGCAGGGTGGCACCGTGGTCGAAGGCCTCATGGGCCTGCTCCGCCGTCGCCTCGGTGTGGCCCACGGCCACCACGACGCCGGCGGCCACGAAGCGGTCGATCGCGTCGAGGGCCCCGGGGAGTTCGGGCGCGACGGTGACCTGCCGCAGGTGGCCGCGGCCGGCCTCGATCAGCCGCGAGACGGCATCCGGGGTCGGAGCGATCAGGAAGGACGGATTGTGCGCGCCCTTCCGCGAGGGCGCGAGGAACGGCCCCTCGAGGTGGGCGCCCAGGACGAGCGGATCACCTTCGGCCAGCGACGCGACCGCACCGAGGCTCTGCTCGAGCGCCGGCAGCGGATTCGCGACCAGCGAGATCACCGAGCGGGTGGTGCCGTGCGTGCGATGCACCGCGACGGCCGCCGCGATCTCGGCGGCGCCGTCGTCGAAGGCGTGCCCGCCGCCGCCGTGGGCGTGCAGGTCGATGAATCCGGGGACCAGGCGCAGCCCCGATCCGTCGACGAGGTCGAGCTGGCCGCGCCCGCCGTGCATGCCGATCTCGGCGGCGAGCGAGCGCCATCCGGAGCCTGTTCCGGACTCGACGATGCGGTCGTCGGAGGCGAGCACCCAGGCGTCGTCGACGATGCCGCCGGCGTCGATCGCCTGCGCCGAATGCACCAGCACCGAGGCGTGCGCCAGGCTCATCGGAACTCCCGGCGCCCCGCGATCACTCCGCTGATCACCGCGACCAGCCCGAAGACCAGGGCGATGACCGGCTGCCCCAGCATCAGCCAGGCCAGCGCGGCCGACCCCATGATCACGATCTCGACCAACGCCTTGCCGAACGCGTCGATGTGGAACACGGCCCGGGGCGAGCGGAACAGCGCCCATACCACGATCGCGAACAGCGGGGTGACGATGCCGAAGGCGATGTTCCAGGGGAAGGGCCACGCCACGAAACCCCAGAAGCCGAAGGTGAAGAACGCGAACAGCTCCACCACGAATCGGATGACGTCGTTGACGTCGAAGGGCGTGCGCTGGGTCTCTACGTTCACGTCCTCCATGCTAAAGCGTGCCGGCGGCGTGCCGGTCGGCGGAGCCCGTGTTACGGATGTGTAAAGCGTTCGCATGGATGCGGGAAAACTCTTGCGGCGAGTATGTTCGTACGCTTTACTAACAAACATGATCAGCCCCCAGGGACGAGTGCTGAGGCCCAGCGCGAAGGTCCTCCCCGAGCACGCTCGCGGCCACAACCGCTCGCTGGTGCTGCAGACGCTCTATCGCGACGGCCGCCGTTCGCGTGCCGACATCGCCCGGGAGACCGGCCTCACCCGCGTCACCGTGAGCGCCCTCGTCGCCGACTTGATCGCCGACGGCCTGGTGATCGAGCTGGGGCAGCGTGAGGAGACCCGCCCCGGCAAGCCCGCCACCCTGCTCGACCTCGATCGCAGCGCCTTCGTGATCGTGGGCCTGGACCTCTCCGAGCACACGCTCTTCTCCGGCGCCCTGCTCGACCTCGACGGAACGATCATCGCGCGGGCCGAGGTCGAACTGGCCGGCTCCACCGGTGAGGACGCGGTCGAGAAGGTCGTCGCCCTGGCCGAACGGCTGATCACCGAGGCCACCGCCCCCGTGCTCGGCATCGGCGTCGGCTCGCCCGGCGTGGTCGACCTCGGCGGGATCGTGCTGAGCGCCCCCAACCTCGGCTGGAACGGGATGCCGTTGCAGAGCATCCTCGCCGCCCGCTTCGACCTGCCCGTAGTGGTGGCCAACGACGCCAACGCCGCCGTGCTCGCCGAGCACAGCTTCGGCGGTGCCGACAGCGACGCGATGCTGATCCGGATCGGCCACGGTGTCGGCGCCGGCCTCCTGCTCGGCGGCACGCCGCTGTTCGGCAGCCGGTTCGCCGCGGGCGAGATCGGCCACGTGGTCGTGGGCACCGACGGGGGAGCGGTCTGCGCCTGCGGCAAGCGGGGCTGCCTGGAGACCTGGCTGAGCATCCCGAACCTGATCGAGCGGATCGCGGGCGTGCCCGAGGCCGACTCCGAAGCCGTGCTGCGCGAGGCCGGCGAGCGGCTCGGCATCGCGCTCGCCCCGGTGGTGGGAGCGCTCGACCTCGGCGAGGTCATCCTGAGCGGCCCCGTCGACCTGCTCGACGGCACGCTGATGGCGGCCACCGCCCAGACCCTCCGCGCCCGCACCATGGCCGAGTTCCACGGCGCACTGACGCTCCGGATGACGGCGCTCGGGCAGGACATCGTGCTGCGCGGCGCCGCCGTCATGGTGCTCTCCGCCCGACTCGGGGTCTCTTAGACCCCGCCCCAGACGCCAGTGCCCAGCTGGCTGCACCACCCCGCATCACCTGCACCACATCCACACCATCGCCCTAGGAAAGGTAAAACACCATGAGGAAGAAGACACTCGCTGTCACCGCCCTCGGAATCACGGCCGTGCTCGCGCTCGCGGGCTGTGCCGGCGGCTCCGGATCGGGCGGCGGCACCGACGCCGCCGGTGACAGCGCCGACATCCGGGTCTGGCTGAACGGCACCGACACCCCGGATGCCGCGCGCGACTACCTGAAGACCACCTTCGAGGCCGACCACCCCGGCTCCACCCTCACCATCGAGGAGCAGTCCTGGACCGGGCTCGTGGACAAGCTGACCACGAACCTCTCCGGCTCGGACAGCCCCGACGTAGTGGAGGTGGGCAACACGCAGGCCGCCGCCTTCACCTCGGCCGGCGCGTTCCTGGATCTGACCGACAAGTACGAGGAGCTGGGTGGCGACGACCTGCTGCCCGGCTTCGTGGACGCCGGATCGTACGACGGAGCCTTCTACGCCGCCCCGTACTACTCGGGCGCACGCCTGGTGTTCTACAAGAAGGACCTGCTCGCGAACGCCGGTCTGACCGTGCCCACCACGCTCGACCAGTACATCTCGAACGGCGTGGCGCTCGCTGCAGCCAACCCCGGCGTCTCGGGCATCTACTTCCCCGGCCAGGACTGGTACAACGCCCTGCCCTACATCTGGGAGAACGGCGGCGAGATCGCCACGCAGGACGGCGACACCTGGACCTCGAGCTTCTCGAGCCCCGAGTCGATCGCCGGCCTCAAGCAGGTGCAGGAAGTGATGACCAAGGCCAGCGTCGCCGCCAAGGACGGCAACGAGACCGACCCGCAGGTCCCGTTCTGCGAGGGTGTCGTCGCGAACCTGTCCGCACCCAGCTGGGTGAAGGGCTCGATCCTGGCACCGGCCGACGCGGATGCGCCCGGCTGCCCCGACCAGGAGGCCAACCTCGGCGTGTATGCCCTTCCCGGCATGGACGGCGGAGCGGCCCACGTGTTCGCGGGCGGCTCGAACATCGCCGTCTCGGCGAACTCGGCCCATCCTGACCTCGCCACCGACGCGCTGGAGATCATGCTGAGCGACGACTACCAGTCGATCCTCGGCGAGAACGGCCTCGTGCCGGCCAAGATCTCGCTCGCGAGCACCCTCGGCACCGACGACGTCGCGAAGGCGATCGCCGAGGCCGCGGCCAACTCGAAGCTCACGCCCGCGTCGCCCAAGTGGGCCGACGTCGAGGCCTCGGGAGCCCTGCAGGACTTCTTCGTGGCCGTGGGCCAGGGCGGCGACGTCGAGCAGCTCGCGAAGGCGCTCGACGAGAAGATCGACGGCATCCTCAACTCGTAGGGCGCCTCACAAGAAATGACGGTGGCCGTGCGCGAACACGGCCACCGTCAGCCCAGATGCCCATCGCCCTAGGAAGGTGGTGAGCACACCTCGATCGTAGTGGGAGGACCTCGCATGACCTCGTCGGTGATGCTGGTGCGCGAGCACGAGTCCGGAGGCGTTCAAGAGCTTCCGCTCGCGCCCCGCGGAAAGAAGAAGCGCGGCCCCTCGCGCGCCAAGGCGGGCCGGTTCACCCCCGGCGTGCTGCTGCTGCCGGCGCTGGTGATCCTCGCCGTGGTGATCGGCTGGCCGCTGATCCAGCTGTTCGTCATGTCGTTCCAGGAGTTCGGCCGCGCGCAGGTGTTCGGCGCCGACGCCCCGTTCGTGGGCTTCGACAACTACAGCCGCGTTCTCGGCGACCCGCAGTTCTGGGCCGTGCTGGTGCGCAGCATCCTGTTCTGCCTGGCCAACGTGATCACCGCGATGGTGCTCGGCACCCTCGTGGCGCTGCTGATGCACCGGGTGAACAAGTTCTTCAAGGTGCTCGTGAGCGTGGGGCTGCTGCTCGCCTGGGCGATGCCCGCCCTCACCGCCACGATCGTCTGGGGCTGGATGTTCGACACCCAGTACGGCGTGGTGAACTACCTGCTCGAGGCGGTGAGCGGGCAGGACTTCACGAACCACTCCTGGCTGATCGACCCGTTCTCGTTCTTCGTGGTGGCCACCATCATCGTCACCTGGGGCGCCGTGCCGTTCGTGGCGTTCACGATCTTCGCGGGGCTCACGCAGGTTCCCGAGGAGGTGCTCGAGGCCTCGCAGCTGGACGGCGCCGGTGCCTGGCAGCGCTTCCGGCTGATCGTCTTCCCGTACCTTCGCTCGATCTTCGTGGTCGTGATCATCCTGCAGGTGATCTGGGATCTGCGCGTGTTCACGCAGATCTTCGCCCTGCAGGGGATCGGCGGCATCAAGGAGCAGACCTCCACGCTCGGCGTGTACATCTACCAGACCTCGCTCGGCAAGGGCGACTACGGCACCGGCGGCGCGATCGCGGTGATCATGGTCATCCTGATGGTCGCCATCTCGATCTTCTACGTGCGCCGCAGCCTCAAGGAGGAGGAATCGTGACCGCCATCGCCACGCCCCACCGCCGGGTCTCGACCCGCAAGCGCACCACCGGCATCCTGCTGGGCGTCGCATCCGTCGTCGTGTTCCTGTTCTCGGTGTTCCCCGTCTACTGGATGGTGAACACCTCGCTGCAGCCGAACAACGAGATCCGCGGCAGCGTGCCCAACTTCATCCCGAAGAGCATCACGATGGCCAACTACGAGACCGTCATCTTCGATCCGGGTCGCGCGCCCTTCCTGCCCGCGCTCGGCAACTCGCTGATGGTGACCGTGTCGACCGTGATCATCGCGCTGGTGTTCGCGTTCCTGGCCTCGCTCGCCGTCACGCGATACCGCTTCAAGAGCCGTAAGACGTTCATCTTCGCCATCCTGATCATCCAGATGATCCCGGCCGAGGCGATGATCGTGTCGACCTACCGCGTGCTCGACGGCTGGGGGCTGCTCAACACGATCGCGGGGCTGACCCTGGTCTACGTGGCCACCGTGCTGCCGTTCACGATCTGGACGCTGCGCGGCTTCGTGAACGGCGTGCCCGTCGAGCTCGAGGAGTCGGCGATGATCGACGGATGCTCGCGCACCGGAGCGTTCTGGCGCATCACCTTCCCACTGCTCGCGCCCGGCCTCGTGGCCACCGGTGTGTTCGGCTTCATCCAGGCCTGGAACGAGTTCCTGCTCGCCCTCGTCGTCAACTCGCGACCCGAGATGATGACGCTGCCGGTGTGGCTGCGCACCTTCCAGCAGGTCACCGGCACCACGAACTGGGCCGCGATCATGGCGGGGTCGACGCTGATGGCCATCCCGGTGATCGTGTTCTTCCTGATCGTGCAGGGGCGGATGACCTCCGGCCTCGTGAGCGGGGCGGTGAAGGGATGAGCCGGCGCGAGATCCTGGGCACCCTGCTGCCCGGATTCGAGGGAGCCGTCTTGCCCGCGTGGGTGGACGGGTTGCTCCGCGAGGGGCTCGGCGGCGTGTGCCTGTTCGGTGAGAACGTGGTCGACACCGCGCACCTGCGCGCGCTGACCGACGCCATCCGGGCGGCGAATCCGGATGCCCTGATCGCCATCGACGAGGAGGGCGGCGACGTCACCCGCCTCTACTACGACCGCGGGGCGCCGTTCCCGGGCAACGCGGTGCTCGGACGGATCGACGACGTCGCGGCCACACGGGCGGTGGGGGCCGCGGTCGGTGCCGAGTTGCGCGCCGTGGGCGTGAACCTCGACCTGGCTCCGGATGTCGACATCAACTCGAACCCGCTGAACCCCGTGATCGGCGTGCGCAGTTTCGGTGCCGCGCCCGGGCTCGTGTCGCGGCACGGCGCCGCCTGGACGGCAGGCCTCCAGTCCCAGGGCGTCGCCGCCACCCTCAAGCACTTCCCGGGCCACGGTGACACCGCGGAGGACTCGCACCTCGCCCTGCCGAGCGTCGACGTGCCGCTGGAGGTGTTGCGTGCGCGCGAGCTGCAGCCGTTCGCCGCGGCGATCGAGGCGGGCGCACTCACGGTGATGACCAGCCATGTGCTGCTGCCGCAGGTCGACCCCGTGCAGCCCGCCACCTTCTCGTCCGCCATCCTGCAGGGGCTGCTGCGCGGCGAGCTCGGCTTCCGCGGCGTGATCGTGAGCGACGCGCTGGACATGGTGGGGGCGAGCGGCGCGATCGGCATTCCGAGCGCGGCGGTTCGCGCGCTCGCCGCCGGGTGCGACCTGCTGTGCATCGGCACGAAGAACACCGCGGCGCAGCTCGAGGAGATCCACGACCGGATGGCAGCGGCGATCGACTCGGGCGAACTCGCGCTCGACCGCCTGGCCGACGCGAGCGCGCGGCTGCGCCGGCTCGCGGAGGTGCTTCGCGCCGCGGACGGTGCGGTGGATCCGGGATCGCACTCCGGCCCGGTCTCGGGTGCGGGTGCGAGTGCGGATGCGGGTTCAGGTGCGCCGGCTTCGGCGTCACCGGATGCCGACCGCGTGGCGTCCTCGTTCGCGATCTCGCCCGAGGCAGAGCAGCTGCTGCACGGCCCGGGGTGGATCCTGCTGCGGGTCGACACCGTCCCCAACAACGCGATCGGCGTCGTGCCGTGGGATCCGGCGCCCGCGTTGGCCGCCGCGGGCCTGGACGTACCGGAGTACACGGTCGCCGAGGAGTCGTGGACCGACGCCATCGGGCATATTCCCGAAGCGGCATCCGTTCTCCTGGTCGGCCGGGACAACCAGCGGCGGGCGGAGGTCGTGCGGCTCATCGACACTCTGCGTGCCCGCCACGAGCGGGTCGTGACCGTCGACCTCGGGTGGCCCGGCGACGATCCGCTCTACGCGGGCATCGCCACGTACGGCGCCTCGGCGCTCGTCGGGCAGGCGCTCGCGGCCGCCTTGATCGGGAGAGGGGTTCGCCCATGAGGCTCGGACTCGACATCGGTGGCACGAAGACGGATGCCGTGGCGGTGGACTCCGACGGGATGGTCGTCGAGCGCGTGCGGCTCCCCACCGGGTTCGGGGCCGACGCGGTGATCGCGACGGCGCTGGAGGGCATCCGGCGCATCGCCGACATCACCGGTCTCGCTCCCGCGGAGTTCGAGTCGATCGGCGTGGGGATCCCGGGCCAGGTCGACCCGCGGCGGGGGCACGTCTCGCACGCCGTGAACCTCGGCTTCGAAGAACTCGACGTCGGGGTGCGCCTCTCGGAGGCTCTGGCGGCGGAGGCCGTCGGGACTGCTCCGGGCGGGACCGCGGATGCGGCATCCGCTCGCCGGGTCGAGGTGGAGAACGACGTCACGGCCGCCGCGCTCGGCGCCTACCACCTGATGACTGCGCAGCCGGGGCTGACGGCCCGCTCGATGGCCTACCTCAACCTCGGTACGGGGCTCGCGGCGGGCCTCGTGATCGACGGAACGCTCTGGCGGGGCGCCCGCGGCACGGCGGGGGAGATCGGGCACATCCCGGTCGATCCGCAGGGCGTGCTCTGCCCGTGCGGCCAGCGCGGCTGCCTGGAGACGGTGGCCTCGGGGTCGGCGATCGCGCGGCAGTGGCCGACGGACGACCCGATCCCCGTGCGGGCGCTTCTGGCGGCTGCGGAGACCGGCGACGCCACGGCGATCGCGGTCCGTTCCCTGCTGGTCGACAACGTGGCGGCCGCGGTGCGCGTGCTCGTGCTCACCGTCGACGTGGAGATCGTGATGATCGGGGGCGGGCTGAGCAACCTCGGCGACTGGCTGCTCGACGCCGTGCGGCGGGTTCTGGCATCCTGGGCGCAGGAGTCGCCGTTCCTGGCGTCGCTCGGGCTGCCGGCCCGCGTGCAGCTCGTGCCGGCGGGCTTCCCGGCCGCGGCGGTCGGCGCGGCCCTGGTGGGAGCGCCGCGACGGACGGTGGAGATCGCCGAACAGACAGTGGAGATCGCGGGACATGGCTGAAGTGATCGTCGTCGGTAGTCGCAAGGCGGCGGGCGCCCTGGTCGCGGAGGCGATCGAGCGGCTCGTCACGCAGAAACCGGATGCGGTGCTCGGCCTCGCGACGGGCGACACGCCCCTGCCGGTGTACCGCGCGCTCGCCGAGCGGGTGAGGGCGGGGCTCGACCTCTCGTCGGTGCGGGGGTTCGCGCTGGACGAGTACGTGGGCATCCCGGTGGGTCATCCGCAGAGCTATCACTCGGTGATCGCCGCCCAGGTGACGCGCCCGCTCGGGCTCAACGCCGCCGCCGTGCACGTGCCCGACGGCCGTCAGCTCGGCATCGAGACCGCCGGCGAGCGGTACGAGGCGGCGATCCTGGCCTCGGGCGGGATCGACCTGCAGATCCTCGGCATCGGAACCGACGGGCACATCGGCTTCAACGAGCCGGGCTCCTCGTTCGCCTCGGTGACCCGCGTGAAGACGCTCACCCGGCAGACCCGGGAGGACAACGCGCGCTTCTTCGACTCGGTCGACGAGGTGCCGGTGCACAGCATCACGCAGGGCCTCGGCACCATCCTGCGGGCCAAGCGCCTCGTGCTGCTGGCCTTCGGCGCCGGCAAGGCGCGGGCGGTGGCGGCGGCCGTGGAGGGCCCGCTCACGGCCAGCGTGCCGGCCTCGGCGATCCAGCTGCACCCGCGCGCCACCGTCGTGGTCGACGAAGACGCCGCCGGCGCCCTCGCCGAGCTCGACTACTACCGCGACGCCTTCGCCCAGAAGCCCACCTGGGACCCGGTCATCCTCTGACCACACCCACGCCGGTCCGTTTACCGAAGAAGAGATCGGCACATATTGCAAATGCCGTGCCAATCAGCGTCGCCGATACCAACAGGATGCCCTGTCGCCAAAACTCTTCGAGCTGCGCCCGCCGGTGGTCGATATACGAAACTACTGGTCCAGATCCATCGGGAAGCGAAGCGGGATTGACGTGCCAGCTGTTCTCTGACTCGACGCCGCCCGTGAGTATCGCGGCCCCGGTATCGTCTGTGATTCCGAATACGGTGCCGAATAGAGGTATCGGCCAGAAGACGCACAGACCCGATTCGTTGAAAGGCGAAGCGGAGGTCAAGGTCACATTGCTGCGGATCGTTGAAACCGTGGGGGCTTGAACGGCGAAGTACGAGCCAGACTGTGCTGCATTGTCCCGGGCAGGTGTTACCTCGATCCTCACCACTGGCTGTTTCCAGCCTTCGTCAGCGCGGTGGGAGATGAAGGTGGTCTGTGTGAAGTGGAATTGCAGGACGGACTTGTTCTGCTTCATCGGACTTCCCCAGTCCGTCACCAGATCCTGAACAGGCATTCCCGCTTCACGCACCGTGGCGATTGCCCCGGTGGACGAGGCGAAAGCAGCGTGAATGAGTGAATGAGGGAGATCGTTCATGTCTTCGGTCGTGACGAGATAAGACGTTCCGTCCGCGGAGCCGCTGAACTCGATCGAGAGTGTCAGTGGTTCATCCGCACACGCTGATCCGCAGTCGACGAAACCGGTCTTGGGGGCCCGAAGTTCGAATGCGTAGGACTCGCGCGTGGTACCGGAAAGGTGCAGTTCCGTAGCGAAGTCGAAGGTGAGTGGAAGGGGTGTCGAAGAACTGACTTCGATGAGGCCTGGGTCGATGTCCGCGACATCACCCTCTTTCGCGCTCGACAGGGTGGCAGCTGGCGGAGAGGCCAACAAGAGGCCCGTAGTTGCGAAAGCGCCGAGTCCCGAAGAAATTAGCAGCGCTGCGGAGACCATTCGAATTCGCACGGAGGACGACGCCGCACGAGAACGGCTAGCGAGCGCGGCGGCAGATGCCACACGCTCTCGTCGCTGATACCTGTGGACCTCGGTACGCAGCGCCCTCTCGATCTCGAAGCGGACTACTTCCGAGACATCATGATCGGCTTGCGGCCGCTTGCGCCTCGTCGCTCGTTTTCGTGCCAAACACGTCTCCTCGCTGTCTGCCGGAGCGAGATCCGACCACTACTTCTGGGCACCATACGGGCGGGTCAACCCACGAAGATCAGCTTCGAGATGTTCTACGTATTCTTGGACAGAGAATTGAGTACCACGCTCGTACCGTCCGAGAGCCCTCGATGGTGAGCCGATGAAAGCAACGGACTCAGCGGAAGATGATGGTGCGGGCGCCATCTTGCAGCACGCGGTCCTCGGCGAACCACTTCACGGCCTGGGTGAGGGTGCGGCTCTCCTCGTCCTGACCGATCGCGACGAGCTCGGCGGGGGTGCGGCTGTGGTCGACGCGCACCACGTTTTGCTCGATGATCGGGCCCTCGTCGAGGTCGCTCGTCACGAAGTGGGCGGTGGCGCCGATCAGCTTCACACCGCGGGCGTGCGCCTGCTTGTAGGGGTTCGCTCCCTTGAAGCCGGGCAGGAAGGAGTGGTGGATGTTGATCAGGCGGCCGGCGAGGCGCTCGCAGAGCTCGGGCGAGATGATCTGCATGTAGCGCGCCAGCACGACCAGCTCGATGTCGTGCTCCTCGACGGCCCGCACGACGCGGTCTTCGAAGGCGGCCTTGGATGCGGCATCCGTCACCGGGAGCGACTCGAACGGCACATCGTAGAACTGCGCCAGGTCGCGCAGGGTGCCGTGGTTGGAGAGCACCAGCGGCACCTCGATCGGCAGCTGCCCGGCACGCTGGCGGAACAGCAGGTCGTTCAAGCAGTGCGCCGCCGTCGAGGCCAGCACGAGCGTGCGCAGCGGGCGGCCGACCACGTCGACCTTCCACTGCATGTCGTAGCGCTCGGCGACCGGCGCGAGGGCGGCTTCGAACACCTCGCGGCCGGCGTCCGCCTCCACCTGGAGGCGCATGAAGAAGCGGCCGGTATCGGCCGAGGAGAACTGCTGGCTCTCGGTGATGTTGCCGCCGGACTCGACCACCGCGCCGCTGACCGCGTGCACGATCCCGGGCAGGTCGGCGCAGACGAAGGTGAGTACCCAGTGATTACGCGGCAACGTCATTCGCTTCTCCTCTTGCAGGCGGATGCCCCTTTGCTAGAATAGCCAGTGGTCGCGCGGTCATCGTTCGGCCACGGGCATGTACGAAGTCGTCGCCGGGCCAGTCACGTCGTGAATCGACGGGGAGGCATCAGCCGAGTAGGCGATGCAGGGGAGCCGGCGCTTCAGGTCGTCAGGATCGGCACTCGAGCCTCCTCTGTCCGCCGAATTTCGAGTTGTCTTCGAATGGACGCGAACCTCGTGACCACACTCAATCACTCCACAGCCCTGTCCGAGACGGGATCGGTCCCCGTCGTGAAACGCTTCCCCTGGGGCGGGCTCATCGTGCTCGCCATCGCCGTGTTCCTCTCGGTGACCGCCGAGATGATCCCCACCGGCCTGCTGCCCGAGATGAGCACCGGTCTGGGCGTCTCCGAATCGCAGGTCGGCCTGCTGATCAGCTTCTTCGCCTTCGCCGTGGTGCTCACCAGCGTGCCGCTGACCTTCCTGTTCCGCCGGGTGCCGCGGCACCTGCTGCTGATGTTCGTGCTGGTCGCCATCGCGATCTCGAGCACCGTCGGCGGCCTCGCACCGAACTTCGAGGTGCTGGTGGTCGCGCGCGTGGTGGGCGGGATGGCCCACGGTGTGTTCTGGGGCGTCGTCGGCGCCTACTCGGCCCACCTCGTGCCCAAGGAGCAGATCGGCCGCGCCGTCGCCATCACCACCGGGGGCGGAACGCTGGCCTTCGTGCTCGGCGTGCCGCTGGCCACCACCGTCGGTCACGCCTTCGGATGGCGCGCGCCGTTCGTCGGCATCGGCGTTCTGGCGCTGCTCGGCGCCGTCTTCATCTGGCTGCTGCTGCCGCGGGTCGACCACCGCAAGCACCTCGAGGTGTCGACGAACACGGCGGCCATCCGGGCCGAGCGGCGCCGCGGCCCACTCGACCCGACCATCCCCGTGGTCGCGCTGATCTGCATCCTGGTGGCCGTGATCATGATCGGCAACTACTCCTTCTACACCTACATCGCGCCGTTCCTGATCGGCCAGATGAGCGTTCCCGAGGGTCAGATCGGCTTGCTGCTGCTCGTCTACGGCGCGGCCGGGGCGATCGGCGTGCTGACGGCGGGTGCGGTCTTCGGCAAGCGGCCGGCGCGCGGGCTGATGGTGGCGCTCGGGGTGACCGGGGCATCCGTTCTGGCGCTCGCGCTGTTCGCCGGCAACCCGGTGATCGCCATCGCGGCCTTCTTCGTCTGGGGTGTGGCCTTCGGCGTCATCCCGACCCTGCTGCCCACGCAGCTGATGCACGAGGCCTCGCCGGCCATCCGCGACACCTCGAGCGCCTTCTACTCGACCGCGTTCAACGCGGGGATCGGCCTGGGCGCGCTGGTCGGCGGCTTCTTCCTCGACGCCCTCGGTCTCACCTCACTGCCCTGGATCTACCTGATCGCCCTCGTGGTCGGCATCGTGCTGCTCTCGGTGACCCCGGCCCTGACCCGTCGGGCGCAGCGGGTGCGATCGGGCTCGGCGGCCTGATCGGCGGCCTGATCGGCTCGCCGCGCACGGCGCTCCTGAGGTAGGCTGACCCCGTCGCAACTGGCGTTCAGATGGTCCACCATCGGGAAGCGACGGACAAGGGATTCGGCCGCGCGCCTGGGTCGATACGGATCCCGACACACGTAGTCCGTCACGCCGAAAAGGAGCCCGTCATGTCCGACATCTTCACTGCGCCGCTGAGTGAGGTCGATCCCGAGATCGCCGAAGTGCTCAAGCTCGAGCTCGGCCGCCAGCGCGGCACCCTCGAGATGATCGCCTCGGAGAACTTCGTGCCGCGCGCGGTACTCGAGTCCCAGGGCTCCGTGCTCACCAACAAGTACGCCGAGGGCTACCCGGGCCGCCGCTACTACGGCGGCTGCGAGTTCGTCGACGTGGCCGAAGAGCTCGCCATCGCCCGCGCCAAGTCGCTGTTCGGTGCCGAGTTCGCCAACGTGCAGCCGCACTCCGGCGCCACGGCCAACGCCGCCGTGCTGAGCGCCATCGCGACCCCCGGCGACACCATCCTGGGCCTCGAGCTCGCCCACGGCGGCCACCTCACCCACGGCATGAAGCTCAACTTCTCGGGCAAGCTCTACAACGCCGTCTCCTATGGCGTCGACCCCGAGACCTTCCTCGTCGACATGAACGTGGTGCGCGACAAGGCCCTCGAACACAAGCCGCAGGTCATCATCGCCGGCTGGTCGGCCTACCCCCGCCAGCTCGACTTCGCCGCGTTCCGTGCGATCGCCGACGAGGTGGGCGCCAAGCTCTGGGTCGACATGGCGCACTTCGCGGGGCTCGTCGCGGCAGGCCTGCACCCCTCGCCCGTGCCCTTCGCCGACGTGGTGTCGTCGACCGTGCACAAGACCATCGGCGGCCCCCGTTCCGGCTTCATCGTGAGCCGCGACACGGAGCTGGCCAAGAAGCTCAACTCGAACGTGTTCCCCGGCCAGCAGGGCGGCCCGCTGATGCACGTGATCGCCGCCAAGGCCACCGCCTTCAAGCTCGCGGCCGAGCCCGAGTTCAAGGACCGCCAGGTGCGCACCCTCTCCGGCGCCCGCCTGCTGGCCGAGCGCCTGACGGCCGAGGATACCCGCGCCGCCGGCGTCGACGTGCTCACCGGCGGCACCGACGTGCACCTCGTGCTCGCCGACCTGCGCACCTCCGAGCTCGACGGCAAGCAGGCCGAAGACATCCTGCACGAGGTCGGCATCACGGTGAACCGCAACTCGGTGCCGTTCGACCCCCGCCCGCCGATGGTCACCTCGGGCCTGCGCATCGGCACGCCGGCGCTCGCCACCCGCGGCTTCGGCGACGCGGAGTTCACCGAGGTGGCCGACATCATCGCGACGGCCCTCAAGCCGGCTCCGGATGTCGAGGCCCTCCGTGCCCGCGTGCTCACCCTCACCGACGGCTTCCCCCTCTACCCGGGCCTCGAGCAGTGGTAGCCGCACGCCTGGACGGCGTCGCCACCGCCGCGGCGTTGAAGGCCGAGGTGGCCGAGCGGGTCGCCGTGCTGCGCACCCGGGGCATCGTGCCTGGCCTCGGCACGCTCCTGGTGGGTGAAGACCCGGGCTCGATCTCCTACGTGGCGGGCAAGCACCGCGACTGCGCCGAGGTGGGCATCGAGTCGGTGCGCGTGGATCTGCCGGCCACGGCATCCGAGCAGGAGGTGCGCGACGCGATCGCCGCCCTCAACGTTAACGACGCCGTCACCGGCTACATCGTGCAGCTGCCGTTGCCCGCGGGCATCGACGAGAACGCGATGCTCGAGCTGATCGACCCGGCGAAGGATGCCGACGGCCTGCACCCCACGAACCTCGGCCGTCTCGTGCTGGGCGTCGAGGGCGAACTGGACTCGCCCCTGCCCTGCACGCCGGCCGGCATCGTGGAGATGCTGCGGCGCTACGACGTGCCCCTCTCGGGCAAGCACGTCGTGGTCGTGGGCCGGGGGCTCACCGTGGGCCGCCCGCTCGGGCTGCTGCTCACCCGCAAGGGCGTCGACGCCACCGTCACCCTCACGCACTCGCGCACCACCGATCTGGCCGCCGAGGTTCGGCGAGCGGATGTGGTGGTCGCCGCCGTGGGCGTGCCCGGCCTGATCAAGGCCGACTGGGTGAAGCCCGGCGCCGCCGTGCTCGACGTGGGCATCACGCGCGTGGTCGACGAGGCCACGGGCAAGGCGCGCCTGATCGGCGACGTCGACCCCGGCGTGGCCGAGGTCGCGGCGTTCCTCTCGCCGGTTCCCGGCGGAGTCGGCCCGATGACCCGCGCCATGCTCCTGCTCAACGTGCTCGAGGAGGCCGAGCGCCGCGCCCGCTGACCGTCTCCTCCCCTCCGGCGCAGGCTGGGTAGGCTGACCGCATGCGCGCACCCACCGGAGACCAGTACCCGCTCTCGCTGCTGCAGGACGGGCGGCGGGTGAGCGCGGTCGTCACGCAGGTGGCGGCCGGCATCCGGGAGCTCGAGGTCGACGGGGTGGCGCTCGTCGAGAGCTTCCCCGAGTCGTCGACGCCGCCGGGCGCGGCCGGGATCGTGCTCGTTCCGTGGCCGAATCGGGTCGCCGGCGGGCTGTGGACCCTCGACGGCGCAGCGCAGCAGCTCGACATCACCGAGCCCAAGCAGAACAACGCCATCCACGGCCTGCTGCGCTACACGCCCTACCGGCTGCTGGCGCACGAGGAGCACCGGGTGCACCAGACGGCCACGGTGTATCCCCAGCACGGCTACCCCTTTCTGCTCGAGACCTCGGTGGAGCACGAACTCACCTCCGACGGGCTGCTCGTGCGGCACGCCGTGCGCAACGACTCCGCTGCTGCCGCGCCGGTCGCCGTGGGGGCGCATCCGTACCTGCGGGTGGGCGACGTGCCGGCCGACGAGCTGACGCTCACCATCGACGCCACCACCCGCTTCCTCACCGACGACACGCAGATCCCGGTGTCGGAGGAGGCGGTGTCGGGCACCGATTTCGACCTCACGCTCGGCCGGCGGGTCGGCGACCTCACCATCGATCACGGCTACGGCGGCGTCCGAGTGAGCGCTGCGGATGGCCGGAGCGTGCAGTCGCTCGAGGCGCCCGACGGCCGTCGCGTCGAACTGTGGGCCGACGGGAACTTCGGCTACGTGCAGGTGTTCACGCCGGCGGCGTTCGCCGCACCGGAGGGGCCGCGCCGTGCCGTCGCCATCGAGCCGATGACCGCGCCCGCGAACGCCCTCAACACGGGGGAGGGGCTGCGGTGGCTCGCCCCCGGCGAGACCTGGACGATGGAGTGGGGCATCCGTCTGGTCGTGCCCGCCACCTGAGCGATTCGGTGCTCAGTAGCGCGAGCGCACCTGCAGCAGCGAGAACAGCACGATGAAGGCGAACATCGCGAGCACACCGATGCCGCCGAGCACGATGCCGGCGATCGACATGCCGCGCCCCTGATGCATGCGATGCGCCCTGGTGAGCCCGGCCACGCCGAAGCCGACGGCCAGGATGCTCGGCACCAGCAGGATGTTGAGTCCGATCGAGACGATGCCGAAGACCAGCGACGCGGTGGCGTAGCCGTTGCGGCTGTCGGCGGGATCGATCGCGCGGGGAGCGAAGTCGTCGGTCCAGCGGTAGCCGTCCCACCAGCGCAGCACGTCGCTGGCCTCCGGATCGGGGTACCAGCCTGCAGGAGTCGGCCCCGGCACCGGATAGTTGCTCATGGAGAAGAATCTAGCCGGAGCACCTGGTAGCCGGGTCGGCGCGCCGCGACGGTGCTCTCACCGCCGCGGCGCGCGCATCCGCCGGGTTACTTGCCGGTGATCTTGTGCAGCAGGCCGGCGACCGGGCGCTGCTGCTCGCCCTGCTGAGCCGCGAGCACGACGAGCACGCCGGTGACGGCGGGGAGCACCCACTGCAGCACCTTCTGCTTGCGCTGGGCGGCGGCCAGCTTCTTGGAGGCCTTGGCGTCCGGTTCGGTGACGCCCTCCGCCCCCTCGTCGGCGTGCTTGCCGATGGTGGCGCCGAGGATGCCGGAGTAGAGGCTCGCGGCGGCGGCCACGCCCGTGAGCACGAGCTTCACCGAGGTGTTGGTGCGCGCCTCGGACTGGCCGGCCAGGCGGCCCTTGTTGCCGAGGATGAGACCGACCCCGCCGATCCCGTGGGCGACGATGGCCGTGAGCTGCACCGGCGCCCACTTCGCCCAGCCGATCGAGGAGAGCTTCAGGCGCTCGGTCGGATCGGCCGCTTTCGCCGTGGCGCCGTTCAGGCCGACGGCTCCCATCAGGGTGCCTCCGAACCATGCGGCGAGGCCGAGATCGTGCAGCGAGCGAACGAGCGTGTTGCGTTCTGACATGGGGAGTCCCGTCTGATGGAGTGACTCCCACCATCGACCCGAAACGCGTTTGTCCCGCCCGCTTGACTTCTCAGCCTTCGTCGACGCCTGCCGAGGCGAACTGGGCGGTGTAGAGGGAGTGGTAGGCCCCGCCCGCCGCGAGCAGCTCGGCGTGCGAGCCCTGCTCGACGATGCGGCCCGCCTCCATCACGAGGATGAGGTCGGCGTCGCGGATGGTGGAGAGCCGGTGCGCGATCACGAAGCTCGTGCGATCGGCTCGCAGCGCCGACATCGCCCGCTGCACGAGCTGCTCGGTGCGGGTGTCGACCGAGCTGGTGGCCTCGTCGAGGATGAGCACGCTCGGGCGGGAGAGGAAGGCGCGCGCGATCGTGAGCAGCTGCTTCTCGCCGGCGCTCACGTTCGAGGCCTCGTCGTCGAGCACGGTGTCGTAGCCGTCGGGCAGGGAGTGCACGAAGCGGTCGACGTAACTGGCCTGCGCCGCCTCGAGGATCTCCTCCTCCGTGGCATCCGGACGTCCGTAGGCGATGTTGTCGCGGATCGTGCCCCCGAACAGCCAGGTGTCTTGCAGCACCATGCCCGTGCGCGAGCGCAGGTCGCGGCGGGTCATCTGCGCGATGTCGACGCCGTCGAGCGTGATGCGGCCGGCATCCAGCTCGTAGAAGCGCATGATGAGGTTCACCAGGGTGGTCTTGCCGGCGCCCGTGGGCCCCACGATCGCGACCGTCTGGCCCGGATCGGCCACCAGCGACAGGTTCTGGATGAGCGGCTTGTCGGGGGAGTAGCTGAACGACACGTCGTCGAACACCAGGCGGCCGGGGGCGTCGGCCGGCGTGGTCTGTGCGGGCGAGGCATCCGGGGTCTGTTCGTCGGCGTCGAGCAGCTCGAAGACGCGTTCGGCCGAGGCCACGCCCGACTGCAGCAGGTTCACCATCGAGCCCAGCTGGGTGAGCGGCTGCGTGAACTGGCGGGAGTACTGGATGAAGGCCTGCACGGCGCCGATGCTCATGGCGCCGCCGGCCACCTGCAGGCCGCCGACCACGGCGATCACCACGTAGATGAGGTTGCCGACGAACATCATCGCGGGCATGATCATGCCCGACACGAACTGGGCGCCGAAGCTGGCGCTGTACAGCTCGGCGTTCTTGGTGCGGAAGGCCGCCTCGGTCTCGCGCTGCCGGCCGAACACCTTCACCAGGGCGTGGCCGGTGAAGTTCTCCTCGATCTGCGCGTTGAGCGCTCCGGTGTGCGCCCACTGCGCCACGAACAGCTTCTGCGACCTCTTGGCGATGACGGCGGTGATGCCGATGGTGAGCGGGATGGTGACGAGCGAGATCACGGCCAGCAGCGGCGAGGTGATGAACATCATCACGATCACGCCGATCACGGTGAGGATGCTCGTCAGCATCTGTGAGAGCGTCTGCTGCAGGCTCTGCGCCACGTTGTCCATGTCGTTCGTGACGCGGCTGAGCAGCTCGCCGCGCGGCATCCGGTCGAAGTAGCCGAGGGGAAGCCGGTTGATCTTGGCCTCGACGTCTTCGCGCAGGCGGTAGACGGTGCGCTGCACGATGGTGTTGAGCAGGCGGCCCTGCAGCCAGGAGAAGACGGAGGAGGCCACGTAGAGCACCAGGGCCGTGCCGAGCACGATCGAGAGGGCGTTGAAGTCGATGCCCTGACCCGGGGTGAGCGCGATGCCGCTGAGCAGGTCGGCCTGGCCGTTCTGACCGGAGTCGCGCAGGCCCTGGATGACCTGCTCCTTCGTGGCGCCGGCGGGCAGGGTCTGCGAGATGGCGCCGGCGAAGATGAGGTTGGTGCCCTGGCCGAGCAGCCACGGGCCGAGCACCGTGAAGAAGACGCTGATGGTGCCGAGCGCGATCACCGTCAGCACGGCGATCCTATGCGGGCTGAGCCGGCGGATGAGGCGCCTGACCGAGGGGCCGAAGGTCATGGCCTTCACGGTGGGCATGCCGATGTTCGCGCCGGGGCGGCCGCCGCCCATGGGCCCGCGAGGGCCGCCGGGGCCGGGGCCCGCCGCACCGGGGCCGCCCGCGCCGGGCCGGCCGGGGCCACCGGGGCCGCCGGGGCCGCCGGGGCCGTTCGCTCCAGGGCCGCCGGGACGGGTTCCGGATGCTCCGCCCGCCGGTGCGCGCCCGCTCATGCCGCCTCCTCCGCCGTCAGCTGCGAAGCCACGATCTCGGCGTACGTGCCACCCTCGGCCAGCAGCTCCTCGTGCGTGCCACGGCCCACGATCGCGCCGTCTTCGAGCACCACGATCTGGTCGGCCTCCACGATGCTCGACACGCGTTGCGCCACGATGATCATCGTCGCGCCGCCGCGGTGCGCGCGGAGGGCCTGCCGGAGTCGCGCATCCGTCGTCAGGTCGAGCGCCGAGAACGAGTCGTCGAACACGTAGATCTCCGGCCGCTTCACCAGCGCTCGCGCGATGGCCAGTCGCTGCCGCTGACCACCCGAGACCGTCGTGCCGCCCTGGGCGACGGGCGCCTCGAGGCCGCCCTCCATGGCGCTCACGAAGTCTTTCGCCTGGGCGATCTCCAGGGCCTCCCAGAGCTCCTCGTCGCTGGCGTCGGGCTTGCCGTAGCGGAGGTTCGAGGCGATCGTGCCGGAGAAGAGGTAGGGCTTCTGCGGCACCAGGCCGATCCGCCCCCAGAGGTCGTCGGGGTCGTAGTCGCGCACATCCGTGCCGTCGATCAGCACGGCGCCGCCGGTGGCGTCGAACAGGCGGGGCAGCAGGTTGGCGAGCGTGGTCTTGCCGGCGCCGGTGCTGCCGATGATGGCGAGCGTGCTGCCCGGTTCGACCGTGATGTCGAGGTCGCGCAGCACCGGCTGCTCGGCACCCGGGTAGGAGAAGGTCGCGCTCCGCAGCTCGACGCGGCCCAGATGCGGCGTGCCGCGCACCGGGACGGCGGGCATCACGACCGAGGAGTCCGTGCCGAGCACCTCGGTGATGCGGTCGGCGCAGACGGCCGCGCGCGGGATCATCATGGCCATGAAGGTGGCCATCATCACGGCCATCAGGATCTGCATCAGGTAGCTGAGGAAGGCGATCAGGGTGCCCACCTGCATCGATCCGTCGTCGATCCGGAAGGCGCCGAACCAGATCACGGCCACGCTCGAGGCGTTGAGCACGAGCATCACGATGGGGAACATCAGCGCCAGCAGCCGGCCGGCCCGAAGCGCCGAGTCGGTCACGTCGTGATTCGCGCGGGCGAAGCGCTCGGTCTCCGAGTCTTCCCGCACGAAGGCGCGCACCACGCGGATGCCGGTGAGCTGCTCGCGCAGCACCCGGTTCACCGTGTCGATGCGGGCCTGCATGCGCCGGAACTGCGGCACCATCCGCACGATCACGAGGCTCAGCGAAACCAGCAGCACCGGCACGCTGACCGCGATGATCCAGCTCAGTTCGAGGTCTTGCTGCAGCGCCATCACCACGCCGCCGACGGCCAGGATCGGCGCCGACACCAGGAGCGTCATCGTGGTGAGCGCGAGCATCTGCACCTGCTGCACGTCGTTGGTGGAGCGCGTGATGAGCGAGGGCGCCCCGAACGACGAGACCTCGCGCTCGCTGAACTCGCTCACCCGGTGGAAGAGATCGCCCCGCAGGTCGCGCCCCACGGCCATCGCCAGCCGGGCGCCGAAGTACACCGCCGTGATGGACGCCGCCACCTGCACGAGCGTGATGACGAGCATCCAGCCGCCCGTCGAGAGGATGAAGGCGGTGTCGCCGAGCGCCACCCCCTGGTCGATGATCTCGGCGTTCAGCGTGGGCAGGTAGAGCGAGGCCACCGCCTGGATGAGCTGGAACAGCACCACGGCGATCAGCGAGCCGCGGTACGGGCGCAGGTAGCGCGTCAACAGACGGAGCAGGGTCATGCGGGGGGGGCCTCTTTCGGTACGCGGATCGGCCGGGTCGTAGGGGCTCGGTCGCGTCCTGCTCGGGACACTAGCCGAGGCCACCGACGCTCGCAATCCGACCGCGCCGGAGGCTCCGAACACTCCTCGGAAATCACGGATGCGACGGCCGGATGTCAAGCCCCCACCGAGTGGGTTTGGGCTCTGAAATCGGCTCGGTTAGGCTCCACGAATGGGCCTTCGAGGCCCCTGAACACCTTGGGAGCACAGGCTTGGGCCTTTTGATCTATGGTCCGGCTGCGTCGGAGATCGAGATGGATGATCGTCTCCTGGCACACCTGCGCATCGTGATCGTCTCCAAGCTGCGCAATGCGGAGGCGTTCTCCCTGTCGTGGAGCATGGACGCCAGCCAGGGTGGCGGGCGCGAGACGCTCTGGGTGCATCCGTCCATCCCGCTGCGATTCCGTTTCTACGGCGGCCGCCCGCCGGCGATCAACCGCTCCTGGCTCGATCTGATGGTGCTCTCGGCGAACCGCGGCGACCTGCACATCATGCCCGAGCCGCCGCAGGGCGAGCCGGAGGCGTAGCGCTCTCGATAAGCTCGGCGCATGGGGTCGGAGGGGGCATACGGATGCGACGACGACTCATCGTGGTCGGCATCGGGCTCCTGGTGGTGCTGGTGTACGTCGCCATCGTGATGCTCGACGCAGCGAACACCCGCTCGGAGCCCGGCGGGACGTCGGGCGAGCCTCAGCCCGATTCGGTCATCCTGGAGATGTCCCCTGTGGCGGTCAACGGTCCGGGTGAGCGGCTGTCGGTGGATGTGCGCGTGTTTCCGCAGGACTCCATCGTGGTCGACGAGATCACCCTCACCAAGGATCTGACGGTGATCGTCTCCCCGATCGACGGCACTCAGTCGATCGAGCTCGAGGCGGGCACGCTCGCTCTGCAGACCCGGACGGTCTCGATTCCCACGCGCGGGACCGTGGAAAACTGGCCCTTCGACCGCTACGACGCGAATCTCAGGATCATCGCCTACACGACGGTCGACGGCGTGAAGGAGGAAGTCCCGGTGTTCGTCGAGTGGAGCGGCTCGCTGTCGGGCTGGAACTTCGCCGTCTCCCAGAACGACGAGCTGACCGTGCCCCTGACGATGGCCGACGGCACCGAAGAAGACGTGCCCACCATCGACATCGGCGCGACCCGTTCGGGCAGTACTTTCGCCTTCGGCTTCCTGCTGTTGGGGCTGCTCGTGGTGATGCCCGTGCTCGTGCTGTTCGTGGCGATCCGCGCGTTCACCGGCCGCCGCAAGGTGGAGGCCACCCTCACGAGCTGGATGGGTGCGATGCTCTTCGCCGTCGTCCCCCTGCGCGGGTTCCTCCCGGGCTCGCCCCCGATCGGCTCCTGGATCGACTTCCTCGTCGTGCTCTGGGTGATCGTGGCCCTCATCACGGGCCTCTCGATCTACGTGCTCGCCTGGAACCGCTGGGGCACCCCCGCCACCGGCCTCCGCCGCCCCCCGCCGCCCGACGACGACCCGCGATGATGGACGCCGTGCCGTGATGTGTACAACGTCCACATCATCCGGTACGGTCTGGGCATGGCTTTGCTCCGGGTGCACAATGTCGCTGTCTCGCTCGATGGGTTCGCGACGGGGGAGGGGCGCACCCTCGAGGCGCCGTTCGGGCACGCGGGGCAGCGGCTGATGGACTGGTTCTTCCCCACGCACGCCTTCGTGAGCATGACGGGGCACGATGCGGAGGCCGTGGGCCGTGGCACGCGCGGCATCGACGACGCCTTCGCGGCCGCATCGCAGCAGGGGATCGGCGCGGAGATCATGGGGCGGGGCAAGTTCGGGCCGCAGACCGGGCCGTGGGAGGACGAGTCGTGGCAGGGGTGGTGGGGCGACGAGCCGCCGTTCCACACACCGGTGGTGGTGCTCACGCATCACGAGCGGCCTGACCTGGTGCTCGGCGAGGCGACGTTCCTGTTCCGCGACCTGCCGCCGGCGGAGGCCCTGGCGCTCGCCGCCGAGCAGGCCGGGGGTCTCGACGTGCGTCTGGGTGGCGGCCCCACGGTCGTGCGCGAGTTCCTCGACGCCGATCTCGTCGACCACCTGCACGTCGTCGTCTCGCCCGTGGTGCTGGGCCGTGGCATCCGGCTCTGGGACGGCCAGGAGGGGCTCGAGGAGCGCTTCGACCTCGAGTCCGCCGTCTCGCCGAGCGGCGCCGTGCACCACGTCTTCACCCGGAAGCCACACTGATCGGCTGACGGCCCACGGCGCACTGACGTCGGCACGTCCGCCCGTCAAGGGGTGTTCGAAGGCCGACTGCGGTCGTATCGTTCCTGGCAGACGCAGAGGAGCGTGACGACGATGGGCGACGACCCGTATTTCTTTCTCGAACTGTTCTACATCGGCCTACTGGGCCTGGCGACGATCGGCATCGTCTGGGTCTCGGTGATCGTCGTGCTGCGCCTGTTCCGCGGCCAGCGCTAGCCCGTCCCGCGCCGACCGGCTGATGCGCTCACGTCATCAGCCGGTCGTCCGGGAGAGCCTCGCTACTCCGAGTCGCCGTCCAGCCCGTTGAAGTCGCTGCTCGAGCAGGTCACGAACGCGTACGACCCGGTGGCGGACTGGGTCGAGACGACCTCGCCGTCCACGGTGATCGTGCAGGTCACCGTCCCGGGATCCGCGCCCGTGGATCCGGTGAGCAGGAACGACTTGTAGTCGAAGGCGTCGCCGGTCTCCACCGTGTACTCCTTGGTGAACGGCGCGGGCACGCCGCTGCTCGACTCGGTGCCCGACGACCCGTTCGTGTACAGCGAGTAGCTCACGTCGATGGTGGGAAGGTCGCTCGTGACCTCGTACTTCACCGATACGGGCACGGCCGCGGCGGCACTGTTGGAGGCCTGCACCTCATCGATGGTGCTGGTCACCGAGGCCGCGAAGGCGGCGGTGTAGACGATGGCGAGGATGATCGACAGGACGAGTGCCACGAAGCTGACGATGGTGCCCGCGATCGCGACGCCCCGGCTCTTGCCCTTCAGGAACAGGGCGATGATGCCGAGCACGAGTCCGACGAACGCGATGAACCCGGTGGCATAGTTCAGGAACGGGATGAATGCCCCGACGAGGGCCACGCCGCCGACGATCAGGGCCGCGATGCCCAGCCCGTTCGTCTTGGACTGCGCGGCCGGCGGCTGCTGATAGGGCGGCTGCGCCGGAGGGTAGACGGGTGGTTGCTGTGAGTTGCTCATGAGCCGATTCTGGCAGACACTCGTAGAACAGCGCACCGCCCCGATCGGGTCACGCGGCTGGTGACCGCAAGCGATGCAAGTGGGCCCGGAGGGGCTCGAACCCTCGACCCGCGGATTAAAAGTCCGATGCTCTGCCAACTGAGCTACAGGCCCTCGCAGACCAATCTACCGCTAAACGGGGTTCGCCCTGCGCGTAGTGTGCTCCGGCCCTCGGCGCACGAGCGCAGAATGGAGGGCATGGCGGACGACTTCCACAAACCGGTGTTCTTCAGCGGGCAGGCCTTCGCGGCCTTCCAGGGCGGCGAGGATCCGGCGACCATCAACCGGGTCGCCCACGAGACGGCCGGTGCGCTGCTCAGCCGGGTGCGCGACGATCCGCAGCCCGAGGTGATCGACCGCCTGATCGCGTTCACCGACGACCACGGCATCGACACGGTCGCCGAGCTGTGGTCGCGCGCCGGCGCCCACAGCCTGCCCGGCAGCCTCTGGCGGATCTACCTGCTGCGCGCGCTGATCCGCCAGGATCCCGAGCTCACCAGCTACTTCTTCGAGCGCGGCGCCCAGCTGATCCCCTCGATCGACCCCGTGGTGGCCGGCGCCGAGTCGCCGACGGGCCCGAAGGAGATCACCGAGCTGGCCGATCGAATCCTGCGCGGACTGTTCACAGGAGACTTTGCGGTCGCCCTCGACCGGGCCGCCGCCTTCTGCCGGATCATGGCCCAGGGATGCGCCTCGATCGCCGACGATGCGGAGATCGGTGCGCCCGAGACCGCCTCGACCCTCACCACCAGAGCCCTCCGATTCGAGTCGATCGGCGACGACCTCGGCCAATCGGCCGCCCTCTGGCGTCGTGACGGGCTCGACTGATGCCGACGGTCCGGAGAATTCGGTAAAATGAACACTGCCGGGCCGCGATAACCCCGGGCTCCAAATATCGCCGCTACGAGCGGCCTTCCGCCGAGAGGCGTTCTTCGCGGCCCGGTCTCGCTTTTTCTGCAGACATCTCGGTCGTTCGGCAAACCGATCGACGCGCCGCCCCGAATAACGATCGTGCACACCACCTGGGTGCCGTGAGCGGGGGAGGGCGTGACCTGACATGCTGGAACTCGTGACGAGCAACAGAGGGCCCATCGATGTCGAAGGCGGCGAACCCGCCGAGAGCTTCGAGTCGCTTCTGGAGCGCACCGCCCAAGGCGATCAGCAGGCCTTCTCCGAACTGTACGACCGGGCCGCGCCCCGCGTGCTGGGCCTGGTGAAGCGGGTGCTGATCGACCACGCGCAGTCCGAAGAGGTGGCGCAGGAGATCTTCCTGGAGATCTGGAAGTCCGCTTCCCGCTTCGAGACGGCCCGCGGCAGTGCGATGTCCTGGATCCTCACCATGACCCACCGCCGGGCGGTCGACCGGGTGCGGGCCTCCCAGGCCGGCCACGACCGCGACGAGCGGATCGGCATCCGCGACATCGAACCGGCCTACGACCAGGTCAGCGAATCCGTCGAGATCCGCATCGAGCACGAGAGGGTGAAGAGGGCCATGGCGCAGCTGACCGAACTGCAACGCCAGGCGATCTCCCTCGCCTACTACGGCGGCTACAGCCACAGCGAAGTCGCCGGAATCCTGTCCATCCCCGTCGGCACCGTGAAGACACGCTTGCGTGACGGGATGATCCGCCTGAGAGACGAACTGGGGGTGACCTCATGACCGGTCCACACGATGACCAGAACGACCCACGACTGCTGACGGGCGCCTACGCGCTCGATGCAGTGTCCTCTGAGGACGCCGAGGCGTTCGAACGTGCCGCCGCCCGCTCCGACGTGCTCCGCGAGGAGGCCGACGAGCTCGCCGCCACGGCCAGCCTGCTGGGTCTCGCGGCCGATCCGGTGACGCCGTCCGAGCGCATGAAGGCCGAGCTGATGGCCAAGCTGGCCATCACGCCGCAGCTTCCCGCCGTCGAGTCCACGACGGTTCAGGATGCCCGAGCGAGCGCCCCCGAGACGGTGGTCGCGGATGCTCCTGCCGCACCAGCCGCCGACGCGACCGTCACCGAGCTGGCCGCGCCCGCATCCGGAGCCGCCGAGCAGCGGGCCCGCGTGCGCTGGTTCGCCCGGCCCGTCGGTCTGCTCACCGCGGTCGCCGCCGCAGCGGCCCTGTTCGTGGGTGGCGGCTTCGTGGGAAGTGCGATCATCAACAGCACCACGAACAGCACGACCATCGATGCCTCCGCCGCCCAGCTGGCCGCCATCACCGCGGCCGACGACGTGCAGCGCGAGACGGTGCAGGTCACCGACGGCGGTACGGCGACGCTGGTGTGGTCGAACGACCTGGGCCGCTCGGCCGTGCTGGTGGACGGGCTCGCGGGCCTGCCCGACGGCAAGGTCTACGAGGCCTGGTACATCAACGCCGGGGGTGCGATCCCGGCCGGTACCTTCACGGCCTCGGCCGACGGCACCACGTGGCACGTGCTCGACGGCGCGTTGACCTCGGGCGACGCCATCGGCGTGACGGTCGAACCGGCGGGCGGCTCCACCGCCCCCACCACCGACCCCATCCTGGTGGTCCAAAGCGCCTGAGCCTGTCGTGCGCCGCCGCCCCTGCGGCGCACCTTGCGGTGAGGTAGTCCGAACTGTCCATCCAGGCGCTCTCAGCGTGTGAAACACCGTCACGCCGCCGTTTCACACGCCCACGGCTAACAGACGAAAGCCCCCTCACCGATCCGATCGGCGAGGGGGCTTTCCTTGTCTGGGGGCTCAGATCAACCGAAGCGGCCGGAGACGTAGTCCTCCGTGGCCTGCACGGAGGGGTTCGAGAAGATCGTGGACGTGACGTCGTACTCGATCAGCTTGCCGGGCTTGCCGGTGCCGGCGATGTTGAAGAACGCGGTCTTGTCGGAGACGCGCGAGGCCTGCTGCATGTTGTGGGTCACGATCACGATCGTGTACTCCTGCTTGAGCTCCTCGATCAGGTCTTCGATGGCGAGGGTGGAGATCGGGTCCAGGGCCGAGCAGGGCTCGTCCATCAGCAGCACGTCGGGGGAGACGGCGATCGCGCGGGCGATGCACAGGCGCTGCTGCTGACCACCCGAGAGGCCCTGGCCGGGGAGCGCGAGCCGATCCTTGACCTCTTCCCAGAGGTTGGCGCCCTTCAGCGACTTCTCGACCAGGTCGTCGCCGTCCGACTTCGACAGGCGCTTGTTGTTCAGGCGCACGCCCGCCAGCACGTTGTCGCGGATCGACATGGTCGGGAACGGGTTCGCCCGCTGGAACACCATGCCCACCTGGCGGCGCACCAGCACCGGGTCGACGCCGGGCGCGTAGAGGTCGTTGCCGTCGATCAGCACCTCGCCCTTGACGTGGGCACCGGGGATGACCTCGTGCATGCGGTTGAGCGTGCGCAGGAACGTGGACTTGCCGCATCCGGAGGGCCCGATGAACGCCGTCACGGTACGCGGCTCGATGTTGATGTTGACGCCTTCGACGGCGAGGAAGTCGCTGTAGTAGACGTTGAGGTCGTTGACTTCGATGCGCTTGGACACGTAAAGAGTTCCTTCTGCGTTCTGTGATGCGGGCGGGCGAACGGGCGTGCGGTGGGTCTACCGCGAGCCCTTGGGTGCGAACACCTTGGCGACGACACGGGCGATCAGGTTGAGGATGACGACCAGGATGACCAGCAGCAGCGCGGCACCCCAGGCGGAGTCGTTCGACGCCGCGATGTCCTGACCCGGGAACTTGTAGCCGGTGTAGGCCATCACGGGGAGGGTCTGCATCGGTCCCTCGAAGGGGTTGGCGTTGAAGTTGTCGGTGAAGCTCGCCGCCATGAAGATCGGCGCGGTCTCGCCGATCACCCGGGCGATGGCGAGCATGACGCCCGTCACGATGCCGGCGATGGCGGTGGGCAGCACGATCTTGATGATGGTCGAGAAGCGGGAGACGCCGAGGGCGAAGGATGCTTCGCGCAGGTCGTGCGGCACGAGTCGCAGCATCTCCTCGCAGGAGCGCACCACGATCGGGATCATCAGCACCGACAGGGCGACCGAGGCCGAGAAGCCGCTGAACGCCTTCGGGCCGACGATCAGGCTGAACAGGGAGAACGCGAACAGACCGGCGACGATCGAGGGGATGCCCGTCATCACGTCGACGAGGAAGGTGACGGTGCGCGCCATCCAGTTGCCGGGCTGGGCGTACTCCACCAGGTAGATCGCGGTGAGGATGCCGATCGGGATCGAGATCAGCGCCGCGATGCCGGTGATGATCAGGGTGCCGACGATGGCCTGCCAGGCGCCGACCTTGGTCTCGACCTCCAGCGTGTCGGCGTTGAACACCGAGCCGGAGGTCTGCGTGATGAAGTCCCAGCTGATCGAGCCGATGCCGTTCGCCACCACGGTGATCAGCGTGGAGATCAGTGGGGCCAGCGCCAGCAGGAAGGCGACGGTGACGACACCGCGGATGACCCGGTCGGTGGCCTTGCGGCGGTTCTCGACGACGGAGGAGAGGATGCCGAGGGCCAGCAGGTAGATCACCGCGGTGAGCACGAGCCAGCCGGCGATGTTGAAGCCCATCAGGGCGAGCACCACGGCGCTCAGGGCGAGCGAGCCGGCCAGCACGTACCACTCGATTCGGCGGGGGAGCTGACCCGAGGTCAGGGAGTTCGCGATCGGGCCGCTGGGCGTGCGGCTCGGGGTCAGGGTGGCGCTCACGCGTCGCCTCGCTCTCGCTCGGAGGAATCGGTGGGGCGCTCGCCGGTCTCGGCGCCGGAGCCTTCGGCACGCTCATCGGCGGCCTTGCGGGCCAGCACGTCGTCGACGGCCAGCACGGTGCTCGGATCCGACGGCGGCAGCTGGGCCAGCATCTTCTTGCGCTTCTTCTGGGCGCTCTTGCCGGCCCGGCCGGCGATCACGCGGGCCAGCATGTTCACGGCCAGCGAGATGACGAACAGCAGCAGGCCGGTGCCGATCAGCGCCTCACGCTGCAGCGTGGTGGCGATCGGGAAGTTCAGGGCGATGTTCGCCGCGATGGTCTGCGAGTTCTCACCCTCGGTGAGCATCCGCACGGAGACCAGGATGGCGGGCGAGATGATCAGCGCGATCGCCATCGTCTCACCCAGCGCCCGGCCGAGGCCGAGCAGGGTGGCGCTGATGACGCCGGAGCGGCCGTAGGGGAACACGGCGAGCTTGATCATCTCCCACTTGGTGGCGCCGAGCGCCAGCGCGGCCTCTTCGTGCAGGCGCGGGGTCTGCAGGAAGATCTCGCGGGAGATCGAGGTGATGATCGGCAGGATCATCACGGCCAGCACCACGGCGCCGGCGAGGATGGTGGACCCGGTGGTCGACACCTGGCCGCCGAAGAGCGGGATCCAGCCGAGGTAGGTGTTCAGCCAGTCCGAGAGCGGCAGCAGGAAGGGGCGGATGACGATGATGCCCCAGAGGCCGAAGACGATGGAGGGCACGGCGGCCAGGAGGTCGACGAGGTAGCCCAGGATGCCGGCGAGCCGGCGCGGTGCGTAGTGCGAGATGAAGAGGGCGATGCCGATGGCGATCGGGGCGCCGATGATGAGGGCGATCGCGCTGGCGAACAGCGTTCCCCAGATCAGCGGGCCGACGTACTCCCAGAAGCTGCCGTAGCCGGCGGTGGGGCCCTCGGTGAGGTCGGTGTTGGTGGTCCAGTCGGCGAGGATGGCGGGCACGGCCTGGATGATCAGGAACAGGGCGACGCCGGCCAGGATGACCATGATCGAGATCGCGGATCCGGCCGAGAGGCCGTAGAAGATGCGGTCGGCCGGGCGGGCCTTGGCCTTCACCTTCCGGGAGGCGCTCTTGGGGGCGCCTCCCGGCGAGGTGGAGGAGGTGGTGGCCGATCCGGCCGTCGTCCTGTCGTTCACGCTCGAGCTCCCTGCGGCGGATTGAACAGCTGTGGATTCGCTCACTGCACTCTTTCTCAAGGGTATCGGCGTGGACGCTCGGGACGGCGGCCGGATCAGGCGGGGTGGAGCGGTGTTACTTGACGAGCTCGAGGCTCGTGTTGATCTCCGCCAGCATGTCGGCGGGGATCGGGGCGGAGCCGGCGTTCTTGGCCGCGACCTGCTGGCCGACCTCGCTCGCGATGAACGAGAGGTAGCCCTTGGTGACCTCGGCCTGCGCCGAGTCCTTGAAGGTGGTGCAGAGGATCGCGTACGAGACGAGCGGGATCGGGTAGGCGTCGGCGTCGGTGATCTTGGTGTAGTCGATCGTCTGGGCCAGGTCGCCCTCGATGCCGGTGTCCTTCTGGGTGGCGGCCGCGGTGAAGGCGTTCGAGGCGCCCTCGGCGGAGAACGGCACGAAGTCGGTGCCGGTGCCCACCTGGATGTTGGCGGAGGTCAGGTCGCCGATGGCGCTGTGGTCGGCGTAGCCGATGGTGCCGTCGCCGGCCTTGACGGTGTTCACGACACCGGAGCCGCCCTGCTGGGCGGAGGAACCGGCGATCGGCCAGGCGTTGCCGGGCGCGTTGGTCCAGATGCTCGGCTGGGTCTGGCTGAGGTAGTTCGTGAAGTTGGTGGTGGTGCCCGATCCGTCGGAGCGCGTCACGGTGGTGATCGCGGTGGCGGGGAGGGTGGCATCCGGGTTCTCGGCGGCGATGGCCGGGTCGTTCCAGGTGGTGATCTGCAGCGAGAAGATCTTCGCCAGGGTGGCCGACGACAGGTTGAGGTCGGTGACGCCTGCGAGGTTGTAGATGACCGCGACGCCGTCGAGGTAGATCGGCAGGTTGAGGGCGCCGCCGGTGCCGCAGTTGGCTGCAGCGGATGCCTGCTGGTCGTCCTTCAGGGGCGAGTCGGAGCCCGCGAAGTCGTAGCTGCCGGCGAGCCAGTTGGTGACACCGCCGCCGGAGCCCTGCGACTTGTCGTAGTTGATGGTGACGCCGGAGGCCTGCGCGGTGAACGCGGTGGTCCAGGCGGCCTGGGCGTTGGCCTGGGCGGAGGAGCCGCCGGCGGTGATGGTTCCGGCGAGCGAGCTGTCGACCGCTGCGGTCGTGGGCGTCGTCGACTCGGCCGGCGTTCCGCTGCTGTCGCTGCCGGCGCATGCCGAGAGTGCGAGGGCGCTGACGAGGACGATGCTGCCCACCGCCGCCACGTTCTTGAGCTTCACTGTGTTCCCTTCGAATTGGGTTATCTCGCGGGCGGCCGCAGTGAATATCGAGAGATCGATCACAGCCGCACGGATCGGGTCGGTGCTGACCCGTCAGCGACGCTAAGCGCGACGTCTGACCAGTCACCCGCACGGAGGTGAACGGAAGGTTAACGGATGCCGACGATCGGCGTACGGCCGTCGTCAGATCTGCGGGGTGTGTGTCTCGATGGCGATGATGCCCGCGTCCGGCCGGTCGGCCGAGAGGTGCAGCACCGAGAAGCCGGCGACGGGGAGGTCGCCGGCGCGCGACACGGTCACAGCAGGGGCCGTTCCGGTGGCCAGCGCCACCTCGCGCACGATCTCGGGCAGCACGGGGCCGTGGCTGCAGATCACGGCGGTGACGCCCTTGGCCACCCGCCGGCCGACGACCGAGCGGATGTCGCTCTCGCCGTACTCGAACGCGTCTTGACTGATGGCATCCGTGGTCTTCACCGGGAGGCCGAGCGCCTTGGCGACGGGCTGCACCGTCTGCCGGCAGCGCAGGGCGGTGCTGGAGACGATCTTGGTGGGCCCGAACGAGGCCAGGCCGGGCACGATCGAGCGGGCCTCGCCGCGGCCTCGCTCGGTCAGCGGCCGCTCGGCATCCTGACCCGGGAACTGGTACGGCGGCGTGGCCTTCGCGTGGCGGAGGGCGATGATCGCGAAGGTGCGGGTGACGCCCTCGTCGACCAGCATCGCGAACCGGTCGAGAATGGCCCCGTCGCGCTCGTAGGTGAGGGCGGCGCGCGCCTTCTTGATCGACAGCCACTCGAACGCCGAGACCTCGGCGTTGGGCCGGAAGGTCGAGGCTCGGACGGCCTCCTCGCTCACCTCGGCGGCCCAGTAGTGCACCACCTTCTCGCGGCCGTTGGGCATGGTGTAGTTCGTGACGCCGAGCGGCACACCGAGGTGCACGCCGAGCCCGGTCTCCTCGGCGATCTCGCGCACCGCGGTCTGCGGCAGCGTCTCGCCGGGGTCGACCTTGCCCTTGGGCAGCGACACGTCGCGGTGGGCGGTGCGATGGATCACCAGCACCCGGATCTTGCCGTCGACGACCCGCCAGCAGACTGCTCCCGCCGCGAAGACCGTCACCGCGTGGTGCCCGGGCGCTTGCGGCGGCTGATCTGCTGCATCAGTTCGTCCTGGAGGTCGACCAGGGGCGTGCCGTCGGCGGCGAGGTTCGTGCGCGTCCAGGCGCCGGACTCCTCCAGCGACCAGGATGCGACGCCGTCCGACATCGCCAGCTCGAACAGGCTCTCGATCTCCTTCAGGTGGCCGGGATCGACCAGGCGCACCAGGGCCTCGACGCGGCGGTCGAGGTTGCGGTGCATCATGTCGGCACTGCCGATGTACACCTGCCGGTCGCCGTTGTTCTCGAACGAGAAGATGCGCGAGTGCTCGAGGTAGCGGCCGAGGATGGAGCGCACCCGGATGTTCTCGCTGAGGCCCGGCTGCCCGGGCTTGAGGGCACAGATGCCGCGCACCCACACCTCCACCGGCACGCCGGCCTGGCTGGCGCGGTAGAGGCCGTCGATGATGGCCTCGTCGACGATCGAGTTCAGCTTGATCTTGATGCCGGAGGGCAGGCCCTGGCGCGCGTTCTCGGCCTCGGCCGCGATGCGTTTGAGCAGGCCCTTGCGCAGGTGCAGCGGGGCCACCAGCAGGCGCTTGAACTTCTTCTCGATGGCGTAGCCGGAGAGTTCGTTGAACAGCCGGGTGAGGTCTTTGCCCACCTGGTCGTCGGCGGTGAGCAGCCCCAGGTCTTCGTAGATGCGCGAGGTCTTGGGGTTGTAGTTGCCGGTGCCGATGTGGCTGTAGCTCTTCAGCCGGCCCTTCTCCTGACGGATGACGAGCGCGAGCTTGCAGTGGGTCTTGAGGCCCACCAGGCCGTACACCACGTGCACGCCGGCCTTCTCGAGCTTGCGCGCCCAGGAGATGTTCGCCTGCTCGTCGAAGCGCGCCTTGATCTCCACCAGGGCCAGCACCTGCTTGCCGGCCTCGGCCGCGTCGATCAGTGCCTCGACGATGGGGGAGTCGCCGCTCGTGCGGTAGAGCGTCTGCTTGATGGCGAGCACGTGCGGATCCGCCGCGGCCTGCTCGAGGAACGCCTGCACGCTGGTGGCGAACGACTCGTACGGGTGGTGCAGCAGGATGTCTCCGCGGCTGATCGCCTTGAAGATGTCGGGCTTCGCGTTCGGCTCGGGCGGTAGCAGGGCGGCCGCCGTGGTGGGAACGTGCTTGGGGTACTTGAGGTCGGGCCGCGCGATGCGGTTGAGGTCGAACAGCCCGCCGAGGTCCAGCGGCGCGGGCAGGCGGTACACCTCCTGCTCGGTCACGTCGAGCTCGCGCACGATCAGCTCGAGGGTCACCGGATCCATGTCGTCGGTGATCTCGAGGCGGATGGGCGGGCCGAAGCGGCGGCGCAGCAGCTCCTTCTCGAGGGCCTGCAGCAGGTTCTCGGTCTCGTCCTCGTCGACCTCGACGTCTTCGTTGCGGGTGACGCGGAACACGTGGTGCTCCACGATCTCCATGCCGGGGAAGAGGTCGCCGAGATGGTTCGCGATCAGGTCTTCGAGGGTGATGAAGCGCAGTTCGTCGGACGTCTCGCGCTGGTCGACCCGGATGAAGCGGTTGAGCACCTGCGGCACCTTGAGGCGCGCGAACTCCTCCTTGCCGGTCTTGGAGTTGCGCACGCGCACCGAGAGGTTGAGCGAGAGGCCGGAGATGTACGGGAACGGATGCGCGGGGTCGACCGCGAGCGGCATCAGCACCGGGAAGATCTGGCTCGAGAAGATGTCGTGCAGGTTCTCGCGGTCGGCCTCGTCGAGCTCGTCGTAGCGCACGATCCGGATGCCCTCTTCGCCGAGCTTCGGACCGACCAGGTCTTGCCAGGCCTTCGCGTGGCGGGCCTGCAGTTCGTGGGCCTTGACGGAGATGTCTTCGAGCACATCCGTGGGGCGGCGGCCGACGTTGGTGGGCACGGCGAGGTCGGTGAGGATGCGGCGCTTGAGGCCCGCGACCCGCACCATGAAGAACTCGTCCAGGTTGCTGGCGAAGATGGCGAGGAAGTTCGTGCGCTCCAGAACCGGGAGCGTGGGGTCTTCGGCCAGCTCGAGCACGCGCGTGTTGAACGCCAGCCAGCTGAGCTCGCGGTCGAGGTAGCGGCCCTCGGGCAGCGGCGGGCCGGCCGTGGTCACGGCGAGTTCGTCGAAGTCGTCGTCGAAGTCGGTGACGACTCCGGCGTCGAGCGAGATCATGTCGTCGTTCATGCAAGCCATCATTGCACTCGCATGTGTCCGTCGGGGGCGCCGGGGTCGGGCACCCTCAGGAACGGGCGTCCCGGGGAGCGCTCACCGATGCGGGCACCCCGGCCGAGGACCGCACGACCAGCTGCGGGGCCGCCGGAGGTGCCGGCACGGGCGGGTCGCCGTTGATGCGCGCGAGCAGGGTGACCAGCAGGTCGGTGCCGAGCCGCCGGAAGTCCTGGCGGACGGTGGTGAGCGGGGGCGAGAAGTGCGCCGCCTCCGGGATGTCGTCGAAACCCACGACGCTCATGTCGTCGGGTACCCGCAGGCCCCGCTCGGCGAGCGCGTGCGTCAGCCCGAGCGCCATCTGGTCGTTGGCCGCGAAGACGCCGGTGAACTCGTGGGCGGGGAAGCTCGAGCCGAAGGCGAAACCGGCCGAAGGTGTCCAGTCGCCGGTGCCGATGACGCGTGCGGAGAGCCCGTGGTCGGCGAGCTCGTCGCGCCAGCCGCGTTCCCGCTCCCGAGCGTCGATCGCATCCGCCGGCCCGGCGAGGTGGGCGATGTCGCGGTGGCCCAGGTCGATCAGGTGCCGCACGGCCGCGCGGGCGCCCCGGTACTGGTCGGCGCCCACGGTCACGATCCCGCTCAGCTCGGTGGCGTGCAGCACCACGAGCGGCACCGTCAGTTCCATGCCGGCCACGATGTCGGTGACGCCCTCGTGGGCGCTGATCACGGCGATCCCCTCGACGCTCTGACGCAGGAAGGCCTCGACCGCGGTGCGCACCGAGGCGGGCTCGCCGTCGACCATGTTGGCGGTGAAGACCGACCACCGGGCATCCCGGGCGGCCGCGTTGAAGTACAGCACCGTCGACGACGGACCGAACTCGGTGCCCCCGGTGGCCACGACGCCGATCGTGCGGGACCGCCGGGTGACCAGGGCCCTCGCGGCGGGGGAGGGCACGTATCGCAGCTTCTTGATGGCATCCTGCACCCTGACCTTGGTGGACGGGCGCACGTTGGGGAGGTCGTTGAGAACCCGCGAGACCGTCTGGTGCGAGACGCCGGCGAGCCGGGCCACGTCGAAGATGGTCGCCTGGCGAGGGGTGTCAGCGGGCACGATTCCACCCCTTCCGGCGTGACTGGAACACTAATGCACCGCTGTCGGGACGCGGCGCCACCACGGCCGCCGTCACGGATCGATCCGCGTCGGCGGCGCGTCGGCGATCGCCGCCAGCAGGCTCGCGACGCTGAGGTCGTGGTTGGGCAGATCGGCCACCTTGCGCCGGTCGCGCAACACCGCGACGCGGTGGCTGATGCGCAGCACCTCCTCCAGCTCGGCCGAGATGAACACCACCGAGAGACCGTTCTCGGCCAGATCGGTGACGAGCTTCTGGATCTCGGCCTTGGCCCCGATGTCGATGCCGCGGGTGGGCTCGTCCAGCACCAGCAGGCGGGGCGCGATGGCGAGCCAGCGCGCGAGCAGCACCTTCTGCTGATTGCCGCCGGAGAGGTTCTTCATCAGCGCGTCGGGGTCGTTCGGGCGGATGTCCATGGCCTGGATGTAGCTCGCGGCCAGTTCGTCCTGCCTGGCTCGTGAGATCCGGCGGAACCAGCCCAGATCGGCCTGCAGGGCGAGCGCGATGTTGTCGCGCACCGTCAGCTCGCCGATGATGCCCTCGGTACGGCGGTTCTCCGAGGCGTAGACGATCCGGCGTTTGAGGGCCCGGCGCACCGTGCTGAGACGGGCCGGGTGTCCCTGCACCGAGATCGTGCCCGCGTCGGCCCGGTCGATTCCGGTGAGCAGACGCGCCAACTCGGTGCGGCCCGAGCCCAGGAGGCCCGCGATGCCCACGATCTCGCCCTCGTAGATGCGCAGGTCGACCGGCTCGAGCGCACCGCTGCGGCCGAGACCCACGGCGGCCACGAAGGGCTGCTCGTCGTCGAGCGAGTCCTCCAGGTCGCTGGACTCCAGGCGCTGGTGCAGCTCGTCGAGTGCGGTGAGCTCCTTGCCGATCATCTTCTGCACCAGATCGATCCGCAGCAGCTCCTGCGGCAGGTACTCGCCCACCAGGCGGCCTTCGCGCAGCACGGTGAGCCGATCGGAGATCTCGTACACCTGATCGAGGAAGTGCGACACGAACAGGATGGCCACGCCCTCGGCCTTCAGCAGGGCGATCACCCGGAAGAGCTCGGTCACCTCCTCGGCGTCCAGACTCGAGGTGGGCTCGTCGAGCACGAGCACCCGCGTCTGCACCGCCACCGCTCGCACGATGGCGACGAGCTGCTGTACGGCGGGCGGGTGGTCGGAGAGGGTCGAGGCCGGGTCGATGTCGAGGTGCATCGCCTCCAGCAGCTCCCGGGTGCGGGTGCGCATGGCCTTCCAGTGGATGCCGCCCCAGCGGGTCCGGGGCTCGCGACCGAGCATCACGTTCTCGGCCACCGTGAGGTTGGGCAGCAGGTTGACCTCCTGGTACACGGTGCTGATGCCGGCCTGCTGCGCGTCGGACACCCCGGAGAACGAGACCTCGTCGCCGCCCACCAGGATGCGCCCGCCCTGAGTGCGGTACACGCCGGTGAGCGCCTTGATCAGGGTGGACTTTCCGGCGCCGTTCTCGCCCATCAGCGAGTGCACCTCGCCCGGGAACAGGCGCAGATCGACCTCGTCGAGCGCCAGCACGCCGGGGAAGCCGACGGACACGCCGATGAGCTGCACGATCGGCATGGGCGCGTTCATCTCGGCTCTCCGTGAGGCAAAAGACTGCGGCCGAGGCCGGATGTTAGGGTTCACATCTGCTGACCGCATGCGAGTCTATCGCGCGGCGAGGCCCGGGAACAAGCCGTTGTGAGCGTTCTCAATTTGTGACTTGACACTGCAGCGAATTCGTCGCTAACGTTCAGCGCATCGGGTTTGTGAGCGCTCACAAAAGTGTTCGACACCCGCACGCACCACCGCAGCAGACACATTCATACCGCTACCCGATGGAGGGCCGGCGGATCTCGAGGAGGAGATCAATGTCTAAGACAGCATCGTTCCGCGCATTCGCGGGCATCGCACTCGCAGGGGCCATGGCGCTGGGCATCACGGCGTGCTCGGGTGGCTCGTCCGCCGAGTCGACCGGCGCCGCCGGTTCCGACGGTGAGCTCACGACGATCGGTTTCGTGGCCGTCGGCCCCGAGGGCGGCTGGCGAACCGCCAACGAGCAGAACATCCAGGACTCGTTCTCGAAGGAGAACGGCTTCGACCTCAAGTACGCCCCGGCCACCAACGGCGACCAGAACTCGCAGATCACCGCGTTCACCTCGTTCATCGACGAGGGTGTCGACGCCATCCTGCTCTCGGCCACCGAGGCCACCGGCTGGGAGAGCGTGCTCGAGCGTGCTCAGGAGGCCGAGATCCCGGTGGTGCTGCTGGACCGCGGCATCGAGCCCAACGACACCGAGCTGTACACCAGCCACATCGCGCCCGACAACGTGGGCATCAGCGCCTCGGCCGCCGAGTGGGCCAACGCGCAGTTCCCCGACGGCGCCAACTACGTGGTGCTCGAAGGCCCTCCCGGCCTCTCGGTGGTCAACGACCGTAACAAGGGCTGGGACGAGACCGTCGACGCCAACCTGGTGAAGCTCGAGAGCCAGTCGGCCAACTGGTCGACCGAGGAGGCCAAGAGCGTGTTCGAGACCATCCTCAAGGCGAACAACAACAACGTGCAGCTCGTCTTCGCCCAGAACGACGAGATGGGGCTGGGCGCCGCGCTCGCCGTCGAGGAGGCGGGCCTGAAGCCCGGCACCGACGTCAAGATCATCACGATCGACGGCACCAAGGCCGCCCTGACCGCGCTCTCCGAGGGCCGTCTCAGCTTCGTGGCCGAGTACAACCCGCTGTTCGGCGACACCGCCATCGACGTGGTCAAGTCGGCCCTGGCCGGCGAGACCGTCGAGTCGGACATCGTGGTGCCGAGCGTGACCTTCGACTCGCCCGAGGCGGCGACCGAGGCACTGCCCACCCGTCAGTTCTGATCCCACCCCGCGCCGCCCGGTTCCTCTCCTCACAGGGGAGCCGGGCGGCCCCGGCCCCCTGGCCGGGCACCCCCTCCCGCGACGACGCCGGACCTCCGGCAGAACGACCAGGCAGACATGGCAGCGACAGAGCCGATCGTCGAGATGAGCGACATCTCGATCGAGTTCCCCGGCGTGAAAGCCCTCCAGCACGTGGACTTCCGGCTGTTCCCGGGCGAGGTCCACACCCTGATGGGTGAGAACGGTGCCGGCAAGTCGACGCTGATCAAAGCGCTCACCGGCGTCTACAAGATCGACGGCGGCAGCATCCGGGTGGCCGGTGCACCGCGTTCGTTCAGCGGGACGGCGGATGCGCAGAGCGCGGGCATCTCGACCGTCTACCAGGAGGTCAACCTCTGCGACAACCTCACCATCGGTGAGAACGTGATGCTCGGTCACGAGGTGCGGGGGCGCTTCGGCATCAACTGGGCGAAGACCCACAGCGCCGCGCACGACGCGCTGGTCGGCCTCGGCCTCGGCCACCTCGACACGAAGCAGCCGCTCTCCAGCATCTCGCTGGCGCTGCAGCAGCTGGTGGCCATCAGCCGGGCCATGGTGACCAAGTCGAAGGTGCTCATCCTCGACGAACCCACCTCCAGCCTGGATGCGAACGAGGTCGAGGGCCTGTTCGCCGTGATGCGGCGCCTGCGCGACCAGGGCGTGGCCATCCTGTTCGTCTCGCACTTCCTCGACCAGGTCTACGCCATCAGCGACCGCCTCACCGTGCTCCGCAACGGCGAATTCGTGGGCGAGTACCGCACCTCGGAGCTGGACCGCAGCCAGCTCATCTCGAAGATGATCGGTAAAGACTTCGGCGCCCTCGCGGCGCTCGGCTCCAACCGCGGACGCGCCATCGACGCGGATGCCCCCGCCTTCTACTCGGCGACGGATCTCGGCCGCAAGGGCTCGATCGATCCCGTCGACATCCAGGTGCACCGGGGCGAGGTGGTGGGCCTGGCCGGTCTGCTCGGCTCCGGCCGCACCGAGCTCGGCCGCCTGATGTACGGCGCCGACCGGCCCGACACGGGCGAGGTCACCATCGGCGGCGCGACCGTCGAGGTGCACAGCCCCACCGCGGGCCTGGCGAAGAAGATCGCGTTCTCGACCGAGAACCGCCGCGACGAGGGCATCATCGGCGACCTCACGGTGCGCGAGAACCTGATCGTGGCCGTGCAGGCCCGCCGCGGCTGGGCCCGCCCGCTCTCCCGCCGCGAGCAGAACGAGCTCTGCGAGAAGTACCTGGTGTCGCTGAACGTGCGGCCGGCCGATCCCGAGCTCCCCATCAAGAACCTCTCCGGCGGCAACCAGCAGAAAGTGCTGCTCGGCCGGTGGCTCGCCACCCAGCCCGAGCTGATCATCCTCGACGAGCCCACCCGCGGAATCGACATCGGGGCCAAAGCCGAGATCCAGGAGGCGATCGCGACGCTGGCCGAAGAGGGGATGTCGGTGGTCTTCATCTCGTCCGAGCTCGAAGAAGTCGTCAGACTGAGTGAACGGATCGTCGTGCTGAAGGACCACCGCAAGATCGGCGAGATCGTGAACGGTCCGGAGATCACCGCAGAGACCATCGTCGACCTCATCGCCACCGAAGGGACCACCCCATGAGCGCGCCAACGACGCCGCGAGCGAGCACCCCGCGATCCGGAGCCCGGCAGTTCGCCACCTCCGTCGTGCGCCAGCCCTACATCTGGGCCGTCGTCGCCCTGCTGCTGCTGATCGTGATCAATCTGATCAAGGATCCGGGCTACCTCGGCATCTCGGTGAACGGCACCACCGGCAATCTCTCCGGCAACGTCATCGACATCCTCCGGGCCAGTGCGCCGATCATGATGATCGCCATCGGCATGACCCTGGTGATCGCCACCCGCGGCATCGACCTCTCGGTCGGCTCGGTGATGGCGGTCTCGGGCGCCGTCTCGATGGAGTTCATGAACAGCTCGGGCGACGGCAGCGTCGGCGGCGCGATCCTCGCCGCGGCCTTCGCCATCGGCATCAGCGCCGTGCTCGGTGCGGTCAACGGCGTGCTGGTGTCGATCGTGGGTCTGCAGCCCTTCATCACGACGCTGATCACGATGCTCGCCGGCCGTGGGCTCGCGAAGGTGATCACCTCCGGCCAGAACACCTCGGCCAGCAACGAACCGTTCCGGTGGATCGCGAACGGCACCGTGTTCGGCTTCCCGGTGGTGTTCGTCATCGGCGCCGTGATCGTGGCCATCGTGGCCGTGCTCATCCGGCGCACCGCCCTGGGCCTCATGATCGAGTCGATCGGCATCAACCCCAAGGCCGCGCGGATGGCGGGCATCCGGCCCATCGGCATCCTGATCTCCGTCTACATCGTCAGCGGCATCCTGGCCGGTATCGCCGGCATCTTCTCCACCGCCAGCGTGATGACGGTCGAGGTGGCCAAGACCGGTCTCTCGGCCGAGATGGACGCCATCCTCGCCGTGGTCATCGGCGGCACCTCGCTGGCCGGCGGCAAGTTCTCGCTGACCGGCAGCGTGATCGGCGCCCTGTTGATCGCCACCCTCGACAAGACCATCGTGTTCCTCGCCATCCCCTCCTCGGCCACGCCCGCGTTCAAGGCGCTCGTGATCGTGGTGATCTGCCTGCTGCAGTCGCGCCGGGTCAGGGCGCTGTTCAACCAGCGCCGAGCCCCGCGCACCCCGGCGGCCCCCACCCCGGCGCCCGTCGCGCCCAGCTCGACCCGAAAGGAAACGGTGTCGGCATGAGCACCCTCATGGAACGCCCCCTCTCCGGCCCCACGGGCTCGCCGCCTCCGGCCCGCCCCAACCCGCTGTCGCGCCTGAAGCCCAAGCTCGAGACGCTGCCCACGCTCGCCGCGGTCGTGATCTTCGTCGGCATGATCGTCTACGGCGAGATCGCCTACGGCCGGATCGTGCAGTTCAACACCGTCTCGAACCTGCTGATCAACAACTCGTACCTGATCATCCTGGCGGTGGGCCTGACCTTCGTCATCCTCACCGGGGGAGTGGATCTCTCGGTCGGCGCGGTGATCGCGATCAGCAGCCTGGTGGGGGTGATGCTGGCCAACCAGGGCTGGAACCCGATCGCCGTCGTGGTGCTGATGATCCTGATCGGCTCGGCCTTCGGACTCGCCTCGGGCATCCTGATCCAGTTCTTCAACGTGCAGCCGTTCATCGCCACCCTGGCGATGATGTTCCTGGCCCGGGGGCTCGCCGCGATGCTGAGCACCACGCCCGAACGCCTCGCCGACGACTCGCCCATCCGCACCCTGTCGACCGAGTGGAAGGTGATCGACGGACCGAAGATCAACGACCTGGTGATCACCCCCACCGTGCTGATCGCCGCCGTCGTGGTGATCGTGGCCTTCGTGGTGCTGCACCGCACGCGGCTCGGCCGCACCGTCTACGCGATCGGCGGATCCGAGCAGTCGGCTCTGCTGATGGGCCTGCCCGTGGTGCGCACCAAGCTGCTCATCTACGTGATCAGCGGCACGCTCGCGGGCCTGGCCGCGGTGGTCTACACCTCCAAGCTCGGCATCGCGCAGAACATCACCGGCATCGGCTGGGAACTGGATGCCATCGCCGCGGTGATCATCGGCGGAACCCTGCTCACCGGCGGTGCGGGCTTCGTGCTCGGCTCGGTGGTGGGAGCCCTGGTGCTCGGCCTGATGAACGTGCTGATCACCCGTGACGGCAGCATCCCGCCCGAGGCCACGACCATCATCACCGGCGGCATCCTGCTCGTGTTCGTGCTGCTACAGCGGCTCGTGGTGTCGCGCAAACGCAAGACCTAGACCGCCCACACGGCCCTTCGGGGCACCTTCTCCCAGCACAGCTCTGCCCTGGTGCAGCTGCGCCCCGTTCGACGATGAAGCCGATTCAGGAGACACTCCGCATGACACGTCCACCCACCAAGGCGCTGGTCGCCGCCACCGCGCTGGCTCTCGCCGTGCCGTTGCTGAGCGCGACCCCCGCCTTCGCCGAACCCGCCGACCACCTCGTGGCGCGGTACGCCCTCGACGAGACCGCGGGCAGCACGGCCGTCGACAGCTCGGGCGGGGGCCACGACGCCGTCATCGCCGGCGGTGCCGTTCTGGGCGGCGGGGCGGGGGTGACCCTGGACGGCGTCGACGATCACGTGAAGCTGCCGGACGACATCCTCGCCGGGCTGGACTCGATCACCGTCAGCACCGAGGTGCTGGTGCGCGGCAGCCAGGGCACGCCGTACTTCGTGTTCGGACTCGGCAACCCGGCCACGAGCAACTCGGGCACGGGCTACCTCTTCGCCACCGGCAACGCCTACCGGGCCGGCATCACCACCGGCAACTGGAGCGGCGAGCAGGTCGTCAACTCGAATGCGAACCTGGCCCGGGACACCTGGAAGACGCTCACCTACACGCTCGACGACGCGAGCGACACCGCACGCCTCTACCTCGATGGCGCCGAGGTGGCCGTGAACACCGGCGTCACCGTGAAGCCCGGCGAGCTCGGCGGCGGAACGACCACCGCCAACTTCATCGGCCGCTCGAACTACGCCTCCGACCGGTACCTCGCGGGCAGCGTGCGCGACTTCCGCATCTACGACACGGCGCTGAGCGCCACCGAGGTCGCCGCCCTGCAGCCCTCCGACGAGGTCCGTCTCGCCCGCGACGCCGAGCAGCTCACGCTCGGCGACCTCTCGGCCGTGCAGAGCGACCTGGCGCTACCCGGCACCGGCCTGAACGGCTCGACGGTGACCTGGAGCTCGGATGCTCCCGACGCCATCTCGGCGACCGGTGCGGTGACCCGCCCGGCGGCCGGCGAGGGCGACACCACCGTGACGCTCACCGCCACCCTCGCGCGTGGCTCCGGCAGCACCACGAAGGAGTTCACGGCCACCGTGGTCGCTCTGCCTGACGACCAGTCCGACGTCGACTCCGCGGCCGCCGCGCTCGCGATCAACACCCTCGACGACGTGCGCGGCAACCTGACCCTGCCTGCGGCGCCGGCGGGCATCTCGCTGGAGTGGACCTCCTCGGATCCGTCGGTCATCTCGACCACCGGCGAGGTGAACCGCCCCGAGGCCGACACCGCGGTGACGCTGACCGCCCAGCTCGGCAAGGGCTCCGCCACCGCCACCCGCACCTTCACGGCTCAGGTGAGGAAGGCCGCCGACCTCGGCGCCTACGAGGGCTACGCCTTCGCCTATTTCACGGGCAACTCCCTCGCCGGCGAGAACATCTACTTCGCCGCGAGCGAGGGCAACAACGCCCTCGACTGGAAAGAGCTGAACGGCGGACGGCCGGCGCTGAGTTCGACCGAGGGCACGAAGGGTCTGCGCGATCCGTTCGTCATCCGCTCTCCTGAGGGCGACACGTTCTACCTCATCGCCACCGACCTCTCGATCGGCAGCGGCACCTCGTGGGGTGACTCGGTGCGCACCGGCAGCAAATACATCGAGGTCTGGGAGTCGAGCGACCTGAAGAACTGGTCGGCGCAGCGGCACGTCAAGGTGGCCCCCGACAATGCGGGCATGACCTGGGCGCCCGAGGCCTACTACGACGACACCATCGGCTCCTACGTGGTGTTCTGGGCCTCGGCGCTGTACGGCGACGACGACCCGGGCCACACCGGCGCCACCTACCACCGCATGATGTACGCCACCACGCGCGACTTCGTCACCTTCAGCACGCCCGAGGTCTGGCAAGACCAGGGGGTGTCGCGGATCGACTCCACCGTCATCGAAGAGAGCGACGTCTACTACCGCTTCACGAAGGACGAGGGCGCCGGCGGCACCGGGTGCAGTGACATCATCCAGGAGTCGTCCACCGACCTGCGCGCGACTCTCGACTCGTGGACGGTGATGGACAGCTGCATCGGCCGCGACGCCGGTACCAGCGCCGTCGAGGGCCCCACCGCCTTCAAGGCGAACCCCGGCGACGTGAACGGCGAGAAGTTCTACCTCCTCGTGGACGAGTACGGCGGACGCGGGTACATCCCGCTCGCCACCGACGACATCGCCCACCCGGACTGGAAGGTCGCTGCGGACTACGACCTGCCCGCCAGCCCCCGCCACGGCACCGTGATCCCGGTCACCGCCGACGAGTTGGCCGCGCTCAGCGCCGACGAGCCGACGGTTCCACCCGCGCCGGCGAACGAGAACGGCGAGATCGTGCGCTACGACTTCTCCGACGGCTCCGGATCGGTGCTGCACGACGTCTCCGGCAACGGCCAGGACGGCAGCATTCAGGGCGGCGCCACCTTCTCCGACGGCGCGCTGCTGCTGGACGGCAGCGACGACTACGTCGACCTGCCCGACAACCTGCTGGCCGGTGTCGTCGACACCACGGTCGAGGCGGATGTCTGGATCGACGCCGGGCAGGCCACCCCGTACTTCATCTACGGACTGGGCAACACCGTCTCGGGCGCCGGCAACGGCTACCTCTTCTCGACGGGCAACGGCTACCGCACCAGTCTCGCCACGGGCAACTGGACGACCGAACAGACCGTCGCACAGGGCGGCGACCTGCCGCGCGGCCGCTGGGCCCACCTCACCTACGTGCTGAAGGACACCACCGCCACGATCTATCTCGACGGCCTCGCGGTGGCCTCCGGAACGGTCACCACCGACCCGGGCGACATCGGCGGGGGAGCGACCACGGCCAACCACCTGGGCAAGTCGAACTACGACGGCGACCGGCTGCTGGACGGGCGGCTGCGCGAGTTCGCGATCTACAACCGCGCGCTCTCCGACGCCGAGGTGCTCGCCGCCTCGGGCAACACCTCGGCCCTGGCCGGTGTGACGCTCGCCGAAGACGTGCTGAAGACCGCGCCGATCGTCGACTCGGCCGCCCACACGGTGGTGTTCCCGGTGAAGCCGGGCACCGACCGGAGCGCCCTCACGCCGCAGTTCGCGACGGCGGCCGGCGTGCAGGCGAGCCCCGCATCCGGATCGACCGTCGACCTGCGCGAACCGGTGACGGTGACGCTCAGCTCCACCGGCGGCGACCCCGTCACCTGGACGCTGAGCGCCATCGAGATGGGCAGCCCGAGCATCCCGGGGCTCTACGCCGACCCGAACATCGTGGCCTTCGGCGACACCTACTACATCTACGCGACCACCGACGGCTTCCCCGGCTGGGGCGGCAAGGAGTTCTTCGTCTGGTCGTCGAAGGACCTCGTCGACTGGACGCGGTCCGAGACGCCCATCCTGACGCTGGACGGCGCGAACGGGAACGTGCCGTGGGCGACGGGCAACGCCTGGGCACCGACGATCGCCGAGAAGGACGGGAAGTACTACTTCTACTTCAGCGGTCACAACGCCGAGCTGGACCGCAAGACGATCGGTGTGGCCGTGGCCGACAGCCCCACCGGACCGTTCGTGGCGCAGCCCGAGGCGATGATCCTGAACGACGAGGCCGTGACCTCCGGCCAGGCGATCGACCCGGCGGCGTTCACCGATCCGGAGACCGGGAAGCACTACCTGTTCTGGGGCAACGGATCCCCGGTCTACGCCGAGCTCTCCGACGACATGCTCTCGATCAAGGCCGAGACGCTGAAGCCGATCTCCGGACTGACCGACTTCCGGGAGGGCACGTTCCTCAACTACCGCGACGGCCTGTACCACCTCACCTACTCGATCGACGACACGGGGTCGGCGAACTACAAGGTGGGCTACGCCACGGCCACCAGCGTCGACGGGCCGTGGACGTACCGTGGAGTGCTGCTGCAGAAGGACACGTCGAAGGGCATCCTGGCCACCGGGCACAACTCGGTGCTGAACGTGCCGGGCACCGACGACTGGTACATCGCGTATCACCGCTTCGCGATCCCGGGCGGCGATGGTCAGCACCGCGAGACCACGATCGACGAGCTCACCTTCGACCCGGCCACCGGTCTCATGCAGACCGTGACGCCGACGCTGGAGAGCGTGGCGCCGCAGACCATCGTGACGGCTCCGGTGGAGCCCGAGGTGGGGCGCATCGGTGGGGCGGATCGTTTCGAGGTGTCGGTGAACACGTCGAAGGCCGGCTGGTCGGACGGTTCCGGCACGGTGTACGTGGCGTCGGGTGAGGTGTTCCCGGATGCCCTGTCCGCCGCGTCGGCGGCCACGGTCGCGGGCGCTCCGATCCTGCTGACGACATCCGGCTCGCTGCCGGCTTCGGTGAAGGCCGAGATCGTGCGGTTGGGTGCGACGGACATCGTGATCGTGGGTGGCTCGAAGACCATCAGTGCTGCGGTGGAGACCGAGCTGAAGACGCTGGGCACTGTCACCCGCATCGGTGGTGCGGATCGGTTCGAGGCGTCGCGGAACATCGCGAAGCACGCGTTCCCGGACGGTGCCGAGGTGGCTGTTCTGGCTACCGGTCTGACGTTCCCGGATGCGCTCTCCGCGGGTGCTGCGGTGGCCGGTCGCGGCCCGGTGCTGCTGGTGAATGGTGGCGCGTCTGGTCTGGATGCGGCGACGAAGTCGCTTCTGACGGATCTCGGTGTCGACGAGATCGCGGTCGCCGGTGGCCCCGCATCCGTCTCGGCCGGCATCCAGTCGGATGCCGCGAAGATCGCCGACACGGTTCGGCTGGGTGGCGCCGACCGCTTCGAGGCGTCGCGGGCCATCAACGCCCACTTCGTGACCGAAGCGAAGAACGTGCTGCTGGCGACGGGGTCGAACTTCCCCGACGCCCTCTCGGGCTCCGCGTTCGGTCCCCGCATCGGCGCCCCGCTGTTCACGGTGCAAGGCACCTGCATCCCTACGGAGACCCTCGAACAGATCACCGCCCTCGGCGCCGAGCAGATCACGCTCCTGGGCGGCCCGGCCACCCTGAGCCCCGCGGTCGAGCAGCTCCAGCCCTGCGCGGGCTGAGCCGCCGCACCATCCTCCATCACTACGACGAAGTAGGAAACGAATGAAGCGACTTCTCTCGACCCGCGGTGCGCTGGTCGCCTCCGCCCTGGCCGTGCTCCTCGCCACCTCGGCGGCGGTGCCGGCGGGTGCCGCTCTGCCGAGCACGAGCGGCACCACGGCGGTGGCCGACGGATCGGCCGACCTCGCCGCCCTCGTCATCCCCTCCGCCGACGACGTGCGGGGCAACATCCACCTCCCCGAGACCGGCAGCGTGAGCGGCAGCCCCATCACCTGGAGCTCGTCGAACGCGGCCGTCGTCTCCGACGCGGTCGCCGAGACCGCCGAGGGCAGCATCGCCCCCGGCGCGGTCACCCGGGGCAGCGCCGACGTCACCGTTCAGCTGACCGCCACCGTGGAGGGGCAGTCGAAGACCTTCGACCTGCTCGTGCGGGCCGCGGCACCGGCCGTCGACCCGGCCGGCTACCTCTTCAGCTACTTCGCCGGCGAGTCCACCGACGCGGGGGAGGAGATCTACTTCGGCACCAGCGAGGGCGACAGCCCCCTCGAGTGGGACGAGCTCAACGGCGGCCAGCCCGTGCTGGACTCGGAGTTCGGCGAGAAGGGCCTGCGCGACCCGATGATCATCCGCTCGCCCGAGGGCGACAAGTTCTACATCGTGGCGACCGACCTCAAGATCTACCCGAACGGCGACTTCGGCCGCGCCCAGCGCACCGGCAGCGCCTACCTCGAGATCTGGGAGTCGACCGACCTCGTCACCTGGTCGGACCAGCGGCACGTGAAGGTGTCGGATGAGGCCACGGTGGGCAACACCTGGGCCCCCGAGGCCTTCTACGACGAGACGATCGGCGAGTACGTCGTGTACTGGGCCTCGAACATCTACGACGCCTCCACCCCGGTGTCGGCGCGCGACAACTTCGCCACCTACAACCGCATGATGTACTCCACCACGCGCGACTTCGTGACCTTCTCCGAACCGCAGATCTGGAGCGACTCCAAGCGCGGCAACGGGCTCGGCCTGATCGACTCCACCGTCATCCAGGACGGCGACACCTACTACCGCTTCACCAAGGACGAGGGCACGATGAACGTGCTGCTGCAGAAGTCCGACTCGCTCCGGGCCACGAGCGGCGACCCGATGGTGGTGACCGAGGATCCGAACGCCTGGTCGCTCGTCACCCGCGAGATCGGCCGCAACCAGAGCTACACCGCCATCGACGGCTCGACCCGCATCTACACGGGCGGCGAGGGCCCCACGGTGTTCAAGGACGTGCGCGACGACGGCACCTGGTGGCTGTTCATCGACCAGCCCGGCTACCACGGCGGTGTCGGCTACGTCGCGTTCCGTTCCGACGACAAGGGGCTCACCTGGGAGGCCCAGGACTCCTCGGGCCTGCCCGGCGTTCCCCGCCACGGCACGGTGCTGCCCGTCTCGGCCGAGGAGCAGGCACGCCTGCGCACCGCCTACAACACCATCTCGAGCGTGCAGAGCACGACCTTCGCGGTCGAGGCCGTGCAGCGGAACGCCCCCGACCTGCCGCGCTCGGTGCAGGCCACCTACACCTCGGGCGCCGTCGGTTCCGCGCCCATCACGTGGGACGCGATCGACCCGGCGGCGTACGCGCAGCCCGGCACCTTCACGGTCTCGGGGCACGTCGACGGTTTCGCAACGCCGCTCACGGCCACGGTCACGGTCGTCGAGGCGCCCAGCCTGGAGAGCGGGCTGGTGGCCCGGTACACGCTCGACGAATCCGAGGGCACGGCCGTGACCGACTCCTCCGGCAACGGCCGCGACGCGGTGGTGGAGGGAACGCCCCAGTGGCGAGGAGCCGAGGGCTTCGAGTTCACCGGCGGATCGGTCGCCACGGGCAACCGCATCAAGCTGCCGAACGACCTGGTGACGGGTCTCGACGACGTCTCCGTGAGCTATGACCTCTGGGTCGACCAGGGCCTGCCGCAGAACACGATGTCGTTCGTGGTGGGCAACCCGTCCACCGCCAACAGCGGGTACCTGTTCGTCACCGCCCGCGACTACAACAACGTGTTCCGCGGCGCGATCACCCGCACCACCGGCTCGGCGGAGCAGAGCTCGGCCGGCTCGGCCCTCCTGCCCCAGGGCAACTGGGTGCGGGTCACGTACACGGTGGCCGGCGGCGACAGCGCGAACCCCGGCGTGGCGAAGCTCTACCAGGACGACGCCCTCGTGGCGACGAACACGGGCATCACCACCACCCCCGGCGCCATCGGCGGCGGTTCGACGAGCTTCAACTACCTGGGCCGGTCGTCGTGGGCGGCCGACCCGCTGTTCGACGGTCGGATGCGCGACTTCCGCGTGTACGACCGGGCGCTGGATGCGGCATCGATCGCGATCCTCGCGGGCGACGGCGTGGAGCCGCAGCCCGAGCCCGAGGTGTCGCGGATCGCGGGTGCCGACCGGTTCGAGGTGTCGGTGAACACGTCGAAGGCCGGCTGGTCGGACGGGTCGTCCACTGTTTACGTCGCGTCGGGCGAGGTGTTCCCGGATGCCCTGTCGGCTGCCTCGGCGGCCGCGGTCGCGGGTGCACCGATCCTGCTGACGACGTCGGGTTCCCTTCCCGCTTCGGTGAAGGCGGAGATCCAGCGGCTCGGGGCGACGGACATCGTCATCGTCGGCGGCCCCAAGACCATTGGCGCGGGTGTCGAGGCTGAGCTTGCGAAGCTCGGTACCGTGACCCGGATCGGTGGTGCGGATCGGTTCGAGGCGTCGCGGTACATCGCGGAGCACGCGTTCCCGGATGGTGCCGAGGTCGCAGTCCTGGCCACCGGTCTGACCTTCCCGGACGCTCTCTCGGCGGGTGCGGCCGTCGCCGGTCGCGGCCCGGTCCTTCTGGTGAACGGTGGCGCAGCGGGACTGGATGCGGCGACGAAGACGCTGCTCACCGATCTCGGCGTGGATGAGATCGCCGTCGCCGGCGGCACCGCATCCGTCTCCGCGGGCATCCAGTCGGATGCTGCCGAGATCGCGACGACGGTGCGGTTGGGTGGCGCGGACCGGTTCGCGGCGTCGCGGGCGATCAACGCCCACTTCGTGACCGAAGCGAAGAACGTGCTGCTGGCGACCGGGTCGAACTTCCCCGACGCCCTCTCCGGCTCCGCGTTCGGCCCCCGCGCAGGCGCCCCGCTGTTCACCGTGCAGGGCACCTGCGTCCCTGCGGAGACCCTCGAGCAGATCACCGCTCTGGGCGCCGAGAAGATCACCCTCCTCGGCGGCGAAGCGACCCTGTCGCCCGCGGTCGAGCAGCTCCAGGCCTGCGCGAGCACCTGACGAGCATCCCGAACACCCGACGATCACCCCAGCAACTGACGACGACGACAGGAAGCAGACGACCGTGATGCGTGACGTATTCAGAAGGACGGCGGCGGTGGCGACATCGCTGCTGCTGGTGGGCGGCTTCGGTGCGGTTTCGGCGGGAGCAGCGGCACCCGCTGCCGCCGCCGAGACCGCAGCGCCGAGGGACGGTCTGATCGGGGAGTACCTGTTCAGCCAGACATCCGGAACCACGGTCGCCAACTCGGCCACCGGAGACGGTGCGCTCGCCGACGCCACGGTGGTGAACGGCGCCGACAACCAGTGGACCGGCGACGCGCTCCAGTTCACCGGTGGCGCGAAGTCGAGCCCCACGGCGAACTGGGTGGAGCTGCCCGACGGCATCCTCACCGGGGCCTCCTCGGCCACCATCACCAACGAGGTGAAGATCGACGCCTCGATGAAGTCGACCTTCAACTTCCTCTGGAACGTCGGCAACGACACGACCGCGCAGTACTACTTCACCTCGGTGCGCGACACCCCGCGCACGGCCATCACCACCAACGGCGGCGGGGGCGAGATCAACGCCCGCTCGGGCACGGCCCTCGACGCCGACCGGTGGTACAGCCTCACCTCGGTGATCGACGGCGAGGCCGGCACCATCGCCTTCTACGTCGACGGCGTGAAGGTGGGCGAGGCCGCCTCGACCCTGACCCCCGCCTCCATCACCGACCAGTCTCTCAACACGATCGGCCGGTCGCCCTGGCCCGACCCGTTCTTCCAGGGCGCCGTCTCGTCGTTCCGGGTCTACGACCGGGCGCTCTCGGCCACCGAGGTCGACGCGGTCTCCGACGCGGATGCGACGGCGCATGCCGCCGGCTTCCAGGCGGTGGCGCGGGCCACGGTCGACGCCCTGTCGCCCGTGACCATCGACGACAGCTCACTCGTGCTGCCCGACCTCGGCGGCTCGGTGAGCTGGGCCTCCGACACCCCGGGCATCGCGATCGCGGCCGACGGGGTGACCGCCACGGCGGTTCAGCCCGCACCCGGCCAGCCCGCGCTCACCGGCACCCTCACGGCCACGGCGACGGTGCGCGGTGTGACCGCGTCGCGCGAAGTCGATGTGACGGTGACCCCGATGGCCGAGGCCGGCGACGACTACGGCTACCTGATGGTGCACTTCATCGAGGACTCCGCGGGCTACGCCGAGAAGATCTACCTCGACGTCTCCCGGGGCGACAACCCAGAGCAGTGGGACCCGCTGAACGGCGGCGTGCCCATCCTGGCCTCCGACCTCGGCACCACCGGCGTTCGCGACCCGTACCTCACCTACAACCCCGAGACGAAGACCTACTACATCATCGCCACCGACCTGCGGGTGTTCGGCGGCGACTCGGGCTCCGGCAGCTGCACCACCTGGTGCTACTGGACGAAGAACGCCAGCACCAAGCTGAACATCTGGGAGTCGAAAGACCTCGTGACCTGGGGAGACCTGCGCCAGATCGACATGGCCGTCGACGCCAACGGCGGCACCGTCGCCGAGCTCGGCATGGCCTGGGCTCCCGAGGCCACCTGGGTAGACGACTACTACCCCGACGGCCGCGGCGCCTTCGTCGTGTACTGGGCCTCGAACGTGTTCCCCGCCACCGACCCGAACCACGACACCGCGAGCTACAACCGCGTGCTGTGGGGCGCCACCAGCGACTTCACGCAGGGCACCTACGCCTTCGGCGGCGACTTCGTGAACACCGGCGGCAACGCGATCGACACCACGATGATCCAGAACAACGGCACCACCTACCGCATCACCAAAGACAACGGATTCGGCGACGGCATCTACATGGAGTCGACGACCGCACCCCGCTGGTGGGAGGCGGGCACGGCCTGGACGCGCATCCAGACGAAGATCGGCGCGGTGTGGGCCGGCGGCAACGCGGGCGGCGTGGAGGGCCCGGCGGTGTTCAAGAGCCACAGCGAGGACCGCTGGTACCTGTACGTCGACGTGATCCCCAGCACCGGTTACCGCCCGATGGAGACCACCGACCTCGATGCCGGCTGGACCCAGCTGACCGATCCGGGCTTCTCGATGGCGCCGAACACGAAGCACGGCGGCATCGTCTCGCTCACGAAGGCGCAGTACGACACCGTTCGAGCGGCGGATGCGACGTCGGCCGTCACGGCCGACCTCGGCACGACCTCGTTCGGCCAGGGCGGCACGGCCGAGGAGCTGGCCGCGGCCCTGCCCGGCACCGCCGCGGTGAACCTCGCCTACGGGCGCGGCACCGCGGAGCTGCCCGTGGACTGGGACACGACGCCCGTCGACCTCGCGACGCCCGGCAGCTACGCCGTCACCGGCACGGTGCGCTCGCTCGGCGCCAACCTGAACGATTGGGTGGGCGAGGGCGGTTCGACCGCGTGGAACGCGTCGGGCAGACAGCTCTTCAGCTCGAGCGCCATCACCGTCACGGCCGAGGTGGTGGTCACGGCACCGGTGGCGCCGGAGGTCGACCGCATCGGCGGCGCGGACCGGTTCGAGGTGTCGGTGAACACGTCGAAGGCCGGTTGGTCTGATGGGTCCGACACCGTGTACGTGGCGTCGGGTGAGGTGTTCCCGGATGCCCTGTCCGCCGCATCGGCGGCCACGGTCGCGGGTGCACCGATCCTGCTGACGACGTCGGGTTCCCTTCCCGCCTCGGTCAAGGCCGAGATCCAGCGGCTCGGGGCGGCCGAGATCGTGATCGTGGGAGGCCCGAAGACCATCAGCGCGAGTGTCGAGGCGGAACTCAAGACGCTCGGCACTGTCACCCGCATCGGTGGTGCGGATCGGTTCGAGGCGTCTCGGAACATCGCGAAGCACGCCTTCCCGGACGGTGCGGAGGTGGCGGTTCTGGCCACGGGTCTGAACTTCCCCGATGCCTTGTCGGCTGGTGCGGCGGTCGCCGGTCGTGGCCCGGTTGTCCTGGTGAACGGTGGCGCGTCTGGTCTGGATGCGGCGACGAAGTCGCTGCTCACCGACCTCGGCGTGGATGAGATCGCGGTTGCCGGTGGAACCGCGTCGGTGTCTGCGGGTATCGAGTCGGATGCGGCGAAGATCGCCGACACTGTCCGGCTGGGTGGTGCGGACAGGTTCGCGGCGTCGCGGTCGATCAACGCCCACTTCGTCACGGAGGCGAAGAACGTGCTGCTGGCCACGGGTTCGAACTTCCCGGATGCTCTCTCGGGTTCGGCGTTCGGCCCCCGCACAGGCGCCCCGCTCTTCACCGTGCAAGGCACCTGCGTCCCGTCGGAGACCCTCGAACAGATCACCGCCCTCGGCGCCGAAGAGATCACGCTCCTGGGCGGCGAAGCCACCCTGAGCCCCGCCGTGGCCCAGCTGCAGACCTGTGCCGGCTAGCACCATGACCCACCCGCTGACCCACTCGACGACGAGCGAAGGATCGACCATGTTGAGACGAATCATCACCAGGGGCGCCGCGGCCGTCGCGACGCTGGCCGTGGTGGCCACGAGCTTCGTGGCGGCTGGATCGGCCACGGCCGCCGAGCGGCCGGCCGACGGGCTGATCGGGGAGTACGTGTTCTCCCAGACCGCCGGCGCCTCGGTGGCGAACTCCGCCGGCGGCGACGGCGCGCTCGGCGCCGCCACCGTGGTGAACGGCACGGATGCCGCCTGGACGGGCGACTCGCTCGTCTTCTCCGGCGGAGCCAAGTCGAGCGGTGCCAACTGGGTGCGGCTGCCGAACGACATCCTCGCCGGCAAAACCTCGGCCTCGGTGACCACGGAGGTGAAGATCGACGCCTCGATGAAGTCGGCCTTCAACTTCCTCTGGAACGTGGGCAACGACTCGCCGACCTCCTACTTCTTCACCTCGGTGCGCGACACGCCCCGAACGGCCATCACGACCGGGTCGAACGCCGGCGAGGTGAACGCCCGCTCGGGCGCCGCGCTCGAGGCGGGCCGCTGGTACAGCCTCACCTCGGTGATCGACGGCGCGGCCGGCACCATCGCCTTCTACGTCGACGGCGTGAAGGTGGGGCAGGCGGCATCCGCTCTGACACCCGCCTCCATCACCGACCAGTCGCTCAACGCCATCGGTCGCTCGCCCTGGCCCGACCCCTTCTTCAAGGGCGAGGTCTCCACCTTCCGCGTGTACGACCGGGCTCTGTCCGACGCGGATGTGGCCGCCGTCTCCGACACGGATGCGGCGATCCATGCCGACCAGATGGCCGCGGCCGCCCAGGGCATCCTCGACGGCCTCGACCTCGCCGATCAGACGGTCGACAGCAGCTACGTCGGCCTGCCCACGGCCGGCGGTGCCGTGACCTGGACCACCTCCGACCCGGCGATCGTCGCCGCCGACGGCACCGTGAACCAGCCCAGCGAGGCCGACGGCCCCGCGACCGTCACAGCCACCGCCACGAGCACCGTGCGCGGCGTCACCGCGACCACGAGCATCACCCTCACCGTTCTGCCCACCAGCGACGAGGAGCGGGTCGCGGCGGCCGCCGCCGGCTACGTGCTTCCTCCCGTGGTGGTGTCGGGCAGCACGCTGCCGGCGGCCGTCGACGGCACCTCGGTGACGTTGCGGAACGCTCAGGGCATCGCGATCGCGGCCGACGGTACGGTCACGGCCGCCGAGGGCTCGGTGGCCGACGCCGACGGCGCCGTCACCGGCACCGTCGATGCCGTCGTCTCGAAGACCGGAACCCCGGATGTGACGGTGCAGAAGACCTTCACCCTGAAGGTGCTCCCGGCCGAGGGAACCGAGCAGCTGCTCGGCTACCACCGCACCCCCACCACGGCGAACGAGGCCAACAACGCCGACGTGGCACTGAGCCTGCACCTCGCCCTCAAGGCCCCGGATGCCGCCGACTGGACGCCGCTGAACGAGAACTACGGCATCTTCTTCCCGAAGACCTCCGTCGTGCCCCCGGCCGAGGGAACCTCGGACGCCATCATCCGGAGCCTCGTGAACCCCTCGGTCTTCACCCTCGAAGACGGCTCCTACGGTGTCATCGCCACCCGCACCGCGCGGGGCGGGGGAGCCGACGGCACCGCCACCTCGAGCGTGCTCATCGCCACCTCAGCCGATCTGCTCTCGTTCCACGAGATGGGCCTGCTCGACCTCGGCGAGACCAACGGTGTGAACGCACCGCACGCGGTCTACGACTCGGCGGCAGACACCTACCTCGTGGCCTGGACCGACGACTCCGGCACCGCGAAGCACACCACGGTCGGCGACCTCGCGGATGCCGGCACGCGCGGTGCGGTGGTGGCCGGTGAGGTCACCTCGCAGGGCGCGGTCGACGCCGCATCCGGGATCGACGACTACCCGGCCGGGCGCTCCATCCCCGTTCCCGCGGCGACCGTGACCGCTCTCGAGGAGCGCTACGGCCGCATCGTGAACACCGGATACACGCCGTTCGGCGACGTCACCACCGAGGTGGGAGCCGACGCCTCGGCCCTCGAACTGCCCGGAACGGTGGGCCTGGACTACTCCGACGGCTCCACCGGATCGCTGCCCGTGACCTGGGACACCAGCACCGTCGACACCTCGACGCCCGGCACCTACCCGGTGACCGGAACGGTGAAGCAGACCGAGTATCCGGTGCCCTTCGCCGACGAGCGCGCCGACCCCTCGGTGTACAAGTACGACTGGAACGGCACCACCAAGTACCTGATGATCGCCACCAACGACCTCTACGGCTCGAACGTCGAGCAGCAGGGTGCCGCGAAGATGCCGATCCGGGTCGCCGACTCCATCACCGGACTGTCGGATGCGGCGGGTGCGACGGAGATCGACCTCCTGAAGCGGGGCGACACCGATGCGCAGGGCGCGGCGATGACCGGCTGCTTCTGGGCGCCCGAGTACCACGAGATCGACGGGCGCCTGTCGATCCTGTTCATGCCCTGCTACGGCAGCAACCCCGACATGTGGTCGGGCCGCGCGTCGATCATGCAGCTGAAGCAGGATGCCTCGGGCCTCGACCTCGACCCGGCGGTGCCGGCGAACTGGACCAAGCCCGAGAAGGTGCTGCGCACCGACGGCTCCGACCTCAACCAGGTGGCCGGCATCTCGCTGGACATGACCTTCTTCCAGGACGAGAAGGGCCAGTCGTACTACGCCTGGCAGCAGCTCGGCGCGATCTTCATCGCGAAGGTCGACCCCGCCAAGCCCACCCGGCTCACCTCGGAGCCCGTGCGCATCCTGGCGCCCGAGTACGCCTGGGACAACACGATCGCCGAGGGCCCCAACGTGGTGAACCACGACGGCGTGCTGCAGCTGATCTACTCCGGATCGACCGTGGGCGACACGTACACGACGGGGCTGGCCACGGCGGATGCGTCGGGCGACACCGACCTCACGTCGCCGTCGGCCTGGTCCAAGCTGAACTACCCCATCCAGAAGTCGGGTCTCTACGACGGCGCCTGGCAGCTCGGCACCGGACACGGCATGTGGTCGGAGGACGAAGACGGGAACATGATCTACGTCTTCCACGCCCGCACCGATCACAACGACTTGAGCGGGCGCGACATGTTCGTGCGCCGGGTGCACTGGTCGGCCGAGGGACTGCCGGTGCTCGACATGGAGTCGGAGGAGGAGCTCGCCACGCCCACCGTCACACTCGACGTGGTGGTGACGATTGTTCCTCAGCTCGCGGTCGACCGCATCGGTGGGGCGGATCGTTTCGAGGTGTCGGTGAACACGTCTAAGGCCGGCTGGTCTGAGGGGTCGTCCACTGTCTACGTGGCGTCGGGTGAGGTGTTCCCGGATGCCCTGTCGGCCGCGTCGGCGGCCACGGTCGCGGGTGCACCGATCCTGCTGACGACGTCGGGTTCGCTGCCGGCTCCGGTGAAGGCGGAGATCGTGCGGTTGGGTGCGAAGGACATCGTGATCGTGGGTGGCCTGAGGACGATCGGCGCGGGTGTGGAGGCTGAGCTTGCGAAGCTCGGTACCGTGACCCGGATCGGTGGTGCGGATCGGTTCGAGGCGTCGCGGAACATTGCGAAGCACGCGTTCCCGGACGGTGCCGAAGTGGCTGTTCTGGCTACCGGTCTGACCTTCCCGGACGCTCTCTCGGCGGGTGCTGCGGTGGCCGGTCGTGGCCCGGTCGTGCTGGTCAACGGTGGTGCTTCGCGTCTGGATGCGGCGACGAAGTCGCTTCTGACGGATCTCGGCGTGGATGAGATCGCGGTCGCCGGTGGCCCCGCATCCGTCTCGGCGGGCATCCAGTCGGATGCCGCGAAGATCGCCGACACGGTTCGGTTGGGCGGTGCCGACCGGTTCGAGGCGTCCCGCACGATCAACGCGCACTTCGTGACGGAGGCCGACCGGGTGCTCCTGGCGACGGGGTCGAACTTCCCGGATGCCCTCTCCGGCTCTGCGTTCGGCCCTCGCATCGGCGCCCCGCTGTTCACGGCGCAGGGCACCTGCGTTCCGGCCGCGACGCTGGAGCAGATCCGGGGCCTCGGGGCATCACGGGTCTCTCTGCTGGGCGGTCCGAACACCCTGTCGCCGGCGGTGGAGCGCCTGGAGACCTGCGCCGGCTGATCAGCCGGCCCCGCACCGAGGGCCCGCGCTCGTTCTCCGGAACGGGCGCGGGCCCTTCGGCGTGGTCAGCCGCGTGCGGCGAGGTGCGTGGCGAGGGTGGCGAGCGTGGCGTCGGAGACGGTGTTCGGGCCGCCGGGCACCACGATGGTGTTCGGAGCGAGCCGGCCGAGCTCGGTCGCGGTGGGGGCGGGCACCGCGTCTCTGGCCACGAGCAGCACGGGCGCGTGCGCGGCGACGGCGGCCGCGGAGGCCGAGAGAGCGTCGGGGAAGACGGCTCCGGATGCCGCGTAGACCGTGCTGGTGCGGATCGGCGCGAACACGCTCTTCGAGACGGCGGCAGCCACCGCGTAGCGGTCGGCGCCGCCGATGCGGGTGACATCGGCCCCGGGAACAGCGGACTTGAGCGCCCTGCGGGTGGCCTCGGTGACGGTGTTCGCCCCGCCGAGCAGCACGATCCTGGCCGGGGCGAGTCGCTGCAGCTCGGCCTTGACCACCGCGGGCAGCGCGTTCTTCTGGGTGAGCAGCACCGGGGCGCCCTGCGCGCCGGCGGCGGCCGAGCCCGAGAGGGCGTCGGCGAACACCTCGCCCGAGGCCACGTAGGCCACCTGGCCGCCGGGGGCGAAGGTCTGCGCCGAGAGGGTGGCGGAGACGGCGTAGCGATCGGCGCCGCCGATGCGGTCGACTGTGCCGGGGGCGGAGACGTAGGCGCGCAACGCCGTCTCGACGGCGGGGGTGATGGTGTTGACGCCGCCCATCAGCACGATCCTCTTGGGGGCCAGGCGTTTCAGCTCCGCGGCGACGGAGGCGGGGATGCTCCCCTTCGAGACGAGCAGCACGGGGGCGCTGTCCGCCCCCGCCGCGGCCGACGCCGACAGCGCGTCGGGGAACACCTCGCCGGAGGCGATGTAGACCACGGGCGCGCCCGGCGCGAAGACGCCGGCCGACACCGCCGCCGAGACGGCGTAGCGGTCGGCGCCGGGGATGCGCGTGATGGAGGGCGCCGACGTGGCCTGCGGCAGCCAGCTGTTGCCCGAGGCGAGCAGCATCACCTGCAACCGGATCGAGTCGCCGAAGTACTGACCGGTGCCGGCGGAGGTGAGCCGCGCCCACACCCGGTCGACCCAGGGCTGGTTGCGCGCATCCGGAAGCCCGCCCGCGCCGAACGGAGCCGTGAAGACGAGGTCGGAGTAGTCGCCCAGGGGCGTGCCGCCGAGTTCGTAGCGGGCGCGGATGCGAGCGGGGTCGCCGTTCGTGTCGGCGACGATCCAGTCGGTCATCCGCGTCACCGCCGCGCGTGAGGCGGCGTCGCCGGTGAGCAGCGCGCTGGAGGCGAAGCGCCACGGCGTGCGGGCGGCGTTGTAGGCGTAGAGCCCGTCATCCGGCGACTCAAGGAAATTCGGCGGCGCGGGCTTCGGCGCTTTGTCGGTGTCGACCGCGAAGTCGGGAAGCAGGCCCGTGTCGGGCGCGTACGTCTCCTGCAGCGAGGTCACCACGCGGGTGCTCGCGCGCGCCACCTGCCCCCAGAACTCGTCGCCGGTGGCGTTCTGGAAGGCGACGAAGTGGTCGACCATGATGTCGGAGGTGCGGGTGGCGAACCAGTACTTCGTGCCCGGGCTCGTCCAGTCGCCCAGCCGCGGCAGGAGGGTCTGCGGGTTGATCTCGCTGCGCTTGATCGCCGCGATCACGGTGAGCGCCTCGGCGCGGTAGTCGATGGCGCCGCTCGAGCCCCACTGGGTGTCGGCGAGCAGCAGGGCGTAGGCGATGTCGAGATCACCGTCGGTGGCCGAGCTGTTGTTGTTCGGATAGTCCATGCAGTTCGGGTCTTGGTGCCAGGCCATCAGGTCGGGGTCGGAGGCGCTCGGGTGGTCCTGCACGTAACGGTAGAGGCCGTCGAAGGCCGTGCGGGCGTTCGGGTCGTGGCCGGCCATCAGCGCGGTCACGACCATCCCGTAGCCCTGCCCTTCGGACACGACGAGCGACGACGTCGCCGAAGAGGCGTCGACGTAGTAGCGCCCGGTGCCGCAGCCGGCTTTGAGGTACCGGGACTTCCACGCGTCGTACGCGGCGGCGGTGGCCTGGTCGGCCGCGGCCGTGCCGCCCGGCGCGCCGGCCGCCCCGCTGGGGAACGGCTCCGGATGCGACCCGAACGGCCGTGCGGGCGCCGCCAGCACCTCGGCCTGGCCGGCCTCGGCGCCGACCTCGGCGGGGCTCGGCTCAGCGCTCGGCGTGGGCGTCGGCGTGGGCGTCGGCGTCGGTGTGGCGGTGGAGGTGGGTGCGGTCGGCGTTGCGCTGGGCGTCGGCGGTGCGGTGGGTGTCGGCGTCGCGGTGGGCGTCGGCGCTGCGGAGGTCGACGGCGCGGTCGGGGCCGGGGTGTCGGCGAAGGCCGCCGGCGCGAGCAGGGTCGAGGCGGTGAGCGTCGCGGCCAGCAGCGCGACGAGGGCGGCGGCCCGTCGGGGGAGCTGTCTCATGGTCGGTGGGCCCTTCGATCGCATCCGGCGGACACCATCGAGGATACGTCTGGATCGCTCACCCTGCTGCAGGCCGTCCAGGTCGGGTGAGTGTCGCATCCGTGGAGAGCTCCTGCGGTTCGCGATCGACCTCGGCCGGATCGAACGCGGTCAGGCCGATCCGTCGCAGCACACCATCATCCGCATCGCGGGCGCGCTGAACGTCAACCCGTCCGTGCTCGTCGCCGGTCTGAAGTCAGGCTCTTGGCGCCAGGGCGCCATGGCGCCACCGGCCACCCGTCAAGCGCACACGCGCAGGAGGGCGAGGCGGCTGGCGAGGCGGGCGTCACCCGCGCGGGCGACCGCCGCGATCTGCTCGTCGCGAGAGACCTCAGCGAGCATCACGGTGGGCACTCCGGCGTCGGAGAGCACGTCGACCGCCGTCAGGAACCGCAGCTGCGCATCGCGCGCGAGGCGGCCGTACCCGGGCACGCCCGTGATGACCCAGCGCTCGCCGAAGCGGTCGGCCCAGTCGAGGTACTCCATCGTCGACAGCGGCCGCAGGCAGAGCTGCTCGAAGCTCACCCAGAGCTCGCCGGGCCGGGCGGCCGTCACCTCGAAGGAGCGCCCGCCGATCCGCAGCTCGGTCGCCTCGTCGGGGCCGGGGGAGCGCAGGCCCAGGGCCGCCAGCGCAGCCTCGGCGTCCGTCGCGGCGCCCGTGCCGGACGCGCTCTCCGCATCCGGCGTCCCGAGGGCCCCACCGTGCACCCATGCCCCGGCCGCGAACCCATCGCGCCGTCCGGCGGAGCGCCCGTCGGCGTGCTGCCGGTAGTCCACCTCGCCGGCGAGCTCCAAGACGTCCATCTCCGTGCGGATCAGCCGGATGCCGGGCTCCATCAGATGGTGCCGCACCGGATCCGGCAGCAGCTCTTCAGGCGCCTGGTTCGACGAGAGCAGCAGCGCCACCCCGTCGTCACGCAGGTCGTGCAGCACCCGCACCAGCAGGGTCGCGTTGCCCGGGTCGTCGACGTGGAACTCGTCGAACACGAGCAGCCGCGCGTCGCCCACGAGCTCGCGCAGCGTGCGCTCGAAGGCCTCCTGCCGATGCTGCGGGTCACGCCCGCGCTGCACGAACAGCTCCCGGTGCAGCGCGTCGAAGAACCCGTGCGAGTGCACCCGGCGAACGGGGCCGGATGCCGCGGGCAGCACCCGCACGAAGGCGTCGAGCAGCCAGGTCTTCCCTCGTCCGACGGGCCCCCAGAGGTAGACGCCACGAGGCGCGCCGGCGGGCGGAGGGTCGTCGACCCCGTCGACCACCTCGCCGGATCCGGCGGGCTCGGCCGCTCGGGCCAGCTCCGCCGCGAGCACCTCCAGCCGCGCGAGCACCGCCCGCTGTCCGGCATCCAGTTCGAAGCCCGCCGCAGCCGCCTCGTGATCGACGGCGAGCATCACCCGCGGAGCGGGCGCCCGCCCGGCCGGTGCTCGTACTGCACGTCGATGGTGTGGTCGGTGAACCCCATCGAGCGGTACAGCGCCACGGCGCGCGTGTTGTCGCCGTCTACGTACAGGGCCGCGTGCGAGGCGCCGCGCGCCACCATCCGGGCGAGGCCGCGGTTCATCAGCTCGCGCCCGAGACCCTGGCCGGCGTGCCCCTCCTCGATGCCGATTACGTAGATCTCCGCCACCCGCGGGTCGTCGGGCTCGATCTTCAGCCAGTTGTAGCCGATCAGCCGGCCGGCCCCGTCGCGCAGCAGCAGGAAGTCGTCGGGCTCGAACCACGACTCCGACATCCGGAAGCGCAGGTCGTCGGCGGTCAACCCGCCCTGCTCGGCGTGGTCGGCGAACACCCGCGCGTTCAGCGCCACCCACTCGTCGACGTCCCCGCCGCGGAACGTGGTCACCGAGAAGCCATCCGGCAGAGCGCCCGGAGCGGCTGCAGCCGAAGCCGAGGACGGCGTCGACGCAGCCGGCGCCAGCTCCCGCCGCAGCTGCAGCAGCGTGCGGACCGGCGCGAACCGGTGCGTGGCCGCGAGGCGGCGGCTGCCGGGATGGTCGCCGTGCGCCCAGGCGAGAAGAGGCCGGCCCGCGGCATCCGGAGCCGGCGGATTGCGCAGCACGATCTCGAGCAGCTGCCGCCCCAGACCCTCCTCGCGCCACTCCGGATCGATCACGAACTCGAGTTCGCCCTGCCCCACGATCGCAGCGCCCACCACCGATCCGCCGCGCTCGGCGAGCAGCAGCGAGCGCGTGCCTTTGCCGATGTCGACCAGCGCCTGGTCGTTGAACGGATGCTGTCCGTCGACGAGCGCGGCCCGTGCGGCCAGCCGCAGAAAGGGTTCGCGCGCCTCGTCGGGGCTACTGACCGAGAGTCTGAGCGAGTCGGTCATTGTCGTCCTCGAAGAAGTTGAAGCGGTAGCCGACGTTGCGCACGGTGCCGATCAGGGATTCGAGGTCGCCGAGCTTGGCACGCAGCCGCCGCACGTGCACGTCGACCGTGCGGGTGCCGCCGAAGTAGTCGTAGCCCCACACCTCCGAGAGCAGCTGCTCGCGGGTGAACACCCGGGAGGGGTGCATGGCGAAGAAGCGCAGCAGCTCGAACTCCTTGAAGGTGAGGTCGAGCGGGCGGCCGTGCACGCGGGCCGAATAGCTGGCCTCGTCGATGACGACGCCGGAGGCCTGGATCTTCGAGGTCGACTGGTCTTGCACCTGGCGGCCGATGGCCAGACGGATGCGCGTGTCGACCTCCGCCGGCCCCGCCGACTCGAGCACGACATCCGCCGCCCCCCATTCGGCGCTAACGGCCGTGAGACCGCCCTCGGTGAGGATCAGTACGACGGGCACGCCGATTCCGGTGGTGCTCAGGATCTTGCAGAGCGAGCGGGCGGAGGCCAGGTCGTGCCGGGCGTCGACGAAGATGAGGTCGCTGTTGGGGGTGTTCACGAGCTGCGAGGGCTCGGCCGGGATCTGCCGGGTGCGGTGACTCAGTAGGGACAGTGCGGGCAGCACCTCCCGGTCGACCGCAGAGGTCAGGATCAACAACTGCGCCACGTAAGATCCTCCAGAGAACGCCTGCGGTACATACTACTCGGGCCGAGTCGGGCAGAATGGCGGGTATGAGTCTGCTCATGAGAAGCGTAGTCCCGGTGTGGATCGTGTCCATCCTCGCCGTGATCGCGGTCGGGGTGTTCGTCACCCCCGACATGTACCTCGTCTTCCTGCCGGTCGTGCTGGGGCTGGTGCTGCTCATCACCTTCGGCATCCAGCTGCTCGTGCCGGTGCGCAAGGGCTTCGTCGACCGGGTGTCGGCGAGCGTCGGGGGAGCGGTGCTCATCCTCGCCGTGGCCACGGTCGTGCTCGGTCCCCTGGCCTTCGCGGCGGGCGCTACAATCTAGTCATGTCCTACGTTGCGCTCGAACTCCTGTTCATCGGCCTCCTCGGGCTTGCGAGTCTCGCAATCGCCTGGACTGCCGGTGTCGTCGTCTACAAGCTGTACCGCGGCCAGCGCTGACCGGCGCTGAAGCGCCGTGATCGAGATCCCCACGGGCCTGCCGGCCGAGCTGGTGCCCCTGTCGTGGCTGATCGGTGTCTGGGAAGGCACCGGCGTCATCGACTACGCCATCGGCGAGGGCGAGGATGCCACGCGCGTCTCCCGCGAATTCGGGCAGCGCGTGAGCTTCAGCCACGACGGACTGCCCTACCTCAACTACAGCTCGTACACCTGGCTGCTGCCCGAGGGTGACGTGCCCACCGAGCCGCGGCTCTCCGACGCCGCCGACGGCGAGGCGGTCACCCCCGCGGCCGAAGCGACGCCGCTCACAGCGGAGACGGGCTACTGGCGCCTGAGCCGCCTGCACATCGAGGGCGACGCCGGGCCGGGCCTGCTCCCGGGCGACGGCCCACGCCCCTTCAACACCGCCCAGTCGGTGGAGACGCTCCGCAACGCGGCCGGCGGCTTCGACATCGAGGTGTCGATCGTGCATCCGACCGGCATCAACGAGCTCTACCTCGGGCAGGTCAAGGGCCCGCGCATCGACCTCGCCACCGACGCCGTGGTGCGCACCAAGTCGGCCAAGGAGTACGCGGCGGCCACCCGCCTCTACGGCCTCGTGGAGAACCACATGCTCTGGGCCTGGGACATCGCGGCCCTCGGCCAAGACCTGCGCACCCACGCCTCGGCGCGCCTCGCCAAGGTCGACTGAGGCCATGACGGCCGACGAGACACCCACCCGCTCACCGTTCCTCGCGCTCCCCGGCGCCGTCGCCACGTCCGAGGCGCCCGACGCGGTGCCGGCGCACTACGGCAACCCGATCGGCGAACAGCGGATGCTCGACACGGCCGGCGCCGCCGGTTCCGGCTCCGTTCCGGTCGTGGTCGACCTCTCCGACCGCGGTGTCATCTCGGTGGGCGGCCCCGACCGGCTCAGCTGGCTCGACTCGGTCACCAGCCAGAGCATCCGGGCCCTGCAGCCGGGCGAATCGGCCGAGACGCTGCTGCTCGGGGCGAACGGCCGCATCGAGCACGCCATCCGGGTGTTCGACGACGGCGAGACGGCCTGGCTGCTCGTCGACGCGACCGAGACCGCCGAGCTCGAGGCCTGGCTGCAGCGCATGCGCTTCATGCTGCGGGTCGAGATCGCCGACCGCACGGCCGAGTTCGCGACCGTCGGCTGGCTGGCCGCCTCGTCCACCGACTCGGACGCCGAGCGTTCGACCGCACCCGCGCTGGCCGCCGTGGCCGCTGAGGGCAACGGCCACGAGCTCACTTGGCGCGATCCGTGGCCCGAGGTGGTCGCGGGGGGTGTGCAGTACGCGCAGGTCGAGGCGCATCCGGGAGCCGTCTGGTTCTGGCGCGAGACGCTCGTGCCGCGTTCCTCACTCCCGGCGCTGGCCGACGCCGTGCGTGCCGGCGAACTCGCCGCCGCCGGCCTGCTGGCCGCCGAGGCGCTGCGGATTGCGGCCTGGCGCCCGCGGCTCAGCACCGAGGTCGACGAGCGTTCGATCCCGCACGAGCTCGACTGGATGCGCTCGGCCGTGCACCTGAGCAAGGGCTGCTACCGCGGGCAGGAGACGGTCGCGAAGGTGCACAACCTCGGGCACCCGCCGCGCCGGCTGGTGCTGCTGCAGCTCGACGGCTCCGACGCCGTGCTGCCCGCCGCCGGCGACGAGGTCGCGGTGCCCGGAGACGAAGCCGCGGTCGGCCACGTCACCTCGGTGGGCATCCACCACGAATGGGGCCCGATCGCTCTCGCCGTGGTAAAGCGCCAGCTGCCCGTCGACGCCGCGCTCGTCGTGCGCACCTCGCAGGGCGAGGTCGCGGCGACCGCCGAGGCGATCGTGTCGCCGGATGCCGGTGCCGCGGTGGGCCGTGTGCGCCTGCCCAAGCTCGGCGCGCGAACCCGGTAGGGCGGCGTGACCGGTCTGCCGGCTCCGACGGCCGATCCGGTGTCCCGGCGCGACCGCTGGGACGCCGAGGTGCGCGCCGCCCTGGAACGCACCGTCTCCAGCGGCCCGGCGATCGCCCAGCTCGTGGTGGCCGTCACGGTCGCCTACCTCATCACGCACTTCCTGCTCGGCCACCAGTATCCGATCGCCGCCGTCACGGTGACCCTCTCCAGCCTCGGGCTGGTGCTCGACGCCCGGCCCCGCCGGGTGCTCGAGACGGCCATCGCGATGACGATCGGCATCCTGCTGAGCGAGGTCATCCTGCTCGCCTTCGGTCAGGGCATCTGGCAGTTCGCGCTCACGGTGCTGGCCGCGCTGGCCGTCACCCGTCTGCTCTCGCCGGTGCCGGGCCTGCCGATCATGGCCGCGGTGCAGGCTTCGCTGGTGTCGCTGATGCCGATCCCGGCGGGCGGCCCGTTCACACGCACCGCGGATGCCCTGGTGGGTGGCGCGGTCGCCATCCTGGCCACGGCGCTCATCCCGCGTGACCCGCGCCGGGCGGCCCGGCGGGAGGCCCTCAAGTTCTTCGCGGCCTTCAGCGCCATCCTCTCCTCCCTCGTGACGGTGCTGCGGATCGGCGACCCCGGCACCGCGGAGATCGTGCTCGGCCGGGCGCGCGGCACGCAGGCGCTGATCGAGAGCTGGCGCTCCTCGCTCGAGTCGGCCGTGGCCATCTCGCGCATCTCGCCGTTCCTGCGCCGGCACGGCACCGAGCTCGCCGAGCTGCAGCGGATGCAGCTGCACATGGATCACGCGGCCCGCAACCTGCGCGTGGTCTCGCGCCGGCTGAGCCTCGGCCTGGACTCCCGCCCACGCCCCGAGCTCGCCGAACTCATGGCGGGTCTGCAGAGCGCCGTCTCGATGCTGGCGCAGAGCATCGATCACCCGGAGCTGCGCCCCGTGGTGCGGCAGAGTCTCGTGCTGATCGCCATCACCCTCGACCCGCGCCGCCTCACCCCGGGCGAGCCCTATTCCGAGGCCGCGCTGGTGGTCACCATCCGTCCCCTGGTGCTCGACCTGCTGGCCGCCAGCGGCATGCCCCTCGACGAGGCCCGCCGCACCCTCCCCGACATCACCACCTGAGCGCCCTCCGATACCACGCCGACCCGCGGGATTCGATACCGTAGAGCCATGAAGATGCGAAAGCTTGTCACCGTCTCCGCCACCGCACTCGCGTTCGCATTCGTGCTGACCGGCTGCACCATGACCGGTCCCACCACCAACTTCTCCGGCCTGCCCGACGAAGAGAAGCTCGTGCACGAGCTGGAGCCCTCCGACTCCGGCCTGCAGGCCTTCTGGATGCAGGAGGGCTCGCAGATCGGCGTCGCCATCTCCGGCAGCTCCACCTGCCCGGTGATCGGCTCCGACATCAAGGTCATCGAGCCTCGGGGCGAGGGCAACACCGTTGAGATCACGACCGTGCCGCAGCCCGCCGACCAGGTCTGCACCATGGACTTCGTGCCGCACACCTCGGTGTTCTGGACCCCGTCCGACATCACAACGGCCGAGCCGCTCACGGTGCGCGTGGGCGATGAAGAGGTCGAGGTCGAGGTCAAGTAGGCCCCGGCCCGGATCGCCTCGGCCCGGGCTGCTTCAGAGCGGGGCCACGGCGGCCCACGGCACGGTGAGCTCGCCGAGACGGCGCCGGCGCGCGAGGGTGCGCACGGGCCATCCGGAGCCTTCCATCGCCGCGACCGTGGCCACCCAGCGCTGAACCGGCCCGTAGGTGCCGAGGGCGGCGTTGTGCTGCCAGAACCGGTCGAGGTCGGCGAGGAAGCGGTGGATCGGCTCGCCGGGCACGTTGTGGTGGATGAGCGCCTTGGGCAGCCGCTCCGCCACGATCGACGGATGCTCGAGCCCGGCCAGGCGCAGCGACACGGTGAAAGAGACGGGCCCGCCGTGCTGCACGGCCACCCAGCTGGCCACCCGCCCCACCTCGTTGCAGGTGCCCTCCACGAGTACGCCCCCGGGCTGCAGGCGCGACACCATGAGGTCCCAGGCGGCGGGCACCTCCGACTCGTCGTACTGCCGCAGCACGTTGAAGGCGCGGATGACGGCGGCCCGCGTGCCGGCCCCGCCCGGCAGCGGCACCTCGAAGCCGCCGACCGCGAAGTCGACGCGAGCGCCGGGGTCGAACGAGGTGCGCCCCGCCCGCACCTCGGCCAGCTGCGCCCGCGCGGTGGCCACCCGGCCCGGTTCGATCTCGAGCCCGATCACCCGCACCTCCGGCCGCACGCGGGCCAGCCGCGCCTGCAGCTCGAACGCCGTCACGCCGCTGGCGCCGTAGCCGAGATCGACGACCAGCGGATCGGCCGCCTGCCGCAGCACCGGCAGGGTGCCGATCCAGCGGTCGACCCGGCGCAGGCGATTGGTGCCCGTGGTTCCCCGGGTGACGGCGCCGATGGGCATGCCTCCATCCAAGCACGCGCGGCCGGCGGCAATAGACTGAAACCATGCCAACAGAGCCCTATACCCTCATCCTGCTGCGCCACGGCAACAGCGACTGGAACCAGAAGAACCTGTTCACCGGCTGGGTCGACGTGCAGCTCAGCGAGCAGGGCGTCGCCGAGGCCAAGCGCGCCGGCGAGCTGCTCGCCGCATCCGGTGTGCTGCCCGACGTGCTGTACACCTCGCGCCTCACCCGGGCCATCCGCACGGCCGAGCTGGCGCTCGCCGAAGCCGACCGCTCGTGGATCGACGTCAAGCGCTCCTGGCGCCTGAACGAGCGCCACTACGGCGCGCTCCAGGGCAAGGACAAGGCGCAGACCCTCGCCGAGTACGGCCCCGAGCAGTTCCAGACCTGGCGCCGCAGTTTCGACGTGCCGCCGCCCCCCATCGCCGACGACGACCAGTACTCGCAGGTCGGTGACCCGCGCTACGCCGACCTCGGCGACGCCGTGCCCCGCACCGAGTGCCTGAAAGACGTCATCGACCGGATGCTGCCCTACTGGGAGAGCGACATCACCGGCGACCTCGCCGCAGGCAAGACCGTGCTGGTGACCGCCCACGGCAACTCGCTGCGTGCTCTCGTGAAGCACCTCGACGGCATCAGCGACGACGACATCGCCGAGCTGAACATCCCCACGGGCATCCCGCTGGTCTACAAGCTCGACGCCTCGTTCACCCCCGTCACCCCGGCCGAGTACCTCGACCCCGAGGCCGCCGCAGCCGGTGCCGCCGCAGTGGCCGCGCAGGGCGCCAAGAAGTAACCCGCCCGCCCTCCTCGCGACACGTCGAAAATGGCCCTAAAACGGAGGTTTTAGGGCCATTTTCGACGGCTCGCGAGGAGCTGCAGAAGGGTGAGGGCTATGCGTTCTGCGTGGAGCCGGGCCATTCGCCCGTGGCCAGGTACTGCACCTTCTTGGCGATCGAGACGGCGTGGTCGGCGAAGCGCTCGTGGTAGCGGCTGGCCAGCGTGACGTCGACGGTGTCGACGGCCTCGCCCTTCCAGTGCGAGCCGAGCACGGCGTCGAACACGCTCACGTGCAGCTCGTCGATGGCGTCGTCGTCGTTGCGGATCTGCTCCGCCAGCTGCACGTCTTCCGTGCGCAGCAGCACGGTGAGCTTCTTCGAGATCTCCACGTCGAGGCGGCCCATCTCGGCGAAGGTCTGGCGCAGGCTCTTCTTCACCACCTTGTCGGGGTAGCGGTAGCGGGCCAGCTGCGCGATGTGCTCGGCGATGTCGCCCATCCGCTCCAGCGAAGCGCTCACCCGCAGGGCGGTCACGACGATGCGCAGGTCGCGCGCGACCGGCTGCTGCAGGGCCAGGATGCCGATGGCCAGCTCGTCCAGGCTCGAGGCCAGGGCGTCGATCTTGGGGTCTTCGGCGATGACCGTCTCGGCGAGGGTCACGTTCGACTCGTTGAAGGCCGCGGTGGCATTGGTGATCGCAACGGTCACGAGCTCGGAGATCTCGACGAGTCGTTCCTGAACCTCGCGCAGCTCTTGCTGGAATACCTCACGCATGCGTGGTGGTCCTTTCTGGGGTACGGCGGGCACTGCGACCGCTGGCTCACGTGCACGCAGAGTCGCCACCGGTATCGGCAGGCGACGAGTCCATCCTTCTGAGGCCAGGTTAACGCGAGGTGCCGTGCAGTTGAACACTCCGGGAAGCGATGGCTCTGCGGTGGCGCACACGGGATCCGGTCCCGACGGACTCACTAGTGTAGTTGGCATGGAAACAGGCTGGGTCGTGCTGTTGTCTGTGGCACTCGGCCTGGTCGTCGGCGCAGGCTTCGTGCTGGTGGTCCTCGCCGCCGAACGGCGCGGGAACAACGCGGTCACCGTCTCCTCCACCGCGGTTCCCGACGGTGTCGAGCAGATGATCGACGCCCTCGACTTCGCCGGCCTCGTGCTCGATCCCTCCAACAACGTCGTGAAGGCCTCCGAGCGCGCCTACACCTACGGCCTGGTGTCCAACGGGCTGCTGGTGCACGACGAGATCGGCGAGCTGGTGGCGCGGGTGCGCCGCTCGGGCGAATCGGTGAACGAGGAGATCGTGCTCGCGCGCGGACCGTTCGGCGAGGCCAGCATCCACCTCGACACCCAGATCGCCCGACTCGGCAGCCGATACGTGCTGGTGCTCGCCGAAGACCGCACGGATGCCTACCGGCTCGAAGAGGTGCGGCGCGACTTCATCGCGAACATCAGCCACGAGCTGAAGACCCCGATCGCCTCGATCGCGCTGCTCGCCGAAGCACTCGATGCGGCATCCGACGACCCCGAGCAGGTGCGCCGTTTCGCCAAGCGGATGGGCACCGAGGCCACCCGGCTCTCGCAGATCACCCGGGAGATCATCGAGCTCTCCCGCCTGCAGTCCACCGACGTGCTCGGCACGGCGGAGCTCGTCGACATCGACGCGGTCATCTCGGCCGCCGTCGACCAGAACCACGTGATCGCGGATGCGCGCGACATGGATCTGGTGGTGGGGGGAAAGAAGCGGCTCACCGTGATGGGCGACGAGGCCCTGCTCACCCTCGCGGTGAACAACCTGATCGCGAACGCCGTGCAGTACTCGCCCGACGGATCGCGCATCGGCATCGGCGTGCACCATGACGACGGCGTGCTCGAGCTGGTCATCACCGACCAGGGCATCGGCATCCCCGAAGAAGATCTGCCCCGGGTGTTCGAACGCTTCTTCCGCGTCGATCAGGCGCGCTCGCGCAACACCGGCGGCACGGGCCTCGGCCTCAGCATCGTCAAGCACGTCGTGCAGAACCACGGCGGCGACATCCGGGCCTGGTCGCAGATCGGCCAGGGCTCGACATTCACCATCCGGCTCCCGGAGGCCACAGGCCTGCGCACCGGCACCCAAGGAGAGAACCGATGACCCACATCCTGCTGGTCGAAGACGAGGCCGCGCTCAGCGAGCCGCTCAGCTATCTGCTGCGCCGGGAGGGCTACGGGGTCACCGTGGCCCCCGACGGGCCGAGCGCGCTGAGCGAGTTCGACCGGGGCGGGGTCGACATCATCCTGCTCGACCTGATGATCCCGGGCATCCCGGGAACGGAGGTGTGCCGCGAGATCCGCACCCGTTCCTCGGTGCCGATCATCATGCTCACCGCCAAGGACTCCGAGATCGACATCGTGGTGGGGCTCGAGCTCGGCGCCGACGACTACGTCACGAAGCCGTACTCGACCCGGGAGCTGCTCGCGCGCATCCGGGCCGTGCTCCGTCGTCAGCTCGAGGTGATCGACGCCTCGGAGCCGCTGCTGTCGGCCGGTCCGGTGTCGATGGACGTCGAGCGCCACACCGTCTCCGTGAACGGTAAGGAGGTGGCCATGCCGCTGAAGGAATTCGAGCTGCTCGAGCTGCTCCTGCGCAACGCCGGCCGCGTCCTGACCCGGGGCCAGCTGATCGACCGGGTCTGGGGATCGGACTACTTCGGCGACACCAAGACGCTCGACGTGCACATCAAGCGCATCCGCTCGAAGATCGAGACGACGCCGTCCGATCCGACGCTGCTGGTCACCGTGCGGGGCCTCGGCTACCGCTTCGAGGCGTAAGCGCTGCCGGCCGGAAGGCCGGGCCCGCTACTCGGCGGGCTCGGCCGTGGCGGAGGGCACGGGGGTCTCGGTCACCGGCGGGATGGTGACCGTGGGGGTGGGTGTCGGCGTCGGAGTCGGCGCGAGGCCCGTGTACTCCGGCAGCGAGGTGTTCAGCACCGGCACGAGAACCTGCTTGCCCTCGGTGTCGCCGTACTGGAAGTAGACGGGGAAGAGGCTGCCCGGCTCGCTGACGTTGCTGAGCACGATCTGCTCGGAGTCGCTTCCACCGAAGCTCGTGATGGCACCGGAGCCCTCCACCGAGACCTTCTGGTTGACGCGCTCGCCCGTGCTGCCGTCTTCGTACTGCACGAGCACCTGCTGGGTGGAGTCGGAGCTGTTGGCGAACGAGACGAGCAGGCTGGCCAGCTCGCCGTCTTCGCTGATGAGCGTCGCGTTGCGCACCGAGACCTCGCCGAGGTCGGCGTTCACGCCGTCGGAGGTCTCGACGATCTCGACCGTGGCCTGCGGGGTGATGAAGGCGCATCCGGCCGTGCCGAAGAGGACGAGCGAACCCGCCAGAACGGATGCCGCGAGACGTGCTTTCACGTGACCCTCCAGAGTCGTAGACGCTTTGGATTCAGCCTACAACGAGCGGGCGGCCGGCAGTGGGTAAGGACACCCTTACCACATACCCCCTGTGGTATCCTGGTAGCCACGGAAGGACATCCATTCATGCTTTTTGAGGTCGGCGAGACAGTCGTTTACCCCCACCACGGAGCCGCGACGATCTCCGAAGTGAAGACCCGCGTCATCAAGGGTGAAGAGAAGATCTACCTCAAGCTCCGTGTCACGCAGGGCGATCTCACCATCGAGGTGCCGGCCGACAACGTCGACCTGGTCGGCGTCCGCGACGTGATCGGCCGCGAGGGTCTCGACAAGGTATTCGAGGTTCTGCGCGCTCCGTTCACCGAAGAGCCCACCAACTGGTCCCGCCGGTACAAGGCCAACCTCGAGAAGCTCGCCTCGGGCGACGTCATCAAGGTCAGCGAGGTCGTGCGCGACCTGTGGCGCCGCGATCAGGATCGCGGTCTGTCCGCCGGTGAGAAGCGGATGCTCGCCAAGGCCCGCCAGATCCTCATCTCGGAGCTCGCTCTGGCCGAGAAGACCGACGAGGAGAAGGCCTCGCTGGTTCTCGACGAGGTCCTGGCCTCCTAGGCCTCTCCGCGCGGCCCCGCTCGTGCAGCAGTCTTCGCCGACGGCGTCCCCGTCGGTGGCGGTCATCGTGGTCGCGGCCGGTTCCGGCACCCGTCTCGGGCTCGACCGGCCCAAGGCGTTCGTCGAGGTCGCGGGCCGCAGCATCCTGTCGCGTGCAATGGATGCCGTTCGAGGCATAGCCGAGCCCGTCGAGCTCGTGGTGGTCGTTCCGGCCGCCCAGATGACGGCGACGGATGCCGAACTGGCGTCGAGCGGGCTCGACTTCGTGGCCGTCGCCGGGGCGGACACCCGGCAGGGCTCGGTCACCGCCGGGCTCGAGGTGCTGTCGAGTGCGATCGAGGTCGTGCTCGTGCACGACGCGGCGCGCGCGTTCACGCCCACGTCGGTGTTCGAGGCGGTGATCGCCTCGGTGCGGGCGAACGGACACGGCGCCATTCCCGGACTGCCCGTCACCGACACGATCAAGGCGCTCGGCGCCGACGGCGGCATCCGGCAGACGGTCGACCGCTCGAGTCTGCGCGCGGTGCAGACGCCTCAGGGCTTCCCGCGCGCCCAGCTCGACGACGCCTACGCCCGGGCGACGACGGACGCCACCGACGACGCCGCTCTCGTGCGCGACGCCGGCTACCCGGTGGAGGTGGTGCCGGGCGACGCCCGTTCGTTCAAGATCACGACGCCCGACGACCTCGAGCGCGCGGAGGATCTGCTGCGTCGCGCGGCGACGTCGGTGCCGTCGTTCCGCACCGGCATGGGCGTGGATGCGCACGCCTTCGCGCCGGACTCCGAGCCGGTCGACCTGTGGCTGGCCGGACTGCACTGGCCGGGGGAGCCGGGGCTCTCCGGGCACAGCGACGGCGATGTGGTGGCGCATGCGATCTGCGACGCGCTGCTGGGCGCCGCCGGTCTCGGTGACCTCGGCAGCCGCTTCGGCACCTCCGACCCCTCGCTCGCCGGTGCGCACGGCGTCGTCTTCCTCGAGCGCACCCGCGCCATCCTGGTGGATGCCGGCTTCGCGGTCGGCAACGTCTCGGTGCAGCTCATCGGCAACCGGCCGCGATTCGCCCCCCGCAAGGCCGAGGCCGACGCGCTGCTGTCGCAGGTGCTCGCGGCGCCCGTGAGTGTTGCGGCCACCACGACGGACGGCCTGGGGTATGCCGGGCGGGGCGAGGGGCTGACCGCCCTCGCCACGGCCCTTGTGTACCGGGTGTAGGTCACGCGCCCGTCAGGGGTGGGTTTTCGTGGGAGGTTTCTCGCCCGTCAGGGGTGGGTTTTCGTGGGAGGTTTCTCGTTAGACAGAAGCCCCGCTGTGCTAGCTGCGGTCGCGCCGGGCTTCGCTCGGCGTGACCGGGCTGCGCCGGTCCCTGCCCGGCGCAGCGCGACATGTGGGGGCGCGGTCGAACGACCCGGCCTGCGGTCGGGCCGTTCGGCCCCACCCCCACCCTGGGTAGACGAGTACGGCCCGAGACTTCGGCCGTTCAGCCTCCGTTGCGGTCTGACACCGCCGACACTTGAGCAGAGCATCCGAGGTCTCAGGCCCTTGTCGACGACCCAGGGTGAGCGGGTGGCCGGAGGGTGCGACCGCAGGCCGCGCCCGCCGACCGCGCGCTCACATGTCGCGCGGCGCCGGGCGAGGACCGGCGAGCCCCGGGAGCGCCGAGCGAAGCCCGGCGCCCCCGGTAAACTAAGACGGTGAGACTCTACGATTCGAAGGCGCGCGCCCTTCTCGACTTCGTGCCGATCGTTCCCGGCGAGGTCGGTATCTACGTGTGCGGGCCTACTGTGCAGTCTTCGCCGCACATCGGGCATCTGCGGTCGGCTCTGGCGTACGACCAGCTGCGGCGGTGGCTGGCGTACAGCGGCTACGCGGTGACGTTCGTGCGCAATGTGACCGACATCGACGACAAGATCCTGTTGAACGCGGCCGCCAGCGCCGCGGCCGGCAGCCCGGAGCAGTGGTGGGCGCTGGCCTACCGGGTCGAGCTCGAGTTCACGGCGGCCTACAACGCCATCGGCGTGCTCCCGCCCACGTACGAGCCGCGGGCCACGGCATCCATTCCCGAGATGCAGGCCATCATCCAGCGTCTCATCGACAACGGCCACGCCTACGCGACGGATGACGGCACGGGCGACGTGTACTTCGACACGGCCAGCTGGCCCGAGTACGGCGAGCTGACCCATCAGAAGCTCGATGACATGGCCCCCGCCGCCGACTCCGACTCGCGCGGCAAGCGCGACGTGCGCGACTTCGCGCTCTGGAAGGGGCACAAGGAGGGCGAGCCGCTCTCGGCGTCGTTCCCGAGCCCGTGGGGTGGGGGTCGGCCCGGCTGGCACATCGAGTGCTCGGCGATGTCGACCAAGTACCTCGGCACGCAGTTCGACATCCACGGCGGCGGGCTCGACCTGCGCTTCCCGCACCACGAGAACGAGCTGGCGCAGTCGCGCGCGGCGGGCGACGCGTTCGCGAACTACTGGCTGCACAACGGCCTCGTGGCCGTGACGGGCCAGAAGATGTCGAAGTCGCTCGGCAACTCCATCTTCGCGAGCGAGCTCATCGCATCCGCTCGCCCCGTGGTGCTGCGCTACTACCTCGGTGCCGCCCATTACCGTTCGACGCTCGAGTACCACGACGGTGCCCTGGAGGAGGCGGAGGCCGCGGTCTCGCGCATCGAGGGCTTCCTCGAGCGGGCGCAGCGCCGCCTGGCCGACACGCGTTTCGCAGGCACCGCCGAGGTCGTCGTCCCCGACGAGTTCCGTGAGGCGATGGATGACGACCTGAGCGTTCCGCAGGCGATCGCCGTCATCCACGAGACCGTCCGCAAGGGCAACGCCGCCCTCGACGACGAGGACTTCGCCGAGGCGGCCGCCCTGCAGGGGCAGGTGCTCGCCATGACCGATGTGCTGGGAATCAATCCACTGGCGCCCGAGTGGGCCACCGGCACCGACAGCGGATCCGAGCGCGCACTCGCTACGCTGGTCGAAAGCCTCGTCTCCGATCGGGAGACGGCACGTAAGAACCGCGACTTCACCACCGCGGACCGCATCCGGGACGAACTCGGACAGGCCGGAATATCGATAGAAGACACGCCTACCGGCGCGCACTGGAGTCTTGATGGCTAAATCATCCACGGGCCGCCCCTCTCGGGCCGGCGCCGTCCGCAAGGGTACGAAGGGCAGCAAGGCCGTCGGGTCCGGCGGCCAGGGCCGGCAGGCGCTCGAGGGCAAGAAGCCCACGCCCAAGGCCGAGGACCGGCCGTACCACCCCGCCGGCAAGGCCAAGGCGGCGCGTGAGCGCTTCGCGGCGGCCGGTGGCAAGGGCCGCCCGGGTGCGCGCTCGACGAGCGAGCGGAGTCAGGATCCGGGCCAGTACTCGACCGGCCGCACCTCGGCGCCCGCCCGCCGCGCCAAGAAGGCCGACGACAGCGAGGTGGTGACCGGCCGCAACTCCGTGGTCGAGGCGCTGCGCGCGAAGATCCCGGCGACCGCGCTGTACGTGGCGTTCCGGGTGGAGGTCGACGAGCGCGTCAAGGAGGCGCTGTCGCTGGCCACCAAGCGCGGCATTCCGATCATGGAGGTCATGCGCCCCGAGCTCGACCGCATCTCGGGCCACGACTCGGTGCACCAGGGCCTCGCCCTGAAGGTGCCGCCGTACGAGTACGCGCACCCGGAGACCCTGCTCGACCAAGTGCAGCGACGCGGCCAGAAGCCGTTGTTCGTGGCGCTGGACGGCATCACCGACCCGCGCAACCTCGGCGCCATCATCCGCTCGACGGCCGCGTTCGGTGGGCACGGCGTGATCGTGCCGCAGCGCCGTTCGGTGGGCGTGACCGCCTCGGCCTGGAAGACCTCGGCCGGTGCCGCGGCCACGACCCCCGTGGCCATGGCCTCCAACCTCACGCAGACCCTCAAGGCCTTCAAGGCCGCGGGCGTGTTCGTGGTGGGCCTGGACGGCGGCGGCGACACCGATCTCCCCGGCCTCGACTTCGCCGACGGCCCGATCGTGGTCGTGGTCGGCAACGAGGGCAAGGGTCTCAGCCGCCTCGTCACCGAGACCTGCGACGCGATCGTCTCGATCCCGATCTCCTCGGGCACCGAGTCCCTCAACGCGGGCATCGCCGCATCCGTCACCCTCTACGAGATCGCCCGTCAACGAGGCGCCAAGAAGAAGTAACCCACACCCCGCCTTCGTCGAGAAGCCTCAAATGGCCGCTACATCGTCGGAATAGCGGCCATTTGCGACTTCTCGATCAGACGATCAGACGATCAGACGGTGAGGCGCCAGTCGGTTTCGGGCTCGGCGTCGTCGGGGGATGCGGTGGCGTCCTGGGTGGGGACGGGCAGGGTGATGGCCTCGGTGGGCGGGCCGATCACGGTGGCCTCGTCGCGGCGGTGGCGCAGCACCTCGTCGATGTAGGAGGAGAGCGCTTCGGCCAGGGGTACGTCGCGGCTCTGGTCCTGACTCATGAACCAACGGTGCTCGAGCAGCTGGTGGAACACCTCCGCCGGTTCGAGCTTGCCCTTGAGATCGCGGGGGATGGCCCGGATGACCGGTTCGAAGACACCGGCCAGCCACTGGTGGGCCACCATCTCCTCGTCCACGTCTTTGCGGCCGTACCGGGCCGAGTAGGAGTCGAGGTCGTTCAGCAGCCGGCGGGCCTGGTTCTCCTGGGCGTCGAGCCCGGTGAGGCGCAGCAGCCGGCGCTGGTGGTGCCCCGCGTCCACGACCTTCGGCTGGATGCGCACGGTCGTGCCGCCCTCGGTGGTCTTGATTGCGAGCTCTTCGATGTCGAAGCCGAGGTCGTTCAGGCGGTCGACGCGCTCGGCGATGCGCCAGCGCTCCGACGAGCTGAACGACTCGGAGCCGGTCAGTTCCTTCCAGAGCGAGCGGTACGCCGCCACGATGCCGTTGGAGACGGTGATCGGATCGAGGTCTTCGTCGGCGCGGCCGCCGGCCTCGAGGTCCATCAGCTCGCCGGCGATGTTCACGCGGGCGATCTCGAGGTCGTTCTCGCGCTGGCCGTTGGAGAGGCCGTCGTAGAGCTGGCCGGTCTCGGCGTCGACGAGGTAGGCCGCGAACGCGCCCGCATCCCGCCGGAAGAGCGTGTTCGAGAGCGACACGTCGCCCCAGAAGAAGCCGATCACGTGCAGGCGCACCAGCAGCACGGCGAGGGCGTCGACCAGGCGGGTGGCCGTGTCGGGCCGCAGGGTCTGCGAGAACAGCGCCCGGTACGGCAGCGAGAACTTCAGGTGCCGGGTGACCAGCGCCGAGCGCAGCGGCTCGCCGTCGGCGTCGTGGCGGTTGGTGATGACGGCGAGCGGGTCCACGCACGGCACGTCGAGTCGCTGCAGCGTGCGCAGCATCTCGTATTCGCGCTTGGCCATCTCGTCCGTCGTCTCCTTGATGGCGATGACGTGTCCGGAGAGGTGGGCGAAGCGCACGAGGTGGCGGGAGATGCCCTTGGGCAGCGCGGCGATGTACTCGTCGGGCCATTCGTCCAACGGCACCGACCACGGCAGATCCAGCAGTGCCGGATCCGCCGTGGCCGAGGTGATCGAAAGGGAGGTCGTCAACGGGTTAGGCGACCACGGCCTTGTTGCCGAGACGCTCGCCCGACTCGAGGTCGAACAGGTGCACGTGGCCGGGGGCGGCCGTGAGGTACACCTTGTCGCCCACGAAGGGGTGCGAACGGCCGTCGACGCGGGTGACGATGTCGGTACGCTTGCCGTCGATCTCGCTGTGGCCGTAGAGGTAGCCGTCGGCGCCGAGCTCTTCGATCAGGTCGACGACGACCTCGAGGCCCTCGCCCGGGGTGGAGGAGAGCACGATGTCCTCGGGCCGCACACCGATGGTGGCGCTGGTTCCGGATGCGCTGGCCAGCGTCTCGCGGTCGACGGGCACGATCGAGGTGCCGAACTTGATTCCCGTGTCGGCGAGGTCGGCGTGGAACAGGTTCATGGCGGGGCTGCCGATGAAGCCGGCCACGAACACGTTGTTCGGCTTCTCGTACAGGTCGCGCGGGGTGCCGACCTGCTGCAGCAGGCCGTCCTTCAGCACGGCGATCCGGTCGCCCATGGTGAGCGCCTCGGTCTGGTCGTGGGTGACGTAGACGGTGGTGACGCCCAGGCGGCGCTGGAGCGACGCGATCTGGGTGCGGGTCTGCACGCGCAGTTTGGCGTCGAGGTTCGACAGCGGCTCGTCCATCAGGAACACCTGGGGCTGACGCACGATGGCGCGGCCCATGGCGACGCGCTGACGCTGACCGCCCGAGAGGGCCTTCGGCTTGCGCGAGAGGTAGGGCTCGAGGTCGAGCAGCTTGGCGGCCTCGAGAACGCGGGTTGCGCGCTCGTCTTTGCCGACACCTGCGATCTTCAGCGCGAAGCCCATGTTCTCGGCCACGGTCATGTGCGGGTAGAGCGCGTAGTTCTGGAAGACCATCGCGATGTCGCGGTCTTTCGGGGGGATGTCGGTGACGTCGCGGTCACCGATCAGGATGCGGCCCTCGTTGACCTCTTCGAGGCCGGCGAGCATGCGCAGCGAGGTGGACTTTCCACAGCCCGAGGGGCCGACCAGTACGAGGAACTCGCCGTCGGCGACCTCGAGGTCGAGCTTGTCGACCGAGGCGCGAGTGGAACCCGGGTAGATACGGGAGGCTTTGTCGAAAGTGACGGACGCCATGATTCATTACTCCTTCACCGGCAGGTACGTGCCGGACGATCCGTTGTGATGGATGGAACCGGGTCTGCATCGTCGAAGACCCACAGATCAGTATCGCACGCCTGTGGCGCAGCGCGGCTCCCCATCGCGCTCTGGCGAACTCCCAGACAGGGTTCCTACTATCCTTGAGTGGTCCTCGCCCACCCGGCCCCGACCTGAGCGCCCACCCGGCGCCCTCTCCACTCACCCAGTCTCCGGAGTTTGCACGAATGACCACTGGCGGATCCGACGATCGACAGTCCAAGAACCAGCGTCGAGAGGCGGCTCGGGAGAAGGCGAAGCAGCTCCGCGAGGAGCAGCGCAAGAAAGACGTCCGCAACCGCGTCATCCTGATCAGCTCGCTGAGCGTCGTCGTGATCGCCATCGTCGTCGGCATCACCCTGGTCATCACCTCCACGCTCAAGCCGGCCGGCCCGGGCCCGCTGAACATGGCCAGCGACGGCATCCAGATCGGCCAGGGCTTCACGGCGGTCACCACCCCGGCGCTGGCCTCCGGTGAAGACCCCGTGCCCACGGTCAACGACCCGGCATCCGGAACCGTCGACATCCGGCTGTACGTCGACTATATGTGCCCCTACTGCGGCCAGTTCGAGACCACGAACAACGCGCAGATCGGCGAGTGGTTGCAGTCGGGCGCCGCGACGGTCGAGATCCACCCGCTGTCGATCCTGGACCGCTCCTCGCTCGGCACGAAGTACTCCACCCGGGCGGCGAACGCGGCGGCCTGCGTGGCCAACTACGCGCCCGACCAGTTCTGGGCCTTCAACGGCCTGCTCTACTCCAACCAGCCGGAGGAGAACTCGTCGGGGCTGGACGACGACACCATCAAGGGCCTCGTCGAGCAGGCCGGGGTGACGGATGCCGGCGACATCGACTCCTGCATCGACGACACACAGTTCAAGGGCTGGGTGGCGGATGCGACCTCCCGCGCGCTGCAGGGACCGCTGCCGAACACCGACGAGCAGGCCGTCACCGGCACCCCCACGGTGCTCGTCAACGGCCAGAAGTACTCCGGTTCGCTGACCGACCCCGACGCCTTCTCGGCGTTCGTGGTGCAGGTCGCGGGCGAGGCGTACTCCACCGCGACCCCCACGCCGACGCCCGCCGCGGGCTGACGCGCGGCCGCGAGGCTACACTAGGGTGGTTTCACCACCACCAGCCGGCTTGGCGCAATTGGTAGCGCACCGCTCTTGTAAAGCGGGGGTTGCGGGTTCAAGTCCCGCAGCCGGCCCCACTCCCACAGCCATCAGAGCGTGAAGTTCACCGTCTGGCCGGTGGCCTCCACGCGCACCACGAAGCGGCCGTGGCCGGCGTCGCCCTGCGGCACCGGGATGACGACGCTGCCCGAGGCGATGCCGTTGGGGAACACGCGCGGGAAGTCGTAGAGCGAATCCGTGCGCGCCGGATCGGCGACCGCGTCGTGCTGCTCGCCCTCCGCGTCGACGTAGGAGAAGGTCAGGTCATCGGTGACGATCGAGGTGTCGGTGCCCACGTAGCCGGCCTGCACCGGCAGCACGATGTACCCGGAGTCCGTCTCCTGGGGCACGTCGAGGCCGTCCGCCGCACCGGCGTCGAGGATCGGCTGCCCCAGGGCGATCGTCCACGCGGCGCCGCCGGTCGTGCAGACGACCGTGGCGCCGAGGGGGAACGGCGACTCGTCCGAGCCGTCCAGGTCTGCCAGCTCGGGGTAAGGATTGCCGGTTCCGGTGTCGCCGGTCGTCATGCCCAGCGCGCACCGGGCATCCGCCGTGCCTGTCGTGGTCGTACTCGCTCGCGAGGCACGGGGCGCGAGATACACGCTGCCGGCCGTGAGCGCGCCGATGAGGGCGGCCGCCGTCAGGGCGGCGGAGATCGGGATTCGGGCAGACTTCATCGCCATGGGGATCAATTCTTCTCGAGTCGTCCGCAGCCGGAGGGTCACCGGCTTCCGCCTCGGGTAAGGCGTGCGGAGTAAGAGGACAACGATAGGCCGCACCCGGGAAGGCCGCCACGGGTTCCCAGTCAGCTGTCGAACTGCTCCCAGGTCATACGGAGGAACCCGGGACGCGGCGGCGGCGTGGGTTCAGTCGCCCTCTCGGCTGCGACCGCGGCGCTCCACGCCGAACGAGATCATCAGGGCCGTGAAGCCGATGGCGGCGAGACCGACGCCCACGTAGGCGGGTGAGATGTAGCCGAGGCCCGCGGTGATGGCGAGGCCGCCGAGCAGGGCCCCGAGCGAGTTGCCGATGTTCAGGGACGAGTGGTTGAGGGCCGCGGCGATCGACTGGGCGTTGTGCGCGACATCCATCAGCCGGGTCTGGATGGCGGGGGAGCAGGCTCCGGCGAACAGGCCGACGAACAGCACGGAGACGAACAACCCGGGCACCGTGTGCGCGAAGAGCGCGAACGCCAGCACCGACAGGCCGACGCCCAGCACGCTGATGACAAGCGAGCGCTTCACCGAGCGGTCGGTGAGCCAGCCGGCGAGGAAGTTGCCCACGGTCATCCCGACTCCGAAGGCCACGAGCACGAACGGCACGATGCCGGCGTCCAGGCCTGTGACGTCGGTGACCACGGGGGCGATGTAGGTGTAGACGGCGAAGATGCCGCCGAAGCCGATCGAGCCGACCGCGAGGGTCAGCCACACCTGCGGACGGCGGAAGGCGCTCAGCTCGTTGCGCATGGTGGCCGTCGGATCGCCGGCGCGGTACGGCACCGTCAGCGCGATGGCCGCCAGCGTGACGGCGAAGATGATGGCCACGACGAGGTAGGTGCTGCGCCAGCCGAAGGTCTGGCCCACGAAGGTTCCGAACGGCACCCCGACCACGTTCGCGATGGTGAGACCGCCGAGCACGAACGCCACCCCGCGGGCCCGCTTGCCCGGCCCCATCAGCGAGGCGGCGACGAGCGAGGCGATGCCGAAGTACGCGCCGTGCGGCAGGGCGCTGAAGAAGCGCGCCGCCAGCACGAGGCCGAACGAGGGCAGGATCGCCGAGAGCAGGTTGCCCACCACGAACACCGTCACGAGCACGATCAGCAGGCGCTTGCGCGGCCAGCGGGCGGCCGCGGCCGCGATCGTCGGAGCGCCCACCACCACACCGAGCGCGTAGGCCGAGACGAGCAGGCCGGCCTGGGCGTTGGCGCCCGAGGGGTCGACCGCGTACTGGGCCGGCAGCAGATCGGCGGCGATGTCGGGCAGCAGCCCCATCGTCACGAACTCGGTGACGCCGATGCCGAATCCGCCCAGGGCGAGCGCGAGGATGGCGAGCCAGCGCCGGGCGGGGCTCACCGGTGGCACCGCGGCGGAGTCGTCGGCGAGGTCGTGCGGGGTGGAGGAGACGGGGGAGGTGGAGACGGCCTCGCCGCTCACAGCGCGCTGAGGTGCTCGGAGACCCGGATACGGCGCTTGGGCCGCAGCACGCGGGAGCGCTCGGGCATGCCGCCCACGTACAGCCAGCCGAGCAGCTCCTCGTTCTTGCCGAGCCCGTGGGCCTTGTTCACGGCCTTCGCCCGGGTCTGCGAGCCGGTGCGCCAGAACACGCCCCAACCCTCGTCGGCCAGCACGAGCGAGAGATTGTGGGCGACACCGGATGCCACGGCCTCCTGCTCCCAGCGCGCGACCTTGCTCTTCTTGAACGACACGACGACGGCGAGCACGAGCGGTGCGCGGCGGGCCTTCGAGCGCTGCTTCGGGGCGTCCTTCTTCTTGCCCTCGGCTTTGGCGAACGCGTCGCCGAGGCGGTCGCGGGCGTCGCCGCGGATCTCGATGATCCGCCAGGGCCGCAGATGGCTGTGGTCGGCGACCTGGCCGGCCGCCTCGACGTACTCGGCCAGTTCGGCCGGGGTGGGCGCAGCATCCGTCACCTTCGACGACGAGCGCCGGGTGAGCATGGCCTCCTTGACGCCGGTCACGCCTCCTCGGTGGCTTCCGGCTCGGCGGCGGTGAAGTTCAGCGAGATCGAGTTCATGCAGTAGCGGTCGCCGGTGGGCGTCTGCGGGGCGTCGTCAAACAGGTGGCCGAGGTGCGAGCCGCAGTTCGAGCAGCGCACCTCGGTGCGCACCATCCCCAGCGAACGGTCTTCGATCAGCTCGACGGCGTCGGAGCCGGTGGGGTCGTAGAAGCTCGGCCAACCGCAGTGCGAGTCGAACTTGGTGGTGCTGCGGAACAGCTCCTGGCCGCAGGCCTTGCACGTGTAGACGCCCTCGCGGCCCTCGTCGAGCAGCTCGCCCGTCCAGGGGCGCTCGGTGGCGGCCTCGCGCAACACCGCGAACTCGTCGGCCGACAGCTCGTCGCGCCACTCGTCGTCGGACTTCGATACCTGATAGCTCATGCGGGGGTGCTCCTGCGTGTTCGGACCGTGCTCGGATTCACTGTCGATCATCCCAGTAAACTCTGCACGGTGCCTCACCATTCCCTCCACCGCGCCCGGTTCGACGAGTTGACCACCCGCGAGCTGTACGCCATCGCGAAGCTGCGCACCGACGTCTTCTACGTCGAGCAGAAGGTCGACGAGAGCGAGCTCGACTGGCGCGACGCCGAGCCCGAGACCGTTCACGTCTGGCTGACCGCGGGCGAGCAGGGTCCGGATGCCGGCGAGGTCGTCGCCTACCTCCGCGTGCTGCGCGACGCCGAGGCCGAGCACCTCGACGCGCACCGCGTGATCGGCCGGGTGGTCACGCATCCCGCGCACCGCGGCCAGGGCCTGGCCCGCACGCTGCTGGACGCCGTGATCGCGGAGTTCGGCGCCGAGTCGATGCTGCTGCACGCGCAGTGCTACATCGTCCCCCTCTATCTGGGTGTCGGATTCGTGCCCTTCGGCGAGGAATACGTCGAGGCCGGCATCGCCCATCGATCGATGTTCCGGCCCGCCGACGCTATCGGCTCCCGTTGAGGCGTGCAGCCATATGATGTCGGAGAAGTTCGAGTGAAGGGAATGCCATGGCTGTCGCAGACGAGCTGCCGATGCCGTCGGCGAACCCCCGGCCGCTCGCCGAACGCGACGCCCGCATCCTGAGTTTCGAACGCAGCTGGTGGCGTCATGCCGGCGCCAAGGAGCAGGCCATCCGCAAGGAGTTCGGCCTGTCGTCCGCTCGCTACTACCAGCTGCTCGGCGTGCTGATCGACTCCCCGGCCGCCCTCGCACACGACCCGATGCTCATCAAGAGGCTCCAGCGGGTGCGGGAGGCGCGGCTGGCCGCCCGCTCCGCACGCCTGCTCTCGCGCGACGACTAGGACTCCGCCCGACCCATGTCACGTTTCACCACAGACAGCTTCGACGCCCTGCCCGCCCACCCCGACCGCGTCGGCGCGCACCGCGGCCCCGCCCCGCGCGGCCGCGGCTGGATCGTCTTCGCCTGGGCCGCCCTGGCCACGGTTCTGCTGGTCGGCGCCGGCATCACCTACCTCGCCGTGATCAACAACAACATCCAGTTCACGGATGCGTTCGGCGGCTCCTCCTCCTCGGCCGCGCCGGTCGACACCCCCACCCCCACGCCCACGGTGACGCCGGTCACCGACGGCACCCTCGCGGTCACCGTCCTGAACGGCACCGACAACGTGGGCCTCGCCGGGCGGGTGGGTGAGGCCGCCGTGGCGAGCGGCTGGAACGTCGCCACGATGGCGAACGCCAGCTCCACCGACTTCTCCACCACCACCGTCTATTACGAAGACCCGGCCAACGAGGCGGCCGCGCTCGGCCTCGCCCAGCTGCTCGGCGACGTGCCGGCCGTGCAGTCCTCCACCTTCCAGGGGGCGGCGCTCACCGCCGTGCTCGGCACCGACTACGCCGGCCCGGGCCTCACCGCCGCCGAGGGCGAGGCACCCGCCGAAGACCCGGCCGCGGAAGAGCCGGCCTCGGGGGAGTAGACGGGCCCTTCTCCCAGGCCTCCGAGGCGTCATCCGGCGCCCAATATTTCACGCGTGTTTCCGTCGTGTTGATTCCCGGTCACGGTTTGGACAATTGCCCGTTCCGGCCGTTTTCCGCCGTTCCCATCGGATTAGTATCTGGAATTGGTTGCGGCAAACTGTGCCGCTGCTGCAGAAACACAGCACTCGGGAGTAACAATGGCGAACGGAACCGTCAAGTGGTTCAACGCTGAAAAGGGCTACGGCTTCATCACCGTCGACGGCGGTGGACAGGATGTCTTCGTGCACTACTCGGCGATCGATATGTCGGGCTACAAGGTGCTCGAAGAGGGCCAGCAGGTCGTCTTCGAGGTCGGCACCGGGTCCAAGGGGCCTCAGGCGGAATCCGTCCGACTGGCGTGAGCCCGCAGGATCTCCGGCGCCGCGCGGGCGGCGCCGTGGCATCCGGCTGCCTTCGCTAGTCTGTGCTGGTGATCAACCGGCGACGACGCTCCTCACGTCTGGGCGCGATCCTGTCCGTGCTGATCGCGGGCGGCCTGCTCACCGGGTGCGTCGCGGATGCGCCCGATGCGTCGGGCACTCCGAAGCCGACAGCGGCGTTCCTCTCCGACTACGTCACACCGGCACCGATGGTCCCGGCGCCTTTGCGCGGCACGCTCGTGCCCGAGGGGACGCTCACCTCGCCGTCGCTCGCGGCCAAGATCGACAACCACGAAGACGCCCGGCCCCAGATCGGGCTGGAGCGCACCGACCTCGTCTTCGAGGAGCTCGTCGAGGGTGGCCTCACCCGATACGTGGCCGTGCGGCAGTCCGACCTGCCCGACCTGATCGGGCCCGTGCGCTCGATCCGGCCGATGGATCCCGACATCATCTCCCCGCTCGGCGGCATCGTCGCCTTCTCGGGCGGGCAGGAGCAGTTCGTCCGGATGATGGAGGCGACTCCCGTCTACAACGCCATCCACGGCGAGAGCGACACCGAGTCGACGTTCTTCCGGATGGACGGGCGCGACAGTCCGCACGACGTGGTGGTGAAGGCCGCCGACCTGGTGGCCGAGCACTCCGAGCTGGCCGCGCCGTCGCAGCAGTTCGCCTACTCCTTCGACGTACCGTCGTCGAGTGCGGCGATCGACGGATCGCCTTCGGCGTCCCTCGCCCTCGTCTTCTCCGACGCCCGCTACCCGGGCTGGGACTGGGACGCGGCATCCGGAGCCTTCCTGCGCTCGCAGGAGGGCGAGCCCGACCTCGACGCGAACGGCGGCCGGCTCTCGGCGGTCAACGTGGTGACCCTGCGGGTCGACGAGGCCTACACGTACGACGAAGAGGTGCCGCAGGCGCTGCTCGTGGCCTCGGGCGAGGCCTGGGTGTCGACCGGCGGCAAGACGCTGCACGCCACCTGGGCGAAGGATGCGCGGGATGCGCCGATCCGTCTGCTCGACGACAGCGGCGCCACCGTGCGCCTGGCCCCGGGGAACACCTGGGTGGAACTCGTGCCTGTGGATGAGGGCAGCGTCACGATCGTGCCTCCCGCGGCGTAACGTCACTTGCACTCGGGGTGCCCGAGTGCCAGTATTGCTTTAGCACTCGTGAACTCTGAGTGCTAAAACACTTGAATCTTTGAAGACGTCCAGGGAGGACGAGAAACACACATGGCAAAGATCATTGCTTTCGATGAAGAGGCCCGCCGCGGCCTCGAGCGTGGCCTGAACACGCTCGCCGACGCCGTCAAGGTGACGCTTGGCCCGCGCGGTCGCAACGTCGTCCTCGAGAAGAAGTGGGGCGCTCCCACGATCACCAACGACGGCGTGTCCATCGCCAAGGAGATCGAGCTCGACGACCCCTACGAGAAGATCGGTGCCGAGCTCGTCAAGGAGGTCGCCAAGAAGACCGACGACGTCGCGGGCGACGGCACCACCACCGCCACCGTGCTGGCTCAGGCCCTGGTCAAGGAAGGCCTCCGCAACGTGGCCGCCGGCGCCGACCCGATCTCGCTCAAGAAGGGCATCGAGAAGGCCGTCGCCGCCGTCTCCGCCGAGCTGATCAAGAACGCCAAGGAGATCGAGACCAAGGAAGAGATCGCGGCCACCGCGTCCATCTCCGCGGCCGACCCCGAGATCGGCGCGATCATCGCCGAGGCCATCGACAAGGTGGGCAAGGAAGGCGTCGTCACCGTCGAGGAGTCGAACACCTTCGGCACCGAGCTCGAGCTGACCGAGGGCATGCGCTTCGACAAGGGCTACCTGTCGGCGTACTTCGTCACCGACCCCGACCGCCAGGAAGCCGTCTTCGAAGACCCCTACATCCTGATCGTCAACAGCAAGGTCTCGAACATCAAAGACCTGCTGCCGATCGTGGACAAGGTCATCCAGACCGGCAAGCAGCTGCTCATCATCGCGGAAGACGTCGACGGCGAGGCCCTGGCCACGCTCGTCGTGAACAAGATCCGCGGCATCTTCAAGTCGGTCGCCGTCAAGGCCCCCGGCTTCGGTGACCGCCGCAAGGCTCAGCTGCAGGACATCGCCATCCTCACCGGTGGTCAGGTCATCGCCGAGGAGGTCGGTCTCAAGCTCGAGAACGTCACCCTCGACCTGCTCGGTCAGGCCCGCAAGGTCGTCATCACCAAGGACGAGACCACGATCGTCGAAGGCGCCGGAGACCCCGAGGCCATCGCCGGACGCGTGTCTCAGATCCGTTCCGAGATCGAGAACACCGACAGCGACTACGACCGTGAGAAGCTCCAGGAGCGTCTCGCCAAGCTCGCCGGCGGTGTCGCGGTCATCAAGGCCGGTGCCGCCACCGAGGTCGAGCTGAAGGAGCGCAAGCACCGCATCGAAGACGCCGTGCGCAACGCCAAGGCCGCAGTCGAAGAGGGCATCGTCGCCGGTGGTGGCGTGGCCCTCATCCAGGCCGGCAAGACCGCCTTCGCCAACCTCGACCTCAAGGGCGACGAGGCGACCGGTGCGAACATCGTCAAGGTGGCCATCGAGGCCCCCCTGAAGCAGATCGCGTTCAACGCCGGTCTCGAGCCCGGAGTCGTCGCCGCCAAGGTGCGCGACCTCGACTACGGCTGGGGCCTCAACGCCGCGACCGGTGAGTACGTCGACCTCCTGGCCGCCGGCATCATCGACCCGGCCAAGGTCACCCGCTCTGCCCTGCAGAACGCGGCGTCCATCGCCGGTCTGTTCCTCACGACCGAGGTCGTCGTGGCCGACAAGCCCGAGCGCAACCCGGCTCCGGCCGGCGACCCCACGGGTGGCATGGACTTCTAGTCCTTCACTTCGCACAACAAAGAACGGGCGGTCCCTTCGGGGCCCGTCCGTTTTTTGTTGCGCTCGTGCCGCGCCGGTCCCCGCCCGGCGCGGGCGACATGTTCGCGTGCGGTCGGAGGCCTCGGCCTGCGGTCGAGGCCTCCGGCCACGCGCTCACCCTGGGTCGTCGGGTAGGGCCTGGGGCGCTGGGTCGTCGGGTAGGGCCTGGGGCGTTGGGTCGTCGGGTAGGGCCTGGGGCGCTGGGTCGTCGGGTAGGGCCTGGGGCGTTGGGTCGTCGGGTAGGGCCTGGGGCGCTGGGTCGTCGGGTAGGGCCTGGGGCGTTGGGTCGTCGGGTAGGGCCTGGGGCGCTGGGTCGTCGGGTAGGGCCTGGGGCGTTGGGTCGTCGGGTAGGGCCTGGGGCGCTGGGTCGTCGGGTAGGGCCTGGGGCGTTGGGTCGTCGGGTAGGGCCTGGGGCGCTGGGTCGTCGGGTAGGGCCTGGGGCGTTCGCCGGCCCCTCGTGGCGCCCCGCGGCCCCGCCCTTCCCCGCACGGGTCGGGCGCGGTCACGGTTACGACGGAGTTTGAGGGCGAAGGGGGGCGACGACGGAGTGTGAGCCCGTCGAGGGGTGCACACTCCGTCGTCGCTGCGCCGGGTGGGGGTGCCGGGTTACGGGGTGGTGCGGCGGCGGCGACGGATGACGAAGGTCGTTCCTGCTGCCAGGAGCGCCAAGGCCGCGAGGACGATCAGGGCCGGCTGAGCGCCCGTGGCGGCGAGGTCGCCCGAGGCCGACCCGTCGCCCGGGGACGTGCCCGTGCCGCCCGAACCCGGCGTGCCCGAACCCGGCGTCGCGGTGCCGGGCGTCCCTGCGCCGGGGTCGGTGCCGGGGTCGGTTCCCGGGTCCGTCCCGGGCTCGGGAGCCACGACCGTGACACCGAAGACCGAGGCCAGCAGAGTGATCGCCGTGACCGGGTCGCCGCTCTGCAGCGCGTGCTCGGCGTCGGCGGTGACGCCCTCGGAGGCGTCGCCCGTCACGGCGGTACCGCCCACCATCGCGGCCTGAGCCAGGTCGCGCACCACCGACGTCACCTCGTCGGTCGCCGCGAGTGTCGGGGCGTCAAGACCCGAGAGCGTCACCGACGCCGCCAGGGAGACCGAGGCGGTGGCCGCGGCAGGCACCAGAGCCGCCGCAGCGTTCGCCGCGAGCTGCGCCACCGTCGCGCGCGCCTCGGCCGTGTCGAGCACTGCACCCGAGGCGTCCCACACCGGGGCCGCCACGAGAGCGTCCACCGCCGTGCGTGCCGCCGAGCCGGCCGGCAGCGATGCCGACAGCGCCGTCAGACGACCGAGCGGCGCGTCTGTCCGCTCACCCCAGCCGTAGGCGTACAGGGGCTGGTAGTCGTCGTCACCCACGTTGATCGGCACCTGCGAGGCGTCGGCCGGCCAGGTGAGGGGCAGCCGCCCGGTGAACGCGGTGTCGCCGAAGAGCGTGTCGGCGACGCCGGCACCCTCGCTGCCCGGCAAGAACGAGGCCACGAGCCCGGAGATCTCGCCGAGCTGGTCGGTGACCAGCTGCGTGCGACCGGCCACCACGAGCACGACACACGTCATGGCACCGCAGACCTTGTCGATCGTGGCCTGATCGGATGCGCTCAACGACAGGCTGTGCCCGTTGTTCCCCACATCGCCCTGGCCCTCGGCATACGGCGTCTCACCCACGACCACCACGCCGACATCGCTGCCGGTCATGGGTGCGGACGCGTCTTTCGAGTAGGTGATCGTCGCATCCGGAGCCACCTGCTGCATACCGGCGAGGATGGTGGTGCCGGTCGTGGCCGTGGGGCCGGAGCCGCCCTGCCAGGAGATCGTCCAGCCTCCCATCTGGTTGCCCAGGTCGTCGGCGTTCGACCCGGCGACGTACACCGCCGCATCCTTCGCCAGCGGCAGCACGCCGTCGTTCTTCAGCAGCACCTGCGACTCCGCGGCCGCCTGGCGGGCGTCGGCGCGGTGGGCGTCGCCACCGAACTGGTCGGCCAGGCTGCGGTCGGCGAACGGCTGCTCGAACAGTCCGAGCTCGAACTTCTGGGTGAGGATGCGGCGCACCGCGTCGTCGACCCGATCGGGCGAGATCGTCTTGGTCGTGGTCACGGCGTCGGTCACACTCGTGATGAAGGCGCCGAAGTTGTAGGGCGCCATCGCCATGTCGAGTCCCGAGTTCACCGAGCGCACCACCTTGTCGGCGTAGGTTCCGCCCGGCAGCTTGTCGATACCCTCCCAGTCGCTGATGAGGAACCCGTCGAAGCCGAGGTCGCCCTTCAGCAGGTCGGTGTTGAGCGCCGTGTTCTCGTGCATGCGCACGTCACCGGCGCCACCGATGTCGACGCCCGAGTACGACGGCATGATGCTGCCCACACCCGCGTCGATCGACGGGATGTACGGGTCGACGAAGGTGGTCATGAACTGCTCCATCGACGGCGACTCGGTGAGCCCCTGGTCGATGGGGTAGCCGTTGCCGGCCTTCGACGGGTCGTAGGTGGTTCCGCCGTCGCCCACCCAGTGCTTCGAGGTGGCGAGCACCTCGTCGGCGCCCGACTTGTCCGACGGGTCGGTGCCCTGCAGGCCCACCGTGTTCGGCGCGGCGAAGTTCGTCACCAGAGCCGGGTCTTCACCGAACGACTCGTAGGTGCGGCCCCAGCGCTCGTCGCGGCTCACGCACAGGCAGGGTGCGAAGGCCCAGTTCACACCGGTGGTCTTCGTCTCGATCGCGGTGTCGCGGGCGAGCTGCTCCACCAGCGCGGGGTCGCGCGTGGCCCCGAGCCCGATGTTGTGCGGGAAGATCGTCGCGTCGAGCACGTTGCTGTGCCCGTGCACGGCGTCAGCGCCGTACAGCAGCGGAATCTGCAGCGAGGTCGACAGCGCCTGCCGCTGGAAGCCGTCGATCATGGCCGCCCACGCCTCCGGGGTGTTTTCGGCCGGAGTCGAGCCGCCGCCCGAGAGGATCGAACCGAGCCCGAGGTCGGCGATCTGGCTGGGCGAGGTGAGGCCGAGGCGTTCCGCCTGCGCCATCTGCCCCACCTTCTCGGCCAGGCTCATCCGGCCCATGAGGTCGTCGACGCGCGCGTCGATCGACAACGACGGGTCGAGGTAGGGGAGTCCGTGCGCGTTCACCACGATGCGAGGCGCGGATGCCGGCAGCTGGGCGCCGTCGGCGTCGAGCACGACGGGAATGCTGCGCGCCTGATCACCGCTCGAGCCGGCGGCAAGCGCCGACACGTCGAAGACCTGCGTCGTTCCCGACTCGGTGCCGGCCGCGAACGTGAGTGAGCCTGAGAAGTCGGCCACGTGCGTGCCGACCTCGGCGGTGCCCGTTCCGGGACTGTAGGCCACCTCCACGGCGTCGGTGAGCGGCTCGCCGTTCGAGGTGCTGAGGGTGACCCCCACCTGCGCGGTGTCTCCCGGGTTCAGCAGGTAGACATCCTGAGTGGTGCTGAGCGTGAGGTTCGCGGCCTGCTCCGGCGTGCCGTAGAGCTGCACGTCGTCGACGGCCCAGCCGGTGCTGGTCGGTTTCCCCGGAGCGAAGGTGATGGCGAAGCCCCAGGCGCTCGTCAGATCGAGGGTGCCGTTCTGGGTCTCGGCGCTGCCCGGCTGGTAGGCGCCGATGGAGAAGGCGCTGAACGGGATCTCCACCAGTTTCCAACGGCTCGTGGAGCTGCCCCAGTTGTCTTTGAACGTGGCCGCCCAGAGCTCGGAGTGCTCGCCGTCGGGTCCGCCGTCCTTCAGCTCGACCTTGATGTCGTCGCCCGCGGTGGGCGAGGCGGGATTGCTGGCCTGCGAGGCATACCACCAGAAGCGGAGGCCCTGGTAGGAACTCCAATCCTGCGACGACGCGAGGTTGTCGCTGAATCCGGCGTACCCACCGGCCGGAATGAGGTAGGTGCCCGAGAGCACCTTGTTGTCGGGCACGTCGCCGCGGGCCTGAGAGGTGACATCCATGGTGGCGAGACCCTCGCTCGAGCCCCAGGTGAAGAAGCCCACGGGCTCGGTGGAGCTGCCGATCGGCACCTCGCCCTGGAAGTCCTCGAGGGTGGTGGCGCGTTCGAACACGGCGAAGTCGTCGAACGTCCAGGTGCCGGCGCCGAGCCCGGTGAGGGTGACGGCGAAACCGGTCGAGGCGGAGGGCGCGAAGCGGGCCGGATTCGACGGGTCGCCCTTCAGGCGGAGGTCGGTGAAGAGCACGCTCACCGGGCGCCAGCCGACGCTGTCGTCGACGATCGATCGGTCGAACAGCTGCCCGCCCGACTTCACCTCGTAGCTCAGCGTCTTGCCGCTGCCGGTGCCGAGGAACCAGAAGCCGAAGCCGTCGGAGGCCGACCAGTCCTGCACGGCGGTGTCGTTGGTGAACCCGAACCAGTCGGAGGCGGTCGGGACGCCCGAGACGGTGGCCACGAGAACGTGGTTGTCGGTCGGGGCGCCGGGGACGGTGTCATCGAGGGCCGTGGTGAGCGCGGGCTTCACGGCATCAGTGCTCGCCCAGGTGGAGTAATCGGAGGGCACCCCCGACTCGAAGCCCTGCAGCACGGTGCTCCGGCCGTCGTTCGGCAGGTCGCCGGTGGGTCGGATCGTGACCACGGCGGTGTTGCGCGTGCCGATGGTGATGCCGTCGGACGGGTCGCTCAGCGTGAGCGTGAAGGTGTGCACGGGTGCGAGGGCGCCGTGCGACACGGTCGGCACGACGATGTCGGCCGAGGTCTGGCCGGCGGGGATGGTGAGGGTCTCGTCGACCTCGGTGTAGTCGGTGCCGGCCTCGCCGGAACCGTCGGTGCTCGTGACGCGCACCGACTGGTCGGCATCCGCCGGGCTGTTCAGGCTGACGGTGGCCGTCGCATCGGCGCCTGCGCCCACGTCGACGGCCTGGGAGGCGAAGCCGGCGGTCGGCACGGCGACCGTGCCGTGTACCGCGAAGGTGTAGACGGAGTAGCCGTAGTAGTGCAGCGTCGGCGCCTCCCAGGTGGCGGCGGCGCGCTTCAGCATGGCGAGGCGCACGTACCGGGCCTCGACCGGGGCGCTGAACGTGACGTCCTCGGTGCCGCCGACGCCGGCGGTCTGCGAGGATGCGGTGCTCCAGCTCGCGGGATCATCGGGGTTCGCCGTGGCGACCTGCACGTCGTAGGCCACCGCGTAGGCGGCTTCCCAGCTGATCGAGACGCCGGAGACGGTGGCCACCGAGCCCAGGTCGCTCGTGAGCGACGCCGTGAAGAGCGTGTCGGAGTCGGGTCCGTTGCCGCTCGCCCAGCGCGTGCTGGCATTGCCGTCGGTCGCGTTCGAGGCCGGGAAAGAGCCGTCTTGGTCGTTCTGCGACGCCGACGCCGTAGTGGTACCGCTCAGAGCGAGGTCGGGCTCGGCCGCGGTGGCCGCGGGGCCGGTGGTCAGGAACGCGCCCATCAGCGCGGTCACGACTCCGGCGGCGAGCAGGCCGCGCAGGGGTGTGCGGGGCGGACGGATGGCGGTGGACCTCTGGCCGGATGCGGGCACAGTCACTCCTTCAGGGCAAGACGTTCGGCGTCGAACGGAACGTCCAGTACAACCCGTGAATTCGTCCGGCCCCAGGACGAATGCGGGTCGGCGTGGCGCGCGACCGTCTCCTCCGACCAGGCCGCCGTCAGGGTGCGGTCGATGACGCCGACGAGCTCGGACCGTTCCCCCAGCGCGGCGCACCGCACCGCCACCCGCGGCTCGGGCAGCAGGCGGTCGAAGGCCTCCCGCACCCCGTCGACGAGCGGGCCACCGGATGCGCCGAGCCGGCCCCCGAGAACCACCACCTCGGCGTCGATGAAGCTGCACAACTGCGCGATGGCACGACCGACTCGAAGGCCGGCCAGGTGGTGGTCGGGGAGCGACATCGCGATCACCGTCTCCAGACATCCGCGCCGGCCGCACCGGCAGAGGGGGCCGTCCTGCTCCACCTGGATGTGACCCATCTCGCCGCCCGTTCCGTGCGCGCCCGAGAGCAGCCGGCCGTCGACGATCACTCCCGATCCGACGCCGTGGCTGATCTTCACGTAGAGCAGATTGTCGAACTGACGGGAGCCGGCGTTCAGGCGTTCGCCCCAGGCCCCGAAATTCGCATCGTTGTCGATGAGGAGAGGTCCGCTGATGCCGGCGGGCCGGACGGCGGCCGCGGTGACGCCGCGCCAGCCGGTCACGCCGGACGGGGCCATGACGGTGCCGTCGCGGACGACCGGGAAGGGGAGTGAGACTCCGAACGCCTTCACGTCCAGCATCGTGGCGCCCGTTCGCCGCAGCGCGTCGGAGATGAGGCGGTGCAGCACACGGAACGTCTCGGCGGCGCTGTCATCGACGGCGAAGCCGATGCGGTTCTCGAGGAGCACGCGCGATTGCAGGTCGACCACGGCGACCGTGATGTGCCGGTGCCCGATGTCGCAGGCGACGACGACTCCCGGCTGTTCGGCGAGTTCGAGCACCGAGGTGGGGCGGCCGCGCCGCGCCCGCAGTGCGTCGTCGCGCGAAGCCGCCGAGCCGAGCCGACGTTCGACCACGAGCCCCTGCTCGATCAGCTCGGCCACCGAGTGGGCGACCACGCTGCGCGAGAGTCCGGTGTGCTCGGCGATGGCCCGCCGGGTGGTCTGCCCCGCGCGTCTGATGAATTCGAGGTGGTCGCCGTGCCCCGCCCCGCCCGCCCCCTGTACTGCCACCGCAACCCCTTCGATGACTCCGCTGTCATCCGCGACTGCCCCCGAACGAGGGCCATCGCAGTCTCTCCTCATTGAAACACGAATGGCGGGCGGGCGGCGCACGACCGCCTCGGCGACGTCGCCCCCTTGTGCAACAGATGGAGGTGAGAGCGCAGGGTCACCCGGGTGGGCGCGCGGTTAGCGCTTCGCGGGCACCTTCGGCGGCGCCGTCGGCGCGGCGCCGACCGGCATCAGGGGGAGCGTGACGCGGAAGGTGGCTCCGCCGCCGGGGGTCTCGAGGGCCTCGACGGTGCCGTGGTGCGCGGCCACGATCGAGGAGACGATCGCGAGGCCCAGACCCGATCCGCCGGTCTCGCGGGTGCGGGAGGAGTCGGCACGGTAGAAGCGCTGGAAGATCTTCTCGCGGATCTGCAGGGGGATGCCCTCGCCGTGATCGACGATGTCGATCGTGGCCACTCGGCGCTGCTCGTCGACCTGTACCGAGAGGTCGATCGGGGTCGTCGCGTCGGTGAAGCGCAGGGCGTTGCCGATCAGGTTGGTGAGCACCTGGCGGATCTTGTTCTCCTCGGCCAGCACGATCGGCCGCGGCGCCTCGGTGGGGACGAGCTCGCCGAGCACCTCGGCCGTGCCGTCCGATCCGCCGGTGCCGTTCAGGATGATCTCTCCCGTGGCATCCGACGCCGTCGAACCGGCCGCACGCGGGCGTCGCCGCAGACGCGCCAGCGTGGCGTTGGCGAACGCGATCGGCCGGGTCGCGGTCGACGGCGTGCGAGAGCCGTCGGCGGGCGCTCCGGCCCCACCGGTGCCGTCGGGGCCGCCCTCGATCGCGGGCACGAAGGTCATCGACGACGGGCCGAGCGGAGTGATCACCGAGACGACCCGCTCCGGGCTCGCGGCCCGGGCATCCATCGCCGCATCCATCGTGAGCGGTACGAGGTCGACCGGCGCCAGCTGGAGCGGGCGCGTCTCGTCGAGACGGGCGAGCTCGAGGAGGTCTTCGACGAGGGTGCCCATCCGGATCGCCTCCTTCTCGATGCGATCCATGGCCGAGGCGATGTCTTCGGGGGTCTGCAGGGCGCCCATCCGGTAGAGCTCGGCGTAGCCGCGCACCGAGACCAGCGGCGTGCGCAGTTCGTGCGAGGCGTCGCCCACGAAGCGCCGCATCTGGTCGATCGTCTTGGCGCGGTCGGCGAAGGCGCGGTCGATCCGCGAGAGCATCGTGTTGAGCGAGCGGTTGAGGCGGCCCACCTCGGTGTTGGGCATCGCGTCGCTCATCCGCTGGCTGAAGTCGCCGCCGTCGGCGATGGCCGCCGCCGTGCGCTCCACCTCGCGCAGCGGGCCGAAGGTGGAGGTGACGAGCAGACGCGTGAGCATGGCGCCCAGGATGACGACGCCCACGCCGAAGGCCAGGAAGATCGAGAGATAGGTGGCCGTGGTCTTCTCGGTCTCGGCGAGCGACTTCGCGATGATCACGTTGCCGAGGTCGGTGCCGCCGAAGAGGTACACCTGGGCCGCGACCGCGTGCCATTCGGTGCGCTGGTCGAGCGAGTCGACGCTGAACACCTTTCCCTCGAGGGCGTTCGAGGTGTCGAGCGTCACCTGCACCTGGGGCATCGCCGCCGGATCGGCCTCACCCCAGTTGCTGGCGATGAGATTGCCGGAGGAGTCGACCAGGCCCACGAAGTAGTCGGTGGGGGCCGAGGTGATGTCGGCCACACCGAACTTCTCCTGCGTGGCGTTCGGCCCGAGGAAGGGCGAGGGGTCGCGGTCGGCGGTGTCGAGCTGGCTGTCGACCTGCTGCAGCAGATAGGTGCGCAGCACGATCATGGTGCCGACGCCGGAGACCACGAGGCCGAAGGTGAGCATCAGCACCGTGACGCCCGTGATCTTGCTCCGCAGTGAGATCGAGTTCCACTGCTTCTGGATGGCGGTCAGCATTGCGAGAAGGCTACGCCTTGCTCACCTTCAGCATGTAGCCGAAGCCGCGCTTGGTCTGGATGAGCGACTCCTCGGTGTGCGCATCGAGCTTGCGGCGCAGGTAGGAGATGTAGCTCTCGACGATGCCGGCGTCGCCGTTGAAGTCGTACTCCCACACGTGGTCGAGGATCTGCGCCTTCGACAGCACGCGGTTGGGGTTGAGCATCAGGTAGCGCAGCAGCTTGAACTCGGTGGGGGAGAGCTCGATGGCGGTGTCGCCCACGAAGACCTCGTGGGTGTCTTGATCCATGGTGAGCTCGCCGGCGCGGATGATCGCGTCTTCGTCGGCCTGCATGGTGCGGCGCAGGATCGCCTTGATGCGGGCCACGATCTCGTCGAGGCTGAACGGCTTGGTGACGTAGTCGTCGCCGCCGACGGTGAGACCGGTGATCTTGTCCTCCGTGTCGTCCTTCGCCGTGAGGAAGAGGATCGGCGCGGTGTACCCGGCGGCACGCAGGCGCTTGGTGACGCCGAAGCCGTTCATGTCGGGCAGCATCACGTCGAGGATGATCAGGTCGGGCTCTTCCTCGAGCACGGCCGAGATGGTCTGGGCGCCGTTGCTGACAGCGCGCACCGCGAAGCCGGCGAAGCGCAGGCTCGTGGTGAGGAGGTCGCGGATGTTCGGTTCGTCGTCGACGATCAGGATGCGTGGGCCGGTCATGGGACAAGTATCTGCGGGTTCGCTGTGCGAAACCTGGGAGCATCTCGGATGAGTCGGGTCGCCATTCCTGATGATTCTCCGCCAGTATGTCGGGATGAGATACGTCGTCGGCTATACGGACACTTCTTCCGGGCGTGATGCGCTCGCTCTGGCGGTGCGGTTGGCCCGCACCACGGGCGCCCGTCTCGACCTCGTGCTGGTGCTGGCGAACGAGGCCCGGCCCACGCTCGTGCCGGCCGATCCCGGGTACGAGAAGTTCCTGCGCGACACCGCGGAGGGCTGGCTCGCCGAGGCCGTCGCCGCCGTGCCCGACGACGTACAGGCCACGCCGCACGTCGTCTACGCCGAGTCGCCCTCCGACGGGCTGCTCGAGGCGATCGAGACGCTGAAGGCCGAACTCGTGGTGATCGGCGCGGCACGCGGCGGCATCCTGGGCCGCTTCTCGCTCGGCAGCGACGCGAACGCGCTGCTGCACTCGGCGACGGTGCCCGTGGCGCTCGCGCCCGACCGCAGCGGCGAACCGGGGACGGACGAGCCGATCAGCCGCGTCACCTGCGCGGTCGGCACGCGCCCCGGCGCCGACGAGCTGCTCGCCGCGGCCATCGGGGCCGCCCGGCGCGGCGGGGTGCCCCTGCGCCTGGTGTCGCTCGTCGCGCTCGACCAGCCCGCCGACGCGGCGCATCCGGATGCCAGGACGCGCGCCGAAGCACACGCGGCCTCGGTGCTGGCCGAAGCCGTCTCGCACCTGCCGGCCGACATCGCTGTGAGCTCAGAGGTGGCATCCGGTCACCGCATCGAAGACGCCGTCACCACGCTCGAGTGGGACCCGGCCGAGATCGTGCTGATCGGCTCGAGCCGGCTCGCCCAGCCCAAGCACCTGTTCCTCGGGTCGACCGCCGCGAAGATGCTGCGGGAACTGCCCGTACCGATGGTGGTCGTTCCGCGCGACTCCTCGTTCACGATCGGAGACCTGTCATGACCGCCCGCGACACCACGAACCCGCCGACCGCGGCCACCGCCGCCCTGTCGAAGAAGGGCCTCGGGGCCGGCACCGTCGGTCTGGTCGGCGCCATCGTCATCGGCATCTCGTGCATCGCGCCGGCCTACACGCTCACCGGCGCGCTCGGCCCCACCGTGGCCGAGGTCGGCACGCACGTGCCCGCCATCTTCCTGGTGGGCTTCATCCCGATGCTCCTGGTGGCGTTCGGTTACCGCGAACTGAACAGCCGGATGCCCGACTCGGGCACCTCGTTCACCTGGGCCACCCGGGCGTTCGGCCCGTGGATCGGCTGGATGGCGGGCTGGGGGCTGATCGCGGCCACCATCGTGGTGCTGTCGAACCTCGCGGGCATCGCGGTGGACTTCTTCTACCTGATGCTCTCGCAGATCTTCCAGAACCCCTCGATCGCCGACCTCACCACGAATCCGTTCATCAACGTCATCACGTGTCTGGCGTTCATGCTCGGCGCCACCCTCATCTCCTACCGCGACATGCAGACCACGCAGAAGCTGCAGTACGTGCTGGTGGGCTTCCAGCTGCTGGTGATGGTGTTCTTCGGCATCGTGGCGTTCGTGCACGTGGGTGCGGGCGATGCCTTCGACGCCCTGCCCATCTCGCTGGACTGGTTCAACCCGTTCGCCGTCGGCTCCTTCAGCGCCTTCGCCGCCGGGCTCTCGCTCTCCATCTTCATCTTCTGGGGCTGGGACGTGACGCTCACGATGAGCGAGGAGACCAAAGGATCGGCCTCCACCCCCGGCCGGGCGGCCACGGCCACCGTCGTCATCATCGTGGTGCTCTACCTCTTCCTCTCGGTGGCGCTGATCAACTACGCGGGCACCGGCACGGGGGAGTTCGGCCTCGGCAACGAGGAGATCCAGGGCAACGTGTTCTTCTCGCTGGCCGGCCCCATCCTCGGGCCGCTCGCGATCCTGGTGTCGATCGCGGTGCTGTCGTCGTCGGCGGCGTCGCTGCAGTCGACCTTCGTGTCGCCCGCCCGCACCCTGCTGGCGATGGGCCACTACGGGGCGCTGTCGCCGAAGTTCTCGAAGGTGCATCCGAGGTTCTTCACGCCCGGCTACGCCACGATCGTGTCGAGCATCGTGGCCTCGGTGTTCTACACCGTGATGCGGTTCATCTCGGAGGACGTGCTGTGGGACACCATCACCACGCTCGGCATGCTGATCTGCTTCTACTACGGGCTGACGGCGTTCGCGTGCGTGTGGTACTTCCGCAAGCAGTGGTTCTCGAGCGCGCGCAACTTCTTCTTCCAGTTCTTCTCGCCGCTGGTGGGCGGACTGATCCTGGGCATCCTGTTCTTCACGACCATCATCGAGAGCGCGAACCCCGACTACGGCAGCGGCTCGAACATCGGCGGCGTGGGGCTGGTGTTCATCCTCGGCATGACGATCATCGTGCTGGGCGTCGTGATCATGCTCGTGCAGTCGCGCCTGCGCCCCGACTTCTTCAAGAACCGCACCCTGGCCCGCGGCATCGCCGGCGACGCCAACGAAGCGGATGCGGCCCTCCCCGAGTAGGAGCGCGGAAAAGCGGCGGCGTGTACGTCGCTTTTCCGCATGAGAGCGGCCGACACAGGCGCGCGAACGACTAGCCGCAAGGTGCGCCGCAGGGGCGGCGGCGCACCGTCAGGCAGCCGCCAGGCTGTCTGCGTCGACAATGGTGTAGCTGTAGCCCTGCTCGGCCAGGAAGCGCTGGCGGTTCTGGGCGAAGTCCTGGTCGACGGTGTCGCGGGCGACGAGGGTGTAGAAGCTGGCCGAGAGGCCGGACTCCTTGGGGCGCAGGAGGCGGCCGAGGCGTTGCGCCTCCTCCTGGCGTGAGCCGAACGATCCGGAGACCTGGATGGCCACGCTCGCCTCGGGCAGGTCGATCGAGAAGTTGGCGACCTTGCTCACCACGAGGATGGTCTCCTCGCCGTCGCGGAAGGCCTGGAACAGCCGCTCGCGCTCGGCCACCGGCGTGGCTCCGGTGACCTGGGGAGCGCCGAGCTCGCGGGAGAGCTCCTCGAGCTGCTCGAGGTACTGCCCGATCACGAGGATGCGCTCGCCGCGGTGCTGCTCAATCAGGCGGCGGGTGGCGTCGAGCTTCGCGGGAGCGGTGGCGGCGAGGCGGTAGCGTTCGTCGTCGGCGGCCGCGGCGTACGTCATCCGCTCCTCGTAGGGCAGGTCGACCCGCACCTCGAAGCAGTTCGCGGGCGCGATGTAGCCCTGCGCCTCGATCTCCTTCCACGGGGCGTCGAAGCGCTTCGGACCGATCAGGCTGAACACGTCGCTCTCGCGGCCGTCTTCGCGCACCAGCGTGGCGGTGAGGCCGAGCCGGCGCCGGGCCTGCAGGTCGGCGGTGAGCTTGAACACGGGCGCCGGCAGCAGGTGCACCTCGTCGTAGACCACGAGCCCCCAGTCGAGCGCGTCGAGCAGCTCGAGGTGCGCGTAGGCGCCCCCGCGCTTGGAGGTGAGGATCTGGTAGGTCGCGATCGTGACCGGCTTCACCTCTTTCACCAGGCCCGAGTACTCGCCGATCTCGTCCTCGCTGAGGCTCGTGCGCTTCAGCAGCTCGGCCCGCCACTGCCGGGCCGAGACCGTGTTGGTGACGAGGATGAGCGTGTTCGTCTTCACCGCGGCCATCGCGGCGGCGCCCACCAGCGTCTTGCCGGCGCCGCAGGGCAGCACGACGACACCCGATCCGTGGGCGGTGAACTCGTCGACCGCCTCCTGCTGGTAGCCGCGCAGCTGCCAGCCGGATTCGTCGAGCTCGATCCCGTGCGGGGTGCCCGCCGTGAACCCGGCCAGATCGTCGGCCGGCCAGCCGAGCTTGATCAGTTCCTGCTTCAGCTGCCCGCGTGCCCAGGGCTCGATGCTGAACGATCCGTCCTCGTGCCGCTCGGTGAGCAGCGGTGCCACCTTCTTGGCGCGGCCGACCTCGGTCAGCACGGCCGCATCCGTCGAGCGCAGCTGGAGCGGGCCCTCGCCGGCGCGCTCGATCACGAGCGTGCCGTAGCGGCCGATGGTCTCGACGATCTCCCGGTTCACCGACTGCGGCACCGCGAACTTGGAGTAGCGCTCCAGCGTCTCGAGGATCTCCTCGGCCGAGTGGCCGGCGGCACGCGCGTTCCACAGGCCCAGCCGCGTGATGCGGTAGGTGTGCACGTGCTCGGGCGCACGCTCCAGCTCGGCGAACACGGCGAGGGCGTGGCGGGCGGATGCGGCCTGCGGATGCGCGACCTCCAGCAGAACGGTGCGGTCGCTTTGAACGATGAGAGGGCCGTCGGGCATAGCAGCCGAGTCTACGTCGACCCGGCTCTCAGGCGGTCGTGACCGAGAGGATGTTCGCCACGGGCACCGTTCGCTCGACCCCCGCGCGCACGTCGACGCAGCGCAGCCGGCCGTTGGCGAAGCTGAGCGGTGTCACCTCCAGCCGGGTCGAGCTGGCGTCTTGCAGGCGCACCTCGATGATGAGCGGCGTGCGGGCACGCACCGCCTTGCCGAGTTCACGGCCCAGCCAGGCCGCGTCGTCGTCGCCCGCCTCCACGGAGGCCTGCCGGAGCCGGGCCACCAGCTCGAGCACGGCCGGGGTGACCGGCGGGGTGTCGGATGGAGGCGGCGGGGCCTCGTGTCGTTCCAGGATGCGCGCGCGGCGCAGCATCCGCGGCTCTCCGGCGGCGTCGACGGCGAGCACGGGGTAGCCGGCGTCGAGCAGCAGCCAGTAGGCGGCGACCGCATCGGCCCGGCCGAGGAGCGCGCCCGATTCGTTTCGCCGCAGTCCCAGGGCGCCGAGCGACTGGTCGACGGCCAGCGCGGCAAGCAGAGTGGCATCGGCGCTGCGGATGCGGGTGCCGGCACCCGATCCGGAGTCCGGGGAGGATGCCTCGGATCGTGCCGGGCCGACGCGCACCAGCCCGTGGCGGCGGCCGCCCTCGGTGAGCAGGTAGTCGAGGGCCTGGGGGATGCCGGTGAGGCTGATCGCGGTGAGGAAGTCGCGCAGGCTCGCCTCGCTCTCACCTGAGGCGAGCGCGCGGTCGATGCTCTGCCGCGTGACCCGGTAGCTCGACGCCACCCCATGGTTCTCGAGGTCGGCGAGCGAGCGGATGCGCGCGTCGACCGGAGGCGCCAGGGGGCCGGGAGCGATGATCGTCAGGTCGTGCTGGAGGTAGACGCGGTCGACCTCGCCGGGCAGGGCCGCCTCGAAGTCGGCGACGGCGCCGGGTGCCGGGGTGCGGGCGCCCGAGGCGCGCAGCAGCGCGGCGCCGAACGCCGTCGTCGCGCCGTCGACCGTGAGGCCCAGCACCGCGGCGACGGTGTCGACCGGGGACAGGGCGTCGAGCAGGGCGGCATCGGCGGCCGGGTAGAGCCGGACGACGGCATGGCGCAGGCGCTCGCCGGAGAGCCAGCTGGGGTCGGTGCCGTCGGTGCCGGAGGCGAGGGTGCGGCGAACGGGTGCCGGCAGGGAACGCAGCCAGGCGGTGGCGAGCGCGAACCAGCGGTCGGTGGGGGAGAGGGCGCCCCAGGCGTCGGCGAGGGTGGTGGAGAGCACGGCGTCGCCGTCGATCTGCACCAGGCCGGCGGCTCGGGCGACCTCCAGCAGCGGTGGCACGACCGCGGGGTCGAGGCCGAGGAGCACGGCGAGACGCTTCTCGTCGTGCGCGGAGAGGCCGCCGTGGGCTCGGATCTTCGCGGGAGCGATCCGCAGCTGATGGCCGATCTCGGCCACGGCGGAGATCGCGGTGAACGCGCGCTCGGCCGCCGGGGCGATGTCGACCGGGAGCTCCGGGGCTGCATCGGCGGGGCCGGCCGGCGCATCGTGGAGCGGGACGTCGTCGAGCGGATGCGCCGCCAGGGCTTCGAGCGCCTGCTCGCGGACGCCCAGGGGGACGTCTTCATCCGGAACCCGCAGACCGAGGCGGATGAGCATCCGCTCGCTCGCGGCATCCGGGAACGGGCCGTTCGAGGCCAGCGACTCGAGCGTGGGCCTGTCGATCGTACGCAGCGCTGCCCGCACCGACGCCGGGCTCAGCAGTAGATCCGCCAGGTCGAAGAAGTCGCGCGCCTCGCGGGGCGTGACCTGCCGGGACGACAGCAGGGCGGAGAGCGCGTCGTCGTCGAGGGCGCTGAGCCGGCGGGCGAGCGTGAGCGATTCGCTCATCGACTCCCGCGAGCGTCGCGCAGCCGGCGGCGCATGTTGAGGATGAGCAGCACCAGCATCAGCACGAAGCCGATCGGCAGACCGATCAGCGGCAGGAAGATGATGACCGGCCAGACGCCCTCGCCGAAGTCGCGCACGCCCACCGCGGTGCCGACGATCAGCGCCAGGAAGGCGAGCACCGAGAGCCCGAGGGTGGCGGCGATCATGAAGGCGAGCGCGCGCTCGATCCGGCCGCTGGAGGGGGAGTCTGCATCGCTCACGTCACCAAGGATACGGGCACCGGTAGGCTGGTCAGTGGCCCGGAGCGGTATTCGGGCCGATTACACGAGGAGATTCACGATGCCCACCGGCAAGGTCAAGTTCTACGACGACGAGAAGGGCTTCGGCTTCATCAGTTCCGATGACGGTCAAGAAGTGTTCCTGCACGCGTCGGCACTGCCTGCCGGCGCCACGGTCAAGGCGGGCACCAAGCTCGAGTTCGGCATCGCCGACGGCAAGCGTGGCGCCCAGGCGCTCTCGGTGCGGGTGCTCGAAGCCCCGCCGAGCATGGTGAAGCTCTCCCGCAAGCCTGCGGACGACATGGCCGTGATCATCGAAGACCTGGTGAAGGTGCTCGACTCGATCGGCGGCAACCTCAAGCGCGGCCGCTACCCCGACAGCGCGCACAGCCGCAAGATCGCCGCGCTGCTGCGCAAGGTGGCCGACGAGCTGGACGCCTAGTGCCGTCTGATCAGGGCGAGCCGGAGCAGACTGCGTCGGAGGTCGAACAGACCGAGCCGGAGCACGTCGAGCCGGCCGGGGTGGAGCATCCGGAGCAGGTCGGATCGGAGCAGGTCGAGCCCGAGGCCCAGGAAGCCGCCGAGGTCGAGGACGCTTCTGACGAGGCATCCGAGGTCCAGGGCGACGTGCAGGCCGAGGCCGAGCCCGTGCGGGAGCCGCTGACCGACGAGGTGCTGCTGGGCTCCGTGGAGTTCGCTCGTGCGGCCTTGCTGGAGATCACGCCGTCGGTGAACATCGGCCCGATCGTGGGGTCGTCGGCCGCCGAAGACCACGTGCTCAGCCTGTTCTTCGAGTCGAAGCTTCCCGGCTACCCGGGCTGGCACTGGACCGTCACTCTGGCGCGCATCGACGAGGACTCCGAGCCCTCGGTGCTCGAGGTCGAGATGCTTCCGGGCGAGAACGCGCTGATCGCGCCGGACTGGCTGCCGTGGTCGGAGCGTCTGGCCGAGTACCAGCTCGCCCAGGAGCTCGCCGCCGCGACGGCCGCCGTCGAGGGTGACGACGAGGACGGCGATCACGACGACGAGGACCACGACGACGACGAGGACGATCTCGACGACGACGCCGGTCTCGACCTCGACGACGGCATCGACATCGACGACCACGTCACCGACGACGACGAGCTCGAAGAGGCCGCCGCGGACGACGGCTCGGATGACGACGACGAGTCCGATGACGACGAGTCCGACGACGACGACTCCGACGACGACGACTCGGACGACGATGAGTCTGACGATGACGACTCGGACGACGACGACTTCTACGCCGACGATTCCGACGAGGACGGCGACGACCCGCACGCCGAGAGCTACTCCGCCGGTCGCTGACCCTGGTCGGCCCGAAACCGCAGACGTCGCGGTCGCCGAGCTCCGGACGGAGCCGATGACCGCGACGTCTGCGGTTTCCGGGGTGAGTCGGGGCTACGAGCCCAGGTTCTCGACCACGTACTCGATCGCGGAGATGAGCTGGCGCACATCCGAGGGCTCGATGGCCACGAAGGTGGCCACGCGCAGCTGGTTGCGGCCGAGCTTGCGGTAGGGCTCGGTGTCGACGATGCCGTTGGCGCGCAGCGTCTTGGCCACCAGGGCGGCATCGATGCTGTCGTCGAAGTCGATGGTGACGACCACCTGCGAGCGGTGCTCCGGATTCGACACGAACGGCGTCGCGTACGAGACGCCCTCGGCCCAGTCGTACAGCGCCGAGGAGGACTCGGTGGTGCGGGCGGACGCCCAGGGCAGGCCGCCGTTCTCGTTGATCCAGGAGATCTGGTTGTCGAGCAGCACCAGCGTGGAGATGGCCGGGGTGTTCAGCGTCTGGTTGAGCCGCGAGTTGTCGACGGCGTTCTTGAGGCTCAGGAACTCGGGGATGTACCGGTCGGATGCCGCGATCGACTCCACGCGCTCGAGGGCGGCGGGGGAGAACAGTCCGAACCAGAGGCCGCCGTCGGAGGCGAAGTTCTTCTGCGGGGCGAAGTAGTAGACGTCGGCTTCGGCGGTGTCGAAGTCGATGCCGCCCGCCGCGCTCGTGGCATCCACGACCGTGAGCGCACCGGCGTCGCCGTGCACGCGCTTCACCGGAGCCATCACACCGGTGCTCGTCTCGTTGTGCGGCCAGGCGTACACGTCGACGCCCTCGAGCACCTCGATCTCGCCGCGCGATCCGCCGTCGCTCTTCACCACGTGCGGCTTCTCGAGCCAGGGAGCCCCGGCAGCGGCGGCGAACTTGGAGCCGAACTCGCCGAACGACAGGTTCTCGGCGCGGTTCTGGATGAGGCCGAACGCGGCCGCATCCCAGAACGCGGTCGATCCGCCGTTCCCGAGCACGACCTCGTAGCCCTCGGGGAGGGAGAAGAGAGAGGACAGGCCTTCGCGCACGGAGCCGACCAGGTTCTTCACCGGGGCCTGGCGGTGGCTCGTGCCGAGGAGGGACGCTCCACGGGTGACGAGGTCTTCGAGCTGACCCGGGCGGACCTTCGATGGTCCGCAGCCGAATCGGCCGTCCACGGGGAGTCTGTCGGTGGGAATCTGGATCTCGGCCATGATGACCATAGTATCGACGCGCGAGCGCCCGACCGGCACGGCGAAACAGTAGGCTGGTTAGGTACGCCTCACAAGGCCTAGGAGTATGCAGTGGCAGATTTGATCGATACGACCGAGATGTATCTCCGCACGATCCTCGAGCTCGAGGAGGAGAACATCAACCCTCTTCGTGCCCGTATCTCCGAGCGCCTCGGTCACTCCGGCCCCACCGTCTCACAGACCGTCGGGCGCATGGAGCGCGACGGCCTGGTCGTCGTCTCGGTCGATCGTCACCTCGAACTCACCGAGGTGGGCCGCAAGAAGGCGATCTCGGTCATGCGCAAGCACCGCCTCGCCGAGCGGCTGCTCAGCGACGTCATCGGTCTCGAGTGGGAGCTCGTGCACGAGGAGGCCTGCCGCTGGGAGCACGTGATGAGCGAGCAGGTGGAGCTGCGCATCCTGGACATGCTCGATCACCCGACGGAGTCGCCCTACGGCAACCCGATCCCGGGCCTGGACGCCTTCGGTGACGACGCCGCGGTGCCGTTTACGCGGGGCGTCGTGAACATCGTCACGCTCGTGCACGGAGCCGTGGGCAAGCAGACGAAGACCATCCGCCGTCTCGGCGAGCCGGCCCAGGTCGATCCCGAGCTGCTGCTGCAGCTGAAGCAGGCCGGCGTCGTGCCGGGCAACAGTGCCGCGTTCTCGGCGGTCGGTTCCTACGTTCTAGTCGAGGTCGAAGGTTTCGACGGCGGGCTCGAACTGCCCAACGAGGTCGCAAGCCACATATTCGTAGGGATCTGAGCGCCTCCTCGTCACCGCGCGTTACCGAATTGTTAAAAAGGGTCGGTTTCGAGGTGACAAAGGCGGAGGCCTCACGTATCCTCGAACGAGTCCACCGCCCGCCTAACGGGGGTGGATCCGGGCCAAGACACCTCGTTTCCCGTCTCTTGGGCACCGAAAACACACGCCCTTAACGTGTGGACGGGAGCAGTGCCCTAGCTGCGCGAGGTGCCGGAGGATTGCATTTTGGCCCCATATGGAGAGTCGCCCGAAGCCGGGCGAAACCCCGAAGACCCGAACACACCCGAGACACTTCCCACCGCAGCATCCGCTCAGCCGGCGAGTCGTCGCGAGCGTCGCGAACTCGAGTCGCGCGCTGCCGGTGCCGCCTCGGCCGGTGCCCCTTCGGCCCGTGCCGAAGCTGCCGGTTCGGCCCTCGAGGTGCGCCCCGTGGTCGCGCCGCCCGCGGTGAAGCCGACGACGGCTGTCGCGGTGGCCGAGCCCCGCAAGGTCGGTCCGAGCATCCGCGTGCCGCGGATGAAGAAGCCCACCAAGAAGGGTGCCGTGAGCGTGGTCGTGATGACCTTCGCCGCGGCGCTGATCGCCACCATGGCCCTCCCGGCCTACGCCTTCGGCGGCGGCGGCAACTTCGACAACGGTGTGGCGACGGATGCGGCGCTCAGCGGCAACCAGACGCTGGTGGTTCCGGATGCGTCGGCCGCGCTGGCCGTGAGCCGCGACAACTACGTCGCCCCCACGACCGAGCAGCTGGCCGCGACCCGCGAGGCCGCTGCAGCGGCCGTGCGCGCCACCGAGGCTGCTGCCGCCGCCGAGGCTGCCGCAGCCACCGCTGCGAACGCCAAGACCAGCGGCGCCTCGAGCAACGGTGCGTTCACGGTCAACCCGCCCTCGGGCTCGTACAGCGGAGCGGCGCTCGTCGCCTTCGCCGAGCAGTTCGTCGGCGTGGTGCCCTACGGCAGCGGCGCGAGCCCCGACACCAGCTTCGGCTGCGACGGACTCACCCAGTACGTGTTCGGCGCCTTCGGCATCTACCTGCCGCGCACCGTGAGCAACCAGGCGGCGATGGGCATCCCGATCGCTCCCGAGGATGCGCAGGCCGGCGACCTGATGATCTACCCGATCGGCCACGTGGGCATCTACGCCGGCGACGGCACGATGATCGACTCGCCCGACTGGGGCCGGTACGTCGAGCACCGCCCGGTGTGGGGGAGCTACTACTTCGTCCGGATCGTGGCGTAGCCACGCGAGGCGTGTAAACACTTCGTTACCGAGACGCGAAAAGGCGTGCCACAGATATGTGGTACGCCTTTTCTGTCGTACTCTGAAGCTCTGATCGTCCTCGAGATCTGGAGAGCCTGATGTCGCACGGTAGGAGCATCCGCCCCACGGGTCGTCTCCTGCTGCTCGTGCGCAGGCACACGAGTGGACTGAGTCAGGACCGCATATCGGTTCTGGTGAGCAAGGCGCTGTCATTGTGACGGCGCCTTTTTTGTTGTCCGCGCGTCTCCGCATCCCGGTGCCGGCTTGTGAAACATCGAACACCTGGAAGCCGTCCAGGTCTCTTCGAAAGGGAGAGCATGCGAACACTGGTCCTCAACGCAGGATATGAACCGCTCGGAGTCGTCTCGTTCAAGCGGGCGCTCGTGCTGGTGATGAACGAGAAGGCGCGGGTGCTGGCGCGGGATGAAGAGCATCCGGTCTTCGGCACCACGGGCGACGCCTACGATCGCCCGGCGGTCATCCTGCTCACCCGCTACGTGCGGGTTCCCCTCAATCGGATGATGCCGGTGTCGCGCCGGGGCGTGCTGCGCCGCGACAACCAGCGCTGCGGTTACTGCGGCGGTTCGGCGACGACGATCGACCACATCCAGCCCCGTTCGCGCGGCGGCAAGGACACCTGGGAGAACCTCGTGGCCTGCTGCCTGCGGTGCAACAACATCAAGAGCGACCGCACGCCCGCCGAGATGGGCTGGTCGCTGCGCACCTCGCCGCGGATGCCGCACCAGGCCGGCTGGAGCATCAAGGGCGCCGAGCGCGCCGAGCCGCAGTGGGAGACGTTCCTCGAGGCGGCCGCGTAGCGCGTGCCGGGCGTCTCCGACGCGGTGCGCGTGGTGCCACGCCCAGTCACGACGGGCGCGTGCCGCCACCCGCACCGCGCTGGTGCCCGGCCCGCTAAACTGGGCGGGTCAGCCTCTGTAGCTCAATGGAAGAGCGACTCCGTCCTAAGGAGCAGGTTGGGGGTTCGAGTCCCTCCAGGGGCACCGTTGTGCCACGTGCTCGTATCCCTGTGATTCCGGGGATCTGAGGCTCTCCTCTCGCGATACGCAATCGCGTTTGCCCACACATCGCCCACACGTGCTCCAGGTCATGGGCTACGAGCCGCCAAAACCGTACCACTATTGGTACAGTAATGGCGGAGAGGTGAGGAGATGGGTTATCGCCAGGATCTGTGGGAGATCGCAGCGTCGCACAACGGCGTGGTGACCCTCGCCGAGGCCGAGGATGCAGGCGTGCCCGCCGTGGAAGTGCGGAAGCTCGCTGCTCGTGGCGCGCTCCGCGCATACGGGCAAGGTGTCTATGCGCACCGCGACGTGCCGAAAACATCTTTTGCTCAGCCGGCGATCGCCACCGCTCTGGCGGGGGAGGGCGCATTCTTGCATCGCGAATCCGTCCTTGATCTGGTCGGGCTCGGCCAGTTCAACCCACCGAAGGTGCGTGTGGGGACTCGCCGTCGGGTGAGGCGCACTCTGCCGAACTGGATGGAGCTGGAGAACCGATCTGATGTGCTCGACGATGACCTCACTCGCTACGAGGGCGTCCTGGCGACAACCGTTCGGCGGGCGCTGGAGGACATGCGAGACCGGATGCCGCCCGATCGGTGGGAATCCCTGGTCGACTATGCGCTCAGGAGGGACTTGATCGGCGAGCGCGACGCCGTCCTGTGGAAGACCGCGTCGGCATGAATGAGGTGACACCGCCGCTGAACGTCACGCAGCTCAACGACCGGCTCACACAGGTCGCGGCGGAGTGGGGCATCCCCGTCGCGCGTGCGCGAATGATGCTGTGCACGCTGATCGTGTCGCAGATGCTTCCTGATGCTGTCGCGATCAAGGGCGGGATGGGTGTGAAATTGCGCCTTGGTGAGCGGGGTACGCGGGCGACCTCCGATCTCGACGTCTCCACGCGTGTCCGCGGCGAGGAGTTCGAGCAGTCATTCCGCGCGCGTCTGGCTGAGGGGTGGGGAATGGTTCCGGCTTCGAAGGGCGAGTTGCGGCGCAACCCGGATTCGCCGGATCGCGTCGCATTCACCGCGAACGTGCGTGCCGTGAAGCCCCATGATCCGGGGCTCGCCCGCCCGGCGTATGTGATGCATCCCTATCGGGTGTCGATCTCCTTCCTCGGTAGCGCGTGGGGCGCGCTCGATGTCGAGGTTTCCGACCCCGAGGTCGATCCATACCCGCACACGCGGATGGAGGTCGACGGAGGGCTGGCGCAGTTCGGTACCTTCTTCGGATTCGGTGAGCTGCGGCCAGTCGACCTGGTCGAGCTCGAGTACCAGATCGCGCAGAAGATCCATGCCGTCACCGACCCTGCCTACGTACGGGCGCACGACCTGGTCGACCTCCAACTGCTCTGGAACGCCGGCCCCGATCTACCCAGCCTGAACAACCTCTGCGTGCGCACGTTCGAGTGGCGACGACAGCAGGCTTGGCCGCCGCTCCCGGTGCGGTACATGGATGGGTGGGAGCTCGCCTACTCCGACGCGCGCGCGGAGACCGAGGTCGACGGCCGGATCTTGGTCTTGCCGGATGTCGCAATTGCACGCGACTGGCTGAGTCAGATCATTCGCGCCATCCTGTCGTCCACACGCGGCCCCATCGGAAGGGCTTGATGTCGCGGTCGATAAAGTGCCGGCGTTCTTGACCCGGACTGAGAGTTCACGTCTATCCAGGGGCACTGTTGTCTTCGGGTACCCACATCGGCGCTGTCGCGCGTGGGTTCGGCGGGAGTGCTGCATGCGGGCGGATCGGCGTACTGTCGGTGCGTATGGGGGATCGGCTGGAGTCGGGGCGCGGGCGGGACTGGCTCGATCGGATGGCGCCGGTGGGTGATGGCTCCTACCGCGAAGGTGCGGGTCGCATCCTCGTGACCGTCACGGGTGCCGGGTTCGCGCTTGCCGGAGTCCACGTGCTGCGGCACACGAAGAAGGACTACCGGTGAACAGGGGGTCGCGGGTCGCTTTGGGCTGGATTGCGGGGTTGGTGCTCGTCGTCGTAGCCGGGCTGGCCCTGGCGTCGAGGTGGCACCTCTGGGGGTGAAGCTGCCGCAGCGGGCCCGGGCCGCCCACCAGGCGAGCTGGGCAGGGCCACGGCAGGGCGGATAGGGTTGCTGGCGATTGGGGGATCGGATGGTTGTTCCGCGGGGTGGGTTGAGCTGGAAGGCCGTGGCCTCGATCTCGGTCGGCTTCTTCGTCGTGGCGGGGTTGAGCGCGGCTGTGATGGTCGGGGATCCGGACGAGGTGGGGTGGCGGTGGCTCCTGCCCTTCGCCTGGGCGTGTCTCGGCATTGCACAGGCGTGGGAGGCTCGGAAGAGGTACAAGGCACAGAAGCGGGCTGCGGCTGAGGCGCAGCCCACCGACGAGTAGCGCGGAGATGGGCCAGCGCGGGGGCGGGCCAGCGCAGGGACGGGCCACAGCGGAGACGGGCCACGGCGGAGACGGGCCACAGCGGAGACCGGCCATAGCGGAGACGGGCTACAGCGGGACGCTTCGGAACTCGGGCTCGCGCAGGGACTGCACTCCGAGGAAGAAGTCGCGGGAGGCCTCGGGGTCTCGCTCGACTCGCTGGTAGAGCTCGAAGGCTTCGTCGATGTCGGCCTGGACGCCGCCGTAGACCAGGTTCTTGAAGCGGGTCGCGGTGGGTGAGGCGTTGTCCAGAAACGCGGTGCGGCGACGGTCGGCGTAGTCATCGAGAGCGGCGGCGGAGGCGTCGCCGGCGATCACCGCGAGGAGGCGGTCGACGAGAAGCTCCACGTCGAACACACCGCTGGTCAGGCCCATCGCCCCGGTGGGGTTGGTGAGGTGTGCGGCATCACCGGCCAGCAGCACCCGGCCCACACGATAGCTCTCCGCCGAACGCTGGTGCATGTGGTACGGCGAGAACTGCACCAGCTCGTACTGCTTGTCGCCGGGCAGGAAGGCCTGCATGAAGGCGTCGATGCGGTCGGGGATGCCGGCCTCGGGCAGGTCGTCGCTCTCGGCGAAGGTGACGCGCCAGAGCCCCTCCCGGTCGAGCAGGGCCACGATGCAGCCGAGCTCGGCATCCATCACCATGTTCGCGCGGCCGTAGCCGTAGGCCTCGAAATCGAAACGGATGTTCGTGGCCACGAAGCGGTCGTCCCAGGTGAAGCCCGGGAAGTCGAGCCCCAGCGCCTTGCGCACGGAGCTGCGACCGCCGTCGGCGCCGATCAGCCAGTCCGCCGTCAGCGTGCCACCGGACTCGAGGGTGACGGTGACGCCGCCGGATGCCCCGTCTTCGACCGGTCCGTCGGCATCCTGACTCACGGCTACGACGCCGTCACCCCAGCGCACGGTGGCGTTCGGCAGGCGGGAGAGGTGGTTGAGGCAGATCTGGCCGAGCCTGTCCTGCCCGAGGTTGAGGTTGTAGGGGTAAGGCACCACGCCTTCGATCGCGGTCTGGCTGATCTGCACGCTCTCGCCGGTGGAGGGGCGGTGGAAGGTGTTGCCGCGCACGATCACGCCCTCCGCCTCGGCGTCTTGGCGCACTTCGAACTTCTCCAGCACCTCCAGCACGCACCAGTGGTAGACCGCCGCCCGAGGCGAGTCGTTGAGGTGCGTGTCGCGCTCCAGCACGGTCACCTCTACACCTGCGCGCGCGAGCGCCAGCGCCGACAGGAGACCGACCGGGCCGGCTCCCACCACGATCACGTGGGCAGTATTCATGTGAACCTCGCTGTTCGAAACATGCCGACGACCACCTACGTAGGGTGAACGGACTGTCTGACAATCAGCCTACGGCGTCGACGTGAGGCGTGCAATCACCGTGCGGCGCGCGTTACACGCGTGAAATACGGGAGACCTAAGGTGATGAATGTAAACTTCATCAACATTTTGGGCGTGAATGTCAGTGACAAGTGTTTTGGCCGGAGGGTTGCTGCCGAATGGGAGCGCCGCGGACATCGTCGTGAGCGACGGGGTCGTGCAGCGGGTGACTCCGGCCGGGAGCGGGCTCGGCAAAGTCGCAGAGGCGGGGATGGAGCGGATCGAGCTCGACGGGATGCTCGTGCTGCCGGCCGCGGCCGACGCGCACGCCCACCTCGACAAGGCGTTCAGCTGGGATGCCGTGCGGCCGCCCGCAGGCGACCTGCGGGCCGCCATCACATCGTTCGCGGCGTTCCAGCGGGAGGCCTCCGAGTGCGACATCCTGGAGCGCGCTCGGCGGGCCGTCCTGGCTCTGGCGGAGAACGGGAGCACCGCCATCCGGAGCCACGTCAGCCTGATCGAGGGGGAGGATCCGCTCCGCGCGATCCGGGCCCTCGTGCGCCTGCGCCGCGAGCTGGACGGGGTGCTCGACCTGCAGCTCGTGGCGCTCAGCACCCACGCGGCGAGCGACGAGACGATCGAGGCCGCGATCGGCGCCGGAGTCGACCTGCTCGGCGGGGCTCCGCACCTCTCGCCCGATCCGGTGGCCCAGACCCGGCGGCTCGTCGGGCTGGCCCAGCGCTTCGGTGTGGGCATCGACCTGCACGTCGACGAAGACCTGCGGAGCGAACCGACGCTCGGGTTGTACGCCGAGCTCGTGGCCGCAGCATGGCCCGAGCGGATCGGCGGACACGCCACCGCCGGGCACTGCGTGCGGCTCGGCACTCTCGAGCCGCCGGAGCGCGATCGCCTCATCCGCGCGGCCCGGGACGCGGGCATCGGCATCGTCACGCTCCCGCAGACCAACCTCTACCTGCAGGGCCGGCACGACGAGATCGCGACCCCGCGCGGGCTCCCGCCGCTGCGGGCACTGCTCGACCAGGGCGCCGTGCTCGGGGCGGGAGGCGACAACGTGCGCGATCCGTTCAATCCGCTCGGCCGGTCGGACCCGTTCGAGACCGCCATGCTGCTCACCGTGGCCGGGCACCTCGACCCCGAGGAGGCCTGGAGCGTGGTGAGCACCGGATCGCGCCGGGCGATGGGGCTTGCGGATGCCGGCACCGCGGTGGGGCAGGTCGCCGACCTGGTGGCGGTGCGCGCGACGAGCATCGCGGGGGCGATCGCCGAGGCGCCTGCCGATCGGCTGGTGATCCGGCGCGGGCGGCTGGTGAGTCGCCGCCACACCGTCGTCGAGCGACTGTGGCAGGGTGCCGGGGACACCGACCTCGCATCCGAGACCAGGAGGACCGCATGACCGGCATCGCACCGACGAGCCGCCGCTTCGTCGACCTCACCGCACCCGAGGTGCGGGAGCGGCTCGGTGAGGACTCGGTGTTCGTGCTTCCGGTGGGCGCGCTCGAGCAGCACGGCCCGCACCTGCCGCTCTCGACCGACCTCGTGATGGCGGAGGAGGTGGCCGCGGCCGCCGTGGCGCAGGCCTCCGCCGACGGCGTCGATGCCTGGCTGCTGCCCGCCCTCGCCTACGCGAAGTCGGACGAGCACGACTGGGCAGCCGGCACCCTCTGGCTCACGGCCGAGACGCTGCTGGACACGCTGACCGGGATCGGCCGCTCGCTCGCCACCACCCCGGCCCGCAAGCTGCTGTTCGTGAACGGGCACGGCGGCAACGTGCCCTTGCTCGGCACCGCGGCCCGCGAGCTGCGCCGCCGTTTTGGGCTGCAGACCTTCCTCGGCGGGCTGCGACTGCCGGGAGGCGACGGCGTGACCGGGCCCGACGAGTGTGGGCTCGGCATCCATGCCGGCTTCGCCGAGACCTCGGTGATGCTGCACCTGCGGCCCGAGCTCGTGCACCTCGAGCGCGGGCGTCGCAGCGTGCCCGACTCGCTGCAGGGCTGGACGACCCTCGGCATCCACTCCAAGCCCGTGACGATCGGCTGGCTGAGCGACGACTTCGGCACCGACGGCACGATCGGCGACCCCACCGGGGCCACGGCCGAGCGCGGAAAGGAGCTGTTCGACGCGACCGTGCGGCAGTTCGCCACGGCGCTCGAGGAGATCGTGCGCTTCACGCCGGAACGCCCGACCCGCGAAGGAGCACGAGCGTGAGCACAAGCGCGGCATTCGTCTGCCCCAAGGCCATGGATTACGGGCCGTGCGGCGGCGTGCACCCCGACGGCACCTGCGAGGTGGCGCCGCATCCGTGCGTCTTCCTCGACTCGGCACCACGCCCGTGGTCGGGCATCGACCGGCCGGGCCAGCGATCGCTGATGCCCCTGCCCGCGCCGAGGCGGCAGGAGGGCACCGACCTGCTCGCCCTGATGCGCAGCCGGCCGATCGTGATGAGCGACTTCCCCATCCGCGACCCCAGCCGGCCCACGGTCGAGGCCGGAGCCCGCGCCCTCGTGGGCTGGGTCGACGCGGTGCTCATCGGCGAACCGCCGAGCGTACGCGTGCAGTACCCGCCCGCCTTCCGCACCCAGATGCTGCGCTCGCTCGGGCTCACGGTGTGGTGCAGCGTGAACTGCCGCGACCGCAACCGGGTGGCCCTCGAGGGTGAGCTGGCGGCGCTCGCCGACGCGGGCGTCTCGGCGGTGCACTGCGTGACCGGCGATCATCCGGCCCTCGGCCGACGACCGGATGCGATGCCCGTGTTCGACCTCGACTCGACCGAGCTGACGTCGCTGGCGCGCGCGAGGGGGCTCACCATCTCGGTGGCCGAGTCGCCCGAGTCGGAGCCCGTCGCGATCCGCCCGCAGCGCTTCGCGCAGAAGTACGCGGCCGGAGCCGACATCGCCTTCCTCAACATCAACTCCGGGCCGACGATCGTGCGGGACTTCCTCGCCGAGGCGGGGCGCCTCGGCGCACCCGCGCCCGCCGTGGTGTGCGTACCGCTGATGATCGACGAGGGGAGCGCCGCCATCATGACCGGCCTGCCCTCGCACCTGCTCCCACCCGGCTACCTCGAGCGCATCATGGGCAGCGAAGACCGGCGCGAGGCCGGCATCGCCGCGGCGGTCGACCTGGCGCTGCGCTACCTGGAGGTCGACGGCGTGCGGGGCGTGTGCATGTCGGGAGGCGCCACCCGCGGCGGCGAGGTGGACTACGCGGCCGCCATGGCGGAGGCGGCTTCGCGGCTCTCGGTGGGCTGAACCGGGATTTCGTCACGCCACGGTTACATTGGGCGCGGATTCCGACACGCAATGGAAACATCACGAACATAGGGTGAAGAAATGTAAGTGAGCGTTACATTCCCTGCCCTGTCCCGATCGGAGACCTCCATGCCCACCAGATCCCCCCTCGTCTACGGCGCCGGCGCGCTCGTCGCCGCATCCGCCCTGTTCCTCACCGCCTGCTCGAGTGGCTCCGAGGCCGCACCGGCCACGAGCGGCACCACGGCCGGCGGCGTCAGCACCATCCGTGTCAGCACACTCGGCTTCTGCGACGACCCGATCGTGTGGGGCATCGACCAGGGCATCTTCGCCGACCACGGCCTCGAGGTGGAGCTCACCACCGTGCAGTCCGGCGCCGCCGGCGTCTCGGCCCTGCAGGCCGGTGAGATCGACGTGGCCTACGCCAACCCGCTGACCAGCCTGCAGGCCATCGACGGCGGGGTCGACCTCAACATCGTCTCGGGCAACTCGCTCTCGAACGAGACCTCGAACGAGCTGATCGTGGCCACCGACTCGCCCGTGCAGACCGCGGCCGACCTCGACGGCACCACCGTGGCGCTGAACGCCCTGGGCGGCCTGGCCGAGATCCTCACCGCCGCCTGGATCGCCGACGAGGGCGACGGCGCGACCGCCAGCTTCGTGGCCGTGCCCTTCGCCGACCAGGTGACCAGCGTGGTGAACGGCACCGTGCAGTCGGCCGAGGTGGGCGCCTCCCAGGCCGCCTCCGCGCACGACGCCGGCACCGTGCGCTCGCTCGGCAACCCGTTCTTCGACGGGGTGGGCGAGATCCCGACCTCGTTCTACGTGGCCAACGCCTCCTGGATCTCCGAGAACGAGACCGCCGCCGCCTCCTTCGCCCAGGCGATGACCGAGGTCGCGGCCTCGGCCAACGACGAGGCCAACGACACCGACCGCTTCGAGGTGACGGCCGCGGCCTGCGGTTCGACCGCCGCCGACCTCGCCGCCAGCGCCGAGCCCACGTACGTCGGCCAGCTCGACGCCGCCGCCGTGACCTCGCTGGTCGACCTGCTGGTCGACGCCGACGCCATCGGCGACACCGACGTCGACGCCGTGCTGCCGACCCTGGCCCGCGCCGAGTGACCACCTGGTTCGCCGCCGCGGACGGCGCCGACGACATCCGCTCCGCGATGGGCCGCCGGCTCGCCCCGATCGTCTTCGGCGTTCTGGGCGCGGCCACGGGCGTCGCGGTGTGGGCGCTGATCGTCGGTGCCGGATGGGTGTCGGAGCAGTCGCTCCCGTCACCGCTCTCCGTGGCGGCGAGCCTGCCGGTCGTGCTCGCCGACCCCGCCTTCTACGCCGGCATGGGAGACACCCTCGGCTCCTGGCTGGCCGCGCTGTCGCTCTCGACCGTCGCCGCGATCATCCTGGGGCTCATCCTCGGCACCGTGCCGTGGCTGTCCCGGCCGGCGATGGTGGCCGTGAACGCGCTGCGCTCGATCCCGTCGACCGCGCTCATCCCGGTGGCCATCCTGCTGTTCGGCCTCGGGGTGACCATGAAGATCGCCGTCTCCATCTACGCCGTGTTCCCGGTCATCCTGATCAGCACCATCTACGGCGTGGTCGGCACCGAGCCGATGCGCACGGATGCGGCCCGCTCGATGCACTGGTCGTGGTGGCGCCGCTACGGGATGCTCGTGCTGCCCTCGGCGACGCCCTCGATCGTCACCGGCATCCGCGTGGCATCCGGGATCTCGCTCGTGGTCATCATCAGTGCCGAGCTGCTCGGTGCCAAGTCGGGTGTCGGCCTCGTGCTGGTGCGCTACCAGCAGGCGCTGCAGATCGACACCGCCTACGCCTGCATCACGCTGATCGGACTGGTCGGCATGCTCGTCTACGCCGGGATCTCCGTGGTGGAGAAGGCGACGATCGATCGGATCCATCTTGTCTAGCGCCGTTCTGAGCCCGTCCTCCTCGTCTCCGGAGGCCTCCGTCCCCACGCCCGCCCCGGATCGCGCCCGCCCCCGCGCCGGACGGGGCTTCGCGCGCCGGGTGCTGCGCCCGATCTCCTCGCTCTGGATCCTCGCCCTTCTGCTGGTGGCCTGGGAGGTCGTGGGCCGGGTGGCCCCCTCGGTGTTCTTCCCGCCGTTCTCGGTGGTCATGACCCAGTTCGCCGAGGACTGGTGGAGCGGCGACCCCGCCACCCTCTTCCTCAGCGAGCAGTTCTGGGCCAGCGTGCCGATCAGCCTCTCCCGCCTCGCCCGCGGCTGGGGTCTGGCCGTGGTCTTCGGCCTCGTGATCGGCTTCGCCCTCGGTCGCAGCCCCATCGCCCGGATGATGTACAGCCCGGTCATCCGGTTCTGGATGTCGGTTCCGAACGCGGCGCTGCTGCCGATCGCGCTGCAGTTCTTCGGCGTGACCGAGGGCATGAACATCTTCCTGATCTGCTTCGGCACCGTGTGGCTGATCACCGTGAACACCGCCGACGGCGTGGCCGGGGTGAACCCCGACTGGGTGCGCTCGGCCCGCAGCCTGCACCTGCCGAGATGGACGCTCTACCGCCGGGTCATCCTGCCCGCCGCCAGCCCGCACATCTTCGCAGGGCTGCGGATCAGCGTGAGCTTCGCGCTCATCCTGATGATCGTCGCCGAGCTCTACGCCACCACGGCCGGGCTCGGGCACGACGTGGCGCTGTACCAGCAGACCTTCCGCTACAAGCAGATGTGGTCGGCGTTCGTGCTGATCGCCCTGCTCGGCATCGCCATCAACGTGCTGTTCGACCTGCTCGAGCGCCGCGTGCTGCGCTGGCAGCGCCGCACCGGCCTCGCCGACCTCTGATCCCCGCCTCACCCCAAGGACTCTCATGGACATCACCGTCGACCGGATCACCAAGAGCTACGGCTCCGGCGCCTCGCGCAAGCTCGCGCTCGAGGAGACCAGCTTCACGATCGCGCAGAACGAGTTCGTGTCGATCGTCGGCCCCTCGGGCTGCGGCAAGAGCACTCTGCTGATGATGATGGCGGGGCTGCTTCCCTCGACCGGTGGGCGCATCCTGCTCGACGAGAAGGTGGTCGACGGGCCGGCCTACGGCGTGGGCGTGGTGTTCCAGGACTACGGCCGCTCGCTGTTCCCGTGGATGACCGTCAAGCGCAACCTCGCCATGGCGGCCGTGTCGCAACGGCTGCCGAAGGCGGTGCTCGACGAGCGGATCGAGCGCGCGTTGCACAACGTGGGTCTGGCCGGGCACGAGAAGTCGTACCCCTGGCAGATGTCGGGCGGCATGCAGCAGCGCGTGGCGATCGCCCGCGCGGTGGTGGCCGAACCGAAGGTGCTGCTGATGGACGAGCCGTTCGCGGCCGTCGACGCGCAGACCCGCGCCGACCTCGAAGACCTCGTGCTGCGCATCCGCGACGAGTACGACGTGACGGTGGCGCTGGTGACCCACGACATCGACGAGTCGGTGTACCTCGCCGACCGGGTGCTCGTGCTGGCCGCGAACCCCGGCCGGGTCATCCGGGACCTGCGGATCGACCTGCCGGCACCGCGCGAACAGGTGGCGACCAAGCGGCTGCCCGAGTTCGCCGACCTGCGCAGCACCGTGTTCGAGCTCGTGATGCGACCCGGGGCGCGCGACCGTGTCGAGCACTGAGCTGCTGGTGGGTGCCGGCCGCCGGCTGGAGGCTTGCCCGAAGCACATGACGTACGGGCCGTGCGGCGGCGTGGAGCCCGACGGGCGCTGCGAAGTGGCGGCGGGGGCGTGCGTCTTCCTGCCCGAGCCGACGGTGCGCTGGCCGTCGGCGTCGGACGACTCGATTTCGCTGACGGATGCTGCGGCTCCGGATGCGGGGACCGCTGCTGCTGTCGGGGTTGGGGCCCCGGCAGCAGCAGCTTCGGCGCCGGCGACGGCCGAGGTGTCGACCGCCGCGGGGCGCGAGCTGCTGGCGATCATGGCGGAGCGGCCCGTGATCGTGACGGGGCTGCCCGCCCGGCCGATGGACTCCTCGTCGATCCGGGCCTGCGCCGACATCCTGCGCGGGTCGGTCGACGCCGTGCTCTCGGGCGACTCGGGGCGGGCGCGGGTGCAGTTCCCGCCCTCGTACCGGGCGGAGCTGATCCGGCAGAACGGCCTGCGGGCGTGGCTCGGCGTCAACTGCCGCGACCGCAACCGCGTCGCCCTCGAGGGGGAGCTCGCGGCGCTCGCCGAGGCGGGGGTGGCCGCCGTGCACTGTGTGACCGGAGACCACACCGACACCGGCGACCGGCCGGATGCCAAGCCCGTGTTCGACCTCGAGGGAACGAAGCTGGTGCCGCTCGCGCGCCGGCTCGGACTGCTCGCCTCGGTGGCCGAGTCGCCGGCCTCGCCTCCGGCCGCCCGTCGCGCGCCGCGGCTCGTGCAGAAGGAGCATGCCGGAGCGCAGCTGTGTCTGCCCCAGTACTCCGGCGAGGTCTCCGAGCTCGCCGACTTCATCGCCGAGACCCGCGAGGCCGGCGGCACCATGCCGTTCTTCCCGGGTATCCCGGTCGTGATCGACCACGAGGGCGCGCGCGTGCTGGCCTCGTTCGCCGCCGCCATCCTGCCGAACTGGTACGTGGAGAGCATCCTCGAGGCCTCGGATCCGTTCATGGCGGGGGTTCGGGCATCCGTCGACCTCGGGCAGAAGCTGCTCGCCCTCGACGGCGTCTCGGGCGTGGTGGCGGCTGGTGGCGCGCGCCTCGGCCAGGAAGAGGAGTTCGCCCGCGCGCTCGCGCTGATCGGCCACGAGCTCGGCGGGGGAGCCTGAGTGCGCGCGCCGGCTCAGAACGCCTGCGGTGGCGATGCGGCGTGGTGCGTCCTCGGCGGATCCGCTCGGCTCGCCTCAGACGTGCGTGGCGACGACCCGCGCGTCGAGCCCTGCGATCAGGCGGTCGATGCGCTCGATGGCCTGGTCGTAGGCCGGGATGGTGCCCCAGAGCTCCGGATGCGCCGCCCGGATGGTGTCGCGGTCGTCGCCGAGGCCGAGCAGCGCCACCAGATCGACACCCACGTTCGTGCGGGCGCTGGAGACCGCCGCGCGCAGCGACGCCCCCGCCACCGCCACATCGGCGATGAGCGCCGGGTTGCCCCACTCGGCCAGCCACTCGGCATCCGGAACCGCCTCGACGGCACGGTCGCCGAGCCGGGCGGCCGACACCGCCGCCGCGATGCTCGCCGTGCGGATGGCCTCGTCGCGCTCGGCGCCCGCCGGCAGCCGGTACGCGAAGGCGAAGGCGCGGGAGGCCTCGGCGTCGGCGTCGGCCAGCCGCAGCGCCTCTTCGCGCAGTGCGACGGCCCGGCTCTCGAGGCCCGCGAGCTCGGCCCGGCGCTCGCCGTCGGCCGGCTCGGTGTAGCCGGCCACCATCGACAGCAGGGCGGCCGCGATCGACAGCATCACGCCGGCCGCCGCACCGCCCCCGGGGTTCGGCACGGGCTCGGCGAGACCGCCGGCCCAGTCGGCGACCGTCGAGGCGGCGGTCGACACGGCGGGCGGGGTGCTGGCTTCGGAGGTCATGCACCCACAATAATGTTGATCACACTGTCATCGATGCAGTGCCAGCTTGAACGAGGGGCCGCATGAACGCATCCTCCCTGTCCGTGGACGCCGACGGGTTCTCCGTCGAACTCGGCTCGACCATCCGACGGCGCCGCAAGGAGCTCGCCCTCAGTCTCGTGGAGGTGTCGGGGCGCACGGGGCTGTCGCACTCGTTCCTCAGTCAGCTCGAGCGCGGAAAGACCCGCGCCAGCATGCGCTCGCTGTTCTCCATCGCCCAGGCGCTGGAGAGCACGCAGGAGGAACTGATCGCCGCGGCCTCCGGGCACGGCGACGATGCCGCCGGAGGGTCGTCCGCCGGTCACGGCGAGGGACGCCCCAGCCGTTCGGATGCCCCGGTGCCCGTCGGCACGCCCGCCGGAGTCCGCTCCGGGGAGGGCTTCGAGACCTCGGGCAAGGCGCGGGTGCAGCTGCTGATGCACGCCGGCGACCAGCTCGACATCACCGAGTTCTCGAACCTGCCGCGCGAGCTGGGCGAGTTCTTCGAGCACGACCGCCCCGAGTTCGTCTACGTGGTCTCGGGCGAGATCGAGTTCGAGATGCGGTCGAAGGGATCGGCCACGGCCACGTCGCTGCTGCTCAAAGCGGGTCAGACGGTGAGCTGCCCGGGCGGCATGCTCCACCGCTACCGCTCGGTGGGTGACACGCTCGCCACCGTGCTGATGATCCACTACCCCTGATCGGCGCTGTCCGGCCTTCGACGACACACGACGTCGACTAATGTCAGTATTAGTAACATTTCCCATGCGGCCATCGCCGCCCGAAGAAGGTGACCCCGATGAGCAGTCCGCTTGCGACCGTCGAGACGACACGGATCGACGCCCTGATCCAGGAGCTCCGTGAGGGTACGGGACCGGAGGCGATCGACCCCGCCACGATCAGCACTGACGAGGCCGCGCGCCGCAAAGCCTCGGTCGACGAGGCGGCGATGTCTCCGCTGCTGGCCGCGCAGCTCCCACTCGGCCTCGCCGACGTGGTGATCACGCCCACCCGGGTGGAGGAGGTACCGGTGATCGTCTCCGCGGCGGTGCGCCACGGCATCCCGCTCACCACGAGGGGGAGGGGCACCGGCAACTACGGCCAGGGCATCCCGCTGCACGGCGGCATCGTGCTCGACCTGCGCCGCCTCACCGCCGTCGTGGCCGTGCAGGAGGGTTCGATCACCGCCGAAGCAGGTGCGCGGCTGCTCGACCTCGACAAAGCCGCCCGCCGCGAGGGGCAGGAGCTCACCGTCATCCCCTCGACCGTGCAGAGCTCGCTCGGCGGCTTCCTCGCCGGCGGTTCGGCCGGGGCCGGCACGATCGCGTACGGCAACACCCGGCAGGGCTTCGTGCTCGCGCTCGACGTCGTGCACGCGGTCGAGGATGCGCGCATCGTGCGGGTGGAGGGCGCCGACGCGGTCCCCTACCTGCACAGCTTCGGCGTGCTCGGCGTGATCGTGCGGGCGACGGTGCGCCTGCATCCGGAGCCCGCCTGGGTGGCGGTGTACGCGCGATTCGACACACTCGCCGCGGCCGGTTCGGCGTTCCGCGGGCTCGGCACGCTGCATCCGGCCCCCAAGCTGGTCTCGGCCGACGACGCGGTGATCGCCGACGCCCTGCCGCGCGACGAGGCCCTGCCTGCCGGAGTCGTGAGCCTGCGCACGATCGTCGACGCGAGCGTGCTCGAGGCGGCCGAGCGCATCGTGGCCGAGCACGGCGGGAGCGTCGTCGTGGCCAAGCCCGGGGCAGCCGACGCGCTCAAGATGAGCATGCTCGCCTACAACCACCCGGCGTGGTGGTTCCTGCGTTCTCACACCGGCGAGTACTTCCACCTCGAGGTGTTCGGCGACGTCGTGATCGACGACCCCGAGCGCATCCGGGCGCTGTTCCCCGAAGCGCACCTGCACCTCGAGTACGGGCATTCGGTGCATTTCGGCGCACTCGTGCTGCCGTATCGCGCGCCGGGCGACATCGCCGCCGCGATCCAGACGCTGACGGCGGCCGGGATCGGCTCGCACGACTGCCACTCCTGGGTGATCGACTCGCGACCCGACGAACTGCGGAGGCTGGCGCGGGACACGGATCCCGCGGGCATCCTGAACCCCGGCAAGTTCCCGGAGCAGCCCGGGGTCGCCGCGTGACCGGGGACGCCGCGCATCCGGGTGCCGGCCCGCTCGGCGCATCCGACCCGGCCGGCCCGCTCGGGCTGCTGCGCGACTGGTGCGGTCTGGGGTACCCGGCCCATCCGCCGTTGATGACGGTGGGCACGATCGGCCTCGATGGGCTGCCGGATGCCCGCTCCCTGCTGCTCAGCGGCGTCGACGAGGCCGGTACCCTGTACTTCCACACCGATGCGCGCTCCCGCAAGTGCGCGCAGCTGGACGCGAACGCGGCGGTGTCGCTGACGCTCGCCTGGCCCGATGCCGGCCGCCAGCTCGTGGTGGCCGGCGTCGCCCGGCTGAGCGGCGACGAGGAGGCCGACCGCGCCTGGGCCGCCCGCTCGCGCTACCTACGGCTGCTCGGCTGGCTGAACGACGACGACCTGGTGCGCCGGCCGCGCCCCGAGCGCGAGCGGCGCTGGGCCGAGTTCGACGCGGCGCATCCGGACGCCTCGCTCGCCCGCCCCGTGTGGTGGGTGGGCTACGGCGTGCAGCCGCTGCGGGTGACGGCCTGGACGGCCGGCCGCGGCATCGGCAGCGAACGCCGCGAATTCCGCCGCGACGGGGACTCGGGGCGCTGGCGCGATGAGGTGCTCGCGGGCTGAGACCGGGCGTAGGGTCGGAATATGGCACGCGAATTCTCCCACGACGCGGATGCGCGTCGGTACGCCCTCCGTGTCGACGGTGCTCTGGTGAGCGCGGTCGACTACGTGCAGAACGAGAACGCCATCTCGTTCACGCACACCTTCACCGATCCCAAGCAGCGCGGTCACGGCTACGCGGGCGAGATCGTGGCCTTCGCCGTCGACGACGTGGAGTCGACCACGCCCTACCGGATCGTGCCGATGTGCTGGTACGTCGGCAAGTGGTTCGACGAGCATCCGGAGCGGGCCGGGTTGCTCACACGCTGATTGGCGAACACGCCTGCGACTTGCTACGATTCTGCGTGGGGAGGGCTTCGGCCCTCTCCACCAACGTTTAACGGGCGGTTCAGCGGGGGATGAGCTGCACGACCGGGATGACCCGGTCGCCCGCCCTCTCCTGGTAGTCGGCGAAGCCCGGGGCCGCCGCGGTGAACTGCGCCCAGGCCGCATCGCGGGCCTCGCCCTCGAGCGACACGGCGCGCACCGCCACCGTGTCGACGGCGCCTCCCGGAACGGGGCCGTGGGTGGCGGTCGGCACCTCGACCTCGGTCTCCGGATGCGCGAGCAGGTTCGCGTACCAGGCCGGGTTGTCGGGAGCGCCGGCCTTCGACGCGGCGATCAGCCACGATCCGTCGCCTTGCGCCAGGGCCATCAGCGGGCTGATGCGGGCCTGGCCCGACCTGGCGCCGATCGAGTGCACGAGCAGGAGGCGCGAGCCGAAGCCGTTGGCCTCGACGTAGCCGCCGTTGGCCCGGAACTGCTCGATGATCATGGTGTTGAAGTCGCTCATGCAGCCGAGGCTAGCGTGCGGGATGCCCGCTCGTCAGCGGGTGCAGGCGATGTTCGTCACGAACGCGGGCTCGGCCACTCCGTCGACCGTCGCGACGTTGTCGCACGAGACGGTGTTGCCCGCCGAGCGGGCGTCGCCGGCGAGCTGCACCCCGTATCCGTCGGCGGCCACCGCGAAGGTGTTGGCCGAGAAGACGTTGGCCGATCCGGAGCCCTCGACGATCACGTGCACCTGCGCGCCGTCGCCCGGCGCGGCCGTGCCCGTGTTACCCGTGATGCGCCAGCCCGTGCCCTTGACGTCGATCAGCGAGTCGGCCTCCGTGATGGCGGCGCCGTCGAGGGTGTTGCCGGAGAGTTCCCCGCCGGTCGTGCCCTCCTTCACATCGATCGCCTCGGCCGTGGTGCCGCTGATGGTGGCGCCGACCAGGCGGTTGTGGTCGCTGGCATCCGGAGCGCACGCGGTGAGATCGCACCAGTTGCTCTCGGCGCTGCCGATGTAGACGCCCTCGCCGAAGTCGGGCCTGCGGAGGCCGGTGTTCGACACCGATACCCCCGCGAGCAGGTTGTCGCTGCTGCCGGTGCGCAGGTGGACGCCCTCGTCGCCGACCGCGGAGACGGCGAGACCGGTCAGCTCGTTGTGCGAGGAGGCATCGAGCATCACGCCCTTCTGGCCGCCGATGACCGAGAAGCCCTCGAGCCTCCAGTTCGACGCGCCGTCGAGATGCAGGGTGTAGCCGCTGTCGACCGGGCCGCCGTCGAGCACCGCGCCGGGGCCGCCGCACAGGGTGATCGGCTCGTCGGGGGAGCCCTGCGAGCGGATGGTGAACGAGCCCTCGTAGCGGCCGTCGGTCAGCACCAGCACGTCTCCGGCCGTGGCCGAGTCGAGGGCGTTCTGCAGCTCTGCGGAGGTGCCGACGGCGGTTCCGGACGGGCAGGCGGCCGGCGGCGACGACGAGGTGGGGACCTCGGGCGACGGTGACGAGCATCCGGAGACGGCGGACACGAGGGCGAGGGATGCCGCGACGACGGCGGAGAGCCGCGCCGCGCGGGCGGTCGATCGCCCCGGCGTCACCATGACCCCAGCCTACAAAGCCCCGGGTGCGCCCCAGAACGGGGGGCGCGCGCATCCCCCGCGGCACGGGTCGTCGTCTATATGCTGAACACGGAATCCCCGGGCTCACCCGGTCCGCCGGGATCCCGACCCGCTCCAGCCGACGCTCCCGTGCGCCACCCCGCGCATCCGTGCCGTCCGGCGCATCCGTGCGCCTTCCCACCCGTGCGCCATCCCACCCGTACCCGGCACCACCTCCCGCACCGCTCCCGACACCAGTGCCCGAAAGGCAGGCGGCACCCGATGCCCAGCGACCTTTCGTCGTTCCTCGACGACTTCGGCCGATCCCTTCTCTGGCTGCTGCCCTTCGGCGTGTTCGGGATCGTGTCGTGGAGCTTCTGGCTGGTGCGCAAGGTGATCTCGGCCTCGACCAGCCCCGTGGTGAACGAGTACCGCACCACGACGACCGTGGTGGTGCCCTCGTACCGCGAAGACCCCGAGGTGCTGCTGCGGTGCCTCGAGACCTGGCGGCGGCAGGGGCCGTCGCGCATCGTGATCGTGCTCGACGTGGCCGACACCGAGGCCGAGCGGCGGCTCGGCGAGCTCGGGCATCCGGATGTCGACGTCATCATGTTCCGGCACCGGGGTAAACGCAGCGCGCTGGGTGTGGGCATCCGCGCGGCCGACACCGAGCTCGTCATCCTGGTCGATTCCGACACGGCCTGGGAGGACGGCATGCACGACGCCATCCAGATGCCGTTCGTCGACGCCGCCGTGGGAGCCGTGAGCACGCGGCAGAACGTGTACCTGCCGAAGACCAGCGTGTGGCGGCGGGTGGCCGACTGGATCATCGACCAGCGCTACTACGACTACGCGCCGGCGATGGGGCGCTTCGGCGGCGTGATCTGCGCCTCGGGGCGCACGAGCGCGTACCGCCGCGAGATCATCCTGCCGAAGCTGCCCGACCTCGAGCACGAGATCTTTCTGGGCAAGGAGTGCGTGGCCGGTGACGACGGGCGGCTGACCTGGCTGGTGCTCTCGGAGGGCTACCGGGTGACGCATCAGGATTCGGCGCGGGCGCTGTCGATGTTCCCCGAGACGTTCCAGGCGTTCGTGAAGCAGCGGGTGCGGTGGAGCCGCAACTCGTACCGGTGCTATCTGACCGCGATCCGGCGGGGCTGGATCTTCCGGGTGCCGTTCATCTCGCAGATCACGGTGATGCAGATCCTGTTCACACCGATCAGCATGTTCATCGCCATCGCGTACGTGTTCCACGCGCTGACCGCGCCGTTTCCGCTTCTGGCGTTCGGGGTGGCGCTGCTGTGGGTGCTGGTGGGGCGGGGCATCCGGGGCATCTCGCACCTGTGGCGTCGGCCGGAGGACATCGTGATCCTGCCGCTGGTGGCCGTGATCACCATGCTCGTGGCGCTGCCGATCAAGCTGTTCGCGCTGTTCACGATGAACACGCAGGGGTGGCTGACGCGCTCGGCCGACTCGGTGGGCGGGGAGGGGCAGCGGGAGTCGAGCCTGCACGCGGGGGCGGGTGCGGATGCGGGTGCGGAAGCGGGTGCGGATGCGGCGGCGGCTTCGGCTGCTGCGGATGCGGCCCCGGATTCTGTGGGCTCGGTGACTGCGCCGGTTCTGGATGCCTCGGGCGGGCCGGGTTCGTCGATCGTGACGTCGTCGGCTCCCGTGGGGCAGGACGCCTGATGCGCGCGTCGGAGGAGCGCGGGGAACGCGACGGCGGGCTCACGGCGGAGGAGCGCGGCGATACGATCGGCGGCGGGCGGCGGTTCGCGATCCGGCTCGTGGTGGCCGTGATGATCGTGGCCGGGCTCGGGGCGACCGTGGCGGTGTCGAACGGGGTGCCCGCACGGGTGAGCGCGTTCCTCGGCGGGATCGGATCGGGCCTCGACGGACTGCTGCCCGAGGCGCCCGACGCCGCTCCGGCGGCCGCGCCCGCGCCGGCGGCGACGGCGACGGGCGAGGCGGATGCCGTGGTGGCGGCGGGCGCGGCGGGCGTCGCTCCGGAACCGGCGGATGCCGCGGCTGCGAGCGCGACGTCGGCGGCGACCGCGGCCGTCACGCCCGTCTCGGGCGATGCCGCCGCCATCCTGGCCCTGCGCGAAGCCGAGGCGGCCGCGCGGCCCAGCTCGACGCTCGCGCCGTATCCGGTCGACGCCGACGAGCAGAAGCAGGGCGACCTCGTGCAGGCCAACGACGCGCGCTGGGCGCTGATCGCCCGCGGCGGCGCGCTCGACGCCGCAGCCGCCGGCACGGTCGTGGTGCTCGGCGCCAAGCCGGGGGCGTACACGCTCGCCGACCTCGTGTCGCTCGGCGCCGTGACCCGGGTCGACGACCGCACGCTGCTGATGGGCAAGACCGTGTTCGTGGCGCGCGGAGCCGAGCTCGACCTCGACGGCGCCGGCCTCACGCTCCGGATGGCCAGCGGCGCGGGCGGCTTCGCGCCGCTCGTGGTGTGGGGCGGCGTGCTGCGCATCACCGGAGCCGAGGCGGCCCCGATCGCGTTCACCTCCTGGGACGAGGCGGCCGGCGCCGCCGACACCGACCTCCGCGACGGGCGCGCCTACATCCGCGTGCACGAGGGCACGGTGGCCACGGACTACGCCGACTTCGCCGACCTCGGCTTCTACAGCGGGCGCACGGGCGGTTTCGCCCTCACCGGCAGCAGCGTGATGGCGGCCACCGGCACGATCGCGCACTCCACGTTCTCCGACCTGCACATCGGTCTCTACCTGGCCAGGGCTCAGGATGTCGTCGTGAGCGACTCGACCATCCGCAATGCCGCCCGCCAGGGCATCGAGATCGGCGGCGGAACGGTCGGCACCGCCATCACGGGGAGCACGGTGATCGGATCCGGCTCGAGCGGCGTGAACGTGCGCCAGGGCGCGGGCGAGGTGAGCATCTCGGGCAGCACGCTCACCCGCAGCGGCTCCTACGGACTGCGGTTCGACGGCTCGCCGCGGGCCGACGGGGAGAACTCGGCAGGGTACCCGGTCGAGAACTCGTGGGGGCTGAGCGTGACCGACTCCACGCTCTCGGCCAACGCCTCGGGCGGCGCCTGGGTGTCGACCGTGGGCTCGGTGGTGTTCGCCGGCAACGAGGTGAGCCAGAAGACGGTCGGCCTCTACCTGCGCGATTCGCAGAGCGAGGTGACGGGCAACACGATCGCGGTGGATCCGGGCGACGGGATCGTGTTCGAGGGGCCGCACACCTCCGCCCGGGCGGAGGGGAACACGCTCACGGGCGCGGGGCCCTCGGCGATCGCCCAGCGCGACGGCGCCGATGACGTGACCGCCCTGTCGAACACCGACTCCGGCTGGACCGAGCGCTGGGAGGTGCTGCTCTGGATCGAGGCGCATCCGCTCGCCCTGCTCTGGGGGATGTTGCTGATCATCCCGGTGGTGGGCATCGCGTTCGTGTTCTACCGGGCGCGGCGGCAGCGCCGCATCCGTGATCTGGTGGAGTCGGCCACGATCGCGCTCGCGCAGGCCGAGAAGCAGAAGTACGAGCGCGCGCGGGTGGGGGCGGTCTCCGCGCTGGATGCGGACGTGGACGTAGACGCGGATGCGGATGTGCGGGTGGCTACGGCTGTGGGCGTGAACGCGGACATGGGCGTGGCGGCGGCTGTGGGCGTGAACGCGGACGCGGACGTGGCTGCGGCTGTGGCCGTGAGCGCGGACGTGGGTCTGGTTCCGGATGCGGTGACCTCCCGTACTCCGGAAGTGGCGGCGGTGGGGTCTGCTCCGGCTCCTGCCGTGTCGTCGTCACCGAGGGTGGCGGTCGGTGGGCGGGGGAGACCAGCGTCACCGTCCGGCGGGTCGCCGACCGCATCGGCCCTCGGTTCCGGATCGGCGGGTGGTTCCGCATCGACCCTCGGGTCCGGATCGGCCCTTGATTCCGCATCCGCCCCCGGTTCGGGATCGGCGGGTGGTTCCGGATCGGCGGCCGGTTCCCCCGTCACACCGCTCAGCCCGACCCGCGGTGTTCCCCCGAAGCGCGCCCTTCCCGCGGTGGCACGGGCGGCGGCGGGAGCGGGGGCCCGCGCGGCCGCCGTCGATCCGCGGCCCGCCTCGAGTTCGGCGTCGTACGGCCGCTTCTCCAGCGTCGAAGAACTCGCCGTGGCCGCCGTGCTCGACGCCGGCAAGCCGATCGACCGGGTGGCGGGCGCCCTGCGCGTGCCCGTCGGCGCGGTGGCCGGCTGGGTCTCGAAGGCGCGCCGCCAGCGCGAGCAGGACGCCCTCCGCGGGCGCGGCGACTGAGCCCCTTGCGCTCCGCACCCCGCCGCCGGGCGTGCGGGCTGGGTAGCGTTGAGGCATGAGCACCACCGACGACTACGAGTTCCGCACCTTCGCCGCCGCCGCCCCGGACGGGGTGGCCGACGACGCCACCCGCGCCTGGTTCGAGGCCGAGACCCTCGGCTTCCTCGAGCCCCGCCCGCTCGCAAAGCGGATCGACCTCGCCGCGGCCAACATGGCGGCGGACGGCCGGATGCTCACCGGCGTCTTCCGCCGGGACACCGCCCCCGGCGCATCCGGTACTCCCGACGCATCCGTAACCCACGGCGCATCCGGAACCCACGGCGCATCCGGAACCTCCGGCGCATCCGGAACCGCCTCGCTCGCCGCGCTCCCGGTCGCGACCTTCGCCTCCTACGAACGCACCGTCAACGTCGGCGGGGACGTGCCGCTGCGGGCGCATCTGATCTCGTCGGTGACCGTGCGACCGACCGACCGCCGCCGCGGCATCCTGCGCGAGATGATGACGGCCGACCTGCACCGCGCGCACGCCGACGGCTACGCGCTGGCCGCGCTGACCGCGACGGAGGCCACCATCTACCGGCGCTTCGGGTTCGGCGTGGCCACGGCCGTGCACGCCGTCGAGGTCGCCACCGACCAGCGCTTCCGGCTGCTCGGCGAGCCCGCCGGGAGCTGCGAGCTGATCGCCGCGGCCGAGCTGACGACCATCGCGCCCACCGTCTTCGCGGGGTTCCACGCCCTCAACCCCGGATCCGTCGATCGCCAGACCCGTTACTGGCGCCTGGTCGCGGGCCTGGACAGCGAGGGCGACGACCCCGAGGAGGATCGCGCCGTGCGCGCGGCCGTGCACCGCGACGATGCCGGCCGCATCGACGGCTACGTGTCGTACCGCTTTAAGGGCTGGGAGTCGACACCGCGCACCGTCGAGGTGGTCGACCTCGTGGCGCAGAACGACGACGCCTACCTGGGGCTCTGGCAGCTGCTCGGCTCGATCGACCTGGTCGAGAAGGTCACGCACGCGTTCGCGCCGGTCGAGGATCCGCTGCGCTGGGCGCTCGCCGACTGGCGGCTGCTCAAGACCACGAGCCTGGACGATTGGCTCTGGCTGCGCGTGCTCGACCTGCCGGCCGCCTTCCAGGCGCGCGGATACCTGCCCGAGGTCGCCGGCGAGATCGTGCTCGGGGTGACGGATGCCCTCGGCTACGCCTCGGGGGTGCATCGCCTGCGGGTGGCGGATGGCCGCGGAGCCGTGACCGTCGAAGCCGATGCCGAGCCGGACATCGAGCTGGACGCCTCGGCGCTCGCCTCGGTGTACCTGGGCGGATTCGACCCCACGATGCTGCGCGCCGCCGGACTGCTGCGCGAGCGCACCCCGGGCGCCCTCGCACGCTTGCGCACGCTGCTGACCCCGACCGCTCCGGTGTACGGCATCACGCACTTCTGAGGCGCGCTCCCGCTCCCCGCCGCCGACCCGGCAGTTCGTCCCGTTATGCGGGCGCGAAAGCGGGACGAAGTGCCGGGTCGGCGGTGCGGTGGGTGCGTCAGGGGGCGAGGAGGCGGCGGGCGGTCGCCACGAAGGCGGGGCGGGCCACCGCGGGGCCGTCGAGGGAGCAGCCGACGAGGGCGGCGTCGCGCAACAGCACCAGGGCGTCGGCGGCGGCCGTCGCATCCGGAACCGGTGTCTTCTCGAGCACCCGCGTCACCGTCTCGCGGAACCAGGCCCGGTGCCCGCGCACGATCCGGCGCACGGCGCTGTCGGGGTCGGGGTATTCGGCGGCGGCGTTGATGAAAGGGCAGCCGCGGGGGTGGGTGCCGGCGACGTCGTCGGCGACCCACTCGATCAGCTCGTCGGCCGACTCCGGATGCCGGGCCGCGAAACCGGCCCGGGCCAGCGCGTCTTCGCGTTCGAGGTAGGCGGCCACCAGTGCTTCTTTGCCGCTGAAGTGGCGGTACATCGTGGCGCGGGTCACGCCGGCCTCGGCGAGGAGGCGGTCCATACCGACCCGGTGGATGCCCTCGCGGTAGAACAGGTCGGAGGCCACACCGAGCAGCCGCTCGCGGGCCGGTGACGCTCTCACCACGGGCTCGACGACGAGGGCGGCGGATGCGGCGGCGGCGGTGGACGGCACCACTCCACCGTAACGGAACAATCGTTCTCCCCGGCCGGCCCGACATTCGTCGACAGGTGTTCATCTGATTCCGATCGAATCTCCGGGCCGTGGGGGTAGCATCGCCGGATGGCTGAGTCGAAGACGATCGGGCGGACCGGGTTGATCCGCAGTGCCGCAGCGGTGGCGATGGCGGGCGCGCTCGTCGCGGGGGTGCTGTTCGGGGGAGCGGCGGGGGCCTCGGCGGCCACGCCCGAGCCGACGCCGACGGCCGGTTCGACGCCCTCGACGGGCGCGGCTGCCTCGACGGCCGCGTCCGACCAGGGGACCTCGACTCCCGCATCGAATCGGTCGACTTCGACGACGCCCGCGACCGACCCGGCGGCGGCGACCCCCGTGGCCGACCCGGCGACCTCGACTCCCGCGCCCGAGCAGGAGCCCGCTTCAGAACCGGCCGAGTCCGCATCCGAACTCCCCGACCCGCACTTCGACCTCGAAGGCGTGGTCGTCACGAGCTTCCGCCCGGGCGACATCATCACCGACGGCAACATGTACGACGGCGGGGCGATGACCGCCGCCCAGGTGCAGGCCTTCCTCACCGCGCAGGCGCCCCCGTCGGAGTGCACGAACGGCAACTGCATCTCCGGCAAGACGTTCCCCTCGACCGGCCAACCGGCCAACGCGGAGTGCACCGCCTACGCCGGTGCCGCATCCGAGTCGGCCGCCTCGATCATCACGAAGGCCGGCAAGGCCTGCGGTGTGAGCCAGCGGGCGCTTCTCGTGCTGGTGCAGAAGGAGTCGCAGGTGGTGGATGCGACGGCTCCCACGAACGGCGCCTACGACGCCGCGACGGGCTACGAATGCCGCGACGACGGTACCCCGTGCGACCCCGCGTACAAGGGCTTCGCCAACCAGGTCTACAACGCGGCCCGTCAGCTGAAGAACTACCAGATCTCGCCGCGCTACCCGATCGGCAGCCCGTCGGCCATCCAGTACGCGCCCGGCACCGCCTGCGGAACAGGCAGCGTGACCATCAAGAACAAGGCCACGGCCGCCCTCTACGCCTACACGCCTTACACGCCGAACGCCGATGCACTCGACCCGGACAAGGGCCCGGATGCCTGCACCAGCTACGGCAACCTCAACTTCTGGGTGATCTACACCGACTGGTTCGGCTACCCGCACATCGACGTCGACCGCCTGCAGGGCGCCGACCGCTTCGCCGTCTCGGCCGCGATCGCCGAGGAGGCGTACCCGTCGGGCAGTTCGACGGTCTTCCTGGCGAACGGCGCGGGCTACGCCGACGCGCTCTCGGCCGGACCGGCCGCGGTCGAGAAGAGCGCGCCGCTGCTGCTGACGCAGGCCGACGCGCTCCCGGATGTCGTGGCATCCGCGATCACGGACGACACGAAGCTGGCGACCGTCGTGATCGTCGGCGGCCCGAACTCGGTCTCGCCGGCGGTCGAAGCGCAGCTCACGAGCCTCCGCCCCGGGGTCACGATCGTGCGCCTCGGCGGTGCCGATCGCTACGAGGTGTCGCGGAACGTGGCGGCGTACGCCTTCCCGAAGTCGGCGGGCGGCGCATCCGGAGCCTACGTCGCCACCGGAGCGAACTTCCCCGACGCCCTCAGTGCGAGCGGCGCCGGAGGTCACGCCGGCAAGCCGGTCGTGCTGGTGAACGGATCGGCCGGCACGATCGACCCCGACACCTCCGCGGCGCTGACGGCGCTCGGGGTGAAGAAGGTCACCGTGGCGGGTGGCCCGAACTCGGTGTCGTCGGGAGTGCTGGCCTCGCTCAAGTCGCAGTTCGGCTCCGCGAACGTGACGCGCATCTCGGGCGCCGACCGCTACGAGGCCTCGCTGAACATCAACCAGGACGCCTACGACACGAGCTCGCGGGTGTTCTTCGCCACCGGAGCGAACTTCCCGGATGCGCTGGCCGGCTCGGCGCTCGCCGGCTCGCTCGGCGCGCCGCTGATCGTGGTGCACGGCGACTGCGTGCCGCAGGCCGTGCGCCTCAGCCTCAACGGCTTCCAGGCCGACCGCGTCACCCTGCTCGGCGGCCCCGCCTCGCTCGACGCGAGCGTGCAGAGCCTGCGCAGCTGCGGCTGACCCACGCCCGCCCGTCCTGTCCGCCCGTCCCGTCCTGTCCTGTCCTGTCCGTCCCGTCCGCCCCGCCCGTCCGTCCCGTCCCGTCCGTCGCAGGCGATGACGCCGCGACTGCGGCCACTTGGCAGAAGTCGCCGCATGTCGCGGTCACTTGCCACAACTTGTGGCAAGTCGCAGTCAGGGCGCGCTCGGAGCCAGCGGCGACTTGGCAGAAGTCGCCGCTTTGCCTGGGGCGACTTGGCAGAAGTCGCCGCCTTCAGCGCCCACTTGCCACAACTTGTGGCAAGTCGCGGGTGGGCGGCGGGGACACGCGCGGGTGGGCGGAGGGGACGCGTGCGGGTGGGTGGCGGGGACGCGCGCGGTCGGGGTCAGGCGGCGAGCTCGGGGAAACGGGCGGCGAGCAGCTCGAGGGCGCGCTCACGGGAGGGGGTGGCGTCGAGCGGGTCGGCGTCGAAGGCGGCGCTCGCGGGCGACACCATCACCTCGTCGACCCCGTACTGCTCGGCGAGCGAACGGATGCGCCCCTCCACCGACTCCGCGGTGCCCATCAGCATGCGGCCGGACTGGTCGAGGATCGACTGCTGCTCAAGCTCCGTCAGCTCGACCGCGCGGGCCTGCTCCACCGTCATCTGCGGGGTGAGTGCGCCCCCGGTGCGGAGCCTCGCCATCATGATCAGCTGCGGCAGCGCGAGCAGCTGCGCGAGCTCGTCGCTCTCGGCCACCGAGATGTTCACCGTGAGCAGCGTCTTCGGGGCCTCCAGCGCCACCGAGGGCTGGAAGCGGCTGCGGTACAGCGCGAGCGCCTGATCGATGCCCGACTGCCCGAAGTGGTTGGCGTACACGAACGGCATGCCGAGCGAGGCCGCCAGCGCGGCGCTGTAGTCGCTCGAGCCGAGCAGCCACACCTCGGGGGCGGTCGACACGTTCGGGGTGGCTTTCAGTTCGTAGGCGCGGCCGCGGATGTTCAGTGCCACGGCGGGCTGGTCGTCGCCGTAGGCGAAGGGCTCCTCGGTGGCGGCGCGGTCGGATCCGAGCAGCGCGGCGACCGTCTCGACATCGGTGGGGAAGCTCGCGGCCGGGTCGGCATCCGTCGTGGCGCGCTGGCCGCGCAGCATGTAGGCGGTCACCGGATCCGAACCGGGAGCGCGTCCGAGCCCCAGGTCGATGCGGCCCGGGTGCATGGCCTCCAGCAGCGCGAACTGCTCGGCCACGGCCAGCGGCGCGTGGTTCGGCAGCATCACCCCGCCGGATCCCAGACGGATGCGCGACGTCTGGGCGGCGAAGTGCGCGATCAGCGTCGACGGCGACGTGGAGGCCACGGCCGGCATGTTGTGGTGCTCGGCCACCCAGTAGCGGGTGAAGCCGAGCCGCTCGGCGGTGCGCACGAGCGACAGCCCGGCGGCCACCGCCTGTCCGGAGTTCTGGCCGGAGCGGACGGGAATGAGGTCGAGAACCGAAAGAGCAGTCATGTCACCAGGTGCAGCGCGCGGGACGGCCTGAGTATTCCGCTGAATACGCGAAACTCGCGCGGATTGCCGGGGAATCGCGCAGATGCGCACGTACTGTGGCAGCGTGTGGCGCGCCGATAAGAAACGAGACGCGGACGAGACGTCGTCCGCAGCGGACTCCGTCGAGGCCGCCTGGGGCCGGGGCGGTCAGTCCGGCAACAGCCCGATCGGGCAGGTCTACTCCACGGAGAGCCTGGTCGAACCCACCCGCGATCAGTGGCGCGACGAGATCGCCGCGCTCGGCGGCGAGTCCCCGCTTCTGCACTTCGACGACTCCCCGCGGTCGCGCATCGAGCTGAGCACGACGCATCCCGGCGGCCTCGCCCAGTTCATCACCGGCAACTCCACGCTGCTCTCCAGCCTGATCCGCGACGAGCTCGCACTGCGCAACGCCCGCCTCGCCGCCGGTGCCATCACCGACAAGGGCGTCGAGCTGCGCTCGGTGCGCGGCATCGACTCCGTGCAGCTGGCCATCGGTCTGGCGGAGTGGCGGCGCGACGACGAGGGCGTCACCACCACCTTCCGCGCCCCGGTGCTGCTGCGCCCCATCTCGGTGCGCCGCTACGGCCGGGACTTCGAGCTCAAGCTGCGCGGCGCACCGTTCGTGAACCCCGAGCTGGTGCGTGCCCTGCAGGACCAGTTCCACATCACCCTCGACCGCGACAGCCTCGTGGCGCTCGCCGCCTCGAACGGCGTCTTCAAGCCGCAGCCGGTCATCGACCGCCTGCGCAGTCTCACCTCGCACCTGGCCTGGTTCCAGGTGCAGCCGCGCCTGGTGGTCTCCTCGTTCGCCGACGTCGCCTCCGGGATGCTGGCCGACAGCACCGAGCTGGCGCATCCGGTGCTCGACGCCCTCGCCGGCAACCTCACCTCGCGCCGCGCCGTGCAAGACGGCTACCAACCCGTCGACCCCTCGCCGCAAGACCACCGCGCCCCCGCCACCGACACGCTGCTGCTCGACGCCGACAGCGAGCAGGAGAACGTGATCGCGCAGATCGCGGGCGGCAACTCCCTCGTGGTGAAGACCCTTCCCGGCACCGGCGGCACGCAGACGATCGTGAACGCCATCGGCGCCCTGGTGGGCCAGAACAAGCGCGTGCTCGTGGTGAGCCCGCGTCGCCTCAGCCTCGGCGGCATCAACCGGCGGCTCTCGGATGTGGGGCTCCCTGGCGTGGCCGTCTCCCCGCGCACCCTGCGTCGCGACCTCATCCAGTCGATCGGCCGCAACGAGAAGGCCGCACAGCCCCGCGTCGCCGACGTCGACGAGGCACTCGTGCGCCTGCGCAGCGTGCTGCTCGATTACCGCACCTCGATGTCGCGGGTCGATCCCGTTCTCAAGGTCTCGGTGCTCGACGCCCTGCGCGAGCTCGCCCGCCTGGCGCTCGTGCCCAACCCGCCGTCGACCACCGCCCGGCTCGACCGCTCGGCATTGGAGTCGCTCGCCTCCGGCCGCGCCAAGGCCGCCAAGGCGCTCAGCCGCGCCGCCGAGCTCGGCCAGTTCCGCTACGGGCCCGACGACTCGCCCTGGTACGGCGCCCAGTTCTCCTCCAGCGACGACGCGCACCGCGCCCACCAGCTCGCCAAGCGCCTGGACAAGACCGACCTCCCGCGCCTGCTCACCGGCGCGTATGAGCTCATCGGCCAGACCCGGATGCGCCCGTTCACCTCGCTGAACGAGCTCGGCACCTACTTGCGCCTGCTCGCCGACCTGCGCGAGACGCTCGACAAGTTCCTGCCGGTGGTCTTCGACCGCTCGCTCACCGACCTGATCGCGGCCACCAGCCCGCGCCGCGACGCCCCGCAGATGTCGTCGACCTCGCGCCGCCGCCTCAAGGCGCTGGCCAAGGAGTACGTGCGCCCCGGCGTGCACATCGGCGACATCAACGAGGCGCTGCGCCGCATCCAGCAGCAGCGCACGCTCTGGTACCGCTTCGCCGCCGCCGGCATCCCGCCGGAGATCCCGGTCGGCATCAACGACGTGCAGATCGCGTTCCAGCGGGTCACCGAAGACCTCGCGCAGCTCGACCTGCCGCTCGGCAGCGTCGGCACCGCGCGCCAGCTCGCGGCTCTGCCGATCGATCAGCTGATCGGCCTGGTCGAGGGCCTCGCCGCCGACTCCGAGGTGCTCGCCAACCTGCAGGAGCGCACGGCCCTGCTCGACTCGCTGCACGAGCACTCGCTTGATCCGCTGCTCGTCGACCTCTCGCAGCGGCACGTGCCCGAGGCCGGCGTCGCCGACGAGCTCGAGCTCGCCTGGTGGCAGTCGGTGCTCGAGTTGATGCTCGCGAACGACCGGGCCCTGCTCGGCGCCAACACGGGCGTGCTCGACCGGCTCGAGGGCGACTTCCGGCTCGTCGACGAGGCGCACGCCTCGATGAACGGGCAGCTGCTCGCGTGGCAGCTCGCCGAGACCTGGAGCGTCGGGCTGCTCGACAACCCGATGGAGGCCGCCGCGCTCAAGGCGCTGCTGCGCTCCGACGCCGTCGACTCCTACCGCCTGCACGAGGCCGCCCCCCGCCTGGGCAAGGTGCTCGCGCCGGTGTGGCTGGCCTCGCCGTACGAGGTCGCCCAGATCACGGATGCGGTGACGTTCGACACGGTCATCCTGGTCGACGCCGGCGCCACCACGCTCGCCGAGAACGTGGGCGCCATCCGCCGGGCCCGCCAGGTGGTCGCCTTCGGCGACCCGGTGACGCAGACCCCCTCGCACTTCGAGATCGCCATCCGCCCGTTCGACGACTCGCGCACCCGCACCGCGATGGACGCCGCATCCGTCGACGAGCTGCACACCGATTCGGCCCTGGCCCGCCTGGCCGACCTCGTGCCCACGCTCTCGCTCACCCGCAGCTACCGGGCCGGCGGCGAAGACCTCGCCGAGCTGGTGAACCACCGTTTCTACGGCGGCAAGATCGACTCCCTGCCCTGGGCCGGAACCTACCTCGGCCACGGCAGCCTCGCGCTGCACTACGTGGAGGGGCGCGGCGGCATGCCCGACTCCGAGTCGGGGGCCGTGGAATCCGTCGACGCCGAGGTGGAGCGCGTGGTCTCGCTCGTACTCGACCACGCCATCAACTACCCGCGCGAGTCGCTGATGGTGATCACCGCCTCGCCCAAACACGCCGTGCGCGTGCAGCAGGCCGTGCTGGCCGCCTTCGCCAAGCGCAGCGACCTGGCCGACTTCGTGCTCAAGGAGCGCGCCGAGCCGTTCATGGTGGCCACCCTCGAGCAGTCGGTGGCGCAGAGCCGCGACCGGGTGATCTTCTCGGTCGGCTACGGCAAGACCGCCCACGGCCGTGTTCTGACGAACTTCGGCGGGCTCGCGAAGCCCGGCGGAGAGCGCCTGCTGGCGGTCGGGATGACCCGGGCCCGCCGCTCGATGGACATCGTGAGCTGCTTCAACCCCTCCGACATCGACGAGGACCGGATGAACTTCGGTGTCGTCGCCCTGCGCCAGATCCTGCAGGAGGCCGAGAACGGGCCGACGCCCGACACCTTCTCCTCGCCCGGAGACGCGCTGCTGATCGACCTCGCGCGACGGCTCGGCGCCCGCGGCCTAGACGTGGCCTTCGAGCACCGGGGCAAGCTCACGCTGGTGGCCGCTCACGACGGACGGGCGATCGCGATCGAGACGGATGCCGTGGTGCACTCCACCTCGCTCCGCGAATCGCTGCGGCTGCGGCCCGACATGCTGCGCCGCCTCGGCTGGCACTACCTGCGGGTGCACTCGTTCGAGCTGTTCGCGAACCCGGAGGCCGTGGCCGCCCGCATCGCCAACGTGATCGGCGTGCGCGAGCTGTCGCTCGTGGAGACCCAGCCGATCGTGCGGGTGTAGCGGATCCGACCCTCGCAGTGCACCCGCTGTTCTAGGCTTTTGACATGACCGTCAAGAAGACGGGACCCCGTCGTGCCTCGACCGCGCCGGTGCCCGGCAGCGATCCCGCCCCGCAGGCGCTCCCCGCGCGCGACCCCGTGAAGGCCGCCGAAGACCGCGACGAGTCCTGGGGCGGCCGTCCGGCCCCGAAAGGATCTTCAGGGCCGAACGACGACCGCCTGCGACAGGATGTCCCGCCGCACTGGTAGTCAGTGCTTGGGGGTGTGCGGCTCGGTGGGGAGGGTCTCGCCGGCGGCCTCGGCGCGCTGCACGGCGAGCAGGTCGCGGATCTGGATGAGCAGCTCGGTCTCGGTGGGCGGCAGCTCTTCGTTCTTTTCCTCGAGCGACTCGGCCGGGGTCTTCTTGATCGCGAAGGCGACCTTCTTGAGGTGGTTGATCGGCACCACGAAGACGAAGTAGACCACGATCGCCACCAGCAGGAACTGGATGACCGCGCCCAGCACCGCACCGAACTTCAGCTGGGCGTCGCCGAGCTGCACCACGGCCACGTTGTCGAGACTGTCGGACTGGAAGATCGCGCTGATCAGCGGGTTGAACACGCTGTTCACGATCGAGTTGACGACCGCGGTGAACGCGGCTCCGATGACGACCGCGACGGCCAGGTCGATGACGTTCCCGCGGAGGATGAACTCCTTGAATCCCTTGATCATGGGATAAAGCCTATGCGGAGGCCGGCTTCGAGGTCGAAGGCGCGGCGGACGGCGTCGCCGCGGGGGCCGAAGAGGACGAGCCGGACGACGACGAGCCGGACGAGGACGACGACCCGGACGAGCTCGACGAGCTGCCCGATCCGGAGTCTCCCGACGAGCTCTTCGCCCGCGAGTCGGTGCGGTAGAAGCCCGATCCGTTGAACGTCACGCCCACGGGGCTGAACACCTTGCGCAGCTTGCCGCCGCAGACGGGGCATTCGGTGAGCGTGGAGTCGGTGAACGCCTGCTGGATGTCGAAGGCGTTGTCGCACTCCGTGCAGCGGTAAGAGTATGTGGGCACAGTTCGTCTTTCGAGAGGATCAGAAGCGCAGGATGCGTGTGGGGGTGACGGCCCCGTCGATCGGGGCGTCGTGCACCTCACGGGGCACCTCGTCAAGGATCTCATCATCGAAGACCACCGCGTACACGGGCGGGCACTTCTCCATCGAGCCGAGCGTGCGGTCGAAGTAGCCGCGGCCCCAGCCCATGCGGGTGCCGTGCGCATCCACGGCCGAGGCGGGGATGAGGATGAGGTCGGCGTCGTTGATCGCGATCGGGCCGAGGATGCCGCCGACCGGCTCGGGAAGCCCGTACAGGCCCTCGGTCTCGGTCTCGCCGTCGCCCTCGGCCCAGTCGAGCAGACCGTCCTGCCGGGCGATGGGCAGCAGCACGCGGCGGCCGTCGGTCAGGGCCCAGTTGAGGAAGGGCCGGGTGTTGGGCTCGAAGGAGGTGGAGAGGTACGCCGAGATGGTGCGGGCATCCGTCTGGGTGGCCAGCGCGATCAGGTTGGCCGTGAAGCCCTCGTTCGCCTTGTCGACCACGTGGGCGGGGCGCGTGCGCCGCCGCTCGCGGAGCTCGGCGCGCAGGGCGCGCTTCTCGTTCGTCGCGTCGGTGGCCATGCGTGCAATTGTAGGCGCGCGAAGATGACGGCGGTGTTTCGTGCGGCCCCTATGAGAAAGGCCGAACATGTATACGCTAAAGCGCATGGGTAACCCGTTGAGTAAAGCAGTGATTCCGGCGGCCGGGCTTGGGACTCGGTTCCTTCCGGCCACGAAGGCGATGCCGAAGGAGATGCTGCCGGTCGTCGACAAACCGGCCATCCAGTACGTGGTCGAAGAGGCGGTGGATGCCGGTCTCAACGACGTGCTGGTGGTCACGGGCCGCAACAAGGCGGCGATCGAGAACCACTTCGACCGCGTGTACGAGCTCGAGTCGACGCTGGAGCAAAAGGGCAAGGGCGAGATGCTCAAGGTCGTGAACGAGTCGACCGCACTGGCCGAGATGCACTACGTGCGTCAGGGCGATCCGCTGGGCCTCGGCCACGCGGTGCTGCGTTCGCGGATGCACGTGGGGCACGAGCCCTTCGCGGTGCTGCTCGGCGACGACATCATCGACGCCCGCGACCCGCTGCTGAAGCGGATGCTCGAGGTGGAGCAGGCGCGCAGCGCCACGATCATCGCGCTGATGGAGGTCGACCCCTCGATGACGCACCTGTACGGTGTGGCATCCGTAGAGCCCACCGACGAGGCCGACGTGGTGAAGGTGACGGGCCTCGTGGAGAAGCCCGAGGAGGGCACGGCCCCCTCGAACCTGGCCGTGATCGGCCGCTACGTGCTGCAGCCCGAGGTGTTCGAGATACTCGAGAACACGCCCCCCGGCAAGGGCAACGAGATCCAGCTGACGGATGCGCTGCTCACGCTCGCGGCCGACGACTCGATCGCGAACGGCGTCTACGGCGTGGTGTTCGACGGCCGCCGCTACGACACCGGCGACAAGCTCGACTACATCAAGGCGATCGTGCAGCTGGCCAGCGACCGCAGGGACCTCGGTCCCGACCTGCGGCCGTGGCTGAAGGACTTCGTCGCGGGGTTGTGAGACGGTCTTTGAGCGTTTCCGCCGCAGAGCGGTAGTGTTCGAGAAATGTTCGTTCCGACTCTCTCCGATGGCCCGTTCACGGTGCGGCCGATCCGCGTGCGCGACGCCAAGCCGCTCGAGCGCGAGCTGATCGAGAACCGGCCGTGGCTGCGCAAGTGGGAGGCGACCAACCCGCAGGGGCCGATGTCGTTCGACACCCGGGCGAGCATCCGTTCCCTGCAGGCCAATGCGCGGGCCGGGCTCGGGCTGCCGTTCATCCTCGAGTACGACGGTGAGCTGGCCGGGCAACTGAACGTGTCGTCGATCAGCTACGGATCGGTGGCCTCGGCCTCGATCGGCTACTGGGTGTCGGAGCGGTTCGCGGGCAAGAACATTACGCCGACGGGGGTGGCGCTGGCCGCCGACTACTGCTTCTTCTCGGTGGGGCTGCACCGGATCGAGATCTGCATCCGCCCCGAGAACGGGCCGAGCCTGCGCGTGGTGGAGAAGCTCGGGTTCCGCTACGAGGGGCTGCGGCGGCGGTTCATCCACATCAACGGCGACTGGCGCGACCACTTCTGCTTCGCCCTCGTGCGCGAGGAACTGCCGGTCGGCGTGCTGCGCCGCTGGCAGGAGGGCCGCGTGCCCGTGGGGCAGGGCAGTGTGCCCGAGGCCGATCGCGCCGCCGCCGAGCACCCCATCCCCACCAGGCCCTGAGCTGCGCCGCCCCGGCGTCTCCCTGACTCGCCTCGACCGGCCGCCATTCGCCTCGACCGGCGGCCATCCGGTTCGGGTGGCGGCCATTCGGGGCAAGTCCGCGGGAGACACGCGCTCCGGGCGCACGGGCGTGGGCGGGATGCGGCCCTACCGTTGAGGCATGACTACGGAATGGCTCGGCGGAGGGTTCATGATCGCCCTCGCGGCGGTGCTGTGGCTCGTGTACCTCGTGCCCTCGTGGTTCAAGAGCCGGCAGTACCTCGCCACCGAGCGCAACGCCGTGCGGCTGCAGCAGACGCTGCGCATCCTGGCCGAGACGGCCGAGATGCCCGACGAGGTGCGGGTCGAGGCGAACGCCCGCAGCATCGCCGAGCAGGAGCGCATCCTGAAGCACCGCGCCGTCGAGCGCGAGCTCGAGGCCATCCCCTCGGCCGTGCGCACCGCCGACCGCCTGCGCCGAACCCGCGCCGTGATGGCCGGAGTGCTCGCGCTGTCGCTCGCCGTCGCCGTGCTGGGGGGCATGCAGGCCGCCTACACCGGCGCCTGGATCATCCTCATCGGCGGCGTCATCGCCTCCGGTGTGAGCCTCGCGGTGCTCGTGCGGCTCGCCCGCGCCGGCCGCCACCTGCGGCTGCCGCGCCCCGAGGGCGTGCGCGTCGCACCGGCGTTCGTCGATCACGCGGTGGGCGGGCATCCGGTGGCCGTGCTCGACGCGACAGCCGACGCTGACGCCTCCGAAGACGTGCAGGACGAGGATCTCGAGGGCGACGGATCGGCGGGGGCGGGCTGGGTGCCGGTCGTGGTGCCCCGGCCGCTGTACCTCGACCGCGCATCCCACGCGCCGCTGGGACTGCCCGACAGCGTGACCGCCGTCGGGGACGACGCGGGTGCGGCGGCCGAGCCCGCCGGCGCGGCGGCCGCAGTCACCCCTGCTGCCGCCGAACCCGTGGCCTCCGTCGAGCGCGAGGAGCTGCTGCGCGCTGCGGCCGAAGCCGAAGAGGCGCTGCGGCTGCGGCTGAAGGCGGAGCACGAGACGGTCGCCGAGCTGCCTGCTGCTCCCGTCGCCGCTCCGCCCGCGCCGCCCTCGCGGTTCGCCCGGATGGGGATCGTCGAGGGCGACACGAGCTCGCACCTCGACCTCGACGCCGTGCTCGCGCGGCGCCGCGCCGGCTGAGCCGCCCGCCCTCACGCCCGCCCGCGATCGGTGCCCTCGCGGCCCGTTGCCGCCGCTCTTCCGCGGGCGTAGCGTGCCCGGCAAGGAGGAACCATGCCGGAGAACAGCACGCCCCAGTTGAAGGATCCCGAGCTCTACCAGAAGCTCCGCGACGAGGGCGACTCGAAGCAGAAGGCGGCCCGCATCTCGAACGCGGCGGCGGCCCGCGGGCGCAAGGCCCTGGGCCGGAAGGGCGGGGAGTCCGGTTCGTATGAGGACTGGACCGTGCCCGAACTCAAGAAGCGTGCCAAGGAGCTCGGCCTCACCGGCTACTCGAAGAAGACCAAGGCGCAGCTGGTGCAAGCGCTCCGCGATTCGTGAGACGCGTCTGCGGGCGCATCCGTCGTGTATGCCGCGTGCCGCATACGACGCCGCTCGTCGTCCTAGGATGACTGCATGAGCGACGACGCGCGGCTCCGGACCGCACCTCCGGCGAGCAAGGCCTCGCGGAGCGGTTCGTCGATCGACCTCTCCAAGCGCGACCTGACGCTCGACCTCGCCCGCGTCTTCTGCGTGCTCCTCGTGGTGGTCATCCACTTGCTGATGGTGGGTGTTGGCCTCGGTGCGGATGGCGCAGTCGTCGTGTCGCGACCCCTGGAGGCGCAGTGGTGGTTCGCCCCCGTCACCTGGGTGGGCCAGATCATGCCGCTGTTCTTCGTGGTGGGCGGCTTCGCGTCGATCACCGCGTGGCGCAGCACCGTGCGCCGCGGCGGAACGGCCGCCGGGTACGTTCGCAACCGCGTGCTGAGGCTGGCCCAGCCGGCCTTCCCGCTGTTCCTCTTCTACGCGGTGGTGATCGGTGGGGCGCAGCTGATCGGCATCGACCCCGAGCTGGTTCGCCTCGCGGTGGTGGGCGCCGCCTCGCCGCTGTGGTTCCTCGCCGCCTACATGCTCTGCCAGGCCCTGGTGCCGCTGATGGTCGGCTGGCACCTGCGCGCGCCCCGGGCGACGCTGCTCCTGCTGCTCGCCGGGGCCGTGGTGGTCGACGCCGTGCGCTTCTCGACCGGGATCGACGCGATCGGCCTGGCCAACCTGTTCTTCGTCTGGCTGCTCGTGCAGCAGCTCGGCTTCTGGTACGCCGACGGATGGTTCGCCGCACGCCGCTGGTGGGCTCTCGTGCTGATCGCCGTCGTGGCCTACGCCAGCCTCGTGCCGATGACGGCCGTCGGGCCGTACGCCGACGACATGCTCACGAACCTCAATCCGCCCACGCTGCCGCTGGTCGCGCTCGCGGTGGCCCAGGCGAGCATCCTGTGCCTGTTGCGCCCGGCTCTGGCGAAGCTGATGAACACGCACGCGGCGCGCGCCTTCGTGTTTTTGATGGGCACCCGGCTGATGACGATCTACCTGTGGCATCTGCCGGTGATCCTGCTGGTGTCGGGGGCGGCGCTGCTGATCCCCGGGGCCAGCCCGGAGCCGGCGAGCCTCTGGTGGTGGTGGACGCGGCCGCTGATGTTCGTGATCGTGATGGCCGCGGTGTTCGGCCTGTCGTTCCTCGTGGGGCGCTGGGAGGCGCCGCGGGAGGTGGGGGAGACGCCGCCGACGCCGGTCGTGGCCGTGGCGACCGCGCTGGCGTTCATCCCGCCGTTCGCGGTGATGGAGTTCTTCATGGACCTCCCGATCGCGATCGTCGGCAGCGTGCTGCTGGGCGTCGCCATCCTGATGCTCGGGCGCGGGCGGGTGGCATCCGGAGCCCCTCCGCTCCGGTGAGCCGCGAACCACCGCGCCGAGTGCACGGCAGTCCGGGGACACCCCGGTGCGTGACGTGGACGGCGGCAGGCCGACGCTCGATGGCCCCACGCGGAGCCGGTTCGCATTCGGACGCGGTTTCGTCGTAGACTTTCGGGGTTGTCGTTTCGACGTCAGCGGGGCTATGGCGCAGTTGGTAGCGCGTCTCGTTCGCAATGAGAAGGTCCGGGGTTCGAATCCCCGTAGCTCCACCACCACGAAACCCCCGGATCGCTGATCCGGGGGTTTTTCGCGTTCTGCCTCCGGTGTGTGCTGTCCGTGCCGCACCGCAGATGTCGCCGGAGTGCTCTAGGCTCGCGTCAGTTACTTGCGCCGGGACATCATGACCCGGCCCGTTCTCATGGGGGGAATCGTGCACCATCGATCCATCGCGGGCTCGCCCGTCGAATCACGCCAGACCGAATCACGCCAGACCGCATCAGACCAGACCGGATCGCGCCAGACCGCGTCAGGCCAGACCGGCACGGCCGGTCGCGCACCACGGCGCCGCGCGGCGGCACTGGCCATCACCGCGGCCATCGCCGTCTCGCTGATCGGGGCGCCGCTCGCGGCCCACGCCGAGACCGCGCCGGCCCCGACGCCGTCGGGCGTCAGTCGGACGGATTCGCCGGTCACCGGGGGCGCACCGGCATCCGGTGACCCGTCGCTGCAGAAGGCGGGCGACAAGACCTACAAGGTCTACCAGTACGGTGGCGCGGATCGCTACGAGGTGGCCGTCAACGTCACGCTCGACAGCGTCGGCGACGTGGTGCCGGTGCTCTACATCGCCAGTGGTCAGAACTACCCCGACGCGTTGAGCGCCGGGCCGGCCGCAGCCCACCAGGGCGGCGCGCTGCTGCTCGTCACGCGGGACAGCATCCCCGAGGTCACCCGGCAGGCGATCCTGCAGCTCCAGCCGCAGAAGATCGTCGTGGTGGGCGGTGTCAACACGATCTCGGCCGGTGTGTACGACCAGCTCGCGGCGCTCCAGCCCTCGATCGTGCGCCTGGCCGGCGCCGACCGCTACGAGGTGTCGCGTGCCGTCGTCGACTACGCCTTCTGCGGCACCCTTCCGGGTTCCGAGGCCACCGAGTGCGCCGGTGACTCGGACGACATCTTCCTCGCGACGGGCAGCAACTACCCCGACGCGCTCGCCGCCGGCCCCGCGGCCGCGCACCTGGACGCCGCCGTGCTGCTCGTGCACGGCACCTCGTCGTCGCTGGATGACCCGACCAAGAGCCTGCTGCATCGCGTTCGCGCCTCATCCGGCCACATCGCCGGCGGCCCGAACTCGGTGAGCGACGGCATCGAGAACGACCTCCGCTCGACGATCGGCTTCGCCGTGCGCTACGCGGGTGCCGACCGGTTCGACGTCGCCGTCAACATGAACTACGACGTGTTCCGCGGCAAGGTGACGGACGTCTTCGTCGCATCCGGCTACGTGTTCCCCGACGCCCTCTCGGCCGGACCCGCCGCCGCGGTCTACGGAGCGCCGCTCTACCTGGTGCGCCCGTACTGCTACCCCGGACCGGTGGCCGACGCCATCTTCCAGAGCTACCTCGACCCCGACAACCTCGACCTCATGGGTGGCCCGAACACCATCGGTGACGGCGTGTTCCCGAACCCGCGGTACTGCGACTGACCCTGGGCGCCCGGCGGTGGCGGGAAGGTGTCTTCCTTCGAGCGCCGCGCCGCCGCCGGGCGCGGCCGGGTCAGACCGGGTAGTCCTCGGGGTAGTAGTCGGCGGTCTCGTCGTCGGGGATGACCACGGCCGTCGCTGTGGGGGTCTGCTTCTTGAGCATCTCTTCGAGACGGGCGGCGTCGGCCGAGAAGTCGGGCTCCTCGCCGTCCCAGTCCTGCGGCACCGACAGCACGTCGTTGCCGACCCCGATGACCAGTTCGGCGGTGCGCGGACCCTCGCCGCTCTCGGGCACGATCGGGATCTCGACGGCTTGCGCCTTGCCCCGGTCGGCCAGGGCCGCGGTGAGGTCGATCAGGTGTTCGGCGACATCATCGGTGGTGAAGAGGGTGCCACCGGCATAGGTAATGCAACGCATGCGTCCATCGTGCACTGATGTGACCTTCTCGGCACGGGTCGGTTGCGCGTTCTGACAGGGTGCAGGCGCGTTCTGACAGGGTGGAGGGATGAGCGAGACGAACCCTGCCGTTCCGCGGGCCGCGGTGACGGTGCTGCTCGTGCGGCGGCATCCGCTGTCCGTGCTCATGGTGGAGCGCGGCTCGGTGGGGGTGTTTCCGGGAGCGCTGGTGTTCCCGGGCGGGGTGGTGGATGCGGCGGATGCCGGCGAGGAGTGGCTCGATGTCGTCGACGTGCCCGAGGGGCTTGGGGCGGACGTCGCGGAGCGCGCTCGTCGCGTGGCCGCCGCCCGCGAGCTGTGGGAGGAGACGCACCGGCTGCTCGGCCACGGTGCAGAGGCCGCCGCGCGACCGGATGCCGTCGGCGTCGGGTTCGGCGCCGGCGACGGGCTGCTCGAGGTGCTGCGCGCCACGGGCCTGCGGATCGACCTCGGGTTGCTGCATCCGTTGTCCCGCTGGCTGACACCGGAGGTGCAGCCCAAGCGATTCGACACCTGGTTCTACGCCGCCGAGGCTCCGGATGCCGCAGGCGAGGACGCGGGCCAGGCCGCCGAGGTGGTCGACGGCGTCGAGATCCTGGGCGCGCAGTGGCTCGAGCCGCGCGAGGTGCTCACCGGGCTCGCCGACGGGGGCCCGCACGTGATGCTCCCGACGCGCGCGCACCTGGCGCGTCTCGAGGCTGCCGACGGCGACTGGGCGGCCTGGTCGGCGGCGTTCCGCGCCGACCCGCGCGTCGTGATGCCCACCGTGCAAGGCGGTGGCGCCTCGGCCCGCCCGGCACTCGACCCCGCCGAGGGCTACCCGCCGCTCGACTGAGCCGCTTTCCGCCCTGCGTCCCGCGCTACCGCCTGCCCGCGCTCCGTCGAGATGCGTGGCGCGGCGCTCATGGCGGCGCGCGGTGCCAGGCACACCCCGTGACGCCGGATGACCTGCGCGCGGTGCGTCGAGTGACACCGGGTGGTTCCAAACCTGCGAGAGTAAAGGGATGAAGATCCTCTCGATCCAGTCGGCGGTGGCGTACGGCCACGTCGGCAACTCGGCAGCCGTGTTCCCCCTCCAGCGCATCGGGGTGGAGGTGCTGCCGGTGTACACGGTCAACTTCTCCAACCACACGGGGTACGGGTCGTGGCGGGGGCCGCTGATCTCGCCCGACGACGTCCGCGCGGTCATCACGGGCATCGAGGAGCGGGGCGTGTTCCCCCAGATCGACGTCGTGCTCTCGGGCTACCAGGGCGGCGCGGGCATCGGCGACGTCATCATCGACGCCGTGCAGCGCGTGAAGGCGGCGAACCCCTCGGCCATCTACTCGTGCGATCCCGTGATGGGCAACGCGAAGTCGGGCTGCTTCGTGGCGCCGGAGATCCCCGTGCTGCTGCGCGAGCGCGTGGTTCCCGTGGCCGACATCATCACGCCGAACCAGTTCGAGCTCGGCTTCCTCACCGAGACCGAGCCGGGCGATCTCGACTCGACCCTCGCATCCGTCGACCTGGCCCGCGCGATGGGCCCGTCGACCGTGCTGGTGACCAGCGTCGAGCGCCCCGACCGCGAGCCCGACACCGTCGAGATGCTCGCCGTCGACTCGGCCGGCGCGTGGATCGTGCAGACCCCGCAGCTGCCGATCAAGGCCAACGGATCGGGCGACGTGACCGCCGGGCTGTTCACCGCCCACTACCGGGCGACGGGTGACGCGAAACTGGCACTGGAGCGCACGGCCTCGAGCATCTTCGACCTCATCGACGCCACCCTCGCCTCGGGCGAGCGCGAGCTGCGCCTGGTGGAGTCGCAGGAGTTCTACGCCCACCCCCGCATGCAGTTCACCGCCCGCCGCGTGCGCTGACGCGGCCTCCCGCAAGGCCGACGGGGCCGCGTGCTCGCACGCCGATCCGCCGCTGCGGCGCGCGGGCGGGTCGCGGCTACTTGAGCAGACGGGAGAGCACGCGGTCGGCCAGCGGCTTGCCGCCGGTCTGGCAGGTGGGGCAGTACTGCAGGCTGGAGTCGGCGTAGGTGACCTGGCGCACGGTGTCGCCGCACACGGGGCACGCCTCGCCGGTGCGGCCGTGCACCTGCAGGCCCGACTTCTTCTCGCGCTTCAGCTCCGAGGCGGCCAGGCCGTCGGCGCGCTCGATCGCGCCGCGCAGGGTCGACTGCATCGCCGCATAGAGGGCGGATGTCTCCTCCGCGGTCATCGCGGCGGGCTTGAACGGGGACATCCGGGCGGTGTGCAGGATCTCGTCGGAGTACGCGTTGCCGATCCCCGCGATCACCGACTGGTTGCGCAGCACGCCCTTGATCTGCGCGCGGCCCGCACCGGCCAGGATGCCGGCGAACACCTCTTCGGTGAAGGCGTCGTCGAGCGGATCGGGCCCCAGCCGCGCGATGCCCGGCACCTCGGCCACATCCCGCACCAGGTACAGCGCGAGGCTCTTCTTGGTGCCGGCCTCGGTGATGTCGAGCCCCGAGCCGGCCGGGCCGAGCCCGTCGTCGGCCAGCACCAGTCGTGCGGCTAGCGGCCCCTTGCCGGGCCGCCCGCTCGGCGGCGGGGGCGGACCCTCGCGCCACCGGATCCAGCCCGCCCGCGCGAGGTGCAGTACCAGGTGCACGGCGGCATCCGGAGCACCCACCGTGAAGTCGAGGAACTTGCCATGCCTCGAGACGCTCGCGATCCGCTGCCCGGCCAGCGCCGTGGGTGTGGGTTCGAAGGTCTTGAGCGCCGCGAACGACACCACCTCGAAGCGCTCGATGGTGCGCCCGCCGAGCCGCGCCCCGAGATCGCTCACGAGGGCGTGCACTTCGGGCAGCTCAGGCATGCCCCCATCCTGCCCCTCACCCCCGACACCCACCACCCGCCGCGCACCGGCGAACGGGAAGGGTCAGGGGAGGACGCGGAGGGTGTTCTCGGGGTCGAGCTTCTGCAGCAGGGTGGCCATGATGCCGTCGAGCTGGCTGACCTGCTCGTCGGTGAGGAGGTCGATCACGTGCGAGCGCACGGTGTCGACGTGGCCGGGCGCCGTGGCCACGACCTTGTCCCAGCCCGCCTCGGTGAGGTGCGCGTTCGTGGCGCGGCGGTCACCCGGGCAGGGCAGCCGCTCGACGTAGCCGCGCGCCTCGAGGCGGCTCACGACGTGCGAGAGGCGGGGGAGCGTGGAGTTCGTGGTGGCGGCCAGGGCGGTCATCCGCAGCACCCGATCCGGGCTCTCGGAGAGCTTCGCGAGCACGAGGTACTCGAAGTGCGTCAGCGCCGCATCCCGCTGCAGCTGCGAGTCGAGCACGGCCGGCAGCAGCTCGACGACGGCCTCGAGCCGGATCCACGCCCGCAACTGTTCGGCGCTCAGCCAGCGGGGTGCATCCATGCCCCAATCCTAAGCACTTGTCGAGACAACCAACCCCCGCCACAACGACGTCGACCCGTCACTTCGTCCCCCTTTGAGCCAGGGATAACGGTACGAAGTGACGGGTCGGCGAGGTGGGGCGGGTGGTGGGGCGCTGCTACAGCACGTAGAGCATCTCCTGGTAGGTGGGCAGGGGCCAGATGTCGTCGGAGACGAGCTCCTCCAGGGCGTCGGATGCGGCCCGCACGGCCGACATCGCCGGCAGCAGGGCGTCGCGCGCGTGCTCCGCCTCGGCCAGGGCCTGGTGCCCCACCTCCGCCGCGAGCGCGGAGCGCAGGGCGGCGAGTGCGCCGCGCAGTTCGCCGATCGGCGACGACACCTCCTCCAGCGGCGCCAGATCGGCCTCGACCCCGGCCGCCTTGAGCGCGGCGATGTTCGTCGCCACCTCCGTCTGGTGACGCACGGCCGCCGGCAGGATCTGCGTCGCGCCCATCTCGAGCGTCAGCCTCGCCTCCACGCCGATCGTCAGCGCGTACTGTTCGAGCCCGATCTCGTACCGCGAGTGCATCTCGCGCTCGTTGAACACCTTGTACTTCGCGAAGAGCTCGAGGGCGGCCGGCGTGATCAGCTCGGGCAGAGCATCCAGCGTCGTCTTGAGGTTCGCGAGCCCGCGCTTCTCGGCCTCCACGGGCCAGGCATCCGCGTATCCGTCGCCGTTGAACACGACGACGCCGTGCTCGGTGATGATCTCGGTCAGGAGGGCCTGCACCGCGGAGTCGAAGTCGGTGCCCTCGGCGACGGATGCCTCCAGCGTGGTCGCCACGTAGTCGAGGGAGTCGGCCATGATCGTGTTGATCGTGACCATCGGGCCCGAGACGGTCTGCATCGACCCGGGCGCACGGAACTCGAAGCGGTTGCCGGTGAAGGCGAACGGGCTGGTGCGGTTGCGGTCGCCCGGGTCGGTCGGCAGCACGGGCAGCGTGTCGACGCCGATCGTCATGTGCCCCTTGCCCTTGGACGAGGTGGCGGGGCCGGAGGCGATCTGCTCGAAGATGTCGGCCAGCTGGTCGCCGAGGAAGATCGAGATGATCGCCGGGGGAGCCTCGTTGGCGCCCAGCCGGTGGTCGTTGGTGGCGGAGGCGACGGAGGCCCGCAGCAGCCCCGCGTACGTGTGCACGGCCCGGATGACCGCGGCGCAGAACACCAGGAACTGCGCATTGTCGTGCGGGGTGTCGCCCGGCACCAGCAGCGAGCCGAGCTCGGAGTTGCCGAGCGAGAAGTTGACGTGCTTGCCCGATCCGTTGACCCCGGCGAAGGGCTTCTCGTGGAACAGGATCTCCATGCCGTGCTTCTTGGCGATGGTCTTGAACGTCGTCATCAAGAGCTGCTGGTGGTCGGCCGCGATGTTGCCGCGCTCGAACATCGGCGCGATCTCGAACTGGCCGGGGGCCACCTCGTTGTGCCGTGTCTTCGCGGGGATGCCGAGCTTGAACAGCTCGCGCTCGGTGTCCATCATGAAGCCGAGCACGCGCTCGGGGATGGCGCCGAAGTAGTGGTCGTCGAACTCCTGGCCCTTGGGCGGCTTCGCGCCGAAGAGCGTGCGGCCCGCGTTCATCAGGTCGGGACGGGCGAGGAAGAAGTGCCGGTCGACCAGGAAGTACTCCTGCTCGGGCCCGCAGAAGGAGACGACCTTCTTGGTGTCGGTGTGGCCGAACAGCTTCAGGATGCGCTCGGCGTGCTCGCCCATCGCCTGCTGCGAGCGCAGCAGCGGGGTCTTGTGGTCGAGCGCCTCGCCGGTCATCGACACGAAGACGGTGGGGATGCAGAGGGTGTTGCCGTTCGGGTTCTCGAGCACGTAGGCGGGGCTCGTGACGTCCCAGCCGGTGTAGCCGCGGGCCTCGAAGGTGTTGCGCAGGCCGCCGTTGGGAAAGCTGGAGGCGTCGGGCTCGCCCTGCACGAGGGTCTTGCCGGCGAACTCGGCGAGAGCGGATCCGTCGCCGGTGGGCTCGAAGAAGCTGTCGTGCTTCTCGGCGGTGAGACCGGTCAGCGGGTAGAAGACGTGTGCGTAGTGGGTGGCACCCTTCTCCAGGGCCCAGTCCTTCATGGCGCTGGCCACGGCATCCGCCACCAGCGGGTCGAGCGTGGCGCCGTGCTCGATGGTGGACATCACCGACTTGTACACCGACTTCGGCAGACGCTTCTGCATCACGGCCTGGTTGAACACGTTCGTGCCGAACACGGATCCGGGTGCTTCGGACTCGTCGAAGCTGTGGGCCGGGGGCACGTAGGCCTCCACGTCGCGCATCGCCTGCAGTCGGGCCTTGTTTCCACTCATGGGTCTTCTCCCTCGTCGCGGCGCTGGGTGACCGCGCTGACGACGGACGCCGCTCAGGGCTCACCCTAGGGATGCGGTGTCTCGGCGGTGTTTCGGGGGTGTGACGGTCAGAATCCGCGCGTGAGGGCGACGAGGTCCCATTGGCGCACGCGGCCGGGGCGGGTGGCGGCGCAGGTGGAGAGCAGGGGGTCGGAGTGGGCTTCGGCGAGCTCGACGGTGATGGTGCGCGACGCGTCGGTGTCGGCGAGGGTCACCGTCCAGCGGGCGTGGCCGTCGCCGCCGTCGTGCCACTCCTCGCCGAGCGGGGCGTAGGCCTCGACGCGGTCGTCGCCGAACTCGAGCCGCGCGTAGTGCTGCGCGGCCTGCACCGGATGCGTGAGCGAGCTGCGGCCGCGGAAGAACGGCTCCTCGACGCGCCCGGCCCGGTAGCTCGCGGCGATCCGGGCCGCGTCGTCGTCGTCGACCCGCCCGTAGTAGAGGCCGTGCGGGAACAGGATCATCGTGCCGGCGAAGCGGTCGCCGCCGAGGTGCGAGCACTCCCAGGTCTCGTCGGGGAAGGCCTCGGCCAGGCGCGCCACCACCTGCCGCCCGCGCACGGCGCAGCACTGGTCGTGCCGGGCGTGGGCACACACGGCGAACACCGGCTGATCGGATGCGACGCCCGCCGAGCCGTCCAGCGGCACGTCGAGCAGCTGGTGCGGCTCGTCGACCTCGCCCCAGCGCACGGTCTCGTGCCCCGGCCGGCTGTCGACGAAGGCCCAGCGCCACCGCTGCGGCGTGCTGCGGTCGATGCGCTCGGGGTGGCGGCCCGTGCGGCGGATGGCGAGCGGGCGCATCCCGGCGCTCTCGATGCGCGTCACCAGGGCCCGGCCCAGCTCGACGTCGAAGGGCGGGTCGAGAAAGGCGCGGATACCCCAGGCGCCCTCGTTCTCCACCAGGAACCACTGCAGCCCACGGCCGCCGGTCGCGGCCAGCGGATCGTCGCGCTCGCGCGACCGGTCGCTGCACGGCCGCCACTCCGGCGCGGCGGGCGGGTGCGGCGCGGGATCCCCGGTGGCCGGCAGTGCGGCCGCGCTCATGCCGCCGCGCTCCGCACCCGGCGGGACGAGCGTGTCGACGCAGCCTCCCGCCGGATCCCGCCGGGAATCGCGCCCGGTCTCCCGCGCCTCCGGCAGCCCGCCCGGCCGCGCGCGGTGGCGTTCACGCGGGAACCAGGATGCCCTCGCGCAGCAGGCGCCGCGCCACGACGACCGCGCTCGCGGGGTCGAGGCCCGGCAACTCGGCGAGGGACACCGCTGCGCCCGCGTGCAGGCGCCGCACGGCCGGCTCGGCCTCGGCGGGCAAGGACACGGTCTTCGAGGGGGTGCGGATGCGCACGGTCTCGCCGTCGGGGCCGAGATCGACGGCGGCGTGCAGCGAGCCGCGCCAGCGCACGCGCGAGCCGGGGTTCAGCGCCGCGATGGCGTCGACCGTGGCCAGGGGCGACACCGGCTCGGGCCGGGTGGCGGAGGCGAAGCGTGCCGCGAGCCGGTTCGAGACGGTGACGGCCGCGTCTGTCGCGGGCCGCGCATCCGGAGTTCTCGGCGCATCCGCGACTCTCTGCGCATCGGTGGCTTCCTGCGCGCCCGCAGGACTGTGCGTGGGGCTGCCGGTGGAGGTGGTGGCCATCGCGGCGAACGCCTCCTGCAGTGCGGCCAGCGTGTCGTCGACCACGGGGCGCAGCGCCTCGGGGTCGGAGAAGTCGAGGCCGGCCGGCAGCGACCAGCGCAACGCGGCCACGTCGCCGAGCGAGCCGATCAACGCCTGCACCACGTCGGCGCGCGTGTAGGCGGCCACGCCGATGGTGAGGTGCACGCTGGTGCCGCCGAGGGCTTCGGCCGAATGGATCCACCCGCGCGGCAGATACAGGGCGTCACCGGGCTGGAAGACCGCGTCGATCACGGGCTCGTGCGTGGCGGCCTCCGTGACGGCGGCACGGTGATCGCTCCAGGGCTGGTCGCGGAGCGGATCCGGATGCACCGGAGCGTGGATGCGCCAGTGCTTCTCGCCGGCGATCTGCAGCACGAACACGTCGTGCACGTCGTAGTGCGGGTCGAAGCCGCGCGAGGACGCGGGGGTGATGTAGGCGTTCACCTGGATCGGATGCCCGAGGTCGTCGACCAGACGCCGGGTGAAGTCGATCAGCGGCGGCCAGATGCGGTGCAGCCCCTGCAGCACGATCGTGGCGCCCGCGGCGAACTCGGCGAGCACCTTCTCGGAACTGACCTGGTCGCCCACCTCGGCGCCGAAGCCGCCCGGCGCGGTGTACGCCGACGGCGGGAGCACCGATCCCTCGTGAGCCATCCGGATGAACGGGGTGCGCAGTCCGCGCTCGCTCACGAGCTCGTCGACCGCCTCCTCGGTGAGCAGGTCGCGGAACCCCTCCGGGAGGGTGGCCGCCCGGGACAGCAGGGGCGCCCGCCCCCAGAACTCGCGGTCGAACTCCGCCGGAGCGACCGAGATGCAGCGGGAGAGCGCGGGCCGGGCATCCGACCCGCGCTCGAAACCGTTCGTCACGCCGAGCCGTCGGCCCCGCCGTCGTGGCCGCCGGGGTTCGCGCCGCCGTCAGCGGTGCCCTCTCCCTCGTCGGCCGATCCGTCGGCTCCGCCGTCGTGCCCATCGGGGTTCGCGCCGCCGTCGGCCGGACCTTCGCCGCCGGCTGCCGAGCCGTCGGCCCCGCCGTCGTGGCCGCCCGGGTTTGCGCCGCCGTCGGCGGTTCCCTCGCCGCCCGCAGCTGCGTCGGTCGTGATGTCGTCGTCGTCGATTGCCATCCTGATCTCCTCTCACCGGCGGCCCGATGCCGTCGCTCGAAGCGTACGCCCGACCCCCGACGCCGCGCACCCTCCCCGTGTCGCATTTCGACGCGACGCGGGAACGGCATCCGAACGCCCTGGTCCGTGTGACCCGGGAGGGGCGCCGGGCCCTCGGTAGCCTTGGGGCATGGAGAGCACAGAGCTGGTCACGCTCGTGGTGGTGGGCGTCGTCCTGGTGATCGGGGCCGTGTCGTTCTTCGCGGGCCGCATCGGGGTCGCCGCGCCGCTGGCCCTGACCGTCGTGGGTGTGATCGTGGGCGCGATACCCGCCATCCCGCACGTGGAGGTCGAACCGTCGCTCGTGCTCACGGTCATCCTGCCGCCGCTGCTGTACGCGGCCGCCCGGCAGGTGCCGCTCGTCGACTTCCGCCGCAATCTGCGGGTGATCGGCTTTCTCGCGATCGTGCTCGTGGTGGTGTCGGCGGTGCTCGTGGGGGTGCTGGTGCACCTGCTCTGGCTCACCGTGCCGATCGCGCTGGCCATCGCCCTCGGGGCCGTGGTGGCGCCCCCGGATGCGGTCGCCGCCACGAGCCTCGGCAAGCGACTCGGTCTGCCGCCCCGCATCGTCACGATCCTCGAGGGCGAGGGGCTGGTGAACGACGCCACCGCCCTGGTGCTGCTGTCGACCATGCTCGCGATCGTCAGCACGTCGACCGAGTCGCCTAACGGCGGGATGATCGCCCTCACCTTCCTCTGGGCGGTCGTCGGCGCGGCGCTGATCGGGGGCATCCTCGGGGCGGTCGTCGTCGCGCTGCGGCGCCGCATCACCGATCCGGTTCTGGATGCCGCGGTGTCGCTGGTGGTCCCGTTCCTGGCGTTCCTGGCCGGCGAGACCGTGCACGCCTCCGGCGTGGTGGCCGTGGTGGTGGCCGGCATCGTGGTGGGCAATCAGGGGGCGTACCGCATCCGGGCCTCGTTCCGTCTCGCCGAGGCGAACACCTGGCGCACGGTGACGCTGCTGGTGGAGAACGCGGTGTTCCTGTTCATGGGGTTCCAGCTGTGGCCGGTGGTCACCGAGGTGCTCGAGCAGAACCAGCTGCTGGGCACGCTGGGGGTCGCGGGGCTCGTCATCCTGCTGCTGGTGGGCATCCGGTTCGCCGCCATGCCGCCCCTGCTCTGGACGATCCGCCGCCGGTACCGCAAGCGGGCGGCGCGGGCCGACAAGACGCAGGAGCGGTTCAGCGCGGTCACCGAGGAGGACTTCCAGCAGCGCGCCGCGAACATGCGCCGGCTCGGCATCCGGCAGTCGCCGCTGAAGGCCATCACGAGGGGCGCGCGGGCGCGACTGGGCCTCGTGACGAAGAAGGACAAGGCGGCGCGCGACGACATCCTGGCGCGGCTGGCCGAGCTGGAGCGGAACCCGCCGACGGAGCCCGTCGAGATCGATCCGACGATGCGGGCGCGCTTCTCGAAGACCTTCGAGAACTTCCGCAGACGGCTCGAGCAGCAGAACAACGACCTCACCGCCGAGCGTGACCAGGCGCTGGGCTGGCGCGACGGCGTGATCCTGGGCCTGTCGGGCATGCGCGGTGTGGTCACCGTGGCGGCCGTGCAGACCATTCCCGAGGGCCAGCCGATGCGCGAGTCGCTCGTGCTGATCGCGTTCGCCGTGGCGATCGTGACCTTGGTGGTGCAGGGGTTGCTGCTGCCGCCCGTGGTGCGCCGGCTGCGCCCGGCCGGCGACGACCCGGGGAGCGAGCGCACCGAGCTGTACGAGCTGCGCAAGCTCCTGAAGGATGCGGGCGACTCCGCGGTGGCCGCCGCCGCTGTGGAGGCCGAGTCGGCCGGGGCGCCGCTCGAGCCGAAGGCGCTCGCCGACGTGAGGGCCGAGAGCGACCGCTGGATGAACCATCTCGAGGTGTGGGCGAGCGAAGACCTCTCCGACCCGGAGAACCAGGTCACCCAGTACCGGCAGTTGCGCCGGGTGCAGCTGGTCGCCGAACGCGACGCGCTCCGCGACGTCTACGAGCGCGGCGCCTTCTCCTCGGAGTCGATCGACGCGATGCGCGTGGCGCTCGACGCCGAGGAGACCTCCCTCGACACCCTCGACGGCCGCTCCGCCGCCGAGTGACGGATGCGGCTGCAGGATCAGAACCGCGGAGGGGAGGGGGCCAGACCGGGCTCCACGTCGATCTCGCCTGCGAGAGCCGCGTCCGGTGCCGATCCGTTGCTTGCTGTCAGCTCGAAGCGATACGTACCGCTCCGGGTAGGCACGCCGGAGATCGCGCCGGTCGCGGCATCCAGGAGAAGGCCTGGCGGGAGAGTGCCAGACGTCACGGAATACGCGGGCGGCGGAGAGCCGGATGCTTTCACCTGGGCCACGAATGCACGCCCCGTCACTGCCTTCAGCGAAAAATCGGTCTTGTCGAAGGCGGGGCTGATGGTCCAGCTGATCCTGGACACCGTGTCGTCTCCGTTGTGGGCGACGAACGCCGTGTTCGACGAGGGATCGACTGCCACCTGGAAGGGGCCGTTGTTGACGGGAATCGTCGCGATCACAGACCGCAGGCTCAGATCGATGACACTGATGCTGCGGGCGACCCAGTTCGGCACCCATGCCACTCCCCGGGCACTGTCGATCGTCACCATACGCGGCTGCGCCGACACCGGGATGTCGGCTACCCGGCGCGGAACTCCGCGTGTCTCGTACACGGTCACCGAGTCTTCGTCGAAGTTCGCTACGTAGAGGTCGCCGGTCTCCGGATCGAGCGCGAGTTCCTTCGGCCCGTACCCGACAGCGAGTTCGCTCGCGCCCACCGCGCCAGTCAGAGTGTCGACGGTCACGACCGAATCGGTCGGGTAGCTGGCGACGTAAGCGGTGTGCGTCGCACCATCGACGGCGACGCCGCGGATGCCCGCGCCCACCGTAGTCGTGGAGATCGCCCCGGAGGTCGTGTCGATCATCGCGAGGGTCCCGCTGGTCGCGCTGGTCACGTAGGCCGTGCCGGTACTGTCATCGATGTCGATGCCCCACGCGCCCGCGCCGACGGTATAGGTCTGCGCCACGGTGTTCGTCGCCTGATCGATCACCGAGACGATTCCGTTGAGCTGACTCGTCACCCACACGGTGTCGTGGACGGAGTCGATCGCGAGAGCGACGGGCCACGGGTCGACCGCGACCGTCGAGAGCACCGAGCCGCTGTCTGAATCGATCACCGAGACGCTGTCGCCGTCGTTGTTCGCCGTGTACACCAGACCGCGATCGGCGTCGAGGACCGTGCCCATCGGACCCGCGCCGGAAGACGACACGTCGGACACGGTGAAGTGCGCAGTTCCGGCGAAGGCGGCGGCCGGGGTGAGCGCGACTGCGGTGGTGCCGGGGGCGAGCAGTGCCGCTGTGGGAGCTAGTGTCAAGGCCATAGCGAGCGCGGGGAGCCGCACACGCCAGCTGAGAGTGGTGGGCGAAGACGTCATGGATCGGACTCGTTTCTCCCCGATCCATCAGTGAGTATAGTTCAACTTGCTCAACGAGTGAAGCCTGCGGCGGCGCACTCTGCGGCTGGCTCGGCCTCGCTCCGCGCGGCTCTGCTACGGTCGTTCTCGATAGCGCCTAGGGTTCCGGAGCAGCAGTGCTCGACTGGTCCGAGCGGCGCCACGGCCGAAGCCCATGCAACGGCCGTCATCTGACAGGACAAAAGCCCGGAGGACCCTGCTTCGTCGCGCCCGCGACGAGTGGAACGGGTCCTCATGTCGTCTTTCGCCGTCCTCCTCGTGCTCTCCGCCGCCGTGGCGCACGCCGCCTGGAACGTGCTCGCCCACGGCGTGAGCCGCATCGGTCTGCCGTTCCTGTGGTGGGGCGCGGTGGTGAGCGCGGCGCTGTGGGCCGTCGCCATCCCGTTCACCGGGGGCATCGGCAGCGGCCGTGAGGCGGGCGCCGGCGACCTCGCCGGCTTCCTGCTGGGCGCGGGTGTCTCCGGAGTCATCCACGTCGTGTACATGCTCGTGCTGCAGAAGGGATACGCCACAGGCCGGCTGTCGACGGTGTACACGACCGCTCGCGGCACCGGGCCGACCATCAGTGTGGTGGTGGCCGTGCTGCTGCTCGGCGAGCGGCCCTCATGGGTGGCGCTGCTCGGGGTGGCCGCCATCCTGAGCGGTGTCGTGGCGGTGGGGCTCGCCGATCGGGGCGTCGGCGAGAAGCGGATGCCCGGCGACCGTCACCGCATCGACCCCGGCGTGCTCTGGGGTCTGCTCACCGGCGTCGCCATCGCGACCTACACGATCTGGGACGCCCATGCCGTGCGCACCTGGGAGCTGTCTCCGGTGGCGTTCATGGTCGGCTGCACCATCGTGGAGGTCCCGATCTACTCGGCGATGCTCGGCCGCCGGCATCGAGAACTCGGTGCGGTGCTGCGCCGGCACTGGCCGCGCCTGCTCGCGTTCGGCGTGCTGTCGCCGCTGTCGTACATCCTGGTTCTGCAGGCCATCACGATGGCACCGGTCGCGCTCGTGGCGCCGATGCGCGAGCTCAGCGTGATCCTGGTGGCGCTCTTCGGCGTGTTCGTGCTGCGGGAGGGGCGGCCGGGGTGGCGCATCGCCGCAGCGCTCGTCGTGGTGGTCGGAGTGGTGATGCTCGCGCTCTGAGGGCGGCATAGGACGCGAGATAGGCATACAAGAGGTGAACTTAAGCTGAACTAGGTCTACATAGGTATATTTGTTGTCGTCCGCGTGACAGCATTCTGACGTCCCGTTCCCACCGAAAGGCCGTCATGACCCTCCGCCGTTCGCAGCTCGCCACCGCCCTCGCCGGCGCCGCTCTGCTCGCCTCCGTTCTCGCGGGCTGTTCCGCCCCCGCCTCCTCCACGTCGACCGACTCCACCGGCGCTGCCGGAGCATCCGGAGACTCCGCCGGCACCTTCGCCGTCGACGAGAACACGCTCGTGTTCGGCGTCGTGCCCGACTCGGTGGAGACCGAGACCAACTACCAGCCGCTGATGGACTACATCGCCAAGGAGACCGGCAAGACGGTCGAGTACCACGAGTCCACCGACTACGCCGCGCTGATCGAGGCGGCCATCGCCGGCCAGATCGACGTCGCCAGCTTCTCGGGCTTCACCTACGTGACCGCCAGCAACAACGGAGCCCAGCTCACCCCCATCTCCTCCATCATCACCAAGGAGGGCCAGGAGCCGGGCTACTACTCGCAGGCCATCGTTCCCACGGGCAGCGACATCACCGACCTCGCCGGCTTCAAGGGCAAGAAGGTGTGCTTCGTCGACCCGTCGTCGACCTCGGGCTACCTGTTCCCGAGCTACAACCTGCTCGAGGCCGGCATCGACCCGGAGAAGGATGTCACCCCGGTGTTCGCGGGCAAGCACGACGTGAGCGTCGCCAAGGTGGGCGAGGGTGTCGAGTGCGAGGCGGGCTTCGCGGAGGACAGCGAGGTCGCGAAATCGGACAAGGTGAAGGTCGTCGAGCAGACGATGGTTCCCGGCGCCCCGATCGTCATGTCGTCGACCCTGCCGGCCGACCTGCAGGCGCAGCTCAAAGACATCCTGAGCGAGGTCACCATCGACCAGATCATCGCCGACGGCGTCGAGAGCGCCGACACCGACGGATTCCGCAGCGTGTTCTACGCCACGAGCCCGGTCGACGACGCGTATTACGACACCATCCGCGACATCTGCGAGAAGACCGACGCCACGCAGTGCCAGGGCTGACCGAGCGCGCCCACCGCGTGACCCCCTGACCGTCCGACCCGCTGACGAACCCGATCCGGAGGATCCCTTGACGAATCACGAGACGCCCATCGCGACTCCGACCGAGACAGTGGTGCGACTGTCCGGCGTCACGAAGCGCTTCGGCGCCACGACCGCTCTCGGCGGCGCCTCGCTCGAGGTGCGGCGCGGCGAGATCGTCGTGCTGCTCGGACTCTCCGGATCGGGCAAGTCCACCCTGCTTCGCCACATCGACGGCCTCGAGCAGCCGACCGAGGGCGGGGTCGAGGTGCTCGGCGAGAGCGTTCCCCGGCTGTCCGGCCGGCGGCTGCGCGAGCTCCGCCGCCGGGTGGGCTTCATCTTCCAGCAGTTCGAGCTGGTGCCCTCGCTCACCGTTCTGGAGAACGTGCTCACCGGATCGCTCGCCGGCGTGCGTGGCCCGCGCCTCGGCCTCTGGTCGTACGGCCGGGCCGGCAAGCTCGCCGCGCTCGGCCACCTCGACCGCGTCGGACTGCTCGACCGTGCGTATCAGCGCGCCGACACCCTCTCGGGCGGCCAGCAGCAGCGGGTCGCGATCGCCCGGGCACTGATGCAGGACCCCGAGATCCTGCTCGCCGACGAGCCCGTCGCCTCGCTCGACCCGGAGTCGAGCGACCAGGTGATGGCGCTCATCCGCGAGATCGCCCTCGACCGGGGCCTCACTGTGCTCTGCAGCCTGCACCAGGTCGATCTCGCCCTCTCCTGGGCCGACCGGGTCGTGGGGCTGCGCCACGGCGAGGTCGTGCTCGACACGCCCACGGAGGGCCTCGGCAAGGCGCAGGTGATGGAGATCTACGGCCGCGTCGCCACCAGCACCAGCGAGCTGCAGGCCATCGAGGCCGAGCTGCTGGCCGGCTCCACCGTGGAGGCGCGATGAGCACCGTGACCCGCACCCCCACGAGCGGCCGCCCCGGCGCGCGCACGCCGCACGGCCCCGGCGGCCCGGACGGCCCGCACGGCTCCACCGCTGCCGCCGACATCGCCGCGCGGGCACCCCGCCGCCGCATCTCGCCCGAGCGCATCGCCGCCGGCCTCACCCTCCTCGCTCTGCTCGTCGCCTCGGTCGTGGCGCTGAACAGCATCAGCATCGACCCCGCCAAGATGGCGCAGAGCTGGTCGAACGCCGAGCGCTTCTTCGGCCGGGTCGGTGCGATCTCGTTCCCCGAACCCGGTGAGCTGCTCTCTCTCACGGGCCTCACGCTGGGCCTGGTGATCTGCGGCACGCTCCTCGCGGCCGTCATCTCGGTGCCGATCGCCTACCTGGCCGCCGCCAACACCACTCCGGGCGCCGGATGGCGGGCTTTCGCCCGCTTCCTCGGGGTGCTCACCCGCGCCATTCCCGACGTCGTGTTCGCCATGGTGTTCGTGCTGATCTTCTCGCTGGGCACCCTGCCGGGCATCCTGGCCATCGGCATCCACTCGATCGGCATGATCTCGAAGATGTTCGCCGACGCCATCGAGCAGATCGACGAGGGGCCGCGCCTGGCCATCCGCGCGGCCGGCGGCAGCAAGCTCCAGGAGTTCACCGCCGGGGTGCTGCCCCAGGTGATGCCCTCGTGGGTGGCGACCGTGCTGCACCGAAACGACATCAACCTGCGCGGCTCGGTGATCCTGGGCTACGTCGGGGTGGTGGGCCTGGGCATGCAGATGTCGTTCGCCTTCAAGTCGCTCGACTACGGGCTCGGGCTCGGCTACGCCCTGGTGATCTTCGTGCTCTGCGTGCTGATGGAGGTGGTCTCCAGCGCGGTGCGGGCCGCCATGCTGGGCATCGCGCCCACCGGCCGTGGACTGGGTGACCGGATGCTGCGCGGACTCGGCCGCGCCCGGTCGGGCTCCGCGAACGGCGGGTCGGCTCGTGCCGGTGCTCGCACCGGCACCGTGCGGCCTTCGCCCGCCGCCGCGGTGCACACTCCGGAGGCCGCGCTCCGCCGCCCCTGGACCCGCATCCGCGTGCGCAACACGGTCTGGGGCTGGCTCGCGCTCGCCGTGGTGGCCGGCAGCATCCTGATCTGCGACATCCAGTGGGGCGACCTCGTCACCGTCTGGGCGAAGATCCCGGCCATCGCCGGGCAGTTCTGGCCGCCGTCGTTCGGCAGCTACGAGGCCTCGACGATGTTCGGTGCGATGGGCGAGACCATCGCCATCGCCCTGGCGGCCACCCTCCTCACCCTGGTCGTGTCGATCGTGGTGGGCTCGCTGGCCGCCCGCAACGTGGCGCCGAACCGGGGCACGCGCTCCGGGATGCGGTTGCTGCTCGTGGTGATCCGCGGCATCCCCGAGATCATCCTCGCGATCGTGCTGATCGTCATCTCCGGCCTCGGTACCCAGGCCGGCACCGTGGCGCTCGCCATCGGAGGCGTGGGGCTGCTCGGCAAGCTCGTCGCCGACTCCTTCGAAGAGGTCAAGGCCGGGCCCGAGCGCGCACTCACCGCTGCCGGTGCTTCGCGGCTGCAGGTGTACGCCGGTGCCACGGTGCCGCAGGGGCTGCGCGCACTCATCGGCCACACCTTCTACATGCTCGACACCAACATCCGCTGCGCGACCCTGCTCGGCATCGTCGGGGCCGGGGGAGTGGGCTACTACCTGCTGAACGCGAGCCAGGGCTCGAACTACGGCGTCGTCACCGCGATCGTGCTGATGATCCTGGTCACCGTGCTGGTGGTCGAGGGACTCGCGATCTGGATGCGGCGGGTGTTCCGGTGAGCGCCGGCGCGATCGGCGGTGACGCCGCCGCGGCACCGGGTGCGGGCGGCGCGACCGGTGCGGTCGAGCGGTTCGACGTGGTCGTCGTCGGAGCCGGCATCGTCGGGCTCGGGGCGGCGCTCGCCGCCGTCGACCGCGGATGCTCGGTGCTGGTGATCGACCGGGCCTCCGAGATCGCCGGTGCGACCGTCCGCAACTTCGGCCACCTCTGCTTCACCCCGCAGTCGGGCATCGCCCGCGACTACGGCCTGACCTCGCGCGGGATCTGGCTTCGGCTGGCCCGCGAAGCCGGGTTCTGGATCGACGACGCCGGCACCCTCGTGGTGGCCCGCCACGACGACGAGCTGCGACTGCTGCGCGAACTCGCCGGGCAGCGGGCGCCCCGGGCAGCGGGCGATCCCGTCGAGGTCGAGCTGCTCACCGCCGCCGAGATCGAAGAACATGCCGCCCTCCCAGCGGGTACCGCCGTCGGCGGCGCCCGCCTGCCCCGCGACCTGCAGGTCGACCCGCGGTTCGCCGCCGGCGCCATCCGCGACCACCTGCAGACCCGCGGCGTGGAATTCCGGATGCGCACGGCGGCCGGGCGCATCCGGAGCGGGCGGGTCGAGACCAGCCGTGGCCCGATCGACGCCGGCCTCGTGGTGGTGGCCGTGAACCACGACATCGACCAGCTCTTCCCCGCGCTCGCCGAGCGGCACGGTGTCATCCGCTGCGGCCTCGACATGCTGCGCGTCACCGCCGATCTCCCGCGCCCACTCGGAGGGCCGCTGCTCACCGGGTGGTCGCTCATCCGGTACAGCGCCTTCACCGGCACCTCGGCGTCGACGGCGGTTCGCGCCCGGCTGACCGGCGACCGGCCCGACCTCGCCGCCCTCGACCTGAACCAGATGTACACGCAGCGGCCCGACGGCTCGCTCATACTCGGCGACAGCCACTGGAAGGGCGAGAGCGTCTCGCCGTTCCAGCCGGAGGCGGCGTCCACGGCGTTCCTCGCCGAGTTCGAGGTGCTGTTCGAGCGCCCGCCCGCCGTGGTGGAGCGGTGGCAGGGCGTCTACGCCACCGCCCCCGAGGAGTTCCTGGTCGAGGAGGTCGAGCCCGGTGTGCTCGTCACCGTCGTCACCACCGGCATCGGCATGACCACCGGACTCGGCCTCGCCGAGCACGCCGTGGGCGGCCACCTCGACACCGTCATCCGACCCCTGAGAGAGAGCACGGCATCATGACCATCACCGCTGACGAAACCTCCACCGGCACCGCGCCGGCCCGCACCGTCCCCGCAGTTCCCGTCGAGCTCGTGGTGCTCGACATGGCCGGCACCACAGTGGTCGACGACGGCATCGTGGAGCAGGCCTTCGAGCGCGCTGCGCGGCGCACGGGACTGGATGCGCTCCGACCGCTCGGGGAGTCGCTGCGGTACGTGCGCGACACCATGGGGCAGTCGAAGATCGAGGTCTTCCGCCACCTCACCGACGGCGACGAGGCCGCCGCGCAGGCGGCGAACAGCGCGTTCGAGGCCGCGTACTCCGAGCTCATCGACGAGGTGGGGGTCGACCCCATTCCCGGCGCGGCCGAGACGATCGCCGCACTCCGCTCATCCGGGATCAAGGTGGCACTCACCACCGGCTTCTCGCCCGAGACGCGCGACGCGGTGCTCTCCCGCCTCGGCTGGGAGGTCGACGCCGCCCTCTCGCCCGCCGACGCGGGTCGGGGCCGCCCGGCGCCCGACCTGGTGCTCGCCGCGCTGATCGCCACCGGTGCGAACTCGGTGGCCTCGCTCGTGGTGGTCGGCGACACCGTGAGCGACGTGCGCTCGGGCCGCAATGCCGGTGCCGGACTCGTGGTGGGCGTCACCACCGGAGCCCACACGCGTGAGCAGCTGCTCACGGCCGGCGCCCACCTCGTGCTCGACAGCGTGCGTGAGCTCGCCGCTCTGCCGCAGCTGGCCGCGCGATGACGCTCGCCCGCGAGGCGATCTCGGCCATGCGGCGCGTGGTGGCCGCACCGGCCACCGCTGCCCGCCGGCCGTCGGCGGACGGCGTGACCGCCGCCGCCCGGCCCGACCCGGCCGCATCCGTCACCCGGGTCGAGCTGCAGCCCGCCCCCACCGCCATGGTGTGGCTGCAGGCCGGCCGCGCCCACGAGTGCATCGCGGTGCCTTCGGTGTCGCTCGAGCCCGGCGACGCCCTCGTCTCCGTCGAGCTCGCGACGATCTGCGGTTCCGACGTGCACACCACCCAGGGGCACCGCAGCGCTCCCGCACCGCTGGTGCTGGGGCACGAGCAGGTCGGCCGCGTCGTGGCGGTGGGTGAGGGCGCGGTGACCTCTGCCGGTGAACCGCTCGTGGTGGGGGAGCGGGTCGTCTGGTCGCTGACCATCGGATGCGGCGCCTGCGGCACCTGCGCGCGCGGCCTTCCGCAGAAGTGCGAGTCGGTGAAGAAGTACGGGCACGAGCGGCTCGAATCCGGCTGGGAGCTCAATGGCGGCTTCGCCTCGCACGTGCACCTGCGGCGTGGCACGGCGATCGTGCCCGTCGCCCGCGCCCTGCCCGCGACCGTGCTCGCCCCCCTGTCGTGCGGCACGGCCACCGCCGTCGCGGCCCTCGACGCGGCCTCGGCGATCGTGCCCCTCGACGGTGCCCTGGTTCTCGTGTTCGGCGCCGGCCTGATCGGCCTCACCGCCGCCGCGATCGCCACCGACAGGGGTGCCCGCGTCGTCGTGGTCGACCCCGCGCGGCGGCGCCGCACGCTCGCGACGCGGTTCGGGGCGGCCTTCGCGGTCGATCCCGGCGCGGAGACCGGCCATCCGGAGTCCTTGGCGACCGTGCTCGAGCAGCTGGGGGAGCGGCCGCTGGTGGCGATCGAGGCCTCGGGATCGGTGCACGCCGTCGCCTCGGCGGTCGGGTCGCTCGGAGTCGGCGGCGTCGCCGTGCTCGTCGGGAGCGTGTCGCCCTCAGCTGCGGTCGGGCTGGATCCGGAGAGCCTGGTGCGTCGGCTCGTCACCCTCCGCGGGGTGCACAACTACGCGCCGCACCACCTGGAGGAGGCTGCCCGCTACATCGAGTCACGGCACGAGGCGTACCCGTTCGCCGAGCTGATCGGCGCCACGGTGGCGCTCGGCGACCTCGACGACGGCATCGAGGCGGCGGCCGGCGGCAAGGCGGTGCGGATCGGCGTGGCGCCGGGGCTCGCTCCGGTGAAGCCGTGCAGCGCGCTGCGCGAGGAGCAGCCGGCCTGACGGGACAGGCGCGACGCGGTGCAGCGGCTACGCGCCGATCGAGCCGATCGCGCGGATGAAGTGGCTGCCCTCGCGCGCCCGGCCCGACGCCGACACGGTGAAGCGGATGATGTCACTGCGATACCGGTCGTCCGAGGCCTCGAAGATGCGGCCGTCGGCGCCGCGGGTGACGCGGTGCAGACGCAGGATGGGCGTTCCGGCCTCGACGTCGAGCAGTCGGCTGTCGAGCTCGTCGGCGGCGACGGCGTCGATCTCGTGGTCGACGTCCTGGTAGCCGTAACCGCGCTCGTTGAGGTATTCCGTGATCGAGACGGTATCGAGGTCGACATCGAACAGCACTCGCCCCACCTCTTCGATGAAGGTGAGCCGCTCGAGCATCGTGGGCCGCCCGTCGAGCAGCCGCAGCCGCACCACGTCGACGATCGGGGCGCCCTTCTCGATGCCGAGCGCGCGGGCCTTCTCGTCGTCGGCGCGCCGCAGCGACACCTCTTGGGTCTGCGCGCCGGGCCGGGTTCCCATCGACTCCGCCCAGCGGGTGAACGGGATCGACACGTCCGCCGCCTGCTGCGCCTTGCGCTCGGCGACCCGGGCCGGGCGGCCGCGCCGGGTCTCGATCAGCCCCTCGTTGCGCAGCGCGGCCAGGGCGTTGCGGATCGGCCCGCGGGAACTGCGCCAGAGTTCGGCGAGCTCGCCCTCGCTCGGGACGTCGTCGCCCGGCGAGAGCTCGCCGCTCACGATCTTGCGGCGGAGGTCGTCGGCGATCTCGACGTACAGCATGGCGGACACGTAGGCATACTAGTTGGCCTGTGCGACCACCGAGCGAACTCTGCGTGACCGGGCCGCGACGAACGCCGCCACGAACGCCGCAGCGGCGGCGAGCAGGGCGAGGGCGGCAGGGGCGGCGCTGCCGACCGGGGAGTCGTGGGTTCCGGTGAACGGATTCAGCAGCACGTAGTCGACGAGCGGGAAGGCGAGCACCGCGGCCACCGCCACGAGGAGCCAACCGGCGGCCTCCGCACCGCGCCCGCGGCCTCGCCTGCTCTGCCCACCCGCCGGGTCGCGGACGACCATCACCCCCGCCGGGTCACGGACGGCCATCACCGCCGAGCGGAGCGCGACGACGAGGGGAGCGACCGCCGCGACGGTCAGCACGACCAGTGCGGCCAGGCCGCTCCGGTCGTCGACGACGCCGAGAACCCCGCCGCTGAACGCCGCCGGCAGTTGCGTAGCGGCCGCGAACAGCCAGGTCGCGGCCGTGACCGCGCTTAGCACCAGGAGGATCCGGTGCCGGCGCAGGTGCACCGTCTGGATCACCCAGAAGACGACCAGCAGCAGCGAGGCGATGCCGGCGAGCACGACGGCGCCGGGGATGGGCTCGAACGGTACGGAGACCCAGACGTAGTCGCGCAGATGGTCGGATGCGGCCGAGCACGGGTCCGGGGACGACGCGGCGGCGGTCGACACGGATCCGCTCGGCGCGATGCAGGGAGCCCACCGGATGGCGGCGGCCGCCAGCTGCAGGAGCCCGGCGAACCCCAGCAGCACGGCACTCACCGCCGTGGACTCACGGTCCGGCCGCAGCCGGGCTTCGCCGTGCCCGTCGTCTCGCAGCGGTCGCGTCATCCAGCTCCCACCCTAGGAGTGGAACTGCGGGATGACCAGGTAGATGCCGTAGAGCACCGCCGCGATGCCGAGGGCGATGCACAGGTACGCGCCCGCGGTGGCCAGGGGCGGCCGGTGGGCCCGGTCGCTGCCCGTGGCCAGCAGGCGCAGGCCGAGCGAGTACGAGGCGACCACCAGCACGCTGGCGGTGAACGCCACCACGAACACGAGCACGAACGATCCCCAGTCGACCCCGAGGAACTGCCCCTCGCCGGCCGCCCCGCTCTCGGCCGCCACGGTGGCCGCCGGTGCGGTGAGTGCAGCGAGTGCGGTGAGTGCGGCGCTCATGCCGCCACCTCCTTCTCCTTCTTCGCAGCATCCGGGGCCTCGTCGACGTCGTTGACGTTCTCGTGGGTGACCGGATGCCGGCGGGACAGCAGGTAGATCACGAGACCGGCGGCGGCCCCGAGCACGGCGACGATGATCAGACCCAGGATGCTGCTGGTCGCGGCCCACGCGGCGAGCCCGCCCACCAGCGCGGCGGCCGGCAGCGTCACGCCCCAGGCGATCGCGATGCGCCCGACGATCCCCCAATGCACCGAGGCGAGCTTGCGGCCGAGCCCCGCGCCCACTACGGCGCCCGAGGTGACCTGGGTGGTCGACAGCGCGAATCCGAGGTGCGAGGAGACCAGGATGGTGGCCGCCGAACTCGTCTCGGCGGCGAACCCCTGCGGCGACTGGATGTCGGTGATGCGCTTGCCGACCGTGCGGATGATGCGCCAGCCGCCGAGGTAGGTGCCGAGCGCGATCGCGAGACCGCAGGCCAGGATGACCCAGAACTGCGGCGCCCCGCCGGCATCCTGGTACCCGGCCGCCACCAGGGTGAGGGTGATCACGCCCATGGTCTTCTGCGCGTCGTTCGTGCCGTGCGCGAGGGAGACCAGGGAGGCCGAGACCGTCTGGCCGTGCCGGAACCCCGCCTCGGCGCCGCGGCTGGCGGCGTGCTTCGTGAGCTTGTAGGCCACGTAGGTGGCCGTCAGCGCGATCACTCCCGCCACGAGGGGCGAGATGAGTGCCGGCAGCAGGATCTTCGACAGCACCACCGAGAAGTTCACCGCGCCGAAGCCGGCACCGATGACGGCGGCGCCGATGAGACCGCCGAACAGCGCGTGCGTGGAGCTGGAGGGCAGGCCGAGGTACCACGTGGTGAGGTTCCAGAGCACGGCTCCGATCAGGCCCGCGAAGATGAGGGTGGGGGTGATCTCGACCCCGTTCTCCCCCTCGTTGATGATGCCGTCGGAGATCGTCTTGGCCACCTCGGTGGAGAGGAAGGCCCCCACCAGGTTGAGCACGGCGGAGATGCCCACCGCCACGCGGGGCTTCAGGGCCCCGGTCGCCACAGAGGTCGCCATGGCGTTCGCCGTGTCGTGGAATCCGTTCGTGAAGTCGAACACCAGGGCCACCACGATCACCAGGATCACGGTGATGAGCACATCCATCGTTCCCTCCTCCCGCGGCCACGGTGGTCGCTCACGCCCTGTCTAGGCCCTCGTGCCCGCCCTGCCACCGGGGAGACGGGTGAAGAGGAGGTGAACAGATGCACGCCCGGCCGTGACGGCCTGGTTAGAATTCGACGCGACAGCAGAACGGATCGGCCGGGGGAGGGCGATGAGGCGAGCAGCGCGATGGCTCGAACGTCGATCCGTCCCGCCGTTCGCCTGGGTCACCGCCGCGGGCGGCGCCGTGATCGCGGGTAGCGGGCTGCTGGATGCCGTCACCTCCACGGGCGATCCGCTCGGCAGCGGGTGGACGTGGTTCTGGGTCGCGGTCACCGTCGTGCTCGCCGGCACCCCGATCGCGCTCGGCATCCGCTTCGTGCACTGGGTGGGCCTTGCGGGCGTGAGCGTCTTCTTCGTGATCACGTCGCTGCAGATGGCCGTCTCGACCGCGCCCGTGGCATCCGTCAACAACATCGTGCTGTACCCGATGCTCGCCTGCTATCTGGGCTGGTTCTACCGCCGTTGGCTCGCGCGGGCCGTCACCGGGGGAGGGTTCGCGCTCTCGTTCGCGGCGATCATGGTGAACCCCTTCGACGCCGTGCTGCTCACCTGGGTCAACATTCTGCTCGCCTCGGTGTTCTGCCTCGAAGCGGCGGGCTACCTGCGCAGCCGCCTGGACCGGGAGATCACCACCGATCCGCTCACCGGGCTGCTCAACCGCTCGGGGCTCGACGCCCGCATCGACCTGGAGCTCGGCCGGGCGGTGCGCACCGCGCAGCCCGTGGCGGTGGTGATCGTCGACCTCGACGACTTCAAGAAGATCAACGACCAGCGCGGGCACGCCGCCGGCGACCGGCTGCTGATCGAGTTCGCCGCCGCCCTGCGGGCGACCACCCGGCCGTACGACATGGTCGCGCGGATCGGCGGCGACGAGTTCCTGCTCGTGCTGCCCGCCACGACCGACAACCAGGCCCTCGAACTGATCGGCCGGCTGCGCGCCGCCACGCCCGAGCTCTGGTCGTTCGGCCTGGCCGTCGCCGAGCCGGACGACACCGCCCACTCCATCCGCGAGCGCGCCGATCAGCGCCTCTACGCGCACAAGGCCGCCCGCAAGCGGAACCCTGCCGGCTAGGGGAGGGCGAGGGTCGGCGCTGCGGCTCAGTAGAGCAGGGGCGCCGGCTCGAGGTGGGCGGTCTGATCGCCGACGAGGGTGAGTTCGCGGGGATCGAGCTTCCGTACCTCGGCCGCGTCGGCGAGATCGTCGAGGGTGACCCAGAAGATGTTGGGGCTGCGCGTGGAACCGAAGTAGTAGATCCGGTTCGTGAGGTCGGCACCGGCTCGCCACCAGGTCGGATAGACGTCCCCGGTGGAATACGGGGCGCCGTAGGGCACGGAGACGTTCGAGATGAGCTGGAAGACGCCGGCCACCGCCTCTTCGACGTTCTCCGGCTCGGGGAGGTAGTTCAGGAAGTAGGCGGATCGCACGAACCGGTCGGATGAGGTGATGTCACCGGGCGGGGGCAGCTCGCCACCGAACGGGCGGTACCGCTCGAGGTTCTGCAGCTGCTTGTCGAGGGTGGGTGAGTTGGCCATCACCGTGAACTCGCGCCCGTGGTGCACCACCAGCTCGCCGCCCAGCGGCTCGATCACCGCCGAGTCGCCCGAGGCGTCCTCGATCGCGATGTGCACGCCGAGCTCGATGCCGCGGAACGTCGGCGAAGTGATCCGCACCCGGTCGATGTCGGCCACGGCCTCGGCCACGGTGGCGTAGTTGTCCAGCAAATACTGCACCCAGAGCGCGTTCGCCACGGAGGGCCGCCCGTCGGCCTGCGGGAACTCGACGTCGTCGGGGTCGAGGTAGAGGGCGTGCGCGGCGAAGCCCTTCTCGTTCAGGCCGTCGACGGTGCCCATTCCCCACATGCTCGTCACGACGCTGCCGTAGCGCGAGGTCCAGCGGTGCGACTCGTGGTCGGCGTTGCCGCTGCGCTCGGTGCCGCGCGGCACGAACCAGAGCTCTGGCTCGTCGCTGACCGCCCAGTCCATGCAGCGGGCGACGGTGATCGCGACATCGTTGGTGTTCCAGAGGATGCGGGTGCACATGATCGCGAGCGTATCCCACCCGGGGCGCGCCGCACAGATCGACCCGGCCGGGGCGGGTGGAGCCGGATAGGGTGCAACCATGACGGGCCCCGACACGCAGCACGACCCCCGCGGATGGCGGCTCCTCGCGAGCTGGATCCGGGAGCAGAAGCTCTGGCGCGACGTGCTGACCCGCGTGCTCGCCGGGGTCATCACGGCGGCGATCATCTACGCCGGCGCCCTCCTGCTCGGCTACCTGCACACGCCCGAGCTCGCGGCGGGTGCGCTGCTCGCCCTAGGCATCGCGGGCGGCGGCATCCTGATCGCCGTCGCGGTCGGCCTGCTCGCGTCGTCGCCCGGGCGCCGGCGCGCCGGCCACGGGATCCTCGCGAGGATCATCACCGCCGCCGTGCTGGTGGTCGCCGCCGCCGCGATCGTCACCGGCGTCGTCATCGACGTCGCGAGCTAGCGCCTCCGCCCGCCTCGCGCCAGCCCCCCTCCCCACGTGCGCGGAGGGCGCGGCGCGCCTCTAGGGTCGAAGCATGCAGACCCGCCCGATCCGCTTGCTGTCCGTGGTGTACACGAGCACGGCGAGCAGTCCCTTCTCCGATGCCGAACTCGCGGCGCTCCTCACCGTCAGCCGCCGCAACAACGCGCGTTCGGGACTGACGGGCATGCTCCTCTACCGTGCCGGGCGGTTCCTGCAGGTGCTCGAGGGCCCCGAGGAGGCCGTCCGCCGGCTGATGGACCGCATCGGCTCCGACTCGGGACACCACTCCGTGCGGGTGCTGCTGGACGAGCAGGTCGCCTCCCGGCAGTTCCCGGAGTGGACGATGGGGTTCCCGACGGTCGCGGCCGCCCAGGAGGATCGGGTCCCGGGGTACCGCTCCACCTTCGACGACCTCGGCGACGAGCACGACGACGTGAACGCGACGACACCCGCGCTCCGGGAGCTCATCCGCTGGTTCCAGGCGAACGGCGCCCCCACCGGGTGAGGGCGCCGCATCGGCTCAGAGGTCGAGCTTCTCGTTGTCGACCTCCATCGGGCTGCCGGTCACCTTCGACTTCACGAAGCTGAACACGGTGGCGATGGTGGAGCCGGGGGTGTCCCAGTACTCCGCGCTGTCGGCGTGCACGATGAGGGCGCGGATGGCCGGATCGGTGCGACCGTCGGGGAACCAGGCTTCGACGCTCTTGTCCCACATCGCGTCGATGTAGGACTGCTCGGTCGTGAGCTCGGCGTGCCCGGTGACGGACACCCAGGAGTCGTTCGCGCTGAAGGCGAGGTTCACGACGGACTGCGCGGCGATCCGTGCGGCCGTCGACGACTCGGAGCTGGTGAGGAACCAGAGGTCGCCGTCGAAGCGGTGGTGCTGCTGCTGCATCGCCAGCGGCTGCGACACCGGATGCCCGTGCTCGTCGAGCGTGACCACCATGGCGATCGGGAAGTCGTCCAGCAGGTCGGCCAGATTCTCGAGGTCGGTCTTGTCGTCAGCCATGGTGTGCTCCATTCGTCGGTAGGACTCCCGACGCTACGCCCGACCGCCGCCGGTGAGAACGGCTTGCGCGTAGCCTGAAGGCATGCGCGCTCTCACCCACGCCACCTTCGGCGAAGCAACCGACGTCCTCGAGGTCACCGACCGTCCGCTCCCCGAGCCCGGCCCGGGCGAGGTGCGGGTGCGCACGGTGCTCTCGCCCATCCACAACCACGACCTGTGGACCATCCGCGGCACGTACGGGTTCAAGCCGACGCTGCCCGCGGCATCCGGAACCGAGGCGGTGGGCGTGGTCGACGCGCTCGGCGAGGGCGTCGACTCCCTCCGGGTGGGGCAGCGCGTGGTGACCGGCGGCACCTTCGGCGTCTGGGCCGAGTACTTCGTCGCCCAGGCTGCGGGTCTCATCCCGGTGCCCGACGGCATCGACGACGAGACCGCGGCGCAGCTCGTCGCCATGCCCTTCAGCGCGCTCAGCCTGCTCGACCACCTCGACGTCCCGCCCGGCGGGTGGATTGTGCAGAACACCGCGAACGGGGCGGTCGGCCGCCTGGTCGCCCAGTTCGCCGCCCACCGCGGGGTGCGGGTGCTCGGCCTGGTGCGTCGCGACGCCGGGGTCGACGAGCTCGCGGCCATCGGCATCCACGACGTGGTCTCCACCGAGAAGGACGGCTGGCAGGATGCCGCGGCGGCCGTGCTGCAGGGTGCGAGCCCGCTGGCGGCGGTCGACTCGGTCGGTGGGAGCGCCTCCGCCGATCTGCTCGGGCTGCTGGGGGAGGGTGGCACCCTGTGGTCGTTCGGCGCGATGGGCTCGGGCGACCTGCAGATCTCGTCCGGCGCCCTCATCTTCAAGGACGTCACGGTGAAGGGGTTCTGGGGCAGCCGGGTCAGCCGGGAGATGGCCGCCGCCAAGCGCTCCGAGCTGTTCGGCGAGCTGTTCGCCCGCGTCGGCTCGGGCGAGGTGCAGCTGCCGGTCGAGGCGGTCTTCCCCTTCGAACAGGCACGCGAGGCCGCGGCGGCGAGTGCTGCCCCCGGTCGCGCCGGGAAGATCCTGCTCCGCTTCTGACGCCGTCGTGCGGCCTGGCCCTCAGGATCGGTGCTCGGCCAGGCCTCGCGCTCGTCATTCCGGCACCCCGAGCAGAAGCAGGCTGGTCACGATCGGAGCCGGGGCGCCGAGGGGGCCGCGGGTCAGGTCCCGGCACACGCCGGAGAAGGCTGTGGGAAGCACCGACCTCGTGAAGTGCGGCGGGAACGTCGACGACGCGCGGGGGTCGTGGGCCCTCGGCGCGGGTTTCGCATCGCCTCCGCCGCCTAGGCTGATGCCGTGGGGAAGATCCGGGAGCGCTGGCGTCCGTCCAGCGTGGTGGGAGTCGCGGTCGTCGGTCTCTTCGGAGTGGGAGTGCTGGTGCTCGCCGTGGCCACCGTCGCCACTGAGCTGTGGGGCCAACCGCTTCTCACGATCACGGGTGCCGCCCGCCGGGTGCCGGTGTGGCTGGCCTGGGCCGGTGTCGTCGCCGCGCTGGTCGGGGGATCGTCGCTCGTCGCGTCCAGCGCCGGCTACCTCATCCGGGTCGCCCGAGGCCGCGTGCCGCGAGTGCCCCCTTCCCGCGAAGACCGCCGCCGCCGCGCCGCGAGCCGCAGACGCGCCTACGACGCCCGCAAGCGGGACCGCGACCGGCCGCAGCAGTAGCCCTCCGCGACGTCGGCCCGCCCTGGTGCGGCTCCCTCGGATCGACGAGGTGATTCCCGCTTCGCGAGCGAGCCGCGTTCACCGTCGCGTCGAGGAGGAGCTCGGCAGGAGGCGGATGCCGGCCGGGCCGCGGGCGGTGGAGGGGTCGACGGGCCTGCCGCCCTGCAGCCATTCGACGCGGCCGCGGGCGGCGAGGCGGCGCGCCGCCCGGCGCACCTGCTCCCGGTGAGCGGAGGCGTCGGTGGTGTCGGCCGGGGGAGCGAACTCGGCGGCGAACTCGTCCAGGCCGAGGGCGGCTCCGCCCGGCCGTCGTGCTAGTGCCTCGAGCAGCATCCGCTCGAGGTCCAGGTCGGCCGCCGAGACGCCCCGCCGCCGGCACGCCACGGAGCAGTACCGCACATCGTCCCACGACCGGGCCCACTTGGCCCGCCACTGGATCGTCCTCCCGCAGGAGGCGCACACCTTCGGTTCAGGTGCCGCTGCGGACGCCGGCGCGAGCTGCTCGCGGCGGGTCGCGCGCTGCCCGGTCGTTCGAGATCGTGCCATGCCTTTCAACCAAGACCGGATGCGCCCCGCCCGCAAGGCCCGCACCCGCTCCCTCGCGACGGTGAGCCGTCGTGGCTCAGACGCTCACGGACATCGCGCGGCCCACCGCGTCGATCGCCGCTTCGTTGCGCGAGTAGTGCGACCACTGGCCGATCCGCGTGCAGGTGACCAGGCCGGCGCGCTGCAGCGTGGCCATGAACTGCGAGGCGGTGGACTGCGAGACCTCGGCGCGGGCCTGGATGTGCTTCAGGCACACCCCCACCTCGCTCGCCGGCCGGTCTTGCGGCGGGAACGACTCCGGCTCCTTCAGCCAGCCCAGGATCGCGAGCCGGGTGGGGTGCCCCAGTGCCTTGAACACGGCGACCAGGTCGAGTTCGGCGGTGTCGTCCATACCTCCACCCTATCGCAATATCGCTATTTACCGATGCTGTGGTAGACAGTACATCGGTAAATCACGATCTAGCGATGGAGATGACATGGAACGCGCGACAGCACTGGTGGTCGGAGCCCGAGGGGTGATCGGCGGCAACCTCATCGAGCATCTCGAGCAGAGCGGGGGATGGGACGTCATCGGCCTCTCGCGCCGTGGGGGAGCGGATGCGGGCTCCGTGCGCCACCTCGCCGTCGACCTGCTCGACCGCGACGCCACGGCGGAGCGCCTGCGCGACCTGCACGAGGTCACCCACGTGTTCTACGCGGCGTACCAGGAGCGAGCGAGCTGGGCCGAGCTCGTCGCGCCGAACCTCGCGATGCTCACGAACGTCGTCGATGCCATCGAGCCCGTCGCACCCGCTCTCCGGCACATCAGCCTGATGCAGGGGTACAAGGTCTACGGCGCCCACCTCGGCCCGTTTGCGACCCCGGCGAAGGAGTCCGACCCGCCCCACATGCCGCCCGAGTTCAACGTCGACCAGCAGCAGTTCCTCGAGCGCCGGCAACGCGGCGCCACCTGGTCGTGGTCGGCGCTGCGCCCCTCCGTCGTGGCCGGTGTCGGGCTCGGCAACCCGATGAACCTCGCGATGGTGATCGCCGTCTACGCGTCGATGAGCAAGGAACTCGGCATCCCGCTGCGGTTCCCCGGCAAGCCCGGGGCGTACACGAGCCTGATCGAGATGACGGATGCCGGCCTGCTCGCCCGGGCCACGGTCTGGGCGGCCGGATCGGACGACGCGCGCAACGAGGCCTACAACATCACCAACGGCGACCTCTTCCGCTGGTCGTCGATGTGGCCGAGGCTCGCCGCGTTCTTCGATCTCGAGGTCGCGCCGCCGCTGGAGATGAGCCTCACGGACGTCATGGCCGACAAGGAGCCGCTCTGGCAGGCCATGATCGCGCGGCACGGCCTGGTCGAGACCCCCTACAGCGACGTGTCGTCGTGGGGCTTCGGGGACTTCGTGTTCGGCTGGGACTACGACGTCATCGCCGACAGCTCGAAGTCGAGGCGGGCGGGATTCCACGAGTACGTCGACACCGAGGAGATGTTCCTGCGCATCTTCCGCGACCTCCGCGACCGGCGCCTCATCCCCTGAGGGTGCCGGGGGTCGCGGGCAGGTAGCGGGCGGTTCGCCGACGGGTCGCCGGGCCCGGCCGACCTGGGTACGGTGGGACGGTGGATGCACGATGGCTCACCGCCGCCCCGGCCAAGGTCGCGGAGGCGATGGCGACCCAGCGGCAGACCGCGCGGCCGTCCTGGGTGCCCACCTGGCGCCAGGTGCTCGTGCATATCACCTGGAGCCTGATGCTCTGGTACTGCTTCATCGTGTTCATGGTCATCGGCATCCGGGTCGACGGCTACGGCGACAACCGCACCGGGCCAGACGACTACCGCGACCTCGCGATCGCCGTGCTCGTCCTCCTGCTCTGGATCGCCGCTGCCCTCCTGCTGCGGCGTTGGGCCAGGCGCCCGCCGTCGCCCCGGGCCCGGCTCACCGAGTGGCGTCAGACCCTCACCGCGCTCGCGAACGGATTCGAGCCGCAGCCCGGATCGGTCTCCACCCTGCCCGCCCTGATCGCCCAGCCGGCGGGCCGGGCATCCGTCTACCCCCGTTTCAGGGCGCGGGGCGACGACCGCATCGAGTTCGGCAACCTCGTCTTCCGCACCGGGCTGCACGGCAAGCCCGTGACGCGCGGGTACCTCGCCGTCACCCTGCCCTCCGCGCTGCCGCACCTGTACCTCGACTCGCTGGCGAACGGGCGCTCACCCGGCGACCTGCCGACGAGCGTCGACCCGCAGCAGCGCCTGAAGCTCGAGGGCGATTTCGACCGCCACTTCGCCGCCTACGCGCCGGAGGGCTATGGCACGGACGCGCTCTACGCGCTCACTCCGGACGTGATGGCCGCACTCGTCGACGAGGCCTCGGCCTTCGACGTGGAGATCATCGACGACCGGGTGATCTTCTCGACCCCGGCGGCGGCCGACTACGCCGACCCGGCCACCTGGCAGCGGATCGAGACCGTGCTGGGCGGCGCCGCCCTCCGCCTCGCCAAGCGCGCCACCGGCTACCGCGACGACCGCGTCTCCCGCCAGCACGCGCGCCCGGCCCGGATCATCGGCCCCGACGGCCGCCGCCTCGCCAACGCCTATCGCAGCCGCGGTCTCTGGCCTGTGCTCGGCCGGGTGGGCTGGATCCTCGCCCTCGTGCTGCTCTACGGCGTGCCGGCGATCTTCGCCTTCGCGGGCTTCATGTCGGTGATCGACGACAAGTGACTCCGGATGCGCGGTGTGCGAGGGTGCTGACATGACGTCTTCCCAGACCCTCGGTGAGCACGACCGCCGGCTCGTCGCCGCGTGGGCCGCGGACTGTGCCGAGCGGGTGCTGCCGCTGTTCGAGGCAGAGGCGCCGGAGGACGGCCGGCCCGGGGACGCCATCGCGCGAGCACGGGCGTTCTCGCGCGGGGAGTTGAATGCCGCGGGCGAGATCCGTCGACGCTTCGTCGCGAACCGGGCGGCGCAGGTGGTGAACACACCCGCGGCCAAAGCGGCGGCCTGGGCGGCCGGTCAGGCGGCGGGCGTCGCGCACATGGGTGCGCACGCTCTCGGTGCAGCGGCGTACGCGGCGAAGGCGGCGGCGCTCGCCGGGGCCGACGAGGGCGCGGGCCCGGCCGAGATCGCGTGGCAGCTCGAGCACCTGGGCGATGCGGCGCGGGCCGCGCTGAAGCGCCTGCCGCTGCTCGGTACCGACCCGTCGGGGCCGCTGGGGGCGGGGCTTCTCGCGTCGGGAGTGCTCGGCGCGAACATCCGTTCCCTCCAGGCCTCCTTGTGACGGCCTCGTCTTTCTGACGACCTCGGGGCGATCAGCCGCAGTACTCCTTGAGGTTGAGCTCGTCTCGGCTGACGTCGATGATGTTGACCGTCTGACCGTCGACGCTGGTGAAGTGGATCCAGCTCGTGCCGTCGGTGAGGCGGTAGCCCGGTCGCCCGGTGGCGTCTTGGAACGGCTCCGCATCCGGATAGGCGGTCAGGAGTTCATCGAAGGTCGAACCGGCCGCGATGCCGGCGTCGGTGCTGGGTTTCTCCGACAGGTCGAGGCTCGTGCTCGGGCCCGTGATCGCCACCGCGACGAGGGAAGCGTCGGAGGCGTCGCCGACCGCCACCACGCCGCCGTCGAAGAACGAGGCGATCCCCGGTCGGCAGGGCTCTTCGCCCGCGGTCACCTCGGCGAGCACGTCGGTCACGGGCCGGTCGAGCAGAACCGGCCCGATGCCCGAGTAGGTGATGTCCCAGGTGGACATGTCGTCGGGGTCGTAGGCGTCGGCCTCGGGGGTCGGTGTCGGGGTGGGTGACGCGGTGGGGCCGGCCGTCGGCGTCGCTGACCGCGTCGCCGCCGGCGTCGAGGTGGAGGGAACGGAGGGGCTGGGGCTCGGAGCGGGTGTCCCGCCGACGCATCCGGATGCCGTCACCGCGATCGCCGCCGCCATCACGATGGCCGCGACCCTGCTGTGTGCCTTCATGGTGCCCCCCGTACTCGATGAGCCTCACCGTACACGCGTCGAACAGTGCTCGCGGTGCGGGCGGCGACAGGGGGATAGGGAAGTCGTGGATACGGTGGCCCGGACACGGTAGGAACGAAGGCAGACCTGCCGGGAAGGACGACGTCGTGATCGATCGTGAGGGGCTCGCCGCGTTCCTGCGCCACCGGGCCGCGACTCCCGCGGCGACGAGTTCTTCGGCCCCCGGCGCACGCTCGGTGGCACGCCCGCCCGGCAGGAGCTGTGGTCACCGCTGCGCGACACGGCCGCCGCGAGCCGCCTCTGGGACGTCTCGGAGTCCCTCGTCGGAGTGCGCGCGCAGTAGGGGCTTCGCCCCGCGCCGCGCCTCGCCTCCTCCGCCGGCCGTCGGCGAGGACGACTCCTCAGGGGCAGACGCGGGCTCGGCGACCCTCGAAGGCGACGACGTCGCCGAGCTGCAGCTGGCGGCCGCGGCGGCGGTCGACCTCGCCGTTCACGGTGACGTAGCCGTCGATGATGGCCTCTTTGCCGAGGCCCCCGCTGTCGAGGAGGCCGGCGAACTTCACGAACTGACCGAGGCGGATGCTCTCCCCGCCGATCGAGATGTCGTCGATGCGGTCGGGCTTCGTCATGCCGGAAGTGTACGCGAGTCGAACCGGTCCTGATGAGCGGCGACCTCGTCGCGGTGCGCCTCCGACCAGAGCTTGAGCTGCCGTACGGTGCCGTGCAGGGAGAGCCCCAGGCCGGTGAGCTCGTAGGAGACGGTCACCGGCACCGTGGCGACGACGGTCCGGGTGACCAGGCCGTCGCGTTCGAGCGACTTCAGCGTCTGCGACAGCATCTTGGGGCTCACCCCGGCGAGCACGCGGGCGAGCTCGGAGTAGCGCATCGGCCGCGGTTCGCCGGTGCAGTCGGGCCCGCTTCCCAGCGCCGACATCACCAGCGTCACCCACTTGCCCGAGACGCGGGCGAGCAGCTGCTGGCTGGGGCACGCGGCCAGGAACGCGTTGTACTGCGTCTTCGCCTCGGCCTTCTTCTCGGCCGCCGTCATCGTCGCCATGGTTCTCCTCGCGGTACCAACGCACTTCCGGGTAACTACTACCGAAGAGATAGTACTTCGTCGAGAGTGGAAGGCGACCACCTGAACCACGCCCCGAAAGGCACACATGACCCCCACAGCATCCGCTCTCCCCGGCGGCACCTGGACCCTCGGCGACACCACGGTCAGCCGCTTCGGCTACGGCGCGATGCAACTCGCCGGCCCGTGGGTGATGGGGCCGCCGAAGGATCGCGACGGCGCGCTCGCCGTGCTGCGCGAGGCCGTCTCGCGCGGCATCACCCACCTCGACACCGCCGAGACGTACGGCCCGCGGGTGGTGAACGAGCTGATCCGCGAGGCGCTGCACCCGTACGCCGAGGGACTTTTCATCGCGACCAAGGCCGGCGGGCGGCGGGATGGGCAGGGCGGATGGCCCAGCGCGCGGAGACCCGATGAGCTCCGACAGCAGATCGACGACAACCTCGAGACGCTCGGTGTCGACGTGCTCGATCTGGTGCACCTGCGCCTCGGCGACGCGAACGGCCCCGTCCCCGAGCGCATCGGGGAGGCGTTCGAGACGCTCGTCGACCTGCAGCGGCAGGGCGTCATCCGGCACCTCGGCGTGAGCAACGCCACCGCGGCCCAGGTCGAGGAGGCGCAGTCGATCGCCCCGATCGTGTCGGTGCAGAACGGCTACAACCTCGCCGCGCGCCACGACGACGCCCTGATCGACCGGCTTGCCGCCGAGGGCGTGGCCTACATCCCGTTCTTCCCACTCGGGGGCTTCACCCCGCTACAGTCGGAGGCGCTCTCCGCGGTCGCGACCCGGCTCGGTTCGACGCCCCTGTCGGTCGCGCTGGCCTGGTTGCTGCAGCGCTCGCCGAACATCCTGCTCATCGCCGGAACGTCGTCCGTCGCCCACCTGCGCGAGAACATCGCCGGGGCCGGCCTCGCCCTCTCCGAGGAGGATGTCGCCGCCCTCGACGCCATCGCGGGCTGACGCGGCGAAGGAATGGCGAAGGCGCACCCAGGAGATCCCGGGTGCGCCTTCACTCGTGCCGGTGGAGCCTACTGCTGGATGAACGCCAGCAGGTCGGGGTTGATGACGTCGGCATGCGTCGTCAGCATGCCGTGGGGGTAGCCCTCGTAGATCTTGAGGGTGGAGTTGCGGAGCAGCTCGTGCTGCTTCAGCGCGGCGTCCTTGTAGGGGACGACCTGGTCGTCGTCGCCCTGGGTGACCAGAACCGGCACGGTGATCGCCGTGAGGTCGTCGGTCTGGTCGGTTTCGGAGAACGCCTTGATGCCCTCGTAGTGCGCCAGCGCGCTGCCCGTCATGCCCTGCCGCCACCAGTTGGCGATCACCGGCTCGGAGGGCGTGACGCCTTCGCGGTTGAAGCCGTAGAAGGGTCCGGATGCCACGGCCTGGAAGAATTCGGCGCGGTTGCCGGCCAGTGCGCTGCGGAAGTCGTCGAACACGGAGAGGGGAGTGCCCTCGGGGTTCGCGTCGGTCTGCACCATGAGCGGGGGGACCGCCGACACGAGGATCGCCTTGGCCACGCGGCCCTGCGGCTCGCCGTACCGGGCGACGTAGCGCGCGACCTGGCCGCCGCCGGTGGAGTGGCCGATGTGCACGGCGTTCTTCAGGTCGAGGTGCTCGACGACGGCGTTCACGTCGCTGGCGTAGTGGTCCATGTCGTGGCCGGTGCCGATCTGCGACGAGCGCCCGTGGCCGCGCCGGTCGCTCGCGACCACCCGGTAGCCGTGGCCCAGGAAGAAGAGCATCTGGGCGTCCCAGTCGTCCGACGACAGCGGCCAGCCGTGATGGAACACGATCGGCTGGGCATCGGGGCTGCCCCAGTCCTTGTAGTAGATTTCTGCGCCATCGTCCGTGGTCACAAACGGCATGATCAACCTCCGTGTTCAGGTCACCCTCGAGCTGCGCGCGGGGGCGACGATCAAGTGGAACCGCTCCACGCTCGCGCGGAGAGTGCCCCAAATCTATTCGCGAAGCCGCCCCGGCGCTCCGGTGCCGGCGCGATCTCGCACGAATGTGCACCCGCTGTTCACCGGCTCGGGATGCGGATGCCGGCGGCCCATCGTCTCGGGCGGGCCGACGCGGGCTGATCGCGCGACCGGGTCCTCTTGCGGGCATGTCCGCAAGAGGGCGCACGGGGCGCCGTCCGCGGCCCCTAACCTGGCACTGTGACCGAGCCATCCGCCGCGCCGCCCGCGCCGTCTTCCCCGCCTGCCGGAGCATCCGCGGGGCTGCCACGGCGCACGCTGCTGCAGGCGGCCTGGGCCGCCCCCGTCGTGGTGGCGGCCGTCGCGGCCCCCGCCGCCGCGGCCTCGCCCGGGTCGACGACGGTCACGCTCAGCATCTCGAACGTCTACGAGTCCGATTTCACGGTGTTCGGCTCCGTGACGTCTCCCGAGGGTGCGGGCATCCAGACCGACTACGACCTCCAGGTGCGCGACAAGACGACCCTGGTCTGGTCGTCGTACTCCACCGGCACGACGGATGCCGACGGCGCCGTCTACCAGTCGATCCCCTACTCGCTCGGCGACGCGAACGACCTCCTGCGTCTGCAGGCGGGAGTGGCACCCGATCTGACTCTCAGCCCGACCCTCGCCATCCTGGTTCCCGGACCGTCGAGCGTCTCCCTCTCGCTCTCCCTCGTGGCCGAAGGGCGGTTCGTGATCGCCGCGACCAACGTCGTCACCTGGCTCGGCATGCCCATCGGATGCCCGGTCTCCTACCAGGCGCACTCCCCGGCCACCGACGCGTGGACCCAGGTGGCCACCGCCAGCACCAGCCCGCAGAGCGGGACGGCCGCCCCGGCGATCGAGAAGTCCGCCCTGGGTGGCTACGACCTGCTGCGTGCCGTCGCCGACCTGGGCGGCGGCACGACGGCGACGAGCGGGCAGCAGCTGATCCCGTAGACCGCACCCCGATCGGCAGGGGGTACCGCGCGCCGGAGGTCTCCCGGTCGAGCGCGCCGGCTAGCGGCGGAAGTAGGCGTTCGCGCTGCGGGTGTAGAGCAGGATGATGCCGAGCAGGGCGAGGAGGCCGTTCAGCAGGCCCTGCCACACGCTCGTCGGCACGGCGAGCAGGAGGTAGACGGCGCTGGCCAGGTTGAGCGCCAGCACGATCGTCGTCAGCACTCGGGCGAGCTGGCTGCCGCGCAGCAGCGCGGCGCCGACCGCGATGGTGATCACACCGAGCACGATCGCCACGATCGCGGTGGCGGTGAGCGACCCGGTTGCGCCGGGCACTCCGTTCACCTCCGCCGTCGTCGGAGCGGTGATGAGGCCGATGACGCCGCCGATCACCTGCAGCGCACCGGAGATCCAGACGATCACTGCCACAAGGGTGACTCCACCAGGTCGTCGCATGGCCGCTCCTCCGTGAGTTCTGGAGCCGGCGCAATCCGGCTCGTGTCGAAAATCACCCTACTGGTGTTGACCGCGCCGCGGGAGTGGCCCCCTCAGGCCGCATCGGCCTCGAGAGCGGCCCGTGCGGCGACCGGCTCCCGGCCGAGGAGCGTGCCGAGCAGCGGGTCGACGCCGGCGAAGAATCCCTCGCGCGCCGCCCGGTACATGCCGAGTGTGAACCGGGCCATCGTCTCCGGGCGCCCGGCGGCGATCTGGTTCGCCACCCAGACCTCGTCGTCGACGACGACCCGCGCGATCGGTCGCCCGGCGATCTCCGAGGCGATCGCGGCGAGGTCGTCGAGGGTGGGGGCGGATGCGGCGGTGAGCGTGACCGGGCCGTCGTAGGCGCCGTCCGAGGCCAGGATGATCGCGGCGGCCTCGGCCTCGTCTTCGCGCGCCGTCCACGACACGGGCCCGTCGGCGGGAACCGCCATCACACCGGATTCGCGCCACGGGCCGGTGAGCCAGCCGAGGCTGTGGGCGTAGAAGCCGTTGCGGAGCGACGTCCAGGCGACTCCGGAGTCGGCGAGCAGCTGCTCGGTCGCAGCGTGGTCGCGGCCGGGACCGAACGGGGTGCCGAGCGCGGCCCCCTGGTGGCTCGTGTACAGGATGCGCCCGGCGCCGACCTGCACCGCGGCGTCGATGGCGGTGTGATGAAGGGCGACGGCATCGGCCGCCGGGTCGCTCGAGGAGACCAGCAGCAGCTGGTCGGCGCCGTCGAAGGCGGCGGGCAGCGAGGCGGCGTCGGCGTAGTCGCCGTAGCGCACCTCGACGCCGCGGTCGGCGAAGCGCCGGGCCGTGGCGACGTCGCGTGCGACGACCGCGATCTCGCGGGCGGGCATCCGTTCGAGCAGGTGGTCGACGGTGGCGCCGTTGAGGGCGCCGGTGGCGCCGGTGACGATGATCATGGGTGACCCCTTCAAAGTATCGTTGGAAACATTATGACAGTATCACTGGAATCGCATCGTTACCACCGGCACGATATCGTTGATACATGGATGACGCCTCCGACCAGCGCCCCAGCATCCGCGCTCGGATCATCGACGCCGCGGCGCGGCTGCTCGAAGACCAGGGCCCCGCGGCGGTCACCACGCGCGCGGTGGCCGTGGGCGCGGGCGTGCAGCCGCCCGCCATCTACCGCCTGTTCGGCGACAAGGACGGCCTGCTCGAGGCGGTCGCCGAGCACGTGATGACCACCTACGTCGAGGCGAAGGCGGGCATCGTCGATGCGGCCGCCGCCGACGGGGTCGACCCGCTCGACGACCTCCGGGCCGGCTGGCAGACGCAGCTGGAGTTCGGTCTGGCGAACCCCGACGTGTTCCGCCTGCTGAGCGAGCCCGGCCGCGTGCGGAACTCGCCGTCGGCGGCGGCGGGCCGGCGGGTGCTCGAGAAGCGGATCCGCCGGGTGGCCGAGTCCGGCCGCCTCCGGGTCAGCGAACAGCGCGCCCTCGGCCTCATCCAGGCCGGCGGCGTCGGCACGATCCAGACCCTCCTCGCGACCCCGCCCGAGCAGCGCGACCCCGGCCTGGGGGAGGCCGTCTACGAGGCCGTGCTGGCGCAGATCCTCACCGACGCCCCGGACCGCGAGCCCGACGACACGCTCGCGGCGACGGTCGCCTTCCGGGCGATCGCGCCGTCGCTCACGGCTCTCAGCGCCTCCGAGCGCCGGCTCCTGACGGAGTGGCTCGATCGGGCACTCGCCGCCGAATATGGGGGCTCTGATCCGCTGCCACGCCGCGGGGCTCCGCGGCCGGTGACCTAGCGTCCGGCGCCGGCGTCGAGGATGGCGGTGACGCGGGCCCATGCGGTCTCCCAGATGGGGGAGCGGGGATCGATCACGCTGAAGTGGTGCCCGGGAGCCTCGATCAGCTCCGGGCGGTCGAGTCGCACCGAGTTGGAGAGGCGGCGGTTCATCTCCACGAGGTCGGCCGAGTCGTCGGAGCCCTGGACGAGCAACCACGACGTGGCGCGGTCGCGGAACTCCTGCGGCGATGCGGCGGCGTAGATCTCCGGCAGCTCGGACGGCGTTCCGCCCAGGGCGATGCCGACCGCGCCCTCGCCGAGGAACCGGTCGTGCGCGGCGACGAGGTCGACCACACCGGCCAGCGAGACCGCGAGCCGCACGCCCGGCTCCGCATCCCGCCCGCCGGCCGCCGCCGCGGTCTCCTCGGCGAGCTGCAGGGCGAGCTGCCCGCCCGCCGAGTGGCCGACGAGCACGATCGGGCCCGCCGAGGCTCCGGCGAGCTCGCGTGCCCGGGCGAGACCCGCGTGCAGGTCGTCGATCGTGGCCGCCCAACCGTGCTGGTCGGGCCGGCGGTACTCGAGGTTCCAGCTGCGCCAGCCCCGGCGTGCCAGGTCGACCGCCAGCTCGTCCATGAGCCCCGCCTGCCAGCGCGAGCGGTAGAAGCCGCCGTGGAGGAGGACGGCGAGAGGCGGCCCTTCCGAGGTCGGCGCCGACCTGTGCGCCGCCTCCGGTTCGCGCCACTCGCCGTACTGGTCGGGGCCGGGGCCGTACGGCTCCCGCTGCGCCGGATGCGCCGCCGCGGCGACGACGGAGGAGACCACGAAGCGCAGACTGTCCAGTCCCGATCCGCGCACGTGGTGCAGCAGCGCCGACGAGGGATCGGGATCGCGCAGCCCCAGATCGACGCGCACGATCGGGGGCCGGGGCCCGCGGACGACGGATCCGTCGCCCCGATCCGCCCACACCGAGTCGGTCTCCAGCCCGAGATCGACATCGTCGCCGGGCAGCAGGAGGAATCCGCTCGCCGAGGCGTCGTCCCGGATCGCCTCCGACCAGCTCTCACCGGGCCCGAGCCAGACCAGCCGCAGCGGCACCCCGTGCGGCGCGGCGGCCTCGGTGAGCACCTGCTCGAGCAGCCCGGTGTCGACCTCGAGCCCGGTCGACACGATCGCCGTGAGCCGCCGGCTCACCGGTCGAGCTTCAGCAGGGGCATCACCGCGGTGCCGATCAGCTCGATGCCGCCGTCGTCGGTGAGACCCTGGGGGGTGCCGAAGTCGACGCGGTCGGCCCCGGCGTCGATGAGCGACTGGGCCTGCTCGGCGACGTGCTCGGGGGTGCCCGAGAAGGCGAACAGGTCGAGCACGTCGTCGGGGATCCGGTCACCGGCGGCCTGGTCGTCGCCCTCGGCCACCAGGCGGCGCACCGATTCGAGCAGGTCGTCCGGCAGCTGCACCGTCGGGTCGAGATCGGCGACGGCCGCCAGGTACATCGCGACCTCGCGGCGGGCCGCCGACCGGGCGGCGCGGCCGTCGCGGTCGACGACGGTCACCGCACCGAGCACGAGCTTGACGTCGTGGGCGCTGCGTCCGGCCTTCTCGGCGCCGACGCCGATCCGTTCGCGCATCACCGCCACCATGGCCGGGTTGGCCGTGCCGCCCACCTTGAGCTCGTCGGCGATCCGGCCGGCGAGTGCGGCGCCGAGCGGCCCCCACGTTCCGATCAGCAGGGAAGGGCGGGCCCGGCGCACGGGGTAGCGGAGGGTGACGCCCGGGGCGAGCGGATAGAGCTCTCCGTCGAATCCGGAACCCTCGCCCGCCAGCAGGGCGTAGATGTGCCCCGCCGCTTCGCGCAGGTGTGCGACCGGTTTCGCCTGCCGGATGCCGATGGCGTCGAGCCAGGTTCCCTTGGCCAGGCCCAGGTACGCCCGGCCGTCGCTCGCGGCGTCCAGGGCGGCCAGCTGCCCGGCGATCTCGTACGGATGCAGCGAGTACGGGTTCCAGCACGCTGCGCCGAGCCGCACCCGGGTGGTGGCCGCGGCCATCTCGAGGAGCGCGGCGATCGGGGGCTGGAAGAGCAGGTCGCTGAAGACGCTGACCACGTCGATGCCGTGCCGTTCGGCGGCCGCGGCCAGCGGTCCGTACGATCCGGGGGCCTTGTCGGACTGGATGCCGAGCCCGATCTCCGCCCGGCTCACGTGAGGTCTCCGGAGCGCATCGGGCACAGTGCGCCGCGCTCGATCCGCATGATCAGGCGCTCCTCCGGGTCGGGGCAGGCGACCAGGGAGTCGCGCTCCAGCCAGTCGCCCTCCGGCAGCTTGCGCTGCTTCGCCGGGATCATCGGCAGCACGGCCTGCAGCGCGTAGAGGCAGAAGTGGCCCGGTACCTTCAGCTGGCTCGAGTTCACCACCTCGAACGAGTCGCCCACGTGCATTCCGCACACCGAGCGGCCTTCGATGCGGTCGACCACCACGGTGATGTCGTACAGCTCCATGTCGTCGCCGGAGTCCGCCTCCGCGGTGGTCCCCTCCTGATCCGGGGTCTCATCGGTCATGATCTCCTCCTTCTGCGGCCACGGATCCGTCGCCACGATCGAGTACGACGACGGTCTTCCCGCGCGTGCGGCGGGCCGCGAGGTCGTCGAGAGCGGCGCCGGCGTCGTGCAGGCCGACGACGCGGTCGATGAGCGGACGCACGCTCCCGTCCGCGACGAGCGCGAACAGTGCGGCGTAGACCTCCCGCACCTTCGCGGGCCGCTCCCAGGGGTACCGCGACCCCCACGACAGGCCCACCAGATCGACGTTGCGCGCCATCAGGGCGGCCGGATCCACCTGCGACGGGCCGCCGGCCGTGCCGACCGCCACGAGGCGGCCCTCGAAAGCCAGGCAGTCCAGCGAGCGCGCGGTCATCGGCCCGCCCACCGGATCGATCACGGCGGTCACCCCGGCCCCTCCGGTGGCCTCGCGCACGAGGCCGACGACGTCGGCGTGCCGGTAGTCGAGGGCCAGCTCGGCGCCCTGGGCGAGGCACACGGCCGTCTTCTCCGGGCCTCCGGCGGTCGCGATGACGCGGAGTCCGCGGGCGCGGGCGAGCTGGATGACGGCGATCCCCACCCCGCCCGCCCCCGCGTTCACCAGCACGGAGTCGCCCGGCTCGAGCCGGGCGCGATCCAGGGCGAACCACGCCGTCTGGTAGGTGACCGGCAGCGCGGCGGCGGTCACGGCGTCGACGGATGGCGGCCGCCGCACGGCGAGCGAGGAGGCGATCGCCACCTCGTCGCCGAGGGCTCCGGCCGGTAGCGCGGGGCAGGCCAGCACGCTCGTGCCGACCGGATGCTCCGCGCCCTCGGCCGCCTCGATGACGGTGCCGGCCACCTCGACGCCGGGCACGAAGGGCGGCGCCGGGACGGCCGGGTAGTCGCCGCGGCACATCATCACGTCGAGGAAGTTGAGCCCGACCGCCTCGCAGCGCAGCCGGATCTCTGCGTGCCCGAGCGGTTCGCGCAGCCGCTCCGAGACCTGGAGCACGCCGCCGGGCTCGCCGAATCGGTCCACCACCGCGGCGCGGTAGCCGGTCACCCGCGCGCTCCGGCCTCGGGCCCGGATCCCGTCTCGGCAGGGGCGGAGCCGGACGAGGACGCGGAGCCCGATAGGGAAGCGGGTGCGGATGCGCCGCGGGCCCAGAGCTCGGAGTGGTGGTGCACGATCCGCCAGCCGTCCCGCGGGTCGCGCAGCAGCACGTCGGTCACCCGGGAGATCTCCTCGCCCTCGGCACCGGCCTTCGACGCGATGAGCAGGTACCGGGCCAGCGCGTGGTCGCCCCACACGTCCACCCGCTCGGCCTCCACCCGCAGCGACTGCACCTGCGCCACGACCGACGGCGGCCGCTCGTCGCGGAACGCGTCGAGCTCGCCCCGGCTGATCAGGCGGGGGAACGGGGTCTCCCAGGTCGTCACGTCCGACGCCAGGTGGCTGTCGAAGCGCTGCCGGTCGCGGGCCAGGAACGCGTCGTACATGTCCCGGATCTCGTCGAGCACCTCGCTCTCCGCTCTGGTCGGGGTCGAGGAAGGGGTCGGGGCCGGAGCCGGGCTCGGGGCGCTCACGCGATCACCATCCTGTCGTCGCGCACCACGGCTCCCGAACGCATCACCCAGCGCAGGGTGCGGAGCGCGGAGATGTCGTCGAGCGGATTCGCGTCCACGGCGATGAGGTCGGCCCGCTTGCCCTCGGCGATCGTGCCGACGACGTCGTCGATCCCGAGCCAGCGCGCACAGTTGATCGTGCCGGCCCGCAGGGTGGCGGGTGCGCCCAGCCCGTTGCCGCTCATGTGCTCCATCTCGCGCACGATCGCGGTGGTGCCCTCGAACGGCCAGAACGGGGGCATGTCGCTGCCGACCATCATGGTCACCCCGGCCTCGATCGCCATCCGGAACGACTCGACGTGCCGCGGTCCGGCCGACAGCGACCGCTCCTGCATCCACGCGGGCACGCCGAGCTCGTCGAAGAACGATCCGCACCGGGTCACCACGAGCGTGGGCACGAGGGCGGTGCCCGCGGCCGCCATCGCCGCCGCGACTTCGGGGGTGAGCTCGTAGCCGTGCTCCACGCAGTCGAGCCCGAGGGCCACGGCCTCGGCGATGATCGGCGCGGGGCCGGCGTGAGCCGTGACCTTGCGGCCCCAGGCGTGGGCGGTGGAGATGACCGCCGCCATCTCGTCGCGGGTGAGCTGCGGGGTGTCCATGCCCTCGTGCCGGCCCGCGATGCCCCCGGAGATCATCACCTTGATCAGATCGGCTCCGGCCTTGATCTGGCTGCGCACCCCTCGTGCGAAACCGACGGCGCCGTCGCACTCGAGGGTGTCGTCGTTCTCGTGACCGTGACCGCCCGTGCACACCAGCGCCCGGCCGGCGGTGCGGATGTCGGGCCCCGGCACGAGGCCCTGCTCGATGGCGTGGCGGAGTGCGAAGTCGACGTGACCGCGCTCCGCCACGCAGCGCACCGTCGTGATGCCGGAGTGCAGGGCGCGGCGGGCGCCGTCGGCCATGTGGAGCGCGATGCCGGCGTCGTCGAGCGCGCTCACCGAGGCGCCGCGCTCCCCGGGCAGCGCCAGGGAGAAGTGGGTGTGCATGTTCATCAGGCCGGGCACGAGGAAGGCGCCGTCGAGATCCACCTCGACCGGAGCATCCGACCCCGACCCCGATGCCGACCCCGCGGCCGCAGCGATCGCCCGCCGCACGTCGTGCTCCGCCCCGGCCGCCGCGATCACGCCGTCGCGCACCCACACCGCCCCGGGCGTGGCGGTCTCGGCCACGGCGTCGACGATCGACAGCGAGTGCAGCAGCACGCTCGACGGGTTCGGCCCGGTGGCCCGGAGCGCGGTGCGGGCGGTGTCATCGGTCATCGAGATCAACTCCATAGGTGTCGGATGCGGCGGCGGCCGAGACGATCCCCTCGGCGACGTCGCGGCGCACGAGTCGGGGATCACGCTCGGAGACGGGACCGTGCCCCGCACCTCCTCCGGTGAGCAGCGTGACCCGGTCTCCCGCCGTCACGGCGATGCGGCGGGTGCTGAGGCGCCGCTCCTTCGAGGTGCCCGGGAAGGCGATCACCTGGGTGGGCTCGCTCTCCTCGCCGCCGTCGAGCGCCCACGGCTTCGTGCGGGTCTTCTTCACCACCGAGAGGAACTCGCCGTCGGAGACGAAGCGGATGTCGCGCCGGATGCCCGGCCCGCCGCGATGCCGGCCCGCCCCGGCCGAGTCGGTGCGCACCTCGAGACGCTCGAAGAGCATCCCGCTCTTGGCCTCGAGCACCTCGATGGGGGTGCTGCGCGCCACGGTCTGGCACAGGTGGTTGAGCGGGCCGGCCCCGTCGTGGTGCGGCGTGCCTCCCCAGCCGATCGGGTCGTTGTTGCTGATGGCGAAGAAGGCCCCGGTGTCGGGATGCGCGCCCACCATCATGAAACCGGGCACGTCGCCGCCCGAGCAGGCCGCGAGGCGATCCGGCATGCCCTGGGCGAGCGCCTTGTAGATGAGCTCGACGGCGAGGTTGCCCGTCCACTGGGTGAAGGTGGCCGCCGGGTAGACGGCGTGGAAGAGCGAACCCGGCTCGGCCTTCACCCGGAGCGGCGCCATGTGGCCGGCGTTCGTCTGCTCGAAGGGCGTGGTGAGCGCCTTGAACGCCACCCGGGCGCACGCGATCGTGGCGCCGAAGGGCAGGTTGACCGGCCCGCGCACCATCGACGACGAGCCCCGGAAGTCGACCGTGAAAGTGCCGTCGGCCACGGTGACGGTGACCTCCAGGCGCACCGGGTCGTCGGTGATGCCGTCGTCGTCCATCCAGTCCACGGCCGTCCAGCTGCCCTGCGGCAACGCGGCGATCGCCTCGAGCGAGGCCTGCTCGCCGAGCTGCATGAAGCGCTCGATGCTCGCCCGCACGGGGCCGAGACCGAACTTGGCGATCACGTCGACGATGCGCCGCTGGCCGGTGCGCAGGCACGACACCTGGGCGTGCAGGTCGCCCAGCACCACGTCGGGCATCCGCGAGTTGAAGCGGATGAGCTCGTGCACGTCGTGCACCGGCTCGCCCCGGGAGAACACCTTGGTGCCCGGGAAGATGAGTCCCTCCTGGTGCATGTCGGTGGAGTCGAGCACGTAGCCCGGATCCTTGGCGCCGAGGTCCATCCAGTGCGCGCGCACGCACACGAAGCCCACGAGCGTCTCCTCGTCGGGCAGGAACACCGGCGAGAAGAGGGTGGCGTCGTAGGAGTGCGCCGCGTTCCAGTAGGGGTAGTTGAGCAGCACCACGTCGCCCGCACGGAGGTTCTCCACGCCGACGTACTCGAGCCCCTTCTTCAGGGAGTGGTCGTTCGCCCCGAGGAAGCGGGTGAGCCCCGGCGCCTCGGCCACGAGCCGGGCCGTCTCGTCGTAGATCGAGATGCCGAAGTCGAGCACCTCGTAGATCACGGGGTTGAAGGCGGTGCGGATGAGCGTGCTGCGCATCTCGTCGGCCGCCGCGGCGAGGTAGCTGCGCACGACCTCGACGGTGGCCCCGTCGACGCTCGGCAGCGACTCAGTCATCGATCTCGACCCCGTACACCGAGGCGGCCGCCTCGCGCGACACGTACCCCTCCGACACGTCCCGCCGCACGCGCTCGGGATCGCGGTCGGCGGCATCCCCGTGCCCGCCGCCACCGGCCGTGAGCAGACGGATCAGATCGCCCGGCTGAACGGGAACGCGCTTGGTGCTCACGCGCGCCTCCCGATCGGTGCCGGGGAAGACGACGACCTGGTTGGGCTCGGGTTCGAGCCCGCCCTCCAGCGCCCAGGGCGCGGTGCGCGTCTTCTTGATCACCGAGAGGAACTCGCCCGGCGAGACGAAGCGGATGTCGCGCTGCAGGCCGGCCCCACCGCGGTGCTTGCCGGCGCCGCCGGAGTCGGTGCGGATCTCGAGCCGCTCGAACAGCATCCCGCTCCTGGCCTCGAGCACCTCGATCGGGGTGCTGCGCACGGTGCTCTCGGAGAGGTGGATGGTGGCGTCGAGCCCGTCGTGGTGCGGGGTGCCGCCCCAGCCCACCGGATCGTTGTTGCTGATCGCGAAGAACTCCCCGGTGTCGGGGTGGTCGCCCACCATCATGAACCCGGGCACGTCGCCGCCGGAGGAGGCGGCGAGCCGATCGGGCATGCCCTGGGCGAGGGCCTTGTAGACGAGTTCGAGCGCCACGATGCCCGTCCACAGCGTGAACGTCGGCGCCGGGTAGACGGCGTGGAAGAGGGTGCCCGGCTCCGCGAGCACCCGGAGCGGCACGGTGGTGCCGGCGTTGCTCGGCTGTTCGGGCGAGGTGAGGTTCTTCAGCACCACCTTGCACAGCGCGATGGTGGCGCCGAAGGGCATGTTCACGGGCCCCTTCGTCGCCGGCGACGATCCGGCGAAGTCCACGGTGAACGTGCCGTCGGCGATGGTGACGGTCACCTCCATGCGGATGGGCTCGTCGCTGATGCCGTCGTCGTCCATCCAGTCGACCGCCGTCCACGAGCCCTGCGGCAGCGCGGCCAAGGCGTCGACGGTGTTCTGCTCGCTGTGCGCCTTGATGACGGCGACGGCCTCGTCGACGGCCGGCTTGCCGAACTTCTGCACGATCTCGACCAGGCGGCGCTCGCCGGTGCGGATGGCCGACACCTGGGCGTGCAGGTCGCCGAGCACCACGTCGGGCATCCGCGAGTTGAAGCGGATCAGCTCGTGGATGTCGTGCACGGCCTCGCCCCGGGAGAACACCTTGGTGCCCGGGAAGAGCATGCCCTCCTGGTGCACGTCGGTGGAGTCGAGCACGTACCCCGGGTCTTTGGCGCCGAGGTCCATCCAGTGGGCCCGCACGCAGACGTAGCCCACCAGGGTGCCGTCGGCATCCGGATGCGCCTCGTCGGGCACGAAGACCGGGGCGAACAGCGTCGCGTCGTAGGCGTGGGCCGCGTTCCAGTAGGGGTAGTTCAGCATCACGATGTCGCCGGGGAACAGGTTCTCGGCTCCGACGTACTCCACGCCCTTCTGCAGCGAGAAGTCGTTCGCGCCCAGGAAGAAGGTGAGCCCGGGCGCCTCGGCGATGAGCTCGAGCTTCTCGTCGTAGAGCGAGATGCCGAAGTCGAGCACCTCGTAGATGACGGGGTTGAAGGCGGTGCGGATGAGCGTGGTGCGCATCTCCTCGGCCGCCGCGAGCAGGTAGCTGCGCACGACCTCGATGGTGGCGCCGTCGAGCGTCATGCCTGCTCCTCCAGGGTGATCAGGAGGTAGCCGTGCTCGTCCACCTCGACGTGCTGGCCGCTGTGCACGACCGTGGTGGAGGTGCCCTCGTCGACGAGGGCCGGCCCGTCGAACCGGTCGCCGGGCGCGAGCCGGCTCCGGTCGTAGACGGCGAACTCCGCCGCACTCCGCGTGCCGAAGTCGTAGGCCTCGCGGCGCCCCGTGAGAGCGCGGGCGGGGTCGCCGTCGCCACGCGGCAGCACGGGCAGTCCCGGCCGCACGGTGCGGCCGATCCCGCGCACCCGGGCGGTGAGGATCTGCACCCGGCTCTGCATGGAGTGGCCGTAGCGCGCCTCGTGCAGCTCGTTGAACGCGCGGTGGATCGACTCGGGATCGGGATCGTCCCCGACCGGCACCGTGAGGGTGTGCTCCTGACCGAGGTAGCGCAGCTCGAGCTGGTTCTCGAGGTGGGCCACGTCATCGGCCACCCCCTGCTCGCGCAGCGACTCGAGGGCCTCGCGGCCGATCTCGGCGAGCTCGCGGCGGAGGTCGTCGAGGTCCACCTCGTCGAGCACCTCCATCCGGGTGCGCGAGAAGTCGTTCACGATGTCGGCGCTCAGCATGCCCCAGGCCGAGAAGCCCGAGGGGGCGAAGGGCACGATCACCTCGCGCACCCCCATCTCGCGGGCGAGCAGGGGAGCCACCAGCGGGCCCGCCCCGCCGAAGGCGAGCAGCGAGAACACCCGGGGGTCGTGGCCGCGCTCGACGGTGATCTGCCGAACGGCTCCGACGGTCTTGGCGAGCATCACGTCGAAGATGCCGGCGGCGGCGGCTTCGACGGTGAGCCCGAGCGGATCGGCGATCGTGTTGCGCACGGCCTCGCGGGCCGCCTCGGCGTGGAGGGGCATCGACCCGGCCAGGAAGCTCTCCGGATCGACGTAGCCGAGGCACACCGAGGCATCCGTCACCGTGGGGCGGGTGCCGCCGCGGCCGTAGCAGACGGGGCCGGGCACGGCGCTCGCGCTCTCCGGCCCCACCTTGAGCAGGCCCCGGTCGATCCAGGCGATCGAGCCGCCCCCGGCGCCGATGGTGCGGATGTCGTAGGAGGGCATGAGCAACGGGAAGTGCTCGAGCTCCGCCTCGTGGGTGACGACGGCCGTTCCGTCTTCGATCACGCAGGCGTCGAGCGAGGTGCCGCCGATGTCGAAGGTGAGCACGTTCGGCCGTTCGAGCACCTCGGCGAGGTATCCACCGCCCACGATCCCGCCCGCGGGGCCGGAGAGCACGGTGTGGGTGGGCGACTTCTTGGCGGTGGCCGAGGTCATCGATCCTCCGCCCGAGCGCATGATGAGGAACCGGCCGTCGAAGCCCTTCGCCGCGAGGCCGCGCTCCAGCTCGTCGACGTAACGCTCGAAGATCGGCCGGATGTAGGCCTCGAGCACCGTCGTCGACGTGCGCTCGTACTCGCGGTGCTCCCGCACGATGTCGGTCGAGACCGACACGGTCACCTCCGGGTACCACTCGCGCAGCAGCTCGGCCGTGCGCTGCTCGTGGGAGGGGTCGAGGTAGGAGTGCAGGTAGCAGACCGCGAGGGAGATGACCCCCTCCTCCTCCACGAGCTGCCGGGCCACCTCGCGCAGCCCCTCCTCGTCGAGCGGCTCGAGCTCGGCGCCGCGATGGTTCAGGCGGCCGCGCACCCCGGCGGTGTGCCGGCGCTGCACGAGGCTCGCCGGCCGCTCGTACTGGAAGTCGTACATCCGGTCGTCGGGCACGTTGCCCCGGCCGAGCAGGAAGATGTCGCGCAGACCGTAGTTGGTGATGATCCCGGTGGCGCCGCCCCGGCGTTCGAGCACCGCGTTCAGGCCGAGCGTGGTGCCGTGGATGAACAGCTCCACCTCCCCGAGATCGGTGCCGAGCGCGTCGACCGCCGCCAGCACGCCCTCCCAGGGGCGCGCCGGGGTCGTCGAGGCTTTGCGGAAGCGCACGACCCCGGTGCGGGTGTCCAGCTCCATGGCGTCGACGAAGGTGCCGCCGATGTCGACGGCGAGGCGGAAGGGGGCAGGGGACACGGGGGACCGTCCTTTCACGGGGTGACGGCTCGGCCGCCGAGGCGGGGTGCCGCGGCGAGCAGGCGCCGGGTGTACGGATGCTGGGGTGCGTCGAAGACCTCGGCCGTCGAGCCCTCTTCCACGACTTCGCCGCGGTAGATCACCACCACGCGGTCGCAGAAGGAGCGCACGGTGGCGAGGTCGTGCGAGACGAAGAGCTGGCCGCGTTCGCCGTCGGCACCGAGCTCGGTGATCAGGTCGAGGATCTGGGCCTGCACGGTCACGTCGAGTGCCGACGTGGGCTCGTCGAAGACGATCAGCTCGGGCTCGCAGACGAGGGCCCGGGCGATGCCGACCCGCTGGGCCTGCCCGCCGGAGAGCTCGTGCGGCAGACGGGAGAGGAAGCTCTCGTCGAGCCCCGTGCGCCGCAGCACCTCGGTGGCGCGCTGCTCGCGCCGGGGCCGGTCGACGCCCTGGGCGAGGAGGGTCTCGGTGACCGCGTCGAGCACCGTGCGCCGGGGATCGAGGGCGCCGAGCGGATCCTGGAACACCATCTGCACGGATCGGCGCAGTGCCCGCCGCCGGGCTCCCCGCAGTGACGCGAGGTCGTGCCCGGCCACCTCGACCCGGCCGCTGGTCGGCGCCACGAGCCCCACCAGCATCCGGGCGAGCGTCGTCTTGCCCGAGCCGCTCTCGCCCACGATGCCCACGGTCTCGCCGCGGCGCACCGTCAGATCGACACCGCGCAGGGCGTGGTGACCGCCGCTGCCGATGCGGCCCCGGTAGCGCACGTGGGCGTCGCGCACCTCGGCCACCACGCCGCGCGGGGCGGCAGGCGCCTCGGGAGCGAGTCCCGTGAGGGCGGCGGGGCCGGTGTCGCCGATGCCGGCGGCCGCCGCCCGCGGCAGTGGCCGGTCGATGTCGGGCACGGCGGCGAGCAGGGTGCGGGTGTACTCCGACCGCGGGGCGCCGAGCACCTGCGACGTCGTCCCCTCCTCCACCACCTCGCCGGCGCGCAGCACCACGATGCGGTCGCACACCTCGGCCGCCGCTGCGATGTCGTGCGAGATCAGCAGCACACCGCGGTTCTGGTCGACGGCGAGCGAGCGCAGCAGCGCGAGGGCATCGCGGGTGAGGGTGACGTCCAGGCCCGTGGTGGGCTCGTCGGCGAGCAGCAGTCCGGGGTCGCAGGCCAGGCAGAGCGCGATCATCACGCGCTGCGCCATGCCGCCGGAGAGCTCGTGAGGGTAGGAGCCGAGCACGCGGGCGGTGTCGACGATGCCCACGGCCTCCAGCAGCCGCACCGACTCCGCGGTGGCCGCCGGGCCGGTCGATCCCTGGTGCAGCCGCAGCCGGTCGGCGAGCTGCTTGCGCACCGTGCGCAAGGGCTCGAGCGCCGCACGGGGGTTCTGGAAGCACAGGGCGACGCCGTGGCCGCGGTGCTCGAGCAGCTGCGGTTCCGGCATCCGGAGCACGTCGTCGCCGCCGAAGAGCACCTCGCCGCCGGTCTGCGCCCGGGCGGGGAGCATGCCGATGGTGGCCCGGGCGAGCATGCTCTTGCCGCCGCCGCTCTCGCCCACGAGGCCAACCACCTCGCCCGCCCGCACGGTGAGGTCCACTCCCCGCAGCGCCTCGACGGTGGCTCCCGAGGTGGGGATCGACACGGTCAGGCCGCGCACATCGAGCAGCACGTTCATCGGGTCCTCCTGCGGGTCTCGCGTTCCTGGAGGCCCTCGCCCAGCAGGCTGAAGCCGAGCACGCACACGACGAGCGCGAGGCCGGGCGGCACCGAGGTCCAGAGGCGGCCGGCGACGATGTCGCTCGTGCCCTGGCTGATCATCGCGCCCCATTCGGGCTGGGGCACGGGCACCCCGAGGCCGAGGAAGCTGAGCCCGGCGAGCGCGAGCATCGCCCAGCCCACGTTGAGCGGCGCCACGATGCGCACGGGGGCGAGGCTGTTCGGGATGACGTGCCGCAGCAGCACACGGGCGCTCACGAGGCCCGAGGTGCGGGCGGCGTCGACGTAGGCGAGTTCCCGCACGGTGCGCACCTCGGCGCGCACCAGCCGGGCGTACGAGGGGATCGAGACGACGGCCACCACGATCGTGAGGTTCACGAGGCCGGGGCCGAGCAGGGCGGCCACGGCGAGGGCGAGGATGAAGGTGGGGAAGGCCTGCAGGATTTCGAGCAGCCGCATCACCACGGCATCCAGCACCCCGCCGACGTAGCCCGACACCGCGCCGATGAGCGAGCCCACCACCACCGCCACGGCGACCGACACCACGGCCACGCCGAGGTCGACTCTGCCGGCGTACAGCAGTCGGCTGAAGACGTCCATGCCGTTGGCGTCGGTGCCGAGCCAGTGCGCGGGCCCGGGCGGCTGGCGGATGGCGCTCGAGTCGATCTCGATCGGTCCCCACGGCGTCAGCAGCGGGGCGAACACGCTCGCGAGCACCACCAGGGCCACGAGGGCGGCGCCCGTCCAGATCATCACGGCGCCGAAGCCGCGCGAGGCGCGGGGTGCCTGAGAACGGGGGAGCCGGCGGTTCACGCCGACGGGTCCGACACTCACCATCAGAGCCTCACTCTCGGGTCGAGGGCGGCATGGATGACATCGGCCACGAGGTAGGCGACGGCGTAGACGAGGGCGATGATCACCACGCCGGCCTGCACCACGGGGTAGTCGCGGTAGAGCAGGCCGCGCAGCAGCCACTGGCCCATGCCCTGCCAGGAGAAGACGTACTCCACGAGCACCACGCCGCCCAGCACGTTGCCGAGCACGAGGGCCGCGAGCGTGGGGATGCGGGAGACCGTGCCGCGCAGCAGGTAGCCCGTGACCAGCGGCCGGCCGCTGATGCCGTGGGCCCGCGCGGTCGACCAGGGGGCGGCGGCCCGGATGTCGATGGCCGCCGAGCGCACGCTGCGCAGCAGCGAGGCCGTCACCCCGACCGCGATGGTCAGCACGGGCAGCACGAGGTAGAGCAGGGCGGAACCGAGCGCGGGCCCGTTGCCCGTGAGCAGGGCGTCAACCGCCTCGGCCCCGGTGATGGGGGTCGGGTTCAGTCCCCGCCCGATCCGTCCGCTCGGCCCGGGGAACCAGCCCAGCTGCTGGTAGCCGATGACGATGAGGATGAGACCCAGCCAGAACTCGGGCATCGCCGTGCCCACCAACGAGGTGATGCGGCTGGTGTGGTCGAGCGGGCTGTTCACCCGCAGGGCGGAGATGATGCCGATCACGATCGCCACCACCACCGCGAGCCCGACTCCGAGGAAGACGAGTTCGAGGGTGGGCGCCAGGCGGAAGGCGAGCTCGGTGGAGACGGGCACCCCGGTCTGGATCGACGTGCCGAAGTCGCCCACGAAGATGCCCCCGAGATAGTCGAGGAACTGGCTCCAGAGCGGAGCGTCGAGGCCGAGCCGCTGCCGGATGGCGTCGAGATCCTCCGCCGTGGTGTTGGGCCCCACGAAGGCCTGCACCGGATCGCCCGGGAGCACGCGCACCAGCAGGAAGGTGAGCACGATCACGCCGAGCAGCACCGGCACGACGAGCGCGATCCTGATGGCGATGTACCGGGCGATTCGCATGCTTCTCTTTCGGCGGGGAGCGGGCGGGCGGCGGAGCGGATGGGGCCGCGGGGCGGACGCAGCGGGGGGAGCGTGCCGGGCGGCCTCGGGGGCGGCCGCCCGGCACGCGGTCTACTCGATCGTGAGGTACTTCATGCGCAGCAGGCCGTCGACCGGCTGCACGAAGCCCGACACGGTGTCCCGCACGGGGAGGTTGTAGTTCGGCTGTGCCAGCGGGATCACGGGCACGTCGGTCGCGAACTGCTTCTGCACGTCCGCCCACAGGGCCTCGCGCTCCGCCTCGTCGGTGATGGTGTGCGAGGCCTCCACGTCGGCGTCCACCGTAGGGTTGGAGTAGTTCGCGTAATTCAGGTACGCGCCGGTGGTCCAGCCGTTCATGAGGTACTCGACGTCGTTCACCCACTGCTGGCCCGAGGCGATCTGCATGGCCAGATCCTTCGCGTCGCGGCGGGCGCCGAGGGCGGCCGGGTCGAGCGGGGTCGGGGTGACCGTGATCCCCACGTCGGCGAGGGCGTTCTGCACGAGGATGGCGATCTGCTCCTGCTCGTCGCTCTCGGCCTGGTAGGCGAGTTCGACCGTGACGCCGCTCACGCCGGCCTGGGCGAGCAGGGCCTTCGCCTTGTCGACGTCCTGCTCGTACGGGAATCCGTCCTCGCTGTAGCCGGGCATGTCGATCGGCACGATGCTCTTCGGCCGCCGGGCGTCGCCGCCGTAGACCGTGGAGATGATTTCGTCGTAGGGCATCGCGTAGGCGACCGCCTGGCGCACGAGCGGGTCGTCGAACGGCGCCACGGCGGTGTTCAGGGGGATGTAGATCATCTCGTTGGAGGGGGCGGAGATGACCTGCACGCCGGGCGTGCCGTCGAGGTCGGCGATCTGCTGACGGCCGAGCCCGAGCGCGATGTCGACGTCGCCGTTCTGCAGCAGCACGCTCTCGGCGGCGGGGTCGGAGACGACGGTGAGCCGGATGGTGTCGGTCAGGGGCCCGTCCTCGGCCGGGTAGTCCTTGTTGGCCTTCAGCACGATCTCCTGGCCGGGCGTGAACGACTCCACGTTGTAGAGGCCGCCGTCGCTGGGGTTCTGCGCCGCCCAGTCCTGTGCCCACGGGTCATCCGCCGTCGCGTGCTCCTTCATCAGCACCGAGTCGTAGACGAAGAGGCTGATGGCCTGGATCTGAGGGGTCAGGGCGCTGGGGTAGGCCTGGTCGAAGGTCACCGTGCGCTCGTCGACGACCTGGATCTGCTCGGGATCGGTGAGGCCGATCAGGGAGTAGACGCCCGCCACGTTGGCCTGGGCCGCGAAGGCGCGATCCTTCGACCACTTGACGTCGTCGGCCGTGATGGGGTTGCCGCTCGGGAAGGTCGCACCCTCACGCAGGGTGAGGGTCCACAGCTTGCCGTCGTCGGAGGTGAACGACTCCGCCCAGGCGGGCAGGATGTTCTCGGTGTCGAGGATCTGCCCGCCGTCGACATCCGTGACTCCGTAGTCGACGAGGTAGGGGTACACGTTCTTGAACAGGGCCAGCGCCACCGGGTCGAAGGCCACGAAGTCCTGGTCCCAGCTGCCCGGGTAGGAGGGCACGGCGATGCGGAGCTCGGATGCCGCGGACTCCGTCGGGGCGGTCTGGCCGGCGACGCAGCCGGTGAGGCCGAGGGCGGCCGCGGTGAGCAGGGCCCCGGCCACGACGAGTCTGCGGAACGGTTTCGATGTCACTTGCGATGGGAATTCCACGGGTCCTCCACGGTGTCCTGATGCACGGTTGATGTCTGATGGAACAGGCCTCGCGAATGGGTAGGGCCTTCAGATGTTTTACCGTACTAAACACGCATGGCGCTGACATTTAACATGATCGTAAAACGGACCGGGTCCGCCGGATCGGGTCAGAACAGGCGCGGGGTGACCACCGAGACGACGATGGTGAGCTCCTCGGTGTCGTTGTGCAGCGAATGGGGCGTGTTGGAGCGCAGGTGCAGGCTGTCGCCCACACCGAGGCGATGCGTGACCCCGGCCACCTCGTAGGTGAGTTCGCCCTGGATCACGTAGGCGAACTCCTCGCCGGCGTGGTGCGACGACTCCTCCTTCTCGCCTCCCGGCTCGATGTACACCAGCATCGGTTCGAGGATGAGGCCGGGCACCCGGGCGGAGAGCATCTCGTAGTGCCGCCCGCCCGAGACCACGCGCTCCACCTGCTCGGCGGCCCGGTTGAGGGTGAAGACCACACCCTCCGGTTCGGTCTCGGCGGCGCGCGGCTGCACGAAGAAGTCGGCCATCGGGTGCCCGAGGGCCGCGGCCACCGACCGCAGGCTCGACAGCGCGATCGAGCTCAGCCCGCGCTCGACCTGGGAGAGGAAGCCGACCGTGAGCCCGCTCGCCGTGGCGAGCGCGCGCAGCGACAGCCCCTGCTCGGTGCGGAAGCTCCGGATGCGCTCGCCGACGACGTCGACGTCGTTGGTGAGGTCGTGTTCCCGGTCTCCGGATGCTGCGTGCACGAACGTCCGTCCCTTCAGGTCGCGGCCCCCGACGTCAGGCTCCTGTTCGGACCATCCGCCGCACCGATGCGTTTACTCGTATTAAACGTCTCACAGTAGCGGGTGCGACGGGCCGCGCCGTCAGACCCGCGTGCGGCGGTCGATGATCGAGGCGGTCGCCGCGGCCGTGGTGAGGACGGCGGCGAGGATCGTCGGCAGGTGCACCGCGGTGGCGACGAGCGCGCCGGCCACCGCGGTACCGGCCGAACCGGCGGTGATCTTGAGCGCCCCCACCCACACGAAGATCTGGCCGCGTGCGGCGGCCGGTGAGTATTCGCTCCGGGCGGCGAGGGTGGCGGCGAAGAGGAAGGAGTTCGCGATGCCGGCCGCGGCGTACGCGACGATGGCGAGCGCCAGGTTCGGCACGAGGGTCACGGCCACGAGGGTGACGGCCACGGCGAGGGCGAAGCGGGTCATGAGGGTGTCGGCGCCGCCGCGCAGCGGTCGCACCATCACTCCCACCGATCCGAGCAGGCTCCCGATGCCGTAGACGGCCGTCAGGGCGGCTCCGGCCCCGGCGGCGGCTCCGAGGCTCCCGGTCGAGGAGACGGCGACGATGGGCAGCACGGCGACCGAGCCGGCGACGGTGGTGGTGAGGTACAGCGTTCGGCGGAGGGGCCCGGAGGCGGCCATGATCCGGAGCGTGCGCAGCGGTCGGGGCACGTCGGCGGATGCCGCGGCCGGCGGGGCGTACGGAAGCAGACGCACGAGGACGGCGGCGGCGAAGGTGCCTCCGGCCAGCACGAGCGCGGCGGCGGTCGGCGTGGCCCACACCGAGATGACGGCCACGATGGTGGGGCCGATCGTGCCACCGAGCCCGTAGGTGGCCACGTCCCAGCCCTGCGCGCGACGCTGGTGGTGCTGGTCGGGTCCGGCGATGGCGGGGAGGCGGCTGCTGATGCCGCCGGTGAGGAACGGCCCGACCAGGCCCGACGCGAACAGGAGCAGCGCCGTGAGTACGGGCCAGACGAGCGGGTACAGCAGCACCGCGGCGGCGAGGGCGGCGCCGTGCACGAGGCAGGCGAGGGCGATGACGGTGCGCCCGTCCCGGGCGGTGTCGAGCCGGCGAGCGAGGAACGGGCCGAGCAGGTGCGGGGCGGTGATGCTCGCACCGAGGAGGCCGGCGAGCCAGCCCGGAGCACCGCTCGTGGTCACCACGAGCACGATCGCCACGACCCCTCCGCCGTCGGCCGTGCGGGCCAGCGTCGCCGCGGCGACGTACCGGGTCAGCCCCCACCGCGGCCGAGCGGGTGGCGCATGGGTACCCGTCATCCCTCATCCGCGAGCTGCAGCTCGACGACGATCTGCGCGAGCTGTCTCCGGGCGGCCGCGTCGAGTCCGCGCACCGGCCGGGGGAGGCTGTCGGGTGAGACGAGTCCGAGGTGCTCGGCGATGGCCGCGGTCACCCGGTAGCTGCCGTGCCGGCCGAACATCTCCCAGAGCGGCGCGAGCCGCGCGGATTCGGCCGCCGCGGCCGCGTGGTCCCCGGCGAGTGCGGCGTGCGTGATCGCCCGCGCCGGCACCGGGAGGGTGCCGCCGATGACGGAGTACCAGGCGTCGCATCCGGCGTTCAGGCCCCGGGCGGCGGCGCTGTCGCCCGAGATCCCGACGGTGACCGTGCCGGGGACGCGATCGCGGATCGTCCGGATGCGCTCGGCGGCCTCCTGGGGGTCGGACGGGATGCCCGGGATCTTGATCGACGCCACGTTCGGCAGGGCGGCGATCCGGGCGTAGAGGTCGTCGGTGAAGGTGACGTGCGTGGTGCCCGGGTTGTCGTAGACCACGAGGGGTACCGACAGTCCGGCCGTGACGTCCTCGAACAGGCCGAACACCTCGTCGTCGCCGAGCGCCTGGTAGGTGACCGGCGCCAGCAGCACCGCGCGGGCGCCCGCCTGCTGCGCATCCTCGGCATGACGCTGCACCTGCGAGGTGCGCAGGGCGCCGATCCCCACCATCACCGGGATGTGGCCGGCGTGCTGCACCGCGGCGGCCGCCACCCGGCGCCGCTCGTCGCGGTCGAGGTACAGGTACGAGCCCGTCGATCCGAGGGCGGTGATCGAGTCGACGCGGGCCGAGACCAGGCGCTCGAGCAGCCGCGCGTAGGCGGCTTCGTCGAACGCGTCGTCGCGGAGCGGGGTGAGGGGAAAGGCGCTCAGGCCGGTGAACATCGGTGCTCCGATCGGTCGGGCTTCGTGGTCAGGAATCGTGGTCAGGCGTCGGGGGCGTGCGTCTCGCGGGCCGCGCTCGACTGCGGCTGGTAGACCGTCAGCGAGAAGTGGGCGGGCTCACCGGGCTCACCGGGCTCACCGGGCTTGCCGGGCTCGCCGGACTCGTTCGAGTAGGCGTGGGCGACGTCGCCCGGGAAGGTGATCGAGTCGTCCGGGCCGAGGACGTACCGGTCTTCGGCCACATCGAGGGTCACCGTGCCCGCGACCACGTGCAGCACCTCGCGGCAGCCCCGGGGGTGGGGCCTGCTCTCGTGCCGTTCGCCCGGGTTCATCCGCCAGTCCCAGAGGTTCACCACGTCGGGAGGCTGGGTGCCGATCAGCAGCACGGCCCGGCCGCCGTGAGCGCCGGCCCACAGTTCGGCGCCTTCGCCCGAGCGATGGATCTTCACCAGTCGCGCGGTCGGCGGCTCCACCAGGGCGGCGAGCGAGATGCCGAGTGCGTCGCTCAGGGCCAGCAAGGTGCCGATGCTGGGGTTCGCCTCGCCCTGTTCGACGTTCACGAGCTGGCGGCGGCTGACCTCGGCCGCCTCGGACAGGCGGTCCAGCGTCCATTCGCGCGCCTGACGCTCCCGGCGGATGCGTTCGCCGATCGCGGCGGCGAGGCTCGGAGTGTCGACGTCCATGAGTGCATCGTAGTGCACTATCGGTGCAATAAATGTCGACCCGCGTCGATGGATATCTTGTCGCGGCGATCCACCCGTCAGACTGGTGGGGTGCCAAGCCCCTCCTACCCGGTCGTCGGTGTCCTGCGCACCAGGCACACCGGGTACCTGCTGGTCACCTCGCTGCTCGGGCGCCTGCCCGGCGCGATGGCCGCCCTCGCGATCGTGCAGCTCGTGCGCTCCACCAGCGGCGACTTCGGCTTCGCCGGGCTCATCACCGCGGTCTACGTCGTCGCCGGGGCGGTGGGGCAGCCGCTCCTCGGCCGGCTGATCGACCGCGTCGGTCAGGTCGCGGTTCTGGCGGTCAGCGGCATCCTGAGCTTTCTCGCCTTCACGGGCATGGCGCTGACCCTCGCGCCCTCGCCGGGTCTGGCGGTGGCGCTCGCCGCGGCCGCCGGGGTGTTCACGCCGCCCCTCGAGCCGGCCCTGCGGGCGCTGTGGCCGCGGCTCGTGGCTCCCGGCCCGCAGCTGAAGGCGGCCTTCAGTCTGGATGCCGGTGCCCAGGAGATCATCTTCATCCTGGGCCCGCTGCTCACCGTCGTCGGCATCGCGCTCTTCGGCCCGGTCGGCAACCTGCTCTTCGCGGGAGGTCTCGGCCTGGTCGGCGCGCTCGCGTTCATCCTGAACCCCGCGCCGCGCGCGGCCTCGGCCCACCCGCGCAGCGGCGTCGCCGCCCGTCCCGGTAGCGCCGCTCGTCCCGGTGTCGCCGCTCATCCGGATGCGGCCGCCCGTCCCGGCGTCGCCGCTCATCCGGGTGCCGCCGCCCATCCCGATGCCGCCGCCCGTCCGGGTGTCCGTTCGCCCATCCTCATGCCGGCGGTCGCGCGGGTCGCCGTGTTCACGTTCGGCATCGGCGTGCCCGTCGGGGCGCTCACCATCATCGCCACCGCCTCCGAGGCGGCCCGCACCTCCGAGGGGCTCGCCGGGTGGATCCTCGCTGTGAACGCGGTCGGCGCCCTCGTCGGTGCGACGGTCGTCGGCATTCGTCCCCTGGGCTCGACTCCGGCGCGCCTGCTCACCGTGTGCGGTGTGCTCCTCGCCGTCGGCTACCTCCCGCTCGCCGCGACCGCGCTCCCCACCTGGGCCTACGTCATCGCAGCCGGCATCTCGGGCCTGATGCTCCCGCCGACCCTGGGCCAGGTCTTCGAACGGATCGCGCAGCTCAGCCCCGCCGCCGCGCTCACCGAGGCGAACGGCTGGGTCGTCAGCGCCATGACCCTCGGAGTCGGCGCCGGCACCCTCGCAGCGGGCGCGCTCGTCGGAGCCGCCGGCACGTCGGCGGTCACGGGGATCGTCTTCGGAGCCTCCGCTCTCACGGCGCTCCTGTCGCTGGTGGCTCTCCCCGCCCGTCGTTACGGGGTGGGGGCCAGAACGAACGACATGGCGTAGATGGTCGGGGCCCCGTCGAGCGTGAACTCCGAGACGAGGCCCGGCGTGGGGGTCGAGGCGGTGAAGGCGATGGTGCTGTTCTGGCACACGACCGCCTCCTCGCCGGGCTCGGTGTCGAGGGGGTGCACCGAGACGGTGATGGTGCCCTCGCCGCGGCAGGCGAGCTGCACCTGATACGTCCCGGCGTCGATCGTGTTGTCGGTGTTGACGAGTCGCGGCGAGGAATGCTGGCTCAGCCACCCCGAATAGCTGCTCTGATGGCCTTCTGTCTCCGCGCCCGGTACGGCGGTCTCCGCCCACTCCTTGATGTCGTCGGCCGGTAGGGGGAGCAGTTTCTCGTCTGCCGCCGCTGCGGCCATCGCCGCGGCGGTCGGGTCGGGTGAAGGGGTCGGGCTGGCGGGCGCCGAACTCGACTCCGCGACCTCCGGAGCCTCGGGTTCAGCAGAGCACGCGCTCAGCATCAGCAGGCCCGCGGCCGCGATCGTCGCTCCAGAGATCCTCACACGTCGCATGGAAAACATGCCGGAACGCTATTCGACGAACGTTGACGCCGCATCCGAGCGGGCGGGCAAAGGTGGTGGTAGTGGCCGTCGCTCCGACCTTATGTGAGCCCCTCACCGACGAGGAGTCGATGCGCTAGTGGACCGCCGAGATCGACCGCGCGGATGCCCTGCTGTACGGCCGGGAGACCTACGAGATGATGGAGGCGGCCTGGCGGCGTCCGGCCTCGGGCGGATGGCCGGACTGGATGGGCGAGTGGGATATCCCGTTCGCCGAGACCATCGACGGCACGAAGAAGTACGTCGTATCGAGCACTCTCGGCCGGATCGACGAGTATGCGTTCGTGGTGCACCCGGTGATCGCCGGCCACGGGCCGACCCTGTTCGCCGGCCTGCGCGAGCGGATGCAGCTCGAACTCGTCGAGCGCCAGGAGTTCCGGTCGGGGGCGGTGTCACTGCTCTACCGGCCCACCGCCGCGTGAGTTCCTAGACTCCCGTGACCAGCCGCACTCCGGCTCCGATCCTGGTCAGGAGGTATGCCGGAATTCGGCCGACGGGATAGGGGTCGAGGTACTCCCGGCTCACCGGGCCGAGCTGTGACACGACGGCAACCGAATCCCGGTCGAGCCCGGAGGCCTCGACGGGGATCGCAACGTTGCCGGGGAATCCTTCCAGCGCCGTGTTGGAGGTGAGCGGAACGACGAGCACCGTATTGATGTCGGTCGCAAGCAGCCAGTCCTCCTGCAGCACGACCGCGGGCCGGATCTTGGCCGGCTCCGAACCGCGAGGAGATCCGAAGTCCACCCAGACGACATCGCCGTACGCGATCACCAGTCGGTGGACTCGAGCTGCCGGCGGGCGTTCTCCCCCAGGAACACGCCATCACCGGAAGGCTGACCTGCCCGCTTGATCACCGCGTTGGCCAGGGAGGTGAGTTCTCGTTCGCCTTCCAGCTCATCGGCGAGCCGGCTGGCGGCGAGGCGATAGAACTCCGATCGGTTCATGCCATGGCGTGAAGCGATCCTCTCGAACCGGTCGAAGTCGCCGTCGGGGACGGAGATCGCAGTCTTCATGTTCCGAGTATAACAAGTCATACTCTCCGTGCGCGGAGATTCGGGCAATGCTTCAGAGGCCACGCTCGTCCAGGAACGAACTCACGCGCCGGTGCGTGGCGGTGAGCCGCTCGATGCGCTCCGCCAGGCCCTCCCGCACGTGCACGAGCTGCTCCGCGAGGGCGTCGTGCGCGGCATCCGGAGCGTCACCGGTGCAGGCCAGCACCGACAGCACGACCTCACGCGGAAAGTCCATGCCGAAGAGCATGTGGATGATCTCGGCGCGCTCCACCGTCGAGTCGTCGTACTCGCGATAGCCGTTCGACTCGCGACGCGCGGAGAGGAGCCCGTGCTGCTCGTAGTACCGGAGCGACCGCGCGCTCACGCCGCTGCGCCGGCTGACTTCGCCGATCTTCATCGCGCGTTTGACCTTGACATGATGTCAGAGTCTAGCGTGACGGTGTCCGGGCGAGGTCCGTCCGAACACGAAGGATGTCTCATGCGTTCAACAGTCACGGCCGCCGGCCGCACCCGCTCGTTCACGGTGATCGGAGAGGCCGACGGTGCCGATGGCCGTGCCCTCGTGCTGGTCTTCCACGGCTCGAAACAGGACGGCGAGACCCACCGCCGCTTCACGGGAGGCGCGCTCGACCGCCTCGCGACCGACGGCCGGGCGGTGGTGGTCTACCTCGACGGCTACCGCGGCAACTGGAACGACGCCCGCGCCGAGAGCTCCTTCCCGGCCCGCCGGGAGCAGGTGGATGACGTCGCGTTCGCGCGTGCCGTGGTCGACTCCGTGCGCCGATCCCACCGCGTCGATCCGCGCCGGGTCGTGGGCGTCGGCTACTCCAACGGCGGCCAGATGGTTTTCCGCCTCATCCATGACGCTCCGGATCTCCTCGCGGGCGCGGTGGTCGTGGCCGCGACCATGCCCGATCGGGCCGGCTTCCTCGGCCCCTTCTCGGAGACGTCGGAGCACCCCATTCCCGTCACTCTCGTGGCCGGGACAGCGGACCGGATCGTCCCTTACGAGGGCGGACGGATGGCTTGGTGGGCGCGCGCGATGTTCAAGGTCGGGGGAGTGGCTCTCTCCGCGCCGGCCACGGCCGAGTACTTCGCCCGGCGCAACGGCATCACCGCCGCGCCCACGGTCGCACCTGTCCTCGCAGCGCCCGCCCCGCGCCGGCGTCCCCGGATGGAGGAGACCAAGTACCGGGAGGCGGGCCGCCCGTCCGTCACCCTGTACACGGTCCACGGCGGCGGACACACCGTGCCCGGGGCGAAGCCGGCCCCTGCGGTGCTCGGCCGAACGGGAGCGGACCGCCGCATCGACGACATCGTTCTCGAGACCCTTAGGGCACTTGGCCGATCCGCCTGAGGGGCCTTCCGCCGAGTCGAGCCGAGCCGATCCGATCCGATCCGCGCCGAGCCGAGCCCCGCCGGGCCAGGTCGCGCCGCGCCGGGCCAGCCGGGTCACGTCGGGCGGGCTCAGGCCAGGCGGCTCACGTCGGGGTGGCCGGGGAGGGGCGGATGACGGGTGAAGACCTCGGGGTCGTGGCCGGGGGCGACGCGGGCCGGGCTGCCGGCGAGCTCGTTGATGCGGTCGAATCCGAGGTACATGCCGGGCACGTCGTGCAGGATCTCGAAGGGCCGGTCGTCCTCGATGTTCTCGTAGTAGTGGGCCGCGTCGGAGGCGACGACGAAGGGGCCCGCCGCGGTGGCGAAGCGCACCACCTGCATGCCCGCCGTGTGGCCGCCCACGAGGTGCACCGAGAGGCCGGGGGCCAGCTCGGCGTCGCCGGAGACCGCGACCGCCCCGCCCGGATGCGCATCCGTCGCCGTCGCGGGGGCCGCCTCCCCGCCCGGATGCGCATCCGACGTGGAAGCGAGGGCCGCCCGCACGTGCGCCACGTCGGCGGGCTCCATCAGCCAGCGCTCGCGCACGATGCGGGCGGCGAGCGGCCCCGTCCAATAGTCGAGCTCGGCCTGCTGCACCACGATGCGGGCGTTCGGGAAGAGCGCGACGGTTCCGGTGTGGTCGTAGTGCAGGTGCGTCAGCACGAGGGTGTCGACCTGCTCGGGCGCGATGCCGAGCTCGGCGAGCAGCTCGGGCGGCGAGCCCCGGTACGCGATCTCGGGCACCGTGGCCGCCCGCTCCGGGTGGATGCCCGCATCCACCACCACGGTCTGCGTCGCCGAGACCGCCAGCCAGACGAAGTAGGCGGTCTCGTGCGGCGCATCCCAGTCGCGCGTGATTCCGTGAAAGTGCTGCCCGCGCAGCCCCGAGCGCGTCGCGTACCGCACCGCGTACACGCGGAACTCGCTCGGCGAATCCGGCCGCCGGATCGGTGACGGCGACACCGACGGCACCGACGAGGTCGACGACGGAACCGACGACGAGGATGGCGTCGACGGATGCTGCTGCGGGCTGCTCATAGCTGCTCGCTACTCTGCCACGGCGCCGGCGCGCTCCCGGTCGGCGGCGCGGGGCTCGCGGAGCCCCAGCTTCTCCATCGGCACCCGGAAGGTCTCCTTCGCGGTGGCGATCGCCACCACGTTGATGGCCACCAGCACCGACAGGAAGACCGCGACGATCAGCCAGGAGTCCGGCCCGTCGCCCGAGATCGCCACCGCGATGGTAGGTGCGAAGCCCGCGATGGCGAAGCCGATCTGGGTGCCGAGCGCGGTGCCCGAGAGGCGCACCTTGGTGGGGAACCACTCACCGTACGTGGCCGGCCACACCCCGCCGGTGGCGCTGTGCACGAAGCCGAACATCACGATTCCGATGAGGAAGATGAGGGCGTAGTTGCCCACCGAGATCGCCCAGAGGTAGCCGAACATCAGCACCGCGCAGCCGATCGAGCCGCCGATGAACACGGGCTTGCGGCCCACGCGGTCGGAGATCCGGGCCCAGAACGGGATGGCGCCGAGCGCCACGACGTTCGCCAGCACGCCCACCCAGAGCATCGAGGTGCGGTCCAGCCCCACCGTGTTCACGGCGTAGGTGAGGGCGTAGACGGTGAAGATCGTGCTCACCGAGGCGATCAGGGCGGCCGCGACGACCCGCAGCACCGTGCGCCAGTGATCGCGGAGCAGCACCTTCAGCGGCGCCTCGGAGACCTGCCCGCTCGCCTTCTCCTGCTCGAACACAGGGGTCTCTTCGAGTGTGCGACGGATGAGGAACGCCACCACCACCACGATCGCGCTCAGCCAGAACGGCAGCCGCCAGCCCCAGCTGAGCAGCTGGTCTTCGGGCAGCAGCGCCACGGGGATGAAGATGCCCGTCGCGAGGATCTGCCCGGCCTGCGTTCCGCTCATCGTGAAGCTCGTCACGAAGGCGCGCCGGCCCTCGCCCGCATGCTCCAGCGACATCGAGTTGGCCCCGGCCTGCTCGCCGCCGGCCGAGAACCCCTGGCACAGTCGCAGCACCACCAGGAACACCGGAGCCCACGCCCCGATCTGGTCGTAGGTGGGAAGGCAGCCCACCAAGAAGGTGGCCACACCCATCAGCAGCACGGTGAACACCAGCACGCGCTTGCGGCCGAAGCGGTCGCCCATGTGCCCGAGCACGAGCGCTCCGAGCGGACGGGCCAGGTAGCCGACGCCGAAGGTGGCCACGGCCAGCAGGGTGGCGATGATGGGGTCATTGCCGGCGAAGAAGATGCGGCCGAACACCAGCGCGGCAGCGGTGCCGTAGATGAAGAAGTCGTAGTACTCCAACGCGCTGCCGATCCAGGCGGCGGTGGCGGCACGCCTCGGATTGCCGGCGTGCGGCGCGCCGGCGGCTGCCGGGGAGGAGGGGAGAGAGGTCATCATTGATCCTTTCGAAGGGTAGCCCGAAGGCCGGCTGGTGCGGTCAGGTGGTGCGGGAAGGGATGGGGGCCGCCGGGCTCATACCGGACGGGCTCATACCGGACGGGCTGGTACCGGATGCGACGGTGCCGGACGCGACGGTGCCGGATGCGACGGTGCCGGTGAGTCGTCGTTGCGCAGCCAGGCGTACCGGGGCGTTGGCCGCCCCGTAGCCGTCGTAGCCGTCGCGACGCTCGATCAGCTCGAAGAACACCCGGCCGACCGGCCGCGTGTACACGTGCAGGAACTCGCCGTCCCCGGCCCGGTCGAGCAGCACGTTCGCCGCCCGCAGCTCGGTGAGCAGTTCGGGGGCGAGCCCGTACCGCGCGTCGAGGTCGTCGTAGTAATTGCCCGGCACCTCGAGCAGCGGCAGCCCGTCGAGCCGCCGCAGCAGGCCGAGCAGGTCGTCGGTGACGAGGGCGATGTGGTTGGGGTAGTCGGAGTCGTCGCGAGCGTGATCGGGCAGGGCGTTCAGGGCCAATCGGATGCCGCCGGCCGGCGACACGAGGCTGCGCGAGCGCACGAGACCGCTGGCTCCCGGCACGTCGACGAACTCGGTCGCGGTGAGGTCGAGCAGGCTGCGGTAGAACAGCACGGCCTCCTCCACGCGGTCCCAGGGCTGCACGAGGGCGACGTGGTCGATGCGCAGCGGATGCTCGGACGAGTCGGGCGCGTCGCCGTCGCCGTACTTCGCGGTGCCGGTGTCCCCGTCGCCGAACTCCGCGGTGCCGGGTTCTCCGGTGCCGAACTCCGCGGTGCCGATGTCCGCGGTGCCGAACCCCGCGGTGCCGGTGTCCGCGGTGCCGAACTCCGCGGTGCCGGTGTCCGCGGTGCCGAACTCCTCGGTCCACCGGCGGTCGGCGCTCCCGCCGGTGCCGGACGTCAGCTCGCTGAAATAGACCTCAGTGCCGTCGGGCGCCCGCACGGCGAGCAGTTCGTCCTCGCCGGCGCGGTGGTCGCGATGCAGCACGTCGTTCTGCAGCGCATCCGCCCGGGCTGCGGCCTCGCGCACTTCGCGCACGTCGAAGCCGAGTGCGGCGATGCCCGCCGAGGCAGCCTCGAGCCCATGGTTCACCACGATCCGTGCGTCTCCCTGCTGCCAGAGCGCCACGTTCTTACGCCGGTGCGAGCCTGTCTCGGTGAAACCCAGTGCCCGCAGCATCCGCTCGACGTCCGACGAGGAGCCTGCGCCGGAATTCGCATCGGGGCCCGACTCCGCGCCGGACCCGTCGACGGCGCCCGGGTCGGAGACCCCCGGCGCGAGCTCGACGAAGCTGAACCCGCCGAGCTCGATCGGCGCGGGAAGCACCTCGAGCGCGCTGTCGCCGTTGCGCCTGGCCACCTCGTCCTCGAGCGCCACGAGCGATCGCCGCGCGTCGACGGCGGTGACCCGCGGGTCGCTCTCGCGGAACACGTCGTTGAACACCTCGAGCGAGAGCGGACCGGTGTAGCCGGTGGCGAGCATCCGCGCCACGAAATCGGCCAGGTCCCACGAGCCTTCGCCCGGGAAGAGCCGGTAGTGCCGGCTCCAGCTGAGCACGTCGAGGTTCATCCGGGGTGCGTCGGCCAGTTGCGCGTAGGCGATCTTCTCGCCGGGGATGTCGGCGATGGTGTCGAGCGAACTGCCGCGGGAGAGGATGTGGAAGCTGTCGAGGCAGACGCCGAGTGCCGGATGCGCGACCTGCTCCACGATGCGCCAGGCGTGGTCGTAGGTGGAGACGTACTTGCCCCAGGCCAGTGCCTCGTAGGCCACGACGACCTCGTGCTCGGCGGCCAGCTCGGCCAGTTTCCCGAGCTGGTCGACCGCGGTCTCGTCGTAGGGAACGGTGGCGGTGCCCACATTGGAGCACACCAGGATGCGGTCGGTGCCGAGGCGGTGCATCAGCTCGAACTTGCGCTCGGCTCGCCGCAGATTGGCGGTGAGCACGCTCGGCTCCACGCCCTCGAAGTCGCGGAACGGCTGGTAGAGGTCGATGGTGAGGCCGAGGTCGGCGCAGCGGCCGGCCACTTCCTCGGGGGAGAGCGGGCTGGTCACCAGGTCGGCTTCGAACAGCTCGATGCCGTCGAAGCCGGCGGCGGCCACGGCCTCGAGCTTCTCGGCCAGGGTGCCGCTCACGCAGACGGTGGCGATGGAGGTGCGCATCTAGACCGCCGCCCGGGCGGTTCGTTCGGCGGCGCGCTCGTCGGCGTCGACCAGGTCGAGGAAGTGGGCGCGCATCCGCTCGCCGTCGGGTTCGACGCCGGTGATCAGGTGCAGGGCGTCGACGGCCTGGCCCACCGCCATCCGTCCGCCGTCGAGGGTGCGCAGGCCGCGGGCGCGTGCCGCCCGCAGCAGCTCGGTGTCGAGCGGGCGGTACACCACCTCGGCGAGCCAGGCGGTGGGGGCGAGGGCGGCCACGTCGAAGGCGGTGCCCGGGTGCTCTTTCATGCCGGTGGGGGTGGCGTGCACCACGCCGTCGAGCGCGCCGAACTCGGCGTCGTCGAGGGCGCTGCGGGCGTCGACGCGGCGGTCGGGGAAGAGCTCGCCGAGCGAGCGGGCGAGGGACTCGGCGCGCTCGAGATCGGCGTCGACCAGCAGGAGGTGCCGGGTTCCAGCGTCGAGGAGGGCGTAGCCGGTGGCGGCTCCCGCCCCACCGGCGCCGATCTGCGCCACGAGGTCGACGGCGGCGCCGGGCAGGCCGTCGCGGAAGGCGCGGCGGAACCCGGTCCAGTCGGTGTTGTGCCCCAGGGTGCCCTCGGGGCCGCGGGTGACGAGGTTCACGGCGCCGAGCCGCTCGGCGTCGGGGGTGAGGGCGTCGAGCTCGGCGATGACGAGCTGTTTGCAGGGATGCGTCACGTTCACGGCGTCGAAGCCCTTGGCCCAGGCCTCGGCGAGCATCGCCCCGATCTCCTCCGGACGGCGGCCGAGCTCGAGGATGTCGAGCACGCGGTACTCGTAGTCGAAGCCGAGCGCCCGGCCCTCGCGTTCGTGCATGGGTGGGGTGAGCGATTCGGTGATGCCGGCGCCGATCAGGCCCACCAGGTAGCGGCGCGTCATGATGCCGCCGCCGTTCGTCGGGCGAGCAGTTCGACGGCCCAGCCGTAGCCGGCGATGCCCGCCCCCACGATGACTGCCGAGGCGTTCGCCGAGAGGAAGGAGTGGTGCCGGAACTCTTCGCGGGCGTGCACGTTGCTCACGTGCACCTCCACGAAGGGGATGGCCACGGCGGCCAGCGCGTCGCGCAGCGCGACCGAGGTGTGGGTGAGGCCGCCGGCGTTCAGCACGATGCCCGCCACTGCGCCCTCTGCGTCTGCCGCAGTGCCGCGGGCGGCCTGGATGCGGTCGATGAGCACGCCCTCGTGATTGCTCTGCAGGCATTCCACCGCGACCCCGGCGCGGGCACCCGCCTCGACGGCGAGCTTCTCGGCGTCGGCCAGCGTGTCGTGGCCGTAGAGCGAGGGCTCCCGCGTGCCGAGCAGGTTCAGGTTGGGTCCGTTGAGCACCAGGATGCGGGGGAGCGGGGTGCCCGAGCGGGTGGGCCCTGCGGGGGTGACCCCGGGAGGATTCGTCATTGAGTGATCTCCGTAATGTACCGTGCGGTTAATAATGGACGGACATCCACCGCGCGTCAAGGGGCGGGCAATGTACTATTCGGATCATTGATCGCCAGGAGCGAGAGGACGACGTCTGCAATGGAGCACGAGCCCGGCCGGATCGACGAGACCCGGATCGACGACGCCGTGGCTGAGCTGCTGCGTGCCCGAGCCGTGCTGAGATCCCGTGGAGAGACGACACTCGGCGGCCGGGTGGTGCTGCTCGCGGCCGGCCCGCATGCGGAACTGCCGGCCCGGGCTCTGCTGCGGATCGGTGTGCACGAGCTCACCCTCTGGGCCGATCCACCGATCGGTGACGACGTCGTCGACGCCCTCGTGGCCGAGAACCCGTCGCGGCGCATCCGGGCGGTCGGCGCGACCTCGCTCGACATCCCCTGGCGCAACGCGCACGGTGTGATCGACGCCCGGCCGGCTGCCGAGCCGGCCCCACTGCCGCTGTCGGCGCTCGCCCCGGGGAGCTGGGTGGTGCGCGCCGACGCGTCAGCCGCCGGCATCCGTCTCCTGGTCGACTGAGCGGCTCTCACGGGCCATCGGCCCGAGCGCCCTAAACTGGCCGCTGAGGAACCGATCGCGGCGAAAGGGTGGGTCTTCCATGGTCGATTCCGTCGAGGAGCAGCCGGCGGTGAAGCGGCGGGATGCGCAGCGCACCCGGGAGAGCATCCTGCGTGCGGCCACCACCGAGTTCGCCGACAACGGCTTCGCGGGCGGCCGTGTCGACGAGATCGCGGCGCAGACGGCCACCACGAAGCGGATGATCTACTACTACTTCCGCTCGAAGGAGGGGCTCTACCTCGCGGTGATGGAGTCGGCGTACGCCGTCATCCGCCGGCTCGAGCAGAACCTCGACGTCGACGGACTCGACCCGGTCGACGCCCTCCGCTCGCTCGCCGAGTCGACCTACGACCACCACACCAGCCATCGCGACTTCGTGCGCCTGGTGGCCATCGAGAACGTGCACCGGGCCGAGCACATCCGGCATTCGGGCGTCATCCGTGATCTCAACTCCACGGCAGTGCAGACGCTGGAGCGGGTGCTCGGGCGCGGTGTCGCCGCCGGGGTGTTCCGCTCCGACATCGATGCGCTCGACGTGCACATGATGATCAGCGCGTACTCGGTCTTCCACGTGGCGAACCGCTACACCTTCCGCGTGCTCTTCGAGCGCGACCTCCTCGACGTCGACCGCAACGACCGCTACCGCCGCCTGGCGGGCGACATGATCGTGGCCACGATGACCGCCCCGGAGGGCCCCCGCGTCGGCCGGGCCTGACGAGCCCGAAGCGGCCGCACTGCGCGGCCTCGCGTAGCCGGGGGAGCAGAGGGCGCCGCTTGATCTACTACCTCTCCTCGTTCTTTCGCGCCGAGCGTTGTGCGGTCCATGACGTGCAGACAATTGTTGATAATATGTCGACAATGACGGTCGCAACGCTCCCTGAGGTGGTACCATTTCAGCATCACGACCGGTTCCGCCTATTCGATAGGTCCAGGGCCGGTCTTCGCTTTTCCCGGAGGTCACGCTTTTGACTTCGGTGAAGCAGTACCGCGATTACGACGGACTTATCGATTTGTTGGTCGAGCGGGGCATGGACATCGGCGGCCGTGAGGGCGCCCTGCGCGAGCTCAGTCGCGTCAGCTACTACCGTCTCAGCGGCTACTGGTATCCGTTTCGAAAACTCGAGAATGCGGCTCGACAGGACGGCTTCTATCCAGGAACGACCCTGACGTCGGTGCTGGATCTGTATCGGTTCGACCAAGGTCTGCGGTCGATGACGTTCGCGTCTCTCGGGAGTATCGAGCTTGCCGTGCGAGCCTCGCTCGGCCATGCGCTGGGCGCGCTGAATGAGTGTGCTCACCTGCGCCGGGATTGCCTTGGCCCGACCGCGCAGGGTCGTGCTTACGACGATTGGGTGGCGAAGCTCGAGCGGGCCCAGGATGAATCGCGCGAAGATTTCGTCGAGCATCATGTGCGAAAGTACGGCGGAACCCTCCCCGTGTGGGCGGCCGTCGAGCTGCTCGATTGGGGTGGTCTCGCCAGGCTCTACGGCTTCGCCACACGTGCCGTTCAGGATCGGGTCGCAGGAGAGTTCAGTCTCTCGGCACCCCAATTCGGCTCCTGGCTGAAGTCACTCAACGTCGTTCGCAATGTGTGCGCCCACCACGGCCGGCTCTTCAATCGTGTGTTTGCCATCGCGCCGAAGCTGCCGGCCCCTGGGCGTTTTCCGCAGCTCGACGAATGCGCACCCTTCACCAGAGCCTTCGGCCACCTCTCAATGATTCAGTTCCTACTAGCGCAACGGGGCCTCGGCAAACTCACTGTGTTGCCAGCCGTTTTGAGAAGCTTCCCGTCGATGCCCACCGTGAACATCACGCACCTCGGTGCGCCTAGGAGCTGGTCCGAACTCGAACTCTGGCAAGGCACCTGATCACACCTTCGTCGATGAGGCCCGGAGGGCAACAGGGATCAGCGCGCGACGCGCCGGATCTCGTACTGGCGCTCGATGTCGGCGGTGCTTCGGCCCCACTCGCTGCCGGCGACCCGCGCCTGGTGGGTGGCGAACGCGTCCTCGCTCGCAAAATGCTCGTCCACGGCCCACACGAGGGGGTCATCCGTTGCGGCGACCTCGAACGCGAGGCAGCCGCGCTCAGCTCGGGTGAGCTCGATGTGCTCCGGCAGGTGGGCGGCGACGATCGCGGCCTCGGCGGCGTTCCGGCACACGAGCCTCCCGGTGAGCCGGATCTCGTCCGCGGTCGTGCCGGGTGCGCCATCCGCCTGCCCCTGAGCGGGTCGAGACCGCTCGGGATCGGGGAGCAGGAGCGCTTCGGTGACCAGGTAGGTGACATCGAGAGAGATCACTCGAGGGGTAGTCATGGCGCGGAATCCGGCGCCGGGCTCGGCTCGGGAGCCGGGGCGGGGGTGGGACTGGGACTGGGGGTGGGAGCAGCGGTAGGCGTGGGAGAAGGCGTGGGGACGGTCGACTCGGGCACGGCATTGGTGGTGCGGAACGGCGGCGTCGCCGGCACCGCGTCGCGAGCATCCACGTCGCCCATGTCGTCGACGGGTGCCTCCCTCAGCGGGTAGACGTTCCAGATGTTCCCGCGGGTGCCGTCCGCGAAGGGCACGGTGACGGTTGCGTCGCCGGTGCTGTAGTTGTAGTCGTACTCTTCCCCGACCAGCCCGGCCCCGATGGTCACCAGCGGATCCCCGTTCTGATCGAACAGCTGCAAGTCGGTGATCGGGTTGCCCTCGGCGTCGTACCCGAAGATGTTCGTGACGCGCTGGCCGTCGAGCTGCAGCCCTGTCGGATCGGTATAGATGGCGGGGGACGAGTATCCGGAGTTCGCCCTGGCTTCATTCAGCGCCCACACCGTGACGAACGGCAGGGCCACGATCGCGACCACGGAAACCACCACCCGCAGCACCCGCAAGAATGCCCCGGGCGCCCACCGCCCGCGCCCCCACTGAACGCTCAGCACGACCGCGGCGAACAGCATCACCCACATCACGAGCCCCGACGGCACCAGTGCGCTCTGCCCCAGCACCACGACCGTGAGCAGCTGGTAAACGACCCACCCGCGAAGCACCCACCATACGGGCCGCACGGCGAGGGCGAACTCCACCAGCCACGACCCGAGCCGGGTCGAGTGGGTGATCCTCCGAGTCGCCGCCTCGAGCGAGTCGAGCCGCTGCTGCACCCGCCGTCGCAGCGGCAGAGCGGCACTGGAGCGGGGCGGCAGACCAGCGGATGCGCGCAGCTCGGCCGCATAGGACGCCGGGTCGTCGAGATGCAGATCGCCCTGCTCGTCGGAGGCCTGTTCGGAGAGGTCGGCCTCGAGCCCGCCGGTGAGGTCGTCGACCTCGTCCAGAGGAAGGTCGTCGAGGTGGCGCCTCACCGCGGAGGCGAATTCCGCGATCGACTTGTCGAGGGTGGCCGTTGATTCGCTCACTTGTTCTCTCCGATCGTGCGAAGCGCGGTTTTCTTCGGTGGGGTCTCCGCCAGCAGTGCAGACATCGCACCGGCGAAGTCCGACCAGATGGCGCGCTGGCGGGCCAGCATGTCGCGACCTTCGCTGTTGATGGCGTAGTACTTGCGGTGCGGGCCTCCGTCGGAGGGCACCACGTAACTTGACAGCGCGCCCGCCGCATAGAGCCGGCGCAGCGTTCCGTAGACCGACGCGTCACCGACGTCGCCCAGCCCCGCGTCGCGCAGCCGCCGAACGATGTCGTACCCGTACCCATCGTCGTGCTGCACGACGGCCAGCACGGCCACGTCGAGCACCCCCTTGAGCAGTTGCGTCGTATCCACTGAACCTCCACTGTGTCGGTAGACAAGGTACCACGGACTGCGCAGTAGTGCGCACTGAGGAAGTAATCGCGCCATCGCGCCACGGCGGATGAATGCTGAGACCGCATTGTGCACGCGCACTTCGAAAGATCCCGGCCGCCAGGGACATGCACCACTGGAGCGGATCGCCCCTACAGACAACGCGCTCTTGCCGGTGTCCTCAGCTGCGTTCGCGTCGCCCTGCGCGTTCGGCGAAGCGGTCGATGGCGCCGAGGATCTCGTCGCTGCGCCAGAACGGCCCCGCCCGGTGCTCGGCCTTCGACTTCAGGATGCCGGCTTCCGTGAGCGCCTGCAGTGCGGGGTAGACGTTCGGCTGCTTCACCCCGAGCGCGGCAGCGGCTGTGGCGGAATCGATGACCGGTCGTCGAGCGATCACATCGAGCAGTGCCCAGGCATTGCTGGATCGTCGTGCAGTCAGCCGGCCCTGCCAGCTCTCCTTGATGGCGTCGATATCGGCGACGAGTTCTCGTGAGTTCGCGACCGCACGGAGCGATGCCTCCGCGAACGCCAGAACGATGGGCGAGACGTTGCCCTCACGATAGGCGGTGAGGGCGTGGTGATACCCCTCGACGTCGGCAAGCAATCCTGCCGACACCGGCACAGCGACATTGCGGGTCACCCCGCGGTGCCGCAACAACGCCTGGGCGAACACCCGTCCGGTTCGACCGTTTCCATCGGTGAATGGGTGGATGGTCTCGAATTGCGCTTGCGCGATGGCGGTCGAGATGAGAGCGGGTACGTCGCGCCTGGCAGAGAAGTCGACGACATCGTCGACGAGCGCCGGCACTCGTTCGAAGTGCGGCGCAACGAATTCGGCACCGATAGGGCTGTTCGATTTCGTCCCGATCCACACGGCCTCCCGGCGCCATTCACCCGGGGTGTGACGCGTCTGATCACCCATGAGCACGCGGTGCATTTCGAGGATGGCAGCTGGTGACAGTGCATCCGACAGGTCGATAGCGGCCTGCATGGCGCGTGTGTTCGCGGCGATCAGCTCGGCATTGCGACTGCTCGTCGACCCGAGCTCGGCACTGAAGATGGCCCGCGCACTCGCGGTGAGGTTCTCGATCTGAGACGAGGATGCGGCCTCCGACCGCAGAAGCACCGGAGCGAACCCGGCAACCCGAGCACCCAGCTCCGCGTCGAACCGGCTCAGCTCCTGCACCGCAGCTTCGGCGGCTTCGCGTGCCTCGATGTCTGGTTCGGGAGTCAGCGCGGCGATGGCCGGCGGAATCGAGGACTTGTAGGGCTGTCGACCGCCCTCGAACTCGGCGTTCACGCTCCAGCCCGATGTGGGCAGCCACACCTGGCGCTCCCACTCAAGGCTCGGCCACTGCTTCGGGGCTGGCTCGGAGACGTGGTTACTCATAATGCTGATGAGTCTACTTTATGACTAACGCAGTTACTCATAAACTCGACCCTTCCGGTTCTGACATCCTTGACTGGACTCGATTTCGACTCAGGCCTTGATGCTCCCGAACCATGGGGCATCTGGCACGTCTCGGTAGACATCGATTTCACCAACCTCTCGGTCGGCACCATCATGAGCACCTACCTGGCGTACAACTGCAGCAACGGCAACGCGAGCAACTATCGCAACGAAACGTCGGGGAACCTCTCGCTCGCCTGTACCAACTATCTCGCCACGGCTTACGACATCTTCGACGAGAACGTGGCCTGCGGCACTTGATTCCGATGGTTCGAGGTGGCGCGCCTAGCTTTTGGGCTCGCCACCTCGTGCCAGGGCGAAGAATCGGCGAAGTCCTTCTCGCGGATCTTTGGGATCTTCGCACGCCGATCGCACTGCCCCCGCCACGTTGTATGCCGCGGTGCCTGTCGAGATCTCCAACCCTGATGTTCCGTAGGCTCGCCACTCCGCGTTCGGCAGTTCCTGAGTGATCTTGTTCCCCAAGAAGATGACGGCCGATCGCTCGAGATCGTCCGGTGACTCTCTGATTGCTCGTGCGCGACTCACGATCTCGACCAAGGCGCCGTCAGCGGACATCGACCGCGCGCGCTCTACGCCGACAAGCTCGACGAAGGCGTCGTATCCAACAGCGTGCCGACCTGTGATGGTCTCGCCGGCCGGCGCGTACGTGGCAAACCCGCGAGGGATACCTGTGGTCAGGGGTAAGGCCGGTCCGACGAAAGCATTGCTCATCTTTCCATACGAAGCACTATGAGTGGTCGTCAGGGCTGGGTGTCGTCGGGCGCCCGGCTCCGGCGTGCTTCTCTTCCGGCACCGTCTCGGGTTGCCCGCAGGGCTGCTTCGGCATCCTTGGGTGAAAAGCCATCAGCCTGTAGTCGTGCCATCAGCTTGTCCTCAGCCACGTTGGACGCCCGTGCCTTAGACGCGCTGCGGCGGCTGGATGCGACCAGCGATAGGAATCGGTAGAGAAGGAGGCCGATGACCGCCAACAGGCCCAGCCCCAGAGCCGTCAAGAGAGCGCCGCCGAATTGCTCGATCCAGCTCACGTCAAGTCATCTCCCGATGAGGCATGCACACAGGTTTGCTGTGCGCCGGCACCATATCGCACAAAACGAGTAATCCTCTGGATACGCGGAACGCCGCCTTGCTCTCGGAGGGGGATCAGGTCCTGACGATGTGCTCGATCCCTACGTAAAGCAAGGCGCCGCCGCCGACAATCCAGGCGCCGCCGATCAAACCCATAGTGCGTGGCGTCGTCCCACGGAGACGCTCCCCGATGGCGCCCTCCATGTTCCGGTACCACCGCGCCTGAAGTCGAGCGACGAGCCGGCGAAAGCAGACGATGAAGAGCCCGCCGCCGACCAACACGGCTCCCACTACGACCTGGACAACATATGCCGTCATCGACCCACCCTCGACCGTCTCGCAATCATGGGCGGTCAGGCCGCTCTGTTCAGGTTGGCGCGTTCTCGTGGAGAAGACGGCCCGAACCACGTCCACAGTGGGCGAGCCGTGACAAGGATGAGCACCGCAAACAGGCTCTGACTGATGACGCCGAACAACGAGAGTCCGCCGACCATAACGAAGACGGTCCAGTTCACTGCGATGTCGGCGACGATCACGGCGATGCCGAGCACGATGCCGGGGCGCCGTCGGAAGAGGATCAGCGCAGCGGTGACCGGGTCCAGGATCGTCAGTGACACCCAGAACATCCGGACGCCTAGAGGGAAGTCGCTGTAGGCGTTCATTCCGCCGACGATGAGATCCGCCGTGTGAGTGGTTGTTCCCACGAGGAAGCCGATCACCCACACGACTTGGAACACTCTGAGCGCTCGTGCTGATGCGGCGAAAGCGATCATGCGCTCATGCTACCGAGCCAGATGGTGCCGTCGAGTCCTCCGCCTACTCCACGAAAGCGTCGAACGTCTCCTTGAACCAGAGGTTGTTGGCGCAGACTTCGGAGCAGGCGCGGTGGCCGTAGACCATCTCGCTGCGGGGCACCCGGATGCCGCATTGCCGGCAGCGCCGGAACCGGCTACTGAACCATTCGTGCGAGCTCACAGTGGCACCGCCCCGACAAACTCGCGCAGGGCCAGGAGTCAAGGCTCCACGGGTTCCGCTTGACCGGAGGTGTAGCTGGGGTCGCCTCACCCACCACCGCTTGGCGAGTGCGAACTTGAACCAGCCACGACCCGAGACGAGTCGAGTGGGTGATCCTCGATGGCGTGCTGGGCGCGCGCGATGTTCAAGTTCGGGGGAGTGACCCTATCCACGCCGTCCACCACCGAGCCCTCCGCATCCCCGCCGCTTCAGCAGTCACGTAGCTCTCCGCGTCACCCACTACGGGTCGGCGACTGTGGACTGAGGGCTGCTCGACCGAACAGGGGCAGACCGCCGGATCGATCACATCGTTCTTGAGGTGATTGGTGCGCTCAACCGATTCGCGTGAAGAGAATTCCCGCCGTGAACGCGGTCGGCCTGAGCGCTCACTGGCGCCGTCCGCCCCATCCCGACTCCGTAATGACTGTGTCGCAGGCTGCTAGCGAGCTCGGGACTCAAAGACCTCGAGGTGGGACGAGAGCATTAAGACGTCGTGCCCGTCTCACGCCATAAGCGACGTAGTCCGGAACCAGATCTGAAACTTCCAGCCTGCATTGAGTGCGCCAACGATGGGGATCGAGGGCTGGCGAGCTCCAGTCCTCCGCAGGCTCCACGTGAGCGAGAGGGTGCGCCCATGTTGGAAGGTCATCGCGGCTTTGTATCACGTGGCCTTGTAACGCCTCGCGATGCTCATCGCTCACGTCAGACACGTTCGCTGCCAGATCCCCCTCAAGATAAGGGAAGCCAAGTGCTATGTCCTGATTGACCTGCGGAACCGTCTCGTGGAAGGGCGCGAACGATAGGCGGCCCACGAATGTGTAGCCGTGGACATACTCCACCCCGTCGATTGTCACCTGGCCACAAATGACCCGAGCATCGCCGCCCGGCCTTCGACTGTCCAGCCAAGCCCGAGCCTCTGCAATGCTTCCAATCGGTTCCTCTGGATGCAGGGGATGTGGCATACCAGGTTGGCTCATCAGCGGGAAGCCCGTCCATTCGCCAAGCTTGTCGCGGTGGACGATGTTCGGGGCAACGTCGGCAAGAAAGCGAAGCACAGCCATCATCGTGCTCATCACCTCTTTGCCCGCAAGGTTGTTCTCGTATGCAGGCCGCAATGCCTGAGTCCCTGGCCGTAATTTCGAATGAACCTGTGCGGGGATGCCTTCCCACTGCGCGTAGGTCCGAAATCCCAATGCGCCACCGACCAGGGTCACCGTGTCGCTCGGCTTGACCACGTGGAGCACATGTTGGGAGACGTTGCGAACGTATTTCATGGCGTCGATGACGTCGGTGCCCTCATGTCGTGGCTGGTCAAACAGAGCAGTGTACGAGGCGTGATCGGCGATTGCGTGGACGGACCAGTCATTGAGGACTTGACAATTTGCAATGAATGCTCTGACGAGCGAGCCAAGATCCCCGCCGATGGCCGTCTGCGCGTAGTACCGAGCGGCACCAAGTTGAAGGTCTCGCATGACCGTGCGGAATGGGCCGAGCTCACTGGGAGCAATAATAACGGCGATAAGCAACCTCCCTCTTCCGATCGTCTGGCCTGAACAATAGCGGGTGACGGGGAGCTCAAAGGAACGAAAAAGATGCAACAGCCAACTGCATTAGGTGGATTCTCATCATGAGCCTGATGGGGCCGATCCGATCCGTTTAGGCCGACGCGAACTGCAACGAAGAAGAACTCGAGAAAAAGTCATGGAGAATCGTCGGCACCTGAAACAGTAGATCTAGCGGCCTCGATGAAGTGGTGACGTGGTGCAGATTTGGGGGCATGAGGCAGTGAAATCAGGTGAACTCCCGACTGGGGGTGTGCAACCTGCAGCCCCAACAGGGACACGACGCTTCCTGATACTGCAGCCATGTCAGCTGCAGAGCCATGGAACGTGGGGACCGAACATCCCCGTGTAGGAACAATCTGAGAGGCGCTCGATGCGGCCCAGAACGTTTCGAAAGATTCCAGGAAAGCGCTGGACTCGACAACCGAGCGTGCATGCGTATCTACCGTATCGAGCGTACGCGTGTCGCTTGGTGCAAGCACACCAACCAGACCTAGCGTCCCTGTATTGCTGTCAGTCGCTACTTGGGCGACCAACGGTCGACGTGGCCCCAACTCGCAAATCTCGTTGAGGAGTCGAGTGACAGCTCTGCTGACTGATGCGTCGACGACGAGGTCGTCTTGTTCGAATGCAGTTGCAAGATCGTAAACAAGCTCGTTCCGGGTAATGACTTCGATGTCGTCCGAAACATGTCGAAGTCGCTCGGCGAGTGCCGCAACCTTCCTCTGGCCGATATCCATCTCGGTGAAGTTTTGGCGCACCAGCAAGCCGCCCGCAACCGAGCCAGGATCGACGAGGCGAATTCTGCTGACCCCAGCGCGGACGGCGAACTCAGCGATCCAAGAACCGAGCCCGCCACACCCCAATATCGTGAGTGTCTTCCCCCGTAAGAATGATGCAGCTGATCGGGTGTCCCGCCTATTTGTCACGCTAGGACGTTCGTCGGAAACGGGGCACCACTCTATGTTCACGTTTGGTACGTCATCGAAACGTCGTAAAGCACGTAACTGGTCGGCTGATGCGGCGCTCACCCGCCCGACGAGTACGTGGGGCGAGCCTCCGGCGGGGTGAGCGATAGTGAGAACGGCGTACGCGGGGCTGCCATCGGGATTGCGTTTGGCGGTGGCCACGAGAGCATCGCCGATTCCACGGGTGAGATCTGCTACGGAGGCCGGAAGGCTAGATTCAAGGTTTGGGTCGGACAGGACGAGACCAAGCTCCGCGAGCGAGCTTCCCGCTCCGAGCGGAAGGGCGTGATCCGATGTCCACATCGCCACGGACAAACTGTCTGACCCACGGGTCACGTCGATGTCGATCCGGTGTTCGGATCGAGACGTCGCGTAGAGCAACGCAGGTTTGTTGGGAAGCTCTGAGCGCACGACAAAGGTTGGAGATAGCTGGTTTGAATGAAGAACCCCACCGACTGCGTGATATAGCGCAGTGCTTGGATCAAAGCTATTTGTGCTCGCGTCTGAAAGCCAGCTCCAGAGCCTCTCGAGGAACGCGGTCACACCGCCGGCTGGATCCCATTCGCGAGAAGGGTCGAGGTAGATGCAAAGTCGACTTCCTTGTAGCACGTGCGGCACATCTAGGAACCTCCGGTGATCGACCTCCACATTGAACGGGACTACTGAACGTTCTGGCACGACGACGGTGAAGCGTTCTCTGCTCTGTAGAGAGGCACCACCCTCGCTGTAAGGCAGGTCTCCGGTGGGGAGCTCGATCTCAATAGGCAGCGATCCATCCGCCCGGATCTTTCTGCGGCAAACGATGCGAACCGATTCGGGGTGCTCACGTTGGACCCGAAGAAACTCTGAATAGCAGAGCTCCTGCCACGCGCTGGACGTCGGCGTCAACCTGCTCGGCCTGAAAGGGAAGCCACAGCCATTGCGGGAACGGCCGTCTTGCCGAACCTTCCACTATTGTCAGCGGGCACCGGGGCTTTGAACCCATCTCCGAATATCACCTTCCACTTGGCGACGCTCGACTCTTTGTCGGGATCGTTGAGTGCATCGCGCATCTCAGCAGCATGCACATTAACCCTGTCCCGGAAATAGAGATAGCTCGTTTCGGTCCACCGGTGGTCGAAGGTGAGGCCGGAGTCCGATGGATCGGCTATTGAAGGCTTCGCCGGCCGCGCTTGGAGCCACACATCGAGGTCGTCCATCAGATGGACAAGCGTGGTGGGCACGTCTGCGTAATAGCCTGGATCGAAAATCTGCTTGACCTGAGAAACCTGCTCGCCGAGCAGGGTGGTGAGGATAATTGACCTTGTCCCGGTAAACGAGTTCTTGTGATCTCGCAAGAATTTCACCAGCCGAATGACCTTCCGCAGATTGCCTTTGGTGGCTTGGTCTCGATCGTGCATCCAATCAGTGAACCCCTGTGGATTGCTGGGTTCCCAGATGTTCTCATCACGATTCACAATGTATTGACTTGAGTCGATCGTGACCGTGGGGACAATATCGACGTGGCAGGAGTTCGAGTAGACAAGCCTGACGCAACGACACTTGCGATTATGAGGCATGTCCTTATAGATCGAGTGCCTATGAATCGCAGCGTAGACCTGCTCGATGTAGTCAGAGGGGCCCCACGCGTCCACCTCTTTCATTACTAGGAGGAAGTCAGCATCGAATTCCTTCTCGCCCACAGGATTTATGATCGTCCGGTGGGCCCAGGAGCCCTGGGGGGACATTCCAACGATCACACCGTCGAGCTGGGCGTCCGTCGAGAGCGCGCTATAGATCCGATCAACTCGCTCGGACAATTGAGCAAGGCGAGTCGGACTGAGGTTTACTGTGTCGCGTAGCAACACGTCGAAATGGTTGGTGAGCTTCAAGGCCCCTCCTCGGATCGTGCCGCAGCGAGAGGGCGCTCGATTTGGCGAATTACATGGGTGTAACTATGATACCCCGCACCACCGACACTCTTCTGGGATGCCCGTAAAGGTCCGCTGCTTCAGAAGCTCCGCCAGCACGCGAACTGAAGTCCACCACCTGCCATCGGAAGGCATCGTTGCAAAACATGGAACAAGAGAATCTCAGGCCCAACCGTGCAATCGGCCCAGGCAAAACGTCTCGTAATATCCCAGAGCGGGTGGCTCGCCGGGTCTGGATTGCTTCGGGCGGCCGCTGCGTCTTCTGTAACCGATGGCTCTTAGACGACGAAACAACAGGGCAGGCGATCTTTATTGGGCAGCTCGCACACATCGTCGGCTGGGACACGGCGGACGGCTCCCCGCGCGGCAGCAGTCAACATCCGGTCGATGAGCGCAACGAAGCGGACAATTTGATGCTCATCTGCTACGACCAGCACCACGTGATTGACTCGAAAAGTCTCTGGGACGTGTACAGCGTCGACCGCCTTCAATCACTGAAACGTGCTCACGAATACCGAATTAAACAGTTGACCGCCTTGGCGCAAACGGACAGCACGACTGTGCTCCGTGTCGTCGGGACGATCCACGGTGCACCCGTGCAACTTGCTCAGTCGGCTATCGCGGAGTCGTTGATTGCGGCCGGACGATTTCCGTCGTATGCCCTATTGCGGACTGATGAGTACGAAGTTGACCTGCGGAAGATTCCCGGCGAGGAGGAAGGTACAGACCTCTACTGGTTGACCGCTGTTTCATTCATTCGAGACCGCCTCAGGCTCCTAAAGGCGTTCGTCGCCGACGGGACGGTAGTCGACCTTGCCGTGTTCCCGCTCGCTCGGATCCCAATTCTGATTTCCCTCGGCGCGATTTTGGACGATACGGTCCCGACCAAGGTGTATCCAAAGCGTAGGGATGGTGCCGAAGCGTGGGGGTGGCCGGCGACAGGGGCTGAACATGAATTCGAATGGAGGGTACTTGCGGATGGCGCCATCAATCCGGATCGAGCGACAGTCGTTTTCTCTGTGTCTGGATCGATCGAAATAGATCGCCTACCGGAGGCCACTAGGGGCACTGCGCGCATTTATGAGCTGAGGCCCGTAAATGAGACCCCGAATTTCGATTTGGTTGATTCGCCCGCGACCGTGGACGCGTTCGCTCGAACTTGGCGCTCTTTGTTGAGTGAAATCGAGACGCACGAAAAGATCACCGAGGTAAATCTCGTGCCGGCGGTGCCAATAACCATTGCGGTCGCAATCGGTCGTCAAGTGAACTCGTCGGTGCACCCGCCGATGAGAATTTATGACCGAACTGGGCATGACGCGGGCTACGCCTTCACCTTGGAGCTGCCGCGATAAGGGCCATTCGCGGAAGGCATGGCGGATGCTTCATCGACCATGATGGCCAGCGCGACCATGCTCTTGGGGTTCTGTAGTCACCTGCAACCTGTGAGGGGATGCAGCGGCACGATTGCGCGGCTCAACGGTTGGCGGACAGCGAAGGGCTTCGTGTGCAGATGAAGGTGGCCAAGTGGAGAGCCGCATCGCGAGTGGTCCCGTTGCGATTCGGGTCCTGCGAGAACTAGACGGCTTCTGAAAGTAGTGCAACCGGGTCGCTGCCGGTGAGATCCGCGATTCGTTCGACCGAGCGGAGAGTTAGGTTCCGTTCGCCCCGCTCCACCCCGCCGAGGTAAGTGCGGTGATAGCCGAGCTTGTCGGCGAAATCCTCCTGGCTCATGCCCTGGCTTTCGCGTAGACGGCGCAGGTTCCGGCCGAGGATCTTTTGCAGTTCGCCTTCCATCTGACTGAGCGTCGCGGAATGATACTTGAAGGTCTACATACTTATGAGTAGCATTCTCAGAAATGAATGGAGGCCTCTCATGAGGTTCAAGGACAGATTGCGTCGATGTCGGCACTGTGGCATCCGGGTGCCGAGCGATGAGATGCGGTACGACCAGTTGGCCTGCTCGGAGGAGTGCGCCAACGAGATCTGGATCATGCAGCAAGGGGAGGCAGTCGCTGACTGCGGCAAGTGCTTGCCTGGCGAAGAGCTGGAGTCGCATGTTCTCGCAAGTTGAGGTGCGCGGATGCGTGTCGAGTGAGCCGTTCGTTGGTGACGGGCCAGCCGGGGATTTGGTTGCGTTCCTGCTCTCCGACGACGTCCACGCGGGTCGTGCGGAGCCTACGTGCGAGATCGTCTGCGAGGGCGCGCTCGCACACCACGCCCTCGCCTGCGTGGTCGAGGGTGTGCGAGTCGTAGTGACGGGCGCGCTTCGTGCGTCTCAACCGCCGGGGCTTGAAGGCAGTGATCTTTGCGTGCTGCGCGTGGAGGCTCAGACGATCAAGTGCGTATAGCCACGGCTGACCGCTCGCGTTCGCATCCGGGGGCCCGCGAATTTTGGGTGAGTGGCTGCCGAGGTCGTCGCATCCCGAGATGCTCCGCACTGCGGAGGAGTCGGCCCACTCCAGACCGTCGATAATCAGAATGTGCGCTGGCAGGCCTGTCTCGGCCAGCGTGATCTTCGGCGTGGTAGTGGACGGTCGCCGCGTCGAGGGTCGGGTGTCTTGCCCGAGACGGGAGCACTCACTCAACACGCATCGGAGAGCGGGGGGAATTGCGGCGATGTCGGCTGCGAGGAAGCCGGACTCCCCGTTGGGGGCGAAATGTCCGCCGAGGCCGTCACCATCTGATCGCCACTAGCGATCCGACATTCTTGATTCTCACCATACTCAGTGTCGGAGGTCGCTGTCATAATCAGCTCACGCAAACGGGGAGCCGAAATGAAGCGAATATTGTCGATCGACGGGGGTGGAATCAAGGGCGTATTTCCCGCCGCTTTCTTGGCGGACCTCGAGGACGAGCTCGAGATGCCTTTGGTCGACTATTTCGATCTGATCGTCGGGACGTCTACTGGAGGCATTATCGCCCTAGGTCTCGGGATGGGACTCTCTGCTAAGGACCTCCTAGCCTTCTACCAAGAACGCGGGCCGGATATATTCCGAGGAGGAAAGGGTCTAGGGCGCATCCGCCCCCTCTTTCGTGCCAAGTATCAGTCGGAGCCGCTCGAGAGAGCGCTGACCGATGCGTTTGGCGAGCGAAAGCTGGGCGAAAGCAACACACGCATCATGATCCCCTCACTCGACCTGGAGACCGGCGCCGTACACGTCTTCAAGACGGCACACCACGAGCGCTTCGAGCGTGACTACAAGATCCCAGTCGTTGATGTCGCTCTTGCGACAGCGGCCGCTCCGACATATTTTCCAACGCATCGTCTCGCAGCTGGGATCCCTCTCGTAGACGGCGGCATGTGGGCAAACAACCCAATGGGGCCGGCGGCAGTCGAGGCTCTCGGAATACTTGAATGGGAAAAGGGAGACGTCCGCTTGCTGAGCGTCGGGTGTACAGATTCTCCAATGTCTGCCAACGCAGACCGCCGTAACTGGCTCGGATTGAACTACTGGGCTCAGCGCCTGGTCGCGGTATTCATTTCTGGCCAGTCCTCATCTTCGATAGGAACTGCGCAACTCCTACTTGGTCATGAAAACGTCTACCGAGTGTCCCCTGTAGTGGACAAAAAGCGTTTCAAGCTCGACGGGATTGAGGGAGTTCCAGCTCTTCGTGCGCTGGGAGCTTCCGTTGCTCGAACCGAACTGCCAAAGCTCCGCAGCATCTTCTTCACCGAGAAGGCTGAAGCATTCGTTCCAATTAGGTCGTTGGAGGACACGCTATGAAATTGATCAAGCACTTTGACGCCTTTCTCGTGAATAAGGTGAATCTGAGCGACTCGCGCATCACTTCGCTCGACAAACGTGTCGAAGCGGTGTCCAACTTCTTGCAGGCGGGCGACGACGACTTCGCAACGAACTTCATCGACCTGCTGCCTCAAGGTTCATACGCGCACAGAACCATCATCAATCCAGTTGGATCGAACGACGAGTTTGATGCCGACGTATTGCTGTACATCGACGAGGTAGATGAGTGGGAAGCCGAGGATTACGTCGAAGAGCTATACAAAGTCTTCCGCGCCAACCCCACCTACCGAAACATGGTCAGCCGCCACGACCGTTGCGTCAAAGTCGACTACGCCAACGAGTTCCATATCGACGTCGTGCCGTACCTCCTTCGCCATGGACAGAACTACATCACCAACCGTGTGACGGATGAATTTGAGCTGACTAATCCAGAGGGATACAACGCATGGCTCGACGAAAAGAATCGTCTCGCGAGCGGCCGATTGATCAAAGTCGTCCGACTGATCAAGTACCTGCGGGACCACAAGAACACCTTCTCGGTGAAGTCTGTGATTCTGAGCATCCTGCTCGGCGGTCAGGTCAAAGATTCCGCAGTGTGGGGGGACAACAGCGACTACCCAGACGTGCCGACCGCCCTTCGGAGCATCGCGGCTGATCTTGACGATTACTTGCAAGCCAACCCGACGATGCCAAGTATCGATGACCCTAGCGAGCCTTCGGAGAACTTCAACCACCGCTGGGACCAGGATCAATACGCCAATTTTCGTGACAAGCTGCACATGTACCGCGGGTGGATAGACGATGCCTACGAAGAGGAAAACCTCGAGACGAGCAAGACCAAATGGCGGAAGCTGTTTGGTGACAAGTTCGGAACGTACGACCTCACAGTAAAGAAGGCTACGGAAGCTCATCGGGGAGTGGCCGGCGTTCAGGATACCGAGGAGACGATCGAATCAAAGTGGGGGATCCCAGTTCGGTTGAATCCTGCATACAAAGTAAAGCTAGGTGCGCGTACGACGAGGAAAAATGGCTTTCGTCACTATGAGCTCAGCAGCCAAGGCAACGTGGTTGCTCCCAATCGGACGATCAACTTCCGTCTAGCGCGTCACAACGTCCAGGGTCCATTTGACTTGTACTGGAAGGTGCGAAATACGGGGAAGGAAGCAATCGACAACGACTGCATTCGCGGCCAAGTAGAGAAGGACTCTGGAAGCCAGAGCAGGCAGGAGCCTACGAAATACAAGGGGCGCCACTATGTCGAGTGCTATGTCGTAGTGAATGGCATCTGTGTAGCCATTGACCGTCACTACGTGAATATCAAGTAGATGTCTTCGGCATTCCAGTCGCTAGTAGCTGATTGAAGGGCGGGCTGGGTGACTGAAGTCTTTGGTCTCGTCAAGCTAGTTGGTGCTGATCCGACCGACTCAAGCTACTGGGTACCGCCTTGTACCAGCGTTTACACCTACGTGGCGAACGACAATCTCGTGAACCCCGCCGAGGGCGACTGGCTTCTAATCGGGCAGAGCCAATCGACTTGAGTGCTTCGCTGGCCGTTGCACGATCCGACACTTCCAGATCACGACCGACGAGCTTCTCGATTTGCTCGTCCTAAGTGAGATGTGGTTTCTCGTACGGGATGCCCACGGATAGACCCCCGACGATAGAAGCGTGGGGCTTAAAGAGAACCAGCCCGGGACTTGAGTTTCCTCAAGCCGGGCGGGCTGGTCATGACCCGGTCACGATATCAAGAAGCGCCGACATTGCGCTATGCGTCGACGTCGACGTTCGCTCGTCGCGTCACAAGGTTGAGTGCCATGTGCACCTCCTTGCGCGCGAGCACAACCGCCTTCAGCGCGCGGCTAGGGAATCAGCTCCGGAGCTGAGGCCGGCGCGAGCAAAGGAAAGGTTCGGCGCGACATCGGCAGCAGTTGCCTGGCTGGATCTAGCCCGTCGATGTGTTGCCCGGCGGATTCGTGACCGTCCAACTCTGGTTGGTCAGGGGCCCTCGAACCGCTCGGGCGGAGCGAATCTGAAGCGCCAGTCGTGAAGGTATTCGCTGGCTGCAGTCGGGTCAGCACGGGCCTTTTCGACAGACTCCTTCCAGTCATTCCAGCGTGCCGGATCGGAGAGCAAGTAGGCATGGAAGAGCACCAATCCCTCGTCCGGTTCGTTCTCGAGGCTCATGTAGTCATCGACCATGAAGAACGCTGCGCGAAAGCCCTCTTCGAGCGACAACGATTCATCGGCCGCGTCTGCGGTCACGGGTTCGTCGTCGCGACTCTGGGGAGGGTCGGCGTGTGCCGGGCCGATCAGGCTCAGATCAAAGGGTCGCTTGCTGTTCCACGGTTGGCCTTCGGGAATGATCTGAACCTGGATTTGGAGGATCTGCTGGACTATGTGCTCGAGATCCTGCCCCGCCTTGTGGCGGAGAGGGATCAGAAATTCAGGGTCGAAGGCGAACGTAATTTGGTCGGGCCTTTGCATCCCCGTGATGCGCAGTTCTCCGTCGAAGCCCGCCGTTCGGAAGAAGGCCTGAACGGCGGTCACCTGGTCGATTGTGAACATGGATCACACGCTAACAGCGGGCTCGCCCGGCGGATGCGGACTGTAGTTCAGATTCGTACCCGCCTGGGTTCGCTTCAGTGTGGGCGAGGTCACAGGAACCGGCCAGTTCGCATCCAATGCGAAGAGTTCATCTTCTGGTGCTGGCGAGCAATACTCGACCTGACGCTACTCAGATGCCATCATTCGACTATTGGGGATGACCGGATTGATGTCGAGCTTTCGGATCGAGAACGCGTTTTCCTAGTACGCGGCCTTAGGGAGTGGGGAGGCCCCGCGCATAGCGGTGAACCGATGGCGGTGGCTCTGGGATTCGGGAGTTCGGACGCGCTGCTTCGTGAGGGCGGCCAGCTCGCCAAGTTGATCGTCGCGGGTGCGCCTCTGAGTCGCGCGGACTGGACGCGTGCTTTGTTGGCGACGGAGATCGTGTTCGTGAGCAACATCGTCGGTTCTGGAATCGACTGGAGCATCACGACCGGGTTCACGGATGATGAGACGATTGAAGCTCTTCGGCGCATTCAGCGGAAGCTGGGCGGGGTCGTGGTCAGGCCTCCGGTGACTGGTGTACTGCCCCGTTCTGAAACGGATGAGTTCGCGTAGCGGCGAATTCGGCGATCACGCGCAAAGGTTGCATGAAGCCCAGCTCCTCCGTCACCAACCGGCGCCACGGCTCGTGCGTCTGATCGTCGATGTTCGGTCGTTGTGCGGGGTAGGGCAGCCCGGGGAGCACATTCGGTAGGGTCGTCCCGTGATTCCCACCCCGTCGGCCGGAGCCGGGTCGCATCCGGAGCGTCGCGCTCAGGTGGGGGTGATCCTGGCGGGTTCGGTGCCCAATCTCGTGCAGTGGTTCAACCTCTACCTCTACGCCACCTTCGCTCCGTACTTCCGGACCGAGTTCTTCGATCCCGACTCGCCCGATTCGCTGATCTACGTCTACGGGCTCTTCGCCCTGACGTTCGTGGTTCGCCCCCTCGGCTCCTGGCTCTTCGGCCGACTCGCCGACACGCGAGGCAGGCAACGGGCACTCGTTGCGGCGGTCACGATGATGTCGGCCGGATCCGTCGCTCTCGCGCTTGCCCCGACCGAGCATGCGGTGGGGGCTTGGGCGGCCGTGATCCTCGTGGTCGTGAGCCTGCTCCAGGGCATCGCCACCGGGGGTGAGTACGCGGCCGCCACGGTGTTGTTGTCGGAGTCGGGCAGGCGGGGGCATCGCGGATTCTTCGCCTCGTTCCAGGCCACCACGATCGTCGGGGGGCTCGTGCTCGCTCGGGCCTGGCCGCTGTGCTCGCGCGACGTGCAGATGGGCCGTATCATTAGGGTGTCCATCGCGTTGAGCGGTGGAAAGTGAACTCGAGACCCGTCCGGAATGGTCGTGGCGCTCGAGTTTTGCGTTTAAGCGCCAGTCACACATCCACCACGCGGGCGACGATCTCACGGCATCTGCGCTGCCAGTCGCCTCCGCGTGCCCATGCCCAGGCGATGGCATCGGGGATCGCTAGGAGCGGCTCGGATGAGGCGGCCTCATGGCGGTATGCAAGGTCTCGGGCTCCCGCGGCGCGGGTCGCTTCGATGAGCCACTGGCGGTCCCGGCTGACGAGCGTTTCGTCTCGCTCAAGGCACAGGAACCCGCGCTGAGTTTCTGCGCAATCTTCCATAAGGGCACGCAGACAGCGCTCACGTCGCGCCAGGTCTGTTTGGTGGTTGGACCCGGCACGGAAGATCGTGACCGCCGGATGCAGGGTCACGATGCCGTGGAGGATCTGGCGCTTGCGGGAGTCGCTCTCTTTCTTCATGTGAAGGCGTGGCTGTCCCCTCAGTGTGAGGTCGCGAATTAGCTTGCGCGCCACGTGGAGGTCAGCGGGGCGAATAGCGGCAGCGACGAGAAGGTAATCCCGTGCTCTCGTCTCGTCGACGAAGACGTGGTCTCCCCTCATACGATTTCGACCTGGTCGATGGGCGAGCCGGCGTCGCGGTCGAGATCGGCCCCGCCCCAGATATCAATCGGCTGCCGACAGACGACTGCGCCGCAAGGGTGCTCCGGTCGAAGAATCAAATGAAAGTGATGATATCTCAGGAGAAGTTACGATAGGGACCATGCGCGACCACGAAAAGATCAACGGTGTACCCGGCACCGAGGAACAAATCGACGCGCGGGCGGCTGAGGCCGAGGCGGGGTACGACCTGCAGGCGCTGTCGAGCGAGATTGCTGCTAAGGAGAGGTGGATTCTGTGACCATGTGGCTTCGAACGAAGGCGGGGACGGCTGTCGGAGTCGGTGCGCTGGCGGCGGTCGGCCTCATGGCAGGGTGCGCTTCGCAGGGTGGTTCCTCCGGTGGAACCATCGGCTGGTCTACCTCCGAAACTGCTGCCGCCTCAGCGCCCTCCCTGAACGCGGACGATTCCACTCGGGTGGCGAGCTGGCAGCTGTTGTCCTCGAGTCCTGATGCGATGACGCTCACGATCGGCGTGGCAGTGGGCGGCGGCTGCGAGCGGCTCGATCGGGTAGACGTTGTCGAGTCGGAGTCGAGCGTCACCATTACGCCGATCCTTCTGACCGGTCTCGCTGAGGCGTGCGCGGATTCTCTGACGACCGAGGATCGAGCTGTATCGCTTCAGAGTCCGCTGGGGGAACGCACGCTCGAGCATGGTGACTCGGCGGAATAGATCGAGGCGTGTAGGGGGCCCCGCGCTGACTCGCGGGTGAATTGAATTGACGCCCGTCGATGCAGAGACAGTTTCGGTCGAGTGAGGTCTGATCAGTAGGGGATGACGAGGGCGCTGGAGGCCGAACGGAACCCCGAGGCCATGGCGGTGATCGTCACGGTCGGCGAACCCGTCGAATCGGGGGGAAACCTCTTGAACTCGAACGTCAAGCTGGTCGCGGCAGCGCCGCCGTAGACACCGGCGCGGTGGGTGTAGACGAAGGAGGTGCCGGGGTCGACCTTTATCCAAGCATCCGTCGAGTTGTTCGCGATGCGGTACTCCGTACCTTTCGGAACGACCAGCCGCAGGTCTCCATCGGGGATGTCGATCCGGCTGGTGTTGCGGATCGTGACCGTCCAGAAGGTGACGGCATCTCCACGGGTCGGACCCACCGCTTCGATGGCGAGTTCGGGCAAGTCCGAGCCGGACGCGGCGGCGGAGGGGGCCATTACCGCGAGGGCGATCGTCGGTACTGACCACGCGCCCACGATCGTGATGGTGCGGCGGGAGATCTCCCGTGGCTGATCTGCGTCGGTCACGGGTGGGTCCTCACGTTCTCGTTCGAGCATCGGCTGTTCGTCGGTTTCGGGGGCCCGGTTGGCGACAGCGAGCCGGACCTGTCGACCGCGTTTCGGGTCACGTGTTCACGGTAGGGCAGGACAGCGCGACAACCGCCGTGCGCGGGCACCCTCTTCCGGACATGACCGCAAGCGGGCCGGTGGGGGAGGATGGCGGGGTGAGCAGCTACGTGCGTCCGGCGGTCGAGGCGGCGGTGTTCCTTGATGGCGACGGGCGGGTCTTCGAGTACGGGAATCGGTGGGAGGGGTCGCCGCCGGAGGACACGTACTCGGTGGACACGCATCCGGAGCGGTTCGCGCCGTTCCATACCGTGGCGGATGCTCTTATCGCCTACCTCCGCGACTCCTACGATGTCAGCGTCGAGGAGGGCGACGACGTGGTGGCGGATCTCATCCGTGTGCCGTCCCACGACGTGGTGCGCGCGGTGCGGCTGCGACCCCGCGACCCGGCCTGCGCATCCCTGACCGTGGTGATGACCGCGTACCCCGGCATCTACCTGCACGCCGGAGTGCTGCACGACTTCCACTTCCCGGTGTGCGGCTGTGACGCCTGCGACTCGACGTGGCAGACCGAGGCAGACCGGCTTGAACAGCAGGTGTTCGCCGTCGTGACCGGGCACTACCGCGAGACGCTCAAGCGACGCGAGGGCGACCCCTGGGCCGGGTACGCCTTCTCGTATTCCAACGGCGCGTCCTCAGGCGAGTCTCGTGAGGAGGGCATGTCGCCCGAGCGTTACGCCGCGGCGGAGTCGGCGCTGCGCTCTGCCACCGCGGATTGGGCTGCGTGGCCGCGGCGAGCATCCGTCTGATCGGGGTGCCGCTTCACGGGTGAATGGAAACACCGGCGTAGCCACCGGCGCGAAGACAGGTCCGCGGTCATCCGTTCGCCCGGCTGGGAGGCCCAGCGACCGCGGCGCTCGGGGTGACGGAGCCGCCGGCCGAGCCTGTGCCGGCGCTGCTGCGCCGCATGGCGCGCGCGGCCAGTGCCGTACAGAGCGCGCACGCGGCGGCGGTCGCGCCCAACAGGATCCACATTGGCGCGAACGCGGTCAGGGCCGCGAGGGTCGCCGGGAGGAGGAATCCCAGATACGTCAGCGAGTAGTACGCCGCCGTGATGCCCGCGAGATCGTCGGGCGTCGCCAGGGCTTGGACGGTGGCGAGGCCGGAGACCATCGCGAGCCCGTAGCCGGCTCCGAAGACGGGCGCGGCGACGAGCACGATCCACACCTGCTGCGAGGTGGCGGCGGGGATCAGCAGGAGCGCGCCCACGGCGATGAGCGATCCCCCCACCAACCCCATGCGCCCGCGCAGGTACTTCGCGAGGTGGCCCGAGAAGAACTGCGTCACCCAGCCAGTGCCGAGCGTGATGACCGTCACGACGGTGGCGAAGCCGACGGTGAAACCGGGGAGGCGGTCGCTCACCAGGCTCGGGCCGACGGTGAACGACAGAGCCGGCGCCGCGAACACCCAGGGTGCGAGCGGGACGATGACCCGGAAGAACGTCGATCGGGCCGATCGCGGCACCCGGAGGTTGCCGAGCAGCCTCGTCGCGCCGGGGTCGAATCGTCGGGTCTCGGATGCCCACAGCAGCACGATCAAGGCGACCACGCAGGCGCCGATCTGCACGAGGTAGGGCAGCACGGCCGGCCACGGAGCCCACTGAGCGAGAGCCCCGCCGATTCCGGCACCGCCCCCGAAGCCGATCGTGAGCATGCCCGCCGCCCGCCGGGCCCCGGCCGCAGACCGGCCCTCCGCGATCGAGAGCTCCTTGATCCAGGAGGTGCCCACCACCATCCCGGCGGCCACGCTGAGACCACAGATGAACCGTCCGACGCAGAGCCCGGTGAAGCTCGAGCTGGAGGTCGCCAGAACGATGCTGCCGAGGATGCCCAGCACGAGGCCCACCATCAGCACCGGTCGCCGCCCGAAGCGGTCCGACCATCCGCCCGACAGCGCGAATCCGGGAACGATCCCAAACACATAGGCTCCGAGCAGGATGTTCACCTGCACCTGCGAGAAGCCCTCCACCAGCCGGTAGTACTGCATCAGCGGCAGGAACTGGTTACCACCCCAGCCCAAGACGATGAGGGAGGGGGCGACGAACAGCCAGGATCGGGTGCGGGCGACGTCGTTCACTCAGTCGACTCGGGTTGGTAGACCTTGCGGAACGCGTCCTTGCGCGCGATCTTGCCACCGCGGAACTCGTAGATGTCGCAGCCCCGCGTCTCGAGAACCTTTCCATCCGGGCCGGGTCCGGTGAAAGACCACGTGCCGGCACCACGCGTCCCCGCGATGATCGGCCCCTCGTCCTCGTGCCGCTCCTGTCCGACGTCGTGGGCGAGCATGATCGCGAAGCCCTCCCGCACCTGCTCCTTGCCCGACCAGGTGCGGCCGGGCTCGGGACCGACGGAGGCGCTGTACACGCAGTCGTCGGTGACGTGATTCATCAGCGCCTCGAGGTCGTGGCGGGCCCAGGCGTTGCTGAACGCCGCCAGCACCTCGGGGGTCATCTCAGACGTGCTGTCTTCGGTGGAGAAGGAATCGGTCATAGGTGAACTATGGCATCGGCTCGGCACGATGTCTCGAAAGAATTCGCGGTGCGTGGATCGCCTGCCGGGGGAGGGGATGCCCTCTTGCGGACATGGCCTGAAGAGGGTCTGGTCGCTCGGGGTGGTGTCCCAGAGAGTGGGAGGATGCCCGAAGGATTCCGCGAGCCGATGGCATCGCTCGCCGCTCTGTTCTCGACGCCCACGCCAACCTCCACGCCCACGGATGCCCGCCCCGGTGGCTTCTCGCGACGCACCGTGATCGGGGCTGCCTGGGCGGCGCCGGTGATCGTCGCCAGCGTCGCCGCGCCCCTTGCCGCGGCCAGCGGCGGCGGGCAGCCCGACGCGTCGTTCTCCTGGTCGGAGGCGGAGGGAATTCAGGGCCAGTCGTCGCTGCTCACCCTCACGCTCCCGGTCGGGTCACCGGGCATCGGCAGCGCGGCGACCATCGTCGTGACGATGCTGGACGACGGGCCGATCCCGCCGACGATCGGTGCCGGGCGATGGACCTACGTCCCCGACTTCGGCGCGGCCACGGGGGTGCTCACCTCGCCGGCCGGGGGAGTGAACGGCGGCAGCACCTACTTCACCGTCGATCAATGGGGTGAGCGGTCAGGTCCCTACACGGCCGTGGCGACCTACTCGAACGACGAGGAGCCCGGCTCGCTCACTGCGACCATCAGAGTCGGCTTCGGCCCAGAGCCGACGCTCGAATGGATCCCCGACCCCGCCGCGTTCGGCACCACGACGATCCTCCGGCTCACGGTGCCGCGAAACTCCTACGCCGTCGGTCGGCGGGGGATCATCGCCGACCTCAGCCAGTTCCCGCCGCCGTTCCAGACCCCGCCGTTCCCGGCGGGCACGACGGTGGTGATGGCGGCGGGCTGGTCCGACGTCACCGATCCGCAGACCGGCATGACGGGCTTCGAGATCGACTCGGTCGCGGAGGGTGTCTACGACTTCGAGTACACGCTCGGAGCCGGCACCACCGCCGTCTCACCGGGTGTGATCCTGAGCGTCGGGGCCGCGATTCCGGTTCAGGCCGACCTGAGCATCGTTCCCGCCTAGCCGTCACCCGCTCGTCCGGTTAACGGGAGCGGATGCTCCCGTATACCGGGAGCGCTCCGGACTACTCCGCGCGGGAGAGGGCGGTACGGGCATCCCGCGCCGCACCCATGAGCTCGTGCACGCGCGCCAGGTCGACGGCGTTCTCGAACACGCCATCCTTCTTGAAGTATGTGCCGATGATCGCGCCGTCGGCGACTGCGAGCTGGTCGCCGATGTTGTGAGCCCGAACGCCCGTGTTCACGAAGACGGGAACGGTGCCGGCCGCCGCCTTGACCGTGGCCAGCGCCTGGGTGTCGGTGGGAGCACCCGCCGTCAGGCCTGAGACGCAGATCGCGTCGGGGAGGGTGGCGAACACCGTCGTCTCGGTGATCGAGGTGAGGTCGCGGTCGGCGAGGTACTTGGCCGACTCGGGAACGATGTTGAAGAACAGCTTCACACCGGCGCCACCGATGCGCGCGCGGTGGCGGGCGACCTCGCCCACGTTGGTGTTCCACAGACCGAAGTCGCTCGCGTAGACGCCTGTGAAGATTTCACGCACGTACTGGGCACCCGTGGCGACCGCGAGATCGATGGAGGCGCGCCCGTCCCAGAGCACGTTGACGCCGTAGGGGACGGTGATGTCGTCCAGCAGCTCGCCGATGATGCGGGCCATGCTGATCGCCGTGATGGGCTCGGTCTTCGTGAGGTAGGGCAGGCTGAACTCGTTCGAGATCAGGATGCCGTCGACCCCGCCCTCCTGCAGGTCGGCGAGCTCCCCCTTCGCGCGCTCGACGACGGCGCGGATGCCCGCGGCGCTGTCGAATCCGGGGTCGCCGGGCAGGGCCGACAGGTGCAGCATCGCGATGACGGGTTTCGCCGCGGGGAAGACAGATCCGAGCCAGTCGCTCATGGCAGAGCCTTTCGTTCAAACATGCGTGCGTCGCACTGGACGCGACGAGATACATGTCATATATTCACATACATTGGATCGAAATGATGCGAATTTACATGTTTGAAACACTCTTCGTGTGAATCAGTAACAAACATTGGTTTTGATGAAGCTATGGCAGCTAAGACCCGCAGGGCATTGATCGAACAGCGCGTGCTGGCCGAGGGCGAGATCGACTTCGCCACGCTCGCCGGCGAGTTCCAGGTCTCCGAGATGACCATCCGGCGCGACATCGAGGCGCTCGAGGCATCCGGCGTGGTGCGCCGCGTGGTGGGCGGCGCCATCCTCTCCAACGGCAAGGCGGCCGAGCCCTCGTTCGAGACCCGCGCGGCCGAGGCCGCCGAGGGCAAGATGCACATCGCCGAGGCCGCCGTGGAGCTTCTGCACCCGCGGGAGACCGTCATCCTCGACAGCGGCAGTTCGGTGCTCGCCGTCGCCAAGGCCATCAAGGGTCGCGGGCTCGGCCTCACGGTCGTCACCCCCAGCATCCTCGTGGCCCTGGAGCTCGCCGATGAACCCGACACCGTCGTGCTGCTGGCCGGCGGCCGGGTGCGGCCGGGTGAGCTGAGCCTGATCGGTTCGGAGACCGAGGAGATCTTCACCCGCTACAACTGCGACACCTACGTGATGGGGATCGCCGGTGTCGACCCGGCACGCGGTGTCTCCGAGTACCACCGGGAGGAGGGCAGCGTGAAGCGCGCAGCCGTCAAAGCGGCCGACCGCGTGATCGTGGTGGCCGACGAGACGAAGCTCGGCCGCGTTCAGCTCGTCAGCGTGGCACCCCTCAGCGCCGTGACGGCCATCGTCACCGACGGCCCGTCCGACCACGCCGCACTGGTGGGGGCGCGCTCCCTCGGTGTCGAAGTGGTGTGCGTGCCCGGGCCCGCCGCCTGGGCCTCGGATCGGGGCGAGAGCGCATGACCCGCCACACCATCGGGATCGACATCGGCACCACCGGCACCAAGACGATCCTGCTCGACGTGCAGGGCGGCATCGTCGCCCAGGCCTCGCGCGAAGCCACCCTGTTCAGTCCCCACGCCGGGCACGCCGAGGCCGACCCGCTGCAGTGGCTCGAGAACGTCGTCGACTCGATCCGCGAGATCCTGGCGGTCTCCGGTGTACCCGCCGACACCATCGGCGCCGTCGCCACCTCGGGCATGGTGCCCGCCGTCATCCTGGTCGACGCCGACCGCCGGCCGATCGGCCGAGCCCTCCTGCAGAACGACGCCCGGGCGAACGACCAGATCGAGACGCTGGCGGAGCAGCTCGCCGACCTCGACCTGGTGACGCTCACCGGAGCCGCTCTCACCCAGCAGTCGGTGGCGCCCACCATCGCCTGGTTCCACCAGCACCGGCCGGCCGATCTCGCCTCGGCGCGCTACATCGTCGGGTCGTACGACTGGGTGCTGATGGCGCTGGGCGCCGATCCCCACGTCGAGCAGAACTGGGCCCTCGAGTCGGGCCTTTTCACGATCGGCGGCGAGCGGGTCGAGCGGGTGCTGGATGCGGCGGGCCTGGATGCGACGCTCCTCCCGCCCGTGCTCGCGCCCGGGACCCGCGCCGGCTCGCTCAGCCCCGAACTCGCCGAGCGCACCGGGCTGACCCCCGGAACCGCCCTCGTCGTGGGCGGCGCCGACCACGTGCTGTCGGCGTTCGCCGCGGGAGTGGAGAAGCCGGGCGACTGGCTCGTGAAGCTCGGCGGCGCCGGTGACATCCTGGTGGCCAGCGATACGCCGGTGGTCGACGAACGCCTCTACCTGGATGCCCACCCGGTGCCCGGCCGGTGGCTGCCCAACGGATGCATGGCCACGAGCGGCAGCCTCATCCGCTGGTACCAAGGGCTGATCGGCGGTGAGCCGCTCGCCGACCTCGACCGCGCGGCGACGGACAGCCGGCCTGCGGAGGTGCTCTGCCTGCCCTACTTCTTGGGGGAGAAGAGCCCGATCCACGACCCCGACCTCCGTGGCACCTTCGCCGGGCTCCACCTCGGGCACACCAAGGCCGATCTGTACCGCTCGGTGCTCGAGGCCATCGCCTTCGGGTTCCGGCACCACGTCGAGGTGTTCCGCGACATGGGGATCGACCTCGGCCGGGTCTCCATCACCAACGGCGGCAGCAAGTCGACCCTGTGGAAGCAGATCCACGCCGAGGTGCTCGGCACCGAGATGTTCCCCGTGGTCGACCACCCGGGAGCCTCTCTGGGCGCGGCCCTGATCGCCGCGGTGGGGATCGGCGCCCTCGACGACTGGAGCGAGACCTCCCGCTTCATCACCCTGGGGGCGCCCGTCGTCCCCGACCCGCAGAAGGTCGCGGTGTACGACCGCGCCTACCAGGAATGGCGGGAGCTCGGCGCGGCCGTCGCTCCCATCTCGCACTCGATCGCAAGGAGAACCCGAGCATGAAGACCGTCGTCGTCACCGGAGCAGGATCCGGAATCGGCCGCACCATCGCGGCCACCCTCGCCGCCCGGGGCTGGCAGGTCGTGGTCACCGACATCAACGGCGAGGCGGCCGCCACTGCGGCGGCCGGGCTCGACTCCAGCGCCGGTCAGGCCCACGAGTCGGCCGTGCTGAACGTCAGCGATCCCGCCGCCGCCGCGCAGGTGGCCGACGACGTGGCCGACCGCCTCGGCCTGGACGCGTGGGTCAGCAACGCCGGCATCTCGTTCATGCAGCGCTTTCTCGAGCTGCCGATCGAGAAGTACGACAAGACCCTCGAGATCAACCTCAAGGGCGTGTTCGTGTGCGGCCAGGCCGCCGCGCGCGCCATGGTGCGCACCGGGCGCCGCGGCGCCATCGTCAACACCGCATCCATGGCCGGCAAGCAGGGCAAGGTGCCCTTCCTGGCCGACTACGTCGCCTCGAAGTTCGGCGTGGTGGGCCTCACCCAGGCGATGGCGTTCGAGCTCGCCGAGCACGGCATCCGGGTGAACAGCATCTGCCCCGGTTACGTGGCGACTCCGATGCAGCAACGCGAGCTCGCCTGGGAGGCGAGCCTGCGCGGCACCGAACCCGAGGCCGTCAAGCAGCTCTGGATCGACGACACCCCGCTGGGCCGGCTCGAGGAGCCGGAGGACGTCGCGCGCGTCGTGGCCTTCCTGCTCGGCGAGGACTCCGCCTTCATGACCGGAGAGGCGCTCGCCATCAACGGCGGCGCCTTCATGGACTGACCCCCACCCGCACCCCCGCTCACACATCAGCAAAGGACCCTCATGTCACTCAGAAAGAAGTCCGGTCGTTTCGCCGCCGGCGTCGCCCTGGCCGGGGCCGTCGCGCTCATGGCAACCGCCTGCGCGGGCTCCGGCGGTCCCGCCGAGGTCACCTCCTCCGGCCTCGGAGACATCCCGAAGGACACCAGCGGCACCGTCCGCATCCTGATGGAGAACGTGCCGGACACCGACATCGTCAAAGACCTCGTCACCGAGTTCAACACGGTCTACCCCGACATCACCATCGACATCGAGTCGCTCACCTTCGACCAGATGCGCGACAAGCTGGTCTCCTCGTTCCAGTCGCCCGACCCCGCCTACGACCTGATCGTGGCCGACAACCCGTGGATGGTCGACTTCGCCCAGGCCGGCTTCCTCGAGCCGCTCGACGAGCGCATCGACTCCACCACCGACTACGACCCGGACGACTTCTTCGCGCCGCTGACGGCCATCACCACGGTCGACGACGTGCGCTACGGCGTGCCCTTCTACAACTACGCGCTCGGCTACCTCTACAACACCGCCGACTACGACGCCGCCGGCCTCGCGGTTCCGACCACGCTCGACGAGCTCGTCTCCGACGTCACGGCGCTGAAGACGGCCGACCGCGCGGGGATCGCCATGCAGCCCCAGCGCGGCTACAAGATCTTCGAGGAGTGGGCGAACTGGCTCTTCGCGGCCGGCGGATCGATCTACGACGACGAGGGCAACATCACCCTCGACACCCCCGAGGCTAAGGCCGCACTCGAGGCCTACATCACCGCCTACCAGAACGCCGCCCCGGCCAACAGCCTGAACTGGGCGTTCGACGAGGCGTTCCGCTCGGTCTCCAGCGGCGAAGCCGCGTCGATGATCAGCTACAACTGGAACCTGCCGGCGCTGAACGACCCGGCCGGAGCATCCGGTGCCCTCGCCGGCCAGTTCAAGCTGGCTCCGATGCCCGGTGGCAAGCAGGTGCTCGGCGCCTGGAGCTGGGCCATCCCCACCAACTCGGGTGCGCCCGACGCGGCATGGGCGTTCGCCTCGTGGATCACCTCGAAGGCCGTCGACGTCGAGCGCGTGAGCGCGGGCGGTGCGGCCATCCGTGAGAGCACCCTCGACGACCCGGCGGTGCTCGAAGACGGCTTCGGCGCCGACTACTACGAGGCCGTGAAGCAGATCCTGTCCGACGCGGCGCCGCTCAGCCAGGGTGCGGGCGGCGAGGAGATGATCCAGGCCGTCGGCACCGAGCTGAACGAGGCGGTGGCCGGCACGAAGAGCGTCGACGACGCGCTGCGCGACGCTCAGGCCGCCGCCGAGAAGACCCAGGGCTGAGGCATGGGGATCCGACGACCGACGATGCGGAGAGGCTCCGAGTCGTGAGATTCAAATACGGGATGCTCGCACCCCTGGTGGCCGTGTTCATCGCGGTCGTCGGGTTCCCCCTGCTGTACGCCCTCTATCTCAGCTTCACCGACTACAAGCTCACCGACCGTGGGGCCCCCGACCTGGTGGGATTCGACAACTACCTGTCGACCTTCACCAACCCGTCGTTCTGGGAGGCGTTCGGCGTCACCGCGCTCTACGTGGTGGTGGCCGTCGGCCTCGAGCTCGTGATCGGCCTGGCCATCGCGCTCTCGCTGCAGAAGCAGAAGTGGGCGCGGGACGTGACGCGGTCGATGCTGCTGGCGCCGATGTTCATCACCCCGATCGCCGTCGGCCTGACGTTCCGCTTCCTGCTGAACGATCAGATCGGCGCCATCCCGGAGCTGCTGCGGGGCATCGGCATCAGCTACGACTTCTTCGGCCCGGGCCGAGCCCTGTTCACGCTCGCGTTCATCGACGTGTGGCAGTGGACGCCGTTCATGGTGCTGCTGCTCCTGGCCGGTCTCGAGTCGATCCCCAAGCAGCCGCTCGAGGCCGCCCGGGTCGACGGCGGGACGCCCTGGTACATCTTCCGGCGCATCGTGCTGCCGCTGCTGGCACCCGTGCTGGTGGTCGCGATCCTGCTCCGGGCGCTCGACGCCCTCAAGGTGTTCGAGTACGTGTACGCCACCACGCGCGGCGGTCCGGGCACCGAGACGCAGACGATCCAGTACTTCACCTACCAGACCGGCATCCAGTTCTTCCGGCTGGGAGAGGCGTCGTCGATGGCGTTCGTGGTGCTGGCCGTCGTGCTGACGGTGATCGTGATCGCCTTCCGCCGCCTCGAGAGGAACAAGAGCGCATGAGACGAGTGAGCGGACTGGCGATCGCGAGGATCGCCCTGCTGTGGGCGGCGGCGATCTTCGTGCTCTTCCCGATGATCTGGATCGCCCTGGCGAGCCTGAAGACGCCGGCGCAGCTGAACGACCCGAACCTCGTGGTGTTCGCACCCAGCTTCGAGAGCTGGCAGAACGTGCTGTCGTCGGGCATCCTGGATGCCGCCGGGCGCAGCGCGATCGTGGGTCTGACCACGGTGGCCATCAGCGTGGTGGTCGGCAGCATGGGCGCCTACGTGATCGCCAAGTACCGCGCCGGAGGCACCGCGACGCGGTTCGGGATGCTGGCCGCCCAGGTGCTCCCGCCGGCGGTGCTGGTGTTCCCCTTCCTCACGATGGCCTACGCGCTGAGGCTCAACGACACCCTCGTTCCGGTGATCTTCGCGCACCTCAGCTTCGTGCTGCCGGTGGTCACCTGGTTCCTGATCGGCTTCTTCGAAGCGGTGCCGCGCTCCCTCGAGGAGCAGGCCCGGGTCGACGGGTTCAGCCGGTTCGGCGCGTTCTGGCGCGTCGTGCTCCCTCAGGTGCTGCCCGGCATCGGGGCGGCGGCCATCTTCGGCTTCACGCTGTCGTGGAACGACATGTTCTACGGGCTCATCCTGGCCCCGGGCAAGGCGGCGATCCTCCCGGTGGCGATCGCGGGCTTCAACACCTTCCGGGGTGTGCAGCTCGGGTCGATGAGCGCAGCCATCCTCATCGCGGTGATCCCCGTGGTCATCGCCAGTTTCTTCATCCAGCGCAAGCTCGTCCAGGGCATCAGCGGTGGCGCGGTCAAGTCTTAGGTCTGGTGGAATCTCATGGCAACAGTCACATTCACGAACGTCAACAAGAGCTACGGTCAGACGCAGATCGTCGAGGACCTCAATCTCGAGCTCCCCGACGGCTCGCTGACCGTCTTGGTCGGGCCCTCCGGCTGCGGCAAGTCGACCTCCCTGCGGATGCTCGCGGGGCTCGAGCCGATCACCTCCGGCGAGATCGCGATCGGCGACAAGACGGTGACCCGGCTCGAACCCAAGGACCGCGACGTGGCGATGGTCTTTCAGAACTATGCGCTGTACCCGCATCTGAGCGTGCGCGAGAACATCGCCTTCCCGCTCCGCGCCACGAAGGAGTCGCGGGCCTCCGCGCGCCGGCGCGCCGACGAGGTGGCGGAGTCGCTCGGCCTCACCCACCTGCTCGACCGCAAGCCCAAGGATCTCTCCGGCGGTCAGCAGCAGCGCGTGGCCATCGGCCGGGCGATCATCCGTCAGCCGTCGGTCTTCCTGTTCGACGAACCGCTCAGCAACCTGGATGCCAAGCTCCGGGTCGAGACCCGCACCGAGCTGTTGCAGATCCAGCGCCGGCTCGGCATCACCTCGCTCTACGTGACCCACGACCAGGAGGAGGCCATGACCCTCTCCGACCGGATGGTCGTCATGCGGGAGGGCAAGATCGCGCAGCAGGGCACACCGCTCGAGGTCTACGGCCGGCCGGCGAACACGTTCGTCGCGGCGTTCGTCGGCAGCCCCAAGATGAACCTGATCGACGGCGAGATCGCCCGGGGTGTCTTCGTGGCCGAGGGCGGGCTGCGCTTCGAGCTCGGAACCGACAGCCCGGACGGGCCCGTGACGCTCGGCGTGCGGCCGGACGACCTCGTGGTGGAGACCGGCGGCACTGCCTCGGTCGGGACTCCCGCCTCGGTCGGTCTGGTCGAACTGCTCGGGCCGCGCGCGATCGTCTCGCTCGACGCCGCGGGTATCGCTCTCACCAGCGTGGTGGAGGCCTCGAACCTGTCCGGCGTGACGGAGTCGTCGACGGTGAGCGTGCGCGTGCGCCCCGGCAGCTGGCACCTGTTCGACCTTGCCTCCGGCGAGCGTCTGCCCGAGTGACCGCGTGACCGCGTGAGTTCGGGTGCGCCGAGAGCATCCGCGGCCGTGCGGCCCGGGCCGGCGCGACGCGGGCGCGGCGGGTTCTGGGTGCTCGGCGCCGCGACGGTGTGGGGCACCTCGGGCGCGGCTGCGGCCCTGGTGCCCGAGATCAGCCCGCTGGCGGTGGGCGCGCTCACGCTCGCCGTGTCGGGGATCGTGCTCGGAGCGGTCACGGCCCGCGGGATGGGACGGGTGTTCCGTGCTCCGGGAGCCGGGCCCCTCCTGGCGCTGGCGGCCGGATGCCTCGGCGTCTACATCCTCGCCTTCTTCTCGGGGATGGCGCTGGCGGGCGTCGCGGTCGGCACGGTCATCGCCATCGTCTCCGCGCCGATCGTCGTCGGGGCGATCGAGGCGGTCACCACCTCGACGCGGCCCGGGCGGCGATGGCTGGCGGCGGCCGCTCTCACCCTCGTCGGCGGGGCACTGCTGGTGACCGGGCGGCAGGCCTCGGCGGGGCACGCCGTCGACCCCGCACAGCTGGCCGTCGGATCGGCGATCGCCGTCGTGGCCGGCATCGCCTACGCCGTGTTCACCATCGCGACCTCACGGCTCATCCTGCCCTCGGCCCGCCGGCCGGCCGGGCTGGGGGACGGGCCGGTCATCGGCGCCGTTCAGGGACTGACGGTGATCCCGTTGCTGGGTGTCGCCCTGATTGTCGGAGTCCCCTCGCCCACGGAGATGACCGCCTGGGGTGTGCTGCTCTACATCGGCCTCGTCCCGACGGCCCTCGGCTACCTGCTCTACGCGCGGGGCCTGCGGCACGTCAGCGCCTCGACCGCGTCGGTGCTGACGCTGTTCGAGCCCGTCGTGGCCACGCTGCTCGGTGTCTTCCTGATCGGCGAGGCGCTGTCCCCGTCCGGCTGGGCCGGGCTGGTGCTCGCGATGGCGGGCCTGGTCGCGGCGACCGTCGCGGGAGATGCGGCCGGAGCCGCCGCGCCCGCAGACCGCTAGCGACCGGTGGCCGTGCGATCGATCCCCGTCTGGCGGGAGTCGTCAGCTGAAGGGGAGCGGCTGCTCCTGCGAGACGAGGGTGCCGTAGCCGGCGACGAAGGCGGTGACGCGCACGGCGGCGTAGTCCGCGGCCACTCCGGAGGGGATCGTGCCCGCGAAGTGGCCCGTCGAGTCGGTCGACGGGCGGAACACCGTGACCCACGCGGAGGTGTCCGGATCTTTGCCCTCGATGGCGAACTGCTGCCGCAGCGGGGTGCCGTCGGCGGCCGCGAGGTTGACGTTGACGTACCCGGCACCGCCTCCGATGGAGCTGAAGAACACGGTCAGCGTCGGCTTCGGGTCGGAAGCGGCGGCGGCCGGGGCGGCGATGGCAGCGAGCACGACCGGGGCGGCCCAGGCGCTGTGCAGCACGGCTCGGCGGGTGGGGCCGGAGGGGCTCTGATCGGATCGGGTCATGCTTTCACGCTACTGGCGGGGCAGCCTGCGGACAGGCCCGCGGGGCGCCCGGTTGAGGACTCGTCCTGAAGAGGTCAGCGCGCGTCGAGGCGTTCCGCCACGTCGGCGGGGAAGCCGCCCGTGGAGACGGGGCTCCACCGGGTGGGGGTGATGCGCAGCAGCGACTTGTCCTGCAGCGCCATCGCCTCGCGGTACTCCTGCCAGTCGGGGTGCTCGCCCGAGATGCAGCGGAAGTAGTCGACCAGGCCGTCGGCGGCCTCGGGCATGTGGAGCACCTCCGCGTCGCCGTCGACCTGGATCCAGGCGTCGTTCCAGTCGTCCGACAGCACCAGCACCGAGGCGGCGGAGCGGCGCTCGGCGTTGCGCGTCTTGGCCCGGCCCGGATAGGTGGAGATGACGATGCGGCCCTGCTCGTCGACCCCTCCGGTGACCGGCGACATCTGGGGGCGCCCGTCGGCGCGCGTGGTGGCGACGAGCATCCGGTGCCGGGGTCGCACGAACTCGAGCATGCCGTCGCGGTCGACCGCGGTGGTGGTGGAGATGGTTCTGGCCATGAGTCAACGGTAGGCGACGACGCTGCGTCGTGCAGCGGGGCGCGAGATCACTCCCCGGTGCGCTGCGACCCGTGCTCGGGCTGACGGGAGATCACGAACCCGGCGGACAACACGGCGAGGCAGATGCCGAAGGCGATCGAGAGCGACACGGGCAGGCTCACGGCTCCCGCTCCGACGGTGGCGGTGCTCACTCCGGCGAGGGCGAACTGGGTGAAGCCGATGACCGCCGACGCGGTGCCGGCCGCGCGCGGCACCGCGGTGATCGCAGCGGCCACCGCGTTGCCCTGCAGGAGCCCGAACCCGCCGAGGAAGACCGGCAGGCACAGGGCCATCAGCCCGGCCGGCATCCCGGTGAGGGCCACGAGGGCGAAGGATGCGATGGCCCCCGCCATGACGATGAGCCCGAGGGTGAGGATGCGCCGTGGGGCCCAGCTCACGGCCAGCCGCGACGAGAGGAAGGTTGCGGCGACGAGCGCGAGGGAGTTCGCGCCGAACGCGAGCCCGAACTGGGCCGCGTCGAGCCCGATGACGTCTTGGTAGAGGAAGGGGGCGGCGGAGACGTAGGCCATGAGGCCCGCGAACGCGAAGGCGCAGATGAGGGCGTTGCCGATGAACCGACGTGAGCGCAGATCGCGGAGCGCGGAGCCGTCTTCGGCGGCGCGCCGGCGGAAGTGCTCGCGGCGCTCCGCGGGGTGGGTCTCCGGAATGGCGACGAGGGCCACTATGAGCATCCCGACGGTCAGGGCGAAGACGATCACGAGGGCACCGCGCCAGCCGAGGGGGCCGGCGATGAAGCCGCCGATCACGGGGCCCGCGATCGGGGCGATCCCGCCGATCGTGAAGACCAGGCTGAACGCGCGGGCGGCCGTGGCCCCGGTGGCGATGTCGGCGATGACCGCCCGGCCGATGACCATGCCGGCCGCGCCGGTGGCTCCCTGCACGAAGCGGGCGGCGATCAGCACGGGGAGGGTGGGGGAGAAGACGGCGACGGCACCGGCCACGCAGCAGATGGCGGCGCCGACGATGAGGGGGCGGCGGCGGCCGAATCGGTCCGAGGCGGGGCCCAGGATGAGCTGGCCGACGCCGATCCCGAGCAGCGAGGCGGTGAGGGTGAGCTGCGCACCCGTCTCGTCCACCCCGAAGTCGGCGGCGAGCTGAGGGAACGACGGCAGGTAGAGGTCGGTGGTGACGGGGGCGACGGTGGAGAGGAACGCGATCGCCAGGAAGAGCGGCAGGGGGATGCGTGCCGGAGCGGCGCCCGGGGGAGGCCCGGGCCGGGGTGCGCGGCTCACGCGGTGTCTGCGGCCATCGTGGGGAACGTCTTCGCGTCGCGGTTGTCCATACAGAGACCGTACGCCCGGGCTGCGAACCGGTGAGAGTGTCTGGCAGTACCGGGATGACCCCGCCCTCTCACCCGGGGTGTGACCTCGGGGCAGATCGCCCCGGCCCGGGCGAACCGTGAACATATGTGCAGATCACGTCCAGGAGAGGGCGGGCGTTTCGGGGATCGGATAATTTAGCGACCAGTCACTAACGAAGGAATGCAATGAAGCACATGACTCCGCGTCGCAACGCGATCTGGTTGGCGGTGGCGCTCGCGCTCTGCCTGCTCTCGGCCCTCGGTTCATCCCTCGTCCAGACGGCCGGCGGCCACGTGGCGGTGAAGGACATGCGCTGGGAGACCTCCTCGGGCGAGACCCTGAGCGCACTGCTGTTCAAGCCCGACACCGCCACCGACGAGAACAAGGCGCCCGCCATCGTGGTGAGCCACGGCTGGTGGAACAACCGCGAGATGCAGGACGCGAACTACGTCGAGCTCGCCCGGCGCGGGTACGTCGTCGTGTCGATCGACATGTACGGTCACGGCAACTCCGAGCCGCTCGCCAATGCCGACATCCCCGTGAACGGCACCGGCATGTACGACGCGGTCAAACTCGTCGCCGACCTGCCCTACGTCGACACCTCACGGATCGGCATCACCGGCCACTCCAACGGGGCGCGCGCGGCGAACTACAGCGTCGTGGCCGACAACGCCGCCGATACCCCGCTCATCTCCTCGGTGCTGCTCGTCGACAACGAGGCCTTCTATGCGGATGCCGACGGCGCGTACACGAACATCTACGGCAGCCGTGACGTGGGGCTCGTAGCCGACCAGTACGACGAGTTCTTCTTCCGCAGCTACGACGCCGACGGTGTCGCCCTCACCGCGCCGCGGGACTTCGTTAGCACGCCCAACGCGCAGTCCTTCCTGAACTTCGGCGCCGACCCCGCCGAGGGGACGACCGAGGATCGCCAGGCCGGGGAGTTCTACACCGACACCGTCGACGGAACCGAGGCCGAGCGCATCCTGTACACCCCCGCCCAGACGCATCCGTGGGGCCCGTTCTCGAAGCAGACCGTGAGCGACGTGGTGGACTACTTCGACCACACCCTCGGCGCTCCGAATCCGATCGACGCGGGTGCCCAGGTGTGGCAGTGGAAGGAGTTCTTCAACGCGCTCGGACTCGTCGGCTTCGGGATCTTCCTGGTCGCCTTCGCTCGGGCCCTCCTGTTCACCCGGGCTTTCGCGGGGCTCCGCCGCGCCGAGATCGAGCCCGCGCGTCCGCAGACCCGCAAGGGCCTGGTGTGGTTCTGGGCGTCGATGGCCGTCTCCGCGGTGGTCTCGGGGGTCACGTACGTGGCACTGTCGCAGAACGACACCATCGCCGGTCTCGCGTTCAACGCGGTCCCCTCGCTGTTCCCGCAGGGAGCGGTGTTCTTCATCGCGCTCTGGGCCGCCATCAACGGCGGGGCCGCACTGCTGATCATGCTGGTGTCGTACTTCGCCATCGGTCGGAAGGCCGGGCTCGATCTTCGCGCCGGCGGCATGCTGCCGGGCTGGAAGAAGTTCTTCCAGGCGATCCTGCTCGGGCTCGTCGTGGTGGTCGCTGCGTTCGGGATCGTCGCCGTGGTCGACTACTTCTTCACCAGCGACTTCCGGCTCTGGGTGATCGCGATCAAGTGGTTCACGCCCGACAAGATCCCGCTGGCGCTGCTCGTGCTGCCGTTCTTCCTGCTCTACTTCTTCGCCAACTCGATCGCGGTGAACGTGTTCAACCGCTTCACGCTCGGCGGGCGCGAGTGGATCAACACGGCCGTGCTCGCGCTGTTCAACGCGCTGGCGCCGATCGTGCTGGTCGTGGTGCAGTACACGGTGTTCTTCAGCAGCGGCGAGCTCGTGCCCGGGTTCGGCGGCATCTACAGCATCTGGCTGTTCCCGGTGATCGTCATCCTCGCGGTGGCCGCCGTGGTGGCGCGCAAGCTCTACCGGGTGACGAACAACCCGTACCTCGGCGGGTTCATCATGGCCGCCACGGTGAGCCTGGTCTCGGTGACGAACACGCTCACGGTCACTCAGTAACAGGATGCGGGCGGGGCGGCGGGTGGCGGACGGCACGTGCCGCGTGCCGCTGTCCGCCGCTCAGCTCAGCTCAGCAGGTCGAGGCCCAGCGCCGTCGTGACGACCAGGCGGGTGCCGCGCGCGAACATCGCGTTCACGTCGTCGGCACTCGCCCCGGTCAGCTCGCCGCTCAGTTCGAGCGAGCGGTGCAGTCGGCGGGCGACCACCTCGCGGATGCGCTCGTGGGTTGCGGATGCCGCCCAGGCCTGGAGCTGGAAGCGCAGCAGGTCGGCCTCGGTGATCGTGTTGCGGAAGGCCTCGCCGATGTCGTCGAGGGAGCCGGTTCGCCCTTCGGCCGCCGCCTGATCCAGCCGGCCGCGCGCATCCGCTTCGATGGAGTCGTAGCAGTACTCCACGCAGGCGATGAACAGGTCGAGTTTGCTGCCGAAGAGCTTGAACAGGTAGGGCTGCGAGACGCCGAGAGCGGTGGAGACCACGCTGACGGGCGTGCCGTCGAAGCCGCCGCGAGCGAAGTGGGAGAGCGCCTCCCGGGTCGCGTCGGAACGCCGGATGTCGGCCTTGCTGCTCATAGACCATGACGCTACTGCATGCGACTTCGGCAACCCCTGTTTCCAGTCGCGCCGCCGGGCGAGGAGCGCGTCCTGGGACCGCCGGCCGGAAGGGCCGGTGGAACTCGGCGTGGTCAGTTCGTAAGCGGAGGAATCAGGAGCGATTCGTCGGGAAGCTCCAGCTCGACCGGCTTGGTCTGGTCGACGCCTTCGGGCGTCGCGACCTGCGCGATGTAAGGCACGTCCTTTGCGGTACATGCCCTGTCTGTGGGCGGGATCGTCACCACGAGCTCGGTGGGTGAGGCGACCGAGATCGGGTCCAAGCGCGGACCGCACCCATCCGACGACCAGGTCAGGATCAGCCGGCTGCCATCGACGCTCCACACGGCACCGCGCTCCGCGTCCCCCGAGGGCTCGCTGTAGCTCCAGCTTGAGTCACCCGTCTGGCGTGCTGACAGAGGCGGCGTGCCCGACCCCACGCAAGCGCTCAGTCCCGCCACGATCGACATCGCGAAGGCGACCCCCACTACGCGTCGTCCACTCATGTTCTCCCGATCTGCGCCGACGTCATCCACATGCCGATCTCAATCATCGCCTATTAATGACATATTCTCATTAAAAGAATAGGGTGACCTCGATAGCTATCTCACAAGGAGGACTCGTGTCGAGAGCTGCAAGCCGGTCGCTGCTGGTGATGATTTCAGGATCGGTGACCGCCTGTGTCGTGCTGACGCTCGGCTTCTCGTCTTCGGCGGGTGCTGTCCAGCCGGCGGGTACCGTCTCGGATGTTCCACCAGATGGTGCTCCAGGCGAAGACGCTGCCATGCCAACCACCGATGACTCCGGGATCGACCAGGCTGTCGTCGCGGCCTTCGATCAGAGCAGGGCTCAGGAGCGTGGCGTATCAGTCGAAAGGGTTCGAGCGGACGATCAGGCCGGTTCGGAGCTGGGCGCGCTTGCCGCAACGTTGGAAGGCGATTTTCCCGATCTGTACATCCAAAGCGAGTGGCGCTCCACCTCGTATCCGAACGCGCAGATCGTGCTGGCGAGCGAACCTCCGGAGGCCGTGCGCCACATGATCGAAACGGCTCCGTTTCCTATTGACGTAGTCGTTGCGAGCGAGGGGCCAGACCGGTGGGAGGCCATGGCGATCGTCGAGGAGATGCAGGAGGCGTTGACCGCCGATTCGGATCGCACATCAGTCGGAAGCTACGATCCGCTCACGAGAACGTACAGCCTGACGGTCGAGGGTCCTCGACCAGATGCGGGCGTGCTGCAGCACGTGACGGGGTTGGCGGCGGGCCAGGCGATCAACCTCGAGTTCGGCGACGATGCATCTCGAGCTGAACCGGCGTACTTCGGAGGGGAAGGAGGCTTCTACGGCTGCACCGCAGGCTTCGTCGTTCGTAATGGTTCGACGTTCGGTATCTCGACAGCAAATCACTGCCCGGTGCCGAAGGCCACCTTCACCTACATGGGAGTGGCCTTCGGTTGGGGAGGAAGCCTTGACCGAACCTATGGTGACGCGCAGTGGGGCTGGACCGCCGGAGGTACGCCACTGCCGATGTTCCGACAAACCACCCTGTTGGTTCTGACCGCGCGGGGGATTGTGGGACCGTACATCGGACTCGGTCACTGTACATTCGGCATTAAGACCAAGACGAGTTGCTCGACGGTAGTCGGTCTGAACACCGTTGTGAACTACGGCCCTGCTGACGGCACATACCGAAACCTCGTCCGCGACGGTGGAAGCCACGTGGATCACGGGGACAGTGGCGGCCCCAACTTCGGAACCGGTGGCCAAGTGCTCGGCTACACCTCGGGATTCAACTCTGATTACTCGTTCTGGACCGCCTCGTCGGCGCTCCACAACTTCGCATATGTCACCGCCTTCGTCGACTGATGCCGCTCGGCGGACGGGCTCACCGACGGGTGTCGTTTTGCAGAATGCGGGCGGGCGTGGTCAGCTACCGGGGTGACTGTGGATTCCGGCCAGACGTGGATGTTCACCCGGGCGCGCCGGAGGGACGCCCCCGTGATGCGCCAACTCGCCCGACTCGCCTACAGCACCTACGTCGATCGGATCGGGCGCGAGCCTGCACCGATGACCAGCGACTACGAGCAGATCGCCTCATCCGGCACGGCGATCCTCGTCTGGCGCGAATCGCGGGTCGACGGGATGCTCGTCTTCAGCCTCGAGGCCGACGGACTGCTGGTGGAGAACATCGCCGTCAGTCCCCAGGCGCAGGGGTCGGGGCTGGGCTCCGCGCTCCTCGCGCAGGCGGAACGCCTCGCGGTCAAACGAGGGAAGCAGTGGGTGCGCCTCTACACGAACGAAGCGATGGTCGAGAACCTGGCCTTCTATCCACGCCGCGGGTACGTCGAGACGCACCGCGGCACGGTCGACGGCTACGCGCGCGTCTATTTCGCCAAGCAGCTCCACCTGGAGTGACGCCCGCGCGGGGCGCCGCTGCGTCAGCGGAGGTGGAGGCCGTCGAGGAGCAGGCGCACCATCGGGTTCGGGGATCCGTCGGGGGAGGGGGCGCGGTGGCTGAGGTCGCCGACGGCCTGGAGGAGTTCGAGCGGGTCGACGCCGGGGCGCACGTCGCCGGCCGCCGCCGCCGCATCGAGCAGTGATGTGATGGCGGGGCCCAGTTTGCCGGTGAAGTGCGCGGGCAGGGCGTCGAACGCCGGATCGCCCGAGCGCAGCGCGGCGGACAGTCCCTGCTTGGTGGCGACGAAGCGGGTGAACCGCGTGATCCAGAGGTCGAGGGCTTCGCCCGGCGGATGCTCGGCCAGCAGCTCGGCCGCGGCGGCGGCGGTGGCGTCGATCTCCGTCGTGAAGACGGCCGCCACGAGCTCCGCACGGTTCGGGAAGTGCCGGTAGAGCGTGCCGACGCCGACGCCCGCCTCGGCCGCGATGTCGCGGGCCGGCGCATCCACTCCCGAGCGGGCGAACACGGTGCGGGCCGCGACCAGCAGGGTGTCGAGGTTCTGGCGCGCATCCGCCCGCACCTTGCGCGGCGCTTCCGATGACGTCACGGCAGGGCCCCTTGCTTAAGCGGAACAATGTTCCGTATAGTGGACGAGAGATAGCGGAACGTTGTTCCGTATTCGATCCTACAGGAGGACCCCATGCAGTATCGCCCCCTCGGCCGCACCGGAATCAAGGTCACGCCCTTCGCGCTGGGCGCCATGATGCTCGGCACGTTCGGCAACCCCGACCGCCAGGAGGGCGTACGGATCATCCATCGCGCGCTCGACGGCGGCATCAACTTCATCGACACCGCCGATCGCTACGGAGACTCGGAGGAGGTGGTCGGTGAGGCGCTCGCCGGCCGGCGCGACGAGGTCGTGCTCGCCACCAAGTTCTGGGGTCCCGTCGACGACGACGTGAACCACCGCGGCGCCTCGCGCCGGTGGATCCGCCAGGCGGTCGAACGCTCCCTGCGCAACCTGCGCACCGACCGCATCGACCTCTACCAGCTGCACCGCCCCGATCCGGAGACCGACATCGACGAGACGCTCTCGGTGCTCACCGATCTCGTGCGCGAGGGCAAGGTGCTCGCCATCGGCACGTCGTCGATGCGGGGCTCCGAGATCGTCGAGGCCCAGTGGATGTCGGAGCGACGCGGCTTCGAGCGGTTCCGCACCGAGCAGCCGAACTACTCCATCCTCGACCGCGAGATCGAGCGCGAGATCCTGCCGGTCGCCCAGCGGTACGGCATGGGCACGCTCGTCTACAGCCCTCTGGCCGGCGGGGCGCTCTCGGGCAAGTACCGCGCGGGCCAGGCGAACGACAACTTCCGGGCGGGCACCGGCATGCGGCACTTCCGCGACGAGCGGCGGCTCGCGGTGATCGAAGAGCTCATCGCGCTGTCGCAGGAGGTGGGCATCCCGCTCACCCACCTGGCGATGGCGTTCACGATCGCGCATCCGGGCGTCACCTCGGCGATCGCGGGGCCGCGCACGATGGAGCAGCTCGAAGACACCCTCGCCGGCGCCGACGTCTCGCTCTCCGACGAGATTCTCGACCGCATCGACGCCATCGTGCCGCCCGGTGAGAGCATCGGCGCGATGGACATGGTGTACCGCGGGCCCGAGGTGGCGGATGCCGCGTCCCGTCGCCGCCCCGACTCGGCCCGCTCGGCGCGGTAGCGAGCCGGGGGCCGGGCCGGGCCGGGGGCCGGGCCGGGCCGGGCGGCTCGGGCGGGGTCAGTCCTGCTGCGAGAACGCGGCGTCGAACGAGGCCTGCGGGGCCGCCCAGAGCAGAGAGCGCACGAACTCGAGCGCCTCGGGGGCTCCGTGCAGCCGGTCCATGCCGGCGTCCTCCCACTCGATCGAGATGGGGCCGGCGTAGCCGACGGAGCGCAGCGCACGGAACGCGTCCTCCCACGGCACGTCGCCGCGGCCGGTCGACACGAAGTCCCAGCCGCGCCGCGGGTCGCCCCAGGCCAGGTGCGATCCGAGCACGCCCGAGCGGCCGTTGGCGGGGCGCAGCCGGGTGTCCTTGCAGTCCACGTGGTAGATGCGGTCGCGGAAGTCGGAGATGAAGCCGACGCTGTCGATGCCCTGCCACATCATGTGCGAGGGGTCCCAGTTGAAGCCGAAGGCCGCGCGGTGGCCGATCGCCTCGAGCGTGCGCACACTCGTCCAGTAGTCGTAGGCGATCTCCGAGGGGTGCACCTCGTGCGCGAACCGCACGCCCTCGTCGTCGAAGACGTCGAGGATCGGGTTCCAGCGGTCGGCGAAGTCCTGGTAGCCCTCGTCGATGACCGAGGCCGGCACGGGCGGGAACTGCGCCACGTAGGGCCAGATCTTCGAGCCGGTGAACCCGACGACCGTCTCGGCCCCGAGCCGGCGGGCCACCCGCGCCGCGCGCTTCATGTCCTCCGCCGCGCGCTGCCGCACACCCTCCGCCTCGCCGTCGCCCCAGGTGTAGGGGCGCAGGATCGCCTTGTGCCTGAAGTCGATCGGGTCGTCGCAGACCGCCTGACCGGTGAGGTGGTTGGAGATGGCCCAGACCCTCAGCCGGTGGTGCTCGAGCACGTCCAGGCGGCTCTGCAGGTAGCCGGGGTCTTCATCCGCCCGCTTCAGGTCGAGGTGGTCTCCGGATGCCGCGATCTCCAGCCCGTCGTAGCCCCAGTCCGCCGCCAGCCGCGCCACCTCCTCGAAGGGGAGATCCGCCCACTGCCCGGTGAACAGGGTGACCGGTGTCGAATCGTGCGACGTGTCCGCTGTCGTCATCATGGTCGCTCCTCAGCAATTCGTGCGAAACCGGTCGCGCCCGCCGCGGTGTCGGGGGAGGTGACGGTCACCCACCGTTCTGTCACAGACGATTGGATCACGGCATCGGTCAGTGAGGCGGCCCGGTAGCCGTCGGCGAAGGTCGGGAGGCCCTGGGGCGAGGCGCCCTGCGCGGCTTCGTAGGCATCCGTCATGAAGGCGTTGAACGCATCCTGGTAGCCCTGCGGATGGCCGGCGGGAAGCAGGGACAGGCGCTGGCTGGCGGCGCCCCGCATCCCCGTGCTGCCGCTGGTGATCGTGCTGTTCCGGTCGAGCCCGCCCACCCAGAAGGAGTTCGGGTCTTCCTGGTTGAACTCGTAGGAGCCCTCCGTGCCGTCGAACGAGAACCACAGGCGGTTCTTGCGGCCCTGGGAGATCTGGCTGAGCGTCAGCGATCCGGCGGCGCCCCGATCGGTCTCGAACATCACCAGCGAGGCGTCCTCGTTGCCGACCGGGCGATCCGATCCGCCCCGCCGGCTGTACGAGGTGATGAGCCGGGCGCTGACGCGCGTGATGCGGTGCCCGGTCACGAACTCCATGAGGTCGCACCAGTGCACGCCGATGTCGGCGAACGCCCGCGACGGGCCGCCATCCTGCGAACTGACCCGCCAGTTGGTGGCGGTGCGGGCGGCCAGCCAGTCCTGCAGGTACGAGCCGTGGATGAGGAGGAGCTCACCGGCGTCGCCCGCCCGGATCCGCTCCCGGATCTCGTGGATCGCCGGGTAGTACCGGTAGACGAAAGGGACCGCCGTCGAGATGCGGGCCCGCTCCGCGGCGTCGTGGAGGGTGCGCGCATCCGCCGCCGTCGTAGCCAGCGGCTTCTCGCAGACCACCGCCTTGGCCGCCTCGATGGCGGCGCCGGCCTGGGCGAGGTGGAGGTTGTTCGGGGTGCAGATGTGCACGACGTCGATCTGGTCGGACTCGATCAATTCCGCCGCGGAGGCGAACCGGATCGGGACACTCAGCCGCTCGGCGGCGCGATCCGTGCTGGCAGCGGAGGAACTCACGATGCCGCGCACCTCGTGGCCGGCGGCGCGCACCGCGCGGGCGTGGACCTCGGCCATGAAGCCGCCACCGACGATGCCGGCTCTCAAGGGGGTGCTCACGTGTTGCTGCCTTCTCTTCGATGGATGGGGCCGGGGTTCCCGCGTGGTGTGGGAACCCCGGTCGGGCGCCGTGCGGGCGGCTACTCGCCTTGGAGGGTGCCGCTGGCCCGGTCGAGCTGCGGCACCGGCGTCCAGGCGCCGGTCTCGGCACTGCGCAGGATGGCGTCTTCGACGAGCGCGACCTGATAGCCGTCACCGAAGTCGGGTCGCACGGAGCCTCCCTCCGCGATGGCGGTGAAGAAGTCGTGCGCCTCGATGATCTTCGTCTCGCCGTACCCGATGCCCAAGGCCGGGATGGGCCACAGGGCCGAGCCGTTGGGGTGGTTCGGTCCGGTGTACACCGTGCGGAAGCCTCGCCGGTCGTCGCCGTCGGAGCGGAAGCACACCTGCAGCTCGTCGCGGTTCTCGTAGTTGAAGTAGATCGAGCCCTCGGTGCCGTGGATCTCGAGCGTGATGAAGTTGTTGCGGCCCCACGCGTTGCGGGTGGCCTCGAGCGACCCGACCGCGCCGTTGGCGAACTTCACCATCGTGAGCACCTCGTCGTCGACGTCGACGGCCTCCTTCGGAGCGCCGGCACTGCGCGACGCCCCGAGCGAGTCCGATCCGCCCGACTGCGCCGGCCGTTCGGCGATGTAGGTCTTCGTCAGCGCCGTCACGTCGCTGATCGTACCCACCAGGTAGTGGGCAAGATCGATGACGTGGCTCAGGATGTCGCCGACCGCGCCCGAGCCGGCGACCGACTTCTTGAACCGCCACGACAGCGGGGAGTCGGGATCGGCCGACCAGTCCTGCAGGTAGGTGCCGCGCAGGTTCAGGATCTCGCCGATCGCGCCCTCCTCGATGTACTTCTTGGCCAGCGCCACCGCCGGCGTGCGCCGGTAGTTGAAGGCGACCATGTTCACCGAGCCGGATTCCCGCGAGGCGGCATACATCCGAGCCGCGTCTTCGAGGGTGTGGGCGAGCGGTTTCTCGCAGATCACGTGCTTCCCGGCCTGGAGGGCCGCGATCGCCATCTCGGGGTGCAGATTGTTCGGCGTCGCGATGTCGACGACGTCGATCTCGGGGTCGTCGACGATCGAGCGCCAGTCGCTCGTCGATCCGGTGAAACCGAACCGGGTGGCGGCATCCGCGGCGAGCTCGGGCGTGGCCTCGGCGATGGTGCGCTTCACGGGCAGGAACTCGGAGGGCCAGAAGAACATCGGCACGCCGGAGTAGGCCAGCGAGTGCGCCTTGCCCATGAAGCCGCCTCCGATGAGGCCGACGGTGATTTCTCTCATGATGATGCTCTTTCTGTTCAGCGTTCGGTGACGGTCGCCTGCGCGGCCTCGTTGGCCTCGCGGATGCGGTCGGTCATGTCGGTGTAGAACTCGTCCTGGGGGTCCTTGATACCCCAGCCGCGGCCGAGGTTCTCGATGTAGCCGCACCAGTGCCAGCCGATGATCCACGGCTCGGCCATCACGGTGGCGAGTCCGTTCTTGTAGTCCTCGCCGCGCTCCGCCTGCGTCTGCATGTCGCTCGTGCGGTGCGGGTTCAGCTCGGTGGGAACCCAGTTGCCGATGTCGGCGATGACGACGGGCTTGCCCGTGAGCTCGTGCCAGCCGCGCAGGTCGGAGATCATCGTGGCGTACTCGGCGTCGGTCTTGCCGGTGAAGTACTGCACCGACAGCACGTCGACGAACGGCACCATCGCGCGCAGCACCGCCTCGGGGATGCCCTTGTTGCCGTTGTAGCGGTCGCCCAGGATGAGGTGGTTCGGGTCGTAGCGGCGGATCGCCTCGGTGACGGTCTTGTAGTACTGCGTGGCCACCTCGAACAGCTTCGCGTCGTGCTCCTCCGGGGAGAGGCCCTCGAAGCCGGGCCAGAACCGGCCGGCGGCGTGGGGGAGCCAGGCGGGGATGTCGACCAGGAAGTAGCCGATCAGGTTCTGGCTGTTCTTGTGGTCGGAGACCATCCGGCGGGCGACCCAGTCGGCGTACTTCTGGAAGTCCTCGCCGTACACGTCGCGGAACGCGGGGTGCCCGTTCCAGTCCTCGATCTCCTGCACCCGCAGCTGCACCACGTAGGGCAGGCCGGCGTCGAGCAGGTGCTCATCGGGCCAGGGGGAGGAGTGGCCCAAGTCGACGGGGTCGCCGAACCAGTCCAGCGCCTCGCCCCAGCCGCCGCTGATGTACTGGCAGGTCCAGCCGATGGTGTTGAAGTCGAGGTCTCGGAGGTCGCGCACCACGCCCTCGGTCCAGCGCTTGCGGGAGCCGTACTTCTTCTCGAAGACCTCCACGTTGTGCGGGTAGCGCAGGTCGCTGTCGTCGAGGTGGTTGAGGGCCAGCGACACGAAGGGCTCGCCCTGCGGGTCGACGAAGCTCCAGGCGCCGGACTCGTTCTGCCGGACGGTGAAGAAGGCGCTGGTGTCGGATTCGGGGGTGCTCATGGTGTTCTCTCCTTTAAAGACGGGGGTCACTTCTTGCTCAGCGAGACGGCACCGATGATGATGATGCCCTTGATGATCTGCTGCACCGACGAGCTGACGCCCATCAGCACGAGTCCGTTGTTCATGATGCCGATGATCAACGATCCCGCCAGGGCGCCGATGACGGTACCCCGGCCGCCGAACAGGCTGACTCCACCGAGGATCACCGCCGCGATGACGTCGAGCTCGAGACCGCTGCCGATGTCGGGCCGGGCCGCGTGGGCGATGCCGGTGAACAGCAGCGACGCGAGTCCGACGAGGGCACCGGTGATGACGAAGCCGATGATGACCGTCTTCTTCGTCTTGACGCCGGTGAACCGGGCCGCCTGGGGGTTGCCTCCGGTCGCGAAGGTGCGCATCCCGAACACGCTCTTGTGCAGTACCAGGACGCCGAGCACGACGATCGCGACCGTCCAGACCACGGCGATCGGGATGCCCAGGATGCGGCTCTCGCCGAACACCTGGAAGTAGGTGGGGTTCGAGATGAGCACCGGACGGGTGTCGGTGATCAGCAGCGCGATGCCGCGGGCCACGCCGAGCATCCCCAGGGTGACCAGAAAGCTCGGTACCCCCAGTTTCGCCGTGATGAAGCCGTTCACGAAGCCGAAGACGATGCCGACCGCGACGGCCGCCAGCGCTCCCAGCAGCCAGAAGTTCGACACGTACTGCATCACCATGGCGGCCGCCATCCCGCAGAGCGCGAAGACGCTGCCCACCGAGAGGTCGATCTGGCCGGTGATGATGACGAAGGTCATGCCCACGGCGACGATCGACACGGTGGCGGTCTGCCGGCCGATGTTGGCGAAGTTGTCGGGCGTCAGGAAGTACGGCGAAGCGATCGAGAAGAAGACGATCAGCGCGACGAGCGCGATGTAGACGAAGTACTCCCGGATGAAGTCGCCGGCCGAGCGGCCGCGCCACCTGGGCCGGCTGACACTACTGGTTGTCGCGCTCATGGCTCGCAACCACCCTTTCGTTGAGTTTGGAATAGATGTATTGATCGGTGACGCTCGCGGTCACCGGCTCCGGTTCGCTCATCCCGGTCGAGGTCATGAACGAGATCTCGTCGCACAGCTCGTGCAGCTCGACGAAGTCGGAGGAGACCACGACGATGGCCGAGCCCTCCTCGGCGAAGCGGCGGATGACCCGGTAGATCTCCTGCCGGGCCCGCACGTCGACTCCCTGCGTGGGCTCGTCGAGCAGCAGCACCTGCATGCCGGGCTGCAGCCACTTCGCGAAGACGACCTTCTGCTGGTTGCCTCCCGACAGCGACTGCACCGGACTCGTGATCGACGCCGTCTTGATCTGCAGCGTGTCGACCAGCCCCTTCACGAGCGCGACCGCCGACCTGTTGTCGACGAACCCGCCCTTGCTCACGGCCTTGTAGTGCGCGAGCGAGAGGTTGCGCTGGATCGACTGCTGCAGCACGACGCCCGAGCGGTGCCGGTCTTCGGGCACCAGGGCGACGCCGGCCGCCAGGGCCTGCCACGGATGCGAGAACCGCACCACCTTGCCGTCGAGCGTGATGCGGCCGGCGGTGCTCCTGCGCACGCCGGCGATCGTCTCGAGCAGCTCGGTGCGGCCCGATCCGATCAGCCCCGCGATCCCGACGATGCGTCCGGCACCGGCCGAGATGCTGATGTCGGAGAACCGGTCGCCGCTGAGGCCGGTGACGTCGAGCTTCGGCCCGGAACGGTCGGTGACGACCGTCTCCGGATGGGCGAACTCGTCGAAGCGCCTCTTCGAGGGCTCCGGCACGTCGTCGTCGGCGCCGGTGATCTCGCGCACCAGGGTCGACATCTCCATGCCGGCCACGTCGGCGGTGAGCACGCGCTGGCCGTCACGGATGATGGTGACCCGGTCCGCCAGCTCGAACACCTCGGTGAGGCGGTGCGTGACGTAGATGATGCCCACGCCCGACTTCTGGATGTCCCGGATGCTCTCGAACAGAAGCAGCTGGTCGCCCTTGGTGAGGGTCGAGGTCGGTTCGTCCAGCACCAGCACCCGCGCATCCCGGTGCACGGCCTTCGCGATCTCCACCAGCTGGCGGGAGGCGACGGAGAGGTTCTCCACGGTCTCCTCCGGCGACAGGTGCAGTCCGAGCCGCTCGATCAGCTCGGAGGCGATCCGGTTCTGCTCCTTGGTCTTCACCAGGCCGAGCGCATTGCGCAGCTCGTTCCCCAGGAAGATGTTCTTCGCCACGGAGAGGCCGGGGATGAGGCTCAGTTCCTGGAACACCGTGGCGATGTCGGACGAACGTCGCTCGCGACCGTCGACCTGCACCGAGCCCTCGTCCTGCGGCTGCACGCCGTCGAGAATCTTGATGAGCGTCGACTTGCCGGCGCCGTTCGGCCCGAGCAGGGCGTGCACCTCGCCGGCGCGCAGGTCGAAGTCCACATCCTTCAGGGCGTAGACCCCGTTGAAGGCCTTGCTGACCCCTCGGGCGACGAGGAGCGGTTCATCCGGTGATGCCGGCGGGGGTGCCGATCGGGTTTCCGTGGTCACGTCTTCCTCTCCTTTCTCGGTGTGCGGGTGTGCGTCTCGGTGAGCGGATGCCGGCGCACGCTAGCCGCAGAGCTTCGAGGCGTCGCAGGCGGCGACCACCTCGGCCGGGGCATCGGTGTGGAAGATCGACTGGTAGCTCTCGAGCAGGTTCGACGGGGTGACCGCCACGGAGGGCAGGGCCACCCAGGCGGGCGTCTCGGCCCCGATCAGCGCCTTGGCTGCGGCGAGCGCCTCGGCGACGCCCTGGCTGTAGGGCTCCTGGGCGCCGACGGCCTTGATGTAGCCACCGCTGGCCATGTCGACGGCCACCTCGGTACCGAGGTCGATCGTGGTGATCGGGACGGTGACTCCGGCGTTGCGGAGCGATGCCACCGACTGCATGGCCGGCGAGTCCCAGATCACGAACAGTCCGTCGACATCGGGGTTGGCCGTCATGAAGTTGGCGGTCACCGATCCGACGCCGTTGGTGTCGGTGAAGCCCACGTCCTTGATGGTCACGTCGGGGCGGTTCTCGGCGAACCACTGCTTCACCCGCAGCGTGCGCTGGTTGGTGGTGTAGAAGTCCACCGCGTAGTCGACGATGCCGGCCACGCCGTCCTGCGGGATGTACTCGGAGAGGGCCGCAGCGGCGATCTGCCCGTTGCCCTGGTTGTCGGGCGCGATCACTGCCTGGTAGTCGGTGGGGTAGACCAGGCCGTTGGCCGGCATGTGGATGAAGATCAGCTTGATGCCGGCGGCGGCGACCTTCTTGTAGGTCTCGGCCGTCGCCACGTCGTCGGTGGGGATGCTGATGATCGCGTCGGGGCGCTGGGTGATCAGGTTCTCCAGGTCGGAGATCTGCTGCTGCACGTCGAACTTGGCGTCGGTCACGCCGATGACGTTCACGCCGAGGTCGCCGAGGGTGTCCTGGATGCCCTCCACCGTGAGGCGCGACCAGTCGATGTCCATCGTGTTCATCGAGATGCCCACGGAGAAGTCGCCGGCGGCGACCTTGGCCTTCTCGTCGTCGGTGAGCTGGAGGTCGTCGACCGTCACCGGCACCTCGCCGTTCTTGCCCTGGCCGACGATCTCCGAGGGGGTGATCGCCGCCGCGTCGACGACGACCGCCTCGCCACCGGCGCCCGTGGAGGCGGGGGACTCCGACGTGCAGCCGGTGACGAGGAGGGTGAGGGAGGCGGCCAGAGCCGTCGTGGCCAGCAGGCCTTTCATGCTGTGTTTCATCGGGTTCAGCTTTCTGTGGGTAGGAGGTGCAGAGGGGGGAGGTGGCTCTCGGGGTCAGGCCAGGAGCGTCGTGAGGTAGTCCAGGCTGATGCGCGCGGCATCCTTCGGGTCGCCGTCGTAGTAGTCGAGCTCGACCATCAGCCAGCTGTCGTACCCGGCGTCGCGGATGGCCCGGAGGATCTCGGGGAAGTCGAGGTCGCCCTCCCCGAGCGGCAGGAACCGCAGGGTCTTCCGGTCGAGGTCCTTGAGGTGCACGTGGGCGAGGCGGTCGGCGTAGCGATCGATGATCGCCGCCGGATCGGCGCCGCCCGCGGCCAGGTGCGCCGTGTCGGGGCAGAACGCGATGGTGGAGATCTCCATCAGCTCGGCCAGCGCATCCGGACCCTCGACGAGCGTGCCGAGGTGCGGGTGGTAGCTGGCTTCGAGGCCATGATCGGCCGCCACCCGGGCGCCCCGGTCGAGGCCGTCGGCGAGCCGTTCGATGTCGTCCGGCCGGGCACCACCGGCGCGCTGGGCTCCGCCCCCGAACACGAGCCGCTTCGCGCCGAACTTCTGCGCGAGCTCGGCCGAGCGCTCGATCTTGCTGAACTCGTCCTCCAGGATGTCGGGGAAGATGAAGTTCGCACCGGTGTAGACGCTCACGAGCTCGAGCCCCGAGGAGCGCAGGAGGGAATGGAACTCCTGCGGGTTCTCCTCGAAGTCGAGCAGGTTGCCGTCGAACACCTCGGTGCCGGTGTAGCCGACCTCGGCGATGTCGCGGAACGCCGCCGCGGTGTCGCCGTTGGTGCGGTAGAACAGGTCCTTGATGCTCGTGACGCCGCCGGGGGTGCCGGTGACACCGCCCCAGGTGATGGTCGGGTATCCCAGTTTCATCGTGGTGCTCTCCTGTGCGGTCATTCGTCGTGTCATTCCCCGCGGCCCAGGAAGTCGAGGTAGGCGGACGCCAGCGCTTCGGGATCCTCTTCGGCCAGCTGGTGGCCCCAGGGGAGGATCACGGCGCGCACGTCTTCGGCGACCTCGCGCATCTGGCGCTCGTTGTCGTCGCCGATGAAGTACTCGCTGCCGACGGCCAGCACCGGCATCGTCAGCTTCGTCTTGGCCGACTCCTTGTTCTGGTCGGCGTCGTCGAGGGTGGCTCGGTAGATCTCGAACATGCTGCGCAGGCCGCCCGGCGAGGAGTAGCAGCGCACGTACTCGTCCAGCGCATCCGGTGTGATCGCCTGCGGGTTGTGCGTCTCGTGCTTCATGAAGTAGTTGAAGTACTCCTTCTCCCGGCCCGTGATCAGCAGTTCGGGGAAGTCGGGCACGCTGTAGAAGTTGATGTGCCAGAGCCACACGTAGGTGCTCACGTTCTCGCGAGTGAGGAAGGAGTAGTCCTCGAGGCCGAAGCCGGGCAGGATCATCTCCTGGTAGATCAGCTTCTTGACGCGCTCGGGGTACTGGGCCGCCACCTGGTAGGCGGTCGAGGCGCCCCAGTCCTCGCCGGCGAGGTGGAACTGCTCGTAGCCGAGGTGGGTGGCCAGCTGGGCGATGTCTTCGGCCATGTTCTTCATGTCGAAGCCGCCCGCCGGGTGCTCGGAGTCGCCGAGACCGCGCAGGTCGGGAGCGATGACGGTGTAGTACGGCGTGAGGAGGGGGATGACCCGGCGCCAGTGGTACGAGGTCTTCGGCACACCGTGCAGCAGGAAGAGGGGCTCGCCCTCGCCCGCGACGGAGTAGTGGAGTCGGACTCCGTTGACGAGTGCGCGTCCGTGCTTGGCGGGCACTCCGTTGTGGTCGGCGATGATGTCCACGTCGGTTTCTCCTTTGATCTCAGTGGGTGTCGGTGGTTGTCGAGCTGTCGGGGATGTCGGCCGGTCAGTTGCAGCCGTCGGTGGCGTCGCAGATGTCGACGAGCTGCTGCGGGGCGTCCTGGTGGTAGACCTGCTGCCACGCCTCCAGCACGTTGTTCTGCAGCACCGGGACGGCGGGGAAGGCGAGCCAGTTGGGCACGGAGCCGCCGAGCAGCACCTTGACGGCCATGTCGGCCTCGGCGAGCCCCTGGTCGTAGGGCACCTGGGCGCTGAGGGCCTTGATGTTGCCGCCGCCGGCCAGGTCGGCCGCAACGTCGGAGGCGATGTTCACGGCGGTGATCGGGATGTCCTTGCCCTGCGACCGCAGCGCCTGGTCGATCGCGACCGCGGGAACCTCCCACTCGGTGAACATGCCCTGGATGTCGGGGTTGGCCGTGAGGAAGTCGGTGGCGTCCTGTCCCGACTTGCCCGCGTCGAGGAACTCGGCGGTCTTGATCGTGATGTCGGGCCGGTTGGCCTCCATCCAGTCGACGAAGCCCTTCATCCGCTCCTTGGTGACGAAGAAGTCCACGCCGAAGTCGAGCACGCCGACCGTTCCTCCGTCGGGGATGTACTCGGCCAGCGCCTCGGCGCAGACGGCGCCGTTGCCCTGGTTGTCGGAGGAGACCATGCCCTGGTAGTCGCTGGGGTACTGAAGACCCTTCGGGACGTTGTCCATCATGATCAGCTTGATCCCGGCGGCGCCGATCTTGCGGTACGCCTCCGCGGTCGCGGTGTCGTCGACGGGGATGCTGATGATGGCGTCCGGCTTCAGCTGGATCATGTTCTCGATGCCCGAGATCTGGGTCTGCACGTCGAACGCCGGGTCGACCACGCCGATGACCTCGGCGTCGTACTCGGCCAGGCGGTCGGTGATGGCCCGCACCTGTTCGGTGGACCACTCGATGTCCATGGTCTGCATGACGATGCCGACGCGGTACTTCTCCTGCTTGGCCTGGGCGACCTCGGCGTCGGTGAGGTCGATCTCGTCGAGGCTGCCGGACTTCACGCCGTCCGGGCCCAGACCCACGATCGCGGGCGGAACCAGGTCGGCGGCCGTCATGCTCGCGAGCGGGTCGCCCGTCGAGCCGGCGGAGTCGGACGGCGCGGAGTCGGACGTGCATCCGGCGAGCGCCAGTGCAATGCAGATCAGGGCGGCCGTGCTGATGGCGGCGGAGCGTTTCATGGTGGTGCACCTCTCGGGAAGTCGTCATTGACCGGATGCGAGCGATCTCGAACCGCTGCTCTGTCGGTACCGCGGTGGCGGGATCGGGCTCGAGAAGAAGCATCAGTCAGTTCCGGACTTTTGTCAAGCAAAATAATAAAAGATCTAAATAGGCTTGTATGGTTATGACGTTGACCTGCAAAGGCCACATATGACTACGATGTCGCGGAGCGAAAAGAGGTCCGAATGGGTGGGTGGAAGGCCTCGGCCGTGTACGACGCGGGAGATTTCTTTCAGATCTTCCGCGACGGCGTCCCGCGGACGCGCAACGAACTCGCGTCGATGACGGGCCTGTCCCGGCCGACCGTGATCTCGCGCATCGACGACCTGATGGGTCTCGACCTCGTCGCCGCGGTCTCGGACGCCGTCTCGACCGGAGGCAGGCCGTCGGCGCGGATCGCGTTCAATCCCTCGGGCCGCCTGGTGGTGTCGGCGGATGTCGGCGCCACGCACATCCACGTCGGGATCTGCGATCTCTCCGGGAGCGTGCTGGCGGACGACTCCGTGGCGATGCTGGTGAGCCAGGGGCCGCGCCCGGTGCTGCAGGTGGTCGTCGAACTCGCGACCTCACTGCTCGCATCGCTGCGGCGGGATGCGGACGAGGTCGTCGCCATGGGCGTCGGTCTGCCGGGACCGGTCGACCACGCGACCGGTCGCCCGACCAGCCCGCCGATCATGCCCGGCTGGGACGGCTTCGACGTGCCCGCCCACCTGCGGCAGAGCTTCGACGTGCCGGTCTTGGTCGACAACGACGTGAACATCATGGCCCTCGGCGAGCGCGCGCTGAGCTGGCCGGATGCCGACGACCTCATCTTCGTGAAGGCCGCCACCGGTATCGGCGCCGGCATCATCTCCGACGGCACGCTCCGCCGGGGCGCGAAAGGTGGCGCCGGAGACGTCGGCCACGTCTTCGTGCAGCGCGCCGCGGGCCTGGCCTGCCGGTGCGGCAAGACCGGCTGCCTCGAGGCGCTCGCCGGCACCCCGGCCATCGTGCGTGCCCTGCGCGACGACGGTCTCGAGCTCGACACCGGTGCCGAGGTGGTCGACTTCGTGCGGCAGGGGAACCTCGACGCCGCCCGCCACGTGCGGGAGTCGGGACGGGCCATCGGCGAGATGCTGAACGCCTGCGTCAGCATCCTGAACCCCTCGATCATCGTCGTCGGCGGCCAGCTCGCCCAATCGGGTGAGAGTCTGCTCGCCGGTATCCGCGAGGAGGTCTACTCGCACTCCAGCCCGCTCGCCACGCGGGATCTCCAGATCGCCCAGTCGCGCTCGGGCCCGGACGCCGGCATCCTGGGCGCGGGGATCCTCGCGATCGAGCACGTGCTCTCGGCCGCCGAGATCAACGCCGTGCTGCAAGACCGCCAGAGCACCGGCGCCGAGGGTTCCACCGCCCTTCCGTGACGGTCCGCGTCACAGCGCGGCCGGCGCGTGGCGGTCGAGGAACTCGTAGACCTCGGTGGTGTCGACGCCGGTGAAGCCCGAGGTGGGCATCGCCGCGTGCAGCGAGGAGTTGAGGCGGGCCGAGGGGTGCGCTTGGCCGCTCCAGCGGGCCGTGAGCGCGGCGGGCGGCTGCCGGCAGCACGACTCGTCGGGGCAGGTCGACGTGAACCGGTTCGCGGTGTCGCGCCCCCGGAACCACTTCGCGTGTGCGAACGCCGTGCCCACCGACACCGAGAACTGCCCGCGCGCGGAGGGCTGGATGCGCGAGGTGCACCAGTAGGTGCCCGTCGGCTTGTCGGTGTACTGGTGGTACGGGCTGAAGCGGTCCTCCACGTCGAACACCCGCCGCGCGCTCCAGTTGCGGCACACCGTCTGGCCCTCGACCGAACCCAGCGCATCCGTCGGAAAGGCCACGCTGTCGTTCTCGTAGGCCTTCGACAGCGTGCCCGACTCGTGCACCTTCAAGAAGTGCACCGGAATGCCGAGGTGCTCGGTGGCCAGGTTCGTGAAGCGGTGCGCGGCGGTCTCATAGCTCACGCCGAACGCGTCGCGCAGGTCTTCGACCGACAGCTCGCGAGCATCCTTCGCCTGGGTCAGGATGCCGACCGCCCCCGCCTCGGGGATCAGCAGGGCCGCGGCGAGGTAGTTGGTCTCCACCCGCTGCTGCAGGAACTCGGCGTAGTCGCGCGGTTCGGCGTGCCGCAGCACGTGCGACGAGAGTGCCTGCAGCACCACCGACCTCGGGTCGGCATCCGGAGACTGGCCCAGCGGCACGTAGATGCGGCCGTTCTTCAGGTCGGTGACGGATCGCGTGGAACCGGGGAGGTCGCCCACGTAGTGCAGCGAGAACCCGAGGTGGCTGGCCAGGTCGGAGGCGACCCGCTGAGACAGCGGCCCGCCGGTGTGGCCGACGGCCCGGTGCAGCGACGCCGCCGTCTGCTCGAGCTCGGCGAAGTAGTTGTGGCGCTGGCGCATTGCACGGCGCAGCTCGGTGTTGGCGCGCCGGGCCTCCTCGGGGGTGGCGGCGCGCTCGCCGTGAATGCGCTCCAGCTCGCGGTGCAGGCCCAGGATGGTCTCGATCGCGTCGTCGCTGAGCGACTTGCGCACCGGCAGGGCGGGCAGGTTCAGTGAGGCGAACAGCGGTCCGCGCTGCGCCCGCTCCAGCGCGATCTCCAGCGCGGCCCGGCGGGTGGGCGGCTCCGAGGAGAGCAGCTGGTCGATCGTGACGTCGAAGATGCTGGCGAACCGCTGCAGCTCGCCGAGTCTGAGCTCACGCTTGCCGTTCTCGATCACCGAGACCTGCGAGGGGGCGCGCCCGATGGCGGCGCCGAGGTCGTCGAGCGTGAGCCCGCGGTCGGAACGGAGCTGGCGGATGCGCCGGCCGATGGTGAGGGAATCGAGCATGACCTCATCATCGAGGGGCCCGAGGCGCTGTGGGGGCATGCTGACAGCCTGTCATCCCGGGTTCTTCAGAAAAACAGAAGAAACCGTGAATTTCTGCAGCCTTTTGGTGTGAACACCGGTGTGGGCCATCCGAAAAGCAGATGTCGAGCCCTTCCGCGCGCCGTGGGTCACGTCTGAGCGAAAAGACAAGGGGGCGGCCGATACCCGCAACGGGCCGAGTGTTGACAGCGGGCGGCCCGGTGCCGCTCCCGGGCAGTCCGACTCCCGCTCGCATCGACCACGACCGAAGGACTCTCCGATGAGCACCGACACCTCCCGATCACGAACCGGGAAGAACGCCCCCGACACCGACGACCCCCGCAAGCCGGACGGGCCGACCGACCTCGAGAAGCGCTCCTGGAGGTACGTGCTGAAGAAGACCGCCCGGGAGTTCTCGGCCGATCAGTGCACCGACATCGCGGCCAGCCTCACCTACTACGCCGTGCTCGCCCTGTTCCCGGCGCTGATCGCCATCTTCTCTCTGCTCGGCGTCATCGGTCAGGGCCAGGCGGCCAGCGACGCCATCCTCGGCATCGTCGACGACGTCGCGCCCGGCGGAACCGCCGACATCGTCCGCGGCCCCATCGAGCAGTTCGCGTCGTCGCCCGCCGCCGGCTTCGCCCTGGTCAGCGGTCTGCTGGTCGCGATCTGGTCGGCCTCCGGCTATGTCACGGCCTTCAGCCGGGCGATGAACCGCATCTACGAGATCGAGGAGGGCCGCCCGTTCTGGAAGCTCAAGCCCGCACAGCTGCTCGTCACCCTCATCTCGCTGGTGCTGATCGTGATCGCCGCCGTCATCCTCGTGGTGTCGGGCCCGGTCGCGGATGCGGTGGGTTCCGCCCTCGGCGTCGGCGAGACCGTCACCATGGTCTGGTCGATCGTGAAGTGGCCGGTGCTCGCCCTGGTGATCGTGCTGATCCTCGCGATCCTCTACTACGCCACACCCAACGCGAAGCAGCCGAAGTTCCGGTGGATGAGTCTCGGCGCCCTGCTCGCGATCGTGCTGCTCGCCATCGCGACCGTGGCGTTCGGCTTCTACGTCGCGAACTTCTCGAACTACGACAAGAACTACGGCTCGCTCGCGGGCGTCGTCATCTTCCTGCTCTGGCTCTGGATCGTCAACAACGCCCTGCTCTTCGGCGCCGAGTTCGATGCCGAGCTCGAGCGGGGCCGCCAGCTGCAGGCCGGCATCGCCGCAGAGGAAGACATCCAGCTGCCCCCGCGCGACACGAGGAAGAGCGACAAGATCGCGGCGAAGGAGCAGAAGGACGTCGACGAGGGTCGCCGGATCCGTCAGCGCGCCGGCCGATCGGACGACTGAGGGGCGCCCCCGCCGGTCACCCCGCCACCCGGGTGCGCAGGCCCTGGTCGATGAAGCCGATCATCCAGGCGAAGCTCTCATCGACATCCGTGTCGATCTGGAAGGCGTCGGCCGCGTCGAGAGTGGCGAATCCGTGCAGGATGCTCCGCAGCATCCGGAGCGCGTGGATCGTGTCTGCGGGGTCGAGTTCGTAGCCGTTCAGCACGGCTCCGAGCGAAGCGAGGGTGCGTTCGAGCGCGGGCACGAGCGGGTCGCCGGGGCTGGTCGGGCGGGCGCCGGTGGTGGCGGCGTAGCGGCCGGGGTGCTCTTTCACGTAGCGGCGGAGCGTCTGCGCGGCGGCCGTGAGGGCGGCGCGGCCGGAGACCCCTTGCAGGGCGTCGCGGAGTTCGTCGCCCACCTCGGTGGCGCCGAGGATCGCGATGCGGTGGGTGAGGGTGGCGAGGCTGTCGACGTGCTTGTAGAGCGAAGGGGGCTTCACCCCGAGGCGCTCGGCCACGACGCTCATGCTGAGGCGGTCGAGCCCGATCTCGTCGGCCAGGGCGGCGCCGGCCTCCGTCACCGTCGCCGCATCCAGTCCCGCCCTAGGCACGGTCGCCGCCCGTGGTGGGCGCGAGCGTCGAGGTGAGGAAGGGGAGGATCAGCTCGACGAGCTCACCGGGCGTCTCCGCGTGCGGGTAGTGGCCCGCGCTCTCGATCACGGCGAGCCGGCCGAGGCCCGCGGGGAGGTCGGCGAGGATGCGCTCGCCCTCGGCCCGCGGATCGGCCCAGTCGGGGTCGTTGCCGCCTTCGACGACGAGCACCGGGCACTGCACGTCCGGCAGGTGCGCTCCGGCGTCGGCCGGGCTCGTCTTCGTCATCGACCGCAGCACCTGCATCCGTTCGGGACGGCTCAGGATCGTCTCGATGCGGGCGCGCTCGTCGCTCCAGTCGGCGGGCTTCGCGGGGATCGCGAGGTCGAGGTAGGAGAGCCAGCCCTTCAGGCTGCCGGTCATCATCACCTTCGCCAGCTGCACCGTACCCTTGCGGTGCGCGCTGTTGCGGAACAGGCCGGCCAGGTCGACCGACTGGGCGCGGGTGAACGGCGCCAGCTCGACGAGACCGGCCACGAGCTCGGGGGCCGTGGCGGCGGCGATCGTGGCGGCCCCGCCGCTGATCGACTGGCCGACGATCACGGCCGGGCCGCCGAGGTGGCGCACGAGGGCGACGAGGTCGCCGGCGATGTCGGTGCGGCTGTAGCCGCTCCATCCGGTGCTCGAGTCGCCGCAGCCGCGTAGGTCGACGTTCGCGACCCGGTAGCCGGCGGCCACGAGTGCCGGAACCACGAAGCGGTAGGAGTGGCGGCTGTCGCCCATGCCGTGGGCGAGCACGACCAGCGGGCCCTCGCCCACGAGGTCGTAGGCGATGGTTCCCTCGTCGAGGGTGAGGTGCTCGGTCATGTCGATCTCCTTTTGGCTAATGCTCATAGCCTAAAGCTAACGCCATTAGCCAACGGGTGTCAAGCGCCGGCGGTAAGGCCGCGATGCGCGACGGGAGGAGGGGCCGTAGGGTCGTCTCAGGGGCGTCGAACGCGGCCCGGGACGGGACCGAACGGAGACAGCTGTGACCGATCATTCATCTCATTCGTCGACATCCGGCTGGAAGCGGTTCTGGGAGCGCGGCGGCTGGTGGAAGGCGCTGATCCTCGCGGCCGTCTACTACGGCGTGTACCAGCTGGTGGGATTGCTCGTCGGTGCGGTGATCCCCGACGACACCGCGGTGCGCGGCGCCGAGGGCAGCGCGACGGACGTCTTCTTCGAGGTCGCTCTGCCGATCGTGCTCACGAGCGTCCTGCTGGTGCTCTTCGCGCTGTCCATCGGGTGGCTGCGGGAGCTCTTCGCGCCGCAGACCGTCCGCGGGCGGCGATGGATGTGGGTGGGCATCGCGGTGGTGCTCCTCATCAACGTGTCGAGCCTGCTGAGCCTGGACTATGCCGAGGCCGGCGCGGCCCTGGTGTTCTCGTGGTTGTTCACCGGGCTGTTCGTGGGCTTCGCCGAGGAGATCGTCACCCGCGGCTTCGTCGTGAACCTGATGCGCAAGGCCGGCCACCCCGAGTACGCGGTCGGGCTCGCCTCGGCCGGAGTGTTCGCGGCATTGCACTTCGGGAACCTGTTCACGAGCGATCAAGGGCTGGGCGTCACGCTGTTGCAGGTGGTCTACACCTTCTTCTTCGGGCTCATCATGTACCTCGCCCTGCGGGTGACGGGGAACCTCATCTGGCCGATCCTGCTGCACGCCTCGACCGACCCGAGCATCTCCCTGCACGGTGAGTACCCGACCTCGAACCCGCTGTCGCTGGTCACCGCGTTCAGCAGCTACCTCGTCATCGGCACGGGGATCGTGCTGCTGATCGTCTTCCTCGACAGCGAGCGGCGGCGGGCGCGGGCATCAGGGCTGGGGCCGGGTCAACCCGCCCTCCACTGATCGAGCCACTCGTGCACCCGGGGCCAGTGCGGGGCCTCGGGGGCGATGTCGGCCAGGTGTGAGAGCTCGGGCAGTTCCATCAGGCGCACGTCGGCGCCGGCCGCCTTCGCAGCCTCGACGTAGTCGCGGGAATGGGTGACCGGCACACGGGCGTCGTCGCTTCCGTGCACGATCAGCACCTCGCCGCCCGGGGGCAGCTGCGCTCTGGGGGAGGCGTCGGCGTAGGTCTCCGGGATCGCGTCGGGATCGGCGCCGAAGAACTCGGCCACAGCCCCGTCTCCGATGCCTTCGCGATAGCCGCGCACGATGTCGGTGACGGGCGCCAGGGCCACGACCGCGTCGCCCTCCTCCCCGCCGAGCAGGGCGAGCTGGCCGCCGACGGAGTGCCCGACGATCGCCAGTCGCGCATCCGGAGTCTCCGACCGCACCGCCGCCAGCGCCGCGGTGAGATCGTCGTGCGTGGCCGCCCAGCCGGCCCGGCCCCGCCGGTACTCGATGGTCGCCACCATCCACCCCCGGGCGCTGAACCCGGGGATGAGCGGCCGCATGAGGTCGGCCGTGAAGGGCGCGCGCCAGTATCCGCCGTGGATCAGCACGAGCGTTCCCCGCGCCTGCCCGCCCGGATGCGTCAGCTCGATCCATTGATCGTCGTCCGACCCGTAGCGGAGCATGCGGTCGGGGGCCGCCGGGCCCTCCGTGCTCGTCGTCACGCGCCTTCGACGGTGCCCGGCGCGAGGAAGTCGACGCCGTTCGCCGCCGAGAGCCGCACGACCTCGTCGGGGTCGGTGACATTGTGCAGCAGGCTGAACAGGTTGGCCAGCTTGCCGCCGGGGCTCACCCAGAACAGCGACTTCGCATCCGTCTCCTGCTTGTTGTAGTAGGCGTGCGGGAGGTTGCGGGGCATCTGCACGAGGTCGCCGGGGCCGGCGGTGGTCCACTGCCCGTCGAGGTAGAGCGTGTAGACGCCCTCGAAGACGTAGATGAACTCGTCCTGCGTGGGGTGCACGTGCGGCGGAACGCCGGTGCCCGCGGGGTCGAACGACAGCCAGGAGTAGGTGTTCGCGCTCTCGATCTTGGTCGTGTAGGTATGGCCCAGCACGTTCCAGACCCGGCCTCCGAAGGCCTCGTCGGCCCGCACGATACCGGCCGGCAGATCCCCCAGGATGATTTCGTCAGTGCTCATTCGTGTTTCCCCTCAATCCGAAGCTGCAGTGATGCTGTGGAGCCAGTGTGGCCGAGGCGCCCGAGGATTGCACGGAAAATTTTTCTTCGTCACGAGTCTGTAACGCGGTGGCCGGGGAGGGTCGGCGCGGGGTCGCTTCTTCGAGCCGGCAGAAGAACGGCCGGAATTCTGCGGACGGATGCCGTCTCGCGGGGTCGTGCAGGCCGCAGAGTCGAACCCGAGCAGCTTTCCCGCTGCGATGGCAGACCGCATTGGAGCACCCGTCATGACCACCCGCCCCGGAGACCAGATCCAGACCGCCGCCGAGCTCGAGACGTCGTGGAAGACCGACGCCCGCTGGAACGGCATCCAGCGCGACTACAGCGCCGAAGACGTCGTGGCCCTGCGCGGACGGGTCGCCGAAGACAACACCCTCGCCGCCCGCGGGGCCGAGAACCTCTGGAATCTCATCCACGACGAGTCGAGCTGGGTCGCCGCCCTCGGCGCCCTCACCGGCAACCAGGCCGTGCAGCAGGTTCGCGCCGGCCTCAAGGCCATCTACCTCTCCGGCTGGCAGGTCGCCGCCGACGCCAACCTCAGCGGCCAGACCTACCCCGACCAGAGCCTCTACCCGGCCAACTCGGTGCCGGCCGTCGTGCGCCGCATCAACAACGCCCTGCTGCGGGCCGACCAGATCGAGTTCGCCGAGCGGTATGGCACCGGCTCGGATTCGGCGACCGCGTCGGTGGATCCGAGCGCGCACGCCGGGCAAGGACCGGCGTCAGCCGATGGGGTGGGCTGGCTCGTGCCGATCGTCGCGGATGCGGAAGCCGGCTTCGGCGGGCCGCTCAACGCCTACGAGCTGATGAAGTCGATGATCCAGGCCGGTGCCGCGGGCGTGCACTGGGAAGACCAGCTCGCCAGCGAGAAGAAGTGCGGGCACATGGGCGGCAAGGTGCTCATCCCCACCGCGCAGCACGTGCGCACCCTGAACGCGGCCCGGCTGGCGGCGGATGTCGCCGGTGTGCCGACCATCATCATCGCCCGCACCGACTCGCTCGCCGCCAACCTCATCACGAGCGACGTCGACTCCCGCGACGTGCCGTTCCTCGACGGATCGCGCACCCCCGAGGGGTTCTACGGCACCACCCCCGGCATCGAGACCGTCATCTCCCGCGGCCTCGCCTACGCCCCCTACGCCGACCTGCTCTGGGTCGAGTCCTCCGAACCCGACATCGAGCTCGCCCGCCGCTTCGCCGAGGCCATCCACGCCGAGCACCCCGGCAAGCTGCTCGCCTACAACTGCAGCCCCAGCTTCAACTGGAAGAGCAAGCTGACGGATGCGCAGATCGCCACCTTCCAGAGCGACCTGTCGGCAATGGGCTACAAGTTCCAGTTCATCACCCTCGCGGGCTTCCACGCCCTCAACCACTCCATGTACACCCTCGCCCGCGGCTACGGCGAGACGCACATGAGCGCCTACGTCGAGCTGCAGGAGGCCGAATTCGCCTCCGAGGCCGACGGATACACCGCCACGAAGCACCAGCGTGAGGTGGGCACCGGCTACTTCGACCGGATCGCCACGGCCCTGAACCCCGACAGCGCCACCCTCGCGCTCGTGGGGTCGACCGAGTCCGAGCAGTTCCACTGAGCCGCAATCCACCCCGCCGCACGACCTCCGAAAGGACCACCGATCATGTCTCCCCACCACACCTCGACCATCACGATCACGACCGACTCGCCCGAGCGCTTCGACGAGATCCTCACCCCCGCCGCCCTGCACTTCGTCGCGCGGCTGCACGACCAGTTCGCCGGCCGCCGGCAGGAGCGCCTCGAAGCGCGGATGATCGCCCGCAAGTCGATCGAGAACGGCCGCGACCTGCGCTTCCTGCCCCAGACGGCATCCGTTCGCGAGAACAGCGAGTGGCGCGTCGCCGGCGCCGGGCCCGGGCTCGAAGACCGCCGGGTCGAGATCACCGGGCCCACCGACCCGAAGATGACGATCAACGCGCTCAACTCCGGCGCCAAGGCCTGGCTCGCCGACCTCGAAGACGCCACGAGCCCCACCTGGTCGAACATCGTCGGCGGGCAGCTCAGCCTGTTCGACGCCATCCGCGGGCGGCTCGCCTTCACCAGCGAGGAGGGCAAGGAGTACCGGGTGACGGCATCTGCGACCCCGACCATCATCATGCGTCCGCGCGGCTGGCACCTGGTCGAGAAGCACCTCTGCTACACCGACCGGGCCGGTCACCGGCGGCCCGCCTCGGCATCGCTGGTCGACTTCGGGCTCTACTTCTTCCACAACGCGCAAGCCCTGATCGAGGGCGGCCGCGGGCCGTACTTCTACCTGCCGAAGCTCGAGAACCACCTCGAGGCGCGGCTCTGGGACGACGTGTTCACCTTCAGCGAGAACGCCCTGCACATTCCGCACGGCACGATTCGCGCCACCATCCTGATCGAGACGATCTCGGCCGCGTTCGAGATGGACGAGATCCTCTACGAACTGAAGGATCACGCGGCGGGGCTGAACGCCGGGCGGTGGGACTACATCTTCAGCCTGATCAAGAACTACCGCGACCGGGGCCGCAGCTACGTGCTGCCGGACCGTTCGGAGATCACCATGACGGTGCCGTTCATGCGCGCCTACACCGAGCTGCTGGTGCAGACCTGCCACAAACGAGGGGCATATGCCATCGGAGGCATGAGTGCGTTCATCCCGAACAGCCGCAAGCCCGAGGTCACCGAACGCGCCCTGGCCGAAGTGTCCGACGACAAGCGACGCGAGGCCGGCGACGGCTTCGACGGCACCTGGGTGGCGCATCCGGGGCTCATCGCCACCGCGCGTGCCGAGTTCGACGCGGTGCTCGGCGAGCGGCCGAACCAGCTCGACCGGCAGCGGCCCGAGGTGTCGGTGACGGCGGCCTCGCTGGTCGACCTCTCCGGCATCACGCACGAGGTGACGGATGCCGGGGTGAGGGCGAACGTGTCGGTCGCCCTCCGCTACATCGAGAGCTGGCTGCGCGGGGTCGGCGCCGCGGCGATCGACGACCTCATGGAGGACGCCGCCACGGCCGAGATCTCGCGCTCGCAGCTCTGGCAGTGGATCCGCCAAGGCGTCGTCACCACCTCGGGAACCGCCATCACCCGCTCTTACGTGGAGAGTGTGCTGCACGACGTGATGCGTTCGATGGACCGCTCCCTCGCCGACCGCTTCGACGACGCCGAGAACATCGTGCGGATGGTGGCGCTGGAGGACGAGTTCCCGACCTTCCTCACCATCCCCGCCTACGCCCACTACCTCGTCGACACCGCGCCCGCGCGCGAAGACGTCGCGGCCTGACGCCACCCGCACCACCCACCACCCCGCCGACCCGTCACTCACTCCCGTTCTGAGCCCCGCATAGCGGGACTGAGTGACGGGTCGGCGAAGGGTGGGGCAGCGGTGACCACCTCGATCGCCCGCCCCGAACCCGTATTCCGCCGGAGGCCGCGCACGGCGCCGCCATAATGGGGGGATGGACGCGGTGGGCACCATCATCTGGATCGTCTCGTTCGTCGCCGTGACCGTGGCCGTCACGGGGCTCGCGGGGCGCGTGGGGGTGTCGGCGCCGATCGTGCTCGTGGTCGTGGGCGCCGTCGTGTCGTTCATCCCGGGCGTGCCGACGATCGAGGTCGAGCCCGACCTCATCCTGTACGGGCTGTTACCGCCGCTGCTCTACGCGGCCGCCATCCGCACCTCGTTCGCCGACGTGCGGGCGAGGCGCGACGGCATCCTGCTGCTCAGTGTGGGCCTCGTGGCCTTCACCGTGGTGACCGTGGGACTCACCGCGTGGCTGGTCATCCCGGCCATCTCGCTGGCCGCCGCGTTCGCGTTCGGTGCGGTCGTGGCGCCGACGGATGCCGTGGCCGTCACCGCGATCGCCGGCCGCCTCAAACTCCCGCGCCGGCTCGTCACGGTGCTCGAGGGCGAGAGCCTGCTGAACGACGCCACCGCGCTGGTGGCGCTGAACGCGGCCATCGCCGGGATCGTCATCGGCATGAACCCCTCCGCCGAACCGCTCACGCCCTGGACGGTCGTGCTCGAGTTCGTGATCGCCGTGGTCGTGGGCGTCGGCATCGGATTCGTGATGGGGTTCGTGATCGGCTTCATCCGCAAGCACCTGCGTGCGCCCGTGCTCGACACCAGCCTCTCGCTGATCACGCCGTTCATCGCCTTCATCCCGGCCCAGCTGCTGCACGGATCGGGCGTGCTCGCCGTGGTCGTCGCCGGCCTGTACCTGGGCTTCCGGGCGCCCGTCATCCAGACCGCCGAGGCGCGCATCGCCGAGTCGCTGAACTGGCGCACCATCCAGTTCCTGCTCGAGAACGCGGTGTTCCTGTTCATCGGCCTGAGCCTGTTCGCCATCTTCCAGGGCGCCGTCGCCGACAGCCCCGGCGTCTGGCCGACCGTGGTCATCTCGGTCGTGCTGCTGCTCGTGATCTTCCTCTCCCGCTTCGCCTGGATGATGCTCACCACCTCGATCTACCGCTTCGGCCCGCAGTGGCTGCGCAACCGGGGGTGGAGCTGGCGCAACGGCATCGCCGTGTCGGTCGCCGGCATCCGGGGCGTCGTCACGCTCGCGGCGGTGTTCCTGCTGCCCGAAGAGACACCCGGGCGTGCGTTCATCCAGTTCCTCGCCTTCGTGGTGGTGGTGGGCACGCTGCTCGGCGGGGCGCTGCTTCCCTTCGTCATCCGTCGCCTCAAGCTGCCGCCGCCCGACTTCTCGCAGGAGCAGACCGAGGTGCACATGCTGCTCGCCGAGGCGCAGAACTCCGGGCTGGCCCGGCTCGACGACGAGGTGACGGATGCTGTGGAGGAGCGCGTGGTCGACCGCCTGCGGGTGAACGCCCGCTTCCTCAGCGATGCACTGGAGAACCCGGCCGACGAGGGGGTCGAGCCACCGGCGAAGGCGTATGCGCGGCTGCGCCGGGTGATGATCGAGGCCGAGCGGGAGGCCGTGCTCAAGGCGCGCGCCGAGGGGCGCTACCAGGAGCGGGCCGTGAAGGCGGTCCTCGCCAAGATCGACGTCGAGGAGACCGAGCTCAACCTCGGCAAGCCCCGCCGCGGCGAGTAGCAGCCCGGAGGGTCAGTCCTCGACGACGATGCCGAACTGCTGGGCGAGGACGGTTGCCAGCTCGGTGATCTGGTACGGGGTCATGATCGCGCCGCGCAGGCCCTCGAGGGTCACGATGTGCGACGCCTCGAGCGCGCGTAGGTCGACCTCGCTCAGGATGCTGCGGGTCACGTCGAGCGTGCCGATCCGGGTTCCCGGGAACGCGACCCGGGTGGCCGTGGCGTCACCGAGATCGAGCTCGTCGATCGTGCAGTCGGTGAACTGCACGTCGTTCAGGCGCGCGCCGCGCAGGTTCACGTAGCCGAGCTTGCAGCCGGTGACGTGCACCGACTCCCAGCTCGCGTCGAAGAACTCCGCCGAGCCCAGGCGGGAGGCGTCCAGGCTCACGTCGCGGAAGCGCGAGCGGGGGGCGGCGAAGACCGGCGCGTTCACCCGCTCGAAGCGGGTGTCGGCGAAGCTCGTGCCGCGCAGGTCGGCCTCGTGGGCCAGCAGGTCGAGGAACTCGCACTCGGTGAACGAGGCTCCGCTGAGATCGCGGCCGCTGAGGTCGGCGGCGTCGAAGCGCTCGCCGAACACGTTCTCGTTGGCCGCGAGCAGCGCGGGGTCGCCCTCGGTCAGCGCGTCGAGCCGGATCGGGTCGATCCGCGGAGCGCGGGAGTTCTTCTTGCCGGCCACCGGTGAGCGCGGGTCAGGCCTGGCGCCCGGCCAGGAACTCTTCGATCACCGCGACCGTGTCGTGCCAGCCCTCGACCGCGCGGGTGGGCACACCGAGCGCCTTCACGGGGTAGTCGTTGCCGCCCTCGTCGAGCCGGTCGCCGACGAAGAGCATGGCGTCCAGCGGGATGCCGGTCAGCTCGGCCAGGCGGTTCATGCCGTAGGCCTTGTCGATGCCCTTGCGCGTGATGTCGACCGAGGTCGAGCCGCCCGAGCGCACCTCGAGGTCGGGGAGGAGCGGCGCGACGGCCGCGCGCAGGGCCTCCTTCTTCTCACCGGTCGGGTCCCAGACCGACTTGGCGCTGATCGGGGCGTCCTGCCCGAGCGCCGAGAACGTGATCTGCGAGCCGCGGTCTTCGAGCACGGGGCCCCAGGTGTCGGTCTCCCAGAAGCCGAGCTCTTTCGCCTTGGCCTCCACGGCATCCTGAGCACGCGCCTTCTCGTCGTCGCTGAGGTTCTCGGCGTAGACCTGCTGCCAGCCGCCGTCGTAGCGGTAGTACTGCGTGCCGCAGGTAGGCATGAGGTGCAGGCGCTCGAGCTGCTCGGGGGAGTCGGGGAGGTTCGCGATCAGCTGCGACTGGAACTGCGCGATCTGGCCGCCGGAGATGACGCAGACGGGCACCTCGTCGAGCAGGCGCACGAGGATCGCGGCCATCTGCGGGTCGAGTGGAGCCTTGGAGGGGGCAAGCGTGTCGTCGAGGTCGAAGGCGACCAGGCGGACGTTCGTCGTCACAGGGGAATCTCCTCTACGGATGGGGATGCAGCGAGCGATGCTGCGGATGCGCGGGCGCCGGCGTGTGCAGGCGCGGAACTCCGATTGTCGCAGACGCCGGTGACGGATCGCGCCACGCGGGTTCCGGCCGGTTCTCAGCGGAAGCCGATGACCTCGTCGCCCCAGGCCGTGCGGATCGCGGCATCCGGGTCGTCGGTCACCGTCTCGCCGTGGTCGAAGACCAGGGTCGAGCGGGTGGCGGTGTCGTAGAGCGGCCAGGGCGATCCGTCGGCGCCGGTGGGCTCGCCCGTGCGCGCGAAGGCCAGCCAGCGGTGCTGCACGAGCGCCGACAGCGCGCGAGCCGCGGGGAGCCCGCCGAGGTCGAAGCTGAAGTCCTTCTTCGCGATCTTCAGGGTGCCGAACACGTAGGCGATCTCGGCGCCGTGCGTGGCGCCGATGCCGAGCAGCTTCAGCATCGGCGGCGAGTGGTCGAAGCGGTACATGCGCGTGGGGGCGACCCGGCTGTGCGCGGCGGCGAGCCAGATCGAGGGCATCCGGAACCCGGCGTCCCGCGACAGCTCGGCAGGCGTGCGGTGGTGCGGGAAGTGCGGGTAGGCGGCCTCGATGCGCGGCTCGGCGTCGGCGAGGTCGGGCCGCTCGGCCTTGATCTCGGCGAACATGGCGTGCACCGACGACTCGGTGATGGGCATCAACGGCGACTTCATCAGGCGGAACAGCGAGGCCTCGTCGCGGTTCGTGCCGATGATGAGGGGAACGGCGAGCTGGGTTCCGGTGCGGTAGGCGTCGATCGGATGCTGCGGCACGATGTCGCCGTCGACCACCGGCGCGATCGCGAGCGTGCCCGGGGACTCGGCCGCCACCGCGCCGATCAGGTCGAACGCGGCCTGGCTGAGGCGCTCCGCGGGCAGCTGCCGGAGCCGGGCGATCGGGTTGGCGGATGCGGCGGGTGCGGCGGCCGGGGCATCCGGATCGATGCCGACGGCGGATGCCTCCGAAGTGGCGGCGCGCGCGGGCTCGACCGGGCCGTCCGGATCGATGCCGAGCTGGGCGAGAAAACGGCGCGCGACCACGGCCGCCCGCTGCGGCCCGTACACCGAGGTGGCGGGGGAGCTCTCGGCGATCGCGCGGTGGAACAGGCCCTCGGCCGCGGGCGAGGTGAGCAGCGTGGTGACGCAGCCGCCGCCCGCCGACTCGCCGAAGAGGGTCACGTTCGCCGGGTCGCCGCCGAACGCCGCGATGTTCTCGCGCACCCAGTGCAGGGCCGCGAGGATGTCGCGGAGGCCGAGGTTCGTGTCGAAGCGGGTGTCGGGGGCCGCGGCATCCGCCCACTCCGAGAAGTCGAGGAAGCCGAGAGCGCCGAGCCGGTAGTTCAGGCTCACGACGACCACGTCGCCGTTGAGCACGAGGTGCGTGCCGTCGAACAGCGGCTGTGCGCTGGAGCCGGCGAAATAGGCGCCGCCGTGGATCCAGACGAGCACCGGATGCGCGGCGGCATCCTGGAGCGGCTCGCCGGGGGTCGCGGCCGGCTCGGCGGGCGCGAGCACGTTCAGGGTGAGGCAGTCTTCGGACTGCTGGACGCCCTCGGGCAGCGTCACCGCCTTGTTGACGTGCTGAGGCGCCGCGTCGCCGAAGGCGAGGGCGTCGCGGATGCCGTCCCACGGCTCGGGCGGCTGTGGTGCCACGAAGCGCAGCGGGCCGACGGGCGCGGCGGCGTAGGGGATGCCCCGCCAGCGGCGGACCCCGTCGGCGGTAGCGCCGCGCACGGCCCCCGCGCCGGTGTCGACGACGAGCGGATCTGCGGTGACGCGGGTCATGAGGCCACTGTAGCGAGACGGTGCGCTCGCGCGGCAGCGCCCTTCTCGGGGTCATCGGGGCCGCGGGCGGACGCTCGTTCCGACGGCCGGGACGTCGGCGCCGCATCCGATTGCCGCTTGAATAGGGGAGTGAACCTCGCACAGATCGACCAGCTGCACGCAGACCTCACGGCCGCCCGCTATCGCGTGGACGTGCTCGACGGCATCTGGGGGACGTCGGCGGCCTCGGCGCTGTTCCGGGGGCAGACGCTCCCGGCCCGGCGGGAGCTCGAGCGGCGGCTCGAGGCGGAGGCGGCCGCCGGCCGTGCGGAGCCGCGGCCGGTGGAGACACTGGCGCGGCTGTTCGTGCTGGGCGACTCGGTGACGGTGGCCGACCTCCGGGGCGCGCTCCCGGCGACGGGTGTGCAGGGTGCTCTCGAACTGGGGATCGTGGGGCTCGTCGACGACGGCTCCCGCGTGCGCGCCCTGCTCGACCTGCGCCCCTACAGCTTCGTCGACTCGCTCGGCGCCGGCAGCTGGTGGATCGTCTCCGACCTCGGCGAGGGCGCCCTCGGCCGCGCGCTCGACGAAGACCACGTGCTCGGCGTCGGCGGAGCATCCATGACCCTGAGCGGGCTGATGATCGCCAGTCCGGTCGACTCGGTGCTCGACCTCGGCACCGGATGCGGCATCCAGGCCCTGCACGCGGCCCGGTTCGCACGCCGGGTGGTGGCCACCGACATCTCGCGGCGCGCACTCGCTCTCGCCGAGTTCAACGCGCGGCTGAACCGGGTGGAGTCGATCGAGTTCCGGCACGGCAGCCTGTTCGAGCCGGTGGCGGGGGAGCGGTTCGACCGGATCGTGTCGAATCCGCCGTTCGTGATCACGCCGCGGGTCGACGGGGTGCCGCTGTACGAGTACCGCGACGGCGGGCTCGTGGGCGACGGGCTCGTGGAGTCGGTGGTGCGGCAGCTCGGGGCGCACCTGCGGCCCGGCGGCATCGCGCAGCTGCTCGGCAACTGGGAGTACCGCGCGGCGGGCGGGGCGGCCGGGACGGGCGCGGGCGGCAGCGGGGCGACTGCGGGCGACGCATCCGGGGCCGACGGCGAGCGCGACGGTCTCGAGCGGGTGCGCTCGTGGGTTCCGCGGTCGGGCGAGCAGGCTCTCGACGCCTGGGTGATCGAGCGGGAGCGGCAGGATGCGCCGACCTACGCCGAGACCTGGATCCGTGACGGCGGCACGCGCCCCGGAACCCCGGCGTTCGAGGCGCTGTACTCCGCGTGGCTGGACGACTTCCGTGGCCGGGGCGTCTCGGAGGTGGGGTTCGGGTACCTGCTGTTCCGCAAGCCCCCGACCAGCGGCGGCGGTGGCGCCGGCGTCCCCACGCTCGAGCGCTACGAGCGTCTCGACCAAGGCCTCGGCAGCAACCCGGTCGGCCTCGGCGACCACCTGGCGGCCTGTCTCGCCGGCCACGACTGGTCGGTGCGGCACGACGACGACGAGCTGCTGCGGGCCACCCTCGTCTACGCCTCCGACATCACCGAGGAGCGCCACTACTGGCCCGGCCAGGAGGATCCGGTGGTGATGACCCTGCGCCAGGGCGGGGGCTTCGGCCGCTCCGTCTCGCTCGACACCGGGCTCGCCGCCCTCATCGGAGCCTGCGACGGCGACCTCAGCGTGCGAGCGATCTGCGGTGCGCTCGCCGAGGTGCTCGCGGTCGACGAGGCCGCCCTCACCGCCGAGCTCCTCCCGCGCATCCGCGCCCTCCTCGCCGACGCGATCCTCCTCCCCGCCTGACCCGCCGCCCGCCTCGTCCCGCCCGCCCCGGCCTACCCGCCTCCTCCCACCCGCCCCGTCCCACCCGCCCCGGCCCACCCAGCCCGACCCACCCGCCCCGACCCACCCACCCACCCACCCGCGACTTGACACAAGTTGTGCCATGTCGAGCCGAAATGCGGCGACTTCTGTCAAGTCGCGGGCGAAGTCGGGGCGGCCCCCAGTGATTCTCCAGTCGCCTCCGGGAGACTGGACTCCAGCGACGGCGCGCACGGCGCCGCCTGAGATCGGAGCGATCACCATGGGATTCCTCGACCGACTGCTAGGCCGAGAAGAACCGCAGCCGCAGTACACGCCGCAGCCCCGCGCCACCGCGCCGGCCGCCGCGACCCCCGCGCGATCCGACGACGAGATCGCCGTCGAGCGCTACCGCTACCTGCTGCGCACGGCCCCGCCCGAGACCATCGAGCAGGTGCACGAAGAGGCGTTCACCAAGCTCACGCCCGAGCAGCGGCAGTTGCTCTTCCAGCAGCTGAGCGCCAACGCCCCGGCCGGCGACGCCCCGCGCGGCGACGACCCGCGCTCGCTCGCGCAGTCGGCGACCCGCTCCGAGATCCGCCAGCCGGGCACGCTCGAGCGCTCGTTCAACGGCAACGGGAACGGCGGCAACGGCGGCAACGGCGGCATGGGCTTCGGCGGCATGCTCGCCTCCTCGATGATGGGCACGATCGCCGGCTACGTGATCGGATCGGCCCTGGTGAGCGCGTTCCTCCCCGGCCCGTCCGCCGACCAGGCGGCCGACTCGGGTGACACGGGCGATTCAGGCGACTCCGGCGACGGCAGCGGTGACGCGGGCGGCACGGATGCCTCGGGTGACGCATCCGGTGACGTCTCGGCCGACGGCGGCGGCGATTGGTCGGGCGGAAGCGGCGACTTCGGCGGCGGCGACTTCGGTGGCGGAGATTTCGGTGGCGGCGGCGACTTCGGTGGCGGCTTCGACTTCTGATCCGCGCCGCATTCCGAATCGCGCCGCATTCCGAATCGCGCCGCATTCCGAATCGCGCCGCATTCCGAATCGCACCGCACTCCGAATCGCACCGCACTCCGGAATCGCACCGAACGGATGACCAGGGAACGCTCGCTCACCGCGCGAGTGCTCCCGGGATCCGCAGGGCCGTCACCGGCCCGGTAGAGTCGGCAGCATGACCGATCTGCGCATCGTCGAGCACGAACAAGACGACACCGTCACCTACTTCGTCACGACCGACCTGAACCCCGAAGAGTTCCCCGAGGCCCCCTCCCTCGGCCCGTTCGACACCCGCGAGGAAGCCGAGCAGGCCGTCAAGGACTGGGACCAGGAACTGCTCGACGACGCCACCCCCGACGAGGCCTGACACAACCCGCACGTCAGCGAGACGGGCGGAGCGGGGCAGGCCTCAGGAGTTCTGCAGCACGATCACGACCGAGATCGCGCCGATGCTGAGGGCGACCAGCCCGATGATCACGATCCAGGCGAGCCCGCGGGCACGGCCCAGGCGTGAGATGAAACCGGCGGGTCGTTCGTCGTCGTCGTTCATCATGAGTCGACGATAGCGGGTACGGTATGTGCGAGCCCACCCGATGCTGCGGGCCGGCACGCCGACGACACCGAAGAAGGCCATGAACGATCAGGCGCAGAACGCATACGAGACCCGCCCGTGGCTGAGCAGCTACTCACCGGATCTGGCCCCCACCATCGGTGCCGCCGAGTTCGCCACCGTCGGCGAGCTCGTGACCGGCACCTGCCGCAAGCACGGCGACGCCCCCGCGTTCTCGAACCTCGGCACGGTGCTGAGCTTCCGCGAGGTCGACGAGCTCTCCGACCATTTCGCCGCCTATCTGCTGGGCGAACTGGGCCTGTCCAAGGGCGACCGGATCGTGCTGCAGATGCCCAACGTGCTGCAGTATCCGGTGGCCGTGTTCGGCGCGCTGAAGGCCGGTCTCGTCGTGGTGAACGCGAACCCGCTCTACACCGCGCACGAGATGCAGAAGGTGTTCGTCGACTCGGGAGCCGTCGCCATCCTGGTGCTCGCCAATTTCGCCGACAAGCTCGAGAAGGTGCTCGCCGAGACGAGCATCCGGCACGTCATCGTCACCGAGGTGGGCGACCTGCTGCCGCCCGTGAAGCGGTTCGTCACCAACTTCGTGGTGAAGCGCGTGCGCAAGATGGTGCCGGCCAACGGCCTTACGGGCACGACGTCGTTCCGCGATGCCGTGGCGGCCGGCCGCAAGCACCACCACGCCGGCCGCGCCGAGCGTCCCGCCATCACGAGCGATGACACCGCCCTGCTGCAGTACACCGGTGGCACCACCGGTGGCACGAAGGCCGCGATCATCACGCACGCCAACCTGATCGCCAATCAGGCGCAGATGCTCGCGCCGATGAGTCTGCGCCTGCACGAGGGCAAGGAGACCGTGATCGCGGCCCTGCCGCTGTACCACATCTTCTCTCTGACGGTGAACTGCCTGGCGTTCTTCGCCTACGGATCGCACAACGTGCTCATCACGAATCCGCGCGACACCGCCGACCTCGTGGGCACCCTCACCAAGACGAAGCCGAGCGTGCTCATCCTGGTGAGCACCCTCGCCGCCTCGCTGCTGGATGCGCCGGCGTTCCGCGCGCTCGACTTCGCGGGCGTGAAGCTCTCGGTCGCCGGCGGCATGGCCGTGCGCGGCGCCACCGCGAAGGCCTGGCGCGAGGCCACCGGCCATGACCTGCTCGAAGGCTACGGTCTCACCGAGGCCTCGCCGGTCGTCTCCGTGAACCCCACCTGGACCACCCCGCGCGTCGGCACCATCGGCCTCCCGCTGCCCTCCACCGACATCGAGCTGCGCGGCGAAGACGGCGAGCCGGTACCTTTCGGCGAGCCGGGCGAGCTGTGCGTGCGCGGCCCCCAGGTGATGTCGGGCTACTGGAACCAGCCCGAGCCCACCGCCGAGGTGCTCAAAGACGGCTGGCTGCTCACCGGCGACGTGGCCACGATGGCCGACGACGGCTACATCACCATCGTCGACCGCAAGAAGGACTTGGTGGTGGTGTCGGGCTTCAACGTCTACCCGAGCGAGGTCGAGGAGGTGGCGATGCAGCATCCGAAGGTCAAGGATGCGGGCGTGATCGGGGTTCCGGACGACCGTTCGGGCGAGACCGTGGTGCTTTTCGTGGTGAAGGCCGACGACTCGCTCACCGACGACGAGCTGCGGGCGTACTTCAAGGGGGAGCTGGCGGGCTACAAGCGGCCCACGAAGATCCTGTTCCGCGACGAGCTGCCCAAGTCGAACGTGGGCAAGGTGCTGCGGCGCGAGCTCAAGAAGCTGCTGGACGAGGCGGGCGAGGGCGCGGCGGCCTGATCACCCGGTGGCTCGCGGCCGCCTGCTTCAGGCGTGGGCGGCCGGCCGCCTGACCAGGATGGTGAGCGCCACCACGAGGCCGACGGCCAGCGTGACGGCGAGCACCACGACGCCGAGCGGCAGCACCGCCGTCGTCAATGGGAGCAGCAGGATGACCGCCGCGGCTCCCAGCGAGACGGCCGGCGGGATGACGGTGGGCCCGGTCAGCGGGCGGTAGAGCACCCACATCATCACCAGGTACACCGCGACCGGCAAGGCGATGGCGTAGGCCACGACGACGGTGGGCGCCTCGACGTGGTGGCCGATCGCGTCGACGCCGACCTCCAGGCCCGCTCCGACGGCGGCGAGGGCCGCGAAGATCCAGTAGTGCCCGTAGCCCCAGAAGAACGACCGGGAGCGCCGCCGTTCCAGGCCGTCGTGCGCCGGTTCGAGGAAGTACACCCACCACAGCCCGAACAGCAGGGCGAGGCCGCAGGCGGCGAGCAGCACGAACTCGCCCGACGACGAGCCGGCGGTGATGACGTTCTGCACGCCCACCGTCGAGGCCAGCACCGATTCGCCGAGCAGGATGATGGTGAACAGCGCGTAGCGTTCGGCCACGTGGTGCGGATGCCAGCTCGTCGAGCGGTGCCGTTCGGCCCAGATCGGGGTCGCCATCTCGCACACCGCCAGCGCGGCGAACACGGTGACCTGCACCCAGAAGGGCACGTCGACCACGGTGACGTACCGGATGATCCACAGCGCCTGCACGATGCCGATCGCCAGCGCGTACCGGAGGGCGGTGCGCCGCCCTTCGGCATCCTGAACCGCCGCCCGCAGCCACTGCGTGATGATGGCGACGCGCATGATGAGGTAGCCGAGCGTGATCAAGAAGTAGTCGCCCTCGCCGAAGGCGCTCGGCACCCCCGCGGCCAGCACGAGCACCCCGCCCATCTGCAGCAGCGTGAGCAGGCGGTAGGGCACGTCGTCGGTGTCGTAGGCCGAGGCGAACCAGGTGAAGGTGAGCCAGGCCCACCAGATGGCGAAGAACACCATCAGGAAGTTCGGCAGTGCCGTGCCGATGTGATCTTCGGCGATGGCGTGCGCCAGCTGGCCGACGATCGAGGAGACGGCCACCACGAAGGTGAGGTCGAAGAGCAGTTCGAGGGGGCTCGAGACCCGGCCGTCTTCGTGGATCGAGCGCGCGCGCATCCGGATCACCGGGACGATGCCGCTGAGGGCGCGGGCGGGGCCGTCTGTCGACATGGCTGAAGCCTAGGACCGGAGCGAGTCAGAGGAAAAGGAGGGCGAACTGCACCACGACGGCGACGATGCCGAGCCCCAAGAGGATCCACCCGGTGGTGCGCAGCGCCCGCCCTTCGTGCGTGGGGTCGTCGACCCGCCCCACCGAGGGATCGCGCGGGTTCACGTACACCGTCACGTCTTCGCCCGGCTCGAGCACCTGCGTGTCGTCGTCGATCGACGGCGCCTCGTAGAGCACCCCGTCTTCGCCGAGCCAGCGGTAGACGAGGTCTCCGGATGCGTCGAGCACGACGACCCCGAGCGTCTCGCGCCAGCCGCGGAAGAAGGCGCCACGCACGAGGCCGACCACCAGCAGCACGAGCCCGGCGACGATACCGATCCAGCTGAACAGCTCGAGGATCAACGAGAGCGCGCCGACCGGATCCTGCATGCTGCCCACCCTATTGCCCCGGGCGGTCTGGATAGGCTGGCGTGACCACTCGACGAGGAGAGACATGATCATCCGCTACGAAGGCCACGCCCCCGAGATCTCCGAGACGGCCTGGGTGGCGCCCACCGCCGTCGTCATCGGTCAGGTCACGCTGGCGGCCGGCTCGAGCGTGTTCTACGGCGCCGTGCTGCGGGCCGACGGTGACACGATCCACCTGGGCGAGGGCTCGAACCTGCAGGACAACGTGGTGGTGCACGTCGACGCCGGCCGCCCCACGAGAATCGGATCGGGCGTGAGCGTCGGCCACGGCGCGGTGCTGCACGGCTGCACGGTCGAGGACGACTGCCTGATCGGCATGTCGTCCACGGTGCTGAACGGCGCCGTGATCGGCGCGGGCTCGCTCGTCGCGGCGGGTGCCGTGGTGCTCGAGGGCACGATCGTGCCGCCCGGCTCCCTCGTGGCCGGTGTGCCCGCCAAGGTGCGCCGCCCCCTGACCGACGACGAGCGCGCCGGCCTCCGCACCAACGCCGCCACCTACCTCCGTCTGAGCGCCGCCCACGCCGCTGCCGAGATCCTCCCCGCCCCCTGACCCAACCCCGAGCGCCCGAAGTGCCAGCGCGTGGCGAGCGTCCGAAGTGCCATCGCGTGGCGGGCGTCCGAAGTGTCGACTGCATTCGAGAATCCAAACTCTCAGGCCGTACTCGCCGACCCAAGGTGAGCGTGTGGCCGAACGTCCCGACCGCAGGCCGGGTCGTTCGACCGCGCGCTCACATGTCGCGCTGCGCCGGGCAGGGACCGGCGCAGCCCGGTCACGCCGAGCGAAGCCCGGCGCGACCGGCAACAGGCACCGAAGCCCGGCGCGACCGGCAACAAGCACCGAAGCCCGGCGCGACCGGCAACAAGCACCGAAGCCCGGCGCGACCGGCAGTAAAGCAGCGTAACGCTGGTCGGGGGCCGGATCGCGCGCTCCTAGACTCGAGCCATGACTATGCGCTTCGGGTACTGGACGCCCATCTTCGGCGGCTGGCTCCGCAACGTCGACGACGAGCACACCCCGGTGACCTTCCAGCACGTGAAGGAGATCGCGCAGACCGCCGAGCGCGTGGGCTTCGACGTCACCCTGATCGCCGAGCTGAACCTCAACGACGTGAAGGGGCAGTCGGCACCGAGCCTGGACGCCTGGGAGCTCGCGGCCGCGGTCGCCGCCGTCACCGAGCGCATCGAGATCCTCACCGCCATCCGTCCCGGCTACCACCTGCCGGCGGTCGCGGCCAAGCGTGCGGCCACCATCGACGACATCTCCGGCGGGCGCTTCACCCTCAACGTCGTGTCGGCCTGGTGGGCCGAGGAGGCCCGGCAGTACGGCGGCATCTTCAGTGAGCACGACGACCGGTACCGCCGCAGCCTCGAGTTCGTCGAGATCTTGAAGGGGCTCTGGAACGAGACGCCCTACAGCTTCAAGGGCGACTACTACGAGATCGAGAACACCTACCTCGAGCCCAAGCCCCAGGTGCAGCCCGTCATCTACGCCGGTGGTGAGAGCGAGGGCGGCAAGCAGGCGATCGCGCGGTTCGCGGATGCCTACGTCACGCATGGGGGGACTCCGGATGAGCTCCGCACCAAGGTCGCCGACCTCACCTCCCGACGTGCCGCGGTCTCCGACACCCCGTTCTCGGCCTTCGGCATGGCCGCCTACGCGATCGTGCGCGACACCGAGGAGGAGGCGCAGGCCGAGCTCGACCGCATCACGGATGTGCGCGGGGGCGCCGCGTACGAGTCGTACCAGGACTTCATCTCGAAGTCGCAGCTCGAGCAGAAGGTCGACCTGCGCGACTACTCGGTGTCGAACCGCGGCCTCCGCCCCGAACTCATCGGCACGCCCGACCAGGTGGCGCGCCGCATCGTGGAGTTCTCGGACGCCGGGGTGGACCTGCTGTTGCTGCAGTTCTCGCCGCACCTTCCCGAGATGCAGCGGTTCGCGGAGCAGGTGATCCCGCGGGTGCGGGAGTTGGAAGCGCGCGGGTAGGTTCGTTGGGGGTTGCGCGTGGCGATGGTGCGTTAGCAGTGTCACGTGTGTGTCTGGCTGTGCTTGTTGCCGGTCGCGCCGGGCTTCGCTCGGCGTGACCGGGCTGCGCCGGTCCCTGCCCGGCGCAGCGCGACATGTGAGCGCGCGGTCGAACGACCCGGCCTGCGGTCGGGACGTTCGGCCACACGCTCACCTTGGGTCGGCGAGTACGGCCTGAGACTTCGGGTGCCGGTGGGGGTGTCTGGTGGGGAGGGGACTGTCAGGGGGTCTCGGTAGCATGTGCGCATGGCCGACGTGAGTGTTCTCGATGATGCTCTGCTGGCGCGCATTCGGGGGCGGGCCGCGGGGCATGATCGGGAGAACACGTTTCCGGAGGAGGATCTGCGGGAGCTGGCTGAGGTCGGGTATCTGCGGATGTTCGCGCCCGGGCAGGCGGGCGGGCTCGGGTTCGGGCTGGCCCGGGTGGCTCGGGAGCAGACGCGGCTCGCGACGGCGGCACCCGCCACGGCCCTCGCCGTCAACATGCATCTGGTGTGGACCGGCGTCGCGAAGGTGCTCGCCGATCGCGGAGACGACTCGCTCGCCTGGGTGCTCGAGGATGCGGTGGCCGGCGAGGTCTTCGCGTTCGGCAACAGCGAGGCCGGCAACGACTCGGTGCTGTTCGACTCCCGCACCCAGGCGCATCCGCTGCCCGACGGCGGCTACAGCTTCACCGGCACCAAGATCTTCACCTCGCTCTCGCCGGTGTGGACGCGGCTCGGCGTGTTCGGCCGCGACGACTCCGATCCGGATGCCCCGGCCCTCGTGCACGCCTTCCTCGACCGGTCGACGGCCGGGGTCACCACGGTGCGCGACTGGGACACGCTCGGCATGCGCGCCAGCCAGAGCAACACCACGGTGCTCGACGGTGCGGTCGCCCCGGCGCCACGCGTGTTCCGGCGGCTGCCGGTGGGGCCGAGCGCCGATCCGTTGATCTTCGGCATCTTCTCGAACTTCGAGATCCTCGTCGCCGCCGTCTACACGGGCATCAGCCAGCGGGCGGTCGAGCTCGCCGTCGAGGCCGCGCACCGCCGCACGTCGATGAAAGCGGGCGGCCGGCCCTACGCGCACGACCCCGACATCCGCTGGAAGGTGGCCGAGGCCGGGATCGCGCACGACGCGCTGCCGCCGCAGATCGAGGCGCTCGCCGCCGACGTCGACGCTCAGGTCGCGCACGGGGCCGCGTGGTTCCCCAAGCTCGTCGGGCTCAAGGTGCGTGCCACCGAGAGCGCGCGGGTGGTCGTCGACCTCGCGCTGCGCGTCTCCGGGGGCTCGTCGATCGCCAACTCGAGCGAGCTCGGCCGGCTCTACCGCGACGTGGTGGCCGGCATCTTCCACCCCTCCGACGACGAGTCCGCGCACTCCACGGTGGCGAACGCGCTGCTCGGCCCGGTTCCGGACTGAGTCGTGGCCCTGACGAGATCGCCGCTCGCGCTCCGCGGGCGGCTGGCGGCGGGAGCGCTGGCCGCGATGCTCACCGGCGCGATGCTGGCCGGGTGCGCGGTGGCGACGGATGGCGCGCCGAGTGCATCCTCGACGCCGTCCGGTGCAGCGGGGAGCGGGTCGGCCGACTCCACCACGGCCACCCCCGCCACCAAGGCGGCCGTCGCGCAGGCCCGGGAGCGCGGGGCGTTCCCGGTGCTCTCCGCGGCCGAGCGCATCCGCCTGTACGCCTCGATGAGGCTGAGCACGATGACGCTCGGGCAGAAGATCGCCTCGATGTTCATCGTGCACGTGCCGGGTGCGGATCCGGCGGCCGTGCAGTCCTACCTCGCCGCCACCCAGGCGGCGGGCGTGCTGCTGCTCGGCGACAACGTGCCCGGCCCCAGCAGCCAGACGGCGGCCTTCGCGGCGGCGCTGCAGACCGGCGAGGGGCTCGGAACCCTGATCGCGATCGATGAGGAGGGCGGCATCGTCGCCCGGCTCGGCGACGACGGCTTCGCGGCGGCCGACACGTTGAAGGGCGCACCGGTCGAGGCGACGAACGAGGCGTTCACCCAGCGCGCGGCCCTGCTCGAGTCCACCGGTATGAGCGTCAACTTCGGCGTCGTGGCCGACGTCACCGCCGACCCCTCGTCGTTCATCTACGAACGCGTGCTGGGAACCGACCCGGCCTCCGCGAGCGAGCGCGTGGCCGCCGCCGTCGGCGCCGAGCACGGCAGCGTGTTCTCGACCCTCAAGCACTTCCCGGGGCACGGCGAGACGCCGGCCGACTCGCACACCTCCCTGCCCACGACCGCACTGCCCTTCGCGCAGTGGCAGCAGCAGGATGCGCCGCCGTTCGAGGCGGGCATCGACGCGGGCGCCGAGCTGGTCATGTTCGGGCACCTGGTCTACAGCGCGGTGGATGCGCAGCCGGCCTCGCTGTCGGCAGCCTGGCACCGCATCCTGCGCGACGACCTGGGCTTCGAGGGCGTGGCGGTGACCGACGACCTGCTGATGCTCGAGAGCTCCGGCGTGCCGGTCTTCGCCGACCGCACGGCGAACGCCGTGGCCGCGGTCGCCGCCGGCAACGACCTGCTGCTGTACAACTCGGCGGTCGACATGCCCCCGCTCGTCGCGGCGATCGCCGCCGCCGTGCGCTCCGGCGCCATCCCGCCGCAACTCGTCGACGACGCCGTGCTGCGCGACCTCGAGCTGCGCCGCGAACTCTGGCTCCGCCAGCATCCGGACGCCGTGCTCTGACCGGCCGCGCCGCGCTCTGACCGGCAGCGCCGCGCCGCCCCGTGCCCGCGCCCCTCGGCGGGTGCGACTCAGCCGTGCGAGGCGGGGGAGGTGGGCGAGGGGTGTGGTGCGTCCGGTGTGGCCGGCGCGTTCGGCGACGCTGGAGTGTTCGGTGACTCCGGTGACTCCGGTGCGTTCGGCGCATTCGGCGTGGAGCCCGGCGCCCCACCGGACGGCGGGGTCTTGCGGCGGTTCACCAGCACCACGACGAGCACCACCACGGCCGCGATCACCGCGAGCGGCAGCAGCCACGGGATGAGCACTCCCACCACCACGAGCAGCCCCGACAGCGCCGCGCCGAGCGACGCCCACCCGGCGGCCAGGCCGCTCCAGAAGTCTCCCGGAACGGCGGAGGGGATCGCGTCGGCCGTGACGAGGTCGAGCGTCAGCGTCGAGTAGTCGATCTGGTCGGCCAGGTACTGCTTCTGCGAGGTGAGGCTGTCCAGCTGCGACTGCCGGTCGGAGATCGCGGTCTCCAGCTCCACCAGGTCGGCGGTCGTGGCGGCCTGGTCGACCAGAGCCAGCAGGCGGTCGACGGATGCCTGCAGGGCCTTGATCTGCGCGTCCAGATCCCGCACCTGCAGCGTGACGTCGCTGGACTGCAGCGACACCGAGTCGACGGTTCCGAGCGAGTCGAGCTTCTCGATCGCGGCATCGAGATCCTTCGCCGGGATGCGCACGGTCAGCTGGGCGCTGGCGTTCTGCTCGTCCGACTGCACCTGCTGGGACCGCGAGTCGATCTTGCCGTCGAAGGAGTCGACCAGGTCGACCGCATCCTGGGCCGCCGCGATCGGATCGTCGACCGTGATGGCGACCCAGCCGGTGGTGATCACGGACTGCCGGGTGCCGTCGGCGGCATCGCCCGCGACACCGCCCTCCGTCTGCGCCTGGTCGGGCTGGGCGAGCTGCACGGGGCCCGAGCCGGACGAGGACGATGACGAGCCGGCGGAGCACCCGGCCAGCAGCAGGGCGGTGGCGACGGCGGCGGAAGCGAGGATCATTCGTCTCATGTGCCACACCGTATTGGCGCGCGTCTGGAGGGTGGCTGGATGTTGCCGGATGGTTATCCGCTCGTTATCCCGGCGAGACCTTCGCCGCGCGTCCCGCGCCGCCTGGCGGTCGCCTGAAAGCTCCCTGGAACCCGCGAGCGGCGCGGGCGCGGTCGTCGTACGGTGTTGAGCACCACGAACTGAAGGAGGCTGTCATGGGTTTCATCGACGACGCGAAGGACGCCGCGCAGGCCACGGGCAAGAAGATCGGCGAGGCCTTCGACGACGCCAAGGAGCGCATCAGCGACAAGGCCGACGAGGCGAAGGCCGAGAACGAGGTCAAGAAGGCCGAGGCCGAGCGCGACGCCACCAAGGCCAAGAACGACTACAAGGAGTCCCTGCGCGACTGATCGCGTGCAGTGACGGCCGGTTTCGTCCGGCCCGGTACGAGGGCCTCCGCCGTGCGGGGGCCCTTTTCCGTGCGCGCGGGGGAGGAGCGCGTCGCGGGCCCGCGATCGTGCCGGGGTGAACCGTGATCGTGGCTGTCTCGGGCCGGTGTCGGTCGACCCGGCTAGGGTCGAAGACATGCAGCAGCGAACTCTGGGCCGTACCGGCCGATCCGTCTCCGTCATCGGCCTGGGCACCTGGCAGCTGGGTGCCGACTGGGGTGATGTCGACGAGGATGCCGCGCTCGACGTGCTGGCCGCATCCGTCGATGCCGGGGTCACCTTCTTCGACACCGCCGACGTCTACGGCGACGGCCGGAGCGAGCGGGTGATCGGGCGTTTCCTGCGCGAGAATCCGGATGCCGCGACCGGGTCGAACGGCGGCTCGGGCATCACCGTGGCCACCAAGATGGGGCGTCGGGGGCCGCAGGATCCCGCGGAGTTCACGCTCGCGAACTTCCGGGCCTGGACCGATCGCTCGCGTCAGAACCTCGGCGTCGACACGCTCGACCTGGTGCAGCTGCACTGCCCGCCCACCCCCGTGTTCTCGACCGACGAGGTCTACGACGCGCTCGACGTGCTGGTCGAGGAGGGCGCGATCGCGAACTACGGCGTAAGCGTGGAGACCTGCGCCGAAGCGCTGGCGGCGATCGCGCGGCCGGGCACGGCCACCGTGCAGATCATCCTGAACGCCTTCCGGCTGAAGCCGCTCGACGAGGTGCTGCCCGCCGCCCGCGAGGCCGGTGTCGGCATCATCGCGCGCGTACCGCTGGCCTCGGGCCTGCTGAGCGGCAAGTACACCGTGAACACGGAGTTCGCGGCCGACGACCACCGCACTTACAACCGCGACGGCAGCGCCTTCGACGTGGGGGAGACCTTCTCGGGCGTCGACTTCGCCCAGGGCATCGACGCCGCGCGCGAGTTCGCCGCGCTGCTGCCCGAGGGTGTCGCGCCCTCCGCGGCGGCCATCGCCTGGGTGGCCGCGCAAGACGGTGTCTCCGCCGTCATCCCCGGCGCCCGCTCCCGCGCCCAGGCGGAGTCGAACGCCTCGGCCGGTTCCCTCACCCTGCCGGAGGGCCTCGACGACAACGTCAAAGACCTGTACGACCGCTACTTCCGAGACGCCGTCCACGACCGCTGGTAGGGGCCGGCCGCCCGGCATCCCACCCAGCACGTCCACCGAGACCCCGGGTCAGCACTTCTACCGCGACCCCAGTCATCACGCCACTTCCACCGTGCCCCGAAGTCTCAGGCCGTACTCGCCGACCCAAGGTGTGCGTGTGGCCGAGGGATGCGACCGAAGGCCGCGTCCCTCGTCCGCGCGCACACATGTCGCGCTGCGCCGGGCAGGGACCGGCGCAGCCCGGTCACGCCGAGCGAAGCCCGGCGCGACCGGCAACGAACACAGCCCGACAAGTCACCCACGAGCAACCCCCACGCGACCCCCCCACGCCCTAGTTCCGGTCGTCCGGATCGACTCCCGTCCGTTCGCCCGTCTCCAGACTCGCGATGGCGCCCAGGTCTTCGGCATCCAACTCGAAGTCGAAGACGTCGATGTTCTCGAGGATGCGCGACGGCGTGACCGACTTGGGGATGACCGCGTTGCCGAGCTGCAGGTGCCAGCGGATGACGACCTGCGCGGCCGACTTGCCGTGCTTGCTCCCGATTCCGGCGAGCACCTCGCCGCCGTGCGCCGCCTCGAACACGTGCCCGCGCGCCAGCGGCGACCAGGCCTGCGTGACGATGCCGTGCTCGGCGTCGAACGCGCGCACCGCGGTCTGTGGCAGCCACGGGTGCAGCTCGATCTGGTTGACCGCGGGCACGGTCCCCGTCTCGACGAGCAGCCGCTCGATGTGCTTCGGGTGGAAGTTCGCCACACCGATCGAGCGCGCCCGGCCGTCGGCGGCGAGCGTCTCGAACGCCCGCCAGGTGTCGACGTAGCGGTCCTTCGCGGGGGCCGGCCAGTGGATCATGTACAGGTCGACATAGTCGGTGCCGAGCCGTTCGAGGCTCTCGTCGAACGAGCGCAGGGTGCTGTCGTAGCCGTTGTCGGTGTGCCAGACCTTCGTGGTGACGAACACCTCCTCGCGCGGCAGCCCGCTGCGCCGGATCCCTTCGCCGACACCCTGCTCGTTCAGGTACATCGCCGCGGTGTCGATCAGGCGGTAGCCGTGGCGCAGGGCGACGTCGACCGCATCGGCGCTCTCGGCATCCGTCGTCTTGTAGACGCCGAGACCGAGCTGCGGGATGCTGCGGCCGTCGACGAGCGGAAGGAGCGGGGAGAGCGCGGGAACCATGCTTCGATTATCCCGCGGTCTGTGCTGGTACCCGGGCTGGGCTGGTCTCGGGGGCTGTGCTGGAGCCCGAGGGCTCAGGCGGTGATGGCGTCGACGGGTTCGGTGTCGGGGAGCGGGCTCGCGTCGCGGCCGCGCAGATCCGGGTGGAAGCGCTTGCCGAGCAGCGGCACCAGGAACCCGACGAAGGCGAGCACCGCCGCCACCACGAAGGCGCCGACCGAACCGATGCCGTCGATCAGGAAGCCGGCCAGAGCCGATCCGACCGCCGCGCCGATCAGCTGCCCGGTGCCGACCCAGCCGTAAGCCTCGGCGGTGTCGCTGAAGCGCACGCTCGAGGAGACGATCGCGAACATCACGGCGAGGGCGGGCGCGATGCCGATGCCCGCGATGAACAGCGTGATGGCCAGCCACCACACGTTCAGCCACGCGGCGGCGATGGCGGTGCCGACGAACACGATCGCCATCCGGCGCGCGAGGGCCCAGGGGCCGATCGGCTTGTGGCCGAGCGAGAGGCCACCGGCGAGCGACCCGACCGCGAAGATGGCGAGCACGATGCCGGCCTCCGCGCCGCCCTCGCCGAAGGTCGACACGACCCCCGCCTCGATGGCGGCGCAGGTGGCCACGAGCAGGAAGCCCACGATGGTGGCCAGCAGCACCGGCGGCTTCTTCAGCACCACGCCGAGCTTGCGCTTGGAGCGCGGGATGCGCACCCGCCCGAGCTCGGGGCTGGAGAGGAACCAGATGCCGCCGCCCACCAGGAACGCCACGGCGAGCAGGATGCCCCAGACGGTGCCGATCTGGATCGACACGAAGGTCGTGATGACCGGCCCGAGCACCCAGATGATCTCCTGCGCCGAGGCGTCGAGCGAGAACAGCGGGGTGAGCTGCTTCGAGTTCACCATCTTGGGGTAGATGGTGCGCACGGCCGGCTGGATGGGCGGCATCGTGAGCCCGGCGACGAACGCCACCCCCATGTCGGCCGCGATCCCCATCGGGAACAGTGCGATGCAGGTGATGGCCACGGCGCAGATGATCATGGTGACGAGGATGACCGGGCGCATGCCCCAGCGCCCCATCAGCCGGCTCGTCACAGGCCCGGCGATCGCCTGCCCGATGCTCAGCGCGGCGAGCACGAGCCCGGCGACGCCGTAGCTGTCGTAGGTGTGCTCGATGTGCAGCAGGAACGCCAGCGACAGCATCCCGAACGGAAAACGAGCGGTCAGCTGAGCAGCGATGATCCGCGCGACGCCGCGCGTCTTGAGGAGGGAGGTGTAGCTGCTCATAAGCAGACAAGTCTAGCTGCGTCGCGCGTCATCCGAGCAGCATCGATCACTTAGCTGAGGTATGCTCGGGTAATGCTTGGAAGCGTCAAACGCATTGTGGGCCTAGCCACGGCAGCCGTTGTTCTGGCCGTGATGGCGCTCGGACCGCTGTCCCCTGCGACCGCGGCTCCTCGGAGCATCGAGTTCGCTCGCGTGGCGTCTGCCGGTGTGACGCCGCCCTCCGACGGAATCTTCTCGGTAGCAGTCGACAGCACGACGCACCGAGCCTTCGTGGTCGACTACAAGGGCCTCAACGTGACCGTCTTCGATGGTGGCGGGACGAGTCTGACGCCTCTGTCCACCGTGCCGATCCCCGGTGTATCTCTGTTTGCGCAGGTCGTGAACGAGACCACTCATCACCTGTTCGTGCTCGATGGATCGGGAGAGCAGGTGTTCGCCGTCGACGTGGACCCCGGATCGGCATCGTCGGGGAAAGTCGTGGGATCGTGGAAGACCTTTGGCAAGGGGGGAACGGCAATAGCCGTGGATTCCGTCGCCGACGTCGTCTACGTGGCCAATTCGGTCTCGAATGATGTCTCTCTCATCGATGTCGCTACCGGGAGTGTCCGGCGTGAGGCGACCGGGCGCGAGCCGACGGATGTCGTGGTCGATTCGGCAACTCACCACGCTTTCATCTCAAGCACGGTCGACTCGACCATCACCACCGTCTTTCCGACCGGCTCGTCGACGACCCGGCTGGAGAACCGGCCTCTGAAGCTGGCTTTCGGTGGGGGCGCGCTGGTCGTGTCCACCGACCGCCCGCTGGTCACTCATCTCGAGAGCTACGATCCGACCTCGATGACGAAAGTTGCCACGTCAGCGCCGCTTGGGACAGCACCTCAGGACTTTTCCGTGGATGACTCCCAACACCTCGTACTCGTAGCCACCGCCGGTGGCGGGGTGCCTGGAATTCAGGCGCTGAGGAGCGACACGCTGGCTGTCGAAGGCGGCGGCGATGAAGACTACTTCAACTCGATCACGGTGGATCAGGTGACCCATCGCGTATTCGTGGCCCAGACTCCACGCCCGGGGCCCGACAAGTCGCAGGTGGTGATGTACGACGCACATCCGAGCCCCTTGCCCGCGGTCGAGAGAGTCGGGGGCGTCGATCGATTCGCGGTGTCCGCCGCGGTGTCGGCGAGCACCTTCTACTCGGGTGTTCCCATCGTCTACGTCGCGTCGGGGACGGGCTTCGCCGACGCGCTCTCGGGATCGGCGGCCGCGGGGGCGCAGCGGGGTCCGGTGCTTCTGGTGACGAAGGATGCGGTGCCTCCGGTGATCGGCGGCGAGCTGACGCGCCTCCGGCCGCAGCGGATCGTGGTGCTTGGTGGCACCGCCAGCATCAGTGCGGCGGTTCAGACCCAGCTCGGCACGTATTCGACGTCGGTCTCGCGGATCGCCGGAGCGGATCGTTACGAGGTGTCGGCCGCCGTCTCGAAGGCGGCGTTCCCCGGCGGCTCGGCTACCGTCTACCTGGCCTCGGGTGAGGTCTTCCCCGACGCGCTCTCGGGCTCGGCCGCGGCCGGCCACGACCACGCACCCGTGTTGCTGCTCCAGAAAGGCGTCATCCCGCCCGCCGTGCAAACCGAGATCACACGGCTCAAGCCCTCGAACATCATCGTGCTCGGCGGGCCGAACACGATCTCCGAACCCGTCGTCGCCGCGCTGGGCGCGACAGCACCGGTCACCCGGGTAGACGGTGCCGACCGATTCGCCGTGTCGGCTGCGTCGGCGACCCGTGCGAGTCCGGTGCGTGCCTATACGGTCTACGTCGCCTCGGGCGAGGTCTTTCCGGATGCGCTGTCCGGATCAGCGGCGGCCATCGCAGATGACGCGCCTGTGCTGCTCGTCACGCGCGAGGGCGTTCCTGCGCCGGTCGCCGCCCAGTTGGACAGGCTGCGGCCGTACCGCATCGTCGTGCTGGGCGGGCAGAACTCCGTCTCGGATACGGTGCTCGAGCAGCTGAACTCCTACCTGCCCGGGTGAAGCTGGCCGTGACCGGCGCGTGAGTCATGCCAGGAGCTTGGTGAGGCGCTGGAGGGATGCGGGTTCTGCTGTGCCCAGGGGCTGGGCGAAGAGGGAGATTCGGAGTTCTTCGAGGAGCCAGCGGGCGTGCACGAGGTTCGGTGGGGCGTGGGGGGCCTGGGGGAGGCGGCCGCCGGCGTCGGTGTAGCGGGCGGTGGCGGTCTGCACCTCCGTCATCCAGGCGCGGTCTCGGGCGGGGTTGTCGGGGAGCTTCTCGAGGCGGTAGACGATTCCGGCGAGGTAGCGTGGAAGGTGGCCTAGACGAGCGAGGCCCGTGGAGGCGATGAAGCCGGGGTGCACCAGGGCGGCCAGCTGCTCGCGGGCATCCGTGATGGCCGGCAGCATCGCCATGCTCGTGCCCGACTTGATGGCCCGTTCGACATCGCGCACGCCGCTCAGGATGCGCACCACGGTGGCGATCGTCTGGTCCAGCAGGGGCAGCACGGCCTTCGACAGGCGGTCCCGCACGGCCTCGAACTCGGCCGCGGTCCACACCAGGCCGTCGGGGTGCAGCGCGAAGAGCGCCTCGTCGGCACAGGCCGCCATCGCGTCGTCGAAGAGCGCGTTCACGTTTTGGTACGGGCTCGTCGCCAGCAGCAGCTTCTCGTTCTGGGTGAGATGGTCGCGAACATAGGATGCCGGGCTCGGCACCGCCAGCAGCAGCAGCCGGCGCACCCCGGCCGGGGTCGCACGCGCCTGCTCCTCGGCGCTCGCCATCAGGCGGAGGGCCACCGAGGACTTCTCGTCGACGAGCGCCGGGTAGGCACGGATGACCCCGCCGTGCTGCGCGGTGTCGACGAAGCGGGGGAGGTCGCCGAAGGTCCACGCGGTGAGGCCGGCGCGCTCGGCGAAGCCGTCGCGCGCCCGGCCGGCGGCGCTCGCCAGACGGGCTGCCGCGTCAGCACGTGCGGCAGGTGCGGCCGCGGACGGATCGGGCCCGCCACCGTCGGGGGAGGCGCCGGCGGAGCGGCCGGGGCCGCGATCGGCGGCCCGGCCTCGGGCACCGGAGGCGCCGCGCGCGGCACCGGCGTCGTTATCGGCGCCGCGCGCGGCGGCGGCGGCGCCGGACGTGCCCAACCGGCCACCCGCGGGCGCGCCCCCGCCGGACAGCCGTGCGATGCTCGCCCGGGCGGCATCCGCCAGTCTCTCCTGCAGAACGGTGAGGTCTTTGCCCGCCGCGAGGGTCTTCCCGCTCTCGTTCACCACCCGGAACGTCACCCGCAGATGCTCCGGCAGTTTCGTGCGATCGAAGTCGGCCGCCGCGACCGGGGTGTGTGCGAGCCGGGTCATCACGGCCGCGAGCCGGCTGAGGAACCCGCCACGCCCCTGCTTCGCCGCATCCGGAACCCGAGCGGAGCCCGACGACGCATCGACACCCTCCTCGACCGGCCCGAGCTCGTCGAGCAGCCGCCCCGCCCAGTCGGTGGCGGGCACGAAGTTCACCCGCAGCCGCTTCGGCAGCGAGCGGATCAGCCCCGTCACGAGCTCGCGCCGGAACCCCGGCACCTGCGACTCGAACGCCTCGGCCGACAGCCGGGGCAGCAGCGCCAGCGGCACCGTCGCGGTGACCCCGTCGTCGTCCGCTCCGGGCTCGAAGCGGTAGGTCAGCGCGAGCCGCTGGTCGCCCTGCTGCCACATCGCCGGGAACTCGGTCTCGTCGACCTCGGGCGCCCCCTCGGGCAGCAGCGTGTCGAGCGTCATGGTGAGCAGCTCGGGGTCGTCGTGCCGGGCCGTCTTCCACCAGCCCTCGAAGCTGCGCTGCGACACGACGTCCCGCGGGATGCGCGCCTGGTAGAACTCGAACACGGCCTCGTCGTCGAGCAGGATGTCACGCCGGCGCGAGCGCTCCTCGAGCTGCTCGAGGTCGCGACGGAACGCCCGGTTGGCGCGGTCGAAGGCCTGCTGCGACTCCCACTCGCCCTCGACGAGGGCGTGCCGGATGAACAGCTCCCGCGCGTACTCGGGGTCGATCCGCGCGAACTGCACCCGCCGCTTCGCCACGATCGGCACCCCGTACAGCGTCACCCGCTCGTAGGCCACGGCGGCGCCCTGCTTCTTCTCCCAGTGCGGCTCGGAGTAGCTGCGCTTCAGCAGGTCGCCGGCCAGCGGCTCCACCCAGCCCGGATCGATCGCGGCGTTCATCCGCGCGAACAGGCGGCTGGTCTCCACCAGCTCGGCGCTCATCACGGCCGCGGGCTGCTTCTTGGCGAGCGTGGAGCCCGGGAAGATCGAGAACCGAGTGCCGCGGGCGCCCGCGTAGTCCTTCTTGACGAGATCGCGCAGCCCGATCTGCGAGAGCAGGCCCGACAGGATCGACTTGTGGATGCCATCCGGATTCACACTCGGCTCGCCGATGCTCAGCCCGAGCGGCTTCGCCAGCTGCCGCAGCTGCCGGTACACGTCCTGCCACTCGCGGATGCGCAGGTAGTTCAGGAACTCGTTCTTGCACAGGCGCCGGAACGCGCTCGACGACAGCTCGCGCTGCTGCTCCTCGAGGTAGTTCCAGAGGTTCAGCAGGGTGAGGAAGTCGCTGGTGGGATCGGCGAACCGCCCGTGCAGCTCGTCGGCGCGCCCGCGCTTCTCCAGCGGTCGCTCGCGCGGATCCTGGATCGTCAGCCCCGCCACGATCGCCAGCACCTCGCGGCTGGTCGCCGTGCGCTTGGACTCGACGACCATGCGCGCGAACCGCGGCTCGATCGGCAGGCGCGCGAGGTCGCGGCCGACGGCCGTCAGCTGGGGCACCGCATCCTTCGTCTCAGGTGTGCGGACCGCGTTCAGTTCGGTCAGCAGGTCGACGCCGTCCTTGATGCCGCGCGAATCCGGCGGCTGCAGGAAGGGGAAGGCCGCGATGTCGCCGAGCCCGAGCGAGATCATCTGCAGGATGACCGCGGCGAGGTTCGTGCGCAGGATCTCGGGGTCGGTGAACTCCGGCCGCCGCGTGTAGTCCTCTTCGGAGTAGAGCCGGATGGCGATGCCGTCGCTGGTGCGGCCCGAGCGGCCCGAGCGCTGGTTGGCGCTCGCCTGCGAGATCGGCTCGATCGGCAGCCGCTGCACCTTCGAGCGCACCGAGTAGCGGCTGATGCGCGCCGTGCCCGAGTCGATCACGTACTTGATGCCCGGCACCGTGAGGCTCGTCTCGGCCACGTTCGTGGCGAGGATCACCCGGCGACGGATGCCCGGGGTGCTGCTGCGCTGGAACACGCGGTGCTGGTCGGCGGCGCTCAGCCGCCCGTAGAGGGGGAGCACCTCCACCCCGTTGCCGGAGGAGGCGCTGCGGCCGGCGTACTTGCCGCGCAGGGCCTCCTCGGCGTCGCGGATCTCGTTCTCGCCGGAGAGGAAGACCAGCACGTCGCCCGGCGCCTCGCGCTCGAGCTCGTCGAGGGCGTCTCCGATGGCCTGGAACAGGTCGCGGCCTTCCTCGTCGCGATCGGCCGAGCCGGGCTTCGGCCGGCCGGCCGCGCGCACCGCGTTCCCCGATCGGGCGTTACCGGATGCGCGCACCGGGCTCGAAGGGGTCCGGCGCTCGGCGCCATCCTGGCCGCCGTCACCGGCGTTGTCGTCGTCTTGGTCGTCGTCGGGGTCGTCGGACGGCGCATCCGGAGCCAGCGGGCGGTACCGCACCTCCACCGGGAACGTGCGCCCCGACACCTCCACGATCGGCGCCGGTTCGCCCGAGGCATCCGCGAAGTGCCGCGCGAAGCTCTCGGGGTCGATCGTGGCGCTCGTGATGATGAGCTTGAGGTCGGGCCGCTTCGGCAGCAGCTGCCTGAGGTAGCCGAGCAGGAAGTCGATGTTGAGGCTGCGCTCGTGCGCCTCGTCGATGATGATCGTGTCGTACCGGCTGAGCATCCGGTCGTGGTTCATCTCGTTCAGCAGGATGCCGTCGGTCATCAGCTTGATGCGCGTGGCCTTGCTCGCCTTGTCGGTGAAGCGCACCTGGTAGCCGACCAGGCCTCCGACCTCCTGGCCGAGCTCCTCGGCGATGCGCTCGGCGATCGTGCGGGCGGCGAGCCGCCGGGGCTGCGTGTGCCCGATGTTCTCGCGGCCGAGCTCCAGGCAGATCTTCGGCAGCTGCGTCGTCTTGCCCGATCCGGTCTCGCCGGCCACGATCACGACCTGGTGGTCGCGGATGGCGCGCGCGATCTCGTCCTTCTTATGGCTGACGGGCAGCTCGGGGGGAAAGACGATGGTGAGGGGGGAGTCGGAGGACATCAGCCCTCCATCCTACGGCCCCGGGCTCGGGCCCGGGCGGCGTCAGCGACCGTGCTGGGCGAGGATGGTGTCGAGGTCGATGCGCTTCAGCACCGTCGCCCAGTCGAATTCGCGGGCGGTGCGGATGGCGTCGTCCTCGGCCATCACCGCGCCGTTGCGCTCCACCGTCACACCGGCCGGAGCGGCCTCGTTCACGATCCGCAGGATCTCGTCGTTCACGGCTTCGGCGTCGAAGTCGGCGCCGTACCGGGCGTAGACGTCGGCGTTCACGGTGTAGTCGAGCACGGTCACACGGGTGTGGGTCATGTCTTCCATCATCGTGGCCCACGGCGTCGAGCGGTAGAGCGGATGCGTCGCCGTCGCCGCCGACGACTTCCTTCGTCACGGCGGGCGCTCAGGGGTGCCCGCGCGTAGGCTCGGAGCGTGAGCGAGAGCGCGAGTGAGTTCGAGTCGTCCTGGCAGGCCTGGCACGAAGGGCGGCTGCGGGCGGTGACCGCGCCGCACGGGGTGGCGGCACTCGTGGGCACGCACTGGCTCTCGCCCGATCCGCAGCCCGTCGAGGGTCTGGAGGGCGAGTGGTCGCTCGACGGCGCGGCCATCGTCGGTCCCGACTTCACGATCGACGAGGGCGGCGAGACGCTGCTCGGCGGCCGGCTGCTGCGCAACTACCGGCGCGACGACGACGTGGCGCTGCGGGTGCTCGACCCCGAGGCGCCGTCGCGGGCCTCGGTGGCCGACATCGAGGCCTATGAACCGGATCCCGCCTGGGTGCTGAAGGGGCGCTTCCGCCCGGCGGCCGACGGCGAGCGGGTCGACATCGACACGATCGACGGCTCCGTCGAGAACTCCGCGCTCGCGGGCGTGGTGGAGGTGGAGGTGGCCGGGCAGAAGCTCGAGCTTCTGGCCACGGGACCGCTGACCCGGCTGCACGTGGTGTTCAAGGATGCGACCAGTGGCGGCGAGAGCTACCGGTTCCGCTTCCTCTTCCTGCGCGCCGACGCCGGATCGGGTGAGATCGAGGTCGACTTCAACCGCGCCGTGCTCCCGCCCTGCGCCTTCGCCGACTTCTACCTCTGCCCGCTGCCCGCGCCGCAGAACGTGATCGACGCCCCCGTGCGCGCGGGCGAGAAACAGGTCGTGCGGCACTGACCGGTCGCGCCGCCGGAAGGAGCACGGCATGGTGAACAGGCTTTCGGATGCGATCAGCCCGTACCTGAGGTCGCACGCGGGCAACCCCGTGGACTGGTACCCGTGGGGCGCGGAGGCGTTCGCGGCGGCCGCGGCGCGCGACGTGCCGGTGCTGGTGTCGATCGGCTACTCGACCTGCCACTGGTGCCACGTGATGGCGCGCGAGAGCTTCTCCGATCCGGCCCTCGCCGCGTACCTCGACGAGCACTTCGTGGCCATCAAGGTCGACCGGGAGGAGCATCCGGAGGTCGACTCGGCGTACCTCGCCGCCGCCGGCGCGTTCACCGAAGGGCTCGGCTGGCCGCTGAACGTGTTCACCACGCCCGCGGGCAAGGCGTTCTTCGCGGGCACGTACTCGCCGCCCGTGCCGGTGGAGGGGCACCCCTCGTTCCGGCAGGTGCTCGACGCGGTCACGGAGGCGTGGCAGGTGCGGCGCGCCGACGTGCTCGCCACCGCCGACCAGCTCGCGGCGGCGCTCGCCGCGGGGCAGCAGCGGCTGGCTTCGGGCGCGACCGGAGCCGATGCCGCGGGCATCGCCGGGTCGGTGCATCCCGAGGCCCCGGCTCAGGATGGCGTCGCTCCCACGATCGCACCGGCCCTCGGCGGCATCGTGAGCGAGCTCGCCGCCTATGAAGACGGCCAGTACGGCGGGTTCGGCGGCGCGCCCAAGTTCCCGGTGGCGCCCGTGCTGCGGTTTCTGCTCGCGGCCGCCGACACGGTGGGCGAGGCCAGAGCGCTGGCGGACCGCACGCTGAGGGCGATGGCGGCGTCGCCGCTGCGCGACCCGGTGGAGGGCGGGTTCTTCCGGTACGCGACGCGACGCGACTGGAGCGATCCGCACTACGAGCGGATGCTCTACGACAACGCGCAGCTGCTCGACGCCTATACCGAGGCCTGGGCGCGGGCGCAGGGGCCTGTCGGCCCGCCCGTGTCCGCCGGCGCAGGCGAACCGGATGCCGCCGGCCGGGCCCGCGACGCCGCCGAGGGCATCGCACGCTTCCTGCTCGACGTGATGCAGCTGCCCTCGGGCGGCTTCGCCTCGGCGCAGGATTCGGAGAGCACGGTCGACGGTGCGCGGGTGGAGGGCGGCTACTACGCGCTCGACGCGGCGGCACGGGCCGCCCAGACCCCGCCCGCCCTCGACGAGAAGGTGCTGGCCGGCTGGAACGGCCTCGCCCTCGGCGCCCTCGCGCACGCCGCCTTCGTGTTCGATCGCGACGACTGGCTCGCGACCGCCCGCCGTGCCGCCGACCACCTGCTCGCCACGCACGTGAGGCCGGGGCATCCGCTCGCCCGGGTGTCCATCGGCGACCGCCTCTCGGACGCCGCGGCCACGCTCGAGGACTACGGGATGCTCGCCGAGGGGCTGCTGCGCCTCGCGGCGGTGACGGGCTCGGTGCGCTACGCGTCGGCGGGCCGCGCGCTGCTCGACGACGTGCTCGAGGGCCGGACCGGATCGGGCGACCCCGTCTTGCGCGGCCAGGGCCTCTCCGCCGAGCTCGACCCCTCCGAGGGCGCCTACCCCTCGGGCCGCAGCGCCGCCGCCTCGGCGCTGGTGCTGCTGTACGGCCTCACGGCCGAGCGCCGCTACCGCGAGGCCGCCGCCGAGCTGCTCGCGCCGGTGCGCGAGCTCGCACCTACGCAGCCGATCGCGTTCGGCGCCGCCCTCCGGGTGCTCACCGAGCTCGCCCGCCCCGCCACCCAGCTCGTCCTCATCGAACCGGATGGCGCGGCCGAGGCCCGCCCCGCCACCCCCGGCCTCCCCGCCTCCGAGGTATCCACCGGCAGCCCAGTCAGCGCCACGACCGCCCTCCGCGACTACGTGCGCCGCCAGACCACCGGCCTCACGGCCCGCGCCACCGAATCCCAGGCGCGCGAGCTCGCAGCATCCGGTTTCGAGCTCTTCGAAGGCCGCCCCGCCCAGCACGGACTCCCCACCGCCTACCGCTGCACCGACTTCGTGTGCCGTCTCCCCGCCACCACCCCAGAGCAGCTCGCCGACCCGTCACACAGTCCCGTTCAGAGCACCGAATAGCGGCACCAACTGACGGCTCGGCGGTGGTGGGGATGAGCTGCGCGCGCCGACCCGTCACTCAGTCCCGCTCTGGGCACCGCATTGCGGCATTGGTTGACGGGTCGGCGGGTGGGGGCGGCCTGCGACAGCGCCACGACAGAGGCGCGTAAGCGGGCCGTAAGCGCGCCCGCGCAGACTCGTTCCCGAACCCGGCGCCATCCTGTGCCGGTCATCGAGAAGGAGATCGGATGCCCGCCTCACCCACCGGCGACTGGGCCGTCGAAGCCCACGGACTCGTCAAGGTGTTCGGTGACAACCGCGCCGTCGACGGAGTCGACCTCAGCGTGCGCACCGGAACCGTCTACGGCGTACTCGGCCCGAACGGCGCCGGGAAGACCACGACGATCCGGATGCTCGCCACCCTGCTGAAGCCCGACGGCGGCGAGGCCACCGTGTTCGGCCACGACGTGCGCCGCGAAGCGCAGGTCGTGCGCCAGCTGATCGGCGTCACCGGCCAGTACGCCAGCGTTGACGAGACGCTGAGCGCCACCGAGAACCTCGTGCTGTTCTCGCGCCTGAACGGTCTCGGCCGCGCCGAGTCGCGCCGCAAGTCGGCCGAGCTGCTCGAGGAGTTCGGCCTGTCCGAAGCCGCCAAGCGCCCGCTGAAGAACTTCTCCGGAGGCATGAGAAGGCGCCTCGACCTCGCCGCCAGCCTCATCTCGCAGCCGCCCCTGATCTTCCTCGACGAGCCCACCACGGGTCTGGACCCCCGCACCCGCTCGCAGATGTGGGACACCATCCGCCGGCTCGTCGCCACCGGATCCACCGTGCTGCTCACCACCCAGTACCTCGACGAGGCCGACCAGCTGGCCGACCGCATCGCCGTCATCGACCGCGGCATCGTCGTGGCCGAGGGCACCGCCGACGAGCTCAAGCACTCCGTCGGCAGCGCCTCCCTGCTGCTCAGACTCGTGGATGCCGCCACCCTCGAGCGCGCCCGTCACGCCGTGCTCGACGTGCTCGGCGTCGAGTCGGTGCTGAGCCCGGAGGCGGGCCGCATCACGGCGCCGATGACCGATCCCGACAGCGTCACCGACCTGCTGATCCGCCTGCGGGCCGACGGCATCCAGGTGGCCGAGCTCGCCGTGCAGCAGCCCACCCTCGACGAGGTCTTCCTCGCCCTCACCGGTCACACGGCCTCCGACGAGGAGACCGCCGGCGACGGCACCACCACCGGCGCCGCATCCGGTACCGGCACCGGACCCGCAACCGAACTCGAACTGGAGGCCGCGAAATGACGCAGCTCACCATCACCCCGGGTGTCTCGCGCACCCTCAAGAACCACGTCAGCCTCACCCAGACCGTGCAGAACTCGTTCAGCATGGCCTGGCGCGGGCTGCTGAAGATCCGCCGCACGCCCGAACAGCTGATCGACGTGACGCTGCAGCCGATCATCTTCACGCTGATGTTCTCGTACATCTTCGGCGGCGCGATCGCCGGGAGCGTGCAGGACTACCTGCCGCTGCTGATCCCCGGCATCCTCGTGCAGACGGTCATCACCACCTCGGTCGTCACCGGCATCCAACTCCGCGAGGACATGGACAAGGGGGTCTTCGACCGCTTCAAGTCGCTGCCGATCGCGCGGATCGCCCCGCTGGCCGGAGCGCTGCTGGCCGACACAGCCCGGTACGCCATCGCCACCACGATCACCTTCGTGGTGGGGTTCCTGATGGGTTACCACCCGGCGGGCGGCTTCGGTGCGGTCGTGCTGGCCGGTCTGCTCGTGATCGCCTGCTCCTGGGCGATCAGCTGGATCTTCGCGTTCTTCGGCGTGATCGCCCGCAGCGCGTCGAGCGTGCAGGGCATCTCGTTCCTGGTGTTGTTCCCGCTGACCTTCCTCTCGAACGCCTTCGTGCAGCCCGACACCATGCCGACCTGGCTGCAGGCCTTCGTGAACGTCAACCCGGTCTCGCACCTCGTGACGGCCGTGCGCGACCTGGCCAACAACGGCGTCTTCGGCGCCGACGCCTGGCTGGCCCTGCTCGGAGCCGCTGTGATCGTGGCGATCTTCGCCCCGCTCACCGTGCGCGCCTACATGAAGAAGGCCTGATCCCGGGCAGCCGGGGGATCCGGGGCCTTAGACGACGACACCGGGAACGACGGATGCGGCCCCGCTAGCGGGCCGGCAGCATCCGCGGCACCGACCACGGCCCGGGCGTGTGCAGCAGTTCTGCGACGCGCCCGGGTCGTTCGTCGTTCGGGACGGCGGCGGCGGCCGCGCGCGCGGCGGCGACGTCGGCGGCCGGGTACCGCTCGGCGAAGCGCTCGAACAGGGGTGCCAGGTGCAGCGCGGAGGGATCCTGCCGGGCGCGCAGGGCCTCCGCGAAGGCCAGCAGGTCGAGGGCGAGCCGCCGCAGATCGGAATCGGAGTCGACGTCCGCGGCTGCGCCCGTGACGCTCTCGAGCCACACGGCGAGGCCGGTCAGCGAGGCGCCGAGCACGGGGCGGTCGACGTAGGCGGGCTGCCAGCGCAGGTTCGCGAGGGTGCGCGAGCGCAGCCGCCGCGCCATCCGCTGCAGCTCGGCGGGCGTTCCGTCGCCGTCGAGCACCCGGCCGGCGAGCACGTTCGAGACCATGATCCGGTACCAGGGCGAGGCCCGCGTGCGGGGCACGTCGAAGGCCGCGATCGCGCCGTCGTTGGCCCGGCGCGCCTCCTCGATCCGGCCCTGCCGCCGGTACACCTCGGCCCGCCCGGCGAGCCCGATCGAGCCGATGTCGACGCCGTCGGATTCGCCCGGCGACAGGATCAGCCGGTCGAACAGGCGGATCGCCTCGTCGATGTCCCCGACATCGAGCTCGTTGATGGCGATGGTCCACTCCAGCTGCCGGATGTCGTCGTCGGCACCGAGCGCCTGCAGGCCGACCTGCGCGCGCCGGGCCCAGCGCAGGGCCTCCACGGGCTCGGCGTTCTGACTGTGCAGCGCGCCGAGCATCTGGCTCGCCATCGCCTCGCCCCAGGTGTCCTGCAGCGACACGGCGAGGTTCGCGGCGGCGACGGCGAAGCGGATGGCCGCATCCTGATCGCCGGCGTTCTCGGCCATCAGGCTCGAGACGATGGTGCCGAGCAGGGCGCTCGGACGGTGGCCGGAGGCGATGCCGGCGGCCACGACCTCTCGCACACCCTGCTCGTTGCTCGAGGTTACCAGCGCGCTCATCATGGCGAGGCGCGGATCCGACAGCGGATGCTCGGCCGTCAGCTTGCGCAGCAGCGAGCGCGGCCGCACGGCGAAGCGCAGATCGCTCAACACGGTCGTGCCGGCGATGAGCATGAGGCACGAGGCCATCGCGTCGACGTGCGCCGCGTCGGGGCGGTAGTGCCGGATGGCGCCGAACACAGGAGGCCCGAACGCGATCACCTCGGAGTGCGCGCTCCGCAGCGACCAGACGTAGCCGAGCAGCGAGAACACGGTCACGACCGTCTGCGGCCGCCCGGCGTCGATCGCGCGGCGCAGCACGTCGATCAGGTTGTCCTCCTCGACCGCGATCTCGGCGAAGGTGGCGACCTGGCGCGGGCCGTCGGTGAAGGCGTACCGGCTCGCGCAGAACTCCTCCGCCCAGGCGAAGAGCGCGTCGCGCACCTCGGTGCGGGTGCCCGACTCGTCCAGCTGGAGCTGGCCGAACTCGCGTACGGTCTCGAGCATCCGGTAGCGCAGCCCCGAGGAGGATTCGCGCAGCATCACGAGCGACTGATCGACCAGGGCGTCGAGGATGCCGAGCACCGCGTCGAGGTCGGCGTCGGCGGCCGGTGTCGCCGGGCTCGCTGCGCCCGCCGCTTTCGGCGCTCTGGCCACGACCGGTGCTCCCGCCGCGTCCGGCGCTCCGGCCACGACCGCCGCGGCGGCTTCGGCGCTGAACCCGTCGGCGAACTCCGACAACCGCGCGAGGGCGCGCTGTTCGCCCGCGCCGAGCAGGTTCCAGCTCCACTGGATCACCGCGCGCAGCGTGCGGTGCCGCTCGGGAGCGCTGCGATCCCCGCCGGTGAGCAGCGCGAAGCGGTTGGAGAGCCGTCGCTCGATCTCCTCGAGCGGCATCGACCGGATGCGCGCGGCCGCCAGCTCGATGGCGAGCGGCAACCCGTCGAGGCGGCGGCAGAGGCGGGCGACGACCTCCAGCGGAAGGCTCGCGCCGGGGCGTGCCGCCGTCGCCCGGTCGACGAACAGGCGCACGGCGGCGTCGGCTTCGAGATCGCTCGCCGAATCCGCGGCACCCGTTGCTCCCAGTGGGGCCAGCAGGAACACGCGCTCGCTCGAGATCGCCAGTGGCGTGCGGCTCGTGGCCAGCACGGTCAGCTCCGGAACCTCGGCCGTCAGCTCGGCGCACCACTCGGCGGCCGCCTCGATCAGGTGCTCGCAGTTGTCCATCACGAGCAGGGTCGGGGTCTCGCCGAGCCGGTTCAGGATGCGGGTGCGCAGGTCGGCGCGCAGCACGGTCGAGCCGAGCCGGGTGCCGGTCGCCACCTCGCGGATGCCCAGGGCCGAGGCGAGCGCGAACACGAGGTCGTCGGCGCTGCGCACGCTCGCCAGCTCGGCCACGATCACGGCGCCGTAGCGTTCGAGCGCCCGGGCGGCCAGCTCGTGCGCGATCCGCGTCTTGCCGAGTCCGCCCGGCCCGAGCACGGTGGTGACGCGGGTGCTCGCGAGCAGCGCTTCGATCGCGGCGATCGCCGACTCCCGTCCGATCAGCTCGTTCGGGGCCGCCCGGATGCCCCGGCCGACCGCCGCACGGCGGGGGAGCGTCTTCGCCGCCCCCGAGCCCGCCGCGCCCCAGGACGGATCCGCGGCGGGGTGCTCGTCGGGCGAGACCGCCGCCGTGTGTGCCGTCGCTCCCGACCGGTCGTCCGGCGCCTGCGTGACCGCCTCGGCGGGCGGGCGGGCCGCTCCCGGGAGGTGCTGCGGGCTCGCGGCGACGGTCGTCGGCGTGCCGTCCGGCCGCGCGTCCGTCAGGTCCCGTTCCAGCAGCTCCAGATTGAGGTGCTGCAGCTCGAGCCCGGGGCTGGTGCCGAAGGCATCCTGCACCTGCCGGCGGAACCGGGCGTATACCGCCACCGCCTCCGTGGGCCGGCCCATCGCATCGAGGGCACGCATCAGGACCAGGTGGGCGCTGTCGTCGAAGGGAGCGCGCTCGGTGAGCCGGCGCGCGAGCGGCTCGGCGGCGCCGGGGTCTCCGGCCTCCAGCAGGGCCGTCGCCAGAATCGATTCCAGGCCGTCACGCAGCTGCCCGGCGCGCGCGGCGAGCGCCTCGGCGACCGAGTCGGATCCGGACCCGGAGGCGGACGTCCACCCCGCGCCCGCCAGGTCGGTGCCGGGTTCGCCTCGCCAGAGCGCGAGGCCCGCGCGGCAGGCGGCGACGGCGGCCGGCCACTCGTGGGCGGCGAGCTGTGTGCGGGCGTCGTCGAGCATCCGCTGGGCGAGGAGCACGTCGACCTCGACGGCCGCGGCGAGCCGGTATCCCGACGGCGTCGACTCGATCAGCTGCTCGCCGAAGGCCGAGCGGATGCGCGACACCTGCGTCTGCAGCGCGGCCCGGGCGCCGCGGGGGGCGTCGTCGCCCCACACCTCGTCGACCAGGCGCTCGGCCCCGATGGGCTGCGGAGCGGCCAGCGCGAGCGCGGCGAGGAGCGCCTTGGCGCGGTGTCCGGCCGGCTCGACGAGAGCACCCGGAGAGCCGACCGCGACGGGCCCGAGCACGGCTACGCGCACGGGGTCCGGATGCTGGTTCTCGCTCACCCCCGCAAGCCTAGTGAGCGCTGCCCAGCCCGTGATCAGGCAGCCGTGCCATCCTGGAACCAAGGCCGCAGAGCGGCTTCCGGACGAGGGCGCAGTACCCGGACAGCGACAAGACTGACCACGCAGGAGTGAGTCGTCATGTCATGGATCGTTCTGATCGCATCCGGTGTTCTCGAGGCCGTCTGGGCCACCGCGCTCGGCCGCAGCGAGGGCTTCACCAAGCTCTGGCCGACCGTGATCTTCGGCGCCGGCCTGCTGGCCAGCATGGCCGGCCTCGCCTACGCCCTGCGCACCATCCCGGTGGGCACCGGCTACGCCGTGTGGGTGGGGATCGGCGCGTCGCTCACCGTCCTCTACGGGATGACCTTCGGGGGCGAGAGCTTCTCGCTCGTGAAGGCGCTGCTGGTGATGGGGATCGTGGCGTGCGTGGTGGGGCTGAAGCTCGTGCACTAGCTGGCTGCCGGGGGCGCCGGGCTTCGCTCGGCGCTCCCGGGGCTCGCCGGTCCCTGCCCGGCGAGCCGCGACATGTGAGCGCGCGGTCGCCGGGCGCGGGCTTCGCTCGCACCCGTCGGCCACACGCTCACCTTGGGTCGTCGGGTAGGGCCTGTCGCGTGGTTGTGGGGGCCGTGGTGGTCGTGGTGGTCGTGAGACGAAGGTCTTGCGCGCGATGCGGTCTGGGCACTAGCGTTGCGGGGCTGTGCACATCGCACCAGCACCCCCGTGGACGAAGGAAGGCGCGACACCGTGGAGAAACTCACGCTCACGCTTCGCAGCACCGAGCTGCGCGCGCTGCAGCAGCAGCGCGACCTTCAGTACGCCGACGTGGTGCACGCGATCTGAGTCATCGACTCCGAAAGCCCCGCACCCGTCGTGGTCCGGGGCTTTTTTCCTGCCTTCCTCCGTCTTCCAGCCCGTCCGGGTGAGGCGGCCCCGTACCTCAGGGCTCGACACGAAGAGAGAAAGGACCATGGAAAAGATCACCGACCGCTTGTTCTCCTGGGCGAGCATCCTGGACGAGAACGCGAGGGCGCAGGCCCTCACGACCTCGACGATGCCGTTCATCTACCCGCACCTCGCCCTGATGCCGGATGCGCACCTCGGCCTCGGTGCCACGGTGGGCTCGGTCATCCCCACCCTCGGCGCCGTCATCCCGGCCGCCGTGGGCGTGGACATCGGCTGCGGGATGATCGCCGTGCGCACGCAGTTCGTGCGCGGCGAGCTGACCGCCAACCCGAAGGGGCTCGGCGCGCTGCGCCAGGAGATCGAGCGTGCCATCCCGCTGTCGGCCGGCGGCGCGAACAACAAGATCGTGGCCACCGCGGCGACCAGGATCGCCGAACTGGAGGCGCTCGCCGAGGAGGCGGGCTTCGATCCGGCGACCAGGGCGAAGCGGTGGCGCGAGCAGCTCGGCACCCTCGGCTCCGGCAACCACTTCATCGAGGTGTCGGTCGACGAGACGGATGCCGTGTGGCTCTTCCTGCACTCGGGCAGCCGGGGCGTGGGCAACCGGATCGCGGGCCATCACATCGACGTGGCCAAGAAGCTGATGACGCAGTACTGGATCGCGCTGCCCGACCCCGACCTGGCCTACCTCGTGGAGGGAACGGCCGAGTTCGACCGGTACATCGCCGAACTGCGGTGGGCGCAGCACTACGCGCTGCTGAACCGCGAGGAGATGATGGATCGGGTCGTGCGCCAACTGAGCGAGTGGATGGGCGTGCCCGTCGACGAGCAGGAGCGGATCAACTGCCACCACAACTTCACCGAGAAGGAGCGGCACTTCGGCAAGGAGGTGTGGGTGTCCCGGAAGGGCGCCATCATCGCCTCCGACGGGGCCGCCGGGCTCATCCCGGGGTCGATGGGAACCGCGTCGTACGTGGTGGAGGGCGCGGGCAACCCGCTCGCGCTGAACTCCTCGCCGCACGGTGCGGGGCGGGAGTACTCGCGGTCGGCCGCCCGGCGCACCTTCACGCACGAGCAGTTGCGGGAGGCGATGACCGGGATCGAGTTCCGCGACACCGACGCCTTCATCGACGAGATCCCGCAGGCCTACAAGCCCATCGACCGGGTGATGGAGGATGCGCGTGACCTGGTGCGCATCCGGCGGACGCTGCGGCAGCTGGTGAACGTTAAGGGGAATTAGCTTGTTGCCGGGGGCGCCGGGCTTTGCTCGGCGCTCCCGGGGCTCGCCGGTCCCTGCCCGGCGAGCCGCGACATGTGAGCGCGCGGTCGAACGACCCGGCCTGCGGTCGGGCCGTTCGGCCACACGCTCACCTTGGGTCGTCGGGTAGGGCCTGTCGCGTGGTTGTGGGGTCTGGTGCGTGGTTGCTCGTCTTCGGGGTTCGACGGGTGGCTTTGGGTGAGGAGCCGTCAGCGCAGCAGCCAGACGGCGGCGAGGGAGAGGGTGGCTATGAGGGCCCAGGAGGTGAGGCCGACGATCAGGGCTCGCCAGCCGGTGCGGGCCAGGGTGCGGAAGCGGATGTTCGTGCCGAGGGCGAAGAGGGCCATCGCCAAGAGGATGGTCTGCGCCGTGTCCGCCGCGCTCAGCACCACGTCGGGGAGAGGTACGACCGTGCGCACCAGGACGGCCGCCAGGAAGCCCACGATGAAGAGAGGGACGATCGGCGGACGCTTCGCGGCGGGGCGCGAGACGTAGTCGGGGTGACCCGCCCCCAGGGCCGCGTTGCGGGCATCCGCTCGCCGTTCCACCAGGCCGACGATCGCCACCATGGGCGCCAGCGTGATTACGCGGGTGAGCTTCACCACCACGGCGGCGGTGAGCGCCACCGGGCCGGCGATCTGGGCGGTCGCCACCACCTGGCCGACGTCGTGCACGCTCAGGCCCACCCAGAGTCCGAAGTCGGCGTTGGAGAGGCCGAGTGGAAAGCGCAGCACCGGCAGCACGAAGATCGCCAGCGTTCCGCACAGGGTCACCAAGGCGATCGGCGTGGCGGTGTCCTCGTCTTTGCTGCGGGTCACGGCCGCCATCGCGCCGACCGCCGACGCGCCGCAGATCGAGAAGCCGGCGGCGATCAGGATCGGCTGCGTGCCCGGCAGCCGGAGCAGCCGGCCGAGCAGCAGCGTGACGCCGAAGGTGATCCCCACCACCAGCACGATCACCAGGATCGTCTCCCCGCCGAGCCCCGCGATGTCGACCAGGCTGAGCTTCAGGCCGAGCAGCACGATGCCGATCCGCAGCAGCCGCCGGGCGGCGAGCGCGATTCCGGGTTTCAGGAGCGTGTCCAGGATGCGCTGGGCCGCCGGGATCTGCCCGGCGATCATCCCGAGACCCACGGCCGCCGTCAGCATCGGCACGGCGGGCAGCAGCAGGTGCACCCCGAACGCCACGGCGGCGGCCACACCGGCGACGAGGATGCCGGGGAGCCATCCGGGCGACTTCATCGCCGGCTCATCGCCAACTGGGCAGCCAGTAGTGCAGGCTCAGGAACCAGGCGGGGATCGGCATCCCGGTCCACACCGGCCAGAAGAACGCGCTCACCAGCACGCAGATCACCAGGAACGCGCCCACGATCAGCAGAGCCCTCGTGCGCACCGGGCGCGGATCACCGCGCGACCCGAGCGCGAGCCCGATCACGAAGGTCAGCCCGAGGATCATGTAGGGCTCGAATGCGATCGTGTAGAACTGGAAGATCGTGCGGTTGAGGTAGAGCAGCCAGGGCAGGTAGCCGGCCACCATGCCCATCAGGATGAGCCCCACCTGCCACTCGCGCTTGCGCACCAGCCGGTACACCAGGTAGAACATCGCGGCCGTCGCGCACCACCAGATGATGGGGTTGGCGATCGAGGTGATGTTCTCGTAGCAGGTCTGCCCGCCGCACAGGCTCGGGTCGTCCGTCTGCACGAACATCTGCGTAGGGCGGATGAGGAACAGCCAGGTGAACGGGTTCGCCTGGTACGGATGCGGCGAGTGCTCGTTGACGTGGTAGTTGTACACGGCCGCTTCGAGGTGCCAGAAGTTCTGGATCGACAGCGGCACCCAGCTGAGCCCGCCCGTCCACTCGCCGCCCGAGGTCTGCGCCCAGGTGCGGTACATGCCGCCCGAGGTGCTGAACCAGCCGATCCAGCTGAGCAGGTAGGTGAACACCGCGAGCGGCACGAGCAGCAGTGCCGTGACGGGCCCCTGCTTCAGCACCGCCGCGCTGAACCAGAACGGGATGCCGAGGCGGCGCCTCGCGAGGGCGTCGACCACCACGAGGTAGACACCGAATGCGGCCAGGAAGTACAGGCCGGTCCACTTCACCGAGCCGGCCGCGCCGAACGCGACGGCGGCGGCGAGCACCCAGGGCCGGTTCCAGAGCACGGGGCCCCAGGCCGGCGGGCGGTCGCCGCTGGCCGTGATGCCGTCCGCATCCGTGGTCGAATACGGCCTCGAGCGGGCGGCCGTCAACACGGCCAGCCGGGTGGCGCTCCACTCGCGGTCCATCAGCACGGCGCCGAAACCGAGCAGCAGGAACAGCGCCGAGATGCCGTCGAGGATGGCCACCCGGCTCATCACGATGGCGTGCCCGTCGATGGCGAGCAGGAACCCGGCGATGGTGCCGAGCAGCGTCGACCTGGTGAGTTTCGTGGCGATCAGGGCCGTGAGCAGCACCAGCAGGATGCCGCAGACCGCCACCGAGATGCGCCAGCCGAACGAGTTGTCCGCACCGAACAGGGCCATGCCGAGCCCGATGATCCATTTGCCGAGCGGCGGATGCACGGCGAACGAGGCGCTGGTCTGGAAGATCTGCGTGGCGCCCTGGTTGAACTGGGCGTCGGCATCGGCTGGCCAACTGGCCTCGTAGCCGAGGTTCCAGGTGGTCCAGGCGTCTTTCACGTAGAAGGTCTCGTCGAACACCAGGGAATGCGGATGCCCCAGGTTCACCAGGCGCAGCACGGCGGCCAGCAGGGTGACCGCGATCGGCCCGCCCCAGCGCCAGAGCCGCTCGCGGGCGGGCGTGCTCATGATGCGCAGCCACCAGTCGTCCAGGCGCGAGCCCGTGGGCACAGGCGCGGCGGGGCCGGCGGGCTGCGGCGCCGGCTCGGGCGCGGTCGTCACCTCTGTGCTCACCGGGCCATGCTAACGGGTGCGTGCGACCCTCATCCTGGGGCGGGCATCCGGGGTGCGAGACTGGGGGCATGCTCATCCTCGCGGCCACGCCCATCGGCAACCTCAAGGATGCGTCGCTGCGGCTGATCGAGATGCTCGAGGCCGCCGAGGTGATCGCCGCGGAAGACACCCGCGTGACCGTCAAGCTGCTGCGCGGGCTCGGCATCCAGAACCGTCCGCGCCTGCTGCCGCTGCACGAGCACAACGAGCGCGAGAAGGCGGCCGAGCTGGTCGAGCTGGCGCGGGAGGGCGATCTGCTGCTGCTCTCGGATGCGGGGATGCCGACGGTCTCCGACCCCGGCTACCTGCTGGTGTCCGCCGCCATCGAGGCGGGGGTCGACGTGACCGTGCTGCCCGGGCCGTCCGCCGTCGTCACCGCGCTCGCGCTCTCGGGCCTGCCGACCGACCGCTTCAGCTTCGAGGGCTTCCTGCCCCGCAAGCACGGCGACCGGGTGAGCACGTTCCGGATGCTCGCCCGCGAGCCCCGCACGATGGTCTTCTTCGAGTCGCCCAACCGGCTGGCCGACTCGCTGACCGACCTGGCCTCGGTGTTCGGCGCCGACCGGCGGGTGGTGGTGGTGCGTGAACTGACCAAGCTCTTCGAGGAGGCCAAGCGCGGCACGGCGGCGGAGCTGGCGGAGTGGGCGGCCGGAGGAGTGCGAGGCGAGATCTGCCTCGTGGTGGCCGGGGCCGAGGCGCTCGCGATCGACATCGGCACGGGCATCGCCCAGGTGCTCGAGCTCGTCTCCGACGGCCGTCGCCTGAAAGACGCGGCCACCGACATCGCCGAGGCCACCGGCCTCTCCAAGCGCGACCTCTACGAGGGCGCCCTCGCGGCCCGCCGCCCCTGAGCGCACTGGCCCGGGCCGCCGCCCACGTTCTCCCCAGGCCTGAGCCGCTGTCACCGTTCTCCACAGGCCCGTCACACGGAACCCCGGGCCGGATGCCGGGCTTTAGGATGGTCAGCATGTCCGACGGCTCTTCGTTCTACATCACCACGCCGATCTTCTATGTGAACGACGTGCCCCACATCGGGCACGCCTACACCGAGGTGGCCGCCGACGTGCTCGCGCGCTGGCACCGCCAGGCGGGTGACCCGACGTGGTTCCTCACCGGCACCGACGAGCACGGCCAGAAGATCCTGCGCACCGCGACCGCGAACGGTGTGACGCCCAAGGAGTGGGCCGACAAGCTCGTGGCCGAGTCGTGGCAGCCGCTGCTGGAGACCATCGACATCTCCAACGACGACTTCATCCGCACCACCGAAGAGCGGCACGAGAAGAACGTGCAGCTCTTCCTGCAGCGTCTGCAAGACGCCGGGTACATCTACACCGGCGAGTACGAGGGTTACTACTGCGTGGGCTGCGAGGAGTACAAGCAGCTCTCCGACCTGGTCGACGGCACCGGGCAGTACGAGGGGCAGCTGGTCTGCGCCATCCACTCCAAGCCGGTCGAGCTGCTGAAGGAGCGCAACTACTTCTTCCGCATGAGCGACTTCACCGAGAAGCTGCTCGCGCTCTACGAGGAGCGCCCCGAGTTCGTGCAGCCGGAGAGCGTGCGCAACGAGATCGTGGCGTTCGTGAAGCGCGGCCTCACCGACCTGTCGATCTCGCGGCAGACCTTCGACTGGGGCATCAAGGTGCCGTGGGACGAGTCGCACGTCGTGTACGTGTGGTTCGACGCCCTGCTCAACTACGCCACGGCGGCCGGCTACGGCTCCGACGACGAGAAGTTCGAGCGGCTCTGGCCCGCCACCCACATCGTGGGCAAAGACATCGCGCGCTTCCACGCCGTCATCTGGCCGGCCATGCTGATGGCCGCCGGCCTCGAGGTGCCCAAGCAGGTCTACGGGCACGGCTGGCTGCTGGTCGGCGGCGAGAAGATGTCGAAGTCGAAGCTCACGGGTATCGCTCCCGAGCAGATCACCGACACCTTCGGGTCGGACGCGTTCCGCTACTACTTCCTGCGCGCAATCAACTTCGGGCAAGACGGCTCGTTCAGCTGGGAAGACCTCTCGGCGCGCTACCAGGCCGAGCTCGCCAACGGCTTCGGCAACCTGGCCTCGCGGGTGATCGCCATGGTCACGCGGTACTTCGGCGGCGAGATCCCGGATGCGGTGGCCGACTCGGTCACGTCGGCCGACACCGCGATCCGCGACACCGAGCGCCGGGTCACCGCCGCCGCCGACGCCGCGATCGAGCGCCTCGCCGTGCACGAGGCGATCGCCGCCATCTGGCAGCTGGTCGACGAGCTGAACGGCTACATCACGCTGCAGGAGCCGTGGAAACTCGCGAAAGACCCGGCCAACGCCGACCGCCTCGCCACGGTGCTGAACACCGTCGTGCGCGGCGTCGGCACGCTCGCCGTGCTGCTCTCGCCGGTCGTGCCCGAGGCCGCCGCGAAGCTCTGGACCGCATTGGCCGGTACCGGCTCGGTGCAGGATCAGCCCATCCGGTCGGCCTGGGAGTGGACGGGCGGCACGCATGTCGCCGCGCTCGAACCGCTTTTCCCGCGGATCGAGGTCGACGCCTCGTGAGCTCGCTCAGCCCGCGGGATGCCGGCGGCCCGGCCGGCGTCGGCCCCGACTCGAGCGATCCCGGCGAGCTGCCCCCGTACCTGCGCACGCGCGAGCCCTCCGAGCGCGGCGACCAGGCCTACCCGCCGCTGCCCGAGGCGCTCGTGGTTCCCGTCTACGACAACCACACGCACCTCGAGATCGCCGACGGCGACGACCCGATCGACTTCCGCGAGCAGCTCGACCGTGCCTCCGCGGTCGGCGTGCGCGGAGTCGTGCAGGTCGGCACCGACGTCGAGACCAGCCGCTGGTCGGCCCGGCAGGCCGCCCGCGAGCCGCGGATGCTGGCCGCCGTCGCCCTGCACCCCAACGAGGCCCCCGAGCTCGAGGCCGCCGGCACGCTCGACGACGCCCTGGCCGAGATCGCCGAACTGGCCGCCTGGCCCCGGGTGCGCGCGGTGGGCGAGACCGGGCTCGACTTCTTCCGCACCGGCGAAGACGGCCGCGACGCGCAGTACCGCTCGTTCGAGGCGCACATCGCCATCGCGAAGGAGAACGGCATCGCGCTGCAGATCCACGACCGCGACGCGCACGCCGAGGTGGTGGCCACGCTGAAGCGCGTGGGCGCCCCCGAGCGCACCGTGTTCCACTGCTTCTCGGGCGACGCCGAGTTCGCTCGGCTGTGCGCCGACAACGGCTGGTACATGTCGTTCGCCGGCAACGTGACGTTCAAGAACGCCGGCACGCTGCGCGAGGCCCTCGAGGTCGCCCCGCGCTCCCTGCTGCTGGTGGAGACGGATGCGCCGTACCTCACGCCCACCCCGTATCGCGGGCGGCCGAACGCCCCCTACCTCGTGCCGCACACCCTCCGCGCGATGGCGGCGCACCTCGGCACCGACGTCTCGATGCTGGCGGCGCAGATCTCGTCGAACACCGAGCTGGTCTACGGCCGCTGGGAGGACGACCCGGTGGAGGCCCGATGAGCGACGCCTCCGCGGGCGGTGCGGGCGGAGCATCCGGAACCGACGGCGCATCCGGAACCGACCGCGCATCCGGAACCGACGGCGCGGCGGGAGCCGCGAGCCCTTCGGTCTCGCTGCTCGGCCCCGCCGAGATCCGCGACCTGGCCGCGCTGCTCGACCTCACGCCCACCAAGAAGCTGGGCCAGAACTTCGTGATCGACGCCAACACGGTGCGCAAGATCGTGCGGGTGGCCAAGGTCGAGGCCGGTGACACGGTCGTCGAGGTGGGCCCCGGGCTCGGCTCGCTCACACTGGGGCTGCTGGAAGCCGGAGCCGCGGTGGTCGCGGTCGAGATCGACTCGCGGCTGGCCGAACAACTGCCGTTGACGGTGTCGCAGCTGGCGCCCGAGGCCGACCTGACGGTCATCCGGGAGGATGCCCTGCGCATCCGGGAACTGCCGCATGCCCCGTCTCGGCTGGTGGCGAACCTGCCGTACAACGTCTCCGTGCCGGTGCTGCTGCACTTTCTCGAGCACTTCCCGTCGATCCGCTCCGGGGTCGTCATGGTGCAGGCCGAGGTGGGGCACCGGCTCGCCGCGGCGCCCGGTTCGAAGGTCTACGGATCGCCGTCGGTGAAGGCCGCCTGGTACGGTGACTGGCGCACGGCCGGTCAGGTGAGCCGGCAGGTGTTCTGGCCGGTGCCGAACGTCGACTCGGTGCTGGTGGGCTTCGAACGGGTCGGCTCGGGGCTCGACACCGAGGAGCTGCGGGTGCGCACCTTCGAGATCGTGGATGCCGCGTTCCAGCAGCGCCGCAAGATGCTGCGGCAGGCGCTCTCGGTGGTGCTCGGTGACTCGCAGGAGGCCTCGCGCCTGCTCGAGGCGGCGGGCGTCGCCCCCACCGCGCGCGGTGAAGAGCTCACGGTGCACGACTTCTTGGCGATCGCGCGCGCGTCGCCGGCCTGACCCGCGCCCCGCATTCGGTTCGACTCAGCGCGTTTCAGACGTCCCTCGTGCACTGTGCACGAACTCGGCGTGAGACTCGCCGGGGTGAGCACCCGCCCGCGGCGCGGGCCGGGCGAGTTGTGGGGTGGCTGAGGGCTGCCGCGCGCACCCGCGCGTCACAATGCGTCTTCTTCTTACCCCGTGTTGCGGGCCGGCTCGCGTCGGCGCGGCCGCGCCGAATACGGTCGGCAGATGCCCACGCACATCGACACCATCGTCGTCGGCGGGGGAGTCATGGGCTCCGCCGCGGCCTGGCAACTGGCCCGCCGTGGTGCCGAGGTCGCGCTGTTCGGGCGTTCTGCCGCCCGTGGGGGTGCACGGGAAGTCGCCCGCACCGCGCCGTTCTCGCTCGCCCGCACCGATGCGCTCGAACTGCGGCTGCTGGCCGATGCCCACGCGCTCTGGCGCGTGCTCGAGAGCGAGACGGGTGTGCCGGTGCTGGCGCAGACCGGCGGGATCGAGCACGGCGAGCCGAGCGAGGTCGACGAACTCGCCCGCGTGCTGCCGCACCTGGGTTTCGCCGCCGAGCCCGTCTCGGCCGCCGAGTCCCAGGCGCGCTGGCCGGGATTGCGGAGCGACGGCGTCGCCCTGCACACCCCGGAGGCCGGCTCGCTCGACGCCGGGGCCGCCGTCGAAGCCCTGCAGAGCGAGGCGCGCAGAAGGGGTGCCGCTCTTCATCCGGCACGCCAGGTCACGCGCATCCGCATCCTGGGCGACGATCTCGCGCGGATCGAGGTGGTGCCCCTCGATCCCGGCGGCGAGCCCTCGGGAGACCCCGAGGAGTTCGACAGCCGCCGCCTGATCGTGACCCTCGGCGCCTGGACGGCCAAGCTGCTCGGCTCGGTGCTCGTGCTGCCCCGGCTCGCCGTCTCGCAGGAGTACGGCATCCGCTTCGCTCTGCGAGGGCCGGATGCCGCGGTGCCCTCGTTCACGCACCACCCGCGGTCGGGTGACCCCTATTACCGGTTCTGGCCCTCGTCGCTCTCCGGAGCGGTGCGCACATCGCCCGGCATCGGCGCACCCACCCGCGAGGGTGCGCCCGCCTTCTTCCAGCACGGAGACCTCTCGCTCGGCTGGGCGGCTCCGGGCGTGGCCACCGAGCCGGATGCGCGTGACCCGCGCCCCGACGAGCGCGAGCGCTCTGCGTTGCTGCGCTACGCCCACGACTGGCTGCCCGGAGTCGACGCCGAGCGCTTCGACGAGTTCGCGACCGTGCGCGCTGCGACGCGCGATGGCCGATTCGTGCTCGACCGCGTGGGGCCGGTCGCCGTGGCGACCGCGTTCTCGCGTCTGGACTTCGCGCTGGCGCCGGCGATCGGCGAGCTGCTCGCCGATCTGGTGGACGGCATCCGCGCTCCCGCCGCCTTCTCGCTGAAGGGCGAGCGCCGGGCCGCCGCCCTCGCCTCGCGCTGACCTGCGGGGTCGCGGCTGCTTGTCTGGAATCCGACGTCATCTGGCAGTGCCGCGTGTGCATATGCCTCCCGGCGCATGCGACCATCGATCGTGACCACAGACTCTCCGGCTCCCGTCTCTCTGGCCGTCCTTCGCTGGGGGATCCCACACGCCCGCCCATCCGTGCTCCTGCTGCACGGGCTCACCTCGGCCGCCGGCACCTGGTGGCGCATCGCGAGCGGCCTGGCGGACGCCGGATACTCCGTCACGGCTCCCGACCTGCGCGGCCACGGCGCGTCGCCCCGCACCGAGCGCTACCGCCTGGCGGCCTACGCCGCCGACGTGGCGGCCCTGCGGCCCGATGGCCCGGGACCCGGCGTTCCGGGAGCCGGTAGCGCGGGATCCGGCGACTCGGGATCCGGTGGCCTGGGAGCAGACCGGCCCTGGGATCTCGTGATCGGCCACTCGCTCGGCGCCGCCGTCGCGGTGAAAGTCGCCGAATCGCATCCGGGCTGGAGCCGGGCCCTGCTGCTCCTGGATCCGGTGCTCACCGTGACCGAGAACGAGCACGACGGGCTGCTGGCCGACCTGCTCGGCGACCTCCAGCAGCTCGACCCCGAAGCGTTGCTGCAGGCCAACCCGCGCTGGGACATCGAAGACGCCGTGCAGAAGGTGAACGCCGTGCGCCTGGTGAGCCCCCGCGTCGTCGAGTCCACCGTGCTAGACAACCCCGACTGGCAGCTCGAAGACGCCGTCGAGCGCGTGAGCGCCGCCATCCGGGTGCGGGCGCTGGCCGCCGACCCGGCGCGCAGGGCCTCGTTCACCGCCGAGACCGGCGAACGCCTCACCGCGGGGCATCCCTCGTTCGACTACGCCGTGGTGCCGGATGCCGGCCACTCGGTGCACCGCGACGACCCGGCTCGCGTGCTCGCCGAGGCCCTCGCCCTGCTGCCCTGATCCGCGCGTGCTCGCGCATCCTGCACCGTCGACGGCGAATGTGTCGGAGTGTGACCGAGTGTGAAGAATGGGACGGAGCGTCTCGTAGGCTTGAGGAACGGCCTCCGCAGGTGACCACACCCCGCGTGTGCGGCCGTCACCCGCAGCACCCGTCACCACACAGCACGCCATCACACAGCACCGACCGCTTCCAAAGGGGATACCCATGTCGAAATTCGCACGCCGGCTCGGCGCGGCGGCCATCGCCGCCGGCCTCGTGGCCTCCGTGGCCGCCTGCTCGAGCTCGGGCACCGGTTCGGGCGACGCATCCAGCACCGATGCCGCCACCGACGCCTCGATCATCCTGATCACGCCCACGCCGATCGGCTCGAACAACTTCCTGCAGCTGGCCAAGGACGGCGCGGAGGAGGCCGGCGAGAAGTACGGCGCGAGCATCGACGTCTACGAGAGCGAAGACCCCACCAGCATCCAGCAGAACATCGACGCCGCGCTCCGCGAGAAGCCGAGCATCATCATCGGCGTGAGCTTCAGCGTGCTCGACCAGTTCACCGAGGCCGCCGCCGACAACCCCGACCAGCAGTTCCTGCTGATCGACACCTCGGCCGAGAACCCCACCGAGAACCTCACGGCCGCCGTGTTCAAGGAGTACGAGGCCACCTACCTCACCGGTGTCGAGGCGGGCCTGCTCACCGAGAAGAACAGCGTCGGCGTCGTCGCCGCGCTCGACACCCCCTTCATCCACCGCTGGATCGACCCCTTCTTCGCCGGCGCCACGAGCGTCGACCCGGGCGTCAAGACGGCGGCGCAGTTCGTGGGCGGCGACAACCCGTTCGGCGACCAGGCGCGTGCCAAGGCGCAGGCCCAGATCCTCGCCGACAGCGGAGCCGACTACGTGCAGGCCGCAGCATCCGGCGGTAACACCGGCGTGTTCGAGGCCGCGGCCGAGAACGGCTTCAAGGCCTTCGGTGTCGACACCAACCAGTGCCTCGAGTCGCCCGGCAACGTGGTCGACAACGCCATCAAGCGCGTCGACGTGGCCCTGGTGAACTCGGTCGGCGACATCCTCGACGGCAAGACCGGCGGCTTCACCTCCTACGGCCTGGCCGAGGGTGGCGTGGGCCTCACCGGCCTGGAAGACGGCGTGGCCGACTCGCAGTGCCTGATCGCCGATCACCCCGACGTGATCGAGAAGGTCGCCGCCGTGCGCGACCAGATCATCTCCGGCGAGATCGTCGTGGCCGACCCGCTGACCGCTGGATGACCTCTAGATGACCACTGAAACCGGCACCGCCGCTCCCGCGGTCGAACTGATCGGGATCGGCAAGAGATTCGGCGCCGTCGTGGCCAACGACGGCGTCGATCTCGTGCTGCGCCGGGGCTCCGTGCACGCCGTGATGGGCGAGAACGGGGCCGGCAAGTCGACGCTCATGTCGATGCTCTTCGGTCTCCTCGAACCGGATGCGGGCGAGATCCGGGTGGACGGCGAGACCGTGCGCTTCTCCGGCCCGCTCGACGCGATCGCGGCGGGCCTGGGGATGGTGCACCAGCACTTCCGCCTCTTCGACTCCATGACGGTGGCCGAGAACGTCGTCTACGGCGCCGAGCCACGTCGGCGGGGGCGGCTCGACCGGGCCGCTGCTGCCGCGCGCGTGCGCGAGCTGAGCGACCGCTACGGTCTCGAGACCGATCCGGATGCCGTGGTCGGCTCCCTCTCGGCAGGCGCCCGCCAGCGGGTCGAGATCCTGAAGGCCCTGCACCGCGAGGCGCGCATCCTGATCCTGGACGAGCCCACCGCCGTGCTGACGCCGAGCGAGGTGGATTCGCTGTTCGCGGTCATCCGCCGGGCCGCCGACGACGGCAGCACCGTGGTGATCGTGACGCACAAGATCCACGAGGTGCTCGCGGTGAGCGACGAGGTGACCGTGCTGCGCGACGGCCGGGTCACGGGCCGTTTCGCCACGGCCGAGGCCACCGGCGAGCAGCTCGTGCACGCCATGACCGGGCGCGAAATCGAGGTCGTGCAGAACCCGCGCTCGGGCACACCCGGCGAGGTGGCGCTGTCGGTCGAGGAGCTGTCGGTGACGGATGCCCGTGCCGGGGTCACCCACGTCGACGCCGTGTCGCTCACCGTGCGCCGCGGCGAGATCGTCGGCGTGGCCGGCGTCTCCGGCAACGGGCAGCACGAGCTGGTGGCCGCCGTGCTCGGCACGATCCAGGCGACGGCCGGCACCGTGCGCCTGCTCGGTGACGACGTGACGGTGCGGCCGGTGCGCGAGCGCCGGGCCCTGGGGCTCGCGGTCATCCCCGAAGACCGTCGCGGCGAGGGCAGCGCGGTCACCATGTCGGTGGCCGAGAACGTGACCCTCGGGCACCACCGCAGCGCTCCGATCGGGGCGACCCGGGGCATCCGTCGCGGCTGGATGTCGCTGCGCGCCGAGCGCTCCCGGGCCCGCGACCTGATCCGCGACTACGACGTGCGCACCTCGGGCGAGCAGCAGCCGATCGGCTCGCTCTCCGGTGGCAACGCGCAGAAGGTCGTCATCGCGCGCGAGCTCTCGCACGAGGCCCCCGTGCTGATCGCCGAGCAGCCCACGCAGGGTGTCGACGTGGGGGCCATCGAGTCGATCCACGGCCGCCTGCTGGAGTACCGCGCCGGTGGCGGCGCCATCCTGCTGGTCTCGCACGAGATCAGCGAGCTGCTCGCGCTCGCCGACCGCATCCTCGTCATGTACGCCGGCCGCGTCGTCGCCGAGCTCGCCGGTGCCGAGGCCACCACGGCCCGCATCGGCGCCGCGATGGCGGGCGCCGCCGCGCACGACGCCCCTGCGGCTCCCGACCCCGTGCTCGATCCCGAAGGGCCCCGCGCATGAGCACCACCGAACGTCCTCCCGTTCCCGCGGCCGACGCCCCGCCCACGCCTCCGCGAGGCCGCACCGCGCGCCTGCTCGGCGCCGCGCTCCGGCACCCGGCCGTCGTGCCGATCGGCGCGGTCGTGCTCGCCCTGCTCATCGGCGCCGTCATCATCCTGGCCGCGGGCCTGAACCCCATCACCGCCTACGCGGCCGTCATCGACGGCGCCCTCAACCCCGACTCGCTCGACTACACCTTCTCGGTGTGGGGCTTCATCTGCGGCATGGCGCTGGCCGCCGCGATCCCGCTCCGGATGGGCGAGTTCAACCTGGGCGGCAACGGCCAGCTCGTGCTCGGCGGCCTCACCGCCGCGGTCATCGCCGGCTACGCCCCGCTGCCCGGCCCGATCGTCATCCCGCTCGCCGTGCTCGGCGCGGCGGTGGTCTCGGGCGCGTTCGGCGCCCTCTCGGCCCCGCTGGCCACGCGCTTCGGCATCCCGATCATCATCTCGACGCTGCTGCTCTCCCCGGTGGCGGTCGCCGTCGGCTCCTACCTCGTGCGCTTCCAGATCGGGGAGAGCGGATCGGCCGTCGCGCAGACCCCGCGTCTTCCCGAGGGCGCCCGGATGTGGGCGCTCGGCGACCTCTCGTACTCCAACGCGGGCCTGCTGATCATCATCGCGATGATGGTGGTGTTCTGGCTGGTCGACACCCGCAGCGCGGTCGGCTACGAGCTGCGTGTGGTCGGCGCGAACCGCCGCTTCGGCGCTTTCGGCGGCGTGCGCGTCGGCCGGCTCGCCCTCGGCGCCATGGCCGCAGCCGGTGCCGCCGCGGGCATCGTGGGCGCGATCATCGTGATGAGCTCGCCCTACCGCCTCATCGACGGCGCGCTCATCTCGCCCGGTTACACCTTCGCCGGCCTCGCCGCGGCGCTGCTCGCCGGCGGCCGCCCGGCCCTCATCCCGGTCACCGCCATCCTGTTCACCGTCCTCCAGGTCGGCGGCGCCGCGATGGAGCGCTCGGCCGACGTGCCGCGGCAGCTCTCCGACGTGCTGCAGGGCGTGGTGATCGTGGTGCTGGCCCTGCGCACCGTGCTCGACCAGCGCCGGAGCGAACGGAGCTCCGCCTGATGCACGTCTTCGAACTCGGCTTCATCGCGGCCGTGCTGCTCGCGGCCACGCCCATCCTCTACGCGGCCCTGGCCGGCGCCATCTCGGCCCAGGTCGGTGTGTTCAACATCGCCCTCGAGGGGCAGATGCTCTGGGGCGCCTTCGCCGCGGTCGCCGGCAGCTACTACACCGGCAGCGCCTGGGGCGGCGTGCTCATCGCCCTCGTCAGCACCGCGCTGTTCGCGGTCATCCTCGCGGTCGGGGCGGCGCGCTGGAAGGCCGATCCGATCATCATCGCCATCGGCACCAACCTGCTCGCCATCGGCCTCACCGGCTTCCTGCTGCGCGTGCTGTTCGACGTGTCGGGGTCGTTCTCGCCCACCGGGCTGCAGGGCCTTCCCAAGATGGCGTTCCTCGCCGACGTGCCGGTGATCGGCCCGATCTTCGCGGGCCAGACCGTGCTCGTGCCGCTCGCCTTCGTGGTGATCGTGGCCGTGGGCGTGTGGCTGAAGACGACACCGGCGGGCCTTCGCCTGCGGGGTGTGGGCGAGCATCCGGATGCCGCCGCCAGCCTCGGCGTGAACGTCGCGAACTACCAGAGCTGGGTCACCATCGCCGCCGGCGCCCTCTGCGGCATCGCCGGCGCGCAGCTGGCGCTCGGCAACGTGACCGTGTTCACCGAGAACATGACGGCGGGCCGCGGCTGGATCGCCGTCGCCGCCGTGATGCTGGTGGCGGGCCGCCCGCTCTGGCTGCCGTTGGCCTGCCTCGGTTTCGGTGCGGCCGAGGCGCTCGGCTTCCGGCTGCAGGGCATCGGCGCTCCGCAGCAGCTGACGGATGCCGCGCCCTACGCCATCACCCTGCTCGTGCTCGTACTCACCCGCGTACGGTTCGCCCGCCGCGGCCAGACCGTGGCCTGATCCGGCCGCCGCCACAGCCCTCCGACAGACCCGACCCCCCTCCGCCGCTCTCCCGCTCCACCGAAAGGCCCACCCCGATGACCGAAGCCGTCGCATCCGGAGCCCCCGCTCCCGCTCCCCGCGAGACCCGCCACATCGTGCTCGACACCGACACGGGCATCGACGACGCCCTTGCCCTGCTCTATCTGGCGGGCCGTGACGACGTCGAGATCTCGGCCATCACGAGCGTCTACGGCAACACCCCGGTCGAGGCCGCGCTCACCAACATCGCGCGCGTGCTGAAGGTGGCGGGGCTCGAAGACACCCTCGTGGCCAAGGGCGCCTCCGGCCCGATCGAGGGCGAGGCGCGGATCGCCTCGCACGTGCACGGTCACGACGGCCTCGGCGACCTGTGGTCGGAGCCGATCGCGCCGAAGAACCTCTCGCCGCTCAGCTCGGCCGAGCTTCTGGTCGAGCTCGGCCGCTCGCGCCCGGGCTACTACGACCTGCTGCCGGTCGGCCCGCTCACCAACATCGGCCTGGCGCTGGAGATCGAGCCCGAGCTGCTCACCCTCTACCGCTCGGTGGTCATCATGGGCGGCTCGGGCCCGTTCCCGCCGCTCGGCACCGTGCAGATGGTCGACGCCAACATCCACAACGACTCCGTGGCCGCCGCCCGGATGTTCGCCGCGCCGCGCAACCAGCTCGTGATGGTGGGCGTGAACGTCACCGCCGGCACGATCGTCGACGAGCAGGCCGTGCAGGCGCTGCACCGCGCGGGCACCGAGTGGGGAACCTTCTCGGCGCAGATCCTCGAGGCGTACATGGACTTCTACCAGGTGGCCTGGGGCCGCCGCGTCTCGCCCGCGCACGACGGGCTGGCCGCGGCGCTGCTCGTGCAGCCGGAGTGGATCACCTCCTCGGTCTCCGGCCCGGTGAACATCACCACCGACGGCTTCTTCACCCGCGCGCACCTGATGCAGACCGCGGAGGGGCTGCCCGTGAGCTGGCCCACCGAAGACGCGCCCGACACGCTCGTCGTGCTGGACGTGGACCGCCGGGCCTTCCTGGCCGATTTCATCCGGGTGCTGTCGGGCCACTGACGCCGCGGGTTCCGGGCTCCGGATGCCCCGGCCCGGGGCGCCGACCCCCGTGCACGGGGCATCCCGCCGCTTGGGATAGGTTGGTTTCATGAGCAGTCGGGGCGTCACGAAGTCCGTGCACGTACGGGCCCCGGGCAAGATCAACGTCTTCCTCAAGGTCGGCGCGGTGATGGACGACGGCTACCACGACGTGGCCACCGCCTACCAGGCCGTCTCGCTCTACGAAGACGTCTACGCCTCGCCGGCGAGCGACTTCTCGGTGGAGTTCGGCGGCCACATCGACACCTCGGGCCTCGAGACCGACGGCTCGAACCTCGCCATCCGGGCGGCGCAGCTGCTCGCGCGCCGCACGGGATTCCGCGAGGGCGTGCACCTGCGCATCGAGAAGAACGTGCCGATCGCGGGCGGCATGGGCGGCGGATCGGCAGATGCCGCGGCCACCCTGCTCGCCTGCGACACCCTGTGGGGCACCGAGGTCGGCCGCGAGGAGCTGATCTCGCTGGCCTCCGAGCTCGGCGCCGACGTGCCCTTCGCCTTCACAGGCGGAACCGCGATCGGCACCGGTCGAGGCGACCAGCTGAGTCCGGCGCTGGCCAAGGGCAGCTTCCAATGGGTGCTCGTGCTGCCCGAGCACGGGCTCTCGACGCCCGCCGTGTACCAGGAGCTCGATCGGCATCGCGAACGGCACGCGCAAGACATCTTCCCGGCGCAGGGCCAGCCCGTGGTCGACGCCGACGTGCTGCAGGCCCTCCGCGCCGGCGACCCGCACATGCTCGCCGAGTCGCTGCACAACGACCTGCAGGCCCCGTCGTTGCACCTGCACCCGGGCCTCGCCAAGGTGCTCGAGACCGGCGAGGCGAACGGCGCCCTGGCCGGCATCGTCTCGGGCTCGGGCCCCACGGTGGCGTTCCTGGCCGCCGACCTCGACAACGCGCTCGAACTGCAGATCGCCCTCAGCGCGGCCCGCCACCACGTGGTGCGCGTCACCGGCCCGGTGGCCGGCGCCCGCGTGCTCTCCGACTAGCCCGTCCTCGGCGCGACGCGTCGCTTCGAGGACGAGAGGTCAGAGGGGGAGCAGGGCGCGCACGGGGACGTCGGCGAAGCCGGCATCCGCGAGGGCAGCCCGGCCACCGAGCTCTTCGAGTTCGATCACGACCGCGATGCCGACCACCTGCAGGCCGGCGCGGGCCATGAGGCGGAGGGTCGCGGCGAGGGTGCCGCCGGTGGCGAGCACGTCGTCGACGATCACCACGCGGGAGCCGGCGGGCAGCGTGTCGGGGTGCACCTCGAGGGTCGCCGATCCGTATTCCAGCGCGTAGCTCTCGGCCAGCACGGCGCCCGGCAGCTTGCCGGCCTTCCGCACCGCGAGCATCCCCAGGTCGCCGGCCACGGCCGCCGCCGCTCCCAGCACGAAGCCGCGGGCCTCGACGCCCACCACCGCGTCGATCGCCTCGGGCCCCTCGAGCAGGGCGCTGGCCACCGTGCGCAGCGAGGCGGCGTCGGCGAACAGCCCCGAGAGATCCCGGAACAGGATGCCGGGGGTAGGGAAGTCGGGGGTCTCGGTCATCCCGGAACGGATGACGGCGGCGATGTCGGCGGGTGCGGAGGGCATCCGTCCATGCTAGCCAGCTGCCTCGGTAGAGTGACGCCATGCGCACAGTGTTCGGGGTCATCCGCATCATCGCCGCCGGCATCATCATCGCCGCCATCGTGGCGCAGCTGGTGCACAGCATCAGCCTGGTGCCGGATGTGACGCACTTCCTGGTGAACTTCTTCAGCTACTTCACCATCCTCTCCAACGCGCTGGCCGCCGTGGCGCTGCTGATCGGGGCCTACTACTCGTTCACCCGCCGGCGCGATCCGGCCTGGTACAACCTGTTCCTGGCCGCGGTGGTCACCTACATGGCCACCACCGGCGTGGTGTACAACCTGCTGCTGCGGGGCATCATCCTCGATCAGGGCAGCACCGTGCCGTGGTCGAACGAGGTGCTGCACCTGATCGCGCCGATCTACATCGTGCTGGTCTGGATCCTCACCCCCGGCAAGTCGGCCCTGAAATGGCCTTCGATCTGGGCCATCATCGCCTTCCCCCTGGCCTGGTCGGTCTACACGATGATCCGCGGCCCGCTCGTCGGCTGGTATCCCTACCCGTTCCTGAACCCTGCCCAGCCCGGCGGATACGGCGCGGTCGCCGTCTACATCGTGGCGATCGCCGGCTTCATCGGCCTCATGGCCTGCGTCGTGATCGCCCTCAGCCGCACGAAGATCCTCGCCCGCTAGCCTGCGCCCCGCTCCCGCCTTCGACGCTGCCTGGGCGGCCCACGAGTAGGAATTGCTCAGGCGAAGCGGGGGTCGTCGAGGGCGGGGGAGTCGGTGGCCGTGGCATCCGTCATCGGGAGGGCGTCGCCCCACCACTCGCGCAAGTCGTCGCCGTGCAGAACGAACGGATCGCCTCCGGCCGAAGCAGAGGCTCTAGCCGAAGCCGAAGCCGAAGCGGAGGCCGAGGCCGAGGGGGAGCCCGCCTCGCGCAGCGCGCCGTCGGTCGCGGTGAGCGCCAAAGGCGAGTCGCTCGCGAACAGCAGCGCGTTGCCGAGCGGGGCCGGCAGTCGCGGTGACACGTCGAGCACGAGCGCCACGTGGGCGAACACCGCCGCGAGTGTGGCGGCCTGGGCGCGCAGGTAGTCGAAGTCGCCGCCGTCGAGCAGGTTCACCGCCACCAGCCCGCCGGGTTCGGTGACCGCCGCCACCGAGGCGTAGAACTCGGCGCTCGCCACGCGGGCATCGATCCGCGCCGCCTCCCACAGGTCGACGATGACGAGCTCGGCACGCTTCGCACCCGTGGCGGCGGCGCTCGTCCCGGTCCCGTCGGCACGCAGCCCGGCGGTCAGGGCCGCCCGCCGCTGCGTGCGCTCCAGCACCCGCCGCGCTTCGCCGTAGAGCATCCGGATGCGGTTGCCGGGCGGCAGGGGCAGCGCCGCGAGCACCGCACGGCAGAGCTGCCGCTCCTTCTCGACGACCAGCTGCTCCGATCCGGGCCGGCTCACGGCGAGGTACCGCGGCAGCGTCAGCGCCCCCGCGCCCAGATGCAGGCAGCGCAGCGGCTGCCCGGCCGGCGCGTGCGCCTCGACGGCCCGCGCGATCTGCCGCACGTAGGGGTAGGCGAGGCGCCGCGGATCGGTCAGGCACACCCGCGACTGCGGGATGCCGTCGACCCGCAGCTCGTAGCTCAGCGTCGCGTCGTCGACGAGGGCGAGACGGGCGCCGTGCTGCGCGAGATCGAACGAGAAACCCGGGAGGCGGTCATCCATTCCCCCAGCCTAAGAACACAGGGTGAGAAAACCTCAGTAAACGAACGACTTCACCCCCTGAATCACCCGCACCGGGACCACCCATCCGCGCCCTGTACTCTCGACGGGTGGCTCATCTTCTGGGCGCTGAGGCGCTCCATCTCGAATACCCCACCCGAGTCATCTTCGACTCCGTCACCGTCGGCATCGACGAGGGAGACCGGATCGGCATCGTCGGCCGCAACGGCGACGGCAAGTCGACCCTGCTCTCGCTGCTGTCGGGGCGCATCGAACCCGACGCCGGGCGGGTCACCCGCCGTCGCGGCGTGACGCTCGGGATGCTCGACCAGGCCGACACGGTCGACTCCTCCCTCACGGTCGCCCAGGCCGTCGTCGGCGACCTCGACGAGCACGAGTGGGCGGGCGACGCGAAGATCCGCGACGTCATCGGCGGACTCCTCGGCGACGTCGACTGGAACGCCGTCATCGGCACCCTCTCCGGCGGCCAGCGCCGTCGAGTCGCCCTCGCGGCCCTCCTGGTCGGCAACTGGGACATCGTGTTCCTCGACGAGCCCACCAACCACCTCGACGTGGAGGGCATCGCCTGGCTCGCCCAGCACCTCAGGAAGCGCTGGCCGACCGGCTCCGGCGGCCTCGCCGTCGTGACGCACGACCGGTGGTTCCTCGACGAGGTGTCGACCGACACCTGGGAGGTGCACGACCGCATCATCGAGCCCTTCGAGGGCGGCTACGCGGCCTACATCCTGCAGCGCGTCGAGCGCGACCGGATGGCCAACGTGATGGAGTCCAAGCGCCAGAACCTGATGAAGAAGGAACTCGCCTGGCTGCGTCGCGGTGCTCCGGCCCGCACGGCCAAGCCCAAGTTCCGCATCGCGGCCGCCGAGGAGCTGATCGCCGACGAGCCGCCGATCCGCGACACGGTCTCGCTCACCCAGATGGCCACCGCGCGCCTCGGCAAAGACGTCGTCGACATCCTCGACGTCTCGGTCTCGTTCGGCGACAAGCTCGTGCTGGAGGGCGTGGAGTGGCGGATCGCTCCCGGTGAGCGCACGGGCATCCTGGGCGTCAACGGCGCCGGCAAGTCGACGCTGCTCGGCCTCGTCACGGGAGCCGTGCAGCCCACGACCGGCCGGGTGAAGCACGGCAAGACGGTGAAGATCGCCACGCTCACCCAGCAGCTCGCCGAGCTCGAAGACGTGCAGAACGACCGCGTCAGCGAGGTCATCGGCCGCTACCGCACCTCGTACGTGGCGGGCGGCAAGGAGCTGACCCCTGGGCAGCTGCTCGAGCGCCTCGGCTTCACCAGCGCGCAGCTGATGACCCCGGTGAAAGATCTCTCGGGTGGCCAGAAGCGCCGGCTGCAGCTGCTGCTCATCCTGCTCGACGAGCCGAACGTGCTCATCCTCGACGAGCCCACGAACGACCTCGACACCGACATGCTCGCGGCGCTGGAAGACCTGCTCGACTCGTTCCCCGGCACGCTGTTGGTGGTCTCGCACGACCGGTACCTGCTGGAGCGGGTCACCGACCAGCAGTACGCCGTGCTCGACCACCGCTTCCGGCACCTGCCCGGCGGTCTCGAGCAGTACCTCACGCTGCGCAAGCAGGGCGCGGGGTCGGCGGATGCCCGTGCTCGCGACCGCGGACCCGGGGGCACCTCGTCGAGTCTGCCGCCGGCGGGGTCGGATGCTGCGGGTGGAGCATCCGGATCGGGCGCTGCCGCAGCATCCGGAGCCGGCAAGCCCGCTCTCGCCGGAGCCGAGCTGCGCGCCGCCGAGAAGGAGCGCTCCTCGCTCGAGCGCCGCATCAACAAGCTCACCGGCCAGATCGACACCCTGCACCACCGCATTGCGGAGTTCGACCAGTCCGACTACGTCGGCCTCGGCGCCCTCACCACCGAGCTCCAGACCCTCGAGACCCAGATCGCCGAGTACGAGACCCGCTGGCTGGAGCTCTCCGAACTCCTCGACTAGCCTCCGCTCCCTGCGGTGCCCGCCCGTTCCCGCGAGTCCGACCTCACCTCCTCCTGCCGACCCGTCACTCAGTCCCGTTATACGCCCGTCATAACGGGATAAAGTGACGGGTCGGCGAGGGGTGGGAAGAGACCTCAGGCCATCTCGATCGCGAGACGGCGGAGGAGGGCGGCCAGGCGCTCCTGGTCGGCTCGGGAGAGGCCCGAGAGCAGCTCGGCCTCGGCCTCGACGAGGTGCGAGATGGCGGCGTCAACGCGGTCGCGACCGGAGGCCGTCATCGAGACGAGCACGCCACGGCCGTCGTTGGGGTCGGTGCGGCGCTCCACGAGGCCGCGGCGCACCATGCCGTCGATGCGGTTGGTCATGGTGCCGCTGGAGACGTAGGTCTGCTCGAGCAGCGCCTTCGGGCTCAACTCGTGGGGCGCTCCCGCGCGGCGCAGGGCGGCCAGCACGTCGAACTCCCAGGGCTCCAGCTCGACGGTGGCGAAGGAGGCCCGGCGCGTCTTCTCGAGCTGCTTGGCCAGTCGCGACACCCGCGACAGCACCTTGAGCGGCGAGAAGTCGAGCGAGGGATGCTCGCGCGCCCACGCCTCCACGATCTCGTCGACCGTGTCGCGGCTGTCCCGGGAGTTCATCCCCCCATTATCGTGCCCGAACCTCTGGCAGACTGGACTACTGCGCCGGGAGCCATCCCGGCGATCCGCCTTGGTGTAATGGCAGCACGACAGCCTTTGGAGCTGTTAGGTCTAGGTTCGAACCCTGGAGGCGGAGCAATGCCTCGCGGCATTGCCCCGGATGACGGAAGGTATTGCAGTGACCGACGCACGACTCGCCATCATCGTCCTGGCCGCCGGCCAAGGCACCCGGATGAAGTCCTCCACCCCCAAGCTGCTGCACGAGATCGCGGGCGTCCCGCTGATCGGCCACGTGCTCGCCACGGCCGGGGAACTGGATGCCGCGTACACCGTGAGCGTGGTGCGGCACGAGCGCGACCGCGTCGTCGAGGTGATCGAAGACCACTTCCCGTCGAGCATCATCGTCGATCAGGACGACCTGCCCGGCACCGGCCGCGCGGTCGAGCAGGCCGTCGCCGGCCTCCCCGACGACTTCGACGGTGACGTGCTCGTCGTCTCCGGTGACGTCCCCCTGCTGGATGCCGACACCCTGCGCGGCCTCATCGCCGAGCACCGGGCCACTGCCGCCTCCGCCACCCTCTTGAGCGCCGAGCTCGACGACGCCACGGGCTACGGCCGCATCGTGCGCACGGCCGACGGGATGCTCGACCGCATCGTGGAGCACAAAGACGCCACCGACTCCGAGCGGGCCCTGCACGAGATCAACGCGGGCGTCTACGTGTTCGGCGTGCACGAGCTGCGCGACCAGCTGGCCCGCGTCACCACCGAGAACGCCCAGGGCGAGAAGTACCTCACCGACGTGATCGGCCTGCTGCGCCGCGCCGGCTCCGACGTGGCCGCCGTCACCGTGGCCGAGCCCTGGCTCGTCTCCGGCGTCAACGACCGCGCCCAGCTCTCGGCGGCGGCCCTCAAGCTCAACGCCCTGATCGTGCGCGGCTGGCAGCTGAACGGCGTCACCGTCGTCGACCCCGCCACCACCTGGATCGACCTCAAGTCGAGCCTCGGCGAAGACGTGACGATCCTCCCCGGCACCCAGATCAAGGGTGCCACGAGCATCGCCCGCGGAGCCACGGTCGGCCCCGACACCACGCTGGTGGACTGCGAGGTGGGGGAGGATGCGGTCGTGAAGCGCACCGACGCGACGCTCAGCGTGATCGGCGCCGGAGCATCCGTGGGCCCCTTCGCCTACCTGCGCCCGAACACGGTGCTGGACGCCGACGGCAAGATCGGCACCTTCGTCGAGACGAAGAACTCGCACATCGGCCCCGGCAGCAAGGTGCCGCACCTCAGCTACATCGGCGACACCGAGGTCGGCCAGGGCTCGAACGTGGGCGCCGGGACGATCACCGCCAACTACGACGGCGTGAACAAGCACCGCACGGTTGTGGGGTCGCACGTGCGCACCGGGTCGCACAACGTGTTCGTCGCCCCCGTTAGGATTGGTGACGGCGCCTACACGGGTGCCGGAACGGTCGTCCGCAAAGACGTTCCCGCTGGTGCCCTCGCGATCAACGTGGCCCCCCAGCGGAACATGGCCGGCTGGGTCGAGCAGAATCGGCCCGGATCGGCGGCGGCGCAGGCGGCCCAGGCGGAGCAGTCCGCACAGCACTCGGCGCAGGCGCCGGACGAGATCGGAGAATAGGTGTCCGGAATCAAGGCCAGCGGTGAGAAGAGCCTCGTCGTCGTCTCAGGGCGAGCGCATCTGAAGCTGGCGGAGGACATCGCGGCCGAACTCGGCACCGACCTCGTCGAGACCGAGGCGCGCACTTTCGCGAACGGCGAGCTCTACATCCGCTACGGCGAGAGCGTGCGCGGCAGCGACGTGTTCGTCATCCAGTCGCACACCGCTCCCATCAACGAGTGGCTGATGGAGCAGCTGATCATGGTCGACGCCCTGAAGCGCGCCAGCGCCAAGCGGATCACCGTGGTCGCCCCGTTCTACCCCTACGCCCGGCAAGACAAGAAGGGCCGCGGCCGCGAGCCCATCTCGGCCCGCCTGGTGGCCGACCTGTTCAAGGCCGCCGGCGCCGACCGCATCATGTCGGTCGACCTGCACGCCGCGCAGATCCAGGGCTTCTTCGACGGCCCCGTCGACCACCTCTTCGCCATGCCGGTGCTGCTCGAGCACATGCGCCAGTCGCTCGATCCCGCCACCCTCACCGTCGTCAGCCCCGACATGGGCCGCGTGCGCGTTGCCGACATCTGGAGCGACAAGCTCGGGGTGCCGCTGGCCATCATCCACAAGCGCCGCGACCCGCGCGTGCCCAACCAGGTGAGCGTGCACGAGATCGTCGGCGACGTGAACGGCCGCGTCTGCCTGCTGGTGGACGACCTCATCGACACCGGCCGCACCATCGTGGCGGCCGCCGAGGCTCTCAAGGCCAACGGCGCCACGGGTGTCGTGGTCGCGGCCACGCACGCCGTGTTCTCCGACCCGGCCACCGAGATCCTGCAGTCCGACTTCATCGACTCGGTCGTCGTCACCGACACCCTGCCGCTGCCGTCCGAGAAGCACTGGGACCGCCTCACGGTGCTGCCGATCGCCCCCCTGATCGCCCGCGCGATCCACGAGGTGTTCTCCGACGGCTCGGTCACCACGATGTTCGACGGCGACGCGTAGGCACCCTTTCGGGCTTAAACTGGTCGGCATGAGCACAGCGTCGATCGACACCTTCACGCCCGAGGCGGGCGCCGTCACCATGTTCTCCACGAGCTGGTGCGGATACTGCGCGCGACTCAAGAAGCAGCTCGACGCGCAGGGCATCGCCTACACCGAGGTGAACATCGAGGAGGTCGAGGGCACCGCCGAGCTGGTGGCTTCGGTCAACGGCGGCAACCAGACCGTGCCGACGCTCATCTTCCCCGACGGCTCCACGGCCACCAACCCCTCGGCGCGCGAAGTCGCCGAGCGCATCGGCTGAGGCTCGTGGCCGATCGCACCCCCTGGTCGCTCTCGGGCGCTCTCCGCGGCATGTTCGCGAAGCGCACGATCGACGCCGAGACCTGGGAAGACCTCGAAGACGCGCTGCTGAAGGCCGACTTCGGGCCCACCGTCACCGAGGCCGTGGTCGACGACCTGCGCGCCAAGGTGCAGCGCTACAACACCACCGACCCGAAAGACCTGCAGCGGATGCTCCGCGAGTCGATCGAAGAGCGCCTCGCCGCATACGACCCCACGCTGAAACTCACCGAGCGGCCGGCCGTGGTGCTGGTCGTGGGCGTGAACGGCGTCGGCAAGACGACGACGATCGGCAAGTTCGCGCGCTTTCTCAAGACCTACAACCGCACGGTCGTGGTGGGTGCGGCCGACACCTTCCGTGCCGCCGCCGTGGAGCAGCTGGCCACCTGGGCCGAGCGCGCCGGCGCCGCGATCGTGCGCCCGCAGCACGAAGGTCAGGATCCGGCGTCGGTCGCGTTCCAGACCATCGAGATGGCGAAGAACACCGGCACCGAGATCGTCATCATCGACACCGCCGGCCGCCTGCAGACCAAGGGCGGCCTGATGGACGAGCTGGGCAAGATCCGCCGCGTCATCGAGAAGCAGGCCCCCGTGGCCGAGGTGCTGCTGGTGCTGGATGCCACGACCGGGCAGAACGGACTCGCCCAGGCCGACGCGTTCATCCAGCACGCCGGCGTCACCGGGCTCGTCATCACCAAGCTCGACGGCTCGGCCAAGGCCGGCTTCGTGCTCGCGGTGCAGGAGAAGACCGGCATCCCGATCAAGCTCGTCGGCCAGGGTGAGGGCATCAACGACCTCACGGGCTTCACGCCGCACGTGTTCGCGCAGAACCTGGTCGGCTAGGCGGACGTCTTCCCGGCGTCGACGCGGTCGACGAAGGCCTCCAGCAGCGGGAGGGTCTGTGGGTGGCGCGGGGTGTCGGCGTGGGTCGCTCCATCGAGCACGTGCCATTCGGCGTGGGGCAGCTGCGCGCGGAGGTGCTCCATCGCCGTGAGCCGCTCGCGGTCGCGCGTGCCGGCCAGCAGCAGTACGGGCATCGGCAGGGCGGCGAGCTCGGCATCCGTCACCCGGGGGAGCCGCTCGGCCTCGCGCATGTAGGCGGCCAGGGCGGCGGCGTCGTTCGCTTCGAACGCCATCCGCGTGGCCGCGTCGACGGGGTGACCGGATGCGCGCTCCCACGCCGCGAGGAAGCCCGCCATGCCCCCGTGCTCGAGTGCGGTGATCGCCCCGTCGAAGAACACCCGATCGAACACGCCCACGCCGGTGCCGGGGGCGCCCGCGACGCTGGCGAGGCTCCGCACGCGCTCCGGATGCGCGGTCGCCACCGCGAGGGCGACCCGCGCACCGAGGGAGTAACCCACGACGTGGGCGGCGGGCACGCCCAGGGCGTCGAGCACGGCGATCACGTCGCCGACGAAGAGGTCGATGCCGTACGACGCGGCCGTGTGCGGCTTGTCGCTGCGCCCGTGGCCGCGCAGGTCGAGCGTGATCACGCGGTGCGAGCCGCCGAGAGCCCGCAGGTAGCCGAAGCCGCGCCAGATGGCCTGGGAGAGAGCGGTGCCGTGCAGCAGCACGACGGGCGTTCCCTCCCCGATGCTGCGGTAGGCGATGCGAGAGCCGTCGGCGGGGTTCGAGGCGAAGTCCATCCTGCCCAGAATACGCCGGCCGCAGCTGTACAACGTTGTAGTGTGGGGTGACCACCGCACGGCAAGGGGATGAGATGGCTGCGACGCTGCACGATGTGGCCAATCTCGCCGGCGTCTCGATCAAGACCGTGTCGAACGTGGTCAACGACTATCCGCACATCCGCCCGGAGACGCGCCAGAAGGTGCAGGCGGCGATCGACGAGCTCGGCTACCAGCCGAACCTTTCGGCCCGGAGCCTCCGCAGCGGGCGAAGCGGGGTGATCGGCCTCGTGCTGCCCGAGCTCAGCCTCAGCTACTTCGCCGAGCTCGCGGATGCCGTCATCGCGAACGCGGAGAAGCAGGGCATGGTGGTGCAGATCGAGCAGACCGGCGCCGATCGCGACCGCGAGATCGCGGTGCTCACCAGCCCGCGGATGCGATTGACCGACGGCCTCATCTTCAGCCCGCTCGGCATGGGGCAGGACGACGTCGGTCACCTCGACGTCGACTTCCCGATGGTACTGCTCGGTGAACGGATCTTCGGGGGCCCGGTCGATCACGTCACCATGCGCAACGTCGAGGCCGCCGAAGCCGCGACCCGGTTCCTGATCGACTCCGGGCGGCGCCGCATCGCGGTGATCGGCGCGCACGAGGGCGAGGTCGTCGGCTCGGCGGCGCTGCGTCTGCGCGGCTACCGCGATGCGCTCGAGGAGGCCGGCATCCCCTACGACCCGGCTCTCGTGAGCCACACCACGCTCTGGCACCGCGCCAACGGCGCCGCGTCGATGCGCGAACTGATAGACGGCGGCGTGGAGTTCGATGCCGTGTTCGGCCTGAACGACGCCCTGACGCTCGGCGCTCTGAGGGTGCTGCAAGAGAAGGGCATCCGGGTTCCCGGAGACGTGGCGGTGATGGGCTTCGACAACATCGACGAGGCGCAGTACACCGTGCCCAGCCTGAGCACGATCGACCCGGGGCGCGAACGGATCGCCGAGCGCGCGGTCTCGCTGCTGGTGCAGCGCATCCGGGAGCGCGATGCCCGGCCGGGCGTTCCGCAGGAGATCTTGGTCGACTTCTCCGTCGTGCCCCGTGAATCGGCACCCGCCGGGGCGTGAGGGTGTGCTGACGACCACCTGACCGTGCCGGGTTGACACTGTCAGGAGCCGGGGTTACTGTACTTCTACAACGTTTACCTACAACGTTGTAAATCATCGCAGAAGCACTCTCCCGAACACCTCATCCTGATAGACGAAGACGTCGCGCCGGCCGACACAGCAGTCACCCGGCAGAAAGGCTCCTCATGAAAAAGCTCCTCACGGCCGCCGCCGTGCTGGCGGTCGCCTCGCTAGGCCTCGCCGCCTGCTCGTCCGGCAGCGACTCCGGATCGGCCTCCGGCGACCCGGTCACCCTCACCTTCTGGCACGGCTACACGGAGGCCGACGGCGACGTGCTCGAGGGCATCGTCGACGACTTCAACGCGGCGCACGACGACGTGAAGATCGAGACCGAGGTGAAGACCTGGGCCGTCATCGACGACACCCTGCTCACGGCCCTCTCGGCCGACCAGGGCCCCGACATCGTCGCGATGCCGGCCGAGCGCCTGCCCGTCTACGCCTCGAAGGGCGCCTTCGCCGACCTCACCGACTTCTACGCCGACGACGCGAGCAACACGAGCGAGCTCAACCCGCAGGCGGTCGCGATGGAGACCGTCGACGGCACCGCGTACGGCGTGCCCACCGGCTTCGTGCCGCTCTCGGTCTTCTACAACAAGGCGCTGTTCGCCGCCGCCGGCATCACCGAGTTCCCCACCACCTGGGACGAGTGGGTCGCGGATGCCAAGAAGCTCACCGTCGACCAGAACGGCGACGGCACCCCCGAGCAGTACGGCATGGTGCTGCCCGACCACGCCACCGTGGCCAACGGCGTCTGGCCGAGCCTGTTCTACGGCAACGGCGGCGACGTGGTCGAAGACGGCACCACGGCCGTGATCGACTCTCCCGAGAACGCCGAGACGCTCGAGTACTGGAGCAAAGCCGTCATCGACGACAAGATCTCGCCCACCGGTGTCGACGGGGTGAAGGCCGACGAGCTGTTCAGCTCGGGCAAGGTCGCGATGACCATCGGCGGCCCCTGGATGGCCTCGATCGCCAAGGACAACGCCATCGACTACGGCATCGCGGCGATCCCCGCCGGCCCGAAGCAGCAGGCCGCCTCGGCCATCGGCGTCTCGATGGGCATCACGGCGCAGGCCGATGACGCGAAGGCCGCCGCGGCGAAGGAGTTCTTCTCCTACTTCTTCGAGCCCGAGGTGGCCACTGCGTGGTCGCTCGGCTCGGGCTGGCCGCCGCTGCGCACCGACATCCCCGCCTCCGACGTGGCCGACAACGCCACGGTCGCCGCGCTCACCGAGATCGCGGGCACCAGCCGCGCGCTGCTGCCCGGTGTGGTGAACAGCTCCGACGTGCTGACCGAGATGGATGTCGCGACGCAGAAGGCCCTCGCCGGCGGCGACGCATCGAGCCTGCTGGGTGACGCCCAGACGGCCATCCAGAGCACGCTCGACGAGCAGTAGCACCACGGATGCGCGGGGCCGGTGCGCCCCACACGCCCGGCCCCGCGCATCCGCTGCCCGACCAGAGCCCCCACGCGAAGGATCCGAGATGACCACTCACGCCACCCGGCCGCCCCGCCGCTACCGCCCCCCGGGCCAGCTCGGCGGCCGCGGACCGATCGGCGGCCAGGCCAAGCGCCGGCTGACGATCGCCGGCTTCCTGCTGCCGGCCATCGCCATCCTCACCCTGTTCGTGTTCTGGCCGATGATCTCGGCGCTCCGCCTGTCGTTCACCGATGCCAGCGGATTCGGCCGCGAGAAGTTCATCGGTCTCGACAACTACGCCGAGGTCTTCACCGATCCCGACATCCTGCGGGCGATGGGCAACACGGTGCTCTACACCGTGATGTTCACGCCGCTCGCGGTCGTCCTGGCCCTGGTGCTCGCCCTCGCGCTGAACAGCCCGCACCTGCCCTTCCGTGGCGTGTTCCGCACCTGGCTCTTCCTGCCCTTCATCGTGTCGCTCGCCGTGGCGGCGTTCGCCTGGCAATACCTGCTCGACCCGCAGGTGGGCCTGCTGAACTACTGGCTGCAGGGCTTCGGCATCCGCATCGGCAACGTGCTGCAAGACCCGGTGCTGGCGATGCCCACCGTGGTGCTCGTGGCGGTGTGGAAGAACTTCGCCTTCTACATGATCGTCTTCCTGGCCGGGCTGCAAGAGATCCCGGGCAGTCTCTACGAGGCCGCGAAGATGGACGGCGCCGGGCCGTGGTCGCGCTTCCGCAACGTCACGATGCCGCTGCTCGGCAACACCACCGGCTTCGTGCTGATCATCGCCACCATCGCGGCGCTGCAGGCCTTCGACCAGATCTACGTGATGACCGGCGGTGGCCCCTACAAGAGCACGCAGACCGTGGTGATGCAGATCTACCAGTCCGGCTTCAAAGACCTCGACCTCGGCTTCGCCTCGGCACTGTCGTACGTGCTGCTGATCGCGACGCTCATCCTCAGCCTGGTGCAGTTCTTCGTCACCGGCCGACGTGAGAAGGATGTGGGCTGATGACCGCTCTGACCGAACGCCCGCCCCGCACACCGGATGCGCCGGCCGCCCGCCCCACGGCGAAGCGCCGGGCGCCGCTGCGCCGCATCGGCCCGTGGCTGTTCTTCGCCGCCATGCTCGCCGTTGCCCTTCTGGTGCTGCTGCCGATCATCATCATCGTCTTCACCGCCTTCAAGCCGGTGGCCGAGGTCAACGCCTTCCCGCCCTCGCTGGTGCCGGGCGACTGGACGCTGGACAACTTCACCCGCATCTTCACCGAGCTCCCGTTCGGCCGGCTGATCCTGAACAGCTTCGTGTTCGCGGGCGGTGTCACACTCTGCGCCCTGGTGTTCGACTCGCTCGCGGCCTACGTGCTCGCGCGGATCGACTTCCGCGGCAGCCGCGTGCTGCTGATCGTGATCGTCGCGAGCCTGATGATCCCGTTCCAGGCCACCCTCATCCCGATCTACCAGCTGGTCGCCGACTTCGGCTGGGTGAACACCTTCTGGGGCCTGATCATCCCGAGGGCGGCGGATGCCTTCGGCATCTTCTTCCTGCGCCAGTTCTTCCTCTCCCTCCCGCGCGACCTCGACAACGCCGCGCGCATCGACGGGGCGAGCGAGTTCCGCATCTTCCGCAGCATCGTGCTGCCGAACGCGGTGCCGGCCCTGCTCACGCTCGGTATCTACACCTTCGTCAACAACTGGAACGACCTGCTCTGGCCGCTGGTGTTCACCACCCAGCAGGAGATGGGCACCATCACCTCGGGCCTGACCCTGCTCACCGGCCCGAGCGGCATCGTGCCCTACGGCGTGATGATGGCGGGTTCGCTGATCGCCGTGGTGCCCCTTGCTGTGATGTTCCTCTTCGTGCAGAAGCGCTTCATCGAGAGCGTCGCCAGCACGGGACTGAAATAGGCCGGCAGGAGAGAGCTATGACCGACACCATCAAATGGTTCGACGACGGCCGGATGCACTTCGGCCTCGGCGTCGAAGACACCTTCGTGCCCCAGGAGCGCCCGGGCGAACGGGCCGTCGACGAGTACGAGCTCACCGAGCACTACGAGCAGTTCGACACCGACTTCGCGCTCGCCGCGGGCGTCGGCGCCTCGTTCCTGCGCTGGGGCATCCCGTGGCACCGGGTGAATTCGGCGCCGGGGGAGTGGGACTGGTCGTGGCTGGACCGCGCCATGGCCTCCTTCGGCGAGCACGGCCTCCGCCCGATCGTCGACCTGCTGCACTACGGAACGCCGCTCTGGCTCGAGGGCGAGTTCGCGCATCCGGACTACCCGCAGCGCATCGCCGAGTACGCCGTCGCGGTGGCCGAGCGCTACCGCGATGTGGCCACCGACTACACGCCCGTGAACGAGCCGATGATCCACGCGCTGTTCAGCGGCGAGTACGCCTACTGGCCGCCGTACCTCAGCGGTCCTCGTGGTCTCGTGTCGATCTCAACCGCGCTGGCCCGCGGCTTCGTACTCACCCAGCGCGGCATCGCCGAGGTGCTGGGAGACGCGGCGAGCTTCGTGCACGTCGACGCCACCCTCCGCTACGCCGGCGACACGGATGCGCCCGAGCACCGGGAGACCGCCGAGCGGCTGCGGCACCAGGCCTTCCTGGTCGAAGACCTGGTCACCGGATCGGTCGCCGACGGGCATCCGCTCCGCCCCCTGCTGAGCGCGAACGGGGTCTCGGACGACGCCCTCGCCTGGTTCACCGATCACGCCGTCCGCCCCGACGTGATGGGGGTCAACTACTACCCGCGGCACTCCACCGAGCTGTTCGAGGCGGGCGTGACCCACGGCGGCGGCTTCGCCGACCCGAGGCCCACGCTCGACGACGGCACCGACGGGCTGCTCGCCTCGCTGCGCACCTACGCCTCGCGCTACGGCGCCCCGGTGATGGTCACCGAGACCTGTGTCACCGACTCGCCCGAGGCGCGCATCCGGTGGCTGGATGCCTCGGTGGCGGCTGTGCAGACGGCGCGCGCCGAGGGGCTGCCGGTCGTGGGCTACACCTGGTGGCCGCTGTTCGACATGTACGAGTGGACCTACCGGCACAGCACCGCTCCGCGCGCCGCCCACCAGCTCAGCATGGGCCTCTACGACCTCGTCGAGCCCAGCGACCCCGATGCCGGCGGCCCGCTCGCCCGGCGCGAGAACCCCGTCGCCAAGCGCTTCCGCGAGCACGCGCTCGCGGCATCCGATTCCTCCACCCCCACCTCGAAAGGCTGAGATGGCCACCGCACGACTGATCTTCGACCCGCGCCTGCCCATCGGCGCGGTCAACCGCCGCGTCTTCGGCTCCTTCGTGGAGCACCTGGGCCGCAGCGTCTACGACGGCCTCTACGAGCCCGGCCATCCGGCCGCCGACGAGCGGGGCTTCCGCGGCGACGTCATCGAGCTCGTCGAGCAGCTCGGGGTCAGCGCCATCCGCTACCCCGGCGGCAACTTCGTCTCGGGCTTCCGCTGGGAGGACAGCGTGGGCCCGGTAGCCGAGCGGCCCGCGCGCCTGGATCTCGCCTGGCACTCCACCGAGTCGAACGAGGTGGGCCTGCACGAGTTCTCGTCGTGGCTCGAGTCGGTGGGCAGCGAGCTCATGCTGGCCGTGAACCTCGGTACCCGCGGCACTCTCGAGGCCCTCGATCTGCTCGAGTACTCCAACCTGGCGCAGGGAACCGCGCTCGCCGACCGCCGTGCGGCGAACGGCCGCCGCGAGCCTTTCGACGTGCGGATGTGGTGCCTCGGCAACGAGATGGATGGCCCGTGGCAGCTCGGCCACCGCTCCGCCGACGACTACGGCAAGCTCGCCGCGCAGACCGCCCGGGCCATGCGCGCCTTCGATCCCACGCTGGAGCTCGTGGTCTGCGGCTCGTCGAGCCGGCACATGCCCACCTTCGGCGAGTGGGAACGGGTGGTGCTGAACCACACCTACGACGACGTCGACTACATCTCCTGCCACGCCTACTACGAGGAGAAGAACGGCGACCTCGGCAGCTTCCTGGCTTCCGCCGTCGATATGGACGCGTTCATCGAATCGGTCGTCGCCACCGTCGACCACGTCAAGGCCGTCAAGGGCAGCGACCACGTCGTGAACATCTCCTTCGACGAGTGGAACGTCTGGTACAACGAGCGCTTCGAGAAGGTCGACAAGCTCACCGGCGCCGACAACTGGCCGGTGGCGCCCCGGCTGCTCGAAGACGCCTACACGGTGGCCGACGCCGTGGTGGTGGGCAACCTGCTGATCTCGCTGCTCAAGCGCGCCGACCGCGTCACGAGCGCCTCGCTCGCGCAGCTGGTGAACGTGATCGCGCCGATCATGACCGAGCCGGGCGGCATCGCCTGGAAGCAGACCACCTTCTTCCCGTTCGCCCTCACCTCGGCGCTGGCCACCGGCAGCACGGTGATGACCCGCGTCGAATGCGACCGCTACGACACGGCCGACTACGGATCGGTGCCCACCCTCGACGCCGTCACCACGGTCGACGAGGTCACCGGGCGCACGAGCATCTTCGTGGTCAACCGCTCGCAGAGCGAGACCGCGACCCTGGAGCTCGATCTCAGCTGCGTCGGAGCGGTGACGGATGCCATGGCTCAGACGCTCGCCGACACCGACTTCCACGCGGTCAACACCCTCGAGAACCCGGACCGCGTCGGCATGGCCGTGAACGACACCCTGGTGCTCGGCGACGGCGTGGCCACGATCGAGCTGCCGCCGGTGTCGTGGACGGTGATCACGCTCAGCTGAGCCGGGAGGCCGCCTCCACGAGCACGTCCTCCGAGCCGGCGTAGATCCCGTCCCGGCGCGGCCAGTGGGCGATCACGTCGGTGAACCCGAGCTCGCCCGCCCGGCCCGACAGCTCCTCGAACGCGCCGACGCTGCTGAGGGAGTACGTGCCGCCGGAGTCGAGCGAGAGGTAGCGGTCGATCGTGCCGGGATCGCGGCCGGATGCGGTGGCAGCATCGTCCAGGCGCCCGGCGAGCTCGGCGACCGCGCTCCACCACTCCTCGCCCGTGCGGCCCTCGGGGCCGGTGGTCACCCAGCCCTGGCCGAAGCGCGCCACGAGGGCGAGCCCCTTCGGCCCGTTCGCGGCGAGCACGAACGGCAGGCGGGGCGACTGGGCGGGGGTGCCGACCATTCGCGCGTCCTTCGCCGTGTACCACTCGCCCTCGAAGGAGAAGCCCTGGGGCTCGGCCGCGGCGGCGTCGTCGGAGTCGGTCTCGGTCTCGTTCTCGGCTCCGGTCTCGAAGCGCAGCAGCGCATCCAGCCGCTCCACGAACTCGGCGAAGCGCTCGTGCCGCTGCCGGGGCGTCAGCTCCGCCTGGCCGAGCACGAAGGCGTCGAACCCGGTGCCGCCCGACCCGACGCCCAGGGTCAGCCGCCCGCCGGCGATCTCGTCGACGGTCGCCAGCTCTTTGGCGAAGGGCACCGGATGCCGGAAGTTCGGCGAGGCCACGAAGGTGCCGAGCCGGATGTGCGAGGTGACCGTCGCGGCGGCCGTCAGCGTGGGCACGGTGGCGCCCCACGGCTCGCCCGCTAGAGAGCGCCAGGAGAGGTGGTCGTAGGTCCAGGCGTGGTCGAAGCCGAGCTCCTCGGCGAGCTGCCACTTGCGGCGGCCTTCGGTCCAGGGGTCTTGGGGCAGGATGACGATTCCGTGGCGCATGCCCACAGCGTAGCCAGCACCACCGACTCAGGCCCGGCGCGCCTCCGCCTCGTCGAGCTCGAGATCGTCGGCCAGTTCCTCGCGCGGAGGCACGGCGCGGAACGAGCCGGTTGCGGTGAGCGAGCCCGCCATCCGGTCGCGTGCTCCGAACACCAGCCGTGGGCGCCGGCCGATCACGCGGATGCGGGCGTCGCGGTAGACCGCCAGCCACACCATCCCGATCCCGAACGCCACGATGCCGGCCAGGGCTGCCACGCCGAGCGCCCAGCGCGGGCCGAGCGTGTTGGCCACGGCGCCGAGCAGCGGTGCCCCGATCGGAGTGCCGCCCATGAAGATGGCCATGTACAGCGCCATCACGCGGCCGCGCATCCGCGGGTCGGTCGTCGTCTGCACCGTGCCGTTCGCGGTGGTCATGAGGATCTGCCCGGCGAAGCCGATCAGCACGAGCGCCCCGGCGAACAGCCAGTACGAGGGAGAGAGCGCGGCCAGCAGGGCGCTCACCCCGAAGCCGGCGGACGCGAGGAACACCAGGCGCACCCGCGGCTTGTCGCGGCTCGCCGAGACGAGCGCTCCGGCCACGGATCCGATCGCCATCACCGAGGTGAGCACGCCGAAGCCGGCGGAGTCGAGGCCGAACTCCACCGTCGCCATCGTGGAGGTGAAGATCTGGTAGTTGAAGCCGAAGGTGCCGATCACGAACACGATCACCATGATGATCATCAGATCGGGCCGCCCGCGCACGTAGCGGAAGCCCTCCAGCAGCTGCCCCTTCGCCCGGGGCGCGCGCACCACGGGCACGAGCCGCGCCGGCCGGATCGCCTTCAGCGACACGAGCACCGCCGCGAAGCTCACGGCGTTGATGAGGAACACCCAGCCGGCCCCGACCGCCACCACGAGCAGTCCGGCCACGGCCGGGCCGATGGTGCGCGCAGCGTTGAACGAGGCCGAGTTCAGGGCCACGGCGTTGCCGAGGTTCGGGCCGGCCACGAGTTCGGAGACGAAGGTCTGCCGCACCGGAGCATCGATCGCCGAGGCGATGCCGAGCAGCAGGGCGAACACGTACACGATCCAGAGCTGGGCGACGCCCAGGAGCACGATCAGACCGAGCCCCGCCCCCAGCAGGCCCATCGCCAGCTGGGTGGCCATCAGCACGTGCCGGCGGTCGAACCGGTCGGCGATCAGGCCCGACACCGGCACGAGCAGCAGCTGCGGGCCGAGCTGCAGCGCGGTCGTGATGCCGAGGGCCACGGCGTCGTGGTCGCTGAGTTCGGTGAGCACGATCCAGTCCTGGGCGGTGCGCTGCATCCAGGTGCCCACGTTCGACACCAGGGCGCCCGCGAACCAGATGCGGTAGTCGATGCCCGCGAGCGAGCGGAACATGGCGCTCATTCGGTGAGCCCCCGGATGATCGGCGCGGCTCGGCCGAGCACCTCGAGGTCGGCGGGGGAGAGGGTGGCGAGCCGCTGCTCGAGCCATTCGTCGCGGCGGCGGCGCGTCTCCACCACGAAGTCGCGACCGGCATCGGTCAGCGTCACGATCACCCGGCGGCCGTCGGCCTCGTCGGGCGTGCGGATGACGTAGCCCGCGGTCTGCAGGGCGTTGAGCGTGCGGTTCATCGAGGGCGGGGTGACGTGCTCGAAGGCGCTCAGCTCGGCGGGCGTGCGCGGACCGGTGCGCAGCAGGTAGGCGAGCACGCTCGACTGCGAGTCGCTCAGCTCGTCGTCGGCCTTCTCCTGCCGCAGGCGCCGCGACAGCCGCTGCACGCCCATGCGCAGTTCGGCGCTGAGGGGGTGGTCGGTGGAGGTGGGCATGTATTTAGCATACGCTAATTAGCCTTGCTAATGAAACGGTGAGGCGCATCCGTCGTCGCCCCCGCCGGCCCCGGCCCCGCGCGTTCGCCACGGGCGTTCGCCCTGGGCGCGATCCCGAGACCCGTCCGAGCGGTTAAACTGGCTGCACGATGGCTACTTTTGGAAATCTCTCGGACAGGCTCGCCGAAACCTTCAAGAACCTCCGCACGAAGGGAAAGCTGAGCCCTGCGGACGTCGACTCGACCGTCCGCGAGATCCGCCGCGCCCTGCTCGACGCCGACGTCGCGCTGGAGGTCGTGAAGGACTTCACCGGCAAGGTGCGCGAGCGCGCCCTCGGCGACGAGGTGAACAAGGCGCTCAACCCCGCGCAGCAGGTGGTGCAGATCGTCAACGAGGAGCTCGTGCAGATCCTCGGCGGGCAGCAGCGCCGGCTCGAGTTCGCGAAGAAGCCGCCGACCATCATCATGCTCGCGGGCCTGCAGGGTGCGGGTAAAACCACGCTCGCCGGCAAGCTCGCCAAGTGGCTCGCGAAAGACAACCACACTCCCATCCTCGTGGCGGCCGACCTCCAGCGGCCCAACGCCGTCAACCAGCTGCAGATCGTGGGAGGCCAGGCCGGCGTGCCGGTCTTCGCCCCCGAGCCCGGCAACGGCGTGGGCAACCCCGTGCGCGTGGCCAAGGACTCCATCAAGTACGCCGTCGACAAGCAGTACGACACCGTCATCATCGACACCGCCGGCCGTCTCGGCGTCGACGCCGACATGATGAAGCAGGCCGCCGACATCCGCAAGGCCGTCGACCCCGACGAGGTGCTCTTCGTCATCGACGCGATGATCGGTCAGGACGCCGTGGCCACGGCCCGCGCCTTCCAGGAGGGCGTCGATTTCACCGGTGTCGTGCTCACCAAGCTCGACGGCGACGCGCGCGGTGGTGCGGCGCTCTCGGTGGCCTCGGTCACCGGCCGTCCGATCATCTTCGCCTCGACGGGTGAGACGCTCGACGACTTCGAGCCGTTCTACCCCGACCGGATGGCGTCGCGCATCCTGGATCTGGGTGACATCCTCTCGCTCATCGAGCAGGCCCAGTCGGCCTTCGACGAGGAGGAGGCGCGCGCGGTCGCGGAGAAGTTCGCGACCGACAACTTCACGCTCGACGACTTCCTGAAGCAGATGCAGCAGCTGCGCAACGTCGGCTCGATCAAGAAGATGATGGGCATGCTGCCGGGCGCCGGCGGTCTCAAGCAGCAGCTCGAGAACTTCGACGAGCGCGAGATCGTGCGCACCGAGGCGATCATCCAGTCGATGACCAAGGCCGAGCGCAAGAACCCCAAGCTGCTGAACGGATCGCGCCGCCTGCGCATCGCCAAGGGTTCGGGCATGACCGTCACCGAGGTGAACTCGCTCGTGCAGCGCTTCGAGCAGGCCGCGAAGATGATGAAGACCGTGGCCAAGGGCGGCGTGCCGAACGTGCCCGGCATGGGGCCCATCCCCGGGGCCGGTTTCGGCGGCGGGCGCGGCAAGCAGCAGGCCAAGAAGAAGAGCGGATCGCGGTCGGGCAACCCCGCGAAGCGCGCGGCCGAGAACGCGGCGCGGGCCTCCGGCGAGAAGCCGGCCGTGGCCGCGGGCACCGGCGGGGGAGCGGGCTTCGGCCTCGGCAGCAAGGCGGCCGACGGCACGCCGAACCCGAGCCCCGAGGAACTCGAGGCCCTGCAGCGGTTCCTGCGCTGAGTCGTCCCGCCTTCCGGCGCTGAGTCCTCCCGCCTGAGGCCGGCGTCCGGTTGCCGGTTTCCGACCTTAGACGTTATCCCGCGTTCACCGGGGCGTGCATATGCTTGCCGTATGACAACTTCTTCTCGTCCGGTGCGCATCGGCGTGCAGATCGCCCCGCAGCACAGCTCCTACGCCACCATCCGCGACACCCTCGCCGAGCTCGAAGACCTCGGCGTCGACATCGCGTTCAACTGGGACCACTTCTACCCGCTCTCGGGCGAGCCCGACGGCCTGCACTTCGAGGGCTGGACGATGCTCGCCGCCTGGGCCGAGCAGACCTCGCGCATCCAGTTCGGTCCGCTGGTGACCTGCAACAGCTACCGCAACCCCGACCTGCTGGCCGACATGGCCCGCACGGTCGACCACATCAGCGCCAAGGACGGCGGCGACGGCCGCTTGATCTTCGGCATCGGCTCGGGCTGGTTCGAGCGCGACTACGACGAGTACGGCTACGAGTTCGGCACCGCCGGTCAGCGTCTCGACGCGCTCTCGGAGGCCCTCCCGCGCATCGAGGCGCGCTGGGCCAAGCTGAACCCCGCACCCACCCGCGACATCCCGGTGCTGATCGGTGGCGGCGGCGAGAAGAAGACCCTCCGCATCGTCGCCCAGCACGCCGACATCTGGCACTCCTTCGCCGACACCGAGACCCTCGAGCGCAAGCTGGGCATCCTGCGCGAGTGGTGCGAGAAGGTCGACCGCGACTTCGCGGACATCGAGATCTCGGTCGGCACCCGCGGCGCCCGAGGCGACGCCCTCCCCGACATGGACCGCCAGCTCGACCTCGGAGTGACCCTCTTCACCCTCGGCATCACAGGCCCCGACCTCGCCGCAGACATGCAGGGCGTCCGCGACCTCGTGAAGTGGCGCGACAGCGTCAGCTCCTAGCTGCCGGGGGCGCCGGGCTTCGCTCGGCGCTCCCGGGGCTCGCTGGTCCCTGCCCGGCGAGCCGCGACATGTGAGCATGCGGTCGGAGGGCGCGGGCTACGCTCGCACCCTCCGGCCACACGCTCACCTTGGGTCATCGAGTACGGCCTGATGCGTTTGCCGTGCGGGAGAAGTGTTCGGGAAGCGCGCGTCTCAGGTCAGGCCGTGCCGCAGTTCCTTCGTCAGCGACGCCACCACCGCCCGGAGGCTCCCGCCGTTCTCCTCCGCCACCCGCAGCTGCCGCTGGTAGCTCGCACCGTGGTCGAGGATCAGGTTCACCTGATCCAGCTCGGCCGAGCAGCCCAGCCGCTCGGCGACCGGCGCGAGCCGTTCGAGTTCGCCGCGCACGGCATCCGTCACCAGCTGTTCGTCGCCGGCGGAGTTCAGGATGATCTCGGCCTCCATGCCGTAGCGGGCGGCACGCCACTTGTTCTCGCGCACGAACCACGGCTGCATCGTCGGCAGCTCCTCGCCGTCGTCCAGGCGCTGGGACATGTCGTCCACCAGGCACTGGATGAGCGCCGCCACCGCACCGATCTCCTCGGGGCTGGAGAGGCCGTCGCACGCGCGCATCTCGACCGTGCCCCATTGCGGCGAGGGTCGGATGTCCCAGCGCACCTCGGTGTGGTCGCTGATGACGCCGGTGTGGATGAGGTCGGCCACATACTCCTCGTAGTTCGCCCAGCTGCCGAACTGGTAGGGCAGGCCGGCCGTCGGCAGCTGCTGGAACATCAGCGCGCGGTTGCTGGCGTATCCGGTGTTCACGCCGCCCCAGAACGGGCTCGACGCGCTGAGCGCCTGGAGGTGCGGGTAGTAGTTCAGCAGCGAGTTCACGATCGGCAGCGCCTTCTCGCGGTCGTCGATGCCGACGTGCACGTGGATGCCCCAGATCATCATATTGCGGCCCCACCACTGGGTGCGGTCGATGAGCTTGTGGTACCGCTCCTTGTCGGTGACGGTCTGCTCGAACCACTGGCCGAAGGGGTGCGACCCGGCGCACATCAGCTCGACGTCGAGCGGGTCGGTGATGGCGCGCACCTCGGCCAGCTGGGCCTGCAGGTCGTCGACGGCGTCGCCCACGCGCTCGTGCACGCGGGTGACCAGTTCGACGGTGTTGAGCAGCAGTTCGCCGGTGATCTGCGGATGGGGGCTGCCATCCGCTCCCTGCAGGGTCTCGAGCACCTCGCCGGCCACCGACACGAGATCGCCGGAGCTCTGCTCGACGAGGGCGACCTCCCATTCGATGCCGAGAGTGGATCGGGTCGACTCGGCGAAGGTGATCTGCATGGATGGCCTTTCGGGAAAATTACCGCTTCGACTGCAATCTCTGTCAGAATAGCCAGTCGAGTCTGTTCCCGCCCGACCCTCTAATCAGGCGGGAGGATTCCCTTAGAGCTTTTGCCGAGTGTGCCCCCACGCTCACGGCTGTCAGTTCGCCCACCTCATAGATCACACAGGAGAATTGTGGCTGTCAAAATCCGTCTGAAGCGTCTCGGCAAGATCCGTGCGCCCTACTACCGCATCGTCGTCGCCGACTCGCGCACCAAGCGCGACGGTCGAGTGATCGAGGAGATCGGTCAGTACCACCCCACCGAGGAGCCCTCGGTCATCAAGGTCGACTCCGAGCGTGCGCTGTACTGGCTCGGTGTCGGCGCTCAGCCGACCGAGCAGGTCGCCGCTCTGCTCAAGCTCACGGGTGACTGGGGCAAGTTCAAGGGCGACAAGGACGCGGTCTCCACCGTTCGCGTCAAGGGTGAGAAGGAAGCCTTCGTCGCCGACGAGAAGAAGAAGCCCGTCCTCAAGCCCAAGGCCGAGAAGCCCGCCGCCGTCGAGGCCGAGGCCGCTGCCGACGCCGAGGCTGCTGCCGCGACCGACACCGAGGCCAACGAGGCCGCGGTCGAGGCCGTCGAAGACGCCGCGGACAAGGCCTGACCTTGCTCGCTCCCGCTCTCGAGCACCTCGTCAAGGGGATTGTCGACAATCCCGGTGAGGTGCGGGTCGTCACGAAGAGCTCACCGCGCGGCGAGGTCCTCGAGGTGCGCGTGCACCCCGACGACCTCGGCCGCGTGATCGGGCGCTCGGGTCGCACCGCCAAGGCGCTGCGCACCCTCGTGACCGCGCTGGCCGACGGCAAGCGCGTGCGTGTAGACGTGGTGGACACCGATTACTGAGAACAACAAGACCCAACTGCGAGTGGGTCGCCTCACGAAAGCCCACGGCCTCAAGGGCGCCATGAAGCTGGAGCTGTTCACCGACGACCCGGAGCGGCGCTTCGTTCCGGGCGCGGTGTTCACCCTCCAGGTGCCCACCTCGTCGCCATGGCACGGCAAGACCCTCGAGCTGGCCGAGCTGCGCATGTACAACGGGCATCCGGTGGGCTTCTTCAAGGGAGTCCCCGACCGCTCGGCGGCCGAGGCGCTCGTCAAGGCGATCCTCTGGATCGACCTCGACGAAGACGCGGTCTCCGACGAGGAGGACGCCTGGTACGACCACCAGCTGGTCGGACTCAAGGTGGTGCGCGACGGCGAGCAGGTCGGAACCGTGCGGCTGGTCGAGCACCTGCCGGCGCAAGACCTGCTGATCGTCAAGACCCCCGCGGGCGAGGTGATGGTGCCGTTCGTCAAGGCGATCGTGCCCTCGGTCGACCTCGCGGCGGGCGTGGTGACGGTCACGCCGCCGGCCGGCCTCTTCGAGGAGCTCCCCGAGGAGCCGGACGACGCGCCGCCCGCCACTCCCGAAGAGCCGGTAGCCGACTAGTTCGGTTCAAACCTGCAGAAATAACGAGGAGCGATGCCATATACGGCATCGCTCCTCGTTATTTCTGCATATTCGAACCGAACACCCGATCATGTGAGGATGACTCGGGTTGTAGAAGAGCTAGCCCTCGAAGGCGGGGTCGCCTCGACCGTTCAGCTTCAGGCGCGGGGCGTGCCGCTGAGGGCGATCACACGGGCCGTCCGCCTCGGTGACGTTCAGCGGATCCGGTACGGATGGGTGGGGCTCCAGGGAGCGCCAGAGGACGTCGTGCGCGCGGTCCGTGTCGGCGGTCGCCTCAGCTGTCTCTCGGTGCTGCAGAACGAGAAGCTGTGGAGCGTGCGCGATCATCGACTCCACGTTCGCGTCGCACCCACCGCTCGAGGCCTCTCCGCACCCCACGACCGGTCCGTGCCGCTCGGTGATCCCGAGCGGTGGGGCGTCGTGCTGCACCGCTCGCGCCGGGCGTACGGGCTCGACGAACCGGAGGGTCCCGTCGACTCCATCGAGTGGGCGCTGCTGCACGCCGTGGGCTGCCAGAGCAAGGCCGACGCCATCGTCAGCCTCGACTCCGCGCTCAACAAGAAGCGCATCTCCCGCGCCGAGCTCGAGTTCCTGATGAGCGAGCTGCCCGGCTCGTACCGCAGCTACCTCGACCTCGTCGACCCGTCCGCGCAGTCCGGGCTCGAGACGAAGGCCCGGCTGGGGCTGCGCCGGTACAACATCCCCTACCGCAGCCAGGTGAAGGTCGCGGGGGTGGGCTACGTCGACCTGCTGGTCGGCGACCGGCTCGTGGTGGAGCTCGACGGCCGCGAGTGGCACTCCAGCGACGAGGCCTACGACGAGGACAGGCGCCGCGACCTCATCCTGCACGAACGCGGGTGCGCCATCATCCGCCTCACGTACGACCAGGTGATGGGGGAGTGGGGCAGGGTCGTCGCGCTGATCCGGGAGATGGTCGGGCGCGACGAGCACCGCTGGTCGCCGAAGCATCACAAGGCGGGGCTCGCGATCACGCTCTGAGCGGGCCGGATCGGCGGCGCGGATAGGCTGAGGGGATGCGCATCGACGTCGTCACGATCTTCCCCGAGTTCTTCGACGTGCTCGACATCTCGCTGCTCGGCAAGGCCCGCCAGACCGGACTGCTGGAGGTGACCGCGCACAACCTGCGCGAGTTCACGCACGACCGGCACCGCACGGTCGACGACACCCCGTACGGCGGCGGCGCCGGCATGGTGATGAAGCCCGAGCCCTGGGGCGAGGCGTTGGACGCCATCCTGGGTCCCGATGCGGATGCGGATGCGGACGCGGATCCGGACGCAGACGCGGGCGGCTCGGAGATCGCCCCCGCCGCCCCTGCCGCATCCGCCCCCGTCGTCATCTTCCCGTCACCCGCCGGTACCGTCTTCACGCAGGCGATGGCGCGTGAGCTCGCCCAGCGCGAGCACCTCGTCTTCGGCTGCGGGCGCTACGAGGGCATCGACCAGCGCGTCTTCGACCACGCCGCCACCCGCGCCGAGGTGCGCCTGGTGAGCATCGGCGACTACGTGCTGAACGGCGGGGAGGTCGCTGTGATGGCCATGGTCGAGGCGATCGGCCGGCTCATCCCGGGGGTCGTCGGCAACCCCGAGAGCCTCGTCGAGGAGTCGCACGAAGACGGCCTGCTCGAGTACCCGAGCTACACCAAGCCCGCCGCCTGGCGGGGGCTCGAGGTGCCGCCGGTCCTGCTGAGCGGCAACCACAAGGCCATCGCCGACTGGCGGCGCGCACAGCAGATCGAGCGCACCACTCGGGTGCGGCCGGACCTGCTGCCGCCCGGCCTGCTGCCCAACGAATAGCGTCGAGCACTCGCGCCTGCCGGGCCGGCGGCGTCAGCCGCGCGCGGTGAGGATCAGCGGCCCGTCCTCGGTGATCGCCACCGTGTGCTCCATGTGCGCCCCCACCGATCCGTCGGCCGAGCGCAGCGTCCAGCCGTCCTTGTCGGTGTAGATCTTGTCGGTGGTCTCGAGGAACCACGGCTCGATCGCGATGACGAGCCCCGGTCGCAGCGGCAGCCCGCGGCCCGCGCGCCCCTGGTTCGGGATGTGCGGGTCTCCGTGCATGGTGCGCCCGACGCCGTGCCCGCCGAAATCGGTGTTCACGCCGTAACCCGCGGCCGTGGCGACCTCGCCGATGGCGGCGGAGATGTCGCCGATCCTGTTGCCCGGCTGGGCGGCGGCGATGCCGGCGGCCAGCGCATCCGTCGTCACCTGGATCAGCCGCGTGTCTTCGGAGGACCGCGGCGTGCCGACCACGACCGTCAGCGCCGAGTCGGCGACCCAGCCGTCGACGGATGCCGCGAAGTCGACGCTCAGCACGTCGCCGTCGCGGAGCGCGTAGTCGTGGGGCAGCCCGTGCAGCACGGCGTCGTTGACGCTTGTGCAGAGCACCTTGCCGAAGGGGGAGGCGCCGAAGGAGGGGTGGTAGTCGATGTAGCACGACTCGGCGCCGCGGGCCCGGATCATGTCGTGCGCGATCTTGTCGAGCTTCAGCAGGTTGACGCCCACGGCCGCCCGGGCGGCGAGCTCGGTGAGCACGGAGGCCACGAACTCCCCGGCGGGCCGCATCTGCTCGATCTCGGCAGGCGTCTTCAGCTCGATCATGGTGTCTCCTTCGCAAAAGCTTCATGAAGACCCTACCCACCCGGGTCACAGCGAACATGCGGACTGGCTGCATACCCTTGAAGGGTGTTCATCCGACGGGCGTTCTTCTACTGGCAGTTCCCGGCCGCGGTGATCCTCCCCGCGTGGATCCTGGTCGGCTGGGGCGTTTTCGCCGCCACCGGCTGGCAGATCATCGGGCTGATCGTGGGTGTCATGATGCTCACGGTGGGCATGCTGGCCACCGCCGGCCTCATTTTCGCGCGCAAAGACGTGCGCGCCGAACGGGCCGTCTCGTGGCTCGACGTCGCGCTGTTGACCGTGCTGCACGGCCTCATCATCGCCGTCGGCTTCTTCACACCGGCCACGGCGCTGCTCGGCACGCTCGCGGTCGTGGCCGTCATCGCCCTGTTCTGGAGCGGCATCATCCAGCTCGTCGTCGAGACCCGGCGCCGGGTGCGCACGGTGCTGGCCGGCTTCGAGGAGCAGGCCAGTCGCATCCAGAGCCCGGTTCAGGCGGCCCGGCCGCCGCGAGTGGATGGCGAGTACATCGTCATCCAGGCCTCCGACCGGCCGGCTCCGCCCCGGGTCTGATCGGCCCCACCCGTCGCGTGTGCCGTCCTGGTGCGGCTGCTTTGCGCCGATTCGTGGATCTGTGGCACAATTGACCCTTGTGCCTCGGCCAGATTCTGCCACAGGGGAATCAGCAACTCGCGGGCACTCCTTTTCTTGACAACGAAGCCGTGCTCGACCTGTGGCGGGTACAGATTGCGAACAACACAATGCATATCCTCGACAACGTCGATGCAGCATCGCTCAAGAGCGACATCCCCGACTTCCGCGCCGGTGACACCGTCAAGGTGCACGTGAACATCGTCGAAGGTACGCGCTCGCGTATCCAGGTGTTCCAGGGCGTCGTCATCGCCCGCAAGAACGAGGGCGTGCGCGAGACCTTCACGGTCCGCAAGGTCAGCTTCCAGGTCGGCGTCGAGCGTACCTTCCCGGTGCACTCGCCGGTCATCGACCACATCGAGGTCGTCACCCGCGGTGACGTCCGTCGCGCCAAGCTGTACTACCTGCGCAACCTCCGCGGCAAGAAGGCGAAGATCAAAGAGAAGCGCGACGCGTAGTCTCCGAATTCGCTGCGTGACCCGGTCACGACACGAGTTATCCTGAGCTCCCGACCACTACAGTGGTCCGGGAGCTCAGGCGGTTAAATGACAGAAACATCCGTGCCATCGCACGAACACAGCGGCGGCGACGGCGCGGGGGATCGCCGGTCGAGGCGGTCCAAGAGCGCGTGGCTTTTCGCTCGCGACCTCCTCATCATCTTCGTGATCGCCCTGCTCGCCTCGGTGCTGATCAAGACCTTCCTGGTGCGCTCGTTCTACATCCCTTCCGGGTCGATGGAGAACACGCTGCAGATCAACGACCGCATCCTGGTGAACCAGCTCGAGCCGAGCCTCCTGCCCCTGTCCCACGGCGACGTGGTCGTGTTCAAAGACCCGGGCGGCTGGCTGAACGCGGTCGCGGAGCCCGAGAAGAACCCGCTGGCCGCCGCGGTCGACTGGGTGCTGGAGGGCGTGGGCCTCGCGGCCGACGACGCCAACGACCACCTCATCAAGCGTGTCATCGGCCTGCCGGGCGACAACGTCGTGTGCTGCAACGCCCTCGGCCAGATGTCGGTGAACGGCGTGCCGCTCGACGAGTCCGCCTATCTGAAGCTCCCGGATGGCGTCTCCGCCGTCTCGCAGGAGCCCTTCGACATCACCGTCCCGGCCGATTCGCTCTGGGTGATGGGCGACAACAGGTACAACTCGGCCGACTCGCGCTTCAATCAAGAGAAGCCGGGCAAGGGCTTCGTGCCCGTGGGCAACGTGGTGGGGCGCGCCATCCTGGTGACCTGGCCGATCGACCACTGGGCCTGGCTCGACAACTACGGCAGCGTGTTCAGCGGGATTCCGGATGCGCCGGCGCCTGCGGCGTCGGCTCCCTCCGGCGCAGCGGACACGGGCGGCGTCGCCGCCTCGGCTGCGGACTCGGACTCCGACTCCGGCTCTGACGCCGACGCCGATGCGGGCGCCGCCGCCGCTCTGGCCGCCGTCTCGGCGCCCGTGCTGCCGCTCGCCGGGAGTTCGTCGCGATGAGCCCGGTCGCCGATCCGACGCTCGCGCTGGAGCGCCGGCTGCTCGGCCGGCAGGACGGCTTGATCATCGGCTGCGACGAGGTCGGGCGCGGTGCCCTGGCCGGTCCGGTCGCGGTGGGGATCTGCGTCGTCGAGGTGCGCCGGTCGACCCGCGTCCCGAAGGGGCTGCGCGACTCCAAGATGCTCTCCGAAGCCCGGCGCGAGCAGCTCGCCCCCGTCGCCGGTTCGTGGGGTGTCGCCCACGCGGTCGGCTACGCCTCGGCCGAGGAGATCGACCGGATCGGCATCACCGCGTGCCTCGGCCTCGCAGGTGCCCGGGCTCTTTCCGAGATCGTGGCGGCCGGACTCGACGTCTCGACCGTGCCGGTCATCCTCGACGGGCACTTCGACTGGCTCTCACGGGCGGTGCCGCATCCGTTGACCGTGCACACCCAGGTGAAGGGCGACCGGGACTGCGCCTCGGTGGCGGCCGCCTCGGTGATCTCGAAGGTCGCGCGCGACCGGCTGATGGTGGAGCACGACGGGGTGCATCCGGCCTACGGCTGGGCGCGCAACAAGGGCTACGGCAGCGAGGAGCACCGCTCGGCGATCCTGTCGCTCGGGCCCACCGATCTGCACCGGCACAGCTGGCTCTCGGGCATCACGGCGGGGGAGACCGCGGTGATGCTGGACGGCTTCGAGGAGGCCGTCGTCTCCGACGGCGAATCCGCGGCCTAGACTGGAGCCACGATGGACGAGGACGAATTCGAAGACTACGACCGTGAGGTCGAGCTGGCTCTGTACCGCGAGTATCGCGATGTCGTCTCGCAGTTCAAGTTCGTGATCGAGACGGAGCGGCGTTTCTACCTCGCGAACGAGGTCGAGCTGACCCGGCGCGACACCGAGCACGACTTCTACTTCGAGCTCACGATGAACGACGTCTGGGTGTGGGACGTGTACCGTTCCGACCGGTTCGTGAAGTCGGTGCGGGTGCTCACCTTCAAAGACGTCAACGTCGAAGAGCTCTCCAGCAAGGACTTCGAGCTGCCCAAGGAGCTCGCGCTCGACGAGTAGTCGCTTCTGCACAGGCTGAAGATCGGCGGAGTTCTCCACAGATCACGGCCTGACCGCCCGCATCTCCGACCCCTCCCGCACGCTGGTCGCGGAGGTAGTCATGAAGGCGAAAGACGCACTGGGTCTCCGCGGCGAAGAGCTCGCGGCCGACCATCTGAAGGCATCCGGTTTCCGGGTGGTGGAGCGCAATTGGCGCTGTCCGGTCGGTGAGATCGACATCGTGGCGTACGACGGGCCGACGCTGGTGATCGTCGAGGTGAAGACCCGCACATCGGATGCCTACGGGCATCCTTTCGAGGCCATCACCCCGGCCAAGTTCAAGCGTCTGTACCTGCTGGCCGGCGCGTGGGTGAAAGAGCGGGAGGCCGGGCGGCAGCCCGAGACACGCATCGACGTGATCGGCATCCTGTGCCCCTCCGGGGGTTCGCCCTCGATCGAGCACCTCCGCGGGGTGGGCTGATGGTCGGGCGAACGCTCTCGGTGGCGCTGCAGGGGATGTCGGGCGCCATCGTGGAGGTCGAGGCGCACATCGCGAGCGCCATCCCGGGGTTCCAGATCATCGGGTTGCCGGATACCGCGCTGTCCGACGCCAAAGACCGGGTGCGGGCCGCGGCGGCGAACGACGGCTGCCCGCTCCCGGCGAAGAAGATCGTGGTGAACCTGTCGCCGGCGGCGCTGCCCAAGCACGGCAGCGCGTACGACCTGGCGATCGCCGTCGCCGTGCTCGCGGCGGAGGGGCTGATCTCCTCCGAGGCGATCGAGTCGGTGGTGCACCTGGGTGAGTTGAGCCTCGACGGGCGGGTGCGGCCGATGAACGGTGTGCTCGCGGCGATCGTGGCGGGCCGTGCCGCCGGGTACACACGATTCGTGGTGCCGCGCGGCAACGAAGACGAGGCGCGGCTGGTTCCCGACGTGGAGGTCACGACGGTCGCCTCGCTGCGCGACGCGCTCATCCGGCACGGTGCCGAGCTCGAGCCCCGACCGGTCGAACCCCTGTTGCGGCAGCCGGTGCCGCCGGTACCGGTCGAGTCGGGCGACCTGGCCGATGTGGTGGGAAATCCGGACGCCGTGGAGGCGCTCGTGGTCGCCGCAGCCGGCGGGCATCACCTGTTCATGCTCGGCCCGCCGGGTGCGGGCAAGACCATGCTGGCGCAGAGGCTGCCCGCGTTGCTGCCCGACCTCGGGCCCGAGGAGTCGCTCGTGGTCACGTCCCTGTCGTCGCTGGCCGGCCGTACGCTGTCGGGCCTGATCTCCCGGCCTCCGATGGAGAGTCCTCACCACACCACGTCGGCAGCGGCCCTGGTCGGCGGTGGCTCCAAGCTCATCCGGCCGGGAGCGGCGGCGCGGGCGGCATACGGCGTGCTCTTCCTCGACGATTCAAGGATGCAGTAATTACAACCTGGGGTGATCGCCTGTTATTGTTCGATCTACGTAGGCGGCTCAACCGCTTAGATCGTCTTGAGGCCAACGCCGAGGGCGTGTTCGCTACCTGTGGTGCGAACGATTCCAACGAATCTTCACCACACAGGAGGCATCATGCCACGCGGTTTCAGTACCAGCGGCGACTTCCTCACCCGCACCGTCGACGGCTACGACCTCGACAAAGTGTGGGATGAGTACATCGCCATCCTCAAAGTTTGGAACGAGGGGCGTAACTCGCTCACCTCGTTGCTGACATTCCCGACGGTCATCCCCGGTGAGGCCGTGTCCCAGGCTCTCGCAGGTGACGAGTTCGAGCTTGCTTCCGAGTTCGGCGTTCCCAAGTCGACTCGTGCAGCGACGGACGTGCTCAGCATGGGCTTCCCGCTCGAATGGTTTGACCTCGGCATCCGCTACACCGAAGCATTCCTTCGCGACGCGCCTGTCTCCCAGGTCAACGCCCAGCACAACGCGGCACTCGAAGCCAACGTTCGGCTGCACTTCAAAAAGGTCATGTCGGCACTGTTCACCAAGACGACCATCGCCACGCGTCCGACGAACGAGAACGGCACATCGATCTACTCGCTGTGGGACGGCGAGTCCGACGCAAAGCCTCCGGCGTTCGCGGGCCGCACGTTCACGTCAGGTCACACCCACTTCCTCACTTCGGCGTCAACCCAGATCGACGGTATCGACCTTCGTGACCTCATCAACCACATCACAGAGCACGGGTACGGCACGTCGGCCAACGAGCGCGTCGTCATCATGGTTCATCCCAACCAGGGAGATGCGATTCGGGGACTGCGCGTGGCTGGTGGATCGCCGTTCGACTTCATCTCGGCGGCGGGCGCACCGGCTTACCTCACAACCGAGATGCTGGTCGGTGACCGACCGCCATCCGAGTTCCAGGGGCTACCGATCATCGGCTCGTTCGGCAACGCGCTGATCCACGAGAGCTACTGGATGCCGGCGGGCTACGTCGCGGCTGTCGCCTCATCGGGCGAGAACTCGGCTCGGAACCCGCTCGCGATCCGTCGTCACGTTCGCAAGGAGTACCAGGGACTGCGCATCATCCCCGGCACCAACTCGCGCTACCCCCTCATCGATGCCACCTACGCCGAAGGCCTCGGCGTGGCCGTCCGTAATCGAGGTGCCGCTGCGGTCATGCAGGTAACGACCTCGAGCACGTACACGAACCCGACGATCTAGGACAGCGTGGCGTCGGCCCTGGCCGGGATCCGGCGCCACGCAGCCTCCCGGCTGCCCGGCCCAAAATGAAGGAGCAACAATGCTCATCCCAGATCGGAACACTCTCACGGCCTCACCTGCCGTTGACCAGATGATGGAGGCCATCAACGAAGCTCGACGCCTTGCGCCGGACAACCGCCACCTGATCGAAGATCCCTGGATCGAGAAGTGCGTCCTGTTCGCGGTCTGTGGTCAGACGACGCTCGATGACGAAGCCAGGCAGCTCTTCGAGCAGGAATCGCACATCGAGGTTGAGCGCGAGGCACCGCGTCCACTTGTCGTGCGCGGCGACTGGTTCCGAGACGACGTCAGGCTGCATTCTTCTGAAGTGCCAGACGGCGGGCCAGCGATCAAGCGCATCACTGCAAAGTGCTCGTCCTGCGATTCAAGCGCGATGGCCGGCTATGGCGTGCTCTGGCTGAACGTGGGTCGTCTCATCCTTGAGTTCGTGTTCTGCCACCAGTGCGCGCCCCACTATCAGCTGACCTATGGCCCGCTCGTGTGGAAGCAGTTCTGGCGTGCCTAGGTGCGCGGCGACTGCCTCGACACCCGGGCGTCCCAACTACGGAAAGCAGTGTCAGCGAAACGCCGTAAATGGTGCTACAACGTGTCAGATGCACGGCGGGGTTCAGACCTCCACCGATCCCGGTTCAATCCGCCAGAGGGTCGACCAGCCCCGAATCAGGTGCGGTTCTCCACGACGGAACGGTGAACCCTGCAAGAACTGGGCGATTCATGGTGCGACTGTCTGCCGGAAGCACGGTGGGACACTGCCGAATGTGCAGAAGAAGGCTCGCGAGCGCATGCTCGAACTCGTCAACCCGGCCCTGGCTGAGTTGCAGCGAATCCTTACCAAGCCCGACACCACGGACGCCGATCGACTGAGGGCAATCACGCTGCTACTTGATCGGACTGGCTACGGGCCTAAGTCGCAGGTTGAGGTCGAAGTGAGGCCCTGGCAAGAACTCATGGGCATGGGGGAGAGCGCGGGTATCTTCAAGGCGGTCGAAGCCCCGCAGCCTCTCGTGCTTGAGGCGCAGGTCATCGAGGATGACGTGCCGCTCGTCGAAGATGACGCTGACTACGACTGGCCCGACAACGTGATCCGGACACGGTTCCCGATGGAACGCAAATCCAGAGGATCGGCGACTCCACCAAGTCACATGCGCTAGAGAGGCTGGATGAGCTTGCGAGCCTCGACGTCGCGTTCTCCAACTCGTGTCAGTTGGACGGCAGGAGGCGTGAAGTGAACCTTGTGCTTGGCATGAAGTTGATTGAGTGTTCGGGTTAGATTCGTTCGCATGCTAACGGGCAACCAGTCGCTCAGTTCTTGACGGGTCGTACCCCGCTGGCCTGCCCAGTAGAGCAAAACGAGGCAGTGATCGGACGCTGGCAGATCCTTCAAGATTCGGGGCATGCCGTCGAAGACCTGAATCATCGGCACTTCTCGACTGACGATCGCCTCAATTAGCTCCTGGGCGTCGCCAGCCGAGACGTTATGGTGCAACCGGACTAGTTCCGCCAGAATCCAGTCGAGGGTGTTGATCACCAGCGCGGCATCCTGGACGTTCGGGTCGATCCCGTCGGACAGATGCGCGGTGTTGCGTTTATTGCGAATGTCGTACACGACGCGGATGGCCCTGGGTATGTGAAGCCGAACGCTATCCGGAATAGAACCGGCGGCTTGCTGCGACAAAAAGGTAATCACTGATTCAGCCTTGAAGTGGCTGTCCGACAGCGCCGTATATGTGCCGCTCGCCTGCCACTGCAAGATTCGGAGTGCCGCCTCAGAAAAGCGGCCGCCCTCAACCGCATTTGGTCGAAAGTCCCCCAAGAAGTAGCGACGTTTGCTCTCGGTAAAAGCTTCTAGTAACTCGTGGACTAGGTCAGCCGGAATACCGGACGCCAGTAGTCCTCTTTCCACCTCGGAGAAGGCTCCTGTGCTCACGAGCTACTCCTTGATTCCCAAGAAGTGATTGACCACCTTCTTCAGTTCATCACCGATCTCATTCTTAACACGTAGCTTTCGATCAGAGTCAGGTCCGACCAGCGATGTGGCGGGAGTCTTGGCCATGTGATTTCTGAAGTTCTTGCTATCGAAACACTTCAATCGTTCTGCTTCTGCGCGAATGACCGGGAGCGAGATCTCGCGCTCATCAGCCAGATAGTAGTAGGCGGCGCCGAGGGCAATAGCTACTGCCCTCGTCTGTGCTGTTGGGTTGTCTCCAAGCTTGCGAGCTGGGCCATTAAGGCCGACCGTCCCGGCATCGAAGTAAAAGACGTCTTCTAACTGAGACTTTTCGATCCCGGTCTCCGAGGACAATTTGTCGAAGAGGTCACTCGCTGTTGCCGTGGAGTCAATGGGGCTTTCCGGCAATGCAACTTCGCTGCTTGCCCGCGGACTGCCTCCAGTCGTCTTTCGCGGTTTGGGTGCCTTCGGAGGCCTTGGTGCGCCTTCCTCCTTCGGCGAGGCATCTTCGCCGCGGGAGAGCAATGCAATTGCCTCCCTGAAGGCAACCTCCTGTAGGTGATCCGGAATATTTGCCTCTGACACGGCGGCCCATGCCTCGGTGAGCAAAGCTTTGACGTCCATTGGTCTCCAGGGTCTTGAAGGGTGTGATCGGATTATGGCGTGCAAAATTAGACAGCCGTAGACGACACTCCGGAGGTTCATTGAACTAAGCTCAGTAGAGATCGCATCCTATCCACGGCAGCGTTCCAATGGCGCGACCTTCGCTCTCCTATCCACGGCAGCGTGGCTCGCGTCTATTCGAACATATGTTCTACTCTTGCGTCATGGGCACGAACAAGCGCTATGCGCATCGCATTGACCAGCAGATGGACCGCCGCATCGAAGAGTCCGCAATGCGCCCGAAGATCGAAAGCCTGCCGCCTGCAGTAACGGGTATCGATCACGATAAGCCGGTGAAGGCTCCAGAACCTATCGAGGTCGAAGCGTGGGTTCCCATCTCGTCCGGGACCGTGAAAATACAGGCTCGCGTAGTCGAATGGAATACGAAGGCTGCGCATATCGAATGGCGCGACTCGTCCGGCAATGAGCGAGCCGCGTGGGTGTATTTGGGTGCCGTAAAGCGTCGCTGAGGCATGATCAAAGAATTGTCCAAAGTTGGAACATTCCTATATAAAATCGATCCATAGCGACAAAGCATCGGGCGGCAATCCTCCCCCCGAGAACGCAGGGAACGGTCCGCGAAGCGGGCTCTAACTTGGGATAAGTCCTGCTCTTGATGAGGCTCCCGCGACTGAGGCAATTCCTCACATGCGGAGAGTCTGATGACACGCTTTGGCGTTCAACCAGCTCGACAGGCGCTACTTGACGAACGCTGGAGCGTTCGAGCGGCTGCAGAGCAAATCAATGTTCCTTTGCTGCACCTCAAGCGGGTGCTCAACGGCGAGGTGGTTCCGTCTGGACCGGTTCGCGACCGCCTTCCGGCCCTACTTGGGCGCCCTCTTTCAGAGCTGTTCACCGGAGCCGCGCTGGCAAGCCAGTATCAGCCATATCTGGGTCCAGGGGGTCGCAGCCGCGCTAATGCGGATTGGCTCGATGTTGGCGGTGCGAAGTGAACACGCAGCCTGCACTCGACATTTCAGATGAAGTCATTGATCGCTTAGTTGCGTTCGTTCGAGCTACGGAGGTGGCTGACAATGACGACTAGATCGAACTCGGAGGACGTGGCCTCGTATGACCACGCCCACCGAGCTCCCGAAAGAACACCAGCCGCTATCGACTCTATCGAGTTAACCTCACCCTTGTCGGCTTGGGCAGGCGTTTACGCCGCATTGGGCTTCGCCGTTCATCCGCTTGTTCCCGGCAGAACGACACCGCTGCTAAAGGGCTGGCCGGCTGCGGCTACCGACGATTCAGAAGTCGTTCGTGACTGGTGGAGGCTGTGGCCTGATGCCAACATCGGCATTGCAACTGGTGCCAGCGGCCTGCGAGTCATCGACGTAGACGTAAAGAACGACCCGGACGGCACCAGTGGCTATAAGTCGCTCATCGAGTTTGAGCGGCAGCATCCTGATTTCGACGTGAGTCACGCGCCGCTGGTGCGCACGCCGTCTGGCGGCAGTCACATCTACCTGACAACGGCAGACCCGGTGATGACTCGCATCGGGTGGCTGCCCGACGTCGATCTGCTAGCCGATGGAAACCGCTTTGTGGTCGCGCCGCCCTCTGTTCGTGTCCATTCGAACCGCGAGCGGTCGTACAGGCTCGTACGTGGGTCGTTCGCTGCCATCCCCAGAATGCCAGGCGGCCTTCTCGGAGGATATAGGTCACCGGTGCCACAATCCGGTAGGTCCGCCTACAAAGGGCCCGAGGGAGGCGAACAGACCCTGATCAGCGACAGTCTCGCGTTGGGTTCTGGTCTAGTGCCGAGTACGCGGAACATTTCGATGTATCGGCTGACATGCCGTTGGTGGGCTCGGTATGGGACCCACAACGCCGCGGCGGTCTGGACTCTTGCTCGCGCGGTCTGGCTCCTAACCCCTGATCGAGCGAGCTTCCCGTGGTCGGAAGTTGAAGGCCTAATCGAAGGCTCGCGCCGCTTCATCGCAGAGCAAGACGAATCCCACCACGATACGGTCGTCGCTCTGAGGTGGACTTCGTGAGCGCCGATCCTACGTCGTTGAGCGATGGCGATATCGTGCGGTTGGCGCGCGAGATCATTTCGCTACCAAGCGGCGATCAACCAGGAAGAAGGAATGAGCGCGCCCCCTTGAGGCAAGCGCAGGATCGTCTCCTGGGTGGCGGAAACTTCGTCCTAGATCAGCCAGAGTCGATACCTGCCCTATGGGGCGAGGGCGATCGGGTTCTTTGGGCGGAAGGCGAAGGGCTGATGATTGCCGGGAAGCAGGGTCTCGGCAAGACGACGATCGCCCAGCAGCTGGTGTTGGCTCGCGTTGGAGTGCGACCTCCCACCTTCCTGGGGCTCCCTGTTCAGCAGTCTGATGGCCGGACGCTTTACCTAGCGATGGACCGTCCAAGTCAGGCCGCGCGTTCGATGAGGCGCATGGTGAGCGAGGGTGACCGCGAACGGCTGAACGATCGTCTCCTTATCTGGAAGGGGCCACTACCGGTCAACGTGACGCTCGGGGCCTCTGTGTGGGCCGATTGGGTCGAAGAGCAGGGCTCGGACGTCGACCTTGTCGTAGTCGACTCCCTAAAGGACCTTGCGCCTGGGCTTACCGACGACGCAACCGCGTCCGGTATCAATTCAGCGTGGCAGGAGTTGATAACTCGCGGGGTGCAGGTTGTTGTGCTTCATCACGAGCGAAAGACGGCAGGCGGCAGTAGCCACGAGACGGCGCTCGACTCGATCTACGGCTCCACCTGGTTGACCAGTGGGCTCGGGTCTGTGCTGGCCCTGTCGGGCCGCGCTGGTGACTCCGAGGTCAAGCTGCACCACTTGAAGCAGCCCGGAGCGGAAGTCGGGCCGTTAGCACTCACTCACGACCACCGCCTTGGTGTCACAACGACGACGCGCGAGGTTTCGATTGAGCAGGTATTCGGGGAAGCGGATGGTCCGATGACAATCGCACAGATCGCTATCCGGTTAGGATGCAGCTCGGCCACAGCAACCCGACGGATTAAGGGACTTGTCGAGGCAGGGCGCGTTTCGAAGGCAGCCGCAGCAACGCAGACATCGGGAGGTAAAGTAGCCGCGACTTACGCATGGTGCCGGCAGTCGCCTATGTGGTCGTAGCCCAAAATCACTCCATTTCGGTGGCCCAGTTGCATAGCCCTCCGCCATCCCCGCCCATCGCGACACGGTGGCTCCCGAGATGGTTGAATTCGCGGGAGAAAGCCCATGTTCAAAGCCCACCTCCAAGCAGGAACCACTCGATCAGAGGCCCCCACCTGCAACCCCCCGCTATCTAAATAGCGGGGGGTGCAACTTGGCCTGCACATCTGTTGATAAGTTGACCGGATGGGGGAAATAGCAAATGCAGTAGTGATCGGTGTTCTTCTCACATTCTTGCCGTGGCTCGGAACGCGCCTGCTTCCATTAGCGCGTTGGAGGAGGCGTCTGAACGCTGACATTGAGACATTGAAGGGGTTGCCCGAGGATTCCGATGTGCACTGGGAGTATGGACTGCTCGTGCAGCGGCAGGCTAAGCGAATCATTGAATACGAGAACAACACGAAGGTGCCAGACCACCTTCTTGCGGCCGGAGCGTTGACGGTGGTGGGCGTCGTCAACGCACTACTGGTGCTGACTATCTCCCAAGCACTGCAGTCGACCGACGGCGACATATTCGCCGTCGTTGGAGCTAATTGGGTGCCTCTCTTCGTCGTCCTCCTGCTTTCCACAATCTATGTCGTCTTAGTTTCGACTGGGTTCTTTCGCGTGAAACCACTTAGCAAATTAGACCCGGGTCCGAGGACCGCGCGTCCCACTAATAAGGACAGCGCTCAAACGAATACAGAGCCGGTGATTGCCGTGTCGGTTCACTCGGCGTTCACGACTATCCGGGGATCGGCAAAGAAGAGCGCCAAATGAGAAATCTCTTTCGCGGCTACTACACGCCGACAGAAGAAGAGCTGGCCGACATTTGGAGCAGAGGCCTGATCGTCCTTGATACGAACGCCTTGCTCAACTTGTTTCGCTACACCGACAGCACTCGCGACGACTTTTTGCTTGTCTTGCAAGCTCTGGCGGAGCAACTCTGGATTCCTCACCAAGTCGGGCTCGAATTCCAAAGACGTCGCCTTGGAGTGATCGAGGATCAGGCTAAGGCCTACGACGAAATCGACAACGCCATCAAGGCGGCGTCCAACGGCATCTTGAAAGCACTGCAGGGCTATCGGCTGCACCCATCCCTGGATAAGGGGGCGACGACAGAGCTGCTCGACAACAGCATGAAAGCAATCACCGACGCAGTCGAGAAGTCGCGTGAAGACTATGAGGCGCGGGTTGCGGACGGCGCGAATGAGCGCGTCTTCGACACGGTGACAACCCTCTATGAGGGCCGCGTTGGTGAATCGACGGACGTGGAGACTCTGAAAGCACTTTACGTTGAAGGGGCGCAGCGATACGCCGAGAAGATTCCACCCGGATACGAAGATAAAGACAAGCCCGAACCGAACCGCTATGGGGATCTGGTCCTGTGGCGGCAGTTAATTGCCCACGTCGGGAACGTCAAGCAGCCCGCTTTATTCATCACCGACGATGGCAAAGAAGACTGGTGGTACCGCGTCAAGGGTAAGACCCAGGGCCCCAGGGTCGAACTCGTGGACGAATTCTTCGAGGCCTCGGGTGAGCGCGTGCACTTCTACTCGCCAGACCAATTTTTGCGCTTCGCAAAGACCAGGCTCGAACTGACGGTGAACACCACCTCCGTGCGGGAAGTTGAGCTGGTATCTCGGGAGCGGGCGGAATCAGAGCGGGCGCTCCTTCTGTACCAGTTGGACATGCTGAATCGTGACCGGTCCGAGTTGGTCCACAAGCCTCCCGTTCTAGATTTTGCTCCTATGGAGGCGGAGTACCTCAGCGAGAGGGTCGCAGCGGAGAAACGCTTGATGCGCTTGCGGGAGATTGAAGAGCGCCTCGAGGCCGAACTGGCCCACACCTCTGCTCCGAATGAGAAGGAAGATCTGCGTCGACGCCTACATGACCTCAAGCTGGAAAGGCGAATGGTCAGGGATCAGTTCGAGCGTCACGGGGACAATCTTCACAGGTGGCAGAACGAGGAGCGTCCGCTCGTTGAAAGGGACAGCGCCAGACTGAGACACCAAAGAATTCGTGACCTCGAAATCGAAATTGCAGAGCTACAGCAGGCCCTCTCCGCGTTGGACAAGAGCACTCGGAGCTAGTCTCGCTTGCGGTAACAGACGGATCGAATTGTGCTGGGATACCAGGCGTTGCCACTACCGGCCACTCGTACCTGATCATCATTGAGGCCGGATGCAATCGCAGCCAAGGTTCGACCGGCGGCACGCTCATCCAAGATGCGCTGCTGAGTCGCGGGTTCCATCACGACTGGCCGACCCAGCTTCTTGCCCTGCCGGCGAGCGACGGCCAGGCCTTCCCTCGTGCGCATGCCGATCATCTGTCGTTCCCACCTCGACACCGAGGCCATGATGTTGGCGACAAGTTCGCCGGTCGGGGTGGTGGTGTCAATGCCAAGGTCTATCGCCACCACGCCCCATCCCTGCTTGCTGGCTGTCTCTAGCAACCTCGCGAAGTCGGCCAGACTGCGGCTGAGGCGGTCAAGCTTCGACACTACGAGGGCTGCGGCCTCCCGACTTTTGAGGATGGCCAGGGCGCGGCTGATGCCGGGACGGTTGATGTCCTTGCCAGATCGGCCCGCATCCTCGATGTACTCGACCTCCCAGCCTCGCCGCTCTGCTTCGGCTGCAATAGCGGCGCGCTGGGCTTCGATGCCGTAATCCTGGCCGACGGTCGATACCCGGAGGTAGCCGACCACCTTCACTCGGCAGCCTCGAGGCGGTTGTCGACCAGCCATGCCTGGATCGCCTTGAGGTTGTTCCCGAAGGCCGCGATATCGGACAGAGCCGCCTGGTAGCCCTCCTGGTGCTTGGTCAGCGCCTTGGCCGTCGTGGTCTTGGCCGGTCGCAGGTCGGGGTGAACGGCGTAGAGAACGCCAGTGGGAATGGAGCCCGCATCTTTTGGTGTGCCGACCTCGAACCAGGCGAGGATCTCGCGGAGCGCGGTCACCGTGAAGCTGGTCGGACCGGTGTAACCCTTGTCCTTGAGGATCGCGAGCGCTTCGACTCGGCTAGGAGCCCTGGTGGTTTCGACGGCTGCGGCTTCGTCGACTGCGGCGGTCGGCTTGGTGCTGGTGGCGTTCGACATGGCGTCTCTCCTTCACGCCTGAGTAACTCTCAGGCTTCGATCAGTCAACTCACAGATAAGTTGACAGATCGAATTGAAACAGGCGGGATGGCCGATGTAAATCGCAAATACATAAATCGCTCGATTGGTGTATTTCGGGAGGCTGGTTCGTCATCTCAGCACGTGAGTTCGGCTGGACGGTCGATCCTGCAACAGGGGATTGCCGACGTCCCAGAGGCCGGTTTCTACGTCACCGCCGAGGCAGTCTCTGTCGTGGGTGCGTCTGCAAAACCACCACCACGGTCAATCAGATGGTTGTGTCCTGCCTAGGCGCGGATGGGGTTGTCGTTCCCCCAGGCGACGAAAGCGTCAAAGGCTGCTTCGACAGTCGGCTGATCCTTGAACTTGACGTTCGTATCGGCATCGACCCAGATGAACTGCGGCTTCGTCGCCCAAGTGCCGTCATCGTTGCGCGTGAAGTCCGCGAGAACCTGCTCGAACTTGTCGGACGTCGCTACGTAGTTCGAGTCGTCGAGCTTTTCGAGCCGGAAATGAATTGCCACGTCTTGCCTCCGTCGTCATTAAACGAGGCGAGCATATCGAGTTCCTGGACCTAAACGACGATTGTGACGCGCTCGGTCATCACGCGATTGATGTGCGCTTGACGCCGAGTCTCATACTCCCCATCCGACTCGCTACCGCGTCGAGGTAGGCCGAACGGTACGCCCTTCGGATATGGGCCGACCTCGATACGACGCACGGCCAGACGCATGAAGTTTCGTCGGCGCATCGGCGGCCAGGACTCCCAGTCGAGTCCGTCGGCGATCGCGTCCGTCATTACGGTGGAGCCAAGCAGGTCGTTGATCTTCCGCTCTATCGCTTCAAGCTCCGACTTGATGCGCTCGACGTGCGTCCGGTAGTGCGGCTCATCAACGTTACCCATGATCCAGGCGTCGTTCAGTCGTCGCTGTTGCTCGACCAGATCTGCGCGGTCGACCTCAAGCTTCGTGATCTTCGCGTCGTTGTCAGGGTCCGGCTCAGCCAGTCGCTGATTCCATCGCGGGTTTGCTTTGAGCGCTGCCACGACGGTCTCGAAGACGTAGCGTTCCAGGTTCGTGTGGTCGACGGTCACGCGCCCGCATGCGTCTGGGCCGTTGACCTTCTTGTTGCAGCCCAGACTCGGCTTGCCGTGATGGCTGGCCGTGATGAGGCGGTGGCCGCAAACCGCGCACACAGTGAGACCGCCTCCCATCGAATACTTGCCGCCGCGAACGCCGGGGGAGTGGGTGACCTTCCGGGCGGGATCGGTGAAGACACGCTGTAGACGGTCGAAGGTGCGCTGATCGATGACCGGCTCCCATCCCTTCACGCCCTGAATCCGCTTCCCGTTCTGATCCCGGATCGTGGTCTCACCCAAGAGGGAGCGATTAGTCAGAATGGCTCGAAGGTTCGTGTTGCGCCAATGCTTCCCGCCGCGCGTGGTCAGGCCTCGGCTGTTCCAGTCGTTCGCGATGCTTTGCATGCTGTCGCCCGCCAGAATGCGCTTAGCGGCATCCTCGATGCGGACTACCTCAGGCGGGTGAGGAACAAGGGTTCGCTGTCCGGGACGATCGCCCTCTGCCACGTAGCCATAGGGAACCGCGCCACCATGCCAGCGCCCGCTCTTGGCTCTCTGTTTGACCGATTCACGGATGCGCTCGGACGTGCGCTCCGCTTCTGCCGCATCCCATGCGGCCACCGTGATGCCGAGAGCACGCCCCTCCGCCCTGCCGAGGTCGACATCGGAAGAGGCGACCGTATGGATAACGATGCCGTTCGACTTGAACAGGTCTATCAAGTCGATGAACTCACGAGGCCGTCGTGTGAGACGGCTGTTCGAGTAGGCGAGGATCGAGTTGAATTCGCCCAGGCGTGCTCGCTGCAACATTTGATCAAATTGTGGCCGTGGCTTGGTGGAGTTGGTTGATGCTGAGATGTCGTTGTCGATGAAGATGCCGACCACGGAGAACCCGAGTTTCGCCGCAAGTTCCTTACATAGATCCTCTTGCCTCTGCACTCCGAGCTCGCGGCCCTCTCGATCCTTCGAGATGCGGGCGTAAATTGCCGCTGTCTTCATCGTCCGTCCTCCTGCGTCGAAATCGACTGTAGCTCAGGTTGTAATTTTGGATGTGTTGTTGAGGCACCCGAGTTCCCGAGCTCCGTGCTCGACACGCTCCGGCAGCCGCTGGAGTCGGGAACGATCACGGTGCACCGGGCCAACGCGATCGCGCACTTCCCGGGCCGGTTCCAGTTGGTGCTGGCGGCGAACCCGTGCCCCTGCGGTCAGTACGGCACCTCCGACATCGTCTGCGTCTGCACGCCGATGAACCGGCGGCGCTACCTGGGGCGGCTCTCCGGCCCTCTGCTCGACCGGATCGACCTGCAGTTGCGGGTCAACCGGGTCACGGCGGGGGCGATCCGGGTCGGAGCCGATGAGCCCTCCGGGGTCACCACGGCCCAAGCGCGAGCCCGGGTCGAGCAGGCCCGTGCGGTCGCCGGTGCCCGGCTGGCGTCCACACCCTGGAAGACCAACGCCGAGGTACCGGGATCCTGGTTCCGCGACGGCCGGCGCCGACTGCCTGGCGCGACGACCGCAGCCATCGACCGTGCGCTCGAACGCGGCACGATCACCATGCGCGGCTACGACCGCGTGCTGCGGGTCGCCTGGACTCTCGCCGATCTCGACGGCGGCGATTCGGCTCCCACACGGGAGCACGTCGGCTGGGCGCTCTTCCTCCGTAAGTCGGTGAACGCATGATGATCCATCAGCTCGACCGCACCGTGGTTCGCGAGCTCGTGACCGCCGTCGTCGGTCCCGTGAGGGGTGGGGAGCGGCACGACGCCGGCGTGTCCGCCGCCGCAGACCGCCCACCCGTTTCCGAGGAGGTCCCGGCGGTGGAGGCAGGTGACGATGCCACGGTCTCCCGGCTGTTCGCCACGGCGAGCTGGTCGACGATCGCCGAACCGGGCGACGGCGTGGCCGGCGCGGTCGTCGCGGCCCTCGGTGCCGACCGGGCTCTCTCGATGCTGCTCGAGGGCCGGCCCGCGAAAGCGTGGTTCGAGCTGCTCGAGAATCCGCACGCGGTCGAGTCGCACGATCACGACCCGAGTCCGATGTCGGAGGGCCGTGCCAGGGGGAGCGGTGCCGGGTTGAGCGATGGCGGTGGGAGCGATGCCGGTGGCAGCGAGACAGGCGACCCCGGCCTCGGCTGCCTCGGCGGGCTCGGCGGTTCGAGCCCGGTCACGCGGGCCGACCTGGCGGCCGCGCTTGAGCGCTGGAGGCCGCGGCTGTCGTCGCGACTGGTGGTCGAAGCCCTGAAAGGCGCGAGACGGTGCGGTGCACGGATGCTGGTTCCCGGAGATCCGGGATGGCCGCGGGGCTTCGCCGACCTCGGCCACCACGCGCCTCTCGCCCTGTGGGTGCGGGGCTCGATCACGGCTCTCGACCGGCGGGGAGGATCGATCGCGGTGGTCGGCTCACGCGACGCCACGTCCTACGGCGAACACGTCGCGATGGATCTCGGTGCCGGCCTGAGCGATCGGGGCTTCACCGTGGTGTCGGGCGCGGCCTACGGCATCGACGGCATGGCCCACCGGGCCAGCCTCGCGAGCCGGGGCACTACTGTCGCGTACCTCGCCGGGGGAGTCGACCGGCTCTACCCGGCCGCCCACCACGACCTGCTGCTGCGGATCGCGGCCACCGGGGCGGTCGCCTCGGAGCTGCCCTGCGGATCGGCGCCCACGAAGTGGCGATTCCTGCAGCGCAACCGCCTGATCGCGGCGGCGAGCGACGCCACCGTCGTCGTGGAGGCCGGCCGGCGCTCCGGCTCGCTCAACACGGCGGGTCACGCCGCCGCGCTGGGGCGGCCGATCGGCGCGGTGCCCGGTCCGGTGACGAGCGTCAGTTCGGAGGGCTGTCATCGGCTGCTGCGGGAGTACGACGCCGTGTGCGTCACCTCGGCGGCCGACATCGTCGAACTCGTGCTCGGTTCCGTCTCGCGCTCCGGCGAAGGGCTGTTCTCCCGTTCCGGTGAGGGGCTGGCGGTTCGCGAACCCGGACGCGCCGAGGGCGCCGCGAGGGATCCCGATGTGACACGGCTGCTCGACGCTCTCAGCCGCCGAACGCCTCGCAGTGTGGCCGAGCTCGCGCGGCTCAGCGGGCTGTCAGGGCGCACGGTCGCCGTCACGCTCGGACTGCTTGCCGTCGAGAACGGTGTGCGGGAGGAGGTGAAGGGATGGCTTCGTGCCTGATCCGTCACTGTTCCTTGATCCGTCACTGTTCACCGTCCGGCCGCTCGCCGTAGACGGGGGTCTGGAAGACTGAGGTCATGTCCCAGTACGGCGAGCCCCTGCACACGATCATCCACATCAGCGACACCCACTTCCTGGCCGGCGAGAAGCCGCTGTACGGGGCGGTCGACACGGATGCGACGCTCACGCAGGCGCTGCGGCAACTGGAGGCGTCGGGCATCCGGCCCGAACTGCTCGTGTTCACGGGAGACATCGCGGATCTCGGCGAAGACGACGCCTACCGGCGCATCCGGGGCATCGTGGAGCCGGCGGCGGCGCGGCTCGGGGCGCAGGTGCTGTGGGTGATGGGCAACCACGACGACCGGGCTCGGCTGCGCACGGAGCTGCTCGACCAGGCGCCGAGCACCGAGCCGGTCGACGCGAGCATCCGGCTCGGCGGGCTCCGGGTGATCGCGCTGGACACCAGCGTCCCGGGATACCACCACGGTGAGCTCACGGAGGATCAGCTGTCCTGGCTCCGGGCCGAGCTCGCGCAGCCGGCGCCGGAGGGCACGATCATCGCTCTGCACCACCCGCCGATTCCGACGACGATCCCGCTGATGCCGATCCTCGAGCTGCAGCGGCAGAACGAGCTGGCGGCGGCCATCTCGGGCACCGACGTGCGGGGCGTGATCGGAGGCCATCTGCACTACTCCACCCACAGCACCTTCGCGGGGGTTCCGGTCTCGGTGGCGGCCGCCACCTGCTACACGATGGATGTCGCGGCCGAGCGCGGGCGCCTGACCGGCGTCGGCGGCGGACAGTCGTTCTCCATCGTCCACGTCTACGACGACCGGATCGTGCACTCCATCGTGCCGATCGGCGATTTCCCGCAGGTCTCGGGCTTCGACAACGAGTTCGTCGACCGCGTCTACGCCCTCCCGGAAGACGAGCGGCGCGAGGCCTTCTCCCGTCAAGTTCCCCCCACCGCCTGACCGGCATCGGGAGTGCCCGCAGGCACCGTCGTCGCGAACGCCGCCGTCGCGTACGCCGTCGGCGCCTCACCCCTGCGGTTCGCCCGACCGATCGACGGCCGCCGGCGATCAGAATCGACCGGCCGGGGCTCGGCGGATCGAGTCGGACTCAGCGGATCCGCCCGGCGTCAGCGGGGCGGGGGAGCGCACCAGCGATGGCGCGGCATGCTGGGAGGATGGAGATCTCGGCGGCTCGGGAGGAGTACGAGCGGTACCTCAGGCTGGAGCGCGGGTACTCGGCGCACACGGCGCGCTCGTACGGGTCCGATCTCGCCGATCTCGAGCGGTTCGCTGCGGCGCGAGGGGTGACCGGCGTCGGCGGGCTCGACTTGGAGCTCTACCGGGACTGGCTCTGGGAGGCGTCGCAGCGCGAACTGGCCAAGGCCACGCTCGCTCGACGGTCGGCGTCGGTGAAGGCCTTCTCGGCGTGGCTTCGCCGCAGCGGACACATCGAGGTCGACGCGGCCGTGAGGCTCCGCGCCCCGAAGCCGGAGCGCACACTGCCCCGGGTACTCTCGAACGACTCGATGGCGGGCCTGCTCGAGGTGTTGCAGGCGCGGGCAGCCGAAGGCGATCCGGTGGCGCTGCGCGATCTCGCGGTGGTGGAGACGCTGTACGCCTCGGCACTGCGCGTCTCCGAGCTGGTGGGCATCGATCTCGACGACCTCGATCTCGACCGCCGCACCGTGCGAGTCGTGGGCAAGGGGTCGAAAGAGCGGATCGTGCCCTTCGGGCAACCGGCCGCCCTCGCCCTCACCGACTACCTCGCCCGCAGCCGGCCGCCGCTGGTCGCGCGCCAGGTCGGCGGCGGTGCTCATGCCCGAGCACTGTTCGTCGGGGTGCGCGGGGGCAGGCTCGGCACACGGTCGGTGTACCAACTCGTCGCTCGGCTGCTGGAGAGCGTGCCGGGGAGCGGCCCGGCCGGGCCGCACGCCCTGAGGCACACCGCCGCCACCCACCTGCTCGATGGTGGTGCCGACCTGCGCGCGGTGCAGGAGATGCTCGGCCACGCGAGCCTCGGCACCACCCAGATCTACACCCACGTGACGGTCGAGCGCTTGCGCTCCTCCTATCAGGCGGCACACCCCCGCGCTTGACGACGGATCGCCCGCCCGCGAGGCGAGCAACGCGCACCGCGCGATCCCGCGTCGGTCCCCTCAGGAACGCGCCGGCCGCGCGACCTCGCGTCGGCCGCCCCCGCGTCGGCAGCCAGCGCCGCCACCTGCCGCGAGCGAGTCGTCGCGCGACAGGGGTCGCGCGCTTGCGGGTCCGATGAGCGTCCGACGGCCGACGCGTGCGGCCTCGGCGTGCCGCGGACACGTGGCTCGCGGCGGTGGGGGCGGGTTCAGGCCTGGCTGATGCGCACCATGTTGCCGGCCGGGTCTCGGAAGGCCGCGTCACGGACGCCCCAGGGCTGGTTCGTGGGCTCCTGGATGATCTCGGCGTTGCCGGCGGCGCGCACCTTCTCGAAGGTGGCGTCGAGGTCGTCGGTGCGGAAGAGCGGGCCGGGCAGCTCGCCCTTCGCGAGAAGAGCCGCGATCGCCTCGCCGTCCTCTTTCGAGTGGCCCGCCTGCGGCTGCGAGAGCACCACCTCGATCTCGGGCTGCGACGGGGGCGTGAGCGTGATCCAGCGGAAACCGTCGTTCTCGACCTCGTAGCGGAGTTCGAGACCGAGGGTGTCCCGATAGAACGCGAGGGCCGCATCCGGGTCGTCGACGAGCACGTGCACGTGGCTGAGTGAGATTGTCATGGCACGACGCTATTGCGTGGCCGCCACCAGCGCTTCTTCGATTCTGCTCGATCGGCGATCGCTCGTGTCGGCCGATTCGCCGGCCGGCTGTTCGCGGCCACGACGCGGACGCCCCAGCACCATGGCGGCGCAGCTGGGCACCACCGCGAAGTCGTCGTGCGAGCGGGCGCGGTACGCGCTCGGGGTCTCGCCCACGATCTCGGTGAAGCGCGAGCTGAACGAGCCGAGGCTCGTGCAGCCCACCGCGAAGCACACCTCGCTCACGCTCAGGTCGCCCCGGCGGAGCAGGGCCTTTGCGCGCTCGATGCGTCGCGTCATGAGATGCGCATAGGGCGTCTCGCCGTAGGCCTCGCGGAAGCGCCGACTGAAGTGCGCGGTCGACATCAGCGCCCGGCGGGCGAGCACCGGTACGTTCAGCGGCTCGGCGTACTCGCGGTCCATCAGATCGCGTGCTCGGCGCAGGAGTCGCAGCTCGTCGAGATCCGGGGATGCCATGCCCCCATTGTGCACCCGGGGGAGCGGCCACGACCGGGTCGGCCCGTGTCGGCGGTGATGCCGACACCGCCAACGATGCCGATGCCGACACCGCCCCGGATGCCGATGCCGCCGGGGGCAGCAGCACGGCCCGGGGCACGCCGTCGATGAGCAGCCGCGGATTGATGTACTCGCCGTTCCGCCGCACGCCCACATGCACGCATCCGGAGCCGCAATGCCCGCCCGACGCCGTCACCCCGAGCGGATCACCGGCAACCACCGACTGCCCCACGGCGACCGACGTCAGCACCGGCTCGATGCTCGAGCGATATCCGTCCCCGTGCTCGACGGCCACCAGCGGCCTGGCCCCCACCACGCCCGCGAACACCACCGTGCCGGCGCTCATCGCCCTCACCGGGCTTCCCGGAGCAGCCGCGAGGTCGGCGCCGCGGTGCCCTGCGGCGTACCGCGTCGCCGGTGCCCGGTACTCGGCCGTCACCGAGACCGGCTCCGCCACCGGCCACCGCCAGCCCGTACGCGCGGCTACGTCCGCAGACCCGGTACCGGCCGAGGCCGCCTGTCCGGCGAATACCGGAGTGACCGCCAGAACGGCCGGGAGAAGCAATGCCACCGCCAACGCCCCGAGCGCCGCCACCCGGTCCCGCACCGCCCCGGATGCCGCCCTCGCCGCTCCATCCGCCGGGACGAGCCCACCGCGCCGGGACCGCCGCGACCGCCGCAACCACCACCGCCACCGCCGAAAACCGTTCATACCCACCACTGTCGGCGGCATCCGCAGGCCCGAACGAAACACCGCCACGATTGTGGACGAACCGTGCCAGGATCGGAGTTGTGGAGAAGTGGACACGCACCCCCCTCTCCCGGCACGATCGGCACGAAGGAGTCCGAAATGACATCCACTGACCCCGGATCCGGATCCACGCCCGCCAAGGCCGCCGGTAAGGCCTCCTCCTCTTCCCCGGGAGCCGCCGACGACCACCAGACCTCCAAGCGCCTGCGCCGCAAAGTCATCGCCCTCTCGGTGGCGGCGGCGCTCGGCGGCTTCCTCTTCGGCTTCGACTCCTCCGTGATCAACGGCGCCGTCAAGGCCATCGACGAAGACTTCGCCCTCGGCGACCTGCCGCTGCTCTCCGGCTTCGTCGTGGCCGTCGCCCTGCTCGGCTGCGCAGTGGGCGCCTACTTCGCCGGCCGCATCGCCGACCGGATCGGCCGCATCCCCGTGATGCTGATCGGCGCCGGCCTCTTCCTCATCTCCTCGATCGGATCGGGCTTCGCCTTCGCCGTCTGGGACCTCATCGCGTGGCGCTTCATCGGCGGCCTCGGCATCGGCATCGCGAGCGTGATCGCCCCGGCCTACATCGCCGAGATCGCCCCGAAGGCCGTGCGCGGCGCCCTCGCCAGCCTGCAGCAGCTGGCCATCACCCTCGGTATCTTCGCCGCCCTGCTCAGCGACACCCTCCTGCAGGGCGCGGCCGGCGGCGCGAACGAGCCGCTCTGGTTCGGTCAGGACGCCTGGCGCTGGATGTTCATCGCCTGCGCCGTTCCCGCCATCGTCTACGGCCTGCTCGCCTGGCGCCTGCCCGAGAGCCCGCGCTACCTCGCCGGCAAGGGCAAACGAGAGGATGCGCACGACGTGCTCGCCAGCGTGATGCCCGCGAACGAGGTCGACAACGCCCTGAAAGAGATCGAAGACGGCATCAAGTTCGACAAAGAGAACGCCCGCACGGCGAGCCTTCGCGGCAAGATGTTCGGCCTTCTCCCCGTGGTCTGGGTGGGCATCCTGCTGTCGATGTTCCAGCAGCTGGTGGGCATCAACGTCATCTTCTACTACTCCACCAGCCTCTGGAGCTCGGTCGGCTTCGACACCACGAACTCCGGCACGAGCTTCACCATCTCGGTCGTGACGAGCATCATCAACGTGGCCGTCACCTTCGTGGCCATCTTCTTCGTCGACAAGATCGGCCGCCGACCGCTGCTGCTCACCGGATCGGCCGGCATGGTCGTCTCGCTCGGCCTGATGGCCGTCGCCTTCTCGCAGGCCGTGGTGACGGATGGCGGCACCCCGCAGCTTCCCGGTGCCTGGGGCCCGCTGGCCCTCGTGGGCGCGAACCTCTTCGTCATCTTCTTCGGCGCCACCTGGGGCCCGATCGTCTGGGTGCTGCTGGGCGAGATCTTCCCCAACCGGATCCGCGGCAAGGCGCTCGGCATCGCCGCCGCGGCGCAGTGGCTCACCAACTTCGCCATCACCGAGACCTTCCCGGCGCTGTCGAGCTTCTCGCTGGCCTTCACCTACGGGCTCTATACGTTCTTCGCCCTGGTGAGCTTCTTCTTCGTGTTCTTCGCGGTGCCCGAGACGAAGGGGCGCTCGCTGGAGAGCATGGACGACCTCAAGGTGGTGCGCGGCCAGGCCGCCCGCGACGCGAAGGCGGAGCGTCTCGCGCGCACGTAGCCGCCGGGCCCTGGCCCCGTGACGCGGGTGGTATAGTTCTCGGAGCACCCCGCTCGTCGGGGTGACTTCGCGTGCCCTCCGTGGCGCAGCATCCGATCGGTCCCTCTCGCATGAGAGCGCCGGATGCGCGCCGGGCACCAGGCTCCGCGGCCATCGTCGCGGAAGACAACCGAGAACAAAGGAGAACGGCCATGGCCGTCGTCACCATCCGCCAGCTGCTCGACAGCGGCGTTCACTTCGGGCACCAGACCCGCCGTTGGAACCCGAAGATGAAGCGATTCATCTTCACCGAGCGTTCCGGCATCTACATCATCGACCTGCAGCAGTCGCTGGGCTACATCGACAAGGCCTACGACTTCGTCAAGGAGACGGTCGCCCACGGCGGCACCGTGCTCTTCGTCGGCACCAAGAAGCAGGCTCAGGAGTCCATCGCCGAGCAGGCGACCCGCGTGGGCCAGCCCTACGTGAACCAGCGCTGGCTCGGTGGCCTCCTCACCAACTTCCAGACGGTCTCCAAGCGCCTCGCGCGCATGAAGGAGCTCGAGGAGCTCGACTTCGAAGACACCGCCAAGAGCGGTTTCACGAAGAAGGAACTCCTCATCAAGAAGCGCGAGCTCGACAAGCTGCACAAGTCGCTCGGCGGTATCCGCAACCTCACCAAGACGCCGAGCGCGCTGTGGGTCGTCGACACCAAGAAGGAGCACCTCGCGATCGACGAGGCCAAGAAGCTGGGCATCCCGGTCATCGGCATCCTCGACACCAACTGCGACCCCGACGAGGTCACCTACCCGATCCCGGGCAACGACGACGCGATCCGCTCCGTCGCCCTGCTGACCCGCATCGTGGCCGACGCCGCCGCCGAGGGCCTCATCCAGCGCCACCAGAAGCCCGAGGAGACCGGCAACGTGTCGGCCGTCGAGCCGCTGGCCGAGTGGGAGCGCGAGCTGCTGCAGGCCTCCGAGAACCCGCAGAGCGAGGCCGAGAAGATCGAGGCCGTCGACGGCGAGATCTCCGGTGAGGTCGACACCGCGGCCGTGGCCGAGGTAGTCGCCGCCGAGGTCCCCGTCGAGGAGAACGACGCCGACGCGGCCGCTGCCGCCGATCTGGCCGAGATCACCGACGAGTCGCTCGTGGTCGAGCACCAGGTCATCTCCGACGAGGCCGCCGAGGCCAAGCTCGAGGCCGAGGCGACCGACGCCGAGAAGGCCGCCAAGTAGTCACCCACTACGTCATCCCGCCGTCACCGCGGTGATGTAGCGTGCGCTCTCGTAACGGGAGCGCACGCGACGAATTCAAGGAGTTTGAACAACATGGCAACAATCAGCCTGGCTGATGTCAAGGCGCTGCGCGAGCAGCTCGGAACCGGCATGGTCGACACCAAGAACGCCCTGGTCGAGGCCGACGGCGACATGGAGAAGGCCGTCGAGATCCTGCGTCTCAAGGGTGCGAAGGGCAACGCGAAGCGTGCCGACCGCTCCACGAGCGAGGGCCTCGTCGCCGCGAAGGAAGGCGACGGCGCTGCGACGCTGATCGAGCTCGCCTGCGAGACCGACTTCGTCGCGAAGGGCGAGAAGTTCATCGCCCTCGCCGACAAGGTGCTCGAGGCCGCGTTCGCCGCCGGCGCGTCGACCGTCGAGGAGGCCCTCGCTGCCCCCGCCGACGGCAAGACCGTCGCCGACGTGATCAACGACGAGGCCGCCATCCTCGGTGAGAAGATCGAGCTGCGCCGCATCTCGCGTCTCACCGGCGACGCCTTCGAGATCTACCTGCACAAGACCTCCAAAGACCTGCCCCCGCAGGTCGGCGTGGTCGTGGCGTACACCGGATCCGACGCCGAGACCGCTCGCAGCATCGCGCAGCACATCTCGTTCGCCGACCCGCAGTACCTCGCTCGCGAAGACGTGCCCGCCGAGGCCGTCGAGAAGGAGCGCGCGATCGTGACCGAGATCTCGAAGAACGAGGGCAAGCCCGAAGCGGCTCTGCCCAAGATCGTCGAGGGTCGCGTCACCGCCTTCTTCAAGCAGGTCGCCCTGCTCGAGCAGGACTACGCGAAGGACAACAAGCTCTCCGTGTCGAAGGTGCTGGCCGACGCCGGCATCCAGGTCACCGGCTTCGCCCGCTTCAAGGTCGGCGCGTAGCAGATCCCGTAGTGGACCAGAGCACCGGATGGGGCTCGGATCGATCGATCCGGGCCCTTTTCCCTGCCCGGGCGCGCCCGTGAGGCGCGCCGGAACCCGATAGCCTGGGCACAGGCATGACGAGAGGATGCATCACGGATGTCGGAGCCGGAACAGAAGCGAAGAGTACTCCTGAAACTGTCCGGTGAGGCGTTCGGTGGCGGCGCCCTCGGCGTGAACCCCGACGTGGTGAGCGGCCTGGCCCGCGAGATCGCCGAAGCGGCCCGCGAGGTCGAGGTCGCGATCGTCGTCGGCGGCGGCAACTTCTTCCGCGGCGCCGAGCTGTCGCTGCGCGGCATGGACCGCGGGCGTGCCGACTACATGGGGATGCTCGGCACCGTCATGAACGCCCTCGCCCTGCAGGACTTCCTCGAGCAGGCCGGCGCCGAGACCCGCGTGCAGAGCGCCATCTCGATGACCCAGGTGGCCGAGCCGTACATCCCGCGCCGCGCCATCCGGCACCTCGAGAAGGGCCGCGTCGTCATCTTCGGCGCCGGTGCGGGCCTGCCCTACTTCTCCACCGACACGGTCTCCGCCCAGCGCGCGCTGGAGATCCACGCCGACGAGGTGCTGGTGGCCAAGAACGGCGTCGACGGCGTGTACTCGGCCGATCCGCGGCTCGATCCGGATGCCGTGAAGCTCGACACCCTCACCTACAACGACGCCCTGGTGCAGGGCCTGAAGGTGGTCGACTCGACCGCCTTCAGCCTCTGCATGGACAACGGCATGCCGATGCACGTGTTCGGCATGGAGCCGGCCGGCAACGTGGCGAAGGCCATCCGCGGCGAGCGGATCGGCACCCTCGTGGCCACGTCCCACTGAGTTCCGCCGAGCGGCGGCGGGCTCGCCCGAGCCCCACTGACTACACTGAAGAGCACGAACCACCGAAGGAGATCCCTGTGATCGCGGATGTACTGGCGGATGCCACCGACCGAATGAACAAGGCCGTCGAGGTCACCAAGGACGACTTCTCGAGCGTGCGCACCGGGCGTGCGAACCCGGCGATGTTCCAGAAGATCCTGGTCTCCTACTACGGCACCCCGACGCCGCTGGAGCAGCTCGCCTCGCTGCAGAACCAGGAGGCGCGCACCCTCCTCGTGACGCCCTACGACAAGAGCGCGCTGCGCGACATCGAGCAGGCCATCCGCGACGTGCCGAACCTCGGCGCCCAGCCGAACAACGACGGCACGATCATCCGCGTCACCCTGCCCGACCTCACCGAGGAGCGCCGCAAGGAGTACGTGAAGATCGTGCGCACCAAGGCCGAAGACGGCAAGGTGTCGATCCGCAACATCCGCCGCAAGGCCAAGGACGACCTCGACGCGCTGAAGAGCGAGGTCGGCGACGACGAGGTGGCGCGCGGCGAGAAGGAGCTCGAGGTCATCACCAAGAAGTCCGTCGACGCCGTCGACGACGCCCTGAAGCGCAAGGAAGCCGAACTCCTCGAGGTCTGACCTCGATCGGCCGAGAATGAGCCACGAACCGGGTCCCAGCCGGACGCCCCCTACCCGGCGGCCGCGCTCGTTGTCGCGCGCCGACATCCAGGCGCAGGTGCGGGCGCGCAAAGAGCAGTTCGACGAGGCCAACGAGAAGATCACGGCCCGCTCGGGCCGCAACCTCGTGTCCGCGATCCTGATCGGCGTCGTGCTCGCCGGCGTCATGGTGCTGAGCCTGGTGCTGCTGAAGCAGGTGTTCATGGTGGTCGCCGTCATCCTGGTGGCCTTCGGCACGCTTGAGCTGGCGAACGCGCTCCGGCACGCGAACATCCACGTGCCGCGCATCCCGACCGTGGCCGCGGGCGTCGCCATGGTGCCGGCCGCTTACTACTGGGGAGCCACCGGTCAGTGGCTCGTCGCCCTGGCCGGCATGCTGCTGGTGGCCCTCTGGCGCCTGGCGGAGGTGGCCTTCCTTCCGCCACGGCCGAACGGCGTCGGCGTGCTGCGGGACTTGGCGGCGGGCACCTTCGTGCAGGTCTACGTGTCGTTCCTCGGCAGCATCGCCGTGCTGCTGGCGGCCCAGGAGGGCGGCCAGTGGTGGGTGCTGGCTTTCATCGTCACCGTGGTGCTGGTGGATGTCGGGGCGTATGCCACGGGGCTCAACTTCGGCAAGCATCCGATGGCCCCCACCATCAGCCCCAAGAAGACCTGGGAGGGCTTCGCGGGAGCCGCGGTGGCCGCCCTGATCGGCGGCGTGCTGCTGGCGGTGTTCATGCTCGGCCAGCCCTGGTGGTTCGGGTTGATCTTCGGTGCCGTGATCACCTTCACCGCCACCGTCGGCGATCTGTGCGAGTCGCTGCTGAAGCGCGACATCGGCATCAAGGACATGAGTTCGTGGCTTCCGGGGCACGGCGGATTCCTCGATCGGCTGGACTCGATCCTGCCCTCGGCGGCCGCCGCCTACGTGCTCTGGGTGGTCTTCGCAGGCTGATCCGGCGCCTACTGGCACAATAGAGCCGTGACCGTACCGTTCCCCCGCACCCGAAACTCGAGCCTCGGCTACGACGTGGCCGAGGTCGACGACTTCTTGATGAAGGCCCGCCAGGCCTACGACGAGCGCGACGCCGCTGCGGCGGGCGAGGTGCTGACCGCCGAGGTGGTGCGCACCACGGCCTTCTCGATGGAGAAGGGCGGCTACTACCCTCCGGCGGTCGACGCGGCCCTGGAACGGCTCGAGGATGCTTTCGCACTCCGGGAGCGCGACCGCGCCTACCAGGCGGTGGGCGACGCGGCCTGGTACGAGCAGACGCGTCAGCGCGCCGGGGAGATCTTGGCCCGCCTGGAGCGGCCCGATCGGGAGAAGTTCACCGGCGCCGGCTTCCTGCGGATGGGCTACCACCAGAAAGACGTCGACGCCTTCGCCGACCAGCTGGTGGAGTACTTCCGCGCGGGCGCGGCGGTCTCGGTGTCGGACGTGCGCACCGCGGTGTTCCGCTCGCGTCGCGGTGGCTACAGCGAGACCCAGGTCGACGCGGTGCTCGACGCGGTCGTCGACGTGATGCTCTCAGTGCGCTGATTTCGTGCGTGGTGCCGCAGAATCCTGCGTGAACATTTCGATCACGTAAAGATCCCTCATTTCGACCTGTACCCCGCTTGGGGCACGTCGTTCTGTGTGTTAACTATGTCTTCACAGCACACGCGAGTCGTCCGCGCATCGTCGCGCCCGGCACGCTCACACACAGGAAGAGGTTTCTGCGGATATGACATCCCCAACCCCATTCATCCGGCGCACTCTGGTGATCGCGGCCGGTACGGCCGCATTCGCCCTCGTTCTCAGCGGCTGCGCCGGTGACGGCGGCGGTTCCACCTCGGGCGACGCGCTGATCGTCGGCACCACCGACAAGGTCACCACTCTCGACCCGGCCGGCTCGTACGACAACGGCTCGTTCGCCGTGATGAACCAGGTCTTCCCGTTCCTGATGAACACCCCCTACGGCAGCCCCGATGTCGAGCCCGACATCGCCGAGAGCGCCGAGTTCACCGGCCCCACCGAGTACACCGTGAAGCTCAAGGAGGGTCTGACCTTCGCCAACGGCAACGAGCTCACCTCCTCCGACGTGAAGTTCAGCTTCGACCGCGACCTCGCGATCGCCGACCCCAACGGGCCGTCGTCGCTGCTCTACAACCTCGACAGCGTCGACGCGCCGGATGACCTCACGGTGGTGTTCAACCTCAAGAACCCCGACGACCAGGTGTTCCCGCAGATCCTCTCCAGCCCCGCCGGCCCGATCGTGGATGAAGACGTCTTCTCCGCCGACTCGATCACCTCCGACGAAGACATCGTCAAGGGCGAGGCCTTCGCCGGCCAGTACAAGATCACCAGCTACGACTTCAACAACCTGATCTCCTACGAGCCCTTCGACGGCTACAAGGGCGTTCTGCCGCCCGCCGAGTCGTCGATCAACGCCAAGTACTACGCCGACTCGTCCAACCTCAAGCTCGACGTGCAGGAGGGCAACATCGACGTGGCGTTCCGCAGCCTCTCGGCCACCGACGTCGACGACCTCTCGGGCAACGACGCGGTGAAGGTCTACGACGGTCCCGGCGGCGAGATCCGCTACATCACGTTCAACTTCAACACGCAGCCCTTCGGCGCCACCACGGCCGAGGCCGACCCGGCGAAGGCCCTGGCCGTGCGCCAGGCCGTCGCCGACCTGATCGACCGCGACGAGATCGCCGACCAGGTCTACAAGGGCACCTACACCCCGCTGTACTCCTTCGTTCCGGCCGGCCTCACCGGCGCCACCGAGGTGCTGAAAGACACCTACGGCGACGGATCGGGCGGCCCCTCGGTCGACAAGGCCACGCAGACCCTCACCGCGGCGGGCATCACCACCCCCGTCGAGCTGAACCTGCAGTACAGCCCCGACCACTACGGCCCCTCCTCGGGCGACGAGTACGCGCTGATCAAAGACCAGCTCGAGACCTCGGGCCTGTTCACGGTGAACCTGCAGTCGACCGAGTGGGTGCAGTACGCGAAGGACCGCACGGCCGACCTCTACCCGGCCTACCAGCTGGGCTGGTTCCCCGACTACTCCGACGCCGACAACTACCTGACGCCGTTCTTCCTCACCGAGAACTTCCTCGGCAACCACTACGACAACCCCGAGGTGAACGACCTCATCCTGCAGCAGGCCTCCACGGCCGACCCGGCCGAGCGCCAGTCGATCATCGAGGAGATCCAGACCAAGGAGGCCGCCGACCTGTCGACGGTTCCCTACCTGCAGGGCGCCCAGGTGGCCGTGGCGGGAACGGATGTCGGCGGGGTCACCCTCGACGCCTCGTTCAAGTTCCGCTACGCACCCCTGACCAAGGGATAGCTCGACCACACGGAAAGGGCGGCCGGATCACCGGTCGCCCTTTCCTGCGGCTTCCGACCCCGACCTGATTGGCAACGATGACAACGAGTCTGCTTCCGACCGACACCCCGTCGGTCGTCGCACCCAAGCCCAAGAGCGCCGGGGGAGGGCTGGGCCGCTACCTGCTGGTGCGGTTCCTGCTGATCTTCCCGACCATCTTCATCCTGGTCACCCTGGTGTTCGTGCTCATGCGCACGATCGGCGATCCGATCACCGCGGCGCAGGGCGGGCGGCTCACGGCCGACCAGCTGCAGGAGCGCATCCACGAGGCCGGCTACGACCGGCCCGTGCTGGTGCAGTACTTCGAATACCTGGGGCAGGTGTTCACCGGCAACTTCGGCAACACCATCAGCGACAACCGGCCCGTGACCGAGGTGCTGCTCACCTACGGCGGTGCCACCCTCGAGCTCGCGTTCTACGCGCTCATCATCGCCTTCATCGTGGGTATCCCGCTCGGGATGCTCGCGGCCGCCCACCGCGACAAGCTGCCGGATGCCGTGCTGCGCATCCTCGCCATCCTCTGGTACGCCACCCCCGTGTTCTTCGCGGGCATGCTGATGAAGCTCGTCTTCTCGGTCTATCTGCAGTGGCTGCCGGTGGCCGGGCGCGCGACCACCCGCACCGAACTCTCGATGCAGACCCTGCCGAACAAGACGGGCATCTACCTCGTCGACGCCATCCAGCTCGGTTCCCCGGCGGCGATCGGGGACGTGCTCGCCCACGCCGTGCTCCCCGGCATCACCCTCGGGCTGCTCACCGCCGGCGTCTTCCTCCGGCTCGTGCGCACCAACGTGATCGGTACCCTGGGCACCGACTACGTGGATGCCGCCCGCTCGCGCGGGGTGAGCGAGTTCCGGCTGGTGCGCAAGCACGCCTATCGGCCGGCGCTCATCCCGATCATCACGGTGATCGGCCTGCAGATCGCCCTGCTGCTGGGCGGTGCGGTGCTCACCGAGACCACCTTCGAGTGGAAGGGCCTCGGCTTCCAGCTGGCGGCCTACCTCGCGGCGCGCGACTTCGTGGCCGTGCAGGGGATCGTGGCGCTGCTGGCCGTGATCGTGGCCGTGACCAACTTCATCGTCGACGTGATCGCGGCGCTGATCGACCCGCGGGTGAGGTACTGAGATGACCACCGAGACCACCGCCACCGCTCCCGCGGAGGCCGCACCGCCCCGCAAGCCCTCCCTCGCGAGCAGGCTCCCCGTGCTGAAGCAGCTGCGCCAGAGCGTGGGCCTGCAGCGCGGGATGCTCATCACCGGCCTCATCCTCACCGCGATCTTCGTGCTGGTGGCCGCGTTCGCCCCGCTGATCGCCCCGTACGGCTTCGCGCAGCTGCGGGATGCCTCCGGCCCGTTCGGCGCGCAGCAGCCGCCGAGCGCCGCCCACATCATGGGAACGACCGTCGGCGGTTACGACGTGTTCTCGCGCGTGATCTGGGGTGCGCAGACCGCCATCCTGGTGATCGTGATCGCCGTGGTCTTCTCGATCATCGCCGGCATCCTGCTCGGCGTGGTCTCGGGCTACCTCGGCGGCTGGCTCGACCGCGTGCTCGTGGTCATCGGCGACGCCATCTACGCCTTCCCTTCGCTGCTCCTGGCCATCGTGCTGTCGATCGTGATCAGCGGCGGCCAGTCGAGCCTCTGGGGCGGCATCTTCGCGGCGGCGCTGTCGATCACGGTGGTGTTCATCCCGCAGTACTACCGGGTCATCCGGGCCGAGACCATCCGCATCAAGGCCGAGCCCTTCGTGGAGTCGGCGAAGATGCTCGGCGCCTCGACGCCGCGCATCATGTTCCGGCACGTTCTGCGCAACGCCACCCGCACGCTGCCGATCATCTTCACGCTGAACGCCTCCGAGGCGTTGCTGACCCTCGCCGGGCTCGGTTTCCTCGGTTTCGGCATCGAACCGACGGCCGCCGCCGAGTGGGGCTACGACCTCAACAAGGCGCTGTCGGACGTGACCAGCGGCATCTGGTGGACGGCCCTGTACCCGGGCCTCGCGATCGTGCTGGCCGTGCTCGGCATCACCCTGGTGGGCGAGAGCATGAACGACCTGGCCGACCCGCGACTGCGCGGGCGCAAGCGCGTGAAAGCGGTCGCCGGTGCCCCCTCGGCCTCCTCGGTCGATTCCTCCCTGCCCTCCGACGTCGAGATCCGCGAGGAGAACGCATGAGCACCACCCGCCCCGTCGTCACCATCGACGACCTCGCCATCTCGTTCGCCACGGATGCCGGTGCCGTGCGCGCCGTCGACGGGGTGAGCCTCACGGTGAACCGCGGCGAAGTTCTCGCCATCGTGGGTGAGAGCGGCAGCGGCAAATCCGTCACCGCCAAGTCGATCCTGGGGCTGCTGCCCGAGACCGCCACCACGAGCGGCGCCGTCGTGCTCTCGAACCGGGCCGGCACGGCCACGAACGACGTGGTGACCCTGAGCCCCGGTCAGCTGCGCGCGGTGCGCGGCTCCGACGTGTCGATGGTGTTCCAGGAGCCCTCGACGGCGCTCAACCCGGTGTTCACCGTCGGCTGGCAGATCGCCGAGGGATTGCGTGCGCACAGCGGGCAGCGGCTGTCCAAGGCCGAGGCGAAGCGGGAGGCGATCGAGATCCTGCGCAAGGTCGGCATCCCCGATCCGGAGACCCGCGTCGACCACTACCCGCACCAGTTCTCGGGCGGTCAGAAGCAGCGCGTCGTGATCGCGGCGGCGCTGGTGCTGAACCCCGGCCTGATCGTCGCCGACGAGCCCACCACGGCGCTGGACGTGACCGTGCAGGCCGAGATCCTCGAGCTGCTGCGCCGGCTGCGCGACGAGTTCGGCACGGCGATCGTGCTGATCACGCACAACATGGGCGTGGTGGCCGATCTCGCCGACCGGGTCGTGGTGATGTACCAGGGCAAGGTGGTGGAAGAGGCGGATGCGGCGACACTCTTCGCCAATCCCCAGGCCGACTACACCAAGCGGCTGCTTGCGGCCGTGCCGCGGATCGGCCAGGGCCGGTTGCGCACCGAGGAGCGGGCCCGGCAGCGGGCGCTGCGCACCGACGAGCACACGGCGGCCGGTACGAACGAGCAGACCGTGGTCGAGGCCTCGCACCTGATGATCGAGTACCCGGGCCGATTCGGCCGCAAAGCCTTCCGGGCCGTGAACGACGTGTCGTTCCGCATCGGCGCCGGCGAGGTGCTGGGGCTGGTGGGGGAGAGCGGATCGGGCAAGACCACGATCGGCCGGGCCATCGGCGGCCTCACCCGCATCTCGGGCGGCTCGCTGAAGGTGCTCGACTTCGAAATGCTCGGCTTCTCCGAGCGGCGCTTCAAGCCCCTGCGGGCCGACATCGGCTTCGTGTTCCAGGATCCGGCGGCCAGCTTCAATCCGCTGCTCACGATCGCCGACGCGGTGGCCGAGCCCCTGATCATCCACGGCCGGGCCGCCAACCCGGCAGCGGCCCGCAAGCGGGTCGACGAGCTGCTGGAGGCGGTGCAACTGCCCAAGAGCTACGGCGACCGCTTCCCGCACGAGCTGAGCGGCGGGCAGCGCCAGCGCGCGAGTCTGGCGCGCGGCCTCGCCCTCGAGCCGAAGCTGCTGATCGCCGACGAGCCCACTTCGGCCCTCGACGTCTCGGTGCAGGCCAAGGTGCTCGACCTGTTCGCCGAGCTGCAGCTCGAGCTGGGTTTCGCGGCCCTGTTCATCAGCCACGACCTCGCCGTGATCGACGTGCTGGCCGACCGGATCGCGGTGCTGTACCACGGCGAACTCGTCGAGGAGGGCACGGGTGCCGAGGTGCTCGACCACCCGAAGGACGCGTACACGAAGCGGTTGCTGGCCTCGCTTCCGGTGCCCGATCCGGCGCAGCAGGCGGAGCGCCGGCGACTGCTGGCGGCCTTGGAATCCGCTCCGACCTCGGAAGAACCCGCATCCATGGGCTAAAATCGGACGAATCGTGGCAAAGCACTCCCAGACCGTCGTGCGCCCGCAGTCCGTTCCGGCGGCTCGTGGCGCCGCTCGGCGAACCGGCAACCCGAGTCGGGTCGCTCTTCAGATCGTCGGACTCGCGGCCGTGTCGGCCTGTCTGTTCGTGACCGCCGTGGCCCCGAACCTCAACGCGGCGCCCGCCTCGGCGTCGTTCGACGGAGACTTCGCCCAGAGCACCGTGTCGAGCCAGAAGCTCGACGTGAGCGGCTCGGTCGCGGCCTCGGTGTTCCGCGACGCGTACTCGGTGACCGAGGCGCCCAAGCCGATCATCGTCGAGGCCGCGGTGCCCACGACGGGCACGTCCGGGTCGTCCTCCTCCTCCGACGACGACGGATGCCCCAACCCCGACCTCGCGACGGCCGACCCGAGCGGTGCCCAGGCCATCGCCCAGACGCTGGCCGCCGAGCGCGGCTGGACCGGCGCGCAGTTCGACGCCCTGATCGCCCTCTGGAGCCGTGAGTCGGGCTGGCGGGTGAACGCCCTGAACAGCTCGAGCTGCGCCTACGGCATCCCGCAGGCGCTGCCCGGATCGAAGATGGCTTCGGCGGGCGCCGACTGGCAGACCAACCCGGCCACGCAGATCGAGTGGGGCTTCGGCTACATCGCCGGCCGCTACGGCGATCCGATCTCGGCCCTTGCGCATTCCGACGCGAACCACTGGTATTGAGAGCGATGTCCGTCAACCGAACCACCCATCCCGTCGTGCGCACGGGTCTGCAGGTGATGGCGTTCGGCGTCGCCGCCGCCTTCGTGATGCTCTTCGCGGTCGACCCGCATTCGGTCGGCGCCAACGCCTCGGAGGACTTCGCGCCCGAGATCACCGCGAGCGCCGGTGACGCCCAGTCGCTCGAGGTCGCCGCGGGAGCGCGTGTCTCGGTGAGCCGCGACGGCTACACCGTCACGGAAGCACCCCCGCCGCCCCCGCCCGCTCCCGAGCCGGTGGCCGTCACCACGCCGGTGTCGACCGGCGGTGCCGCGGCCGCGGCGGGCGGGTGCGAGGCCAACGTCGTGCCCACGCCCGGACCGCCGGAGGCCGGCAGCCTGCAAGACATCGCCTACCAGGCCGTGATGGGCTACGGCTGGGGCGTCGAGAACTACTACTACCTGCTGGCGCTGTGGAACCGGGAGTCGGGCTGGAACCCCGAGGCGCACAACGCCTCCTCGGGTGCCCACGGCATCCCTCAGGCCCTCCCGGGCAGCAAGATGGGGCCGGGCTGGGAGTCCGATCCCAACGTGCAGATCAACTGGGGCCTGCAGTACATCGCGGGTGTGTACGGCACGCCGTGCGAGGCCTGGGCCTCGTCGGAGAACCGCGGCTGGTATTGAGCCGGCCCATGCACGCCGAACGCCCATGAACGCCGATCCCGAAGAGCGGTACGACCGGATCACGCGCCTCGCCCACGAGGTCTTCCAGGTCGATCATGCCGTCGTGAACCTGGTCGACTCCACGTCGATCTTCACCAAGTCGCAGCCCGAGGGCGGCACGTTCCGGCACACCCCGCCCGACGACTCGTTCTGCCAGGTGGCCGTGCGGCAGTCCGGCATCCTCGAGGTGCAGGATGCGCTGGCCGATGAGCGGTTCGCGCACCGGGCGATCGTGACCGAGCACGGCATCCGCTTCTACGCCGGGTTCCCGATCCGTTCGGTGACGGGCGACACGGTCGCGACCCTGTGTCTGCTCGACAGCGAGCCGCGGGTGCTCAGTGACACCGAACGGGCTCTGCTGACCCGGATGGGCGAGTGGACCGAGGCCGAGATCCGCGCCGACGACGTGCGGAGCCACGACCCGGACGAGGCTTCGGCCGGATCGCCGCACGAGGAGGCGCCCAAAGCGGGTCCGGTGCGCGACCTCGTCGACGCCGACGAGGTGAGCATCGCCTCGCTCGCCATCCCGTTCGGAGTCGTGAGCGGGGACCGCAGCGCCTGGCAGCAGGCCGGCGAGCGGGTGATCGTGACGCTGACGGATGTGATGGGCAAGGGGGAGCGCCAGGGCGCCCTGGCCGAACGGATCGTAGGGGCGCTGCACCGCGTGCCCGGCGACGGGCCGCTGGACGCCGTGCGGCGCACCGAGGCGGAACTGACCGCCGCGAACGCGCTCGAGGACACCTTCGCCACGCTGTTCCACGCCGTGATCGACACCGGCTCGGGCGCGGTCGGGTACGTCGACGCCGGCCACGGCCTCACCCTGCACATCGCGGCCGACGGCACCACGACGCGCCTGTCGTCGCACAACCTGCCGCTCGGGCTCCGCCCCGACGATCTCGAGTGGGAGCCGGGCGCCCTCCGGGTGGCGCCGGGCGACGTGCTCGTCTCGGTCTCCGACGGCGTGCTCGAGGCCTACGACTCCACGCTCGACAGCCTGCGGATGCTGGCCGCCGAGTTGCGCGACGCGCCGGCGGCGGGCGCCTTCCTCGACCGACTGTCGGTGCGGGTCTCGGAGCACCTCGTCGACGACGACGTCACCGCCGTGGTGGTCTCGATCCGCTGACCCGCGCGGCATTCAGGTGCGGGGCACCGGCTCACTAGGCTGAGCGCATGAAACCCGAGCTCGTGGGCGTGGTGTGCCTGATCATCCTGGTCGGCGTCTCGGCCCTCGCCCCGAAGCTGCGCCTGGCGACGCCCATCCTGCTCGTGGTGATCGGCATCGGCATCTCGCTGATCCCCGGCGTGCCGCCGATCCACGTGCCCTCGGAGGTCATCCTGGCCGGCGTGCTGCCGCCACTGCTCTACTCCTCGGCGATCAACCTGCCGCTGGTCGACTTCCGCCGCAACGTCGGCTCGATCGCGGTGCTCTCGGTGCTGCTGGTGATCGTCAGCGCCCTGGTCACCGGGTTCCTGCTGTACATGATCCTGCCCGATCTGAACCTGGCCGCCGCCATCGCGCTCGGGGCCGTGATCAGCCCGACGGATGCCGTGGCCGCCACCTCGATCGGCAAGCGGCTGGGGCTCCCCCCGAGGCTCGTGGCGGTGCTGGAGGGCGAGAGCCTGGTCAACGACGCCTCCGCCCTGGTGCTGCTGCGCACGGCCATCGCGGCCTCGGCCGGCGCGGTCGCGATGGGCGGTTTCGGCGGGGTGGCCCTCGACTTCGGCTATTCCTCGGTCGTGGCGGTGGCCGTGGGGCTCGTGGTCGGCATCGTGACCGTGTTCTTTCGCTCCAGGCTCACCGACTCGGTGCTCACCACGGCGGTGTCGTTCGTCATCCCCTTCATCGCCTACATCCCCGCCGAGGCGATCGGCGCCTCCGGGGTGCTCGCGGTGGTGGTGGCCGGCCTCTACACGGGGCATCAGGGAGCCCGGTACTTCTCGGCCTCGACGCGCATCAGCGAGCGGCTGAACTGGCGTACGATCCAGTTCCTGCTCGAGAACGGCGTGTTCCTGCTGATGGGGCTCGAGATCAAGGACATCGTGGTCGACGCGGTGCAACAGAACGACCGGGGCACCGCCGACCTCGACGCGATCGGCGCCGTGCTGCTCGGCCTGCTCGCCGCCGCGGTGCTCTTCGTCATCCGCTTCCTCTTCGTGGGGCCGCTGCTGGCCGCGCAGCGGGTGCGCGCGCACCGGCGCGATCCCGACGGCACCGAGGCCCGGGAGGCCACCGGCTGGCGCGGCGGGTTGGTGCTCACCTGGGCCGGGATGCGCGGGGTGGTCACGGTGGCGGCCGCCCAGTCGCTGCCGGAGTCGACCCCGTACCGCAGCCAGCTCATCCTGATCGCCTTCACCGTGTCGATCGTGACGCTGATCGCGCAGGGCGGCACCCTGCCGTGGATCATCCGCCTCACCAGGCTGCGGGGCGTGGACGAGGCGGCCGACCACGCCGAGTTCGCGCAGCTGGTGGACGAGCTGCGCTCGGCGGGGCTGCAGGTGCTGGAGGCGCCCGCGCTGAGCCTGCCGAGCGGGGACGTGGTCGATGACAGCGTCGTCGACCGGGTGCGCAGCGATGCGGATCTCCGCAGCGAGTCGGCCTGGGAGCGGGCGCACTCGGCCGAGGCCGAAGGGGTCGCGCCGCACCGGCAGTACCGCATCCTGCGGCTGGAGGTGCTGAAAGCCGAGCGGGTGGCGCTGCTGGACGCCCGTGGACGCGGCGTCTACGCCTCGCGCATCCTGGTGCGCGCGCAGGTGATGCTCGACCAGGAGGAGTCGCGGCTGCAGCAGAACGAGGGCTCCGAGTCGCACTGAGCGCGGCATCCGGTGCCACCGCGCCGGCCGCGCCTCGCGCGCGCCTCGTAGGATTGATGCCATGCCCCGCAGCAACCGACCCCGCCGCCGCGCGGGCGGAGGCGACGAGGAGGAGTCGGGCCTGGAACGGATGATGGCCGGTTGGCGGCGCACCGAGGTGCGGCGCGACGGGGTGTGGAACGTGCAGCCCGTCTCCGCGGCCTCGGCCACGAAGGACTACGTCTGCCCCGGATGCGGCAAGACGGTGGCACCGGGCGTCGCGCACCTGGTGACGTGGCGCGCCGACGGCGTGATGGGCGACGCCAGCGACCTCGCCGCCCGTCGCCACTGGCACACCCACTGCTGGAAGATCGGAGCCTGAGGATGCCTGACGAGTCGCACGCCGCCGAGTCGAACGCCGCCGAGTCGAACGCCGCCGAACCGATCGAGATCCGCGCCGGCACCGAGCTGCCCGCCCGGCGCGAGGAGATCGAGCTGCACACCCGCGACGGCCTCACGCTCGTCGGCGAGCTCGCGCTGCCGCTGAGCGGCGCTCCGGTGGCCACCCTGGTGACGCTGCATCCGCTGCCCACCCACGGCGGCTTCATGGACTCGCACGTGCTGCGCAAGGCCGCCGCCCGCCTGCCCGCCCTCGCCGATCTGGCCGTGCTGCGCTTCAACCTGCGCGGCGTCAGCTCGCCCCGTGGCACCAGCGAGGGCGCGTTCGACGGGGGAGAGTCGGAGCGCTTCGACGTGGAGGCCGCGATGCGGTTCGTCGCCGAGCGCGGGCTGCCGCATCCGTGGCTCGTCGGCTGGTCGTTCGGCACCGAGCTGACGCTGCGCTACGGGGCGCACTACCCCATCGACGGCGCCATCCTGCTCTCGCCGCCGCTGCACCGGGCGAGCGCCGAGGAGGTGGCCGCCTGGGAGGGCAACGGCAGGCAGCTCGTGGCGATCGTGCCCGAACTCGACGACTACCTGCGGCCCGACGAGGCCCGCGAGCGCTTCGCGTCGGTGCCGAGCATGGAGCTGGTGGCGGTGGAGGGCGGCAAGCACCTCTGGGTGGGGGAGCAGCAGGTGCGGCGCGTGCTGAACGAGATCGTGGCGCGCGTCAATGCCGCCGCCTATCCGCTGCCCGAGACCTACACGATCTAGCGTTCATTCTGGATCGGGATGACGACCTGCTTGATGATGAGCAGGATCGACGCGGCGATCGGAATGGCCACGAGCGCGCCCAGCACTCCGAGCAGCGTGCCACCGGCCAGGGCCGCGATCACGACGATCGACCCCGGCACCGAGACGGCCCGGTTCATGATCTTGGGGCTCAGCAGGTAGGCCTCCACCTGCATGTAGATGATGTAGTAGATCGCGGCGATCAGCGCCGTCAGAGGCGATCCGAGGCCCGGGATGAGACAGACCAGCACGATGATGGTCGACCCCGAGATGGTTCCCACGAGCGGGATCAGCGAGAGCACGCCCGCCAGGAACGCCAGCACGGCCGAGAACGGCGCCTGGATGATGGACAGGAAGATGAAGCTCAGGATGCCGTTGCAGAGCGCGAGGCTGATCTGGCCGACGACGTACCGGCCGACCGCGCCGGTGACCTGCTCGCTCAGATCGGCGAAGCGCTCGCGCTTGGAGGCCGGTACCAGCCGGTACACCGAGCGCTTCATGCCGTTCAGCGAGGCGGTGAAGTAGAGCGTGAGGATGAGCACGATCACGGCGCCGAAGAAGCCGCTCGCGATGCCGATGCCCACCTGCAGCGCGCCGCCGGCCAGGGCGGTGACGTTGCCGGCGTCGGCGAAGTAGTCCACCACCGCCTTGTAGACCTCGTTCACGTCGATGAAGCCGCCGAGGCCCTCGGTGACCGAATCGCGCCATTTCTGGTCGAGTACCTGGTTGGCGATCCGGGGCACCAGGTCGATCAGCTGGGAGATCTGCTCGACGATGATCGGCACAACCGCGAACACCAGGCCTGTGAAGACGCCCAGAACCGCCACGAGCACGGTGAGGATGGCCAGCCACCGCGGCCAGCGCTTGCGCTCGAGCCAGGAGATGATCGGATCCAGGCCGAGCGCGATGAAGATCGCGACACCGATGTAGGTGAGGATCGTGGCCAGGGACACCACGGCGCCAAGGATCAGAAGGCCGACACCGACGCCGAGCGTGGCGACGATGCCGAGGGTGAACGCGTTCTGGATCTTCACGGCTGGCTCCCTCGACTGCGCCGGTGGGGTGGGCGTCGTCCAATCCTAGGGGGCGCAGAAGAGCACGATCGGGCACCGGACCACGGCGATTCCCGGGCCTGGTGAATGCCGCCTGAACGTACGCTGTGGGGGTAGGCCTTCTGCATCGGCTATCTTTTAATGTCCCTGTCAGGAGTCTTCGTGCGCTTTATCTTCGCCATCTTCGCCTTCATCATCGCGACCGCGCTGATCGGCGCCGGCATCGCGCAGCGAACCGTGTTCCTCCCGCCGTCCACGGTGGCGGCCACGGTGAAGCTGCAGAGCGATGCTCCCTACGCGATGATCGACTCCGAGACGCTGCGCACGCACACCGGAAAGCAGACCCTCGTGCTCTCCGGCAGCGACACCGTCTTCGCCGCCTACGGCCGTACCTCCGACGTGGAGGCCTGGCTCGCCGGCTCGGCCTACACCGCGATCGGTTACGACGAGAACAGCGGCGACCTCACCGCCACCGACGTCGCGGCAGACCCCGACGGTGCCGAGAACGTGGCCAGCGGATCGGCGAACCCCTCGGGCAGCGACCTCTGGCTCGAGCAGTTCAGCGCCGAAGAGGCCATGTACCGCACCGTGAACCTGCCCGCCGGGTACTCCGTGATCATCGCCTCCGACGGAACGGCGCCCGCCCCGGCGAACATCAGCGTCTCCTGGCCGATCCCGAACGCGACCCCGTGGGTGGGTCCGCTGCTGACCGCCGGTGTGGTGTTCCTGCTGGCCGGCCTGGTGCTGCTGGTGCTCGGCCTGCTGCACCTGCGGCGCTCGCAGAGGCCGCGGCGCAAGCCCCCGGCGCTGCCCAAGGGCAAGCGCTTCTCGCCGTCGCGCACTAACTCCATCGAGTCGGGCGTGCGCCGCGGCCGCCGCTCGATCGCCCCCCGGATCGCCATCCCGGTCGCCCTCGTCTCGGTGCTGGCCCTCGGCGGCTGCTCCGCCGACTACTGGCCCCAGGCGGCCGAGCCGGTGGCCACCGACGGCGCCGTCGCGACCGACGCCGCATCCGGTGACGCGGTGGCCACGCCCGATCCCGACGCCACACCGGGAGCCGACACCGAGCCCACCGAGGCGATCGACGACGACACCCCCACGCCCGCGGTCACCGAGGCGCAGCTCGAGGCGATCATCTCGACCATCTCCACCACCACGGCCGAGGCGGATGCCGCCTCCAACGCCGATGCGCTCGGCGCCCGCTTCTCGGGCCCGGCCCTCGAGCTGCGCAGCGCGACCTACGCCATCCGCGCGGGGTACCCCGAGTACCCGGCCCCGCAGGCCATCCCGGCCGGCCCGCTGAAGGTGGTGCTGCCGCAGGCGAGCAGCACCTGGCCCAAGTCGGTCTTCACCGTCGTGCAGGGCGAGGACACCACGGTGCCGCCCGTCGCGCTGATGCTGGTGCAGGAGACGCCCCGCTCGAACTACAAGGTCTACTACGAGATCACGCTGGAGCCCGACACCACCCTGCCTCCGGTGGCCGCGGCGAGCGTGGGCACGTCGGTGCTGGCGCCCGACACCAAGCTGCTGAAGATGACGCCCGACCAGCTGAAGACGGCCTACGCCGACATCCTCTCGGTGGGCGACTCGAGCCAGTACATCGACCTCGTCGACCCCACCGGCGACACCCTGCGCACGCAGGTGGGCGTGGACTACAAGAACGCCAAGAAGGCGGCCCTGCCGAGCACGGCCACGATCGACTTCGCCCAGGTGGCGGGCACGGGCCAGAACATCGCCCTCGCGACCAGCGGATCGGGTGCGCTCGTCGCCGTCGACCTGCGCGAGTCCGAGACGGTGAAGCCGGTCGAGTCCGGTGCCACCGTCAGCCCCGAGGGCGCCGTCAAGGCCCTCTCCGGCGTGACCGAGACCGCCAAGGGCGCCGAGGCCGTCTACGACTACCAGTTGCTCTTCTTCATCCCGCCGTCGGGTGACACCGCCAAGGCCCAGCTGCTCGGGTTCACCCAGGGACTCATCCAAGCCAAGGAGTTGCCGTGAGCATGCCCCCGCCCTCCGCCGCCGGAAACCTGCGCGGAGCCGTCGACCTGTCGTCGCTGGTGAACCGCGCGAACGCCCCCGCGGGTGCTGCTGCACCCGGCGTGCCCGGAACCGGTGCGGGAGCGGGCGCGCCCGGTGCCTCCGCGGGAAGCCTGCCCTCGCTCGTGCTGCAGGGCGACGACGCCACCTTCACCCAGTTCATCGAGCTCTCGAACACGGTCCCCGTGATCGTCGACCTCAAGGCCGACTGGGCCGAGGCCAGTGTCGAACTGACCGCAGTGCTCGAGAAGGTCGTCACCGAGTACGCCGGCCGCCTCGTGCTCGTCGGCATCGACGCCCAGGCCAATCCCCAGCTGGCCCAGGCCTTCCAGGCCCAGTCCGTCCCCACGGTCGCGGCCCTGGTCGGCGGTCGCCCCGTCTCCCTCTTCCAGGGCGGCTACCCCGAAGAAGAGGTGCGTGCCGTGCTCGAGCAGGTGCTGCAGCTCGCCGCCCAGAACGGCGTCACCGGCACGGTCACCGTCCCCGGCCTCGACCCGAACGCCCCGGCCCCCGAGCCCGTCGAAGAGCCCCTCCCGCCGCACCACGCCGAGGCCTACGACGCCATCGCGAACGGCGACTACGCCACCGCCATCGCCGAATACCAGACGGCCATCGCCCAGAACCCCCGAGACGCGCTCGCGGTGGCCGGCCTCGCCCAGGTGAAGCTGCTCGACCGCCTCAACGGCAAGTCCCTCGACGAGATCCGCGCCGCCGCAGCATCCGCCCCCGACGACCTGAACGCCCAACTCCTCGTAGCCGATCTAGACCTCTCCGGCGGTCACATCGAAGACGCTTTCGGCCGCCTCTTAGACCTCTTCCCCAAGCAGGACCAGCCCTCCAAAGACACCATCCGAACCCGCCTCCTCGAGTACTTCGAGGTAGTAGGCACCGAAGACCCGCGCGTTGCAGCAGCCCGCCGCCGCCTCGCAGGTCTCTTGTACTGACGCGAAGCGTCCCCGAGCGTAGCGAAGGGGGCCGGATATTCGCTCCCCGCCGCCTTTGAGCTCCGCTCAACCCCTAGGCGGGGAGTGAATATCCGGCCCCCTTCGCGTCCTCTAAGCCGAGGGCCCGAACCTCACCCCTTGCGCGGCTTGAGATACAGGGCTGCCAGGGGCGGGAGAGTCAGTTCCACCGACGCAGGACGCCCCGACCAAGGAACGTACTCCGCCTCGACCGACCCGTAGTTCCCCACGCCCGACCCCCCGTACTCCGCAGCATCCGTGTTCACGAGCTCGTCCCAGCGCCCGCCGAACGGCAGCCCCACGCGGTACGGCCCCACCGGCTGCCCCGAGAAGTTCATCAGGATGGCGATCGGGTTGCCGTCGGCGTCCCAGCGCAGGAACGACACCAGATTCTGCGACGACGAGCCACCGTCGATCCACTCGAACCCCGAGGGCTCGTTGTCGAGCGCCCACAGCGCGGGGTTCTCCTTGTAGACCCGGTTGAGGTGACTGACGAGGCCGAGCAGCTGCTGGTGCACCGGCTGGTCGAGGATCCACCAGTCGAGCCCGCGCTCCTCGCTCCATTCGGACGGCTGCCCGAACTCCTGCCCCATGAACAGCAGCTGCTTGCCCGGGTGGGCCCACATGAAGCCGAGGTACGAGCGCAGGTTGGCGAGCTTCTGCCAGTGGTCTCCGGGCATCTTGCTGAGCAGCGAGCCTTTGCCGTGCACGACCTCGTCGTGCGAGATCGGCAGCATGAAGTTCTCGCTGAAGGCGTAGAGGAACGAGAAGGTGATCTCGCCGTGGTGGTACTGGCGGTACATCGGGTCTTGCTCGATGTAGGCGAGGGTGTCGTGCATCCACCCCATGTTCCACTTCATGCCGAACCCGAGTCCGCCGCGGCTGGTGGCGTGCGTGACGCCGGGCCAGGAGGTCGACTCCTCGGCGATCATCACGATGCCGGGGTACTTGCGGTACGCCGTGGCGTTGACCTCCTGCAGCATGCTGATGGCCTCGAGGTTCTCGCGCCCGCCGTACTGGTTGGGCAGCCACTCGCCCTCCTTGCGGGAGTAGTCGAGGTAGAGCATGGAGGCTACGGCGTCGACCCGCAGGCCGTCGATGTGGAACTCGTCGAACCAGTACAGCGCGTTGGCCACCAGGAAGTTGCGCACCTGGCTGTTGCCGAAGTCGAAGACGAGCGTGCCCCAGTCGGGCTGTTCGCCACGGCGCGGGTCGGAGTGCTCGTAGAGCGCCTGCCCGTCGAAGCGGGCGAGCGCCCACTCGTCTTTCGGGAAGTGCCCGGGCACCCAGTCGACCAGCACGCCGATGCCGGCCTGGTGCAGGCGGTCGATCAGGTAGCGCAGGTCGTCGGGGTCGCCGAAGCGCGAGCTCGGGGCGTAGTAGCCGGTGACCTGGTAGCCCCACGAGCCGCCGAACGGATGCTCCGCGAGCGGCATGAACTCCACGTGCGTGAAGCCCAGGTGCTGCAGGTAGGGGATCAACTCGTCGGCGAGCGAGCGGTAGTCGAGCCCCAGCTTCCACGAGCCGACGTGCATCTCGTACACGCTCATCGGGTTGATGTGCGGGTTCGTGGCCGCGCGAGCGGTCATCCACTCGCCGTCCTCCCACTCGTACGAGGTCGTGTTGATCTTCGAGGCGGTGAGCGGCGGCACCTCGGTGGCGCGCGCCATGGGGTCGGCCCGTGAGACCCAGTGGCCGTCCTGGGTGAGCAACTCGAACTTGTACGTGCTGCCGGCGGTCAGGTCGGGGATGAACAGCTCCCACACGCCCGTGCTGCCGAGGCTGCGCATGGAGTGACGGGTGCCGTCCCAGCCGTTGAAGTCGCCGATCACCCGCGCGGCCTGGGCGTGCGGCGCCCAGACGGCGAAGGCGGTGCCCTCGGTGGCCGAGTCGACGCCCCACTTCTGCTCCACGCGCGAGCCCAGAACGTCCCAGAGGCGTTCGTGCCGGCCCTCGCCGATCAGGTGCAGGTCGAGCTCGCCGAGCGTGGGGGAGTAGCGGTACGGGTCATCCGCGGTCCAGACGCTGCCGTCGTCGTAGCGCGCCTCGATCTCGTAGTCGTTCAGGCCGGTGAGGGTGAAACCCTGCCAGATGCCGCCCCAGAGGTGGGTGAGCTGGGCGCGAGCGCCGTTGGAGAGAACCGCACTGACCTCCTCGGCCAGCGGGCGGAGGGTGCGGATGACCGTGATCGGGTCGGAGATGCCCTCCGCGTTCACGAGGTGCTGCCCGAGCACCTCGTGGGGGTTGTAGTACGAGCCCGTGGAGATGCGGTTCAGCACGTCTTCGGGGATCTCGGGGAGGGTGAGCGCGGTCGCGCCGTCGGGGAGAGGCATCAGGAGGCGCCGCCTTCCTGGGTGTCGGGTGCGGACGTCACGGGCATGTCGCGGGTGACGTGGAAGATGTGCGCGGGCTGGCTGAAGGCATCCAGTCGCACGTAGTTGTCGGTGCCCCACTCCCACACGTTGCCGGAGAGCAGGTCGGTGACACCGAAGGTGCTGCCCTCGGGCAGACCGAGCTCGGGCAGGTTGAGGCGCACGGTCGTCTCGCGCACGGAGTGCGGGTCGACATTCACCACCACGAGGACCGTATCGGCCATCCCGTCGGGGCTGAACTCGGCGGGCAGGTGCTTGGAGTAGACCACGATCGAGTCGTCGTCGCTGCCGTGGAAGCGCAGGTTCCGCAGCTGGCCGAGGGCCGGATGTGCCCGGCGGATGGCGTTCAGGCGCGTGATGTCGCCGGCGATCGAGCGCCCCGCGGCCTCGGCGGCCAGGAAGTCGCGCGGCTTGTACTCGTACTTCTCGTTGTCGAGGTTCTCCTCGGCGCCCGGGCGGGCCACGTTCTCGATCAGCTCGTAGCCCGAGTAGACGCCCCAGGTGGGCGCACCGGTGGCCGCGAGCACCGCGCGGATGCGGTAGGCCGGCATCCCGCCGAACTGCAGGTACTCGGTGAGGATGTCGGGCGTGTTCACGAACAGGTTGGGGCGGAAGAAGGCATCCGTCTCCTGCGCCAGACCGGTGAAGAACTCCTCGATCTCGGTGCGCGTGTTGCGCCAGGTGAAGTAGGTGTACGACTGCTGGAAGCCCACCTTGGCGAGCCCCTGCATCGCCGCCGGGCGGGTGAACGCCTCCGCGAGGAAGACCACCTCCGGATGCGCGGCGTTGACCTCGTGGATGATCCACTCCCAGAAGTCGAGCGGCTTGGTGTGCGGGTTGTCGACCCGGAAGATGTGCACGCCGAGCGCGATCCAGTGCTCGAGGATGCGCAGCGCCTCGGCGCGGATTCCGGCCGGGTCGTTGTCGAAGTTGACCGGGTAGATGTCTTGGTACTTCTTCGGCGGGTTCTCGGCGTAGGCGATGGAGCCGTCGGGCAGCGTGGTGAACCACTCCGGATGCTCTTTCACCCAGGGGTGGTCGGGCGAGGCCTGCAGAGCGAAGTCGAGGGCGATCTCCAGGCCTGCCTTGCCGGCCTCCTCGACGAAGAAGCGGAAGTCGTCTTCGGTGCCGAGGTCGGGGTGCACGGCGTCGTGGCCGCCGGCGGCCGATCCGATCGCCCAGGGCGAGCCCGGGTCGCCGGGCTGCGGGTCGAGGGTGTTGTTGCGGCCCTTGCGGAAGGCCTCGCCGATCGGGTGGATCGGCGGCAGGTAGAGCACGTCGAAGCCCATGTCGGCCACGTCGGGCAGGCGCGAGGCGGCGGTGCGGAAGGTGCCGCTGGTCCAGCTGCCGTCGTCGGCCTGCGTGGCCCCGATCGAGCGGGGGAAGAACTCGTACCAGGCACCCGAGCCGGCGAGCGTGCGCTCCACCCGGAGGGCGTGCCAGTCGGAGTGAGTGACCAGGCTCTCGGCGGGGCGGAGGCGCAGAGCATCCTGGACCGCGGTGCTGTAGGCCGGGGCGAGGCGCTCGGGCAGCGGGCCCTCGGGCAACTGCAGCGAGGCCGAGACCTCGGCGAACAACTGCCGTTCCTCGGCCGGCCGGTGCTCCTCGCCGGCGAGGCGGGTGAAGAGCCGGGCTCCGAGGGCGAGCATCAGGTCGACGTCGATGCCGGCCGCGATCTTCACCTCGGCGTTGTGCTCCCAGGTGGCGTAGTCGTCGGAGTAGGCGCGGATACGGAAACGCCAGGCGCCCTCGGCGGTGACCTGGGCGACGCCCCGCCACTCGTCGTCCCAGCTGTAGGTGCGGGTGAGCGGGCGTTCGATCACGGTGCCGTCGGGCGCCTCGAGCTCGAGGTGCGCGCCCACGGCGTCGTGCCCCTCGCGGAACACCAGGGCACCGAACGGGATGACCTCGCCCACGTAGCCCTTGGCGGGCCAGCGGCCGCCCTCCACCTGCGGGAACACGCCGAGGATGGGGATGCGGCCGATCGACGGCTGGAACGGCGCCTGGGCGCCTGCGGGTTCCGGCACAGCGGCGGGGGCCGTGGTCGCGGCGGCGCTCACCGGTGCGGCCGCGGGCGCCGCATCCGGAACCGGTGCGGTCTCGGGCTTCGCTTTGGCCTTCGACCGCGAGGTCGAGCGAGGAGTCGAACGAGGGGGTTGCTTGCCTGTAGCTGCCACACTCAGACCCTACCGAGAACCGCGGTGCCCGCAACGTGTTCACGACCTGGTAACGGCTCTGGCTTAGGCTGGCGGGGTCGATCGGGGCCCTACCCATGAAGGAGACTCTCGCGTGAAGGCGATTCGCAGGTTCACCGTCCGTTCCGTGCTGCCGGAGTCGCTCTCGGCGCTCGGTGAGCTGGCCGCCAATCTGCGGTGGGCCTGGCACCAGCCGACGAGGCAGATCTTCGCCCACATCTCGCCCGACGACTGGGCCGCCACGCACGGGGATCCGGTGGCGCTCCTGGGCGCGGTGCGGCCCGAGCGGCTGGAGCAGCTCGCCGCCGATCCGGGGTTCGTGGCCTGGGCCGACAGCCTGCGCGACGATCTCGCCGCCTACCTGCGCGAGCCCCGCTGGTACCAGGGGCTCGAGGGAGCCCGGCCGCGCTCGATCGGCTACTTCTCGCCCGAGTTCGGCATCGCGGCGGCCCTGCCGCAGTACTCGGGAGGCCTCGGCATCCTGGCCGGTGATCACCTGAAGGCGGCCTCGGATCTCGGCGTGCCGATCATCGGAGTCGGGCTGTTCTACCGCTCGGGCTACTTCTCGCAGGCGATCTCGCGCGACGGCTGGCAGGAGGAGAGCTACCCGGTGCTCGACCCCGACGGACTGCCGCTGTCGGTGCTGCGGATGGCCGACGGATCGCCCGCGCAGATCGTGCTGGCGCTGCCCGAGGACCGCGCCCTCTACGCCCGCATCTGGCAGGCCCAGGTGGGCCGGGTGCGCCTGCTGCTGCTGGACACCGACATCCCCGACAACTCCGATGACCTGCGCTCGGTCACCGACCGGCTCTACGGCGGCGGCGGCGAGCACCGCCTGCTGCAGGAGCTGCTGCTCGGCATCGGCGGGGTGCGGGCGCTCGAGGTGGTCAGCGAGCTGACGGATGCCCCGATGCCCGAGGTCTACCACACCAACGAGGGGCACGCCGGGTTCCTGGGGCTCGAGCGCATCTCGACGCTGATCGGCGAGGGACTCTCGTTCGACGAGGCGCTGCAGGTGGTGCGCGCGGGCACCGTGTTCACCACGCACACGCCGGTGCCCGCGGGCATCGACCGCTTCGAGCGGCCCCTGATCGAGAGGTACTTCTCCACCGACATGCTGCCCGGGCTGGAGGCGCCTTCGGTGCTGGCCCTGGGAGCCGAGGACTACGAGGGCGGGTCGCCCGACGTGTTCAACATGGCCGTGATGGGGCTGCGGCTCGGCCAGCGCGCCAACGGCGTGTCGGTGCTGCACGGCGAGGTGAGCCGGGGGATGTTCGCGGGGCTGTGGCCCGGCTTCGACCGCTCCGACGTGCCGATCACCTCGGTGACCAACGGCGTGCACGCGCCCACCTGGACCGACCCGCTGCTGCAGGAGCTGGCCCGCACCAAGCTCGGCACGGGCGACACCACGACGGCCGACTGGGCCTCGGATGCCGTCTCCGACGGGGAGCTCTGGCGGGTGCGCGGCGACATGCGCCGCCAGCTGGTGCACGACGCCCGGCGCCGGGTCACCGAGGCCTGGCGGGAGCAGAACCCCGACTCCATCCCGCCGGCCTGGTTCCAGAACCTGCTCGACCCCGAGGTGCTCACCATCGGCTTCGCGCGCCGGGTGCCCACGTACAAGCGCCTCACGCTGATGCTGCACGATCCGGCGCGGCTGAAGTCGATCCTGCTGAACCCGTCGCAGCCCATCCAGCTGGTGATCGCGGGCAAGTCGCATCCGGCCGACGAAGAGGGCAAGCGGCTGATCCAGAAGCTCGTGCAGTTCGCCTCCGACCCGTCCGTCCGCCAGCGGATCGTGTTCCTGCCGAACTACGACATCGGGATGGCGCAGCTGCTGTACCCGGGCACCGACGTGTGGCTGAACAACCCGCTGCGGCCGCTGGAGGCCTGCGGCACCTCGGGCATGAAGGCGGCACTGAACGGCGGGCTGAACCTGTCGATCCTCGACGGCTGGTGGAACGAGTACTACGACGGCGAGAACGGCTGGGCCATCCCCACCGCCGATTCGGCGGGGGATGCGGCCGAGCGCGACGCGCTCGAGGCCGAGGCGCTCTACGACCTGATGGAGAACCAGGTCGCGCCGCGGTTCTACGACCGCGACGCCGACGGCATCCCGCAGCACTGGATGCAGTCGATCCGGCACACGCTCGCCACGCTCTCGCCCGAGCTGTCGGCCGAGCGGATGGTGCGGGAGTACGTGCAGCGGCTGTACATCCCGGCGGCGACCGCGGAGCGGGCCATGACGGTGGACGACCATTCGGCGGCGCGTTCCCTGTCGCAGTGGAAGGATCGCGTGCGTGCGGCATGGCCCGGGGTGGCCGTGCTGCACGTCGAGTCGGGCGGGCTCGACGACACGCCTCAGGTGGGCGACGAGCTGCACGTGCGCGCGCACATCCAGCTGGGCGGGCTGTCGCCGCACGATGTGGCGGTGGAGGTCGTCTACGGCCACGCGGTGCACGGCGACGACCTCAGCGACCCGGCGGTGGCCGAGCTGAGCACGCCGCACGCACGCGCGGGCGCGGCGGCGGCCGGCGCGGAGACGGGCGGGGCCGATCCGACGGACGCGCCTGCCGGTGCGGTGGAGGAAGAGCCGGTGGAGGTGCCTTCCGAACTCGTGTACTCGGGAACGGTCGCACTCTCCCGCGCGGGCTCGTTCGGCTACACCGTCCGAGTCGTCCCGAAGCACCCGAACCTGGCCTCGGAGGCCGAGCTCGGCCTCATCGCAGTAGCCCACTAGTCCGGGCATCCGGCTCTCTCCACTGCGCGTCATCCCACCGCCACTTGCCACAAGTTGTGGCAAGTGGCCGCGGAAAGCGGCGACTTCTGCCAAGTCGCCGCTCGGCGGCCGACTTGCCACAAGTTGTGGCAAGTGGCCGCGGAAAGCGGCGACTTCTGCCAAGTCGCCGCTCGGCGGCCGACTTGCCACAAGTTGTGGCAAGTGGCCGCGGAAAGCGGCGACTTCTGCCAAGTCGCCGCTCGGCGGCCGACTTGCCACAAGTTGTGGCAAGTGGCCGCGGAAAGCGGCGACTTCTGCCAAGTCGCCGCTCGGCGGCTTGCCCGGGTGATGTGTGGGCAGTGGCTAACGGGGCAGCTGGGGCTGCGCCCGGGCGGGGGTGGCCGCGGGGAGCGGCGGGTGCGAGCGGCGGATGAGGTCGAGCTTCTCGGGGAAGACGGCGCCCATCAGCTCCTGCACGGCGGGATCGCCGTCGTAGTCGTCGAACAGGCGCACGCCGAGGACGACGTTGGCGAGCATCCCGCCGGCCAGAAACTCCGAGGCCTCGGCGGCGTCCATGCCGCCCTCCTCGCGGAGCAGCTGGTACACCTCCATGAAGCCGCAGCGGGCGGCCGGGCCGATCACCGGGTCGGCGCCGAGCGCGAAGGCGTGCATCAGGCAGAGCAGGATGCCGCGGTTCGCGGTGAGCTCGAAGTACGCGAGGCCCAGCCGGCGCTGCAGAGGTAGACCGGGGTCGCCGGCGATCGCGGTGCGGAACGCCTGCATGATGGCGTCGAGCGCGCGGCCGAGCACGTCGAGGAAGAGCTGCTCCTTTGTGCCGAACATCCGCACGACGTAGGGCTGGCTGACGCCGGCGGCCCTCGCGACCATGTCGGTGGTCGCCCCCGCGTAGCCGAGTTCGCCGAAGACCGTCATCGCGGCGTCCAGCACCAGCTCGCGGCGCTCTTCGGCGGGCATCCGGGATCGTTTCTCGCTCACACTTGACATGGTATCAGTCGATTACTTACGGTGGTCTTAGTAATCATCCGATTACCTAACTCTTCCGAAGGAGCTGCTCATGGCACTCACCGAAGCGGTGGAATCCGTGTCCACCCCGCTCGACGGGGCTGCGGATGCTGCGCCCGGCACCACCCGTCGCCGCATTCCGATCTGGCTCGCCATCGTCGCCGCGAGCATCCCGATGTTCATGGCCACGCTCGACAACCTCGTGGTCACCAGCGCCCTGCCGGTGCTCGGCCGCGAGCTGAACGCCTCGATCGAGCAGCTGCAGTGGTTCGTGAACGCCTACACGCTGAGCTTTGCCACGTTCATGCTGCTCGCCGTGGCGCTCGGTGACCGGCTCGGGCGGCGGAACGTCTTCATCGCGGGGATCGCGCTGTTCACCGTGGCCTCCGCTCTCTGCGCCCTCAGCACCGAACCGTGGATGCTCATCGCGGCCCGCGCGGTGCAGGGCGTGGGTGCGGCCGCGCTGATGCCGCTCTCGCTCACGTTGCTCGTGGGCTCGGTGAGTGCGCGGTTCCGGCCGCTCGCGATCGGTGTCTGGGGCGGGATCTCCGGCCTCGGGGTGGCGCTCGGCCCGCTGATCGGCGGGGCCGTGATCCAGGGCTGGAACTGGGACGCGATCTTCTGGCTGAACGTGCCCGTGGGCATCCTGAGCGTGCCGCTCGTGCTGTTCGCGTTGCCGAACTCGTTCGGGGCGCGGCTGCGGGCCGATGTGGTGGGGGTGCTGCTCGCCGGCCTCGGCGTGCTCGGGATCGTGTACGGGATCGTGCGCGGCAACGACGCGGGCTGGGGGAGCCTCGAGGTCGTGGGAGCGCTCGCCGCCGGTGCCGTGCTGATGGCCGCGTTCATCCTGTGGGAGCGGCGGGTGCCGAACCCGCTGCTGCCGCTGCGGTTGTTCCGCGACCGGTCGTTCACCGTGGCGAACGTGGTGGGGCTCACGTTCAGCTTCGGCATCTTCGGGTCGGTGTTCATCCTGATCCAGTACCTGCAGATCGTCGGCGGCGCGACCCCGCTCGAGGCGGGCGTGATGACGATGCCCTGGACGCTCGCCCCGATGGTGATCGCGCCCCTGGCCGGGATGATCGCGCCGCGGGTGGGCACGCGCCTGCTCGTCGTGGTGGGGCTGCTGCTGCAGGGCACGGGTGTGGCGTGGCTCGCGGCGGTGATGTCGACCACGCTCGACTACGGCGTGCTCGTGCCGGCGTTCGTGTTCGCCGGTGTCGGCATGGGGCTGGTCTTCGCCCCCATCTCGACGGCGGTGCTGGCCAACATGACCCCGGCCGACAACGCCAAGGCTTCGGGCACGAACTCCACCCTCCGCGAGATCGGTGTGGCCCTCGGCATCGCGGTGCTCACGGCGGTCTTCACGGGTGCCGGCGGCACCTTCACCCCCACCGGCTACGTCGCGGCCGCCGTCCCCGCGATCGCGGTAGGCGCCGCAGTCCTCTTCCTGGCGGCGGTAGTGGCCCTCTTCCTCCCCTCCGGCAAGGGCACCCCCCTCGCGGCGGCCCACTAGCCCGGCCCCAGCGCCCGCAGCCTCAGGGCGTGCGGCAAGGCATCCGTAGTCTCGGGGTGTGGGGTGGAGCGTCCGGAGTCTCGGGGTGTGGGGTGGAGCGCCCGGAGTCTCGGGGAAGGGGTGGAGCGCCCGGAGTCTCGGGGAAGGGGTGGAGCGTCCGGAGTCTCGGGGTGTGGGGTGGAGCGCCCGGAGTCTCGGGGAAGGGGTGGAGCATCCGGAGTCTCGGGGTGTGGGATGGAGCATCCGGAGTCTCGGGGTGTGGGGTGGAGCGACCGCAGTCCCAGGGCACGAGGCGAAGCGCCCGAAGCGTCGGGGCGCAAGGTGAAACATCCGGAGTCTCGCGGCGCGAGGTCGAGCACCCAATGTCTCAGGCCGTACTCAACGACCCAAGGTGAGCGTGTGGCCGACGGGTGCGAGCGAAGCCCGCGCCCGTCGACCGCGCGCTCACATGTCGCGCTGCGCCGGGCAGGGACCGGCGCAGCCCGGTCACGCCGAGCAAAGCCCGGCGCGACCGGCAGCTAACACAGCAAGACTTCTAGACAGCCCGATACAGCTGCAGGGACGCCGCCGCGACATTGACGCTCTCGCCTGGAGCGAAGCGCGGCAGAGGTTCTCCGTGATGATGCACCTCCGGCGCATCCTGAGCCGAATCCCACAGCAGTTCATACGCCGACACCCCGTCGTGCACGGGCAGCGTCACCGTGATCGGCGCCTCCACCCCGTGGATCACGGTCAGGATGCGGTTCAGCGGCTCGTGCTCGGGAGTCGACGCCGCCACGTACACGAGGGTGCGGTTCTCGGGGGAGTTCCAGTCGCTGATCGACATCGACTCGCCGGCGGCGTCGTACCAGTCCATCTGGCTGGCGCTGGGCGTGCGCTCGCCGAACACGCCGTATCGCACGGGCCGCAGGGCCGGGTTCTCCCGTCGCACCCGCAGCAGGTGCTGGGTGGTGCGCCAGAGGTCCTTCTGCCAGGTGCGGCGGTCCCAGCTGATCCAGGTCAGCTCGGAGTCGTGGCAGTAGGCGTTGTTGTTGCCCTTCTGCGAGCGGCCGAACTCGTCGCCGGCGGTGATCATCGGCACGCCGGCCGAGAGCAGCAGCGTGCCCATCAGGTTGCGCATCGCCCGTCGTCGCGACTGCTCGATCGGCCGTGAGGTGGTCGGCCCCTCGATGCCGTGGTTGTACGACATGTTGTTGTCGGTGCCGTCGCGGTTCGCCTCACCGTTGCCGACGTTGTGCTTGACGTTGTAGGCCGTGAGGTCGGCGAGTGTGAAGCCGTCGTGGGCGGTCACGAAGTTGACGGATGCCAAAGGCCCCCGCTGCTGCGAGAACGTGTTCGACGACCCGGCGATGCGGGTGGCGAGCATCCCGACCCCGTCGCCGGGGTTGCCGTTCTCGCGGATCGACTTGATGTCGCGCAGCCAGAACTTGCGCATCCGGTCGCGGAAGCGGTCGTTCCACTCCGACCAGCCCTCCGGGAAGTTGCCGGTCTGCCAGCCGCCCATGCCCACGTCCCAGGGCTCGGCGATCATCTTCACGCCGGCGAGCTCCGGATCCGAGACGATCCCGGTGATCAGCGGATGCTGCGGGTCGTAGTAGTGGTCGCCGTTCCGCCCCAGCGTGGCCGCCAGGTCGAAGCGGAAGCCGTCGATCTGCACCTCGTTCGCCCAGTACTTGAGCGAGTCGAGGATGAGCCGGGTGACAGCGGGCGTCGCGGTGTCGATCGAGTTGCCGCATCCGGTGACGTCGACGTAGTCGCCCCGGGCCGTCTGCCGATAGTAGGAGGCGTTGTCGATGCCGCGGAAGCTCGTGGTCGGGCCCATCCGCCCCTCTTCGGCGGTGTGGTTGTAGACCACGTCGAGCAGCACCTCGAGCCCGGCCTCGTGCAGCAGCTTCACCATGCCCTTGAACTCGCGCAGGATGGCGCTCGGCCCCTCGGCCTGCGCGGCCTTCGAGGCGTAGAGGTTGTGCGGGGCGAAGAAGCCGAGGGTGTTGTAGCCCCAGTAGTTGCTGAGCCCCTGCTTCTGCAGGCGCTGCTCGCTCACGAAGGCGTGCACGGGCAGCAGCTGCACGGCGGTGACGCCGAGGCTCTTGAGGTAGCCGATGCTCGACTCGTGCGCGAGGCCGGCGTACGTGCCGCGCAGGTGTTCGGGGATGCGGCTGTTGATCTTGCTCAGGCCCTTCACGTGGGCCTCGTAGATGACGGTGTGGTCGAGCGGGGTGTTGGGCTTGGTGACGCCGTTCCAGTTGAACTCCTCGTCGACCATCACGCTCCGGAACTCGCGCCCCGCGCGCACGATGCCGCGCGAATACGGGTCGAGCAGCGGGATGCTCGGGTCGAAGGCGTTCTGCGGATGCTCGGCGCCGGTGGGCCCGTCGACCTTCAGTGTGTACCGGCGGCCGGGGACCAGCGAGCGCGAACGGCCGGTCCACACACCGTTCGCGTCGCGGGTGAGCGGCACCGACTTGTAGACCCAGTTGGGGTCTTTGTGGTCGTAGAGGCAGAGGTCGATGCTCGTGGCGTTCTCGGACCAGACGCGCAGTTCTCCGCCGTGGGAGGTCGTACGAACGCCGAGCCGAGCGAGGGGGTCGGCCGGGGTCATGAGACTTAGAGTAGTTGCAGGCGTCTCACCGCCCGAAATCGTGCTCCCCCTCTCTCTTGGATCGCTCCGGATGCCCGTCTACCTCGACCACGCGGCCACCACGCCGATGCGTCCCACCGCGCGTACCGCCTACGTCGACGCGCTCGGCGTGGTGGGCAACCCCTCGTCGATCCACAGCCAGGGGCAGGAGGCGAAGCGCCTGCTCGAGGAGTCGCGCGAGGTCGTGGCGGCCTCGCTCGGCGCGGAGCCGATCGAGGTGATCTTCACCTCGGGGGGCACGGAGTCGATCAACCTCGGCATCAAGGGGCTGTGGTGGAAGCGGCAGGGGGATGCGGCGGCGGGCCGTGGCTCGGCGCCGGTTGCGGATGCGGTGGCCGTGGCATCCGGTGCCCGCCCCGTCATCCTCGCCCCGGGCGGGGAGCACCACGCCACCGTCGACGCGATCGACTGGCTGGTTCGGCACGAGGGGGCCTCCGTGGTGCGGCTGCCCATCGATCCGCTCGGGCGGCTGTCGCCCGCCGTGCTCGAGGCGGCGCTCGCGGAGCACGGCGCATCCGTGGCTCTGGTGACGCTCCTCTGGGCCAACAACGAGGTGGGCACGGTGCAGGATGTCGCGGCGCTGGTGGCGGTGGCGCGCGCGCACGGCGTGCCGGTGCACGTCGACGCGGTGGCCGCGTACGGGTACCTGCCGATCGACTTCGCCGCCGTGGGGGCGGATGCGCTGAGCGTGTCGGCGCACAAGATCGGCGGCCCCGTGGGGATCGGGGCGCTCGTGCTGGCGCGGCGCAGCGAGGTGGAGCCGCTCATCCACGGCGGCAACCAGCAGCGCGTGCGCTCCGGTACGCAAGACGTGGCGGGGGCGGTGGCGTTCGCGGCGGCCGCCGCGGAGGTGAGCCGCGAGCTGGGTGGTGCCGCGGCCGCGGCATCCGATGGCCTGTCGTTCGTGGAGGAGCTCGCGGGGCTGCGTGACCGCCTGATCGCGGGGGTTCAGGATGCCGTTCCCGAGGCCGTTCTGCGGGGCGACCCCGCACCCGAGGGGCGACTGCCGGGCAACGTGCACTTCACGTTCCCGGGGGCGCAAGGCGACTCGCTGCTGTTCCTGCTCGACATGGCGGGCTTCTCGGTCTCGACGGGGTCGGCCTGTCAGGCGGGCGTGCCCGAGGTCTCGCACGTGCTCACCGCGATGGGCGTGCCCGAGCCCGAGGCCCTCGGCGCCCTCCGCTTCACCCTGGGCCACGGAACCACCCCCGCCGAGGTCGACGCCCTCGTGTCCGCCCTCCCCGCGGCCTACGCCGCAGCCTCCCGCGCCGGTCTCTCCACCCGAGCCCCCTCCGCCCCCTGACCCCTCACCGAGGTCGCAGGATCACGTCCACACGGCTGATTGTGGACGTCATCGCGCGACCCGGGTGAGATCCGGCCGCCCAGAACGTACGCAAGGCTGTGGATAACTCACATTCTGCGAGGGGATGGGGGAGTCTAAGCGTGTGCCGAAACATGTTCCCCTCCCCGACCGGTTCGAGCGCGGGGCATTCTCGGTTCGGGACGGCGACGATGCGGGCCTCGGCCGCGAACGCCTGCGTGGACCGGATCTCCGCAGACCGTTCTCGGGGGTACGGATCCCCGCATCGACGACGCTCACGCTCCGAGGCCTGTGCGCGGTGTATCTTCTTCGCAGCCCGGACGGCCACTTCTTCAGCCATGTGACGGCAGCGCGTCTGTGGAGGATGCCGCTGCCCCGACGGCTTGAGACGGCGCGACCGCTCGACGTCGCTGTCGTGAAGCCGAGGGCGATTCCCCGCGCGAACGGCGTACACGGCCATCGGCTCGCGGCAGGCGACCTGGAGGTCGTCCGACGATTCGGGATGCTGTGCCGCCTGGGATCGATCCTCTCGCACGACGACCTGGTCGCCGTCGGTGACTACCTCGTCCTCGATCCCCGCATCGGAGAAGCAGGAGAGCGACGTCCGTACGCGGGTCTCGATCAGCTGAGGAGCAGGGCCCTGAGTTACCGCGGCGCTGGAGCGCGGGCCGTCCGCTCCGCTGCCCGCGACGTGCGATCCGGAGCCGAATCGAGGAGGGAGACCCTACTGCGCCTACTTCTGGTGCGCGGTGGCCTGCCGGAGCCGGAGTTGGGCCAGGAGATCCGCGATGGCGACGGCGACCTGCTCGGTTACGCAGACATGCTCTATCGCGAGCAGCGTGTGGTCGTGGAATACGACGGAGACCAGCATCGGAACGACTTCGACCAGTTCGAAAAGGACGCCGTGCGTCTGGATTCGTTCCGCCGTGCCGCCCACTACGTCGTGCAGGTTCGCAAGAAGGGCCTGGGTAGTCGTCGCCACGAGACGGTGCAGCGCGTCGCGCAGGCACTCGCCCTTGACCGCCGTTCCAGGTCGCAGGATTACGTCTAAACCGTGGGGGTTGGACGTGATCCTGCGACCCGAGTGCGGGGTCGGTCGCGCGGGGGATGTGGGGGAGGGGTGGGAGCGGCGGCGGGGTGGAGCTTCACCGGGCGGCTGCACCTCGTCGGGGGACTGCTCTTGGCGCTGGGGGCGGGACTGATCGCCGTCGGGATCTCCGTCTGGCAGCGCCCGATCGAGCGCGAGCGGGCCGGCACCGCTCCACACGTGGTCGAGCCCTCGGGCGACGAGCCGGATGGGGCCGGCGCCCCGCCGCGCATCTAGGCTGCCGCGCCGAGCAGACTGCAGCGCCGAGCACGCTGCCGCGCCGATCACGCTGCCGCGCCGAGTGGGCTGCCGTCCCGAGTGGGCTGCCGCGCCGAGCATCCGGGCCCGGCGGTGCACACGGGCCTGGCAACTCCGCGCGGCAGAGAGGCTACAGGTTCAGCGAAGTGACCACGGCCAGGTGGTCGGAGTCACCGACGCGCAGCGTCGTGTTCGACGTGACCGACATGCCGCGCTGCAGCACGTGGTCGGGGCGGGTGACGGGCATCGAGGCGGGCCAGGTGAAGCCGAAGCCGCCATCCGTCTGGTTCGCCTCACTGAGGGAGCCGAACAGGCCGGCCATGTTGCGGTCCGAGCTGCCGGCGTTGAAGTCGCCGAGCATCAGCAGGCGCGAGTTCTCGTCGCGCGGAACGTAGTCGGCCAGGTTCGCGAGCATCTCGTCGCGGGTGGCGTGGTCGTCGGGGCGAGCGGATGCGGCGTGCACCACGTAGATGCTGACCAGTCCCGAGGGGGTCGAGAGGTCGGCGGCGATGCCGCGCTGCCAGCCGAGGCCGAGATCCAGTGCCTGCGCGTTCTCGATCGGGTAGGCGCTCCAGACGCCGACCGTGCCGATGCCGTAGGAATAGGGGTAGCTCTCGCTCAGCACGCTCTCGACCTGGGCGCGGCCCTCGTCGTCCATCTCCTGCATCGCGATGACCTGCGCGCCGGTCGCCGCCAGCGCGCGGGCCGACTCGGCGGCCGTGCCCGATCCGGCCTCCACGTTCTGGCTCGCGACGGTGAGCGTGTCTCCGGATGCCGCGGGTGCGCTCCAGGAGAGCGGCACGATCCCGGGCACGAACATCGCACCCCAGACCACCGCGGGCACGAGCGCGGCGATCACGGCCCCCTTGCTGCGCGTGATGAACGCGGCGAGCAGCACGACCGGGACGGCCAGGCCGACCCAGGGGAGCGCCGATTCGAACAGCAGCGACAGCCCGAACAGCTCGGGAACCAGCACGTGCAACCCCAGAGACACCGCGAGAAGCAGCGCGAGCACGCACACCACGACCGCCGCCCCCGTGCGGTTTCGGGGCCGGCGTCGCGGGCTGGCGGCCCGGGTCTCGCGCGGCGCCTCGAGCAGTGCTGACATCCCTCTCATTCTGCACCGCGACTCTGGGCATTCCCCCGAATTCCGGTGCGAATCGCCCGCCGTTGCGCTGCGCCTGGCCTCCCGTTCCACTGTCGGACGCCCGCCGTATGCTGGACGCATGAAGGTTCTCGCAGCAATGAGCGGAGGGGTCGACTCCGCGGTCGCCGCCGCCCGCGCGGTCGAAGCGGGCCACGAGGTGGTGGGCGTGCACCTGGCGCTCAGCCGCATGCCCGGCACGCTGCGCACCGGCAGCCGCGGCTGCTGCACGATCGAAGACTCGATGGATGCGCAGCGCGCCGCCAACAAGATCGGCATCCCCTATTACGTGTGGGACTTCTCCGAGCGGTTCAAGGCCGACGTGGTCGACGACTTCATCGCCGAGTACTCGGCGGGCCGCACGCCGAACCCGTGCATGCGCTGCAACGAGCGCATCAAGTTCGCCGCCCTGCTCGAGAAGGCCCTCGACCTCGGCTTCGACGCGGTCTGCACCGGCCACTACGCCACCATCTCTACGGATGCGGCGGGCAACCGCGAGCTGCACCGCGCGGCCGCCTGGGCCAAAGACCAGTCCTATGTGCTCGGCGTGCTGACGGCCGAGCAGATCGCACACAGCCTGTTCCCGCTCGGTGCCACGCCCTCGAAGGCCGAGGTGCGGGCCGAGGCCGCCGCGCGCGGCTTCTCGGTGGCGAACAAGCCCGACAGCCACGACATCTGCTTCATCCCCGACGGAGACACGAGCGGCTGGCTGGCCGAGCGGGTCGGCACCGCCACGGGCGACATCGTCGACCGTTCGGGCGACGTCGTCGGCTCGCACGAGGGCGCGCACGCCTTCACGGTCGGCCAGCGCCGGGGCCTCAAGCTCGGGATGCCCGCCGCCGACGGCAAGCCCCGCTTCGTTCTCGAGGTGCGCCCGAAGGAGAACACGGTGGTGGTGGGCCCGAAGGAGGCACTCGACATCGCCGAGATCGCGGGCTGGCGCTTCACCTGGGCCGGGCTCGCGCCCGAGCATCCGGAGCTCGACTTCGCGTGCCAGGTGCAGATCAGGGCGCATGCCGATCCGGTCGACGCCGTGGCGCGGGTGCGAGATGACGCCGGGGGTTCGCCCGAGCTCGTCATCACCCCGGTCACTCCGCTGAACGGAGTCGCTCCCGGGCAGACCGCGGTCGTGTACGTGGGTACGCGCGTGTTGGGGCAGTGCACGATCGACCGCACCGTCAGCGTCGATACCGTCAGCGTCGATACCGTCGGCGTCGACACCGTCGGCGTCGCTGCCGGCACCGCTCCCGTTCCGGCCGCCGTCTGATGGCGCCGCGGGGGAGGGCATCCGCAGCCCAGCAGAAGGAAGGGGAGGCGGCATCCGCCGGCTCGTCCGAGGGCGGCGTCCTGCGCAGCGAGACGCCGGGCGATCTCGAGGCGGCGCGCGACGAAGCGGTGGCGCTCACCACGCGCATCCTCGAGCTGCGCGACGAGTACTACGAGAAGAACGCCTCCACGGTCACCGACCAGGATTACGACGTCATGGTGCGCCGGCTCGACGAGCTCGAGCGCGCGCATCCCGAGCTGCAGTCGCCTGACAGCCCCACGCAGACCGTGGGCGGCCGCGCCGTCACCACCATGTTCACGCCGGTCACCCACGCCGAGCGGATGCTCAGCCTCGACAACGTGTTCAGCGAGGAGGAGCTCGACGAGTGGGCCGCCAAGGTGGTTCGCGATGCCGGAGCCACGACGGTGCGCTTCCTCTCCGAACTGAAGATCGACGGCCTGGCCATCAACCTCCGCTACGAGAACGGCGTGCTCGTCACGGCCGCCACCCGGGGTGACGGCGTGGTGGGTGAAGACGTCACCGAGAACGTGCTGCAGATCGCGTCGATCCCGGCCCGGCTGAAGGGCACGGGGCATCCTCCGCTCGTCGAGGTGCGCGGTGAGATCTTCTTCCCCGTCGCTTCGTTCGACGAGTTGAACGCGGCGCAGGAGGCCGCGGGCGAGCGCGTGTTCGCCAACCCGCGCAACGCGGCGGCCGGATCGCTGCGGCAGAAGTCCGAGGGCAAGAACGAGAAGCAGCTCGCGCTCGTGGTCGACCGTCTGCACCGGCTGCGGATGCTCGTGCACGGCATCGGGGCCTGGCCCGATCCGCCGGTCTCGGCCCAGTCGGAGGTCTACGAGCTGCTGGCGACCTGGGGGCTGCCCACCTCGACGCACTACCGCGTGTTCGACACGATCGGCGAGGTGGCGGAGTTCATCCGCTCGTACGGCATCAACCGCGCGAGCGTGGAGCACCAGATCGACGGCATCGTGGTGAAGGTCGACGACCTGCGCCTGCACGAGGAGCTCGGTGCCACCAGCCGCGCGCCGCGGTGGGCGACGGCTTACAAGTACCCGCCCGAAGAAGTCAACACGAAGCTGCTCGACATCGTGGTGAGCGTGGGCCGCACCGGGCGGGCGACGCCGTTCGCAGTGATGGAGAAGGTGGAGGTGGCCGGCTCCGAGGTGCGCCAGGCCACGCTGCACAACCAAGACGTGGTGAAGGCCAAGGGTGTGCTGATCGGCGACACCGTGGTGCTGCGCAAGGCCGGCGACGTCATCCCCGAGGTGCTCGGGCCGGTGGTCGAGCTCCGCGACGGCAGCGAGCGCGCCTTCGTGATGCCCACCGAATGCCCCGAGTGCGGCACGCCGCTCGCGCCCGCCAAGGAGGGCGACATCGACCTGCGCTGCCCCAACGCGCGCAGCTGCCCGGCGCAGGTGCGCGGGCGGGTCGAGCACGTCGGATCGCGCGGCGGTCTCGACATCGAGGTGCTCGGCGAGGTGAGCGCCGCGGCGCTCACGCAGCCGCTCGAGCCGGCCGATCCGCCGTTGCACACCGAGGCGGGGCTGTTCTCGCTGGAGCCGTCCGATCTGTTCCCCATCAGGGTGATCGTGCGCGACTCCGAGACCGGGATGCCGAAGCTCGACAAAGACGGCGAGTCGCCCAAGGTCGTCGCTCCGTTCCGGCGCAAGCGGCAGAAGACCGACCCGGCCTTCGACCCCGAGGCCACGGGCGACGACTTCGACGGCGACGAGGGCTTCGTGCTCTCCGCCAACGCCGTCAAGCTGCTCGACGAGATCGAGAAGGCCAAGACCAAGCCGCTCTGGCGCATGCTGGTCTCGCTCAGCATCCGCCATGTGGGGCCGGTGGCCGCTCGTGCCCTGGCCGACTACTTCGGATCGATCGAGGCCATCCGCGCCGCCACCCGCGACGAACTCGCGGCGGTCGACGGGGTGGGCGGCATCATCGCCGACGCGCTGATCGCCTGGTTCGACGTGGACTGGCATCAGGCGATCGTGGATCAGTGGGCCGCCGCGGGCGTGCAGTTCGCGACGCCGGGGCATCCGGGGCCAGGGGCTGCCGTGGGGGCCGGGGGAGTGCTCGAGGGCATCACCGTGGTGGCCACCGGTTCGCTCGAGGGCTACAGCCGCGAGGGCGCGCTGGAGGCGATCATCGCCGCGGGGGGCAAGGCCGCCTCGAGCGTCAGCAAGAAGACCGACTTCGTGGCCGCCGGTCCCGGTGCGGGCTCCAAGCTCGGCAAGGCCGAGGCGCTGGGTTTGCGTATCATCGACGCCGCCGAGTTCGCCCTGCTGGTGACGCGGGGTCCGGATGCGCTGCCGCCGGCTCCCGGGGCAGAGACCGAAGCAGGGGAGACGACCGAGGCCGAGGCGACGACCACGGCCGACGATGGAGAGGGCAGCTGATGCGGCTGGCGGAAGCACTGCTCGAGCGCGCCGAGCTGCAGAAGCGCAGCGAGGCGCTGCAGGCGCGGATCGTGGCGAACGCCTCCTACCAGGAGGGCGAGACCCCCACCGAGGATGCGGCCGAGCTGCTCGAGGAGTGCCTGGGCGTGCTCGGCGAGCTGGAGCGGCTGGTCACGGCCGTCAACCTCACCAACGCCACCGTCCTCACCACCGCCACCAGCACAGCCGGCGGCGAGGGCCGCACCGTCACCTCGCTGCTCGCCGAGCGCGAGACGCTGCGGGCGCGGCACAGCATCCTCGTACGAGCCGCCGATGCGGCCGCCGGAAACTGGAACCGTCGTCAGCTGCGCAGCGAACTGCGCCAGATGTCGGCGCTGCCCGTGAAAGAGCTGCGGGCCCGGGCCGACCAGACGGCGGCCGAGCTGCGAGCACTCGACGTCGTCATCCAGCGCACGAACTGGGAGGTCGAGCTCCGGGAGTAGACAGGCAGCGCTCGGCACGCGGGCGGCTCCCACCACACGGGTGACACGAGCGAGACCGCAGCGATGAGCAGCGACGAGAACGGTGAGTCGGTAGGCGCGCCGGGGCGAGCACACACCGTGGGCCGGCGGTCAATCCGGTCCTCTGCAGGCGCGGTGGGCAGCGTCATGGCTTCGGCCGTCACCTCTCAGCCCCGCACCCATGACCGGTTACGGTGCAGACACCACTCCTCACCACCACGTGCTGACCGGAACGACGAGGGCGGGTTCGGGGACCTCACCGTCTGATCGAGTCCGATCGAGACCCGCGGGGCCCCGTCCCGGTAGAATTGCCGCACACCCCTCGCGAACAGAACACCGGAGCACCATGTCCGAAATCACTCAGGAGCAGGTCGCGCATCTCGCGAACCTCGCTCGGATCGCCTTGACGCCCGCCGAGATCGAGAGCCTCACCACAGAGCTCGGCTCGATCGTCGACAACGTCGCGAAGGTGTCGGAGGTGGCCACGGCCGACGTGCCGGCCACCAGCCACCCCATCCCGCTGCAGAACGTCTACCGCGACGACGTTCCCGGAAACACCCTCACCACCGAGCAGGCGCTCGCCGGCGCCCCCGACCACGACGGATCGCGCTTCCGCGTGACCGCGATCCTGGGAGAAGAGCAGTGACGAACCAGCAGCACGAGATCGTGCGCCTGTCCGCCGCGGCCCTGGCCGAGAAGCTCACCGCGGGCGAGCTCTCCTCCGTCGAGGCCACGAAGGCCCACCTCGACCGCATCGCCGCGGTCGACCCCGATGTGCACGCCTTCCTGCACACGGCCCCCGAGCTGAGCCTGGCCGCCGCGGCCCGCATCGACGAGCGTCGCGCCGCGGGCGAGTCGCTGCATCCGCTGGCCGGCGTCCCGATCGCCATCAAAGACGTGATCGTCACCAACGACATGCCCACCACGAGCGGGTCGAAGATCCTCGAGGGTTGGGTGCCGCCCTACGACGCGACCGTCATGACCAAGCTGCGTGCCGCCGGCCTCGTGCCGATCGGCAAGACCAACATGGACGAGTTCGCGATGGGCTCCTCCACCGAGCACTCCGCCTACGGCCCCACCCACAATCCGTGGGACCTCGAGCGCATCCCGGGCGGCTCGGGGGGCGGATCGGCGGCGGCCGTCGCCGCGTTCGAAGCCCCTCTCGCGCTCGGCAGCGACACGGGCGGCTCGATCCGTCAGCCCGCTCACGTCACCGGCACCGTCGGCGTGAAGCCCACCTACGGCGGGGTGAGCCGCTACGGCGCGATCGCGCTGGCCTCCAGCCTCGACCAGATCGGCCCCGTGAGCCGCACCGTGCTCGACTCGGCGCTGCTGCACGACATCATCGGCGGGCACGACCCGCTCGACTCCACCTCGCTCACCGACGAGTGGCCGAGCATGGCGGAGGCCGTGCGGCGGGCCGATGTGAAGGGTCTCAAGATCGGGGTCATCCGCGAGCTCGACGGCGAGGGCTTCCAGCCCGGCGTGCTCGAGCGCTTCCGCGAGGCGCTCGACATCCTGGCCGCCGCCGGTGCGGAGATCACCGAGGTGAGCCTGCCGAGCCTCGAGTACGCCATCTCGGCCTACTACCTGATCATGCCGGCCGAGGCCTCCTCCAACCTGGCCAAGTTCGACTCCGTGCGCTTCGGCCTGCGGGTCAACCCGCCCGGGGGCGGCACGGTCGAAGACGTGATGTCGGCCACGCGCGAGGCCGGCTTCGGCGCCGAGGCCAAGCGCCGTATCATCCTCGGCACCTACGCCCTCAGCGCCGGCTACTACGACGCCTACTACGGCAGCGCACAGAAGGTGCGCACGCTCGTGCAGCGCGACTTCGCCGCCGCTTTCGCGGGCGTCGACGTGCTGGTCTCGCCGACCGCGCCCACCACCGCGTTCAAGCTCGGCCAGAACGACGGCGACCCGATGGCGATGTACCTCAACGACATCGCCACCATCCCGGCCAACCTCGCCGGCATCCCCGGCATCTCGCTGCCCGTGGGCCTGGCTGCGGAGGATGGGCTGCCGGTCGGCATCCAGTTCCTCGCCCCCGCTCGCGAAGACGCCCGCCTCTACACCGTCGGCGGCGCGCTCGAGCGCCTGCTCGAAGACAAGTGGGGTCACACCCTGATCAGCCAGGCCCCGGATCTCGCCCCCGGCGAGATGACCGCCGCAGAAGAAGGAGCCGTCTGATGGCCAAGGCCGCACTGATGGACTACGACAAGGCCCTCGAGCTGTTCGAGCCGGTGCTCGGCTTCGAGGTGCACGTCGAGCTCTCCACGAAGACCAAGATGTTCTCGAGCGCCCCGAACTACTTCGGCGGCGAGCCCAACACGAACATCACGCCCACCTGCCTCGGGCTGCCCGGCTCGCTGCCGGTGGTGAACGGCCAGGCCGTGCGCTACTCGATCAGCCTGGGCCTCGCCCTCGGCTGCTCGATCGCGCCCTCGAGCCGCTTCGCGCGCAAGAACTATTTCTACCCCGACCTGGCGAAGAACTACCAGATCTCGCAGTTCGACGAGCCCATCGCCTTCGGCGGCTCGGTCGAGGTCGAGCTGCCCGACGGCCGGATGTTCACGGTGCCGATCGAGCGTGCGCACATGGAGGAGGATGCCGGCAAGCTCACCCACGTGGGTGGCGCGACCGGTCGCATCCAGGGCGCCGAGTACTCGCTCGTCGACTACAACCGCGCCGGCGTTCCGCTGGTCGAGATCGTCACCGACATCATCTACGGCGCCGAGAAGGATGCTCCGGAGCTGGCGAAGGCGTACGTCTCGACCATCCGTGACATCGTCGTGTCACTCGGCATCTCCGAGGCCCGGATGGAGCGCGGCAACCTGCGCTGCGACGCGAACATCTCGCTGCGCCCGCGCACCGCGCCCGGCGAGCCGCCGGCGCCGCTCGGCACCCGCACCGAGACCAAGAACGTGAACTCGCTGCGTTCGGTGGAGCGCGCCATCCGTTACGAGATCCAGCGTCAGGCGGCGATCCTGGCCGACGGCGGCACGATCACGCAGGAGACGCGGCACTGGCACGAAGACACCGGCACCACGTCGGCCGGTCGCCCGAAGTCGGATGCCGACGACTACCGGTACTTCCCCGAGCCCGACCTGCTGCCGGTCGTGCCCTCGGCCGAGCTGATCGAAGAGCTGCGTGCCGCCCTGCCCGAGCCCCCGGCCGCCCGCCGGCGCCGGCTCAAGGCCGAGTGGGGCTTCACCGATCTCGAGTTCCAAGACGTGCAGAACGCCGGGCTCCTGGTGGAGGTCACCTCGACCGTGGCCGCCGGCGCCTCGCCGCAGGCGGCGCGCAAGTGGTGGTCGGGCGAGATCTCGCGCATCGCGAACGCGCGTTCGGCCGAGCCCTCCGCCCTGGTGTCGCCGACGGATGTCGCGGCTCTCGTGGCACTCGTCGACAGCGGTGCGCTGAACGACCGCCTGGCCCGCCAGGTGCTCGAGGGCGTCATCGACGGCGAGGGCACTCCGCAGGAGGTCGTCGACGCCCGCGGGCTCGCCGTGGTCTCCGACGACGGCGCCCTGATCGCCGCGATCGACGAGGCACTCGCCGCCCAGCCCGACGTGCTCGCGAAGATCAAGGACGGCAAGGTGCAGGCCGCCGGCGCCGTGATCGGCGCGGTCATGAAGGCCATGAAGGGCCAGGCCGACGCCGCCCGTGTGCGCGAACTCGTCCTGGAGCGCGCCGCCGCCTCGTGACCCCTCCTTCCGCATTCCCATCTCCGCCGACCCGTCACTTAGTCCCGTTCTGAAGCCCGTATAACGGGACTGAGTGACGGGTCGGCGGAGGGTGGTGGGGCCTGCGGTCAGCGGGGGACCAGTGTCGGTGGTGGGTCGTAGCGTGAGGGTATGGAAGTCGTTCTCGCCCAGATCCTCGTCACCACGACGAGCGTCACCGCCGGTGCTCTGCTCGCGCTGCTGATCGATCGCGGCAAGAGCCGGCGCACCGAGAAGGCCGCCGAGGTGAACGCGCTGCGGCTGCTCAGCCTCGAGGTGGCCTCACGGCGCGCGCTCGCGCCCGAGCAACTGGCGGGGCCGGTGTCGCTCGACCGCGCCGACCCCGATTCCGACCTCAACCGGGTGCGGCGCTCGGTCGTGCTGCTGCGCAAAGACGTGCGCACGGCCCGGCAGTCGCTGCGGCCGCGATCGGCGGCCTGGGGCACGCTGAACGCGATGGTCGCGGCCTGCAACGTCTTCCTCGAGGCGGTCGACGAGCATCCGTCGGCCCTGGCCGTCGAACTCGAGGCGTTGCGGATGCAGCTCGACACGCTTCAGCGCGAACTCTGCGCCAGCCACCCGCGCGATCTGGTCTACCTGCCGGCGGGCTCGGCCGCCTACGTGGCCGGGCGGTCGTCGCGCCCGGTGAGCGCGAGTAGCCGTGACTGAAGCGGGGCGTCCTCGGGCACGGGCACCGGAGACGCGAACAGGCCACTGGCGCGCAGGGTCGCCTCCTGAGGTGCGAACACGGTCCAGACCGCCTCGATCAGCTCCTCGTCGAGGCTCTCGTTGGTGTTCACGGCGCGCGCCAGATCCCAGGTGTGGATGGTGACGTCCGAGACCTGCTCCTTGAGGTAGTCGATCATGTCGACGGTGTCGTAGGAGAGCCGCACCCGATCGGCGGGGGAGGCATCGTGCCAGGCCGTGGTGGCGGCGAGCGAGTAGAGGCGCCACTCCTGCCGGAGGTCCCCCTCCAGCGGGCGGAGGCGGCTACGCGCGTGACCGGTCTCCAGGCCCGACAGCAGCCAGGGAACCCACTGCTGCTCCTCGACAACGTGCGCCACGAGGTCGCGCACGTTCCACTCGGTGTCGGGGGTCGGGGCGTCCCAGTCCGTGACGGCCGCAAGCCGCACCTCGAACTCGCGGTGGGCCCGGCGCTGCAGGCGCAGCCACTGGGTGATCTCGGCCGAAACCTCGGCGCTGGACGGTGTCGGGGCAGGGGTGGGCGTGGTCATCGTTGCTCCTATCGGCCTTGCGGTCTCTGGTGTCAATGCGACGACGGCGGGCCGCATTCCGAGGAACGCCTCCAGGATGCACCCGATTCGCGGTCAGCGAACAGAGCAGGATGCCGCACGCTAGCGTTGACGGATGCACACCGTTCGCCCGCTGACCCCCGCCGACCTGCCGCAGCTGCTGGTGCTGAACACGGCCGCCGTGCCCGCCGTGAACGAGATCGACCTCGCCGAGATGACCGGGCTGGTGGCGCAGTCGCGGCTCGCCGTCGCCGTGGTCGATGACGAGCATCCGGATGCCGTGCTCGGCTTCGTGCTCGCCCTCCCGCCGGGCCTGGACTACGCCAGCGAGAACTACCGCTGGTTCAGTGCCCGCGGCGAGCGCTTTCTCTACGTCGACCGGATCGTGGTGGGCGACGGTCAGCGCGGGGCCGGGCTGGGTGCTCTGCTCTACGAGGTGGTGTTCGAGGCGGCAGCCGCCGACGGGGCATCCGAGGTCGACTGCGAGGTCAACGTCGAACCGCCGAACCCCGGGTCGCTGCGCTTCCACGGCCGTCTGGGCTTCGCCGAGGTGGGCCGCCAGGCCACCAAGGGCGGCTCGGTCGTGGTGGCGCTGCTGGCCCGTCCGCTCGGCTGAGGATCGGTCCAGAGGTACAGACGGCCGCAGCCGGCCGCAGCCCGGCTGCCGGTCAGTCGCGCGCGGCGAGCGTGCGCAGCGCCTGCCGCGCCGAGAGCGTGGGCAGGTACGCGCGGCCGAGGGCCAGCCCGATGGCGGGCAGGGTGAGCGGATCGCGGTACACGAGGTACAGCTGCTGGAACTCGGGGCGGAACTTCATCTTGAACCGCAGCAGCGAGCGGAACCCGTACACGGGCTCGAGCGTGCGACTGAGGAACGGCAGGATGCCGGCAGCCGGCGCCGCATCGGGGCCGGTGCCCGTGGAGGCCCCGCCGTCCGCCACCGCGAGCGGCGCCCCCGACAGGCTCACGAACGCCACCCCTTCGTCGCGCGCCCGCAGGATCGTCTGCGCGATCAAGAACTCCATCAGCCCGTTCATGCTCGACGGCCCGCGGCGCATGAAGTCGAGCGTCCAGCCCACCACCACGCCGTCGGAGAAGGTCGGCAGCCAGCTGGTCACGCCCTGCACCCGGTCGTCGGGGCCGATCGCGACCATCAGCCGCACCTCGGGGTCCATCAGCTCGTCCACGCCGCCGAGCGTGAAGCCCATCTCGGGCAGGTCCTTCTCCGCCACCCACAGCTCCGAGATCTCGCGGATCTGCGCACTGTGGAACGCCCCCAGCTGCGCATACGGCAGCCACTCGGCCCGCACGCCCTCCTTCGCCGCCCGGTTGATCGAGGTGCGGATGTCCTGCATCTTCTTGCCGTCGGTCGACCAGCCCCGCGCATCCACCACGGTCTCCTCGGCCACCTGCATCGACGACCAGCCGTCGGCGGCGAAGTGCTCGCGCAGGGAACGGTTCACCGAGTAGAAGGCGGGCGTCCAACCCCGGTCTGCGCAGAAGGTGCTGAACGCGAGCGCGGTCTCCGGATGCGTCGCCGGCGGCCCGAGCGGATCCCCGGTCGTGATCGCCACCCCACCGATCACCCGGTACGCGACCGCACCGCCGGAGGGCGCGAACCAGTAGTGGTTGCCCGGCCAGGTCGCCATCCAGGAGAGGGTGCCGCCCGATCCGTTCACCAGCAGCTCCCGGATGCGCGCCTCGTCGCTCGTCGACCCGCGCGGCCGGCTGCGCATCCCGATCATGGCCAGCACGATCAGTCCGGCCCAGAACACCGCCCCCACCCACTGCGAGGCGATCACGGCCACGGGGCCGGCGGGGAAGATGTCGGCGGGCTCGAACGACACGAAGCCCACGGGCACGAAGCGCTCGGGGAGGTCGAGCAGCAGCTCGCCGACCGAGGCGACGGGCGAGAACTGGTCGCGCACCGCGACGACGATCGCCAGGTAGAGCAGGGCGATCCCGGCGAACAGCCCGAGCGCGAGACCCGCGAAGCGTGCCGTGGCGCGGGTGCCGTGCTCGGCCGGGAACAGCCGGATCGAGGCCACGAGCGCCGCGGCGATGGCCAGCGGCACGAGGGCCGAGACGATCTCGAACACCCGGTAGTCGTCGGCGGCCGCCGTCTGGAAGGTGCTGAACTCGCTCGAGGAGAGCAGCGGCAGGAACCCGAAGTACACCGCGGCCAGCAACGCGAGCGCGAGGTTGATGCCCACCGCGAACCACAGGGCCACCCGGCGCCCGCGCTGGATGCCCCAGGCCGACACCAACAGGGCGACGAGCGGGAGCAGGGTGAGGGCGACGGCGCCGGGCCCGTCCAGGCGGGACAGCGCCAACGCGTCGACGCAGTGCCGGGAGTAGTCACCCGTCTGGCAGCGCGCCGCGATGGCGGCGTAGTCGCGCAGGGGGTCGCGGAACAGCAGCCCGAGCGGATTCAGTACCCCGTTCCCGCTCGGCGAGACGATCGTGACCAGGGGCCCGAGCGCGGTGATCGCCACCACCGCCGCCAGCAGCGTGCGGGCCTCGCGCCGGGTCGCGCGCGGGCGGCGCACGACGATCCGGGTGTGCGCCATCGCCATCCCGAGCAGCAGCCCCACGATGGCCGCGAACAGGCGGAACAGGTCGGAGGGCTGCCCCGAGTAGAGCACGAACACCAGGATGACGGTGAAGCCGACGATCCGGATGCGACGTTTCAGCAGCGGGCCGGCGAAGGCGCTCGCGGCCATCACCACGCCCGCCAGCGCGATCACGGGGTCGACCGTGCGGTGCACCCGGGTGATCTCGGCCGAGTACAGGTCGAGCACGAGACCGAGGGCCTGCGTGGTGAGGCCGAGCAGGATGCCCACCACGGTCACCAACACGAAGGCGATCGCGGTGCGCAGGTGCCCCATCCGGCGCTCCGACCAGCCCATGCCGATGATCAGGGCGATCAGCACGACGGCGAGCACGACCGGGTTCCAGACGAAGAACACCGAGGTGAGGGTGGAGAGCCAGTCGTGCCGCACGAAGACGGCGTCGAAGCCGGTCGCGACGAAGTCGTCGACGCCGGTGCGGGCACGGCCGGGGCGCAGCATCAGGCGCCCCAGGCTGGCCACCAGTACCAGGGCGACCACCACCCAGGTGACGGGGACCGTGCGCGCGCGGGCGAGCATCCGCTTGGCCCGGGATGCGGCGCGGTGCGGTGCAGGAGTCGAGGGAAGTGCGGGCGGGGCAGGCGTCGTGTCCGCCGGCGCGGCGCCGTCGGGCGCGCGTCCCGCCGATCCGGAAGCCGGGGGAGCGGGCGTCATCGGTTGAGGCCCCAATGATCCGCGATCAGGCCCAGCCCCTTCTCGAACACGTAGGACCAGGTGGTGGCGTCGTGCGCGCTGCCCTGCGCCTCGATGTAGGTGGCGGTCATGCCCGCCGCCTGCGCGTCGGCGTAGAGCGTCTTGATGCCCGGGAGGTAGGAGGAGTCCTCGCTGCCGACGCCGAACACCGCGAACATGTCGCTGTAGGGGGCGTTCGCGGCCAGGATCGAGGCGGGCTTCGCGGCCTCGTACTTGGCCGCATCGCCGCCGAAGCCCTGGGCGATGGCGTTCTGCTCGTCGTGGATGCGCGGATACTCCTCGCCCGAGGCGTCCAGGATCGCGCCGAACAGCTCCGGATGCGCCGCCCCGAGCTGAATGGAGCAGGTGCCGCCCTGCGAGAGGCCGCCGATGCCCCAATAGTGCGGGCCGGCGAGCACGGGCAGGTTGGCGTTGATCCAGGCGGGGACGTCGACCGTGAGGTAGCTGGCCGAGTTGCCGATGGGGGAGTCGACGCACATCGGGTTGACCTCGGGCGCGCCCAGCTGATCGGGCGAGACCACGATCGGGGCGAGACCCTGGTGCGCGGCGGCGTAGGCGTCGAGGCTGGTCTCCAGCTTCGCCGTCGCCAGCGGGTCGTCGGGGCTGCCGGGCTGGCCGGAGAGCATGATCAGCACCGGCAGCTTGGGCGGGTTCGCGGTGAGGGCGGCCGGCGGCAGGTAGACCACGGCGGGCCGGGCGGCGAAGCCCGAGGTGGTGCCCGGGATCGTGACGCTGCTCGCCGTGCCCTTCTCGGGCATCCCGGCCGGAGCGGTCCAGGTGGCGATGGCGGCGGTGGCGTCGGCGTTGATGTCGGGCAGGTCGTCGGAGTACGCGCTGATGCCCAGCACGCTGCGGATGGTGGTGTACTGACCGAAGTCGATGTTGATGCTCATCGCCGCCGTGGCCACGAAGAGCACCACGGCCAGCACGGAGGCGATCATCCGTCGCCAGGTGCCCCGCCAGAAGGAGGCGAGGGCCATCGCGCTCGCGGCGAACCCGACGGCGATCCAGATGCGGGCGACCGCGGTGAGCTCGGCGCCGAAGAGGTTCAGCTGGTCGGAGAGCAGCCAGGTGAGACCGAGCCCGATCGCGCCGCCGAGCAGCGCGGCGACGACGGCGAAGCCGAACCAGGGCAGGCGCCGCCAGCGCGGGCCGGGCACGACGAACAGCAGCAGCAGGGCGGTGACGACGGCGGCGGTGTACACGGCGATCACGAAAGGGCCGGAGAGGATTCCGACGTCGAGGATGACGTTCACGGGATTCACGGGCGGGGGGATCCTGTCGATTCGGTCGTGCACCGGGCGGCGGCCTGGCGTCGATCAGTATTTTCCCCTGGTCTGGGTGAAGTCTGGGAGCTTGAGGTGCTCGGGCTGGGGGCGTGTCGGATGCGGGGGCCGGGGGATCGGTCACCCCGCGACCTCGGCGTCTGCCCCGATGTCGGTGGGGGCACGTAGGCTCGAGGCATGTCCACCGAGCCGCCCACCGTCGTGAGCGGGAGCAGCGGGCCGGCCGAGCCGAGTCCGCCCATCCTGCACGTCGACATGGATGCGTTCTTCGCCTCGGTGGAGCTGCTGTCGCATCCCGAGCTGGTGGGCAAGCCGGTGATCGTGGGCGGCCGTTCGGGGCGGGCGGTCGTCACGAGTGCCACGTACGAGGCCCGGGCCTTCGGCGTGCACTCCGCCATGCCCGTCGGGGCGGCGCTGCGGCTCTGCCCGAAGGCCGTGGTGCTCGAGCCGCACATGCAGCTCTATCGCGACTACTCGCGGCAGGTGATGGCGATCTTCCGTTCGGTCACGCCGCACGTCGAGCCGCTCAGCATCGACGAGGCGTTCCTGGATGTCGCGGGCGCCCGCCGCCTGCTCGGCGAGTCCGACGAGATCGCCCGCCGGCTGCGCGCCCAGGTGTTCGCCGAGACCGGGCTGCCCTGCTCGGTGGGGGTGGCACCCACCAAGTTCATGGCCAAGCTCGCTTCCGGGCGGGCCAAGCCCGACGGGATGCTCGTCATCCGGCCGTCGGAAGTGCTCGGGTACCTGCATCCGTTGCCCGTCCGGGCGCTCTGGGGTGTGGGCGGGAGCACCGCCGAGCGGCTGGAGCGGCTGGGGCTGCGCACGGTCGGCGACATCGCCGAGACCCCGCTGGATGCCCTCGTCCGCGCGGTCGGCGCGGCCTCCGGCGAGAAGCTGCACGAGCTGGCGCTCGGCATCGACACCCGGCCGGTGCTGCCGCCCGCGCAGGAGAAGAGCGTGGGGCACGAGCGCACCTTCGACGTCGACGAGCGCTCACCGGAGGTGCTGCGGCGCGAACTGCTCGATCAGTCCAACCGGGTCGCCGTGCGCCTGCGGGCAGCGGGCCTGGTGGGCAAGACCGTGGCACTGAAGCTGCGCTTCGCCGACTTCACCACCATCTCGCGCTCACGCACCCTCTCCGAGCCCACCGATCTCGGCCGCCGCATCTACGACGAGATCTCGGCGGTCTTCGACGCGGTCGGCACCCGGGGCGACGCGATCCGCCTGATCGGCGTGCGCGTCGAACAGCTCTCCGAGGCGGGTGGCACGGTGCACCAGCCCTCCCTCTGGGCCGACGAGACCATACCCTCCGAAGGCTGGCACGATGCCGAACGCACGATCGACCAGGTCACGGCCCGTTTCGGCACCGACATGGTGCGCCCCGCATCTTTGGTGAACGCGCCGCGCTCAGGCGAAACCGCCGAGCGGAACGGTACCCGGCGATAGCACCAGCGCGACGGTGCGGTTCGAAAAAGCTGCATTTCAGCCATAGCGAGGCCGTATATGGGGTCGCTAGGCGTTATTCGCAGCTTTTTCGAACCGCATCCGCGAGGAAGGGACGGCGTCAGTCCGCGGGGCGAGTCACCAGCACCGAGCGGGGTGCGGCCTCCGTGGGCGTCGCGCCGGCAGCCGTTGCGGGCTCGCCGCGGAGCGCGGCGCGCGACTCGAAGAGCACCTCGCCCAGGCGCGGCGCGATGCGCGCGAGGGGTCGCGGCTCGTCGGAGAGGTTGACCACCAGCACGAGGCCGGGGCGCTCGAGGGTGAGCCAGCGCTCGTCGTCGTCGAAGTCGACGCGCACGTCGGCGAGACGCACCGAGTCACCCGCGGGCAGGGTGGCCCGGATCGCGGCCAGGCGGCGGTACACCTCGAGCATGGCGGCGTGCTCGGGGTGGGCGGCATCCGTGAGCTCCGACCAGTCCAGCTTCGAATTCTCGAACGTGGACGGGTCTTGCGGGTCGGGCACCACATCCGGGTCCCAGCCCATCTTGGCGAACTCGCTGATGCGGCCCTTCGCGGTTGCCTCGCCGAGCTCGGGCTCCGGATGCGAGGTGAAGAACTGCCACGGCGTCGAAGCGGCCCACTCCTCGCCCATGAACAGCATCGGCGTGAACGGCCCGAGCAGGGTGAGCGCGGCCGCGACGGCCAGCGATTCGGCATCGAGCGTGGCCGTGAGCCGGTCGCCGATGGCCCGGTTGCCGATCTGGTCGTGGTTCTGCGAGGCCACGACGAGCCGCCAGGGAGCGGTCGCCGCGCGGTCGAGCTCGACGCCGTGCGTCTTCTCGCGGAAGCTCGAGTACGTGCCGTCGTGGAAGAACCCGCGCGTGAGTACCTTCGCCAGCGCCCCCACCGAGTCGAAGTCGGCGTAGTAGCCCGTGGTCTCCCCGGTGAGGTTGACGTGCACGGCGTGGTGGAAGTCGTCGCTCCACTGCCCGTCGAGCCCGTGACCGCCCTCGGCCCGTGCCGTGAACATCACCGGGTCGTTGAGGTCGGACTCGGCGATCAGCAGACGACGGATGCCGCTGCGCTCGGAGAGCGACTCCACCTCGGCGGCCAGCTCGGCCAGGAGGTGCGTGGGCGAGCCGTCGACCAGCGCGTGCACGGCATCCAGGCGCAACCCGTCGACGTGGTACTCCTCGAGCCACATCAGCGCGTTGTCGAGGATGTACCGTCGCACCTCCTGAGAACCCTCGTGGTCGAGGTTCACCGAGACGCCCCAGGTGTTGCTGTTCTTGTCGTTGAGGTACGGGCCGAACAGCGGCAGGTAGTTGCCGCTCGGGCCGAGGTGGTTGTAGACCACGTCCTGGATGACCGCGAGACCGGCTGCGTGACAGGCGTCGACGAAGCGGCGGTAGGCATCCGGACCCCCGTAGCCCTCGTGCACGGTGAACCACGCGACGCCGTCGTAGCCCCAGTTGTGGGTGCCGTTGAAGCCGTTCACGGGCAGCAGCTCGACGTGCGTGACGCCGATCGAGCGCAGGTGGTCCAGCCGCGCGGCGGCGGCGTCGAGCGTGCCCTCGGGCGTGAAGGTGCCGAGGTGCAGCTCGTAGATCTCGGCGCGGTCCAGCGGAAGGCCGGCCCACGCGCCGTCCTGCCAGGCGTACGCGACGGGGTCGTCGGTCTGCGAGAGGCCGTGCACGCCGTCGGGCTGCCGGCGCGAGCGCGGGTCGGGGTACGGGCCCTCGCCGTCGAGCTGGAAGCCGTAGTGCAGGCCGGGGGCCCAGGAGACCTCGCCTCCGGATGCCCACCACCCGTCGTCGGCACGGGACATCGGATGCGCGCGGGAGTCGGCGGGCTCGGCGCCGTCGGCGAGCACGAGCTCGACGGTGGTGGCGCGGGGCGCCCAGACACGGAAGCCGGTCGGGTTGGTCATTCGTCGATCCTCTGCAGTAGGGCAACGGGATAGCGTTCGAGCAGCTGGGCCAGCCGGATGCCGCCGTCGCCGTGCTCGGCGCCGTAGAGGCGGCCGGTGAGGGTGTCGACGTAGCCGTTGCGGGCGGCGGGCAGCTCGAGGGTGGTGTCGTCCCAGCCGCCTCGGCGCTCGAGGCCGAGGGGGAGGCGCGTGGCCACGGCGATCGCGCCGCCCCGGTCGAAGGCGAGCACGTGGTCGGCGGCGCTGCCGCGCGCCTCGAGCGGCAGGTAGTCGGTGAACAGCTCGGGCCGGTCGCGCCGCAACCGCAGCGCGGCCGAGACCACGAGCAGTTTCGCCGCTCCCAGGTCGTCGGGTTCGCCCGCCGACAGCGTGAACTCCGGCGACTCTCCGGCATCCTGATGCTCGAGCAGGTCGGCGCGCAGACTGTAGTCGACCGGGCGGCGGTTGTCGGGGTCGACGAGCGAGTGGTCCCAGAGCTCGGTGCCCTGGTAGACGTCGGGAACCCCGGTCGTGGTGAGCTGCACGAGCTTCTGCGACAGTGAGGTGCTGCGGCCCGCCCGGCGAACGGCGTCCGCCGCGGTCTGTATGGCGCGGCCGGCGATCGGATCGACGAACACGGAGTCGACCGCCGCCTTCATCGCCTCCTCGAAGGTCTCGTTCACGGCCAGCCACCCGGTGGAGGTGCCCGCCTCGCGCGAGGCCTTGGTGGCGTAGTCCTGCGCGCGCTCGCGGTCGAGCGGCCAGGTGCCGAGCAGTGCCTGCCAGAGCAGGTTCTCGAACGGGCCGTCGCCGAGCGGATGCGGCCGCCGCAGCTCGGCGAGCGTGCCGGCCCAGGCATCCGGATCCTCCGCCAGCGCCGTGATGCGCGCCCGGGTGTCTTCCGAGCGCTTCGTGTCGTGCGTGGAGAGCGTGGTCATGGCATCCGGAAGCGTGTCGAGGCGCCGCCGCTGGAGGGCGTGGAAGCGCTCGACGTCGACCGCGAACTCGTCCGGCTCGGCTCCCACCTCGTTGAGGCTCGTGAGGCGCGACCAGCGGTAGAACGCCGTGTCCTCGACGCCTTTGGCCATCACCATGCCGGAGGTCTGCTGGAAGCGGGCACTCGCCGCACCTCCCGTGCGGGCGAGCACGGCCGCGACCTCCTCGAGCGCACCGCGCAACTCGGGCCGGTGTTCGACGGCGCGAGCGAGAGCCGTGTCGAGGTGCTCCTGCCCGGCCGGCAGGTAGGAGCGGTAGACCGGGAAATACGCGAGCAGCTCGGCGAGGGCATCCCAGACGGTCTCGTCCGGCGTCGGCGTCGGCAGTCCGCCGTCGCGCTCGATGTCGCGGGCGAGTCGCCGTACCTCCGACTGCAGGATGCCGTCGGCGACCGCCCGCTTGGTGTCGTGGATGAGTTCGGGGTAGCTGCCCGGCTCGGGGACGACGGGGGAGTCCTGCCGCAGTTCGGCGGCGAGCGCGTCGAGCGCGGCCTCGCCCGCGGCATCCACGAACACCCGGTCGATGCCGGCCAGTGCGTCGTACCCCGTGGTACCGGCCGTCGCCCAGTCGGTCTCCAACGGCTCGTCGCCCTCGAGGATCTTCTCGACCAGCACGTACGCGCCGCCGGTCAGCTCGGCCAGCCGGTCGAGGTAGCCCTTCGGATCGGCGAGCCCGTCGGGGTGATCGACCCGCAGCCCGTCGACCAGTCCCTCACGGAACCAGCGGCCGATCTCGGCGTGCGACTCGTCGAACACCCACGGCTCCTCCACCCGGATCGCCGCGAGCGTCGACACCGCGAAAAAGCGGCGGTAGTTCAGCTCGCTGCCCTCGCGGCGCCAGTTCACCAGCTCGTAGTGCTGCCGGTCGTGCACCTCCTGAGCGGAGGCGCCGTCATCGGCCGTACCGGCAGCGATCGGATACGCGTTGTCGTAGTACCGCAGCACGGGCTCGGCACCGCTCCGGTCGATCTCCAGTGCCTCCACCGAGTCGTCGCCGAGCACGGGGATGCGGATGCGCCCGCCGCCCGCGTCCCAGTCCACGTCGAAGGCTCCGGCCATCCGCGATTCCCGGCCGCCCTTCAGCAGCTCCCACCACCACGGGTTCTGCGACGGGGTCGCCACGCCCACGTGGTTCGGCACGATGTCGACGAGCACGCCGAGCCCGGCCTCGTGCGCCGCCTCGGAGAGCGCGCGCAGGCCGTCGGGCCCGCCCCGCGACTCGTCGACCCGGGAGTGGTCGGTGACGTCGTAGCCGTGCTGCGACCCCTCCTCGGCCTGCAGGATGGGCGAGAGGTAGACCCAATCGACCCCCAGCCGGGCGAGGTAGGGAACCAGGCGCGCCGCATCCCAGAGGGTGAAGTCGGCGGTCAGCTGGAGGCGGTAGGTGGAGCGGGGAACGCGCATCCGGAATCTCTTTCTAGCCGGCTGAGGGAATGGACGGCGTGATCTGACCAGCCGCGTCGGCCGCCGCGGTGAGCGAAGCCGCCACCGAGTGGTCGGGTTCGACCTCGAGCTCGCGGTGGACGCGCAGCACCACCATCGAGCGTGCCCCGACTGTGAGCTGCCCGCCAGCCTCCAACACCTGGGAATCCGCCGCTTCTCCGGCGGTGTCGATCACCACGTCCCAGCTCGGCGCGTATTCGGCCGAGGGGAGGGTGAACTCCTGGTCTTCGTCGTGGGCGTTGAAGTAGAGCAGGAAGTTCACGTCGCTGAGCGGATTGCCCCGCGGATCGCGCGCCCGGATGCCCTGGCCGTTGAGGAACACGCCGACCGATCGCGAGAGCGACGAGTCCCATTCCTCGGGCTGCATCTCGGTGGCGTCTTCGTTCAGCCAGGCGATGTCGGGCAGAGGCTCGCCCTTGCCGCGCTTGATCGGGCGGCCGTCGAAGAAGCGGCTGCGCCGGAACGTCGGATGCTCCTTCCGCAGCCGGGTGACCGCGGCCGTGAACTCGATCAGCGGCTGGTCTTCGCTGTCCCAGTTCACCCAAGTGAGCGGCGAGTCCTGGGCGTAGGTGTTGTTGTTGCCCTGCTGCGTGCGGCCGAGCTCGTCGCCGTGCAGCAGCATCGGGACGCCCTGCGAGAGCAGCATCGTGGCGATGAAGTTGCGCTGCTGGCGCGCACGGAGGGTGAGCACCTTCGGGTCGTCGGTCGGGCCTTCGACGCCGCAGTTCCAGGAGCGGTTGTGCGATTCGCCGTCGTTGTTGTCTTCGCCGTTGGCGTCGTTGTGCTTCTCGTTGTAGCTCACGAGGTCGCGCAAGGTGAAGCCGTCGTGCGCGGTGACGAAGTTGATGCTCGCCACCGGGCGGCGGCCGGAGTGCTCGTAGAGGTCGGCGCTGCCGGTGAAGCGGCTCGCGAACTCGCCGAGGGTGGAGGGCTCGCCACGCCAGAAGTCGCGCACGGTGTCGCGGTACTTGCCGTTCCACTCCGTCCACTGCGGCGGGAAGTTGCCCACCTGGTAGCCGCCGGGGCCCACGTCCCACGGCTCGGCGATGAGCTTCACCTGCGACACCACCGGGTCTTGCTGCACGAGCTCGAAGAAGGTCGACAGCCGGTCGACGTCGTAGAACTCGCGCGCCAGGGCGCTGGCCAGGTCGAAGCGGAACCCGTCGACGTGCATCTCGGTCACCCAGTAGCGCAGTGAGTCCATGATGAGCTGCAGGGAGTGCGGATGCCGCACGTTCAGCGTGTTGCCGGTGCCGGTGTAGTCCATGTAATACCGCTGATCGTCTTCCATCAGGCGGTAGTAGGCGGCGTTGTCGATGCCGCGGAAGCTCAGCGTGGGGCCGAGGTGGTTGCCCTCGGCGGTGTGGTTGTACACCACGTCGAGGATGACCTCGATGCCGGCCGCGTGCAGCGACTTCACCATGCCTTTGAACTCCTGCACCTGCTGCCCGCGGTCGCCCGTGGAGGAGTAGGTGTTCTGCGGGGCGAAGAAGCCGATCGTGTTGTAACCCCAGTAATTGCTGAGGCCCTTGTCGAGCAGCGTGCTGTCGTTCACGAACTGGTGCACCGGCATCAGCTCGATGGCGGTGATGCCGAGCTTCAGCAGGTGCTCGATGACGGCCGGATGCGCGACGCCCGCGTAGGTGCCGCGCTGCTCCTTCGGCACCTCGGGGTGCAGCGCCGTGAGGCCTTTCACGTGCGCCTCGTAGATCACGCTCTGGCTGTAAGGGATGCGCAGCTTGCGGTCGCCCGCCCAGTCGAAGAAGGGGTTGATGACCACGCCGTAGGTCATGTGCTTGGCCGAGTCCTGGTCGTTCTCGGAGTCGGGGTCGCCGAAATTGTACGAGAACAGCGACTGGTCCCAGTCGATCGCGCCGCTGGTCGCCTTGGCGTACGGGTCGAGCAGAAGCTTGTTCGGGTTCGCCCGGTTGCCGCTCTTCGGGTCGTAGTCGCCGTGCACGCGGTATCCGTAGCGCTGGCCCGGCTGCACCTGGGGGAGGTAGGCGTGCCAGACGAAGGCGTCCACCTCGGTCAGTTCCACCCGGGTCTCGGCGCCCTTGTCGCCGAACAAGCAGAGTTCCACCCGGTGTGCCGCCTCACTGAAGAGGGCGAAGTTGGTTCCGCTCCCGTCGTAGGTGGCGCCGAGCGGGTAGGCCGATCCTGGCCATGACTGCATGTGATCTCCTGTCGATTCGGAGTTCACGCTACCGGGTTCCGGCTGGGTGACCACCGCCGCACCTCTACCCCGGCGGGGATGATCGCGATAGCGTATGGCCATGGCGAACCTCGTGGACACCCTGACCGACGCGACCAAATCCATCGGAGTCGGCGCGGCGTACGGCGCCCCGGTCGAGCTCGACGGGGTGAGCATCGTACCCGTCGCCCTGGTGTGGGCGGGTTTCGGTGGCGGCAACGGCACCACCAACGGCAACGCCAATCTGCCCACCGATGTCTCGCGCCCGCTGATGGGCGGCGACGCCGGTGCCGAGGGCTTCGGCGGTGGCGGCCTGAGCGTTCCGATCGGCGCGTACGTGAAGACCGGCGGCACCGCTACATTCCAGCCCAACATCATCTCCCTCCTCGCCGTCTCCATCCCGGTCATCGTCACCGCCGGCTGGTCCCTTTCCCGCGTCATCCGCGCCCTCAAGAAGTAGCCCGCCCCTCGTCACCCTTCAGCCCTCGCGACTTGCCGCAACTTGTGGCAAGTGGGCGTGTTTCCGGGCGACTTCTGTCAAGTCGCGGCCCGTTCGGGCCAGCCGAGCGTGTGCATTCGGTCGCGGATGCGGGTGAGGGCGGGTAGGCCCGAGCCGCTGAGGGAGAGCTTGCCGACCCGCAGCACGTGCTCGCCTTCATCGCGGAGGGCATCCAGCCGGATGACGTCACGCGCGTACTGCTTGTCGTTCGTGCGGTGCTGCTCGCCGTCGTACTCGATGACGAGACGCAGACCGGGGTAGTACAGGTCCACCCACGCGATCCGCTCGCCCGCCTGATCGTGGATCGGTACGTCCGTCAGGGGCTCGGGCAACCCGTCGTCCACCATGAGCAGGCGCAATCGCGTCTCTTGCGGAGAGTCGACACCCGTACGGATGCGGTCGAGCGCGAGTGCCGCGTTCCGCCGCCCTCGACCGCCGTAGCGGGCCGTCCGCCGTGCCAGTTCTTCGATGGTCGCGAAGGGTCGGGCGTCGCCCGGGACAGGGTAATGCGGCGTGCGCACGAGGTAATCGCCTGCGGCCACGAGGTCGTAGTGATTCAGACCGGTCGCGAGATGCAGCCAGGTGGACACGGGATCCGCCACCGCGAGGCCATGGCGCGAGCGGATGCCGACGCGGTGGTCTTCGAACTGATGCCCGACCACCCCCTGCACCCGTGGTGCTCGCGACGGTGCGTGCGTCGCCACGTGAAGGGTCTCGGCGGGATGCCAGGGCGGAAGCGGGACGCCCCAGATGCGCGCGGCGGTCGTATGGCTGAAGAAGTGGCCCGGGCGTTGCAGCACCGCGTAGGCCCGGCACCGCGACTCGAGACCGATCGGTACCCGGGCTTCCACCCTCACTCCGCGGTGCGGCCGACGAAGATCGCGGTCGCGCATCCGACGTTCGCTGAGACCAGCACGTCGGCCCTCGTCCAGGCTGAACGGCTCACCTCGGAGAGGGGCCGGTATCTGAGTTCGCATGCGGCAAGCATGGGCTCATCCGAGCGCCCACGACCGTTCTCCACAGCAATTCGTCTCCCCAGCGTTCTATCCCCAGGCGCGCGCGGAGTGAGGGCGCCGACGACTTGGCAGAAGTCGCCGCTTTCGCGTCCGACTTGCCACAAGTTGTGGCAAGTCGCGCCCCTTTCGGGCGACTTGGGCCAAGTGGCGGGGAGGGGAGAGCGAGGGGCGCGGGGACGGGAGGCGAGAGCGCGGGGCGCGGGGACGGGACGGGAGAGCGCGGGGCGCGGGGACGGGAGGGGAACGGGAGGTGGCGGAGCACGGGCCGGGGTAGGATGGCGGCACACGGGAGTCCGGTGAGCCGGGCTGAGAGGAAGGTTCTCAACCTTCGACCGTCGAACCTGATCTGGATCATGCCAGCGCAGGGAGGCATCTCTCGCCGCAGGTGGCGGATCCGTGAGCCGGAGCACCGGTTCGCGGATCGACCACGGCGGCAAACCCGTGCCCCTTCCACCGACTGAAAGGGCACGAACAGTGCACGCTGCAAACACCACCACCGGCACGGCCGGTACCACCCGCCCCACCCCGACCGCGCCGGGTCGCCGCCGCGGGAACTACCGCTGGCGGGTCGTCGACATCGTCGTCGCCAGCGTCATCGGAGTCGCCTCCGGACTCATCTTCTGGGTGTGGGGCCTCACCTACACCCCGCTCAGCACCGGCCTCGAAGCCCTGCTGCCGGGCGCACAAGGCCTCACCGGCGGCGTCTGGCTGTTCGCCGGCGTGCTCGGCGGGCTGATCGTGCGGAAGCCCGGTGCCGCCCTCTTCACCGAGCTCGTCGCCGCGATCGTCTCGGCGCTCGTGGGCACCCAGTGGGGCGTCCTCACGCTCGTCTCCGGTCTCGTGCAGGGGCTCGGCGCCGAGATCGTCTTCGCGATCTTCCTCTACGCCAACTACCGCGTGTACGTGGCCGTGCTGGCCGGTGCGGGAGCGGGCCTCGCCATGGGCATCAACGATTCCATCCTCTGGTACGCGGGCAACGGTGCCGACTTCAAGACGATCTACATCGTCTGCGGCACCATCGGTGGAGCCGTCATCGCCGGCCTGCTCTCCTGGATCGTCGTGCGCGCCCTGGCCCGCACCGGCGCGCTGAACCGCTTCGCCGCCGGCCGCGAGGTCACGGCGAGGGTCTAGTCCGGCCGCACGCATGCCCCCGTTCCCCGACGCTCCCGACCCGTCCGCGGCAGAAGCCGCAGCCGCGCCCGCCGGCGCATCCCTGCGCGCCTCCGGCTGGGGCTGGCGGCACGCGGGACGCGCGGCCTGGGCCCTGCGCGGACTCGACCTGGCGATCGACCCGGGCGAGCGCGTGCTGCTGCTCGGCGCATCCGGAGCTGGCAAGTCCACCCTGCTGCAGGGCTTCGCCGGCGTGCTCGGCGGCGCCGACGAGGGCGAGGAGGAGGGCGAGCTGGCCGTCGACGGGATGCCGCCCGCGAGCATCCGGGGCCGGGCCGGTCTCGTGCTGCAGGATCCGGATTCGCAGATCGTGCTCGCGCGCGTGGGCGACGACGTGGCGTTCGGCTGCGAGAACCTCGGCGTGCCCCGCGAGGAGATCTGGCCGCGCGTCGACGCCGCCCTCGAGGCCGTGGGACTCCGCTCCGCGGCATCGGGACCGGCATCCGGATCCGGATCCGGATCGGGAGCGGCATCGGGATCCGAATCGGGACCGGCTCGAGCACACGGGATCGAGCGCGCCCATCCGACCTCCGAGCTCTCGGGCGGCCAGAAGCAGCGGGTGGCGCTCGCCGGAGTCGTGGCCATGCGCCCCGGCATCCTGCTGCTCGACGAGCCGACGGCGAACCTCGACCCCGCGGGCGTCGAGGAGGTGCGGGATGCCGTGGCCGGCGTGCTGAGCGCGTCGGGCGCCACCTTCGTGGTGGTCGAGCACCGCGTCGACGTGTGGCTCGGGGTGGTCGACCGGGTGGTCGTGCTGGCGCCGGGCGGGGGAGTGCTCGCCGACGGGGCTCCGGATGCGGTGCTCGGCGCGCGCGGGGCCGAGCTGGCCGCCGACGGCGTGTGGGTGCCCGGCCAGGATCCGCTTGACGGCCGGCCGGTGCGCGCCCCTGAACAGGACGCGCTTGAGGGCCGGCGGGTGCGCGCGCTTGAACAGGACGCGCTTGAGGGCCGGCGGGTGCGCGCGCTTGAACAGGATGCGCTTGAGGGCCGGCTGGTGCGCGCGCCTGCGCACGATCCACTCGCCGGCCGGCCGGTGCGGGCGCCCGCACACGACCCGCTGCTGGGCATCTCGGCGCGCACACACGAGCGGCCTACCCACCGACGATCCACGCGCCCGGGCGAGCATGCCGACGTGCCCGTCGAACCGGCACGCGCACCCGAGCTGCTGCTCAGCGCCCACGACCTCGCCGTCGCGCGCGTGCCCGGCCGCCCGGTCGCGACCGGCATCGAGCTCGAGATCAGGTCGGGCACCGCCACCGCGCTCACCGGACCGAACGGCGCCGGCAAGACCACGCTCGCCCTCACTCTCGCCGGCCTCCTGCCGCCGGAGAACGGCGAGGTGCGCGCGAGCGACGCCCTGAGAGGCGAGCACGGGCATCCGGATTCCCCGACTCACGACGCACGAACCCCGGATGCACGAACACCGGACGCACGAACCCCGGATGCACGAACACCGGATGCACGAACCCCGGATACGCGAAACACGGACGCCTGGACTCCGGATGCGCGGCCCTCGAGGTGGGCGCGCCTCCGGAAGCGCGCCCGCCCGCCCGGCCCCGACCCCCTCACCTGGACCTCACGTCAGCTCCTCACCCGCATCGGCGTCGTGTTCCAAGACCCCGAGCACCAGTTCGTCACGGGCACGGTGCGCGGCGAGCTGGAGGTCTCGCTCAAGGCTCTGAAACTGGGGCAGGACGAGATCGCGGAGCGCGTGAGCGAGGTGTCGGATCGCCTCCGGCTCGGTGCGCTGCTCGCCGCGAACCCGTACACGCTCTCCGGTGGCGAGAAGCGCCGCCTCTCGGTGGCCTCGGCCCTCGTCGCCCGGCCGCGCATCCTGATCCTCGACGAGCCCACCTTCGGTCAGGACTCCCGCACCTGGGCCGAGCTCGTGCGCCTTCTCGCCGAGCAGATGCAGCGCGGCACCGCCGTTCTCGCGGTCACCCACGACCGCGCGTTCATCGACGCCCTCGCCGACCACGAGCTGGTGATCGGCGGCGACACCACCCGCGCCCCGGCGGCCCCGGCGGCCCCGGCGGCCCCGGTAGCTCCGGTGGCTCCCGCATGAGCGTGCTCACACCCGTCCGCGGCACGGGACGGATCGGCCGCATCAACCCCGTGGCGAAGCTCGCGGCCTCCCTCGTGCTCAGCGCCTTCCTGCTCGTCACCATCGACTGGGTGTCGGCGGCCGTCGCCCTCGCCCTGGAGAGCATCCTGTTCGCCTGGGCGGGGCTCAGCGCCCGCGCCTTCTTCCGGCGCACGATCGCCATCTGGATCGCCGCTCCGCTGGCCGGCGTCACGACCCTGCTCTACGGCGTCACCGACGGGCAGATCTACTTCCAGTTCTGGCTCATCCACATCAGCGACGGCTCGATCGCGCTCGCCATCGCCACCGTGCTGCGCATCCTGGCCATCGGGCTGCCCGCGGTCGTGCTGTTCGCCACGATCGACCCCACCGATCTCGCCGACGGCCTGGCGCAGGTGTGGCACCTGCCGAGCCGCTTCGTGCTGGGCGCCCTGGCCGGCATGCGCCTGATCGGCCTCTTCATCCAGGACTGGCGGCATCTCGAACTGGCGCGGCGTGCCCGCGGCCTGGGCGACACCGGCCGCATCCGCCGTTTCGCCGGTCAGGCCTTCGCGCTACTCGTGCTGTCGCTGCGCCGAGGCAGCAAGCTCGCCACCGCCATGGAGGCCCGGGGTTTCGGCGGCGACATCGTGCGCACCTGGGCACGGCCCAGCACGTTCGGGGCGGCGGAGTGGCTGCTCGTGGTGATCGGCGCGGTCATCGGCGCGTCGGCGCTCGCGGTGGCGACCGTCACGGGCACACTGAACTTCGTGATCGGCTGAGGGGCGACGAGGCGCGGTATGACGGTGATCCTGATCGACGGACCGAGTGGCTCGGGCAAGACCGAGCTGGCGCTCCGGATGCGAGCGGGCTGGGCGGGCGAGGACCGTCCGACACTGGTGCACCTGGACGACATCTACCCGGGCTGGGACGGCCTGGAGTCGGCCAGCGTGCAGATCACCGAGCAGCTGCTGCTGCCGTTCCGGGAGCAGCGGATGGGCCGGGACCGGATCGGCGGCGAGCACCGCCCGCCGCGCTGGCAGCGCTACGACTGGCTGGCCGAGCGCGCCGTCGAGTGGCACGAGATCGATCCCGCCCTGCCGCTGATGGTCGAGGGCTGCGGTGCGCTCAGCCGGCGCAACGCCCGGCTGGCCGACATCCGCATCTGGGTCGAGGCCGACGACGCCGTGCGGAAGGAACGCGCCCTGGCCCGTGACGGCGAGCCGTACGCCCATGAGTGGGACCGCTGGGAGGCGCAGTGGCAGGCGTTCACCCGGCGCGAGAGCCCCAGGGCTCTGGCGACGCTCGTGGTGCCGACCTGAGCGGGTGTCTCAGTCGTCCGTGCGCGAGTCGATGAACGCCGTGATCACGGGCACCGGATTCCCGAGCCGCCAGAGCGGCCCGGGGTCGCCGATCCGCTGGTCGAGTTCGAGCAGCACGGTCACGTCGCCGTCGGGGGTCGTGACCGTGACGGACCCGACCTGCTGCCCCTTGTTGCCGGTGGTCAGCGGGGTCGCGTCGACCGCGTACTCCAATGGTGCGGTGACCCACAGCATCCGGCTCTCGGTCTTCGACGCCACTCCGTGCGCGGTCGCACCCCACGGGGTGGTGTAGGTCACGAAGGTCTGCCCCTCGGTCACCACGGGGGTCTGCTGCAGGGTCGAGGCCGCCGACGCGGCGAGGGCGCTCAGGTCGGCGTCGATGGTGTCCCAGTCGGGCTCGCGCAGGAACGCGCCGTAGAGGGTGACCCCCGCCCCGTCCGCCGCCCCGGCGGCGGGCACGTCGAGGGCGAACAGGAAGCAGATGCCGGCCTGGTCGGTGTAGCTGCGCGAGAGGCCGCGGTAGCCCTCGTCGGCGGCGTAGCCGGAGAGGTTGTCGACGCTGCGGTTGCCGGTGACGCGGGCGTTCTCGGCGGTCATGATCTCGGCGATCGCCGGCACCGAGAACGCGATGGCGCTGATCCGGGCCATGTCGGTGGCCGTGCTCACATCGTCTTCGTCGAGACCGGTGGTGTCGACGACGGTGGTGTCGGTGGCGCCGTGGTCGGCGAGCCAGCTGGCGGCGGCCGTGAGGTAGGCGTCGACCGATCCGAAGGCCCAACGGGCGAGGGCGTCGGCGTGGTTGTTGCTCGAGCCGAGCAGCAGGGCCTGCAGCATCTCGCGCTGGGTCCAGCTCTCACCCGCGGCGACCGCGACGGTGCGTGCGCTCTCCGCGGTGTACTTCTGGTACCCGGCGAAGTCCTCGGCGGAGACGGTGATCGCGGGGCCGGCGTCCCCGGCGGTGAGCGGCTTGGCGTCGAGCACCACCAAGGCGGTGATCACCTTCGCGGATCCGCCGATCGGGACCGCCTCGGTGAGACCGCCGGTGGCGAACGGGGCGCTCGCCACGTCGGCCACGATCGCGCTCGCACCGGTCTCCGGCACCACGGGAGCGGCGGAGACGGGTGCCTCACCGGTGCTGCCGGCGACGGATGCCGTGGCCGCGGGGAGCGGGCCCACCAGCGTCGCGGGGCCGTACAGCCCGAGAGCCAGGATGACGACCACGCCGAGCAGGACGACGACGGCCCGGAGCGCCTTGCGCCCGGCCGTACCCGTCTGCGTGCCCGTGCTGCCTGCCATACGTCCAGGCTAGGGGGCGCTGCGGGGAGTTCCCGGAGTGACGCGACCCCCTCGGCGTGTCGAGTGCGCTCAGCCCCAGCCGAGCTCGTGCAGCTTCTCGTCGTCGATGCCGTAGAAGTGGGCGATCTCGTGCACGAGGGTGATGTGGATCTGATCGCGCAGCTCGTCCAGGTCGTCGCAGACGGCCAGCAGCGGCTCGCGGAACAGGAAGATGCGGTCGGGCATCTCGCCGAAGCCGTACTGCCCGCGCTCGGTGAGTGCCACGCCGTCGTAGAGGCCGAGCAGGTCGAGCGATCCGTCTTCCGGCCGGTCTTCGATCACGAACACGACGTTGTCGAGACCCTCCAGCATGTCGTCGGGCAGCTCGTCGAGTTCGTCGGCGACGAGCTCCTCGAAGGCCTCGGCGTCGAGCTCGATCATGATGCTCCGTTCCGGAAGTACGCGGAGGGCCCGGATCACCGGGCTCCCTGCGGAAGAAACACAGAAGGCAGAAGAAACACAGAAGGCAGAAGAAACACAGAAGGCCCGGCGAACCGGGCCCTCTGCTTCAGTGGGGTGAATAACGGGACTCGAACCCGCGACATCCGGCACCACAAGCCAGCGCTCTACCAACTGAGCTATATCCACCATGTTCACCCGGCAAATCGTGTTTGCAGGGCAACGAAGAAAGATTCTATTACAAGTTCGAGCCGAATTCGCGCACCACGTCGGCCGAGATGATTTTCAGGTCGGCCGAGGTCGGCCCGGGCTCGGCGATGAACACCGCTTTGCGGTAGTACTCGAGCTCGCGGATCGACTCCAGGATGTCGGCCAGTGCCCGGTGCCCGCCCGCCTTCTCGGGGGCGTTGAAGTACACCCGGGGGAACCAGCGGCGGGACAGCTCCTTGATGGAGGAGACGTCGATGCTGCGGTAGTGCAGGTGACCGTCGACCCGCGGCATGAACTTGGCCAGGAAGGCGCGATCGGTGCCGATGGTGTTGCCGGCCAGGGGCGCCTGCTGCGCGGTGGGCACGTGCTTCAGGATGTACTCGAGCACCTGGTACTCGGCGTCGGCGAGGCTCACCCCGTTCGGGATCTCCTCGGAGAGGCCGCTGGACTCGTGCATCTTGGTGACGAAGTCGTTCATGTTGGCCAGCGCCGAGTCGTCGGGCTTGATGACGATGCTGAAACCGGGATCGACGAGCTTCAGGTCGAAATCGGTCACCACGACCGCGACCTCGACGAGTTCGTCGATGGCGAGGTCGAGTCCGGTCATCTCGCAGTCGATCCATACCAGGCGGTCGGAGGAAGAACTCATGCGTCGAGTCTAGGGCCGTGGGCCGACAGCCGCCCGGCGGCGGCGCGCACCCGGGTGCCGCATCCGCTCTCGTAGACTGTCGGCCGTGATCACGACCCTCGCCATCCTGCTCATCGTCAACGCCGTCTGGAACGCCATCGTGTGGCCGCAGTTCTACAAGCGCGTCAGCCGCGACGAGCGGGCCCGGGATGCCGCGGGCAAGCCCACCAGGTTCCTCATCGTGCACGCCGTGCTGATCGGCATCTCGCTGCTGATCGCCCTCGGCTCGCTGATCGCGGCGATCGTGGCGCTCGTCTCGGCCTGATCCGGTGTCGATGGGGTCTCGACGAACGGGGTGCCCCTGGCTGGATTCGAACCAGCGACAAACGGATTAGAAGGCCGGTGCTCTATCCACTGAGCTACAGGGGCGACGCACAAAGCGTACTACTCCGGCGACCGCCTAGTCGGTGGAGGTGCTGCGCGGGGGGAAGGCGTTGACGGGCGGCGGAACCTCGCCGGCGGCGCGGGCCTCGCCCGGGTCGGTGGTGAGTTCGAGCTCGCCGAGCGGTGAGGACGGCGTGGCGGTGCTGCCGGCCGGTGCCACCCCGCGGGTACCGGTGCCGGATGCGACCTGCTGCACCGTCGGGCGCGGCTCGTGCGTGGGCGGCAGGGGAGCCGACGGGGCGATCGGGGTGGAGTAGGCCTGCGTGGCGACCGGTACCGGGGCGGGTGCGGCCGGTGCGGCCGGCGCCGACGAGGACGCCGAGTTCGAGCCCGATGAGTTCGTGCCGGACGAGTTCGAGCCGGACGACTTCGTGCCGGACGAGCTCGTGCCGACCGGGTCGGCGTACTGGGCATGGTGCTGCTGGGCGACCCAGGCATCCTGCTGGGCGAGCAGCTCCCGCTCGGTGGAGGCGTCTTCGGCGGCCCAGCGCTCCAGGTCGCTCTGGAAGACGCGCTTGGCGCGGCCCGGCTTCTGCTGCCACTCGATCAGGCGGTCGCGGAACTCGAACACCGCGGGCTCGACCTGGTAGCCGAAGGTGGCGGAGTTGCGCTTCATCTCGGCGAGCGCGTGCGCCGCCCAGTTGGCGGCCACGTCGGCGCCCTTGATCGGCAACAGGCGCACCTGGATGTCGGCCTGGCCCGTGGCGCGGTCGGCGAGGATCTGCTCCTGCGGGGTGAGCGAGTTCCACACCGAGGCCTGTTCGGCCGCGTCGATCAGCGAGGCGATGGCCGAGATCTTGAGCTCGCGGTCGTGCTTGGCGAGCAGGCTCTTGACCGCGGAGCGCGCGATCCAGGCGGCCAGTAGACCGGCCACGATGATCGCCAGGGCGGGCAGCACGATGCTCGCGACGACGTACTCTCCGCTCGAGGACTCGAGCCACCGGACGAAACCATTCCACCATTCCATGTGCCGCACACTACCCCGCGGTTCTTCCCGCACCCCGCCGAAGCGCCGGTGTCGGCCGAACTGTCATCGCAGGGCCTCCACCGCATCCGCGCTCTGCCAGAACTCGCCGAACTCGACCAGCCGCGTGGCCCCGAGCAGCCGGCGTGCCCGGAAGCGGGGTACGCCGTCGCTCTCGAACTCCTCCACGTAGCCCAGCACGACGCCGGAGGGCGCGATCACCCGCCAGTACCCCTGACGGATGCGGTGCAGCTCGGGCCCGAGAGTGCGTGTGATGGTGGTCATGTCTCGACGGTAGGCGGCACCACCGACATCGGGCCCGGCTAGAATCCGGGCATGGAAACTTTCGTTGTCGCAGGAGGCTGCTTCTGGTGCCTCGACGCCGTCTACCGCACCCTCGAGGGCGTGCACGACGTGGTGTCGGGCTACACCGGGGGAACCGTCGAGAACCCCAGCTACGAAGAGGTCTGCACGGGCACGACCGGCCAGGCCGAAGCCGTGGCGGTCACCTTCGACCCGGCCGTCATCCCGGCCGACATCATCCTCGACGTCTTCTTCACCCTGCACGACCCGCGTCAGCTGAACCGCCAGGGCAACGACATCGGCACCCAGTACCGCTCGGCGATGTTCTACGACGGTGAGGAGCAGAAGGCGCTGTTCGAGGCCGCTCTGGTGCGGGCCGGCGAGCTCTGGGACGGCGGCGTGGTCACCACGCTGGAGCCGCTGGGCGCGTTCTACCGCGCCGAGGAGTACCACCAGGACTTCTTCGCCAAGAACCCGGGCCAGGGTTACTGCATGGCGGTCGCCGTGCCGAAGGTCATCAAGGTGCGCAAGGCGTACGCGAGCTACATCAAGGGCTGAGCCGGCTCGCAGACGAGTTCTGCACAGGCGGCCACGGCCGGGATTCTCTCCACAGATGAGAGAACCCGGCCGTCGTGCGTTCCGCCCCCGGCGAGACTCGGTTCGTCAGCACCGATTCGACCTCGAAGGAGCCCACCATGCCCGACCTCTTGACCCTCACCGGCGTCGTCGCCACCCCGCCCCGGCACATCACCACGAACTCCGGGCTCGAGATCACGAGCTTCCGGCTCGCCTCCAGCCAGCGCCGATTCGATCGCGACCAGAAGCGCTGGGTCGACGCCGACACCAACTGGTACACCGTCAACACCTTCCGGCAGCTCGCGCTCAACACCGCGGCCTCCATCGAGCGGGGGCAGCACGTGGTGGTCACCGGCCGGCTGCGCATCCGTTCGTGGGAGACGGGCGAGAAGTCCGGCACCACGATCGACCTCGAGGCGGATGCCGTGGGGCACGACCTCAGCTGGGGCACCTCGGTCTACACGAAGTCGGTCACGATCCCGGCGCCGGATGCTCCGGCCGGCTCGGGCTGGGCGGCATCGGCTCCGGAACCGGGCGGCACGTTCGGCGAGCATCCGGAGGGAACGGAGGGAGGCGGGTCAACCGGCCTCACCGGGCCACTCGAACCCGCGATGTCCCCGGCGGAGTCCGAGGAGGCGCTGCTGCCCTTCTGAGCGACGGGGTGCACTCCCAGGCGCATCCGGCTCCGAGCGAATAAGCTCGACAGGGCCCTGCGAGGGGCCGGCTCCACGCGCACCGCGATCGAGAGGACCAACGCAGCGATGCACACCACGCACCACGAGACGGTTCCGGCACAGCGATCGAGGTGGCGGACCGCGGGTGCGGTGCTCCTGCCGCTCGCCCTGGCCGCGGCGCTCGCGGCGTGCACACCGCAGGCCGATCCGGCTCCGGCCAGCACAGCGGCGACCACTCCGGCCGCCGCTGCCTCCAGCGCCCCGAGCACGGCGGCCACGCTGCTGCCCGCGGGCACGGCGGCCGACAACAAGCCGTTCTTCGATCAGGTGAACCAGGCGCTGATCGCCTCGAACCCGCAGGCCGGGGGAGTGGAGTTCACGAGCAATCTGCGCACCAACGGCTTCGACATCGCGGCCATGCAGGTCACTCCCGACATCACCACGGTCGGCGTCGCGGCCGACTCCATCCAGTTCTCGGTGCGCTGGGGCGACCAGTGCCTGATCGGCCAGTACGGGCACGGTGCCTACACGAGCCTGGTCGCCCCTCCCATCGCCACCGGAGCGTGCCTGATCGGACAGACCCGCGCCATAGACTGGTGACATGGCCGAATACATTTACTCGATGGTGCGCGCCCGCAAAGCGGTGGGCGACAAGCTGATCCTCGACGACGTCACCATGGCGTTCATCCCCGGGGCGAAGATCGGGGTCGTCGGGCCGAACGGCGCCGGAAAGTCCACCATCCTCAAGATCATGGCGGGGCTCGACACCCCCTCGAACGGTGAGGCGAAGCTCACGCCCGGCTTCAGCGTCGGCATCCTCATGCAGGAGCCGGAGCTCGACGAGTCGAAGACCGTGCTCGAGAACGTGCAGGAGGGCGTCGGCCCCATCAAGGGCAAGCTCGACCGCTTCAACGAGATCAGCGCTCTGATGGCCGAACCCGACGCCGACTTCGATGCGCTGCTGGAAGAGATGGGCACGCTGCAGGAGGCCATCGACGCCGCCGACGCCTGGGATCTCGACTCTCAGCTCGAGCAGGCGATGGACGCCCTGCGCACCCCGCCCGGAGACTACGAGGTCGCCAACCTCTCGGGTGGTGAGAAGCGCCGGGTCGCCCTCTGCAAGCTGCTGCTGCAGAAGCCCGACCTGCTGCTGCTCGATGAGCCCACCAACCACCTCGACGCCGAGAGCGTGCTCTGGCTCGAGCAGCACCTGGCGCAGTACCACGGCGCCGTGCTCGCCGTCACGCACGACCGGTACTTCCTCGACCACGTGGCCGAGTGGATCGCCGAGGTCGACCGCGGCCGCCTCTACCCCTACGAGGGCAACTACTCGACCTACCTCGAGAAGAAGCGCGAACGCCTCGCGGTGCAGGGCAAGAAAGACGCCAAGCTCTCCAAGCGCCTCTCGGAGGAGCTCGACTGGGTGCGCAGCAACACCAAGGGCCGCCAGGCCAAGTCGAAGGCCCGCCTCGCGCGCTACGAGGAGATGGTCGCCGAGGCCGAGCGCACCAAGAAGCTCGACTTCGAGGAGATCCAGATTCCTGTGGGCCCGCGACTCGGCTCGCAGGTGATCGACGCCAAGAACCTCCGCAAGGGCTTCGGCGAGCGCGTGCTCATCGACAACCTGTCGTTCACGCTGCCCCGCAACGGCATCGTCGGGGTCATCGGCCCGAACGGCGTCGGCAAGTCGACCCTGTTCAAGACGATCGTGGGCCTCGAGCCCCTCGACGCCGGCGATCTCAAGATCGGCGAGACGGTCGACATCTCCTACGTCGACCAGTCGCGCGGCGGCATCGATCCGAACAAGACGCTGTTCGAGGTGGTCTCCGACGGCCTGGACTACATCCAGGTCGGCAAGACCGAGATCCCGGCCCGCGCCTACGTCGGCACCTTCGGCTTCAAGGGCCCCGACCAGCAGAAGAAGGCCGGGGTGCTCTCCGGTGGTGAGCGCAACCGCCTGAACCTGGCGCTCACGCTCAAGCAGGGCGGCAACCTGCTGTTGCTCGACGAGCCCACCAACGACCTCGACGTGGAGACCCTCAGCAGCCTGGAGAACGCGCTGCTGGAGTACCCCGGTTGCGCCGTGGTCATCACGCACGACCGGTGGTTCCTCGACCGCATCGCCACGCACATCCTGGCGTACGAGGGCACCGAGGACGACCCGGCCAACTGGTACTGGTTCGAGGGCAACTTCGAGGCCTACGAGGAGAACAAGATCGAGCGCCTCGGCCCCGACGCGGCGAAGCCGCACCGCTCGGCCTACCGCAAGCTCACGCGCGACTAGGCGCATCTGCGATGCGCCTGCACGTGCCGATCCAGCTGCGCTGGTCGGACCTCGACGCCTACGGGCACGTCAACAACGCCTCGATGCTGAAGATCCTCGAGGAGGCGCGCATCTTCGCGTTCTGGGTCGACGGCGACGTCGCCGACCCCGCCCTGGCGGAGTGGACGACCGCGGTGATCGACGCGAGCCCCACCACCGATACGCACAGCGTGATCTCGCGCCAGGAGATCGAGTACGTGCGCTCGATGCCCTACATCCGGCAGCCGATCGACGTCGAACTGTGGATCGGGCACCTGGGCGGCGCGAGCCTCGACGTCTACTACGAGGTCAAGAGCCCGCTCGCCGGTGACCAGCAGCCGCAGGTCACCTACGTGAAGGCGTCCACCACGCTGGTGCTGGTGGATGCCGCCACGGAGCGACCCCGTCGCATCCTGCCGCACGAGCGCGCCGCCTGGGAGCCCTACCTCGACGAGCCGCTCACCTTCCGCCGCCGCAGCTGACACGGCCCGCGCGGCGCGCGTGCGCCCGGCGAGTGCCGGCCGGACGCGCTACCGTCGACCTGTGTGGGAAGAAAGCGGGCATGAGTTCGAGGGTGTGATGCAGGCGGAGCTGGCGCTTCTCTCCTCGCCGGTGCGGAGTGATGAGGGCGAGGTCACCGGGCTACTCGCCGGCGATTTCGCAGAGATCGGCCGGTCCGGGCGTCGTTGGAACCGCTCCGAGTTGGTCGAAGCTCTTCGGCACGAGCCGGCCAGGGCCACCCCCGCGACATCCGAATGGCTGTTCAACCGGGTGGCCGACGACCTCGTGCTCGTGACCTATCGCGTGCGAGGCGCGGATCACGACAGCAGGCACAGTTCGCTCTGGCAGATACCGGGGCCGGTGCTTCGCTTTCACCAGGGCACGATCATCGTCCCCGACCGGTGAGGCCCGAGAGCACGGCCTGATTTGGTCAGGAGCGCTTGGCGCGCACCATGCCCTCCTGGGCCACGCTCGCGATCAGGCGGCCCTGCCGGTCGAAGATGCTGCCGAGGGCGAAGCCGCGCCCGCCGCCCGCGCTCGGCGAGTTCTGCGTGTAGAGCAGCCACTCGTCGGCGCGCGCGAAACGGTGCCACCACATCGCGTGGTCCAGGCTCGCCATCTTGAGTTCGGGACTGGCCCAGGGCAGGCCGTGTCGGCGCATGACCGACTCCAGGATCGTGTAGTCGCTGGCGTAGGCGAGCGCGGCGCGGTGCAGGTTCGGGTCGTCCGGCAGCCGGCCGAGCGCGCGCAGCCAGACCGCCTGCTGCGCGACCTTCTCGCCGGCCACGTGGGTGTAGATCGGCGAGCTGACGTAACGCATGTCGAAGGCGCGCTCCCGGGCCCAGGTGCGGGCCATCGGATGGTCGATCGCCGAGAGCACGTCGGCGGCGCTCGGCAGGTCGTCGGGCTCGGGCAGCCCGGTGGGCATCTCGACCTGGTGGTCGAAGCCCTCGTCCTCGGTCTGGAACGAGAAGATGACCGAGAGGATCGGCACCCCGTTCTGGTAGGCCTGCGTGCGCCGGGTGGAGAACGAGCGGCCGTCGTGCAGGCGGTCGACCGCGAAGGTGATCCCCGCCGAGGCGTCTCCCGGGCGCAGGAAGTAGCCGTGCAGCGAGTGCACGGTCCGATCGGCGTCGACCGTGCGGACAGCGGCCACCAGGGACTGCGCGAGCACCTGACCGCCGAAGACCCGGCCGTTGGGCATCCACTGCGACGGACCGGTGAAGATGTCTTCATCGGTGCGCGCGCCGGTGTCGACCAGATCGAGCGTGGTGAGGAATCCGGAGAGCGGATCGGACATGGAACCTCCGGTGACGTAGGACACGACGGCTCGGACGCACCGCGAGCCGTTCACTGTGAAGTAGTTTAGACAGCACAGATGGTCCAGTCCTTTTCCCTCATCGATGCTGCGTCGCTCGGCGACCTCAAGGTGTACCTGGGGCGCGCGGCTCGGGTGGACAACGGATCCGTCCGCCTGATCGGCGGACTCGGTGTGCTCGCCGCCTACACGGCGGCCCTCACGCCCAAGGGACTTCTGGATTCCACCCCCACCGTGCTCGGGCTGCGCACCTTCGCGCTCGCGAGCTCGGACTCCTTCGACACGGTCGTGCCCATCCGGGCCCTGCTCGACCGCCTCGCGCAGCTCTCGGTGCTGTCCAACTCGGCCGAAGGGCCGATCGAGGTGCCGCTGCCGCCGGCCGAGACCGGTGTGGCCTGGGCCGGCATCAGCCCGCCCCGGGGCGGCTGGAAGGCCCTCGGGCACTGCTCGGTGGCGCTGCTGGAGACCACGGCCCGCACCGGCATCGCCGAGGTGGCCGCCGCCGTTCCCGCCGACACCGGCGAGCAGCTCGTGCACCGGGTGCGCTCCGAGGTGTGGGGCCGCGACCTGCCCGAGCACGCCTTCGGGGGCGACGATCCCGATCAGGGCATCCCCGCCGGCGCGGCCTTCTGCGCGGCGAGCCTCGGCTTCCTCAAGTCCGACGACGAGGCCTCCGTGTACCGCTCCGGCCCGTGGTTCCGCCTCACCACCCGCCGCGGCCACGTGCTCGCCCGCCGCTAGCGACGGAGCCTCGTCAGGCGCGGGCGGCGGCTCGGCCGGCCGCGCGGCCGGAGAACAGGCAGCCGCCGAGGAAGGTACCTTCCAGGGCGCGGTAGCCGTGCACTCCGCCTCCGCCGAAGCCGCTGGCCTCGCCCGCGGCGTAGAGCCCGGCGACGGGTGATCCGTCAGGACCGAGGGCGCGGCCGTCGAGGTCGGTCTGGATGCCGCCCAGGCTCTTGCGGGTGAGCACGTGCAGCTTGACCGCGATCAGCGGCCCCGCCGAGGGATCGAGCAGCCGGTGCGGCTTCGCCACCCGGATCAGCCGGTCGCCCAGGTAGTTGCGGGCCCCGCGCACCGCGGTGATCTGCGCGTCCTTCGTGAAGCGGTTCGCGATCTCGCGGTCGCGCGCGTACACCTCGCGCGTCACCTGGGCGGCGTCCAGCGGACCGCTCCGCTCGTCTTGCAGCCCCGCCATCCCGTGCACGAGCTCGGGCAGGCTGTCGGCCACCACGAAGTCGACGCCCTTCGCCTTGAACGCCTCCACGGGGCCGGGGGCACCGGGCCGGATCCGCTGGGCCAGCAGGCGCAGGTCCTTGCCGGTGAGATCGGGGTTCTGCTCGCTGCCGGAGAGCGCGAACTCCTTCTCGATGATCGCCTGCGTCAGCACGAACCAGCTGTAGTCGTACCCGGTCGAGAGGATGTGCTCGAGGGTGCCCAGTGTGTCGAAACCAGGGAACAGCGGCACCGGCAGGCGCTTGCCCGTGGCGTCCAGCCAGAGCGACGAGGGCCCGGGCAGGATCCGGATGCCGTGCCGCGACCACACCGGATCGAAGTTCGTGATGCCCTCGGTGTAGTGCCACATCCGGTCGGTGTTCACCAGGCGGGCACCGGCCTGCTCGCTGATGCCGAGCATCCGGCCGTCGACGTGCTCGGGCACGCCCGAGAGCATCGTGGCGGGCGCGGGGCCGAGCCGCGCGGGCCAGAGCGAGCGCACGAGTTCGTGGTTGCCACCGATGCCGCCGGAGGCCACGATCACGGCGCCCGCCTCGATCGAGAACTCGCCGACGACCTCGCGCGAGCTCGGCGCGCCCCGGCCGGCGCGGCTGGGGGCGAGGATGCTGCCGCGCGCGCCGGTGACACGGGTCGCGGCCTCGGGGGCCGCCGATCCGGAGTCCGACGCCGGCCCCGAGGAACCGGCGGTCAACGCCGTCAGCAGCTCGTCCACGCGGTGCCGGTGCAGGATGCGAGCCCGCCCGGCCTCGACGCCCGCCCGGAAGCGCTCCACGAAGGGGGCGACCACGCCCGGACCGGTGCCCCAGGTGATGTGGAACCGCGGAACGGAGTTGCCGTGCCCCAGGGCGGTGTACCCGCCGCGCTCGGCCCAGCCCACCACGGGGAAGAACGAGACCCCGCGCTCGCGCAGCCAGGCCCGCTTCTCGCCGGCGGCGAACTGCAGGTAGGCCTCGGCCCACTTGCGGCCCCAGTCGTCTTCGGGGCGGTCGAAGCCGGCGGTGCCGAACCAGTCCTGCCGGGCCAGCTCGAGCGAGTCGCGCACGCGCATCCGGCGCTGTTCGGGGCTGTCGATCAGGAAGATGCCGCCGAACGACCACCAGGCCTGCCCGCCGAGGGAGGCCGCGGGCTCCTGCTCGAGGATGGTGACCGTGCGGCCGGCGGCGAGCACCTCGCAGGCGGCGACGAGGCCCGCGAGGCCACCGCCGATCACGACGACGTCGGCGGGGTCGGCACTCTCGGGCATCCGGAACTCCTTCGTCACGGGGCGGTACAGCGGTCACGGCGGACGCAGCAGGTACGGCGGCCGCAACCGGCGGGGCTGCGCGAGGAGTGCTACTCCTCGAAGGTATTCACCATGGCATGCGCGGCCCGTTCGAGATAGCTCCACAGCGTTTCTCTGTCGAGGGGCGACAACCCGAGCGAATCCACGGCCACTCCCATGTGTGCGAGCCAGCGGTCGCGGGCATCCGGATTCACCTTGAAGGGGTTGTGCCGCATCCGGAGCCGGGGGTGCCCGCGCTGCTCGCTGTAGGTGCCCGGGCCGCCCCAGTACTGCTCGAGGAAGCCCGTCAGGCGGGCGATGGCGCCGTCCCAGTCGTCGGCCGGGTACATCGGCTTCAGCACCGGATCGGTGCCCACGCCCTCGTAGAACTTCTGCACCAGCGCCACGAAGGTGTCGTGTCCGCCGATCTGCTCGTAGAACGAGCGGCCGCCGAGGCCCGTGGTGAGGTCGCTCGTGCCGGTAGGGCCGTCACCCGAGGGGCGGGGCGTGATCTGCATGGTCTACTCGTTCGTCGGGGCGGTCGTGGCGGAGGGCTTGCGGGGGGATTTCCGGGGCGGCGCCGGATCGGCGTCCTGCGTCGCGATGGGCTTGGTGCGCGGGGGCCGTGCACCCTTCACGCTGGTGGCACCTTCGAAGCCCGAGAGCACCACCGTGTTCAGCGAGGGCAGCGTCACGTCGATCTCGTCGAGGGTGCGCTTGAGGCGCATCCGCAGATCGCGGGCCACGTCGTCTTTGGCCGAGGTGCGGGTCTTCACCACGAGTCGGATGACCAGGGCCTCGGCCGAGATCGACTCCAGACCCCAGATCTCGGGTCGCTCGATGATGCGCGAGCGCCACTTGGGCTCCGCGGCCATCGCCACGGCGGCGTCGAGCACGCGCTCCTGCACCACGTCGATGTCGGAGTCGTAGGGGATCGCCAGGTCGATGATCACGCGCGCCCAGCCCTGCGACATGTTGCCCACGCGCAGGATCTCGCCGTTGCGCACGAACCAGAGCGTGCCGTTCACGTCGCGCACCTGGGTGATGCGGATGCCGACGGCCTCCACCACACCGGTCGCGGGCCCGAGGTCGACGACGTCCCCGACGCCCAGCTGGTCTTCGAACACCATGAACAGGCCGTTCAGCACGTCTTTCACGATGTTCTGGGCGCCGAAACCGAGGCCGGCGCCGAGAGCGGCCGTGAGCAGGGCGAGCGAGCCGATGATCGTGGGGTCGATCGTGTTCACCAGCAGGACGATCGTGATGATGACCACGGTCACGTTGATGACGTTCTTCAGCACCGAACCGATGGTGCGGGTGCGCTGCACGATCCGCACCGCCGCGAGCGGGGAGGCGACCAGCGCCTGGGTGTCGGTGACGTTCTGCTTCTTCTTGACGCCCGAGACCACCTGGTCGACCAGGCGCCTGACCGCGTACAGCAGGATGCCGCGGATCACGAACGCGGCGATGATGATGATCAGGATGCTGAGGGGCACCCGGTAGTCCGTCATGAAGCTCATGACGTTGGTCCAAATCATGTTCCAGTCCATATGCCTCCACACTAACGAGGCCCCCTTGGCGGCGGCTCCATGCCGCGCGCCGAGGGGGCCTCGGTGCGGGTGCTCCTAGCGGGCGTCGCGCGCCTGGGCAGCCAGAGCGCGGTCGACTCCAGCGAGGTTCTCGATCACGAGGCGGCGCAGGGCCGGGATGCCCGCGTTCTCGGGGGCGTCGAGCCAGGCCTGGGTCGCATCGCGCAGGGCCTGGTTCGCCAGGGCGCTCGGGTAGAGGCCGTTGATCACCGAGGCGGCGATCGCGTAGCTGCGGGTGTCCCACAGCGTCTGCAGCGACTCGAAGTACCGGGCCACCAGCGGTTCGAACAGGGCCGGGTCGCTGCCGCGCTGGAAGCCCAGCCCGGTGGCGCGCACGATCGCGTTCGGGGCGGTGTCGACCGCCACGAGCGAGTCGAACGCCGCGGCCTTGCCTTCGGGCGTGGGGATGGCGGCCTTCGCGTGCGCCGCCGACTGCGCCCCGGAGGCCGTGTTGTCGGTGGCGAGCGTGGCGTCGATCTCGGCCTGACCGGCCTTGCCGCCCGCGACGAGCGCGATCAGCAGTTCCCAGGTGAGGTCGGTGTCGATGTCGAGGCCGTCCAGCAGCACGGTTCCGTCGTGCAGGTGCGCGACGTTCTCCAGCTGCTCGGGAGTTGAGGCCAGGGCCGCGAAGAACTTCACGAACTGGAACTGCGCGTCCGATCCGGGAGCCGCCTCGAGGGCGAGCTTCCACAGGGCGTCGGCTGCCGTGCGGATGGTCTCCTCGCGGGCGGCCGGGGCCACGTACGACGAGGCGGTGAGCACGAGCTGCCCGAGCACCGTGCGGATGGTGGTCGACTCGGTCTCGGTGGCGATGTTGCCGAGCACCAGGCGCACGAAGTCACGGCCGGGCGTCTCGGCGTCGCGGGTGGCGTCCCAGGCCGAACCCCAGACGAGCGAGCGGGCCAGCGGGCTCTCGATCGCGGCGAGCTGGTCGATCGCGGTGTCGAGCGAGTAGCCGTCGAGGCGGATCTTGGCGTAGGCCAGGTCGTCGTCGTTCAGCAGCACGAGCGCCGGTCGCTCCCGGCCCACGAGCTCCGGCACGGAGGTCGAGGCGCCGTCGACGTCGAGCTCGACGCGGTAGGTGCGCACCAGCTTGCCGTCCTCGTGCGAGTAGAAGCCGATCGCGAGGCGGTGCGGGCGGATCGTCGGCCACTCGAGCGGAGCATCCTGGAGCACCTGGAACGAGGTGATGACGTCGTTCTCGTCGTACTCGATCGCCGGGCGCAGGGTGTTGACGCCGGCGGTCTCGAGCCAGAGCTGGGTCCAGCTGGTGAGGTCGCGGCCACTGGTCTTCTCCAGCTCCACCATCAGGTCGGGCAGCTCGGTGTTGCCGAACTGGTGCGTGTTCACGTAGGCGGCGACGCCCTTCATGAACTCGTCCTGGCCCACCCAGGCCACGAGCTGCTTGAGAACCGAGGCGCCCTTGGCGTAGGTGATGCCGTCGAAGTTCACCTGCACGTCTTCGAGGTCGTTGATCTGCGCGACGATCGGATGCGTCGACGGCAGCTGATCCTGGCGGTACGCCCAGCTCTTCTCCATGGCGGCGAAGGTGGTCCAGGCCTCGGTCCACTCGGTGGCCTCGGCGGTGGCGAGGGTGGACATGTACTCGGCGAACGATTCGTTCAGCCACAGGTCGTTCCACCAGCGCATGGTCACCAGGTCGCCGAACCACATGTGGGCCAGCTCGTGCAGGATGGTGACGACCCGGCGCTCGCGCACCGCATCCGTCACCTTGGAGCGGAAGACGTAGGTCTCGGTGAAGGTGACCGCTCCCGCGTTCTCCATCGCCCCGGCGTTGAACTCGGGCACGAAGAGCTGGTCGTACTTGGCGAAGGGGTACGGGAAGTCGTAGTGCTTCTCGTAGAACTCGAAGCCCTGGCGGGTCTTCTCGAAGATGTAGTCGGCGTCCATGTACTGCGCGAGCGAGGCGCGCGAGAACACGCCGAGCGGGATGACCCGGCCGTCGGCGCTGGTGAGTTCGCTGCGCTCGACGATGTAGGGGCCGGCGACGAGCGCCGTGATGTAGCTCGAGATGCGCGGCGTGGGCTCGAAGCTCCAGGTGGCCGACTGGCCCTCGACGGCGGTGACCGGCTCGGGGGTGGGGGAGTTGGAGACGACCTCCCAGTAGTCGGGGGCGGTGACGGTGAAGGTGAACTCGGCCTTGAGGTCGGGCTGTTCGAACACGGCGAACATGCGGCGCGAGTCGGGCACCTCGAACTGGCTGTAGAGGTAGACCTCGTCGTCGACCGGGTCGACGAAGCGGTGCAGGCCCTCGCCGGTGTTGGTGTAGATCATGTCGGCGTCGACCACGAGCTCGTTCTCCTCGGCGAGGGCCGGCAGCTGGATGCGCACGCCGTCGCTCACCTCGGCCGGGTCGAGCTCCACGCCGTTCAGCGTGACCGCGTGCACCGTGCGGGTGATGGCGTCGACGAAGGTCGAGGCTCCCGGGGTGGCGGTGAAGCGGATGGTGGTGGTGCTGCGGAACGTCTCGGGACCGGTCGTGAGGTCGAGGACGACGTCGTAGCTCGTGGTCGCGACGATCGAGGCGCGTTCACGGGCTTCTGCGCGGGTGAGGTTTTCTCCAGGCACTGAATGCTCTCCTTTTCGATTGCCCGTTCAGCCTATGACGTGGGGGTCGGTGGCGGGTGCGAGGATTGGCTCATGACTGCAGAGAAGACGAAGGTTGATTTCTGGTTCGATCCGTCGTGCCCCTGGGCCTGGATGACCTCCCGCTGGGTCGACGAGGTGGCCGCGCACCGCGACCTCGACGTCACCTGGCACATCATGTCGCTCGCCGTGCTGAACGAAGACAACCACGACCTCCCCGAGGCGTACAAGGCGTTCTTCCCGCGCGCACTGCGCTACACGCGCCTGGTGGCCGCCGCGGCCGAGCTGCACGGTCAGGAGGTCGTGAAGCCGCTCTACGACGCCCTCGGCACCCGCATCCACCCGGGCGGATCCACCGACCCCGACACCGTCATCCCCGAGGCGCTGGCCGAGGTGGGCCTGCCGGCGTCGCTCGCGGCATACTCCGAGTCCGACGAGTACGACCCGCAGATGCGCGCCTCGCACTTCGACGGCATCCAGCGCGTGGGTCAGGATGTCGGCACCCCCGTCATCGCGGTCAACGGCACCGCCTTCTTCGGCCCCGTCATCAGCCCCGCCCCCACCGGCGAGATCGCCCTCACCCTCTGGGACGGCATCGTCGCCGCCGCCTCCTACGACGGCTTCTTCGAACTCAAGCGCTCCCGCACCCGCGACCCGCAGTTCTAGCTGCCGGGCTCCTCTGAGTGAGCGCTTTGGCCGTATGTCGCCCTAGGCGGCGTCGGTGTCCTGCGAGCGTGGAGTCCTCGGGGGCAGCAGCTGGACCACGACCCCGGCGGCCGCTGTGGCGATGGCGAGCCAGCCGCCGACGGCAGTCACCCAAGCGAACATGATGTCGCCCACCTGCGGTACCGAGGGAGCGCCGAGTTGCCCGAAGGCGGCGGCCGTGCCCGCTAGCAACCCGAGCAGGACGATACCCCAGAAGGCGGTGGGTGCACGACGATCAGGCGTGATTCGGGCGGCAGCAACGTCGACCGGAGCCGATCGTCGTCGGCGGAGAAACCACAGCAGTGCAGCCGCCAGTAGGCCTGCCACACCGAGCGCTGAGCTGAGTGCCTGCAGCCAGGTGGTGCCGGCGTATCCGAGGTACTGCCGGTCGAGCGCGGGCACGAGCAGAGTTCCCCACCGCCCCGAATGCGTGAAGGCATCCCAGATCAGATGGCTCGCGACTCCGATGATCAAGGCCACTACGAGAAGCGCGCCCGACCGAAGGGAAGCGGTGGACATCCGCCCGCGCCACAATGAACGCCAGCCCGTCGCAGCGCTTCCCGACCAATCGGCAGGCAGCCGGTTCGCCAACGCGCGCGGAACCACGGACCGTGCGACCGGGCGGACAGCCATTCGCCAGGCCGCCAGAGCCAGAAAGGCAAGCGGGACACTCGCGACGATCCCCCAGGTGAGGTCGTGCGTCGTGGCATAGAGCGGCCCGATCGGCAGGAAGAGTGGCAGGTCGGGTGCCATCGCACCCGCGGCTACCGCAGCAGCCGGGAGTGCGCTGCGGGCGAAGGGCAGGGCCACAATCGCATGGCTGACGGTGAACGGCATCCCTGAAGTGTAAAACGAGCGTACTGCTAATTGAGCAAATATCAGTGAGCGAGCCTGCAAGCGCGGATCCGTCATCACGCCGACGCGCAATAAACTCGTGGCATGCGCATTCACATCGGCACCGATCATGCCGGGCTCGAGTTCAGCAAGACCGTCAACGAGCACCTCACCGCCGCAGGTCACGACGTCGTCGACCACGGTCCGGCGAGCTACGACCCCATCGACGACTACCCGTCGTTCTGCATCAATGCCGCACACGCGGTCGTGATCGACCAGGAGGCCGGCGTCGAGGCGCTCGGCGTGGTGTTCGGCGGCTCGGGCAACGGGGAGCAGATCTCGGCCAACAAGGTGCGCGGGGTGCGCGCCGCCCTGGTCTGGAACGAGGCCACCGCCAAGCTCGCCCGTCAGCACAACGACGCCAACGTCATCTCCATCGGCGCCCGCCAGCACACGGTCGAGGAGGCGATCGCGCTGATCGACTGGTTCGTGAACGAGCCGTTCTCGCTCGAGGAGCGGCACGTGCGCCGCATCGCGCAGATCGCCGAGTACGAGGCCACCGGCACCATCAGCGACCGCGTCGTCGACGCCTGATCCGCCCGACCAGTCATGCCCGAGGGTCATTCCGTCCATCGCATCGCGCGTCAGTTCGCCCACAATTTCGTCGGTCGCCAGGTGGCGGCGAGCTCACCGCAGGGCCGCTTCGCCGAGGGGGCCTCGCTGATCGACGGCCACGAGATGATCGCCGCGCGCGCCGTGGGCAAGCAGATGTTCCTGGAGTTCGACAACGAGCTCTGGCTGCGGGTGCACCTCGGCATCTACGGCGCCTGGGACTTCGCGGGCGAGATCACCACCGACGCCACCATCCGCTCGGCCGGCGGACGGATGGGCCAGACGAACATGCGGGGTACGGATGCCGAGACCGACGGTCTCGGGCGGCAGAGCGAAGGCACGATCGACGAGATCGCCGCCGCGGGTGCTGCCGGGGCATCCGGAACCGTCTCCGACGCCCCCGCAGGCCCCTCGCTCGACGACGCCGATGGCGAGGACTCGATCCGCTCGATCGGCGCGCCCCGCCGCTCTCGCCTGCGGATGGCCGAGCAGGAGAAGGCCGGCGAGGTCGATGAGGTGTTCCCGCCCGAGCCGGTCGGCGCCGTGCGCGTGCGCCTGCTGACCGACACCGCTGTGGCCGACCTCCGCGGGCCCACAGCCTGCGAGGTGCTCGACCCGGCCCAGGTGGCCGCCGTCATCGCCAAGCTCGGCCCCGATCCGCTGCTCGACGACAGCCCCGAGGCCGAGCAGCGCTTCGTCGACGCCGTGGCCAAGAAGACCACGCCCATCGGCCTGCTGCTGATGGATCAGTCGGTGGTCAGCGGCATCGGCAACGTCTACCGCGCCGAGATGCTGTTCCGCGCGCGCCTGAACCCGCACACCCCCGGCAAACTCGTGCCCACCGACACGGCCCGTGCCCTCTGGCGCGACTGGGTGTACCTGCTCGACCTCGGCGTGCGCACCGGCCAGATGCTCACCATGGATGGCCTCGACGACGAGGCCTACGCCGCCGCGATGGCGAACCGTGCCGACCGCCACTGGGTCTACAAGCGCGAGGGTCTGCCCTGCCGGGTCTGCGGCACGAACATCGTGCTGGAGGAGTTCGGCAACCGCAAGCTCTACTGGTGCCCGACGGATCAGGCCTGAGGGTCGGGAAGACGAGCCGTGCGCCACACCCCGAGCTTCGACCTCACCGATCCGCAGGAGATCGTGCGCCTGATCCGCGAGAACCCGTGGGCCACGATCATCTCCCACACCTCGACCGGGCTGGTGGCCTCGCACTACCCGGTGCTCATCGACGAGTCGGCTCCGGACGGCGAGATCGCGATCCTCAGCCATGTGGGGCGCCCGGATGAGCGGCTGCACGAGTGGGGCGAGCACGAGGTGCTGGTCATCATCCAGGGCCCCCACGGCTACATCTCGCCGGGCTGGTACGACGCCGCGCCTGCGGTGCCGACCTGGAACTTCGTCACCGCACACCTGTACGGCGTGCCCGAGATCCTCTCGGCGGAGGAGAACCTGCGCGTGCTCGAGCAGCTCGTCGACCACTTCGAAGACGCGATGCCCGAACCGCGACGGATGCGGGGCACGCTCGAGAACTCCGAGTACGCCGATCGGATCAGCGCCGGCACGGTCGGCTTCCGTCTGCCGGTGTCGCGCTTCGTGGCCAAGCTCAAGATGAGCCAGAACCGGCCCGACGAGACCGTGCGCCGGATCGTGGGGGAGCTCGAGGGTGACGGTCCGTACGCGTCGGCGCCCCTGGCCCGGGAGGTGCGGCGGGCGCACCCGGCACTGTTCGATGTGAGCGCCACGGGCGAAGCGGCGGGAGACGGCGTCACCGGCGTCTCCACCCCTGCGGCGGGATCCGAGCCCGGGATGGCTGAGGCATGAGCAGGTCGATCCTCCTGACCGGCGGGCGGCTGCCCGGCTCGGATGCCCCGGTGGATGTGCGGGTGATCGACGGCGTGATCGACGCCATCGTGCCCTCCGGGGACTCCCCGGGCGACCTCGCGGCGGGTGTTCCGTCCCTCGACCTCGACGGCCGCTGGATCGTGCCGGGGCTGTGGGACAACCACGTGCACTTCAGCCAGTGGGCCGCGGTCTCGCGCCGGCTCGACGTGGGCGGGGCGGGTTCGGCGGCGGAGACGGTGGCGATCGTGGCGCGCGCGGTCGCCGCATCCGGAGCCGGCGTGACTACCGCGGGCGAGGGCTCGACCGGCACCGGCGGACCGACGGGCAGCACGGCTGCCGAGCTGCTGGTGGGCTACGGCTTCCGCGACGGTCTCTGGTCCGACGAACCGACCGCCGCGGCATTGGATGCCGTCAGCGGCATACGTCCGGTGGTGCTGGTCAGCGGCGACCTGCACTGCTGCTGGCTGAACACGGCCGCGCTCGCGCAGTTCGGGCTGGCGGGGCACCCGACCGGTCTGCTGCGCGAAGACGAGGCCTTCGCCGTGCACCGTGCGCTCGACGACGCCCCCGCCGAGACCGTCGACGCCTGGGCGCGGGAGGCGGCTCAGGCCGCCGCCGCCCGCGGAGTGGTCGGCATCGTCGACCTCGAGATGGCCTGGAACCGCGAGGTCTGGGAGCGCCGCCTCGACGCCGGTCACGACCTGCTACGGGTCGACTTCGGCGTGTACCCGCAGCACCTGGAGCGCGCCATCGGCGAGCGGATGCGCACGGGAGACGCGATCGGCCGGCCGGTCGACGGCGAGTCCCTGGTGCGGGTCGGCCCGGCGAAGATCATCACCGACGGATCGCTCAACACCCGCACGGCCTACTGCTTCGACGAGTACCCCGGTCTCGCGGGCTCGCCGACCGCGCACGGCCTGCTCACGATCGCTCCCGAAGACCTCGCCGCGCTGCTCGCGCGGGCGACCGGCGCCGGCTTCGTGCCGGCCGTGCACGCGATCGGCGACCACGCCAACCGCCTCGTTCTCGACGCCTTCGAGGCGGCCGGATGCGGGGGAGCCCTCGAGCACGCCCAGCTCGTCGCCGAATCCGATTTCGCGCGCTTCGCCCCGCTCGGTGTCACGGCGAGCGTGCAGCCCGAGCACGCGATGGACGACCGCGACGTGGCCGACCGCTACTGGGCCGGCCGCACGGGCCGCTCCTTCGCACTCGCGAGTCTGCTGGAGGCCGGCGCGACGCTGGCGCTCGGCTCCGACGCCCCCGTGGCCCCGCTCGACCCGTGGATCACCATGGCCGCGGCCGTGGGCCGAGCCCGCGACGGGCGGGAGCCGTGGCATCCGGAGCAGCGCATCCCCGTGCAGGCCGCGCTCGCCGCGTCGGCACGAGGCCGCCGCCGCATCGAAGTGGGAGCGCCCGCCGACGTCGCAGTCGCCGAACTCGACCCCCACGCTGCCACCCCCGCCGCGCTGAGGGCCACACCCGTGGCCCTCACGCTCCTCGCCGGCCGCCCCACCCACTCCACCCTCTGAGCGCCCCGCGTCGGCGGCCGCGTTAGGTCGCAAAAAAGGGTCAGAAGCTCGGAGTATGCACTCCTTTTTGCGACCGAACGAGAGCCCCGAACGCGAAAAGGGCCTCACCGCCGAAGCGGGAGGCCCTTTTTCGAGGGGGGGGGTTACGCGGCGATGTGCGCGAAGAGGAACCAGCGGTCCTTGTCGAGGCCGCGGGCGATCTCGATCGCCACGTCCTGCGAGGAGGCGTCGATCTCACCGAGCTCCTTGACGGCCTTGTTGACGACCGCGAGGGCGACGTCGATCTGGCCGATGATGGTGGCGATCGTCGCATCCGACTTCTGGAAGCCGGCGGGCATCTCGGCGGTGCCGGTCTTGGCGGCGACGGTCTGGATGCGGGCGTCGATCGGCAGGCCCAGGGCGACGACGCGCTCGGCGGCGGTGTCGGCGTAGTCCTGCGCGTGCTCCACGACGGTGTCGAGCAGCTCGTGCACGCCGATGAAGTTCGCGCCGCGCACGTGCCAGTGCGCCTGCTTGCCGTTGACGGCGAGAGCCTGGAGTTCGATCACGACGGGGCTCAGGAACTGGGCGGCCGCCGCGGCGACATCGGGGCTGGTGGTGCTGGTGGGGGTGGTGATGAGCTCGGTCATGACGTGTCCTTTCGATTCCCTCTTGCCCCCACGCTACTCACGCTGAAAACTTCTGCAAGCAAGCTGAGGCTGGGCTAATCTGCGCTATTTCGCGGGGAACGGACGCCGGAAGTAGGCGTTCGCGTTCGGCAGGAACATCGTGATCAGGGCCACGATCGTCACCAGGGCGTGGGCGATCGCGACGCCGAGGTTGCTCTGGAATTCGACGTAGACGCCGAGCAGCCCGATCACGCCGAGGATCGTCAGCGTGTTGCGCGCCCACACCCGCCCGCGCAGCATGAACACGGCCGAGATGATGCGGAACACGGCGACCAGGATGATCAGGATGCCGATCACCAGGAAGGCGGCGACGGTGGCGGCGGCCGCGGCATCCTCGACCCCGACGACGGCCGTCACCAGCACGCCGCCGCCGATCAGCAGGATGCCGCTGATGATCGAGAGGATCGCCTCGGCCAGCCACAGCCCGAACGAGAGCTTGACCTCCCAGGGAGCGGCTTCGAGAGCGGTCTCGCCGCTGAATTCGGGACCGGAGAGGTCGGAGTCGGACATGCGTCGGCGCCTTTCGTCGAGCGGAGTCGCTCGAAACGCGCCCCCTGCCTCCGAGACTAGGCGATGCGGATGCCCGCGATCAGCCCTCGTCCCACCCCCTTTCGGGCGTGTCGCAGCTGTTGCGGAAGACGTACTGCGAGGGTCGCTTGCGCTCGTGGCTCGACCAGTCGATCGCCGGCCGCTGCTGGTCGGCCGGAAGATAGCCGAGGCGGTAGACGGCCATCAGCTCCAGGTCGTCCGGAACCCCGAGGAGGCCCTCGATCTCGGCCCAGCGCCCCGGCACCTCCATCGGGAACGAGACGAACTGGATGCCCATGCCGAGTTCCACGGTCGCCAGCCAGATGTTCTCCATCGCGGCACCCATGCTGAAGACCGAGTAGAAGGAGCTGAGCTCGCCCGGCCGGTACTCGGCACGGTCGAGCATCACGCCGAGCAGCAGCGGAGACCCGGCGACGAGCCTGCGGTTCTCCTCGCCGAGCGTCTGGGGCACGCGGAAGGTGTTCATCAGTTTCTGCCCGCGGGGCGTGAACACCTGTCTGGTGAAGGGGCGGAGGGCCGTCGGCAGCTTGTCGAACAGCATGCCGCTGCGCGTTCGGGCCATCTCCTCGGCGCTGAACCGGAAGTACGGCTTGTAGCGCTCGAAGAACGTGCCGTTCGACATCGCCTCGGTCATGCTGGCGCCGCTGATGCCGGCGATCGTCTCGATGGTCTCGCGCCGATCGATCAGCACGAAGCGCCAGGGCTGGCTGTTCAGCTGCGAAGGGGCGCGGCCGGCGAGCTCCATCAGGAGCCGCTGATGCTCGTCACTGACGGGGTCGGGCCGGAAGGGGCCGTTCGTGGTCGTGCGGCGCCGCACGACGTCGAGGAACTCCAACGCACCTCCTACTTACTGGACAGGACGAGGCCGGCCGCGATGAACGGGGCGGCGCTCAGCGCCAGCACGACGTGCCGCCGGGAGTGTGCGCTGACGCGGGGGATGATCGTGAGTGGCACGGCGGCTGGCGCGAGGGCGAGGGCGGCGCGCCGATCGCCCGGCCGTGCGCGCAGGACGGCGCTCCCGGCCGCAGCGGCGGCCAGCGTCGACGTGGCGATGTAGAGGGCGTGATGCACCCAGCGGAAGCGCCGGGTGTCGATCATCCCGAGCCCGACGGATGCGCCGAGCGCGCAGTTGGCCGTGTAGCTCGCCGCGGCCGCCACGAACAGCGGATGAGGACTCATTTCGCCAGACTACGTGACCGCGCCGGCACGGCAAGGGCCGCCCCGGGTGACACACTGGAAGCGATGACGAACCTGCCCGGCCGCCCGCCTGTTCCGCCGCTCCCGGCGGGCATCCCGCCGCTGCCCCCGTCGCTCGGTGCGGAGGATCGCGCGGAGCTGAGCGCGCCCGCCGAGGCGCCGCGCCCGGCGTCGCGGCCAGGTCTGCCGCCCACGCCGCCGATGCCCGGAACGCCCACCGCGTCGAGCGAGGCTCCGGATGCGGTCGCGCGCGCCGCGACCCTCCCGGCGCCGTCACCGTTCACGCCGTCCTCGGCAGACCCCTCACCGTTCACGCCGTCGCCGGCGGCCCCCTCACCGTTCCCCTCACCCTCGGCGGCCACGGGAGCCCCGACCGCTCATCGGCCACCCGGGCCCTCCTCCGCGCTGCCCCACCCGTCGTCGCCTCACCCCACGTCCCCCCACCCCGCGTCACCTCATCCGCGTTCGCAGCGCCCGCTGTCGCAGCGACCGCCGAAGCCGGGTCGCACCACGCCCCGTCCGCGCGCGGTCCGTCCGACCTCCGCCCCGCGCTCGCGTTCGACGCGCCTGCTGGCCCTCCTCGCGCTCGCCGCCGGAGCCCTCGCCCTGATCGGGTCGTTCCTCCCGTTCGTCAACGAGGGCGCCTGGCTGCTCGGAATCGCCGGGGTGGCCCTCGGTGTGCTCGTGCTCGCGCGGCACCTGCCGGGGCGCGCCTTCGCGGCCGGGGGAATCGTCACCGGCGGCCTCGCCCTGCTCCTCTCCGCCGTCATGTTGCTCGTCTTCTCCACGGGCCTGCTCGGGCAGCTCGGCGGGGGAGCGGCCGCGCCCGGCACGCAGTCGACGGCGGCTCCGGATGCCGCGGCCGGCGAGGTCGTGCCCGCTCGCTTCGGCCAGACGGTCACCTACGACGACGGCCTGCAGGTGCAGGTCAGCGCTCCGAGCGCCTACATCCCCTCAACAGATCTCCCGGGCCTCGAGCCCGCCGCCGCGGTCGTCGTCACGATCACGGTCTACAACGGCACGTCCGAGCCGTTCCAGCCGGCGTTCTCGTCGCACGTCACGGCCGCGGGCCAGGATGCGACGGCCGTGGACGACCCGTCGAACACCGCTCTCGGCGCCCCGCCGACGGCCGCGGTGCCGCCGGGGGAAGCCGTGAGCTGGCAGGAGGCGTACTCCGTGGCATCCGGAGCCGACTCCGTGCCCGCCGACTTCGCCTACGAGACCGCACCCTCCACCGACTACTTCACCGCCCGCTTCACGAACTGACCACGGTTGGAGACGCCGCCCCGGATATCAGAGGGCGGCGGCCTCGTCGGTGAGGCCGGCGATGAGGTCGACGGCTTCGAGGGGTCGCGAGGTGCCGGGCGTGAGGTAGGTGACCGTGAAGCCGAGGCCGGCCGCCTTCTCGAGCGAGGCGAGCACGCTGTCGCGGGTGGCATCCGGGGCGATGGCGATGATCGTCGTCTTCTCGATGGAGTCGTAGTCGCGGCCGAGGGCGTCGGCGTGACCGCGCAGCACCTCGAGCTTGTGGGCGCTCTCGTCGCCGAAGAAGATGTTGCAGGCGTCGGCGTACTGCGCCACGAGGCGGAGCGTCTTGCGCTCGCCGGATCCGCCGATCATGAGGTACGGGCGGGGCGTGGAGAGCGGAGCCGGCACGCTCAGTGTGCGGCCGAGCCGGTAGTGCTCACCGTCGAAGGGGCCGTCGTCGTCGCTCCACATCTGCAGGCAGATCCGCAGGGTCTCCTCGAGCCGCTCGAACCGCTCTTTGGTGGAGGGGAAGAGCAGTCCCAGTCCGGTTGCTTCCTCTTCGTTCCAGGCGGCGCCGATGCCGAGCCCGGCGCGGCCGCCGCTCAGCACGTCGAGCGTGGCGATCTGCTTGGCGAGCAGCCCCGGCGCCCGATACGTGACCCCGGTCACGAGGCAGTGCAGCAGCATCCGCTCGGTGTGCGCCGCGAGGAACCCGAGCAGCGTGTAGGCCTCGAGCATGTCGTTCTCGGCCGGCCCCACCCCGCGGATCTGCCACAAGTGGTCCATCACGGTCAGCCGGGCGATGCCGCCCGCCTCCGCCTCCCGCGCGACCCGCGCCAGTGTAGGAGCGAGCTCGGCCGGCCCGCCTTCGAACGTCAGATTGGCCAGATGCAGTCCCAGTTCCATGGGCCTGACGCTACTCCGTCCCACGAGAACCTGAGCTCAATCGTGTCGGCCGGAGGCCGAACCATAAAAGGAGAGGGGATGACGGGAATCGAACCCGCGTGATCAGTTTGGAAGACTGAGGCTCTACCATTGAGCTACATCCCCGCGCAGGGGTACAAACCCCGGGCACCCGAACATCGTAGTACAGCTTCGAAGGTGCTGTGTGACGGCCTGCTGGCGTGCGGTAGAGTTGCCGAGGCCATTTCGCCGCCGGGGCGTAGCTCAGCTTGGCTAGAGCGCCCGCTTTGGGAGCGGGAGGTCGCAGGTTCGAATCCTGTCGCCCCGACACGGATCCGACCACACCGAAACCCTCAGGAGACGCCCAACGTGAAGACCACGGTCGAAAAGCTCAGCCCCACGCGTGTGAAGATCGCTATCTTCGTCACCCCCGACGAGCTGAAGCCCAGCATCGATCACGCCTACAGCCACATCGCCGAATCCATCAACATCCCCGGATTCCGTAAGGGCAAGGTGCCGCCGCCCATCATCAACCAGCGGGTCGGCAAAGAGGCCGTCCTCGAGCACGCCGTCAACGACGGTCTCGACCGCTTCTACCGGCAGGCCGTCACCGAGAACGAGCTGCGCCCGCTCGGCCGCCCGCAGGCCGACATCGTCGAGTGGCCCAAGGCCGAAGACTTCTCCGGCGACCTCGAGCTCGCCATCGAGGTCGACGTGCGCCCCGAGATCGAGCTGCCCGACTACGAGGGCTTCGAGGTGGCCGTTGAGCCCGCCGTCGTCGCCGACTCGGACGTCGACGAAGAGCTCGAGCGCCTGCGCAGCCGCTTCGGCACGCTGGTGACCGTCGAGCGCCCCGCCAAGACGGGCGACTTCGCCCAGCTCGACCTGGTGGCGACCGTCGACGACGTCGAGGTCGACACCGCATCCGGCATCTCCTACGAGATCGGATCGGGCGAGCTGCTCGAGGGCATCGACGAGGCCCTCGACACCCTCACCGCCGGTGAGACCACCACCTTCGAGGCTCCGCTGCTCGGCGGCGAGTACGCCGGTCGCGACGCCCTGGTCACCGTCACGCTCAACTCCGTCAAGGAGCGCGAGCTGCCCGAGGCCGATGACGACTTCGCCCAGATCGCCAGCGAGTTCGACACGCTCGACGAGCTGAAGAAGTCGCTCAAGGAGCAGGTCGAGAAGCAGAAGGCCTTCGGCCAGGCGTCCGAGGCCCGCACCAAGATCGTCGAGTCGCTGCTGGAAAAGGTCGAGATCCCGGTTCCGCCGGCGCTGATCGAAGACGAGGTGCACCGTCACCTCGAGGGCGAGAACCGCCTCGAGGACGACGAGCACCGCGCCGAGGTGACCGAGTCGAGCACCAACACCTTCAAGACCCAGATCCTGCTGGACTCCGTGGTGGAGAAGGAAGAGGTCAAGGTCTCGCAAGACGAGCTCACCCAGTACCTCGTGCAGTCCTCGGCCCAGTACGGCATGGACCCGAACGAGTTCGTGAAGATCCTCTCCGAGTCGAACCAGATCCCCGCGATGGTGGCCGAGGTCGCCCGCAACAAGGCGCTCGCGATCGTGCTGTCGAAGGCGAAGGTCGTCGACACCGACGGCAAGGCCGTCGACATCAGCGAGTTCACCACGCTGGCCGAAGACGGCGAGGGCCCGAACCTGGTCGGCGCCGCCGACGAGCACGAGGGTCACGACCACGACGACCACGAGGGCCACTCGCACTAGTCGCGGATCGCTTCTCGCGAAGCTTCTCCCGGAGGGCCCGCATCCGTCGTGTCGACAGACACCGGATGCGGGCCCTCCGTCGTTCGCTATCTGCCGACGGCGAACACGGGCCGCCGCGCGCGTTCGACCCAGTAGATTCAAACCACTGCAAGTGAATTGGAGCGACACACATGGCCGAAACGGCTCTCCCATCCAGCGTCTTCGACCGACTGCTGAAGGATCGCATCATCTGGCTCGGGTCCGAAGTCCGCGACGACAACGCGAACGAGATCTGCGCGAAGATCCTGCTCCTCGCGGCTGAAGACCCCAAGCGCGACATCTACCTCTACATCAACTCGCCCGGCGGCTCCATCACGGCCGGCATGGCGATCTACGACACCATGAAGTTCGTGCCGAACGACATCGTGACCGTGGGCATCGGCATGGCCGCATCGATGGGGCAGTTCCTGCTCACCAGCGGCACCAAGGGCAAGCGCTACATCACGCCCAACGCCCGCGTGCTGCTGCACCAGCCGCACGGTGGATTCGGCGGCACCGCCAGCGACATCCAGACCCAGGCGCAGCTCATCCTGAGCATGAAGCACACGCTCGCCCAGATCACGGCCGACCAGACGGGCAAGACCGTCGAGCAGGTCAACGAAGACGGCGACCGCGACCGCTGGTTCAGCGCCCAGGAGGCGTTGGAGTACGGGTTCGTCGACCACGTGCGCGAGTTCGCCAGCGACGTCGTCGGCGGCGCCGGCACGGCTGCCGACCAGCTCTAGTCCGCACCGATACGAGAACAGGGAAAAGAACTCATGGAAACCCCCACCTTCGGTGCGAGTGCCTACCGCAACGGCACCATGCCCACCGATCGCTACATCCTGCCGAGCTTCGAGGAGCGCACGGCCTACGGCTTCAAGCGTCAAGACCCGTACGCGAAGCTCTTCGAAGACCGGATCATCTTCCTCGGCGTGCAGATCGACGACGCCTCGGCCGATGACGTGATGGCCCAGCTGCTGGTGCTCGAGTCGCAGGATCCGGATCGCGACATCGAGATGTACATCAACTCTCCCGGTGGCTCGTTCACCGCGATGACGGCGATCTACGACACGATGCAGTACGTGCGCCCGCAGATCCAGACCGTCTGCCTCGGCCAGGCGGCCTCCGCCGCGGCCGTGCTGCTCGCGGCCGGCACGCCCGGCAAGCGCCTCGCGCTGCCGAACGCGCGCATCCTGATCCACCAGCCGGCCACCGGCCAGGGTGGCGGCCAGGCGTCCGACATCGAGATCCAGGCCCGCGAGATCCTGCGCATGCGCGAGTGGCTCGAGTCGACCCTGTCGCACCACTCGAACCGCACGCTCGAGCAGGTGAACAAGGACATCGACCGCGACAAGATCCTCTCGGCCGCCGAGGCGCTGGACTACGGCCTCATCGACCAGGTGCTCACCTCGCGCAAGAACGTGCCGGCCCTGGTCAGCTGACCTCACCGCACGCCGCGCCGACGCCGTGTCCGACCAGGACTGGTTGACCGACAGCCGGGCCATCCGGAAGATCTCCTTCTTCTCGGATGCCCCGGCTGTCGCCGGTTCGTGGCCCATGACGGTGCCGGCCGTGGCCCAGCTGCAGGGCGGCCTCGAGCTCGACCCGGGCATCACCTTCCTGGTGGGCGAGAACGGCAGCGGCAAGTCGACGGTGCTCGAGGGCATCGCGATGGCCTTCGGGTTCCCGGCCGAGGGCGGCAGCCGCAACGGGGGAGGCCGTACCCGCGCGAGCGAGTCGCCGCTGGGGGAGTGGCTGAAGCTCGACCGCGGCCTCGTCGCCCCGCGTTGGGGGTTCTTTTTGCGCGCTGAGACCATGCACAGCTACTACAGCTATCTCGAGCAGCTGCCGGATTCGCCCGATCGCGACCTGCACGAGATGAGCCACGGCGAGTCGTTCCTCGCCCTGCTCGACCGCAAGATCGACTCGCCCGGCTTCTTCTGCCTCGACGAGCCCGAGGCCGCGCTGTCGTTCCAGTCCACGCTGCGCTACCTGGCCGACCTGGACGCCCTCGCGAAAGCCGGTGCGCAGGTCGTCTGCGCCACGCACTCGCCGGTGCTCGCCTCGCTGCCGGGAGCCACCATCCTCGAACTCGGCGAGTGGGGCATCCGGCGCACCGAGTGGGAAGAACTCGAGCTCGTGGGGCACTGGCGTCGTTTCCTGGATGCGCCCGGCCGCTATCTGCGCCACCTGATCGACACCGATGCCGGCCGGGCGGGGAACGGATGACGCGGCCGGGGCCGCGCGCCACCGTCGGGATCCTGGTCGCCATCGGCCTGGCCGGCGGCTTCCTCTCCGGCGTCTTCGGCGTGGGCGGCGGCACGATCGTGGTGCCGGCGCTGGTCGGCATCCTGGGCTTCTCGCAGAAGCTCGCCTCGGGCACCTCGCTGCTCGCGATCGCGCCCGTCACGATCGTGGGAGCGCTCAGCTACACGGTGCTCGGCACCGCGAACTGGCCGTACGGCGTGCTGCTGGCGGCCGGCGCGATCGGCGGTGGCTTCCTCGGCAGCTGGTTGCTCGTCAAGCTGCCGTCGCGGGCCATCGCGCTGCTGTTCATCGTGTTCCTGCTGTTCGTGGCGGTGCGGCTGGTGTTCTCCGAGCCCTCGAGCGCGGCGGCGCCGCAGCTCACCGTGCTCGGCGGCGTGCTGCTCGTGGCCGTCGGCTTCGTGGCCGGCGTGCTCTCCGGCGTCATCGGAGTGGGCGGCGGCATCGTGATCGTGCCGGCACTCGTGCTCGGCGGCGGCGTGGGCGACCTCGTGGCCAAGGGCAGTTCGCTGATCGCGATCGCGCCCAGCAGCATCACGACCTCAGTGGCGAACCTGCGGCGCCGGAACGCCGATCCGAAGGCCGGGCTCGTGATCGGCCTGGCGGGATCCGTCGCCACCGTGGCCGGCAGCTGGACCGCCGCGGTCATCCCCACCCGCGCCGCCTCGATCGCCTTCGCGGTGTTCCTGGTGCTCGTGGCGGGCCAGATGCTCTGGCGCGAACTCGGGCCGACACGCCGCGCGCGACGCGGAACGGGCCCTGCGCGACGGATCCGGGCGTAAGGGTCTCGATTCGTGCGTGGCTGTCGAAGTGTGTCTGGGGTTCGGGTTAGGCTCGTCAGAACACAGCGACTAGGAGGCTGGGCATGGCACGCATAGGAGAGAGCGCCGACCTGCTCAAGTGCTCATTCTGCGGAAAGAGCCAGAAGCAGGTCCAGCAGCTCATCGCCGGGCCCGGTGTCTACATCTGCGACGAGTGCGTCGAGCTCTGCAACGAGATCATCGAAGAACGTCTCTCGGAGGCCAGCGAAGAAGCGGCCGGCGAGTTCGAACTGCCCAAGCCGAAAGAGATCTACTCCTTCCTCGAGGAGTACGTCATCGGTCAGGATGCCGCCAAGCGCGCGCTCTCGGTGGCCGTCTACAACCACTACAAGCGCACCCGCGCCCGCACCACGATCGTCTCGGCCGAGGCCCAGGCCAACGAGGTCGAGATCGCCAAGAGCAACATCCTGCTCATCGGTCCCACGGGCTGCGGCAAGACCTATCTCGCGCAGACCTTGGCGAAGCGGCTGAACGTGCCGTTCGCGGTGGCGGATGCGACGGCCCTCACCGAGGCCGGGTACGTCGGCGAAGACGTCGAGAACATCCTGCTGAAGCTCATCCAGGCCGCCGACTACGACGTGAAGCGCGCCGAGACCGGCATCATCTACATCGACGAGATCGACAAGATCGCCCGTAAGGCCGAGAACCCGTCGATCACACGCGACGTGTCGGGCGAGGGCGTGCAGCAGGCGCTGCTCAAGATCCTCGAGGGCACGGTCGCGAGCGTTCCGCCGCAGGGTGGCCGCAAGCATCCGCACCAGGAATTCATCCAGATCGACACCACGAACGTGCTGTTCATCGTGGCGGGCGCCTTCGCGGGGCTCGAGGAGATCATCTCCCAGCGCGCCGGCAAGCGCGGCATCGGCTTCAACTCGCCGCTCTACAGCAAGAAGGCCGAAGCCTCGCTGTTCGGCGAGGTGCTGCCGGAAGACCTGCACAAGTTCGGGCTCATCCCCGAGTTCATCGGTCGGCTCCCCGTGGTCACCACGGTCCTGCCGCTGGATCAGGCCGCGCTCATGCAGATCCTCACCGAACCGCGCAACGCCTTGGTGCGGCAGTACCAGCGCATGTTCGAACTCGACGGCGTCGAGCTCGACTTCGAGACGGATGCGCTCGAGGCCATCGCCGACCTGGCCGTGCTGCGCCAGACCGGGGCGCGAGGTCTGCGAGCGATCATGGAGGAGGTGCTCGGGCCGATCATGTTCGAGGTGCCCTCCACCGACGAGGTCGCGCGCGTGATCGTCACTCGCGAAGCCGTGCTCGAGAACGCCGCGCCCACCATCGTTCCGCGCAAGGCGCGCCGCGAAGAGAAGTCGGCCTAGGCCATCACCGCAGCAGTCTTGTTCTAGCCGCTTTCGTTCTATCCGCTCTTGTTCTAGCCGCTCTTGTTCTAGCCGCTTCACGCGGTGACCGTCCGTCGCGGGGGAGACGCGCTCATCATCCAGCCCATCTCTGCCGGGATCGTCGCCTCGATCACCGGCTTCGCGAGCTCGTTCGTGCTCGTGGTCGCCGGCCTCCACGCCGTGGGGGCGGACGACGCCCAGGCGGCGAGCGGTCTGCTGGTGGTCTGCGTGATGAGCGGTGTGCTCTGCATCCTGCTCGCCGTCGCGTTCCGGATGCCGATCTCGTTCGCCTGGTCGACTCCGGGGGCTGCCCTGCTGGTCGCGGCCTCGGCGACCACCAACGACTTCCGGGCTGCCACGGGCGCGTTCCTGGTGTGCGGGGCGCTGATCGTGCTCTGCGGGCTCTGGCCGGCGCTCGGGCGCGCGATCACGAGCATCCCGCGGCCGCTGGCGAGCGCGATGCTCGCCGGCATCCTGTTCCCGATCTGCCTGGCGCCGATCACGGCGGCGATCGAGATCCCGTGGCTCGCGCTGCCCGTCATCCTGACCTGGCTGGTGCTGTTCCGCTTCGCCCCGCGCTGGGCGGTGCCGGCGGCGATGGTGGTGGCCGCGATCGGCATCGGCGTGAGCGCCGGAACCGCGTGGCTGGGCGAGGCCTCGCTCTCGCCGCAGCTGACATTCGTGGCGCCGGTGTTCGATCCGCTCGTGATCGTGAGCCTCGGCATCCCCCTGTTCGTCGTGACCATGGCCGGGCAGAACGTTCCGGGCTTCGCCGTGATGTCGACCTTCGGGTACACCGTGCCGCCGCGGCCCGCGCTGCTGGCCTCGGGCCTCGGCACGATGGCTGGGTCGTTCTTCGGCGGCCACGCGGTGAACCTGGCCGCGATCACGGCGGCGCTGATGGCCGGCCCCGATTCGCACCCCGACAAGGCCAAGCGCTGGATCGCGACGGTGACCTCGGGCATCGGCTTCATCGTGTTCGGTCTGGCCGCCGGCGTGGCCACGGCGCTCATCTCGGCAGCGCCGCCGATCCTCATCACGGCCGTGGCCGGTCTGGCACTGCTCGGCGCCCTGGCGACCTCGGTGTCGGCGGCGATCGAGGTGCCGGCCCATCGCATCCCGGCCATCGCGACCTTCTTGGTCACGGCATCCGGGATCGTCGTGGTGAGCATCGGATCGGCGTTCTGGGGGCTGCTCGTGGGCGGCGTCATCATGCTGTGGAGCGCCTTCCCGTGGCGCCGCCGCAGTGCAACGAAAGGATCATCGTGAACAGCGTTCGTCTCGGCCGCTCAGGCCTCCGCATCTCACCCGTCGTGCTCGGCTGCATGAGCTACGGCGTGCCCGACCGCGGTCCGCATCCGTGGACGCTGCCCGAGGAGCAGTCACGCCCGTTCTTCGAGCAGGCGCTCGAGGCGGGCATCACCACCTTCGACACCGCCGACAGCTACTCCGACGGCACGAGCGAGGAGATCACCGGGCGGATGCTCGGCGAGCTCGCCCGGCGCGACGAGGTGCAGATCCTCACCAAGGTGTTCTTCCCGCTGGCGCGCGACGCCGGCCCGAACGACCACGGGCTCTCGCGGGCGCACATCCTGAACGCGATCGATGCGAGCCTCACGCGGCTGGGAACCGACTACGTCGACCTGTACCAGATCCACCGCTGGGACCCCGAGACGCCGATCGAGGAGACGATGGAGGCCCTGCACGACGTGGTGCGCGCGGGCAAGGCGCGCTACATCGGGGCCTCGTCGATGTTCGCCTGGCAGTTCGCGACGGCGCAGCACGCGGCCGAGCGAAACGGGTGGACGCGGTTCGTGTCGATGCAGGATCAGTACAACCTGCTGCAGCGCGAGGAGGAGCGGGAGATGCATCCGCTCGTGCTCGACCAGGGCGTGGGCGTGCTGCCGTGGAGCCCGCTGGCTCGCGGTCGCCTCACGCGGCCGTGGGGCACGGAGACCGAGCGCACCGACAGCGACTGGGTCACGAAGCGCTTCTACGGCCAGGCGGATGCCGCCGACCGTGCGATCACCGAGGCCGTGGGCCGGGTCGCCGACGACCGGGGCGTGAGTCGCGCGCAGGTGGCCCTCGCCTGGGTGCGGCAGCAGCAGGCGGTCTCGGCGCCGATCGTCGGCGCCACGAAGCCGCAGCATCTCGCCGACGCCGTCGCCTCGCTCGACCTCGAGCTCACCCCCGAAGAGCTCACCGCGCTCGAGGAGCACTACACCCCGCGCAACCCCGAGTTCTAGGTCGACGGGATCGATCGGCCTACTCGCCGGGGGCGGTGACCAGGGCGGCGTCGGCCTCCGGGTCGTACTCGATGACGGTCTCGTCGTCGAGCTCGACGACGGGCTTGCCCTCGAGCCAGGTGAGCGTCCAGCTCCACTCGCCGGCGGCGGCCACGCCCTGTTCGGCGAGTTCGCCCTCGACCTCGTAGATCGCGTCGATCACGGGCTGGGGGAGACGCGAGGGCGGCTCGTCACCGACGAGCCAGCGGGTACCGAGCTGGATCATCAGAGCGCCTTGTCGTAGGTGACCCACTTGGTCTTCTCGGCCACCTGGTCGTAGAGCGCACGGGCGGTCTCGTTGTCCTTCGCGGTGATCCAGCGCAGCACGCTGGCCTTGCGCGAGCGGCCGACCTCGGCCACGCCCTCGATCAGCGCGGTGGCGATACCCTGCTTGCGCTTCTCGGGCAGCACGAACAGGTCGTCGAGGTAGATTCCCCGGGTGCCGTCGAGCGGGCGGGCGAACTCGCGGAAGTGCGCGATCCCCACGATCTGCTTCTCGTCGCCGGAGCCCTCGATCGCCACGAGGCACTCCAGCTCGTTCGCGTCGTCGATGATCCAGCTCCACACCAGCACGGCCTTCTCGTCGTGCAGCGGCTTCTCGTAGAACTCGCCGTAGCCGGTGTACACCGCGTGCCAGGGGAAGAACTCCCCGTGCTCGATCGGCCTGACCTGAATCGGCATCGTCGCCTCCTGGCTCATGCTGTGCCCTCCTGGGTGTTCTCGTCGGGCGCTAGAACTATATCGCCGATGGTGAGTTCGGCCGCCTCGCCGAAGCCGAGCTCCGCGATGCGGCCGACGGCCTTGAGATCGGCGGCGGCGAGCTCCAGCAGAGCCACCTCCGCAGCCGGGCCGGTGATGGTGGCGGATGCCACCGGGGTCTTCTGCGAGGCCTTCGCGTCGGTCTTGGCGCGACGGATGCTCACCAGGGCCCGCGAGGCCAGCGGCAGCAGGCCGGCGTGGGCGGGCAGCTCCGCGGTGACGCCCGACGGCAGCGCCGCGGCCACCGAGGCGGGCCACGCTGCCGTGTGCACCGACTCGTCGTGGCTCCACGACCACACCTCTTCGGTGGCGAACGGCAGGAACGGCGCGAACAGCCGCAGCAGCACGTCGATGGCGGTCTGCAGCGCGAGCACGGCCGAGGCCTTGCCGGCGGCATCCGAGGAGTCGCGGTAGGCGCGCTCCTTCACCAGCTCGAGGTAGTCGTCGCAGAAGGTCCAGAAGAAGGTCTCCGTGGTCTCCAGCGCGCGGGCGTGGTCGTAGTTCTGCAGGGCTTTGGTGGCGGTGCGGATGACCTCGTCGAGCTCGGTGAGCATGCTGAGATCCAGCGGCTCGGTGATCGAGGAGTGCCCCTCGGGCAGCTCGAAGCCGTAGACGAACTTCGCCGCGTTCAGGATCTTGATCGCGAGGCGACGGCCGATCTTGATCTGCGTCGGGTTCTTCTCGTCGAAGGCCGCGTCGGTGCCGAGCCGGGACGACGCCGCCCAGTACCGCACCGCATCCGAGCCGTGCGCGGCCAGGATGTCGGCCGGCGTCACCACGTTGCCCTTCGACTTCGACATCTTCTTGCGGTCGGGGTCGACGATGAAGCCCGAGAGCGCCGCGTGCTTCCACGGCTTCTCGTTCGTCTCCAGCGTCGAGCGCAGCATGGTGCTGAACAGCCAGGTGCGGATGATGTCCTGCCCCTGGGGGCGCAGGTCGAACGGGAACACCGTGCTCCACAGCTCCTCGTCGCGCTGCCAGCCGCCGGCCAGCTGCGGGGTGAGCGAGGAGGTGGCCCAGGTGTCCATCACGTCGACCTCGCCCTGGAAGCCGCCGGGCACGCCGCGCTGGTCGTCGGAGTAGCCGGGCGCCGCATCCGACGACGGGTCGACCGGCAGGATGTCGGGCGTCGCCACGATCGGCTCGTCGAACACCGGGTTGCCGTCGCCGTCGAGCGGGTACCAGACCGGCAGCGGCACGCCGAAGAAGCGCTGGCGCGAGATCAGCCAGTCGCCGGTGAGGCCGCCGACCCAGTTCTCGTAGCGCACCTTCATGAACTCCGGATGCCACTCCAGCTCCCCGCCGAGCTCGATCAGGCGCGCCCGCAGCTCTTCGTCGCGCGCGCCGTTGGTGATGTACCACTGGCGGGTGGAGACGATCTCGAGCGGGCGGTCGCCCTTCTCGAAGAACTTCACGGGGTGCGTGATGGGCTTGGGGTCGCCGATCAGGGCGCCGGATTCGCGCAGCAGCTCGACCACGGCCTGCTTGGCCGAGAACACGGTCTTGCCGGCGAGCTGCGCGTACGCGGCCCGGCCCTCCTCGGAGGCGATCGCATCCGGAGCCTCGCTGATGATGCGGCCGTCGAAGCCGATGATCGCGCGGTTGGGCAGGTCGAGGTCGCGCCACCAGATCACGTCGGTGAGGTCACCGAAGGTGCAGATCATGGCGATGCCCGAGCCCTTGTCGGCCTGAGCCAGGTGGTGCGCCACGACGGGCACCTCCACGCCGAACACGGGGGTGGTGACGGTGGTGCCGAAGAGCGGCTTGTAGCGCTCGTCATCCGGATGCGCGACCAGGGCCACACAGGCCGGCAGCAGCTCGGGGCGGGTCGTCTCGATGAACACGGGCTCGCCGTCGGCCTTGGTGAAGGCGATGCGGTGGTACGCGCCCGGCTGCTCCTTGTCTTCGAGCTCGGCCTGGGCCACGGCGGTGCGGAAGGTGACGTCCCAGAGGGTGGGCGCCATGGCCTGGTAGGCCTCGCCGCGCTCGACGTTGCGCACGAAGGCGAGCTGCGAGGCGGCCTGCGCCTCGCGCGAGATGGTGCGGTAGGTCTGGGTCCAGTCGACGGAGAGGCCGAGGTCGCGCCAGAGCGACTCGAACTGCTTCTCGTCTTCGACGGTGAGCACCTCGCAGAGCTCGATGAAGTTGCGGCGCGAGATGGGGATCTGGTCGGCGGCCTTCGACGACTTGTTGTCGCCGCCCTCGAACGGCGGCGTGAAGTCGGGGTCGTAGGGGAGCGTGGGGTCGCAGCGCACACCGTAGTAGTTCTGCACCCGGCGTTCGGTCGGCAGGCCGTTGTCGTCCCAGCCGATCGGGTAGAACACCTGCTTGCCGGCCATCCGCTGGAAGCGGGCCACGACATCCGTGTGCGTGTAGGAGAACACGTGGCCGATGTGCAGCGAGCCGGACGCGGTGGGCGGCGGGGTGTCGATCGAGTAGACGCAGTCGCGCCCGCCGTCGACGGCGCCGGCGCGGTCGAAGAGGTAGGTGCCGCGGGTGGTCCACTCGGCGTCCCACTTGCTCTCGAGCCCCTCGAGAGCGGGTTTGTCGGGCACGTGTGCGGGCATGGTGGACCTCCTGGCGATATAGACGGCACCGTGTCAGATGGAGAGGTGCCTCACTGTGGTTCTCTCAAGAATACCGAATGGCCGCTGTCCCGGGGGCAGCGGCCATTCGGCGGTAGTTCTGCGAGAGAAGGTCAGCGGATGTTGGCCTTCAGGGAGGCGAGCTGGCGGCGGAGTTCGGTGGGCACGGCGTGACCCTCTTCGCTGGAGAGCTCGTCGAAGTAGCGCTCGACCTCGTCGACCTCACGCTTCCAGGCGGCGCGGTCGACCGAGAGGATGCCCTGCAGCTGCTCGTAGCTGAGGTCGAGTCCGTCGACGTTGAAGTCGCGCACCTTCGGCAGCTTGCCGATCGGGGCGTCGACCACGTCGACGGAACCCTCCAGGCGGCGCACGATCCACTCGATCACACGGGAGTTCTCGCTGAAGCCGGGCCAGATGAATTTCCCGTCCTCGTCTTTGCGGAACCAGTTCACCGAGAACACGGGAGGAGCATCCGTTCCCAGCTGCTCGCCGATCTCCAGCCAGTGGGCGAAGTAGTCGGTGATGTTGTAGCCGCAGAACGGCAGCATGGCGAAGGGGTCGTGGCGCAGGCGCCCCACGGCGCCCTCGGCGGCCGCGGTGGTCTCCGAGGCCATCGTGGCACCCATGAACACGCCGTGGTTCCAGTCGCGGGCCTGCGACACCAGCGGAACGGTCGAGGGGCGGCGGCCGCCGAACAGGATGGCGTCGATCACCACACCCTCGGGCGAGTCCCAGTCCTCGGCGATCGAGGGGCACTGGTCGGCGGTCACCGTGAAGCGCGAGTTGGGGTGCGCGGCCGGGGTGGCGGAACCGGGCGTCCAGTCGTTGCCCTGCCAGTCGATCAGGTGCGCCGGAGCCTTGGGGGTGAGACCCTCCCACCACACGTCTCCGTCGTCGCGCAGGGCGACGTTGGTGAAGATCGAGTTGCCCCAGACGGTGTCGACCGCGGTGGGGTTGGTGGTGATGCCGGTGCCGGGAGCCACGCCGAAGAAACCGCGCTCGGGATTGATGGCGCGCAGCTTGCCGTCGGGGCCGGGGCGCATCCAGGCGATGTCGTCGCCGATGGTCTCGACCTTCCAGCCGGGCACGCTCGGGTTCAGCATCGCGAGGTTGGTCTTGCCGCAGGCGCTCGGGAAGGCGGCGGCCACGTGGTAGACCTTGCCCTCCGGGCTCGTGATCTTGATGATCAGCATGTGCTCGGCGAGCCAGCCCTCGTCGCGGGCCATCACGCTCGCGATGCGCAGCGCGAAGCACTTCTTGCCGAGCAGGGCGTTTCCGCCGTAGCCCGAGCCGAACGACCAGATCTCGCGGGTCTCGGGGAAGTGGCTGATGTACTTCTCGGGGTTGTGCGGCCAGGCCACGTCGGCCTTGCGGGTGCCGTCTTCGGCGATCAGCGGGGCGCCGACCGAGTGCAGCGCGGGCACCCAGGCGGTCTCGGGCTCGATCAGGTTCAGCGCCGCCTCGCCCATCCGGGTCATCAGCTGCATGCTGACGACCACGTAGGGCGAGTCGGTGACCTGCACGCCGAGCTGGGAGATCGGGCCACCCAGCGGGCCCATCGAGAACGGCACCACGTACATGGTGCGGCCGCGCATGCTGCCGGCGAACAGCTTGGTGAGCTCCTCGCGCATGGCGAAGGGGTTGCGCCAGTTGTTGGTGGGGCCGGCATCGGCCTCGTTCTCGGAGCAGATGAAGGTGCGGTCCTCGACGCGCGCCACGTCGGCCGGGTCGCTGCGGGCCAGGAAGCTGTTGGGGCGCCACTCCGGGTTGAGGCGGATGAGCGTGCCCTGCTCGACCATCATCTTGGTGAGCTCGTCCCACTCGCGGGTGGAGCCGTCGCACCAGACGATCGAGTCGGGCTTGGTGAGCAGCGCGACGTCGCGCACCCACTCGTTCACGTCGTGGTTCTTGCTCGGGCCGTCGACTCCGACCATGCTGCTGGTTTCGAGGATGCTCATCGCGCAGACCTTTTCTGTCAATTGTGTGGCGGTTCTTCCACTATGTAGAGTGCGAGGGCGCGATTCGGCATAATTGCGTGGAAAGATTCGCCGATCTTTACAGGAGACAAAATTGGCCGAGGGCAGTGACCTGATCACGCTGGGGCGACGCATCCGGCACCACCGGAAAGAGAAGGGCTACACGCTCGACCAGCTCGGGGCGCGGGTGGGGGTCGTGGGCTCGCAGCTCTCGCTGATCGAGAACGGGCGGCGCGAGCCGAAGCTCTCGCTGCTGCAGTCGCTGTCCGGCGCGCTCGACGTGCCGGTGACCCAGCTGCTGAGCGACGAGGCTCCGGATGCGCGCACGGCGCTGGAGATCGAGCTCTCGAAGGCGCAGAGCAGCCCGCTCTACGGATCGCTGGGCCTGCCGCTCGTGCCCGCCTCGCGCAACCTGCCGCTGGAGACCCTCGAGTCGCTCGTGGGGCTGCACCGGGAGCTGCGCCGCCGGGCCACGGAGTCGATCGCGACGCCCGAGGAGGCGCGGCGGGCGAACACCGAGAACCGGATGGCGATGCGGGCGAAGAACAACTACCTGCCCGATCTGGAAAAGCTCGCCGAGGAGACATTGGCGACGGTGGGACACACCTCGGGCGCACTGACGCACCGCAGCGTCTCGCTGCTGGCCGAGAACCTGGGCTTCACGCTGATCTACGTCGACAACCTGCCGCACTCGGCGCGATCCGTCACCGACCTGGAGAACGGGCGCATCTACCTGCCGCCGGCCTCCATCCCGGGCGGGCACGGTCTGCGGTCGATGGCGCTGCAGGCGATGGCGCACCGGCTGCTCGGTCACCAGCCGCCGCAGAGCTACGCCGAGTTCCTGCAGCAGCGGCTCGAGATCAACTACTTCGCGGCTGCGTGTCTCATGCCGCAGACGGCATCCGTCGCCTTCCTTCGGGCCGCGAAGCAGCGCAAAGACCTCTCGGTCGAAGACTTCCGGGACGCGTTCGGCGTCACCCACGAAGCGGCGGCGCTGCGGATGACCAACCTCGGCACCGCGCACCTGGACATGCCCGTGCACTTCCTCCGCGTGGGGAAGGACGGGGCCATCTACAAGGCCTACGAGAACGACGAGCTGCCGCTGCCGGTCGACGTGACGGGTGCGGTGGAGGGGCAGCTGGTGTGCCGCAAGTGGGCGGCGCGCGGGGCGCTCGGCCGCACCAACCGCACCACGGAGTTCTACCAGTACACCGACACGCCCGCGGGCACCTACTGGTGCGCCACCCAGACGGGGAAGACGGATGCCGGCGAGTTCTCGATCACGTTCGGCGTGCCGTTCTCCGAGGCGAAGTGGTTCCGCGGCCGCGACACGCAGGGCCGGGTGCAGTCCACCTGCCCCGACGAGAGCTGTTGCCGCCGCCCCGACTCCGCGCTCGCCGACCGCTGGTCGGACGCCGCCTGGCCCTCCGCCAAGCTGCACGCCCACATCCTCTCGCCCCTCCCCTCGGGCAAGTTCCCCGGAGTCGACGAGAACGAGGTCTACCAGTTCCTGGAGTCCCACGCCGAAGGGGTGTAAGAGAGCTCCAGGCAGCAACGGAAGTCGAGGACGCAAAGTCTCAGGCCGTACCCGCCGACCCAAGGTGAGCGTGTGGCCGACGGGTGCGAGCGAAGCCCGCGCCCGTCGACCGCGCGCTCACATGTCGCGCTGCGCCGGGCAGGGACCGGCGCAGCCCGGTGACGCCGAGCGAAGCCCGGTGACGCCGAGCGAAGCCCGGCGCCACCGCAACTAGCACAGCCCGACAGACACACCCGTGAAACCGCCGACGCACCATCGCGGCGCACCATCGCCGCCGCAGTCAGCCCAGCGCACCCAGCTGCTGCGCCAGGCCCGCGCCGTCGGGGGAGTAGACACGGGGGACCTCCGTGGGGGTTCCCTCGCTCTTGGCGCGGCCGCCGGCCAGGACCGCCTCGCTGGGGGAGAGCTGACGGATGGCGATGGCGCGCACGTTGTCGGGGTTCTCGGCGGCGAACTCGCTGTAGATCTCCTCGTCGTGCTGGCCGTCGTCGCCGATCAGCACCCAGCGGATGCCGGGGAACTCCGCGGCCAGGCGGCGCAGGTTCTTCTCCTTGTGCTCGCGCCCGTTGCGGAAGAACCGGTCGTGCGTGGGCCCCCAGTCGGTGAGCAGCAGCGGACCGCGCGGGTAGAGGTTGCGGCCGAGGAACCGGGTGAGGGTGGGGGCGACGTTCCATGCCCCGGTGGAGAGGTAGATGAACGGGGCGCCCGGATGCTCCTCCATCAGCCGTTCGAGGAACACCGCCATCCCGGGCGTGGGGGTGCGCGCGTGCACGTCGAGCACGAAGGTGTTCCAGAACGCCAGGAACGGCCGGGGGAGCGCCGTCACCATGACGGTGTCGTCGATGTCGCAGACCACGCCGAACGAGGTCTCGGGCGCGACGATGTAGACCGGCGCCTCGACCGCATCCGAATCCAGCGTGCGCATGGTGATGGTGTGCCAGCCGGGCTCGAGCTCCACGTCGACGTCGGTGTCGACTACACCGCCGCGATCGGCGAAGACGGTGCGCACGATGCCCTCGACCTCGATGGTGACCTCCACGTCGCCCACCGGCACGCTCGTGAAGCTGCGCCAGCCGCGAACCCGCTCCTCGCGGCGCTGCTGCTTGCGGGCGCCGCGCGATCCGGCCTTCGGCTCCTTGGTGAGCAGCACACGGCCGAGCACCCGGATGCGCGAGGTCGACCCGTATCCGGCGTACGGGATGACGGTCGGCTGGTGCCCTCGACGCCTCGCCCACGCCTCGCGGAAATCGTGGAGCGCGTCGTCGATTCGTGCGGCACGGTGCAGCCGTGGTGCCGCGGCGGGGTCATAAGACACGCTTCCAGTCTGTCACGCCTCGCCGTTTCGAGGATCGGGCGCGCCCTTGCGACACTTTCTCACCTTGGCGCAACTAGACTTGCAGCGGGAAACGGGAAGGAACGGGCGGAATTTGTCATTCAACGACCTGGTGAGCGGTGCGCTCACGACTACGGGGAACGTCCGCAACGAGCCGGTACAGGCTCGCAGCAGCGAACGCATCGGCGCGCTGCTGGATGCCGCGTCGGCGGTGGTGGCCGAAGTCGGCATCGAGCGTCTGACCACCGCCATGGTGGCCGAGCGCGCCGGTGCCTCCATCGGCACCGTCTACCGCTACTTCCCCGACCGCATCGCCGTGCTCGGCGCCATGAGCCTGCGCAGCTTCGAGCGTTTCCTGCGCGCGAGCGTCGAGAAGCTCGAGAGCGCCAAGCCCACCACCCTCGACGCCGCTTTCGGCTGCCTGATCGACGCCACCGTCGAGCTGCACCGTACCGAGCCCGGCTTCACGTCGATCCGGCTGAGCGACCAGATCGCGCTGCCCGAGGTCGACGGCGGCACGGCTGCGGCCGCCCGGGTCTCCGGCCCGCTGGCCGCGGCGCTGGTGGACGAGCTCGGAATCACCGACGACGGCACGCTGGCCGAGCGGCTCGACATCGCGCTCACCGTGGCCGATGCGCTGCTCGTGCGCGCCTTCATCGCCGACCCCAAGGGCGACGCCGCGGCGATCGCCGCCTGCCGCGCGGTCGTGAGCGGCTACCTGGCCTGATCGCCCGGCCCGTCACCGGGCCGGCTCCGTCCCGCCGTTCGCGGCCTCAGGCGGAGATCGCCTTGGCGCGCCCGGCGATCGAGGCGAGGGCCGCGTTCCAGACGGCCGAGTGCACGGTGTCGTCCAGGCCCCGGCGGGCGACCAGCCGCACGCTGACCGGCCCGACCGAGGGCAGGTCGTGGCGCTCGTAGAGGCCGTCGATCGCCTGGCCGGGCATGGCGGGGAGCAGCGCGACGCCGAGGCCGGCTCGGGCGGCGTCGAGCACCCCGCCGAGGTCGGAGCACTCCGCGACGATGTTCGTGCGCCGGCCGGCCCGGGCCAGGTGGGTCAGGGCGAGGTGGCGGATCCGGCAGGGCGGGCGGCTGACCACGAGCGGCAGGCCCGCGGACGGCGCGGCGGAGGACACCGGTCGCGCGCTGAACCAGCGCAGCGGCATCCGGCCCACTTCGTCGCCCGGGGCGTTCCAGTCGTAGCCGATCATCAGTCCGGCGTCGATCGAGCCCTCGTCGAGCAGCGTGGTGAGCGATTCGGGCGGCTCGATGCGCACAAGGGTGCGCCGTTCGGGCAGCGTCGACCGCAGCTGCTCCAGCAGGGGGCCCAGGATGCCGGAGACGGAGTGCCCGGTGGACCCGATCACGATCGGCGGCGCCTCGATGTGCTCGAGCGAGCGCAGGGCCTCGTCGTGCGCGGCGAGCAGGCGGCGCGCCTCGGCGAGCACGCGCTCGCCCTCGGGGGTGAAGCGCGTGAGGCGGCCGGCCCGGCCGACGAGGGCGGTGCCGAAGCGCTGTTCGAGCCCTCGCACGTGCTGGCTGATGGCGGGCTGGCTGATGCCGAGCGATCGCGCGGCCGCGGTGAACGAACCGGCCTCGGCGATCTCCACGACACTGCGCAGGGCGACGAGATCGAGCAGATCGGGCATGCTCTCACGCTACGACACCGCCGGCGGGGTGTGTCGCTTCGTGACGTGATGCGTCAGGCGGTGCCCGGCACCGCGGCGACCAGCCGTTGCGTGTAGGGGTCGGCCGGCGCGGCGAACACCTGGCGAGGTGAGCCGCGTTCGATCAGGCGTCCGCCCCGCATCACGGCCACCTCGTCGGCGATCTCGGCGACCACCGCGAGATCGTGCGAGATGAACAGGTAGCTGAGGCCGAGATCCGCCTTCAGCCCGGCCAGCAGCTCGAGGATCTGCGCCTGCACCGACACGTCCAGCGCCGAGACCGCCTCGTCCAGCACCACGAACTCGGGTTCGGGGGCGAGCGCTCGGGCGATGGCGACGCGCTGCGCCTGGCCGCCGGAGAGCCGGGCGGTGCCGCGGTCCAGCAGGGCGGTGGGGAGGGCGACGCGATCGAGCAGTTCGCCGGCCCGCCGTCGGCGCTCGCCGGGGTCGCCGAGGCCGAAGGCGCGCAACGGCTCGCCGATCGCCTCCGCGACGGTGAAGCGCGGGTCCAGCGCCGCGTGCGGGTTCTGGTGCACGAACTGGATCCGGCGGCGCAGCAGACGCAGCCGCTCGCCGGCCGCCGTGGTGATGTCGGCCCCGTCGAAGACCACGGATCCGCTCGTCGCGGTCTCCAGACGGGCGATGATCCGGGCGGTCGTGGTCTTGCCCGAGCCGGATTCGCCGACCAGGGCGAACGTGGTGCCGCGCGCGAGCTCGAAACCGACGCCGTCCACGGCGGGCGGCGCCTGGTCGCGACCGGCGCGGCGACGGCGTGCGGCCGATCCGAAATCCTTCACCAGATCGGTCACCGTGAGCAGCGGGGGAGCGGATGCGTCGCGCGCCTGGGCAAACGGTCCGGCCTCCCGGGTGTGCGGCTGCCGATCGACGACGGTGAGGGAGGCCGCACCCATCGAGGGCGTGGCCGCCACCAGCCGGCGGGTGTACTCGTGCTGCGGCGCGGTGAGCACGGTACGGGCCGGGCCCTGCTCGACGATCCGGCCCGCGTTCAGCACCACGATCCGGTCGGCGCGTTCCGCCGCCACGCCGAGGTCGTGCGTGATCAGCAGCACCGAGGTGCCGCGGGAGGCCGTGCTCTGCGCCAGGTTGTCGAGGATCTCCTTCTGCACCGTCACGTCCAGCGCGCTGGTGGGCTCGTCGGCCACGAGCAGCTGCGGAGAGGCGGCGAGCGCGATCGCTATGAGGGCCCGCTGCTGCAGCCCGCCGGAGAGCTCGTGCGGGAACTGGCGCATCCGCCGTTCGGGTTCGTCGATGCCGGCCGTCCGCAGCGCCTCGACCACCCGCCCCCGCCGGTCGGCGCGAGAGCCGATGCCGTGCACCCGGAACACCTCGGCGACCTGACGGCCGATCCGCTGCACCGGGTCGAGCGAGCTCGCCGGATCCTGCGGCACGTACCCGATCCGGCGGCCGCGCAGGGGGCGCAGCTGCCGCGGCGAGAGGCCGAGCAGGGCGATGCCGTCGAGGGCGACCTCGCCGCGGCGCACCTCGGCCTCCGGCGGCAGCAGGCCCAGGATGGCACGGGCCGTGGTGGACTTGCCGGAGCCGGACTCGCCGACCAGCGCCACCACCTCGCCCGGCGCGAGGGTGAGATCCAGGTCGGCCACCACGGGGGTGGCGCCGAAGGAGACGGTGAGCCCGGAGACTCGCAGCGTGGGTTGCGTCACGGCCGGATCATCCTCTCGCGATCGAGCTCGCTCATGCCCGGCACATCCGGTGCGTCGGGATCCAGGCCACGCGAGCGGGCACGAGCACGGGCGCGGCGTGAGCGCAACCGCAGAACACCGCGGCCGCCGATGCCGTCGCCGATGAGGTTGGCGCCGAGCACGAGCGCGGCGAGCGCCAGCCCGGGGAACACGGTGAGCCACCACGCCGTGTAGAGGAAGGCCTTCGACTCGCTCAGCAGGTTGCCGAGGCTCGCCGTGGGGGCGGGGATGCCGGCACCGAGGAAGCTCAGGGCGGCCTCGATGATGATGGCGGAGCCGAACACCGCCGAGGTCTGCACGGCCACCGGCACCAGCACGGCGGGCAGCACGTGCCGCACGATCACGGCGGGGCGCCGCACGCCCGCCGCCTCCGCCGCCTCGACGTACCGGCGCTCGCGGGCGGAGAGCGCGGCCGAGCGCACCAGACGCACGAGGCCCGGGGTCTCCACCACGATCAGACACGCGATGAGGCTGCCGACGGAGGCGCCGGTGGCCGCCACCACGGCCAGTGCCAGCAGCACGCCGGGGATGGCGAGCAACCCGTCGCAGATGCGCATGATCACCTGGTCCAGCGGCCGCACGAACACGGCGACGAGCCCGAGGAAGAGGCCGAGCAGCAGCGCCACCACCGAGACGGCGATGCTCACCTGCATCGACATCCCGATGCCCACGGCCAGGCGCGCCAGCAGGTCGCGGCCGAAGTCGTCGGTGCCGAGCGGATGCGCGGCCGAGGGCGGCTGCATCCGGTCGGCGACCACGGCGGCGTTGGGGTCGTAGGGCGAGAACAGGGGCACCAGCAGCGCGATCAGGGCGCAGACGACCAGCAGCACGATGCCCACCAGCACGGCGGGGCGGGCGGCGAGCGCGGCCCCCAGCCGGCGCAGTGCGGTGCGTGGCCCGGCGCCCGGTGCGGCGGTCATCGCTTCGCTCCCGCGGTGAGGCGGATGCGCGGGTCCAGCAGCGGGTAGAGCAGGTCGACCACGAAGTTCAGCAGCACGTAGATGACGGCGATCACGAGCACGGTCCCCTGGATGACCGGGTAGTCGCGCCGGGAGATGGCGGTGACCACCAGCTGGCCGATGCCCGGGATGTTGAAGATGGTCTCCACCACGGCGGCGCCGGCCAGCAGGGTGCCGAAGGAGCCGGCCAGCACTGTCACGATCGGCACCAGAGCGTTGCGCAGGGCGTGCCGGTAGAGCACGCCGCCGGGCGAGACGCCCTTGGCCTCGGCGACCGCGATGAACGACCCGGCCAGCGCATCCACCACCGACACCCGGGTGACGCGCCCGAGCACGGAGACCTGCACGACGCCGAGGGCGACGGCGGGGAGCACGAGGTAGCGCAGGAACTCGCCGATGCCCTCCGAGGGGTCGGCGTAGCCCGCCACCGGCAGCCAGCCGAGCTGCACGGCGAACAGCTGCACCAGGAACAGGCTCAGCAGGAAGCCCGGAACGGCGAGCCCGAGCATCGCCACGGCCGAGAGCGAGACATCCGCCACGCCACCGCGCCGCCGGGCCGCGGCGAGGGCAAGCGGGATGGCCACCAGCACGCTCACCACGGTCGCCAGCAGCGCGATCGAGACCGTGGGCACCAGACGTTCCGCCACGATGTGCGCCACGTCGTCGTGCAGGAAGATCGAGTAGCCGAGGTCGCCGTGCAGCGCCGACCACAGCCAGTCGAGATAGCGCAGCCAGACCGGTTGGTCGAGGCCCAGCTGGGCACGGAACTCGGCGATCTGCTCGGCGCTCGCGTCGTCTCCCAGGATGACCGAGGCGGGGTCGCCCGGCATCGCGTAGATGAGCGCGAAGATGACGATCGACATCACGACCAGCACCTGCACGAGCGCGAGCAGCCGCGCGAGTCCGTACCGCAGCATGGGGCCGGTTACTCCGCGATCTTCGTGTTCCAGAGGATCGGAGCCCCGTTCAGGCTCTGATACCCCGAGACGGAGTCGCGGATGGCGCGGTAGGTGTAGGAGTCGCCCACGTTGATGGTGGGCAGGTTCGTCCACAGGTACTGCTCCAGGGCCTCGCTCGACGCCTTCTGGTCGGCGTCGGAGACGGCGGATGCCGTGCCGGAGACCAGGCTCGCGAGCTCCGGATCGGTGGCGCCGCCGTAGTTCGGCGTGAGGTACAGCAGCTGCGACGGGGTGGAGGGCACCAGGAAGGCGCCGGCGTAGATGTCCCAGCCCTGGAGCGAGTTGCGCTTCTGGATGAGCGTGGCGTAGTCGTAGATGTCGAGCACGGCGTTCACGCCGATCGCCTCGAGCTGGCTCTGCAGGATGACCGCCGACTTGTAGTACACCTCGCCGTAGTCGTGACTGGTGAGGATGTGGATCTCGCGGCCGTCGTAGCCGGCGTCGGCCAGCTTCTGCTTCGCCGAGTCGGTGTCGGGGGTGTTGAAGACCCCGTCGGAGCCGGCATCCGTCCACCAGTTCGCGTTCTCCTCGTACACGTACCCGGGGTTCAGGCGGTACAGCTCGGGATCGGAGGTGACGGCGGTCATGAAGTCGTCGGCGTCGATCGCGGCGTTGACCGCCTCGCGCGCGGCGAGGTCGCCGGAGAACGCGCTGGTCATGTTGAAGACCACCACATAGCCGGTCGAGAGCTCCTTGCTGACCTCGACGTCGTTCTGCGCCTGCACCTGGGGCAAATTGTCGACGGTGACGTCGGAGAAGTCGTACTCGCCGCTCAGGAACGACGAGAAGCGGGTGGCCGAATCGAGCACGAAGTCGAAGGAGATGTTCTCGGTCGGAGCCTCCTTGCGGCCGGCGTATCCGCTCGGCTCGGTGTCGACGCCGGTGTAGTCGTCGAAGCGGCTGAGCTGCACGTTCTGGTCGGCGTTCCAGGCGTCGAACTTGTACGGGCCCGTGCCGATGTACTCGGAGATGCCCTCGGCCGGCGCCGTCGAGGCGATCTCGGCGGGCATGACGGCCGCGAACTGCAGCGGGTTCGACAGCTGCGCGAGCAGGTCGCCGCGTGGTTCGGCGAGCTGCAGCGCCACGGTGTAGTCGTCCACCACGGTGAACTCGCTGTCGCCGAGCAGGGTCTTGGCGCGCGCCGTGACGGTCTTCCAGCGGTTCAGCGAGGCGGCCACGTCGTCGGCGTGCAGCTCTTCGCCGTTGTGGAAGAGCACGCCCTGGCGCAGTGTGAAGGTCCACGAGCGGCCGTCCTCGCTGGTCGTCCACGACTCGGCGAGGGCGGGCTGCGGGGTGAGCGTCTCGTCCTGCGCCACCAGCGTCTCGAAGATGTGGGCGTCGATGTTCGCGACCACGCCCGAGGGGCTGATCTGCGGATCGAGCGTCGGGATGCTCGCGGCGACGGGGTAGTGGATGGTGTCCTGGTAGCTCGTGGCGGCGTCGTCGGAGGCCGCGGGCGCCGAGCATCCGGCCAGCAGCAGGGCCGATGCGGCCAGTGCGGCGGCGGATGCGAGCGCGGTGCGTGATCTTCTCATGGGGGTGGGGTTCCTCGGTTGCAGGGGTGTGGGTGCGGGGATCTAGGGGGTGGCGGGGGTATCGCCGGCGGAAGGGGCGGCGGCGGTGAGCTGGGCGAGCGCCGTGAGGGCGAGCTCGGTGTACACGCGCACGCCGACGGGCAGGGCCGCGTCATCGGCGACGAAGGTGCCGCGGTGCACGCCGGTGGGCTCGCCCTCGCCGTCCCAGACGCCGAGCGAGACCAGCACGCCGGGGGCGTGGTCGAGGTAGTAGGCGAAGTCCTCTCCCGCGCCGCCGCGTTCCAGCGGCACGAAACCGCCCTCGCCGAGCACGCGGTCGGCCACCCGGCGGGCCACGGCCACGCTCCCGGCGTCGTTGACCACGGGCGGCACGCCGCGGGAGTAGTCGAGCCGGTGATCGACCCGGGTGGGGGCGAGCAGGGCGCCGACCAGTTCGGCGACCAGCTCCGGTGCGGCGTCCCAGGCGGTGCGGGTGCCGAGTCGGAGCGTGCCGCGCAGCAGGCCCTCGGTGGGGATCACGTTGGCGGCGTGGCCGGCCGAGGCCTGACCCCACACCAGCACGCCGGAGTCCAGCGGATCCAGCCGCCGGGTGAGCAGGCCGGGGAGCCCGGTGGCCACGAGACCGAGCGCGTAGACGAGATCGCCGGTGTCCTGGGGGCGGGAGGAGTGTCCGCCGGGGCCGCTCAGGTGCACGGTGATCGCATCCGACGACGCCGTCGCCGGGCCCACCGCCGCGCCGATCGTGCCGGTGCGCAGCTGCGGCGAGACGTGCAGCATGAAGATCTCGTCGACCCCGTCCATCACGCCGGCCTCGACCGCGGCGATCGCCCCGGTCATCACCTCTTCGGCGGGCTGGAACAGGATCCGGATGCGCCCGGGCAGCGCGGGCAGCCCGGCCAGGGCGAGCGTGGCGCCCAGCAGCGTGGCGGTGTGCACGTCGTGGCCGCAGGCGTGCATCAGCCCCTCGACCTCGGAGGCGAAGGGCAGGCCCGTCTGCTCGAGCACGGGGAGGGCGTCGAGGTCGGCGCGGAGGGCCACCAGCGGGCCCTCGCCCTCTCCCAGATCCACGGTGAGGCCGGTGCCGCCGGGGAGCACCACCGGGGCGAGCCCGGCGTCCTCGAGGACGCCGACGAGGAACGCCGTGGTGGCCGTCTCCTGATGGCCGAGCTCGGGATGCCGGTGCAGGTGGTGGCGCCAGGCGATGAGCTCCTCGGTGTGGGCGGCGAGCCAGGAATCGGCCGCGGAGGTGCCGGGGGCGCCGGTCGTGCCGGTCACGCCGGTCGTGCCGCTCATGCGGTCGTCTCCGCGGCGGCGGCGTAGGCCGCGACCGCGCCGGCGTCGTCCGCCTCGGCGGCCCGGCGGGCGTCGATCGCGTCGGCACCCTCGCGCAGCAGACGCAGGAGCTCCTTCTTCAGCTCGAACTCCTCCTGCGTGTAGGCGGTGGGGTCCATGCCGAAGATCTCGACGCCGTTCTCGTAGTGCCGCAGCATCGCGGCGGCGACCGTCTCGGGCGAGCCGACGAAGGCGGGTACGCTCTCCACGCCGGTCACCCGGGCGAGGCCCAGGAACAGCGAGCCGTCGACCCAGTCGCCCTCGAGCGCCTGCTCGTAGATGCGGGCCCGGCTCACCGACTCGGGCTGCGTGATGTCCAGCGCCAGCAGGCCCTTCTCGCTCTCGAGCTCGCGCACGATCCCCTCCGCCACACCACGGGCTTCGTCGTCGGTGGCCGCCACGATGTGGTTGGCGTTGTGCCAGTAGCGCAGCGTGCGGCCCTCGGCGGCGGCGAGCGCGCGTACCTTCTCGGTGATCTCCTTGGTGTCGGCCAGCGACGTGGCCGGGATCGAGAAGGTGTCCGCCCAGCGGGCCGCCACCTCCAGGGCGCGGGGCGCGGATCCGGCCCAGGAGATCTCGGAGTAGGGGGCCGAGGTGTTGCCCACCCCGGAGAGCCCGTCGCGCACCCGGTAGTAGTGCCCGTCGAAGTCGAAGGGCTCGGTGGCGGTGAGCTCGCGCACGTACACCTCGAGGAACTCGGCCGCGCGCTCGTAGCGCTCCTCCTTGGGCAGGAAGTCGCCGTCGCGCTGCTGGTCCTGCTCGTTGTGGCCGGTGATGAAGTGGTGGATCAGGCGGCCGCCCGAGAGGGTGTCGATGGTCTGGGCCAGTCGAGCAGTGGTGGTGGGGGACTGCCGGCCGATCCGGTGCGCCGAGACCGTGGAGAGGCGGCTCGTGTTCGCCAGCACCCAGGCCGACTGCGCGTAGACGTCGGGCCATCCGCTGCGCTCGGCCACGAGCACGCCGTCGTAGCCGATCTCCTCCTGTTCGCGGGCCGCCTGCAGCACGGTCTCGACGTTCGTGGAGTGGCGCACCGACCAGTTGCCGCTGCGCGCGGCGCGGCGGGCGATCTGAGTGGCCGGGTCGCCGATGGACTGGGTGGCGATCTGCAGGCGGGAGCGCAGTTCGATGGGCATGGAGGGACTCCTAATCGTGGTGCGGACGATCCTAGGTCGGGCCTGCCCGCGGCGTCCCATAAGCCCGGATTGGGTCGGTCCATAACCGCACGTGATCGATCACGGCTGCGAGGAAGTGCTGATCAAATGCGCTTTTTGAGAACTCGGCCGCTCGTTCGCCGTCATCCAGCGTTACCTGCTGTTACAGCCCGGCCGGCGGCCTGTAGCATCCGGAGGACTCACGCCGTCCATCCCCGAGAGGAATCACCATGAGCGAGTACTTCGACCCCTCCGACCGCGCCTACACCTCCGTCTACAAGAAGGAGACGCCCGACATCCTCGCGGCCTTCGCGGCCTTCGACGGCGCGGTGTTCCAGAGCGAGGGGCGCGAGATCCCGCTGAAGTTCCGCGAACTGATCGCGCTCGCCGTGAGCATCACCACGCAGTGCGTCTACTGCATCGACGCCCACAGCCAGAAGGCCGTTGCGGCCGGAGCGAGCGAGGGCGAGCTGGCCGAGGCCGCGTGGGTGGCCACCGCCATCCGGGCCGGAGGCGGCTTCGCGCACGGCCGGCTGGCGTTCAAGCTCTCGGGCGCCCACGAACACTGATCCGCGATGTCGGCCGCCGCGACAGCGGCGGTCACGGCGATGTCGGTGGTCCGTGGGAGTGTGACATTCTCTGACGCCAGGGGTTTGCGTTTGCCCCGTTAGATGTTTGTGTTGTTCCGAGGACCGCGCCGGGTGGTCCGCCGACGATTGGGCCCCGCATGATCGAGTTCCGTTCGGTGACGAAGCAGTTCCCCGACGGCACGGTGGCGGTCGAGGGGTTCGATCTCACGATCCCTCCGCGCAAGACGACGGTGTTCGTCGGCTCCTCGGGCTGCGGCAAGACCACGCTGCTGCGCATGATCAACCGGATGATCGACCCCACCTCGGGCAGCATCCTGATCGACGGTGAAGACACCTCCACGCTCGCTCCGGTGAAGCTGCGGCGGCGGATCGGCTACGTCATGCAGAACTCCGGGCTGCTGCCGCACCGCAAGGTGATCGACAACGTGGCCACCGTGCCGGTGCTGAACGGCGTCTCCAAGCGCGAGGCCCGCGAGCACGCCCTGGGGCTGCTCGATACGGTGGGCCTCGACCGCTCGTTGGCCGAGAAGTACCCGCGCCAGCTCTCGGGTGGCCAGCAGCAGCGCGTGGGCGTGGCGCGCGGGCTCGCCGCCGATCCGAACATCCTGCTGATGGACGAACCGTTCGGCGCCGTCGACCCGATCGTGCGCGCCGAGCTGCAGCAGGAGACCATCCGGTTACAGGAGGGCCTCGGCAAGACCGTCGTCTTCGTCACGCACGACATCGACGAGGCGTTCCTGCTCGGTCACCAGGTCGTCATCCTGCAGAAGGGCGGGCACATCGCCCAGGTCGGCACGCCGGCCGAGATCCTGGCGAACCCGGTCAACGACTTCGTGGCCAGCTTCGTCGGCGCCGATCGCGGCAAGCGGATGCTGCGCATCCAGCGGGTGGGCGATCGCGACGTGGTGGTCGACGAGCACGGCACCCCGACGGGAGTCCTGCAGTCGTGAGCTGGGTCGGCAACAACCTCGACCTGGTGTGGGAGCTGATGCTCGCGCACGTCTCGCTGTGCATCCCGCCGATCGTCATCGGCTTCCTCATCTCCATCCCCATCGGCTGGGTGGCGAACCGCTACCGCATCTCGCGCGGCACCATCCTGGTGGTGCTCGGGCTGCTCTACACGATCCCCTCGCTGCCGCTGTTCATCTTCATGCCGCTCATCCTCGGCACCCCGCAGCTCTCCTCGGTCAACGTGGTCGTGGCGCTCACCATCTACGCGGTCGCCCTGATGGTGCGCACGGCGACGGATGGCCTCGGCTCGGTCGACAAAGACATCCTGCAGGCGGCCTCGGCCATGGGCTACTCGGGCTGGCAGCGGTTCTGGCGGGTCGAGCTGCCGCTGGCCGGCCCCGTGCTGCTCTCGGGCCTCCGGGTCGTCTCGGCGAGCACCGTGAGCCTCGCCACCATCGGCTCGGTGATCGGCGTCACGAGCCTCGGCTACCTCTTCATCAACGGGCTGCAGCGCACCATCCCGGCCGAGGTCGTCACGGGCATCGTCGCGGTGCTCCTGATCGCGATCGTGTTCGACCTGGTGCTCGTGCTGCTCGGCCGGCTGGTGCTGCCCTGGAGCCGGGCCGACCGGGTGAAGCGCAGCCGCAGCCGTGAGGTCGAGCGAGCGCGCACGGCCGTGCTGACGGGGGCGGGCCGGTGAACATCGTCGCCGAGGCCTTCGCCTGGATCCTCGACCCCGCCAACATCGGCGGGCCCACCGGATGGCTCGCCCGCCTGCTCGAGCAGCTCGCCTACACCTTCGGCGCGGTCGCGATCGCGGCGGTCATCGCCGTGCCGCTCGGCTACCTGGTGGGGCACACCGGCCGGGGCCGCGACATCGCGGTCGCGCTCTCCGGCAGCTTCCGCGCACTGCCGAGCCTGGGTGTCATCATCCTGCTCGCGCTCGGCCTCGGGATCGGCTTCCGCGCGCCGCTGCTCACCTTCGTCATCCTCGCCATCCCGCCGATCCTCGCGGGCGCCTACGCCGGCTTCGAGGCGATCGACCGCAAGACGATCGACGCCGCCCGCGCGGTGGGGATGACCGAGTGGCAGGTCGTCACCAAGGTCGAGATCCCGCTCGGCCTGCCGCTCCTGATCGGCGGCATCCGTTCGAGCGTGCTGCAGGTCGTGGCCACCGCCACGCTGGCCGCCTACGTCTCCGGCGGGGCGCTCGGCGCGTTCATCTTCCAGGCCTTCGCCACCAAGAACTACCCGCTCGCGCTCGGCGCCTCGATCCTGGTGACCGCGCTCGCTCTGGTGCTGGAGGGAATCTTCGCCCTCCTGCAGAAGTTGGTGGTTCCACGCGGCGTCGTCGCGAAAGAACTCAAAGACCCCCGCACGCGGTCATCCCGTCCGCGCGCGGTGATGGGAAATCCCATCCAAGAAGGGAAAACAATCACATGATCACAGCAATCAAGAAAGGCCGGCTCGTCGCAGGGCTTGTCGTGGTCAGCGCGGCCGTCGCGCTGGCAGGGTGTGCGTCGAGCGATCCGCTGGACACCGCATCCACGTCGTCCTCGGGTGGAGACGCGATCGTCATCGGATCGCAGGCCTACTACTCCAACGAGATCATCGCCGAGATCTACGCCCAGGCGCTCGAGGCGAACGACATCGCGGTGACGCGCCAGTTCAACATCGGCCAGCGCGACGCCTACCTGCCCGCTCTGGAGAGCGGCGAGGTGCAGCTGTTCCCGGAGTACTCCGGCAACCTGCTGCAGTACTACGACCCCGAGACCACGGCGAAGACCAGCGACGACGTCTACGCGGCGCTCGCGGACGCGCTGCCCGAGGGCCTCGAGGTGCTCGACCAGTCGCCCGCGACCGACCAGGACTCCTACAACGTCACCAAGGAGTTCTCGGAGGCGAACAAGGTCACCAGCCTCGCCGACCTCAAGAACGTCACCACGCCCATCACCCTGGGCGGCAACTCCGAGCTGCAGACGCGCCCGTACGGTCCCGACGGCCTGCTGTCGACCTACGGCGTGACCGTGGGCTTCACCCCGATCGAGGACTCGGGCGGACCGCTGACCATCTCGGCGCTGAAGGACGACACCGTGCAGATGGTCAACATCTACTCGGCCGATCCGAACATCAAGACCTCCGGTCTGGTGACCCTCGAAGACCCTGACGGCCTCTTCCTGGCCTCGAACGTCGTGCCCCTGATCAACACGGATGCGGCGACCCCCGAGGTCACCGAGGTCATCAACAAGGTCAGCGCGGCCCTCACCGCCGCCGACCTCGTCGACCTCAACTCGCAGAGCGTGAACGACCAGGAGTCGGCCGACACGATCGCGAAGAACTGGCTGGAGAAGGTCGCGCTGTTCTAGCAGGCGCAACCTCTCACGAGACCCCGTCTTCCTCCGCCTCGGCGGCGGGAGGCGGGGTCTCGTGCATGTGGCGGGCCTCGGCGCGGTTGATCAGCTTCTTCACCGCGAAGACCAGCAGGCCGAAGACCACGATCGCGGCTACGAAGAAGTAGCCGGCGCCGTGCAGTTCTTTCGAGAGCTCGCGGTAGCCGCCCGCGGCGAAGGTGCCCACCGAGACGTAGGCCGCCGCCCAGATGACGCAGGCGGGGGCCGTCCAGGCCATGAAGCGGCGGTAGCGCATCGGGCTCATCCCGACCGTGAGGGGGATGAGCGAGTGCAGCACGGGGATGAAGCGGGAGAGGAAGACGGCGATGCCTCCGCGCCGCGCGAGGTACCTCTCCGCCCGCGCCCAGTTCTTCTCGCCGATCCGGCCGCCCAGCTTGGACGCGCGCAGCTTCGGGCCGAACCAGCGCCCGATGGCGAATCCCAGGCTCTCGCCACAGAGGGCCCCGACCACCACCACGACGATCATCGACGTGTATTCAAGTGGCCCCTCGACGCCTGTCGAGGCCACGAGCACCACCGTGTCGCCGGGAACGATCAGCCCTATCAGCACGCTGGTCTCCAGCAGAATGGCGATGCCCGCCAATATCGTCCTGACCTGGGGATCTACCGATTGGACGGTATCCAGGATCCAGGACAACGCCTCGTTCATGCTTGTATTCCACATCGCATGCCCCACACGATAGCGAATCAACCAGAGGATTCCCCGATGGTCGGTTTGCTTGTATACAAGCTGCTAGAATCGACGTGTCGTACCCCCCTACGGCGGCAGCGTGGCCTCACCTTCCACGCAAAGGAGTTTCCGCGTGAACGAACTGCTCGATCCTCTGATCCTGTCGCGCTGGCAATTCGGCCTGACGACGATCTACCACTTCCTCTTCGTGCCGCTCACGATCGGTCTCGCGGTCACCGTGGCGATCTTCCAGACCGCCTGGGTGCGCACCGACAAGGCGAAGTACCTCCAGCTCACCCGCTTCTTCGGCAAGATCTTCCTGATCAACTTCGCCATGGGCGTGGTGACCGGCATCGTGCAGGAGTTCCAGTTCGGCATGAACTGGAGCGACTACTCGCGCTTCGTCGGCGACGTCTTCGGCGCCCCGCTCGCCCTCGAGGGCCTGCTCGCCTTCTTCCTGGAGGCGACCTTCATCGGCCTCTGGATCTTCGGCTGGAACCGCATCCCCAAGAAGCTGCACCTCGCCAGCATCTGGATCGCCGCCGTCGGCAGCGTGCTCTCGGCCTACTTCATCATCGCCGCGAACGCCTTCATGCAGAATCCCGTCGGCTTCCAGATCAACGAGGCCAAGGGCCGCGCCGAACTCACCGACATCTGGGCGCTGCTGACCAACAAGGTGGCACTCGCCGCGTTCCCGCACACGATCTTCGCCTGCTTCATGGTCACGGCCGGCCTCATCATCGCGGCCGCCGCCTGGCACCTCTACCGCAACCAGCACCTCGAGACCATGCGCCCGGCGCTGAAGTTCGGCCTCTGGATGATGGTGATCGCGGGCGCGCTCACCGTGCTCTCCGGCGACCAGCTGGGCCTGGCCATGGTCGAGACGCAGCCGATGAAGATGGCGGCCGCCGAGGCGCTCTACAAGACCTCGACCGGTGCCGACGCCTCGTTCTCGATCTTCACCCTGGGAACCCCGGACGGCGTGAGCGAGCTGTTCAGCATCCGGGTTCCCTATCTGCTGTCGTTCCTGTCGACGCACACCTTCGACGGCACCGTGGAGGGCATCAACGACCTGCAGGCGCAGTACGTGCAGCTCTACGGCCCCGGCGACTACACGCCGACGATCTGGATCACCTACTGGGCCTTCCGCTGGATGATCGGCCTCGGCATGGCGCACGTGCTCGTCGCGATCGTGGGTCTCTGGATGACCCGCGGCGGCCGCCAGCCGCGCTGGCGCTGGATGTGGCGGGTGGCGATCTGGGCGTTCCCGCTGTCGCTCGGCGCCATGATCGTCGGCTGGATCTTCACCGAGATGGGCCGCCAGCCCTGGATCGTGTTCAGCCTGCTGAAGACCGAAGACGCCGTCTCACCGGGTATCACGGGGCTCGACGTGCTGATCTCGCTGATCGCCTTCACGGCCATCTACGGCACGCTCGCCGTGGTGGAGTTCAAGCTCATCAAGAAGGCCATCCAGAAGGGGCCCGACGAGCCGCCCGAAGAGGATCCCGAGACCGGGGAACTCAAACACGAGGCGACGGTCTACTAGGAGCGGATGATGGATCTCACAATTCTCTGGTTCTGCATCGTCGGCTTCCTCTTCGTCGGCTACTTCGTTCTCGACGGCTTCGATTTCGGCGTGGGCATGTCGCTGCCCTTCCTCGGCCGTGACGACAAGGATCGGCGCGTGCTGATCAACACGATCGGCCCGATCTGGGATCTCAACGAGACCTGGGTGATCGTGGCCGGCGCCTCGCTGTTCGCCGCGTTCCCCGAGTGGTACGCGACCCTGTTCAGCGGTTTCTACCTGCCGCTGCTGCTCATCCTGCTGGCGCTCATCCTGCGCGGGGTCTCGTTCGAGTACCGCCACCAGCGCCCCGAGGCGGTCTGGAAGAAGCGCTTTGACCGGATGATCGTGATCGGCTCGGCCGTGCCCGCCTTCCTCTGGGGGGTCGCGTTCGCGAACATCGTGGCGGGTGTGCCGCTGGACGCCGACCACAACTACATCGGCGGCTTCTTCGCGCTGCTGAACCCGTATGCGCTGCTCGGCGGGCTCACCACGCTGCTGCTGTTCTTCACCCACGGCGTGCTGTTCGTCTCGCTGAAGACCGATGGCGACATCCGCCTGCGCGCCCGCCGGCTGGCCACGCGCTCCGGCATCGTGACGGTCGTGGTGGCCGCCGCCTTCCTGCTCTGGACGACGCTCGCCTTCGGCACGCTCGCCTCGGCCCTGCTCTCGGCGGGTGCCGCCGTGGCGCTGATCGGCTCCTTCCTGGCCAACCTGCGCGGGCGGGAGGGCTTGTCGTTCGGGCTGATGGCGTTCACGATCGCCCTGGCGGTGCTGAGTCTGTTCTTCGCACTCTTCCCGGATGTGATGCCCGCCTCGAACGATCCGGCCAACAGCCTGACCATCGAGAACGCCTCGTCCTCGGCGTACACGCTCACGATCATGAGCTGGGTGGCGCTGATCTTCCTGCCGCTGATCCTGGCGTACCAGGGCTTCACCTACTGGATCTTCCGCAAGCGCGTGACGCGTGCCCAGATCCCCGAGGCGGCCGAGCTCCCCGAGGCGGCACACTAGAGACGTGCGTCCCGTCGATCCCAGGCTCCTGAGGTACGCGAGCGCTGCCCGCTTGTTCTTCGCGGCCGGAGGCGCTCTCGCGGTGCTGCAGACCGCATCCGTGGTGGCCTTCTCCTTCCTGGTGACCCAGGTCATCGTGCGCGCGATCGCGGGCGCTCCGCTCGGTGACCTCGGCCTCCCTCTGCTGCTTCTGGCGGGGGTGGTGGTGGTGCGGTTCATCGTGTCCTGGACCACCGACATCAACGCCGCGCGCGGATCCGCCGTGGTGAAGAGCGAGCTGCGCGCGCGGGTTCTGGATGCCGTCACGCGTCTCGGTCCCGGCCGGCTCGCCACCCGTAACTCGACCTCGGTCGCGGTCACCGCGGGCGCGGGGCTGGATGCGCTGGACACGTATTTCGCGAAGTACCTCCCGCAGCTCATCCTGACCGCGATCGCGACACCCGTGCTGGTGGTCGTCATCTGGTGGCAGGACTGGATCTCGGGGCTCACGGTCGCGCTCACGCTGCCGCTCATCCCGGTGTTCATGATCCTGATCGGCTGGGCCACCCAGACGGTGCAGCAGCGGCAGTGGGAGAAGCTGCAGCGGCTCTCCACCGCCTTCCTCGACGTGGTGGGCGGCTTGTCCACCCTCAAGATCTACGGGCGCCAGCACCGGCAGAGTGCGCGCATCCGCACCGTCACCGAGGAGTACCGCGGCGAGACGATGAAGGTGCTGCGGGTGTCGTTCCTCAGCGGCTTCGCGCTCGAGCTCGCGGCGAGCCTCTCGGTGGCGCTGGTGGCGGTGTCGATCGGCGTGCGCCTGATCGACGGCAGCCTGGGGCTCGGCGTCGGTCTGTTCGTGCTGCTGCTCGCCCCGGAGGCCTTCCTGCCGCTGCGCAACGTCGGCGCCCAGTTCCACGCGGCGGCCGACGGCGTCGCCGCCTCGACCGCGGTCTTCGAGCTGCTCGACGAGGCGGCCGCCGTCCCACCCGCCGCGCCCTCCGCCCCGGGCGAGCCTCCGTCGGTGCAGAACGGATCACGTCCCGCGACGGGGCTGGAGGTGCGCGGGCTGGGGGTGCGGTACGGGGAGGCGGTGGCGTTCGAGGGGGTGGATGCGGTGGCACGCGCCGGCGCCGTGACCGCGCTCGCGGGGCCGAGCGGAAGCGGCAAGAGCTCGTTCGTGGCGGCGCTGCTGGGGTTCGTGCCGGCCGAGGGTCGAGTGCTTCTGAACGGGCGGGACGTGACGGATGAGCCCGCGCCGCGCGCGTGGCTGGCCTGGTCGGGGCAGCGCGCGACCCTGCTCGGCGGCACGGTCGGCTCGAACGTGATGCTGGGCGACGACGCGGCGACCGATGCGGCGACGGATGCGGTGACCGATGCGGTGACGGCGACGGATGCGGGCGTCCCCGACCACGCGGTGGCTCGGGATGGCGCGCCTCAGGCCGCCGCCCGGGCCGCGCTCGACCTCGTGGGTGGGCACGGCATCCGTCTGGAGACGCCCGTCGATCCGCGGGGCGGGGGTCTTTCCGGCGGCCAGGCGCAGCGCGTCGCCGCCGCCCGCGCCGTGTACCGCGCCCGCCGGCTCGGCTCGGAGGTGGTCGTCTTCGACGAACCCACTTCGGCACTGGACGAGGAGACGGAGGGCGAGTTCATCCGGAGCCTGCGCACCCTGGCGGACGAGGGGCACGTGGTGATCGTGGTGAGTCACCGGCCCGCGGTGCTCGCGGCGGCCGACGACGTCATCCGCTTCGAGGCCCGAGTGGCGGTGACCTCGTGAACCGCTCCGAGGTGCTCAGGCTCGCGCAGCCGCGCCTGCGCCGCTTCGCACCCGGCGTGCTGCTCGGCGTCCTGAGCGCCCTCTGCGCCGTGGGGCTGCTCGCCACCGCCGCCTGGCTGATCACCCGGGCGGCCGAGCAGCCGCCCATCCTGTACCTCTCGGCGGCGATGGTGGCGGTGCGCGCCTTCGCGCTCGGCCGGGCGACCTTCCGCTACCTCGAGCGGCTCGTCAGCCACGACGCCGCCTTCGCCACGATGCCCGAGCTGCGGGTGGGCGTGTACGAACGGCTCGTGCCGGTCTCGCCCGACGGGCTCGGGACGGCCCGCCGCGGCGACCTGCTCAGCCGGCTCGTCTCCGACGTCGACGAGCAGCAGAACCTGCCGCTGCGGGTGCTGCAGCCGCTGCTGGTGTCGGGGCTCACGGCGGTCGTGGCGGTGGTGGCCGTGTGGATCATCCTGCCGGCCGCCGGAGTCGTGCTGCTGATCGCCCTGCTGCTGGCCTTCGTGCTCGGCACGGCGGTGAACGCGGCCGTCTCGGCACGGGCGGAACGGGCGCTCGCGGGGCTGCGCGGCCGGTACCGGGCCGAGCTCGGCGACTACCTCGAGAACCTCGACCTGTTGATCGCGTACGGTGCCGACGGGCCGGCCAGGGCGGCGCTCGCCGACGCGGATGCGCGGCTCACGCGCGCGCTCGTGCGGCGTTCGGCCGGGGCCGGGATCACGGCGGCACTGGTCACGCTGCTCGCGGGCGCGGCCACCATCCTGATCCTCGTCGCGGGCGTGCCCCAGCTGGGGCTCGGCGGCTTCGACGGGCCCGCGCTGGCGCTGATCGCGCTCGTGCCGCTGGCCGTGTTCGAGGTGTTCGCGATGATCCCGCTGGCCGCCGGCGCCTGGCGGCAGGTGGCGGCGAGCGCCGAGCGGATCGCGACCGCGGTGCCGTCGGAGATCCCGGCCGGCATCCCGGTGGACGCCGGTGCCACGCGCCCGATCCCGGATGGCCCGGTCTCGCTCACCCTCCGTGACGTCTCGGCCCGCTGGCCGGGCGAGCCCGCCGACGCCCTGCGGGGGCTGAACCTTCAGGTCGGCCCGGGCGACCGCATCCTGGTGCGCGGTCCGAGCGGGTCGGGCAAGACGACGCTCGCCCACGTGCTCGTGCGCTTCCTCGAGCACGGCGGTCGTTACGAGCTCGACGGCGTCGACGTGCGCGAGTACGCGCAAGACGCGGTGCGCCAGGTGGTGGGACTCTGCGAACAGGGCCCGCACCTGTTCGACGACGACATCCGGCAGAACCTGCTCTTCGCCCGCGACACCGCCACCGACGAGGAGCTGCGCGCCGTGCTCGAGCGGGTCGGCCTCGGCGACTGGCTGCGGGAGCGCGGCGGCCTCACGGCGCGGGTGGGGGAGCGCGGCGCCCTGGTCTCGGGCGGTCAGGCCCAGCGCATCGCGCTCGCCCGAGCCCTGCTGGCCGAGTTCCCCGTGCTGGTGCTCGACGAGCCCACGGCGAACGTCGACCCCGATCGCGCCGACGCCCTCCTCGACGACCTCCTGCGGGCGGCCGCCTCCGCCGACCGCGCCGTGCTCCTCATCTCGCACACCCCCGTGCCCGAGCACCTCGTCACCGCCACCGTGCACCTCCCAGCCCCTCGCTGAAGGGCAGGGCGTACGGGAGGTGCGAGCGCCCGGTCTCAGAGGGGGCGGCTGAGGGCGTTCAGGCGCTTGCGCCAGGTGGTGGCGCGCGAGGGGCGCGCATCCACCGCGGGTCCGTCGATCCAGGCGTCGACCACGCTGATGCCGTGCAGGGCGCTCACCACCCACACCTCGCAGCCGTCGAGGTCGGCCGGATGCGCGCGCTCCTCCACGACGCGCGTGCCGGTCGCCGTCGCGATCAGACGGATGCTGCGCGCCGTGATGCTCGCCACCCGCGCGAGATCGCCGGCCGGCGCCACCAGGGTCTCGCCGCGCCACCACAGGACGGCCGAGCTCGCGCCGTCGGCGATCACGCCTCCGGCGCCCTCGTCGAGCAGCACCAGCTCATCGGCTCCGTTCTCCTGGGCTCCGGCACGCAGTTCGAGCAGCCGCTCGAGGTCGGGGCCCTTCACCCGGGGAGCGCGGCGCGGATCCGGGCCGGCGTGCGTCATCAGCACGGTCGACTCGCGCAGTCTCGGCGCGACCCGGGCCCGCAGGCGCAGTTCGAGCGAGCCGTCGTCCTCGCGCCGGGCGAGTTCGACCCGCGGGAACAGCGGCCCCGAGCGGAAGGCCCGCAGCCGCCCGATCGCGGCACCCCAGAACGGCTCCGCATCCGGAGCGGTGCGAGCGTCCGGGGCATCCGGAGCGTCCCGAGCGTTCGTGACCGCGTCGAGGAAGCGCTCGCGGTGCGCGTCGAGTGCCCGCGCGCGCCCGTCGGCCGAGACGAACCACGAGTCGGCGGCGAGCAGCGCGGAGTGCGGGGCGAGCGGGCGCTCGACCAGGCCGTCGCCGGTCCAGACGAAGGTGGCGGGGGCGTCGGGCACGCGGTCTCCTTCTTGTCGTCCCTCCACGGTAGTGCAGGCATCCGCACGCCGTTTTCCGTCGTCGCAGAACCCGCGGCGTGCGCCCGACCGGCCCGAACCCGGCCGGGTTTAGTAATGTTGTGTCCTGGTGCGCAACGCGTGCCATCCCGAGCGACCCCCCTTCTGGCACTTCTGCCGAAAAGCCTGTCGCCTGCGTCTGCAATGAATTGAGAGTCACGTGGTCACCGAGAACACTTCCGCCGAGGCCCAGGGCGAGACGACCGGCGCTGCCGGCCACGACGAAGCCGAGCGCTACGACTTCCAGGCCATCCAAGACAAGTGGCAGCCCATCTGGGAGGAGTTGAAGCCCTTCCAGGTCGACACCGAGGGCGACAAGCGCCCGCGCAAGTACGTGCTCGACATGTTCCCCTACCCCTCGGGCGACCTTCACATGGGGCACGCCGAGGCGTACGCCCTGGGTGACGTGATCGCCCGCTACTGGCGCCAGCAGGGCTTCAACGTGCTGCATCCGATCGGCTGGGACTCGTTCGGCCTGCCCGCCGAGAACGCCGCCATCAAGCGCGGTCTCGACCCCCGCAAGTGGACCTACGACAACATCGACCAGCAGCACTCCACCTTCAAGAAGTACGCCGGCTCGTTCGACTGGGACCGCGTGCTGCACACCAGCGACCCCGAGTACTACAAGTGGAACCAGTGGCTGTTCCTCAAGATGTACGAGAAGGGTCTGGCCTACCGCAAGGCCAGCTGGGTGAACTGGGACCCGGTGGACCAGACCGTGCTCGCCAACGAGCAGGTGCTGCCCGACGGCACCTCCGAGCGCTCCGGCGCCCTCGTGGTGAAGAAGAAGCTGACGCAGTGGTACTTCCGCATCACCGACTACGCCGACCGGCTGCTGGACGACCTCAAGCAGCTCGAGGGCACCTGGCCGTCGAAGGTCATCGCGATGCAGCGCAACTGGATCGGCCGCTCGATCGGCGCCGACGTCGACTTCGCCATCGAGGGGCGCGACGAGCCCGTCACGGTGTTCACGACCCGTCCCGACACGCTCTACGGGGCGACGTTCATGGTGGTCGCGCCCGATTCCGATCTGGCGATCGAACTGGCCGCCGGATCGCCGTCGACCGAGGTGCAGGAGCGTTTCAAGAAGTACCTCGCCGACGTGCAGAAGTCGTCGGAGACCGAGCGTCAGGCCACCGACCGGCCCAAGACCGGCATCTTCCTCGAGCGCTACGCGATCAACCCCGTGAACGGCGAGCGCCTGCCGATCTGGGCCGCCGACTACGTGCTGGCCGACTACGGCCACGGCGCGGTGATGGCCGTGCCCGCGCACGACCAGCGCGACCTCGACTTCGCCCGCGCCTTCGGGCTGCCGGTGAAGGTGGTCGTCGACACTCTGGCGCCCGTCACCGGGGTCATCCCGGTGCTCGACCCCGACGACCTGCCCGAGCTCGAAGACCTGAACCCCGGCACCACCGGCATCGCGCTGGCCGGTGAGGGGCGCCTGATCAATTCGGGACCGCTCGACGGGCTGTCGAAGTCGAACGCGATCCGCAAGATCATCGAGATCCTCGAGGCGCAGGGTCTCGGCCGTCCGGCCAAGAACTACCGCCTGCGTGACTGGCTGATCTCGCGTCAGCGCTACTGGGGCACGCCGATCCCGATCATCCACGGAGCGGATGGCACGGAGTACCCGGTGCCGGAAGACCAGCTGCCCGTGCTGCTGCCGCCGACCGAGGGGCTGAACCTCACGCCCAAGGGCACCTCGCCGCTCGGTGGCGCTGCGGACTGGGTGAACGTGCCCAACCCCGTCGACGGCTCGCCGGCGCTCCGCGACGCCGACACGATGGACACCTTCGTCGACAGCTCGTGGTACTTCCTGCGCTTCCTGTCACCTCAGGACAGCACGCAGGCCTTCGACCCCAAGCAGGTCGACAAGTGGGCGCCGGTCGACCAGTACGTCGGCGGCGTCACGCACGCCATCCTGCACCTGCTCTACGCGCGCTTCATCACGAAGGTGCTGTTCGACCTCGGGTACGTCGGCTTCACCGAGCCGTTCAGCGCCCTGCTGAATCAGGGCATGGTGCTGATGGACGGCTCCGCGATGTCGAAGTCGAAGGGCAACCTGGTCCGCGTCTCCGACCAGCTCGACGAGCACGGTGTCGACGCCATCCGTCTGACCATGGCGTTCGCCGGCCCGCCGGAGGACGACATCGACTGGGCCGACGTGTCGCCCGCCGGATCGGCGAAGTTCCTGGCGCGCGCCTGGCGGCTGGTCGGCGACGTCACCACGCCGCCCGAGGTCAACTGGCGCGACGGCGACCGTTCGCTGCGGCGCATCACGCACCGCTTCCTCGCCGAGGCCCCCGGTCTCATCGAGGCCTTCAAGTTCAACGTCGTCGTGGCGCGCCTGATGGATCTGGTGAACGCCACCCGCAAGGCCATCGACTCGGGCCCGGGCGGCGGCGACCCCGCGGTGCGCGAGGCCGTCGAGACGGTGGCGCTCGGGCTGTCGCTGTTCGCGCCGTACACGGCCGAAGACATGTGGGAGCGGCTCGGCTACGAGCCGTCGATCGCGAACTACGGATGGCGCGGAGCGGATCGCACGCTGCTGACCGAGGAGACCGTCACCGCGGTGGTGCAGGTCGACGGGAAGGTGCGCGACCGCCTCGAGGTGTCGCCGAAGATCGCGGGGCCCGAGCTGGAGGCGCAGGCCCGCGCGCTGCCGTCGGTGGTGCGGTCGATCGGGGATCGCGAGATCGTCACCGTGGTGGCGCGCGCGCCTCGACTGGTGAACTTCGTCACGAAGCCCGCTTCGTAGTCGGCTCCTTCCCGACCTGAGGCTTCTCGGCCGGCCTCGTCCCGAGGATTCTCCACAGGCCCGCGCGACCCCGGGGGTTCTGCACAGATCGGCTCGGGCCGGCCCGGCCGCGGAGACCGCCTGCCTACTCTGACCGCATGTCAGATCTGCAGCTCCCGGTCTCCGCATCCCCCGGGGTGAGCCCCGACCTTCCCGCCGAGGTCCCGCGCGGGCCGTCGGCGCGCGTGCGGATCGGCGTGGGGGCCGCGATCGTGCTGGTCGTCGTGGCGCTGGTGTGCTCGGTGCTGATCACCGCGCTGTCGCCGGTGGGCGCGACGACCGTGGTGACGGGCGGGGGTGCCGCCGGAACCAGGACATCGTCGACCACCTCGTCGGCTCCGTCCGGCTCGATCTCCCCGTCGTCCGCCCCGCCGGGGGCGACGGATGCGGCTCCGGATGCCGGTGCCGCCGCGGGCGTCCCGGAGGCCGCCGGGGCCGTCATCCTCGTGCACCTGCTCGGCGCGGTGGCGCGCCCGGGCGTCTACGAGCTCGCCGAGGGCTCTCGGGTGGTGGATGCGGTCGGTCTGGCCGGCGGCTTCACCGAGACGGCCGAGCAGGCCTCCGTGAACCTCGCGCGGCCTCTGGCCGACGGGGAGCAGGTGCGGGTGCTCGCGGTCGGTGAGGCGGCTCCGGCCGGTTCGGCGGGCTCGGCGGGCTCGGGTGGCTCGGGAGCCGCGGCAGTGGGCAGCAGAGGGGGAGGGGGCGGTGCAGGAGCGCCGGCGGTGAGTGCGCCGATCGACCTGAACGCGGCGACGGAGCTCGATCTCGACGCGCTTCCACGGATCGGCCCCGCGATGGCGGCCCGGATCGTGAGCTGGCGCACCGAGAACGGCCGCTTCGCCTCCGTCGACGACCTGCTGCAGGTCACCGGAATCGGCGAGAAGACGCTGGAGGGTCTGCGCGACCTCGTGACGGTCTGATGGCCCCCGATCTGCGCCTCGCGCCCGCGGCCGTGCTTGCCTGGGCCACGGCGTGGATGCTCACGGGGTGGCCGCAGGCCGCCGCGGCGACCGCCGCGCTCGCCTGGCCGGCCGCCGCCGCGCTGGCCCTCCTGTGCCTGCGACAGCGTCGGCAACGTCCACGCCGCCGCCGAGCCTCGTCGGCCCCGCCCGCCCCGCCATCCGCCACCGCCCCGCCATCCGACACCGTCCCACCGCTCGCCACCGCCTCACCACCTGCCACCGCGTCGCCGCCCGCCGTCGCCTCGCGGCCTGCCGCGGTGTCACCGCCCGCCGTCACCTCGCCACGCGCCACCACCTCGCCACGTGGGGCTGCCGTGGCCGCCGGGAACGGGGCGCCACGTGCGGTTGCCGTGGAGGCCGGGAATGGGGTGCCGCGTGCGGTTGCCGTGGCCGCCGGGAATGGGGTGCCGCGTGCGCTTGCCGTGGCCGCCGGGAATGCGGCGCCAGGTGCGGCTGCCGCGGCCACCGGGAACGGGGCGCTGCGTGCGGCTGCCGCGGCGGTGAGGGGCAGGGTGGGGCGTGCGGTGGGGCTGCTGCCGACGGCGGCTCTCGGGGTGGCCGTGCTGGCGCTGGTGGCGACCGCGGTGTTCGGGCTGGGGCACCTGCGGCATCCGGATGTCGCTGACAGCGGGCCACGGGTCGGCTCCGCGCGGTTCATCGTCACCGGCCTCCCGCAGGTGCGTGCCGACGGGTTCCCTCCGGCATATCCGCAGACCCCTTCGGGAGCGACGTCGGGAGCACCCGCCGACGCCACAGGGCCTGCGCCGCAGACGCGGATCTCCTTGGGGGTCGCCTTGGAGTCCTTCACAGCGGGCGACCGAACTGTGCCGGCCCGCGCGCCGACGGTGCTGTTCGCCACGGTGCCGGCGGCGGATGCGGACGTCTCGTCGTGGCCGATCGGCTCAGCACTCGTCGTGCGGGGCACGCTGACCGCGCTGGAGCCGGGTGATTCGCGGGAGTTCCTGTTCTTCGCCCGCGACGCACCGCGTGTGCTCGCCGATCCGCCGTGGTACCTGGGCTGGGCGAGTGCCACGCGCGACGCGTTCCGCACGAGCACCGCGGGGCTGCCGGGCGACGGTGCAGAACTGCTGGCCGGGCTCGCGATCGGCGACGACTCGGGCGTCTCCGACGGGCTCCGGCAGGCGATGACCGTGAGCGGGCTGACCCACCTCACGGCGGTGTCCGGCGCGAACTGCGCGGTGGTCGTCACGGCGGTGATGCTGCTCGGCGGCGCGGTGGGGCTGGGAAGGCGACTGAGGATCGGCCTGTCGGTGCTCGTGCTGGTGCTGTTCGTGGTGCTGGTGACTCCCGAGCCGAGCGTGCTGCGCGCGGCCGCCATGGCGGTGATCGTGCTGGTGGCGCTCGCGATCGGCCGGCCCTCGGCGGGCGTTCCGCCGCTCTGCCTCTCGGTGGTGGTGCTGCTGACGCTCGACCCGTGGCTCGGCCGCAGCGCCGGGTTCGCCCTCTCGGTGCTGGCCACGGCCGGGCTGCTGCTGCTCACCCGCCCCATCGCGGCGGTGATCGGGCGGGTCGTGCCCGCGTCGCTCGCGTTGGCGCTGGCCGTCCCGCTGGCCGCGCAGATCGCCTGCCAACCCGTGCTCTTCGCCATCGCTCCCCAGCTCACGCCGTACACCCTGCCGGCCAACGTGCTGGCCGAACCCGCCGCCGCGCTCGTGAGCATCCTGGGGCTGGTTCTGTGCCTGCTGAGCGTCGCGGCGCCGGGGCTCGCCGGGTTCGCCGCCTGGCTGCCGTGGCTGCCCTCGGCGTGGATCGGGGCGGTGGCCCGGTTCTTCGCCGGGGCGCCGTTCGCGGCGATCGCGCTGCCCGACAGCGCGGTCGCGGTCGTGGTGGCGCTGCTCGCGACCGTCCTCGTCCTCGTCGCGCTGTTCGCCGCCCGACGGCATCCGCTCGTCGCGGGTGTGTGCGGGGCAGTGGCGGCCTGCGGTCTGCTGATCTCGCTGGCCGGCCTCGGCGGTGCGGCCCTGGCTCGCGACGCCGCCGTCCCGCGCGACTGGCAGCTCGCCGCCTGCGACATCGGGCAGGGCGACGCGGTGCTCGTGCACAGTCGCGACGAGATCGCGCTCGTCGATGTGGGGCCGGAGCCCGCGCCGCTCACGGCCTGCCTGGAGCGGATGCACGTGCAGCGCATCGACCTCCTGGTGCTCACCCACTACGACCGCGACCACGTCGGCGGCATCGCCGCTGTCACCGGGCGGGTCGACCGCGCTCTCGTCGGGCCGGCCGACGGCCCGAGCGACGACGCGTTGCTCACCGCTCTCCGCTCCGGCGGAGCCGAGGTGATGCAGGCCCGGCGAGGTCTCGCCGGCGAGCTCGGTGACTACCACTGGGACGTCGTCTGGCCCGAAGGCGGCACCGACCTCCGCGGCAACGACGCCAGCGTCACCGTGAGCCTCACCGGCCCGCTCCGGATGCTCTTCCTCGGCGACCTGGGCGAGCGGGCCCAGAACGCGGTGCGCTCCGTGAACGCCCTGCCCGTCGTCGACGTCGTGAAGGTCGCGCACCACGGATCGGCCGACCAGAGCCAGGCCCTGTACCTGGCGGTGCGGGCATCCGTCGGCGTCATCTCGGTCGGGCTCGGCAACCGGTACGGGCACCCGACCGACGAGCTGCTGGCGATGCTCGCGCTCGCCGGAACGCGCGCCTTCCGCACCGACCAGGAGGGGTTGACGGTGATCTCGGGGACGTCGGGCGCGATCTCGGTCTGGACCGAGCGGCCGGTGCCGCCCTAGGAGCCCCGTCCGGGCTTCCGGGCTTCCGGGCACCCGGGCGCCCGGTCGGCTGACGCCGGCCGGACGGGCGGCCAGGGCGGGGCGGGTGGCACCGGGAACCGGGCGACCGGCGTCGGCGGCTGCGGATAGGCTGATGGCCGGGCTCGAAACGGGAGGTGACCATGGCGGCAGCACGAGGCGGATCGACGGCGTCCAAGCCGAAGGCGAGCGCCAAGGTCGCCATCCCGCAGCTGGAATGGAACCAGGTGCGGCCCTCGCCGGTCATCCTGGTGTCGGGCACCGAGAGCTTCCTGGCCGAGCGGGCCATCCGTCAGCTGCGCGACCTGCTGAAGACGGAGGATCCGAGCCTCGAGGTGGCCGACATCGACGCGGCCTCCTATGCTCCGGGCGAGCTCTTGTCGATCGCCAGCCCGTCGCTGTTCGCCGAGCCGCGGCTCATCCGCATCGCCTCGGTCGAGAAGTGCACCGACGCCTTGATCGAGGATGCCATCGCCTATCTCGGCTACCCGGCCGACGACACCTACGTGGTGCTCCGGCACGGCGGGGGCGTGCGCGGCAAGAAGCTGCTCGAGGCGGTGCGCGCCGCATCCGGTGTGGCCATCGAGATCGTCTGCACCGAGCTCAAGCGCGACTCCGACAAGTACGACTTCGCCTCGGCGGAGTTCCGGGCGGCCGGCAAGCGGGTCTCGCCCGGCGCGATCCGCGCCCTGGTGTCGGCGTTCTCCGACGATCTGGCCGAGCTCTCGGCCGCGTGCGCCCAGCTCGCGTCCGATTCCGCCGAGGAGATCACCGAGGTCACCGTCCAGCGGTACTACGCCGGTCGGGTCGAGACGAACGCCTTCGCGGTGGCCGACTCGGCACTGGCCGGCAACTACGGCGAGTCGCTCGGTCTGCTGCGGCACGCTCTCGCGTCCGGGGCCGATCCGGTGCCGATCGTGGCCGCGTTCGCCATGAAGCTGCGCACGATGGCGAAGGTCATCGGCACGCGCGGGGGGTCGGGGCAGCTCGCCGGTCAGCTCGGCATGGCGCCGTGGCAGATCGACCGTGCGCGCCGCGATCTCTCCGGCTGGACGGGCGAGGGTTTGGGTCGCAGCATCCAGGTGCTCGCCGAGACCGACGAGAGCGTGAAGGGCGCCGGGCGCGACCCGGTGTTCGCCCTCGAACACATGATCGGCATCGTCTCGGCCCGCGGAAACCTCTGAGTCCCAGCGACAAAGGAGGCTCCCTCTGCCCGGGCGCACGAAAAAGGCCCCGCCGGAGCGGAGCCTGATTCGAGGGGGACGCGGCTCAGAGAGCGGCGACCTGCTTCGCGATGGCCGACTTGCGGTTCGCGGCCTGGTTCTTGTGGATGACGCCCTTCGACACGGCCTTGTCGAGCTTCTTGCCGGCGAGCACCAGTGCGGTCTCGGCCTTGCTCTTGTCGCCGGCGACGACGGCCTCGCGAGTGGCGCGGATGGCGGTCTTGAGCCCGCTCTTGACCGCCTTGTTGCGCTCCTGAGCCTTCTTGTTGGTGCCGATGCGCTTGATCTGCGACTTGATGTTTGCCACGGAAATAACCTCTGTATCTGTTCGGATGAATGCGGTGCGATGCTCCGCTGCGGCCGGGCCGCGGAAGAAGCCACTCGCTGTTCGCATCCCGCCGAGAGCGTGAATGCGTAAGCCAACAGGCAACATTACCAGTTCTGTGCCGTCTGGACAATCCGAACTCCGGCTGGAGTCGAAGCCCACGCGGTACCGTAGAAGCCTATGCCACGTCTCGCCTCGCACACCGACACGGTCCCGCCCTCGGGCATCCGCCGCATCTTCGAGCTCGCGCTGTCGCTCGACGACGTGGTCTTCCTCGCCGTGGGCGAGCCCGACGTTCCGGTCGCGCCGGAGGTGCTGGCCGCGGGTGCGGCCGCCTGGCAGGCCGACGACACCGACTACACGCCGAACGGGGGCATCCCCGAGCTGCGGAACGCCATCGTGAAGACGGTCGCCGAACGCAACGGGATCCGCATCGACCCCGAGCAGGTGTGGGTGACCGTCGGCGCCACCCAGGGCCTGTACCTGGCGATGACGTTGCTGCTGGATGCGGGCGACGAGGTGCTCGTGCCCGATCCGGGCTACACGACCTTCACGATGAACGCGCACCTGCTCTCCGCCGTGCCGGTGCCGTATCCGCTCCGCCCGGCGGCCGGCTTCACCCCCGACCTCGACGAGCTCGAGCGGCTCGTCACCGACCGCACCCGGGTGCTGATCGTCAACTCCCCGTCCAACCCGCTCGGCGCGGTCTTCGACGAGCCCACGCTGCGCGCACTGCTCGCGTTCGCCCGGCGGCACGATCTCTGGCTGATCAGCGACGAGGTGTACGAGCGCTTCACCTACGGCGCGCCGCACGTGAGTGTCGCCGCTCTCGCCGCCGAGGGCGACGGGCGCGACCTCGAGCGCGTTCTGACCGTCTTCTCCGCGTCGAAGACCTATGCGCTCACCGGCGCGCGAGTGGGCTGGCTGCTGACGCCGCCCGGGTTCTCGACCCTCCTGGGAGCCTCGCAGGAGGCGATGATCAGCTGCGTGAACACCCCGGCCCAGCGCGCCGCTGTGGTGGCCCTCACCGGCTCGCAGGAGTCGGTTCAGCGCGCCGCCGAGCACTACGGCGAGAACCTGCGACTGGCCACGACCGCGCTGCGCGAGCGCGGCATCCGGTACCTCGAGCCCTCGGGTGCGTTCTATCTGTGGGTGGACGTGTCCTCCGCGAGCGGCGGTGACGTGGCCGCCTGGGCCGAGCGGCTGCTGCTCCAGCGACGCGTCGCCGTCGCACCCGGCAGCGCCTTCGGGCGGACGGGCGAGGGCTGGATCCGGCTGTGCGTCGCCGCGTCGTCCACCGATCTGCTCGAGGGCATCCGCCGCCTGCCCGACCCGGGGTCACCCGGGGCCGACCTCATCTCCCCGCGATGAGACTCGCCGTGATCGGCGCCGGTGCCGTCGGCGGCGTGATCGCCGCGCTGGCCGACCGGCACGGCCACGAGGTGACGGTCACCGCCCGCGGAGCGCAGCTCGATGCGATTCGCGACCGGGGGGTGCACCTCACCGGCCACTGGGGCGAGCACACCGCGCGAGTGCGGGCGTCCGCGACCCTCGACGCGGGCGACACCCCCGAGCTGGCGCTGGTCTGCGTCAAGGCTCAGGATGCCCGCCAGGCCCTGGCCGACAACGCGGCGGTGCTCGAGGGGGTGCCGCTGGTCGTCGTGCAGAACGGCCTCGGGGGCTCGGAGGCCGCGGCCGCACAGCTCCCCGGCACACCGGTCATCGGCGCGCTGGCGTTGTTCGCGGCTTCGTTCCTCTCGCCGGGCGAGGTGGCGATCACCACACCCGCCTCCACCTACCTCGGCCGCCTCGACTCGACGCCGGAGCCGGCGTTCGAGCTCGCCCGCGCGACCCTGAGCGACTTCCTGCCCGTCGAGACCACGCCGAACTTCACCGGGGCGCAGTGGACGAAGCTGATCGTCAACCAGGTCAACGCGCTCCCGGCGATCACCGGCCTCTCGGTGCAGCAGACGATCGCCGACCGGGGGCTCCGGGCGGTGCTCACGGCGAGCATGCGCGAGGCGGTCGGTGTCGCCCGCGCCCGCGGCGTGCGGTTCGAGACGCTGCTCGGCCTGAGCGACGGGCTGCTCAGCGCTTTCGCGCACGCGCCGCGGCCGATCGCGCAGCTGCTGCCGCGGCTGATGTCCCGGCGCATCGGCGCGACGCCGAATCCGGGATCGACGCTGCAGAGCATCCGGCGCGGTCAGCTCACCGAGATCGACCACCTCAACGGCGCGGTCGTGGCCGAGGCGCACGCCGCCGGCCGTGACGCCCCCGTCAACGCGGCTCTCGTGGCCCTGGTCCACCGTGTCGAGGCGCAGGGCGCCTTCGTCGCCCCCGCCGACGTGGCCCGCGCCGTCCTCGCCCCCTGACCCGCGGTTCGCGCCTCAGCGCACGTACGAGCCCGAGCGCAGCTCGTCGAGCAGGGTGGGGCCGTTCGGCTCCCAGCCGAGGTCGATGCGGGCGGCCGATCCGGTGGCCTGCTGGTCGAGCAGCAGCGCGTCGCCGAACCCCTCACCGAGCCAGGCGTGCACCTGCTCGACCGAGGTGGGCGCCACCCGCCCGTCGAGCCCGACGCCCGCCGACGCCGCCTCGCCGATCTCGCGCACCGTCGGGTTCTCGCCGCTGGCGCCGATGTAGTACGAGCCCGCGTCGGCCAGGTCGAAGGCGAGGATGTACAGCTCGGCGAGATCCTCCACGAACACGGTCGTCCAGTGCTCGGCGCCCGACCCCACGATCTGCAGCGCGGGCTCTCCCGAGGCATCCGACCCCCGCGGTGCGCCGGCCACCAGCGCCGGGATGCCCGCGCCGTGACCGAACACGATGCCGGGGGCGATGATGGTGGTCTTCACGCCCGCGGCGCTGCGCACGCGCGCCTCGATCGGCACCCGCCACGAGGTGAGCGCCGGCGGGTCGAACGGGGTGCGCTCGGTGAGGTCGGTGCCGCTGCCGAAGATCCAGATGCCGCCGGTGTGCACGTAGGGCTTGTCGCTGCCCTCGAGCCCCGCGAACACGGCCGAGACGAAGGTGTCGTCGGTCGCCGCGCTGGAGTCGTCGCCGGGGGAGGCGGTGTGGATGACGCCGTCGCTGTCCAGCGCGAGCTTCGTGACGAGCTCGCGGTCGGTGATCGAGCCGAGCACGGTGCTCGCGCCCGTCTGCTGGATCTCCGCGGCCTTCTCCTCGCTGCGCACGAGGGCGACGACGTCGCGCCCCTGAGCCCGGAGCTGACGGAGGACTGCGGATCCGATGTAACCGGTCGCGCCGGTGAGGAAGATAGCCATGCCCCTATTCAACCCACCGGGCGCATCCTCGGCCAGGTGCGTGACGAGATGAGACGACGGCGGCGGCCCCCGGACCGCGAGGCGTCGCTGCCGGCCGCGCATGGCAGAATGGAACGTCCGCCGACCCAGAGGAATGCGTGAGCCCCCAATCACTGAAGGCCCTTGAACCGGCCTCCACCGACCCCGCATTCATCCGCAACTTCTGCATCATCGCGCACATCGACCACGGCAAGTCGACCCTGGCCGACCGGATGCTCGGCATCACCGGCGTCGTCAGCGACCGCGACATGCGCGCCCAGTACCTCGACCGGATGGACATCGAGCGCGAGCGCGGCATCACCATCAAGAGCCAGGCGGTGCGGATGCCGTGGTCGCGGGGCCTCGACACCTTCGCCCTCAACATGATCGACACCCCCGGTCACGTCGACTTCTCCTACGAGGTGAGCCGCTCCCTCGCCGCCTGCGAGGGCGCCATCCTGCTCGTCGACGCGGCCCAGGGCATCGAGGCCCAGACCCTCGCGAACCTCTACCTGGCACTTGAGAACGACCTCACGATCATCCCCGTGCTGAACAAGATCGACCTCCCGGCGGCTGACCCCGACAAGTACGCCAAAGAGCTCGCGAGCCTCATCGGCGGCGACCCGGACGACGTGCTGCGCGTCAGCGGCAAGACCGGCATGGGCGTCGAAGACCTGCTCGACCGGGTCGTCGAGCGCATCCCCGCCCCCGTCGGAGATCCGGATGCCGCGGCGCGCGCCATGATCTTCGACTCCGTCTACGACGCCTACCGCGGCGTGGTCACCTACGTGCGCATGATCGACGGGCACCTCAGCCCGCGCGAGCGCATCCAGATGATGTCGACCCGGGCCACGCACGAGATCCTCGAGATCGGCGTGTCCAGCCCCGAGCCCACGCCCTCGAAGGGGCTCGGCGTCGGCGAGGTCGGCTACCTCATCACGGGCGTGAAAGACGTGCGCCAGTCCAAGGTCGGCGACACCGTCACCACGGCGATGAAGCCCGCCACGCAGGCGCTGCCCGGGTACACCGAACCGCTGCCGATGGTGTTCTCGGGCCTGTACCCGATCGACGGCAGCGACTACCCGGTGCTCCGCGAGGCGCTCGACAAGCTGAAGCTCAGCGACGCGGCCCTCGTCTACGAGCCCGAGACATCCGTCGCCCTCGGTTTCGGGTTCCGCTGCGGGTTCCTCGGTCTGCTGCACCTCGAGATCATCACCGAGCGGCTCGAGCGCGAGTTCAACCTCGACCTCATCGCCACGGCGCCGAGCGTGATCTACGAGGTCACCACCGAAGACAAGAAGACGGTCACGGTCACGAACCCGAGCGAGTTCCCGGGCGGCAAGATCGTGAGCGTGCAGGAGCCCGTGGTGAACGCGGCCATCCTGGCGCCCAAGGATTACGTGGGCACCATCATGGAGCTCTGCCAGAGCCGCCGCGGCATCCTGCAGGGCATGGACTACCTCGGCGAAGACCGGGTCGAGATCAAGTACACGATGCCGCTCGGCGAGATCGTGTTCGACTTCTTCGACAACCTGAAGTCGAAGACCGCGGGCTACGCGAGCCTGGACTACGAGCCCGCCGGCGAGCAGTCGGCCGACCTCGTGAAGGTCGACATCCTGCTGCAGGGCGAGCAGGTGGATGCGTTCAGCGCCATCGTGCACCGCGACAAGGCCTACGCCTACGGCGTGCTGATGACGGGCCGGCTCCGCGAGCTCATCCCGCGCCAGCAGTTCGAGGTGCCGATCCAGGCCGCGATCGGCGCCCGCATCATCGCGCGCGAGTCGATCCGTGCCATGCGCAAAGACGTCCTGGCCAAGTGCTACGGCGGTGACATCACCCGCAAGCGCAAGCTGCTCGAGAAGCAGAAAGAGGGCAAGAAGCGCATGAAGATGGTGGGCCGCGTGGAGGTTCCGCAGGAGGCGTTCATCGCCGCGCTCTCGGGCGACGTCGAGAAGAAGGACAAGAAGTAGTGGCCGCCGGCGTGGTGCGCACCGGTGGTGCCGGCGGACCGGTGCGCTCGACGCGTGCCGCCGCCGAGCAGAGCGACGACCCGCGCGCGGCCGCCTCGCTGAGCTACGCGGCGATCGGCGCCACGCAGGCCGACGACCTGATGTACTACCCGCCGAAGGGCTTCCGCCCGATCGAGCGCCGGGCACGCCTGGGCAGCGGTGTCGAGCGCTTCGAGAACGCCTCCGCGCGGCTGCTGGCCTGGGGCGTGCAGCGCGGAGCCGGCATCGGCGTGGGCGACATCCGCCCCCCGGCCCCCTCCGAGACCGACTACGCCGGACTCGTCTACGACGACTTCGGCACCCCGCTGGCCGCGCGCACGGCCGCGCCCGAGCAGGCCTACGGCGAAGACGGCACCCCGCTGGTCTCGGCCGGCACCACCGCGATGCTCGCCATCAGCGTTCTCTGGTTCCGGATGTACGCCCCCGTCCGCGTCGTCTACGTCGTGAACGAGCCGGGGCGGATCGGCTTCGCCTACGGCACCCTTCCCGGCCACCCCGCCTCGGGGGAGGAGAGCTTCGTGGTGGAGCACCTCTCCGACGACTCGGTCTGGATCGTGGTGCGCGCGTTCTCGCGGCCGAGCACCTGGTACTACCGTCTCGGCTCGCCCGTGCTGCGCCTCTTCCAGGCGCGCGCCACGAAGCGCTACCTGCGGTCGCTGCTGCCGAGCATGGCGACCGCCGCGGGCGGTGCGGCCGGCGCCGCCTCGGCCCCCGCGGTCACCTCCTCCGCCTCATCCGGAACCCCCGCCCGCTCCGGCGCGGGGGTGTAGGCGCCGTCGTGCCCTCCATCCTCCCGGTGGGCGACCCCGCTCCGGCGGACGGCCTGCTGCCGCGCGCGGGCGCGGGCGCCGACGCCGCTTCCGGCGCCGACACCGGCCGCGACTCGTCGCACGAGCGCGACTTCGGCCTCTACGTGCACGTGCCGTTCTGCCGGGTGCGCTGCGGCTACTGCGACTTCAACACCTACACGGCCACCGAGCTGCGCGGCGTGAAGCAGTCCGACTACGCTGCCCAGGCGATCGCCGAGATGCACTTCGCGCAGGGGGTGCTCCGCGCATCCGGAGTCGCCGAGCGCCCGCTCTCCACCGTCTTCTTCGGCGGCGGCACGCCCACGCTGCTGCCCTCGTCGCAGCTCGTCGCCATGCTGGGCGCCGCCCATGACACCTGGGGCTTCGCACCGGATGCCGAGATCACCACCGAGGCGAACCCCGACTCGGTCGACGCCGCCTACCTGCAGACGCTCGCGCAGGCCGGCTTCACCCGCGTCAGCTTCGGGATGCAGTCGGCGGTGCCGAGCGTGCTCGCCACGCTCGAGCGCACGCACGATCCGGCCCGCGTCCCGCTCGTGGTGCGCTGGGCCCGAGAGGCCGGTCTGCAGGTGAGCCTCGACCTCATCTACGGAACGCCCGGGGAGACGATCGACGACTGGCAGCGCTCGCTCGACGCGGTCGTGGCCGAGCAGCCCGACCACGTCTCGGCCTACGCGCTGATCGTGGAGGACGGGACGAAGCTCGCCCGCCAGATCCGCTCCGGCGTCGTGCCCGAACCCTCCGACGACCTGCAGGCCGACATGTACGAGCGGGCGGATGCGACGCTCGCGGCCGCGGGCTACGACTGGTACGAGGTGAGCAACTGGGCGCATCGCGACACCGGCGCGCCCTCGCGGCACAACCTCGGCTACTGGGTGGGCAACGACTGGTGGGGCATCGGCCCGGGTTCGCACAGCTACGTCGGAGACACCCGCTGGTGGAACGTCAAGCACCCTGCGGCCTACGCCCAGCGCATCGCCGCCGGTGAATCGCCCGCGGCCGGCCGCGAGACCATCGACCTCGACACCCGCGAGCTCGAGCGTATCCTGCTCCTCACCCGCGTGCGCGGTGCCCTGCGCATCCCCACCCTGGCCCCGGATGCGCGCCGCGAGGTCGCGGGCCTCATCGCCGACGGTCTCGTCTCCGGCCCCGACGCCCTCGCCGGCACCCTCACGCTCACCCTCAAGGGCCGCCTCCTGGCCGACGCCGTAGTCCGCCGTCTCACCTGACCTCCCCCCCACACCCTCCCCAGGAAACGACAAACGGGTTCTCTCTCCGTCGCCTCTGGGCGAAGCTCAGTCGAAGACGGAGAGAGAACCCGTTCGTCGTTGACGACCGCTTACTTGATGAAGCGGAAGTTGAAGAAGTAGCGGTAGGTACCGCCCGCGTTGACGCGCAGACCGGCGATGATCGCGAAGATCAGGCCGACGATCTGCACCGCCCAGGCGAGGAAGTAGAACAGGAAGCCGATGAAGATGAAGGCCGTGATGGTGCCGAGGATGTAGAGCCCCACCACGAAGATCGCCACCGTGATCTGGAAGTTGAGGGACTCCTTGGCCTCCTGGTTGGTCAGCGGGCCGCGGTCTTTGAAGACCAGCCAGATGATCAGCGGCGGGATCCAGCCCAGGATGCCGCCGAGCTGGCCGAGGAAGGCCCACTGCTTGTCTTCGGCGGGCGACAGCGGTGCGGCCGCGGCCGGTGCTCCCTGGTAGCCGGGCGGCGGGGCCTGGTACCCGGGCGGGGGAGCCTGGTAGCCGGGAGGAGGGGTCTGCCCGGGGGGAGGAGTCGGCTGCCCTGCAGCCGGGTCGTACGGCGGGGTTGCGTTGGGGTCAGTCATGTCTCGTGCCTTTCGGACCGGGGTCGATGGGTACGGCGATCGCGGACGGCGGTCGTGTACAGGAGACAAGATAGTGCCACCTCCGCCCGGCGGCAATGATTATCACGCCGCAAGTCGAACATGGCTCATCAAGCGCACCACGACCCGGAACGTCCTCCGCGCGGGCGTGCCGGGCGGATGCGGGATATAATTGGCACTCCGGCGGCGCGAGTGCCAGGCGCCGGCGACGGGCCGGCGATCCGGCTCCCGGCGGCGGAGAGAGGATGGTGTTCAGATGGTCTCCGAACGCAGTCTCGAAGTGCTCCGCGTGATCGTGCAGGACTACGTGGCCTCCCGCGAGCCGGTGGGCTCGAAGAGCATCGCCGAGCGGCACTCCTTCGGTGTCTCGGCCGCCACGATCCGCAACGACATGGCGCTGTTGGAGGAAGAGGAGCTGATCACCGCTCCGCACACCTCAAGCGGCCGGGTGCCCACCGACAAGGGCTACCGCCTCTTCGTCGACCACCTCTCCGACCTGCGCCCGCTCACCAGCGCGCAGCGGCACGCGATCGAGACCTTCCTCGACTCCTCGGTCGACGTCGACGACGTGCTCGCGCGCACCGTGCGCCTGCTCTCCCAGCTCACCCATCAGGTGGCGCTCGTGCAGTACCCGGTGCGCTCGCTCGCGCGCATCCGGCATCTCGAGCTGGTGTCGTTGGCACCCCGCAAACTGATGACCGTGATCATCACCGACGGAGGCCATGTCGACCAGCGGATCGTCGACGTGCCGAACGACCTCGACGACCTCGCGGTGGCCGAGCTGCGCACCCGCTTCAACGAGGCGATCGGCGGGCTCGGGCTCACCGAGGCCGTCATCGCGCTCGACGGGATCGCGGTGCGCTGCTCACCCGGGCAGGCGGCGAACGCCGCCGCCGTGGCGCAGACCGTGCGCGAGCAGGTCTCGGCCAACCGGCAGGAGAAGCTGCTGATCGCCGGGGCCGCGAACCTGGTGCGCACCGAAGACGACTTCCACGGCAGCATCCTGCCGGTGCTGGAGGCGGTCGAGGAGCAGGTGGTGCTGTTGCGCCTGTTCAGCGAGATGGAGGCCGACCAGCGCGGCATCACCGTCTCGATCGGCCGCGAGAACGAATCGTTCGGCCTCGGCGAGACCTCGATCCTCGCCTCCGGCTACAGCGGCGTGGGCACTGCGGTGTCGCGCCTCGGGGTGCTCGGCCCCACCCGGATGGACTACTCGAGCAACATCTCGGCGGTGCGCGCGGTGGCGCGCTACCTCTCCCGCACCCTCGGCGAACCCGGCGGCCCGGCCTGATCGGCCCGCCCTGATCGGACAGGCCGAACCGACCGCCCTGATCGGCGCCCCCGCCGATCGACGACTGCGAACCACACCCAACGAAGGAGTAGCCCCCGGTGGCTGACCATTACGACGTGCTCGGCGTCTCGCGCGAATCGACACCCGAAGAGATCAAGAAGGCGTACCGGCGCCTGGCCCGCGAACTGCACCCCGACGTCAATCCGAGCCCGGATGCGCAGGAGAAGTTCAAGCAGGTCACCCACGCCTACGACGTGCTGAGCGACCCCGGGCAGCGCCGCGACTACGACCGCGGACCGCAGCAGGGCTTCGGCGGCGCGGGAGGCCAGGGCTTCGGCGGCTTCGGCGACATCTTCGAGACCTTCTTCGGAGGCCAGGCCGGCGGATCGCGCGGCCCGAAGTCCCGCGCCGAGCGGGGCCAGGACGCTCTGCTGCGCGTGGAGGTCGACCTCGGCGAGGTCATCTTCGGCACCCACCGCGACCTCGAGGTCGACACGGCCGTGCTCTGCGAGACCTGCAACGGCTCGTGCTGCCAGCCCGGCACCTCACCGGTCACCTGCGACATCTGCCGCGGCTCCGGCTCCATCCAGCGCACCGTCCGCTCGCTGCTCGGCAACGTGGTCACCAGTGCGCCCTGCGGCACCTGCCGCGGTTACGGCACGGTCATCCCGAACCCGTGCTCCACCTGCCAGGGCCAGGGCCGCGTGCGCGCCCGCCGCACGATCCCCGTCGACATCCCGGCCGGCGTCGAGACCGGTCTGCGCCTGCAGATGCCCGGTCAGGGCGAGGTCGGCCCCGCCGGCGGCCCCCAGGGCGACGTGTACCTCGAGATGAAGGTGAAGCACCACGACATCTTCTCGCGCAACGAAGACGACCTGCTCTGCACCCTCGAGGTGCAGATGTGGGATGCGGTGCTCGGCACCACCACCACCATCCAGGCGCTGGACGGCGACATCGAGATCGAGATCAAGCCCGGCACCCAGAGCGCCGAGGTGCTCACGGTCAAGGGCCGCGGCGTCTCGCATCTGCGCGGCAACGGCCGTGGCGACCTGCGGGTGGGGGTGCAGGTGGTCACACCCACCAAGCTCGACCACAAGCAGCGCGAGCTGATGAAGCAGCTGGCGAACGCGCACAAGTATCCGGCGCCGAGCCTCGGGCAGTTCCAGCAGGGGCTGTTCGCCAAGCTGCGCGACCGCTTCCTGAACGTCTGATCGGGAAGAACGGTCGATGAGTTCGCTGTTCCTGCACGAAGACCTGGCCTCGGTGCCGCACGAGGTGGGCGACGTCGTCGTGCTCTCGGGCGACGAGGCGCGCCACGCGGCGACGGTCAACCGGATGCGGGTCGGCGAGCACACGGCGATCTCCGACGGCCGGGGCCTCGTGGTCTCGGGCGTGGTGACGCGGGTGGAGCCGAGGGAACTGGATGTCGCGGTCGAGACCGCCGTGCGGCATCCGGAGCCCACGCCCCCGCTCGTGCTGGTGCAGGCGCTCGCCAAGGGCGACCGCGACGAGTTGGCGATCCAGGCGGCCACCGAACTCGGCGTCTCGGCGGTCGTGCCCTGGCAGGCCGAGCGCTCGATCTCGCGCTGGAGCGGGCCCAAGGTCGAGAAGGGGCTCGACCGCTGGGCGAGCATCGTGCGCGAGGCGGCCAAGCAGTCGATCCGCCCGTTCGTCCCCTCGGTGGGGGCGCTCGCCGACCTGGCCGCCCTGAAGCGGCTCGCGGGGGAGAACCGGATGCTCGTGCTCGAGCCGACCGCCACCGAGCGCCTCACCCAGGTCGTGCTCGAACCCGTCGGATCGGACGAGACGCCGATCCTGCTGGTCGTCGGCCCCGAGGGCGGCGTCTCGCCCCGCGAGCTCGAGGCGCTCGCCGAGGCCGGCGCCCGCCCGGTGAAGCTGGGCGACGAAGTGCTGCGCACCTCCACGGCGGGCCCGGCGGCGCTCGCGGTGATCAATGCGGCTCTCGGCCGGTGGTGAGCCATCGAAAGTAGGATGGACCTCATGTCCACCGAAACCGACTCGCCCTCGATCTTCAGCCGCATCATCGCCCGGGAGATCCCGGCCACGATCCTCGCCGAGACCGAGAACGTCATCGCGTTCCCCGACATCGCGCCGCAGGCGCCGGTGCACGTGCTCGTCGTGCCGAAGACCGAGCAGTACCGCAACGTGGTCGAACTGGCCGCGGGCGACCCGGGGCTCCTCGCCGAGCTCGTCGAGGTCGCGAATTCCCTCGCCGCGGAATTGACCGACGGCGACTTCCGTTTGATCTTCAACACCGGCGAGAACGCCGGGCAGACCGTCTTCCACGTGCACGCCCACGTGCTCGGTGGAGGACTGAAGGAAGGAACCCTTGGAAAGGGCTGACGCAACTCCCACCACCCCACCCCAGGGCCCCACTGCTGAGGCCCGCCTGCACATCGACGGCATCGAGATGGTGCGCCTGCTCGGTCCGCAAGACCGGCTGCTCACCACCGTCGAGCGGCAGTTCCCGTTGGTCAGCGTCTTGGTGCGCGGCAACGACATCACGATCGCCGGCGATGCCGAGCAGGTCGAGGCTGCCCGCCGACTGGTCGAAGAACTGCTGCAGATGGTGCGGCAGGGGCACGATCTCACGCCCACCGAGGTGAACTCCTCGGCGCGCATCCTCGAGAAGGATCGCGGCTCGAGCCCGGCCGAACTGCTGAGCCAGTCGATCGTCACCGCGCGCGGCAAGAGCGTGCGCCCCAAGACGATGGGCCAGAAGAGCTACGTCGACGCGATCGACGAGAACACGATCGTGTTCGGCATCGGCCCCGCCGGTACCGGCAAGACGTACCTCGCCATGGCGAAGGCCGTTCAGGCACTGCAGCGCAAAGAGGTCGAGCGCATCATCCTCACCCGCCCCGCGGTGGAGGCCGGCGAGCGCCTGGGCTACCTGCCCGGCACGCTCACCGACAAGATCGACCCCTACCTACGGCCGCTCTACGACGCGCTGAACGAGATGATGGACCCGGAGATCGTGCCCAAGCTGCTGGCAGCCGGCACCATCGAGGTGGCTCCGCTGGCCTACATGCGCGGTCGCACGCTGAACAACTCCTTCATCGTGCTCGACGAGGCGCAGAACACCACGCCCGAGCAGATGAAGATGTTCCTCACCCGCCTGGGCTTCGGATCGAAGATGGTCGTCACGGGCGACATCACCCAGGTCGACCTGCCCACCGGCACCAGCGGCCTGCAGGTCGTGACGCGCATCCTGGATCACCTCGACGACATCCACTTCGCCACGCTCACCAGCGCCGACGTGGTGCGGCACACCCTGGTGGGCCTGATCGTCGACGCCTACACGAAGTACGACCAGGTGCAGATGGCCCGGCGTGAGTCGGGGAACGGCTCGGGTTCGTCCGGATCCGGGTACCAGAACGACCGCGACCGCCGCTACACCGCGAGAAAACGATAGGGACCAGCGTGTCAATCGAAGTCAACAACGAGTCGCAGATCCCGGTCGACGAGACCGCTCTGCTGCGCCTGGCGAGCTACGCGCTCGATCAGATGCACGTGCATCCGGATGCCGAGCTCGCGATCGTGCTGGTCGACGAGGCGGCCATGGAGCAGCTGCACGTGCAGTGGATGGACGAGCCCGGCCCCACGGATGTGCTGAGCTTCCCGATGGACGAGCTGCGCCCCGGCACCGAAGATGCGCCCACCCCGGCGGGCCTGCTCGGCGACGTGGTGCTCTGCCCGCAGGTGGCCGAGACGCAGGCCGAAGCGGCGAACCACTCCACCCTCGAAGAGCTTCTGCTGCTCACCACGCACGGCATCCTGCACCTGCTGGGCTTCGACCACGCCGAGCCCGAGGAGGAGCGCGAGATGTTCGGCATCCAGCGCGACATCCTGGTCGGATTCGCGATGAGCGAGCGCCGCCGCCGGTAATGACCATCATCCTGTTCCTGCTCGTGGCCATCGTGCTCGTGGCGTTCGGCGGCCTGTTCGCGGCCGTCGACTCGGCGATCCTCTCGCTGTCGCGATCCGACATGCAGGAGCTCGCCGAGCGCTACCGGGCCAAGCGCTCCCTCCGCGCGATCGCCGCCGACCCCGGGGCCCACCTGAACGCCGTGAACTTCGCGCGCGTCGTGTTCGAGACCACGGCCGCGGTGCTGGTCACCATCTCGTTCGCCTTCACCATCGACCAGCTCTGGCTGGCACTCGTGCTGTCGGCCGTGGTGATGACCGCGGTGTCGTTCGTGCTCGTCGGCTCGAGCCCGCGCAGCGTCGGACGGGTGCACGCCAAGACGGTCGTGCGCCTCGGCGCGCTGCCGGTGCACGCGGTGCGCGTGGTGCTCGGCCCGATCGCCACGGCGCTGGTGGCCATCGGCAACCGGGTCACGCCCGGGCGCCCGCGCTCGGGCACCTTCTCCTCCGAGGAGCAGCTGCTCAGCATGGTCGACGAGGCCACCGAGCTCGACGTGCTCGAAGAAGACGACCGCGAGCTCATCCACTCCATCATCGAGTTCAACGACACCGTCGTGCGCGAGGTGATGATCCCGCGCACCGACATGGTCACGATCGGCGACGACGAGACGGTGGGGCACGGTCTTGGCCTGTTCCTCAGTAAGGGCGTCTCGCGCATCCCGGTGGTGAAGGGCGAGAACGTCGACGAGATCTCCGGCGTGCTCTATCTGCGCGATGCGGCCCGGCTCAGCTACGAGCGGCCCACGGTGCTCGACACCATGCCCGTCGGCGAGCTGGCGCGCGAGCCGCTGTTCATCCCCGAGTCGAAGAAGGTCGACGACACGCTGCGGCAGATGCAGCTCGAGTCGAACCATCTCGCGATGGTGGTCGACGAGTACGGCGGCATCGCCGGGCTGGTCACGCTCGAAGACCTGATCGAAGAGCTGGTCGGCGACATCTCCGACGAGTACGACCGCGACGTCGTGGAGGTGGAGGAGCTGCCCGACGGCGCCTTCCGCGTCAGCGCCCGTCTGCCGGTCGACGAGCTGGGCGAGCTGTTCGATCTCGAGCTCGACGACGACGACGTCGACTCGGTCGGCGGCCTGCTCTCGAAGTCGCTCGGCCGGCTGCCCGAACCCGGGTCCGAGGCACGCACCTCGGGGCTGATCCTCACCGCCGACCGCACCGACGGGCGGCGCAAGCGCATCATCACCGTGATCGTGCGCCGCGATCCGGATGCCCCGGCCGACTCCCTGAAGACGTCGACCGGCCCCGTCCTCACCACGACCAGCAGCACCAAGGAGCACGCATGAGCGAGCACGACACCGTCGATCCCGGCGCCACCGCCGTCGATCCCGACGACTTCCGGGCGGGCTTCGTGACCTTCGTCGGGCGCCCCAACGTGGGCAAGTCCACGCTCACCAACGCCCTGGTGGGCGAGAAGGTGGCCATCACGAGCTCCAAGCCGCAGACCACGCGGCAGACCATCCGGGGCATCGTTCACGACCCGGCCGGCCAGGTCATCGTGGTCGACACCCCGGGGATGCACCGCCCGCGCACGCTGCTCGGCGAGCGGCTCAACTCGCTCGTGCAGTCCACCCTGGGCGACGTCGACGTGATCGGCTTCTGCCTGCCCGCCGACGAGAAGCTCGGCCCGGGCGACCGCTACATCAACGACCAGCTCGATCAGTTCCCGGGCGCGAAGAAGATCGCGATCGTCACGAAGATCGACTCCGCCTCGAAGCAGCAGGTGGGGGAGCAGCTGCTCGCCGTCTCCGAGCTCCGCGACTGGGAGACCGTCATCCCGGTGTCGGCCACCAGCGCCATCCAGCTCGACGTTCTGGTGAGCGAGCTCATCCGGATGCTGCCGCGCTCCGAGAAGCTCTACCCCGAAGACCAGTACACCGACGAGGGCCTCGAGTCGCGCATCTCCGAGCTCATCCGCGAGGCGGCGCTGGAGGGTGTGCGCGACGAGCTGCCGCACTCGATCGCGGTCACGATCGACGAGATGAATCAGCGCGAAGACCGGGAGCTGGTGGAGATCCACGCCAACCTGTTCGTGGAGCGCGACAGCCAGAAGGGCATCATCATCGGGCCGAAGGGATCGCGGCTCGGCGAGGTGGGCGCCCGGGCGCGGGCCCAGATCGAGCCGCTGCTCGGCCAGCAGGTCTACCTGAACATCCGGGTGAAGGTGGCGAAGGACTGGCAGCGCGACCCGAAGCTGCTCGGGCGGCTCGGGTTCTGAGCGTCGTGGCGGGAGCGGGCGGAACCTGTTCACCCGAACCCGATACCCTGTAATCGTGTCTACCGCTACGAACCCGTTCGGCCAGGTCCTGGTCGCCATGGTCACCCCGTTCACCGCCGACGGCGAAGTCGACTGGCCCGGGGTCGAAAAGCTCATCGACGAACTGATCACCGGCGGTGCCGACGGCATTGTCGTGACCGGCACCACGGGGGAGACCTCCACCCTCACCGACGCCGAGAAGCTGCGCCTGGTCGAGGTGGGCAAGGCCGTGTCGTCCGGTCGCGCGAAGATCATCACCGGCGGCGGTTCGAACGAGACCGCGCACGCCATGCAGCTCGCCCGGCAGAGCGAGAAGGCCGGCGCCGACGGCAACCTCGTCGTCACCCCGTACTACAACAAGCCCACCCAGGCCGGCATCCTGACGCACTTCCGGATGATCGCGGATGCGACCGACCTGCCCGTCATCCTCTACGACATCCCCGGCCGCACCGGCGTGCCGATCAAGTACGAGACGATGCTGCGGCTGGCCAAGCACCCGAACATCCTCGCCGTGAAAGACGCCAAGGGCGACTTCAGCGAGGTCAGCCGGGTGATCAACCAGACCGACCTGCTCTACTTCTCGGGCGACGACGCGAACGTGCTGCCGCACATGGCGATCGGCGCCTCGGGCCTGATCGGCGTCACCGCCAACATCGCCCCGGCGCCCTACCGCGTGATCGTCGACGCCGTGAACGCCGGCGACCTCGCCACCGCGACGGCCGCCCACAAGTCGCTCGAGCCGCTGGTGCGGGCGGTCATGACCCACGTCCCCGGCACGGTGGCCGCGAAGTACATCCTGCACGGCCTCGGCCGCATCGGGAGCCCTCGCGTGCGCCTGCCCCTGGTCGGACCGGAAGAGTGGGAGGCCGCGCAGATCGAGAGCGAGATCGACCTCGTGCGCGACATCCCGGGTCTCGACTTCAAGAACTTCCGCCCCGACCGCAACGCGGCCGCGGGCGGCGCCCTTCCCCAGATCGCGGGGACGACCCGCTGAGGGTCTCGTCCGGCGCGAGCGGGGCATCCGGGGCACCAAGCCACAGCGCGAGCACGAAGCCGCGCACCTGCACGATGAATGAGGAGGGCCCATGCAGAGCCCGATAGCGAATCCGCCCGCCCTGGAGGCCGGCACACTCCGAATCACCCCGGTCGGCGGCCTGGGTGAGATCGGCCGCAACATGACCGTGTTCGAATACGAGGGCAAGCTGCTCATCGTCGACTGCGGCGTGCTGTTCCCGGAAGAGCACCAGCCCGGTGTCGACCTGATCCTGCCCGACTTCAGCGTCGTGCGCGACCGGCTCTCCGACATCGTCGGCATCGTGCTGACGCACGGCCACGAAGACCACATCGGCGCGGTGCCCTATCTGCTGCGCCTGCGCAACGACATCCCGCTGATCGGCTCGGCCCTCACGCTGGCGCTGGTGGAGGCGAAGCTCAAAGAGCACCGCATCAAGCCGTACACCTTCGACGTGACCGAGGGGCAGACCGAGAACCTCGGCCCCTTCGAGTGCGAGTTCGTGGCCGTGAACCACTCGATTCCGGATGCGCTGGCCGTGGCCATCAAGACGCCCGCCGGCGTGGTGCTGCACACGGGCGACTTCAAGATGGACCAGCTGCCCTTGGACGACCGGCTCACCGACCTGCGCGCCTTCGCGCGGCTCGGCGAGGCGGGTGTCGACCTGTTCCTGGTCGACTCCACGAACGCCGACGTGCCGGGCTTCACGCCCACCGAGCGCGAGATCGGCCCGGTGCTCGAGTCGGTCATCGCCCGCGCTCCCCGCCGCGTGGTCGTCGCGAGCTTCTCCAGCCACGTGCACCGCGTGCAGCAGGTTCTGGATGCCGCCCACGCGAACGGCCGCCGGGTCGCCCTGCTCGGCCGATCGATGGTGCGCAACATGACCATCGCCGCCGAGCTCGGCTACCTCAAGGTGCCCGAGGGCGTGCTGGTCGACTTCAAGAAGGCCGGCGACATCCCCGACGACAAGATCGTCTACATGTCCACCGGGTCGCAGGGCGAGCCGATGGCCGTGCTGTCCCGCATGGTGAACCTCGAGCACCAGATCGAGGTGGGCCCGGGCGACACCGTCATCCTGGCGTCCAGCCTCATCCCCGGCAACGAGAACGCGGTCTACCGCATCATCAACGGGCTCACCAAGCTCGGCGCCAACGTGGTGCACAAGGCCAACGCGAAGGTGCACGTCTCCGGTCACGCGGCCGCCGGCGAGCTGCTCTACTGCTACAACATCCTGAAGCCGAAGAACGTGCTCCCGGTGCACGGCGAATACCGCCATCTGGTCGCCAACCAGAAGCTCGCCATCGCGAGCGGAGTGCCCGAGCAGAACACGATCATCGCCGAAGACGGCACCGTCATCGACCTGAAGGCCGGCGTGGCGAAGGTCGTGGGGCAGTACGACCTCGGCTTCGTGTACGTCGACGGTTCCTCGGTGGGCGAGATCACGGATGCCGACCTGAAAGACCGCCGCATCCTCGGCGAAGAGGGCTTCATCTCGATCATCGTCGTGGTGGAGGCGCAGACCGGCCGCATCGTCTCGGGCCCCGAGATCCACGCCAAGGGCTTCGCCGAAGACGGCAAGGTCTTCGACGCCCTCAAGCCGAAGATCAGCGCCGCCCTGGCGGAGGCCGCCGGCAACGGCGTGCGCGAGTCGTACGCCCTGCAGCAGGTCGTGCGCCGCACCACCGGCCGCTGGGTGAACACCACGTTCCGCCGCCGCCCCATGATCGTCCCGGTGGTCATCGAAGCGTGACCCCTCCTCGCGACCCGTCGATTCTGGCCCTGTAACACGCGTTTTCGGGCCGGAATCGACGGGTCGCGATGCATTTACCCGGGCGGATTCTCGGACACCCTTTGGCGTGGCCAGGGGAAGTCGGAGGTGGCGGGTAGCGTGAGCGCATGGCCACCAGCAGTAGATCTACGCCCCGCGCCAAGGCGGCTTCCACCCCACGCGGAGGGGCGTCGAGCGCCCGCAAGCCTGCGACCCCGCGAGGTACCGCCGCTCAGAAGACGGTGAAGTATCCGGCGGTCGTCGAGAGCGACACGCCGAATCCTCTGGTGACCGCGTGGCTGGGGCTGGCCCATGTGGTGGGCGGGGCTGCTCGGGCTTTCGGGCCGGAGAAGCTGGCCAAAGAGGAGCGGCGCGACGGACTGCCGTTCCTGTTCTTCCTGCTCGCGGTCGCGGGTGCCGTCACCGAGTGGTTCCTCGCCTCGAACGCGGTGGCCATCGCGATCAACGCGTGGACGTTCGGCGGCCTGTTCGGCCGCGTCTCCTACGCTCTTCCGGTCATCCTGCTGCTGCTCGCGCTCTGGCTGTTCCGGCATCCGAACTCCGTGCACGACAACGGGCGCATCGGGATCGGCCTCTCCGTCTTCCTGGTCTCCGTCTCCGGTCTCTGCCACATCTTCGGATCGACGCCCGACCCGTCCGCCGGGATGGACAAGCTGGCGGTGGCCGGCGGCATCCTGGGCTGGATCGTGGCGGCCCCGCTGGTGGCCCTGATCACCCCGATCGGCGCCACGATCGTGATGGTGGTGTTCGTGGCGCTGTCGCTGTTCATCATCACCAAGACGCCGCCGAACAAGATCGGCCGGCGGATGCACGAGCTCTACGCCTACCTGTTCGGCGCCCCCGCGCCGGCCGAGGAGGAGCCCAAGGTCAAGGCCGAGAAGGGCAAGGGCAACTCCTCCGACAAGGCCGTCGACGACATGCTCGACTTCGACGCCGACCGTTCGTCCGACGACGACGAAGACGGCGACGACAGCGGCGCGCTCCCGTGGTGGCGCCGCAACAAGAGCCAGCGCGAGGTCGACCCCGCGTTCGACACGCCTCTCATCGCACCCCGGATCGAAGACCGCACGCCCCCGGCCGAAGAGGTCGTCCCGTTCCAGAGCGCGGCCGACATCGAGACCACCGAGAGCTTCGGCAACGGCCTCCTCCACGACATGGAGGCCGCAGAAGAGGCGATCAAACGCATCACCGGCGAGGTCTTCCCGGGCAAGCTCCAGGCCACCGGCCTGCTCGACGACGAGGGCACCGAAGCGCTCCCCGCCTTCGCGACCCCCCTGCCCGACCCCACCGCCACCGGCCCGATCGAGGGCATGGCCCCGCCGGCGCCGGCATCCGACCCCGCCAACTACCGTCTGCCCTCGGTCACCAACCTCGGCGTCGGGGAGCCCTCGAAGGCCCGCTCGGCGGTCAACGACGAGGTCGTGCGCGCCATCACGGATGTGCTCACCCAGTTCTCGGTCGACGCCACGGTCACCGGCTTCTCCCGCGGCCCCACCGTCACGCGCTACGAGATCGAGCTCGGCCCGGGGGTGAAGGTCGAGCGCGTCACCGCGCTGTCGAAGAACCTCGCCTATGCGGTCGCCTCGAACGAGGTGCGCATCCTGTCGCCGATTCCGGGCCGCAGCGCCATCGGCATCGAGATCCCCAACACGGATCGCGAGACGGTCTCGCTCGGCGACGTGCTGCGGTCGCAGAAGGCGATGAACGACCCGCACCCGATGACCATCGGCGTGGGCAAAGACGTCGAGGGCAAGTTCGTGCTCGCCAACCTCGCCAAGATGCCCCACCTCCTGGTGGCCGGTTCCACCGGTTCCGGAAAGTCCAGCTTCATCAACTCGATGGTGACGAGCGTGCTCATGCGCGCCAAGCCCAGCGAGGTGCGGATGGTGCTGATCGACCCGAAGCGCGTCGAGCTCACCGCCTACCAGGGCGTGCCGCACCTGATCACGCCCATCATCACGAACCCGAAGAAGGCGGCCGAAGCCCTCTCCTGGGTCGTGAAGGAGATGGACATGCGGTACGACGACCTGGAGAGCTTCGGCTTCCGCCACATCGACGACTTCAACCGCGCCGTGATCAACGACGAGATCCAGCTGCCGCCGGCCTCGCAGCGTGTCCTGAAGCCCTACCCGTACCTGCTCGTGGTCGTCGACGAGCTCGCCGACCTGATGATGGTGGCCCCGCGCGACGTCGAAGACTCGATCGTGCGGATCACGCAGCTCGCGCGGGCATCCGGAATCCACCTCGTGCTCGCCACCCAGCGCCCCTCGGTCGACGTGGTGACCGGCCTCATCAAGGCCAACGTGCCTTCGCGTCTCGCCTTCGCGGTGACCAGCGTCACCGACTCCCGCGTCATCCTCGACCAGCCCGGCGCCGACAAGCTGATCGGTCAGGGCGACGCCCTGTTCCTGCCGATGGGCTCCTCGAAGTCGATCCGCGTGCAGGGGGCCTGGGTGCCCGAGAGCGAGATCGCCAAGGTGGTCGAGCACGTCACCCGGCAGGCCCGTCCGGAGTATCGCGACGACGTGGCGGTCACGGCCGAGAAGAAGAACATCGACTCGGACATCGGCGACGACCTCGAGGTGCTGCTGCAGGCAGCCGAGCTCGTGGTCAACACGCAGTTCGGATCGACCTCGATGCTGCAGCGCAAGCTCAAGGTCGGCTTCGCCAAGGCCGGCCGCCTGATGGACCTGCTGGAGTCGCGCGAGATCGTCGGCCCCTCCGAGGGGTCCAAGGCCCGTGACGTGCTGGTGACGGCCGAGCAGCTGCCCGAGGTGCTGGCCATGCTGCGCGGCGAGACCGGCGGCGGCTCGGCGCCCGCTGCTGCGCCGAGGTCGACTGCGGGACCGGTGGCTCCTCAGGCCTCGCACAGCGCCGCCTCCTACGCCGCCGCGCCCGAGGGGAACCCGTTCCCCGACGACGCCGGGCCCTCGACCTACACCTTCGCGTCCATCCCCAAGCCGGCACCGGGGGAGAACCCGTTCCCGTCGGCCGATCTCGACCAGTACCCTGAGGTGGAGGGCGAGTCCGACGACGACGCCTGGGGTCTGACCGGCAGGGAGTAGCACGTGACGAGCACCGACCACGGCGATGGCGCGGTGTCCAAGCCGAGCAACTGGAACCTCCCGAACGCCATCACGGTGGTGCGCATCCTGCTCGCCCCGGTGTTCTTCGTCATGCTGCTGGTCGACGGCGGCGACGACGGATGGTTGCGGTGGGCGGCCGCCATCCTGTTCATCCTGGCCATCGCCACCGACGGCATCGACGGGCACATCGCGCGCAGCCGCAACCTCGTCACCGATCTCGGGAAGCTGCTCGACCCGATCGCCGACAAGGTGCTCACCGGGGCGGCACTGGTCGGCCTCTCCATCCTCGGCGAGCTGCCGTGGTGGGTCACCGGCCTCATCCTGCTGCGCGAGGTCGGCATCACCGTGTGGCGCTTCGTGCAGCTGAGCGACCGGGTCATCCCGGCCTCACGCGGCGGCAAGCTCAAGACGCTCGTGCAGTCGATCGCCATCTCGCTCGCCCTGCTGCCCTTCCCCGAGCTGTTCGGCGACTGGGTGAACTGGGTGAACACCGTCTTCATGGCGCTCGCCCTCATCCTCACGGTCGTCACGGGGATCGACTACCTCGTGCAGGCCTGGCGCCTGAACCGCACGCCGGCAGCCTCGAAATGACGACGGATGCCGCCGCGATCATCGCGACGCTGACCGCGCGGCACTCCTCGATCGCGATCGCCGAGTCGCTCACCGGTGGCCTGCTCACGGCCGCACTGGTCGAGATCCCGGGGGCGTCCGCCGTGCTGCGCGGGGGAGTGGTGGCCTACGACACGGCCGTGAAGCACACCGTGCTGGGTGTGGATGCCGAGGTTCTCGCCGCGCACGGGCCGGTGCATCCGGATGTCGCGATGCAGATGGCGGTCGGCGTACGCACGGCGCTGGCGGTCGGCGGGTACGCGACTGAGATCGGGGTGGCCACCACCGGTGTCGCGGGCCCGGATCCGCAAGACGGGCATCCGCCGGGAACGGCCTACGTGGGGCTCGCGATCGGCGGGGACGTGCGCAGCCTGGAGCTGCACCTGGACGGCGACCGGAACGCCGTGCGAGCCGAGGTCACGCGGCGTGCACTGGCATTCCTGCGAGAATCCCTCTAGGCCCGGTCACCGGGAATGGCACGCGTTTCGATCTCGTTACATCTGACGTCATTCACAAGATATGTCCAGTCCCAGTCCTTTAGAGTTTCTGCTACGAACCACTTGGCAACACCGGTTCGAGTGCCACTCGAAAGACCGTGACGGGAACGCAAGGAGGGTCCAATGATTCTAGTTCGTCAGGAAATCGGCGACGTGCTTCGGGACTTCCGCCTGCAGAAGGGGCGCACCCTTCGTCAAGTGGCAAGTAAAGCCAGCGTCGCGCTCGGCTACCTGAGTGAGGTCGAACGGGGCCAGAAGGAGGCGTCCAGCGAGATCCTCGCCTCGGTCGCCGAGGCGCTCGACACGCCCATCTCGGTCATCATGCGCGAGGTCGGAGACCGGCTCGCGATCGTCGAGGGCATCGACCCGATCCCCGACACGGTGCCCGATGAGTTCGTCGCCGACTTCGACGTCGATCTCGTCGCCCGCTAATTGAGACTCAGTGAATTCCGTCAGGCCATAACCGACGAGTTCGGTCTGGCCTACGGTCAGGTCGTCACGAACGACCTGGTGCTGGTGGATCTCAGTGATCGCACCCCACAGCAGGCGCTGAAGGCAGGGATCTCCCCGCGAGAGGTGTGGCTCGCGGTCTGCCGGGCGGCGGATGTGCCGCCCGAACGCCGGCACGGAGCAGGCCTCCCGGCCCAGCCCCGCAGCTGAAGACGTGCAAAGCCCCCGACTCCGGTCGGGGGCTTTCGTCATGCCGGGGAACCTCACGGCGGCGGCCCGGCGGCATTCGAACATCGGATGCGACACGCCGCGATTGAGTCGAACATATCTTCGGTCGCGGGTAGAGTTCTGCACATCGAGAGAATCGTTCCAGTTCTCCACAGATGAGGCTCCGATCGACCCAGTGTCGGTGGCTGTCCCTAGCGTGGTGCTTGTTCGAGACATCTTGTAAACGCCCTGTCGTTGCCGTTCAGACGATTCGAACGCACACGACAGCCTGTGGGCACACCGACGCCGCCGAAAGGCGCACACCAGAAGGAGAATGACATGCCGTCAGACGCCAGCCGCGAGAAGTCCCTCGAGACCGCCCTCGCGCAGATCGACCGCCAGTTCGGCAAGGGCTCGGTGATGCGCCTCGGAAGCGACGAGCGGGCTCCCGTCGAGGTCGTTCCCACGGGCTCCATCGCTCTGGATGTCGCGCTGGGCATCGGAGGGCTTCCCCGCGGCCGCATCGTGGAGATCTACGGTCCGGAGTCCTCGGGTAAGACCACGCTCACGCTGCACGCCATCGCGAACGCGCAGCGAGCGGGCGGCATCGCCGCCTTCATCGACGCCGAGCACGCGCTCGACCCGGAGTACGCCAAGAAGCTGGGTGTCGACATCGACTCCCTCCTGGTGTCCCAGCCCGACACCGGTGAGCAGGCGCTCGAGATCGCCGACATGCTCGTGCGGTCGGGGTCCATCGATCTGATCGTCATCGACTCGGTCGCCGCGCTCGTGCCCCGCGCCGAGATCGAGGGCGAGATGGGCGACTCGCACGTCGGTCTGCAGGCCCGCCTGATGTCGCAGGCCCTCCGCAAGCTCACCGGTGGTCTCAGCCAGACCAACACCACGATGATCTTCATCAACCAGCTGCGCGAGAAGATCGGTGTCTTCTTCGGCAGCCCCGAGACCACCGCCGGTGGTAAGGCGCTGAAGTTCTACGCCTCGGTGCGGCTCGACATCCGCCGTATCGAGACGCTGAAAGAGGGCACCGACGCCGTCGGTAACCGCACGCGCGTCAAGGTCGTCAAGAACAAGATGGCGCCGCCCTTCAAGCAGGCCGAATTCGACATCCTGTACGGCATCGGCATCTCCCGCGAGGGCAGCCTGATCGACTTCGGTGTCGAGCACGAGATCGTGCGTAAGTCGGGCGCCTGGTACACCTACGAGGGCGATCAGCTGGGCCAGGGCAAAGAGAACTCGCGTCGCTTCCTCACCGAGAACCCCGACATCGCGCTCGAGATCGAGAACAAGATCCTCGCCAAGCTCGGTATCGGCGAGGTCGGTGCGGCGGCTCTGGCCGCGGCGACCGCCGCTGCGGGTGCCGGCAAGGTCGACTCGATCGAGACCAAGCTCGCCGCACGAAAGGGTGCGTAGCCCCGCATGAACGACATCGTGAGTCTCGATGCCGTGCGGCGGGGGCGTCGCTCCGCGCCCCGCGGCATCGAGGCTCACCCCTCGTCGCGGTTCGCCGCAGGTTCCTCCGACGAGGACTTCGACGACGACGAGCAGACGATGGTCGACGAGGTCTCGGATGAAGAGCGTCTCGAGCGCGTCAGCGACACGGTCGTGCGGGCGCTGGGGCGCCGCCAGTTGTCGGCCGACGAGACGCACGCGTTGCTGATGGCGCAAGGGGCATCCGACGCGGAGGCGGTCGTACTCGTCTCCCGGTACAGGGAGCTCGGTTACCTCGACGACGTCGCCCTGGCGGAGTCTCTGGTCGAGCGCCTGAGCGGGCGTCAGCACAAGAGCCGTCAGGTCGTCTTCCGCGAGTTGATCGCGCGCAAGCTCCCGGTCTCGATCATCGAAGACGCGCTCGATCAACTCGGCGACGACCAAGAGTTCACGCTCGCCCTCGACGCTGCGATGAAGAGGGTCGGTCAGCTCTCCTCCTACGACGACACCACCACCGAACGGCGGCTGCAGGCGTTCCTCGCCCGTCGCGGCTTCAATTCGGGGCTGGTGCGTGACGTCACACAGCGCGCCATGGCCACACGCAAGTCGTCCAAGGGGCCGCGGTTCCGCTGACCCCTGGTTCCGTCGACCCATTGTTCCTCTGAACCACGGTTCCGCCGAGGGGTCGGCGGGTTCGTAGACTAGGGGCACCATGAGCACAGTCAGCGAAGCCCCCACGATCATCGAGCCGTCGACGGCGTCGCTCGACGCCGCGGGCCGTGCGCGCACCTACGAGGTGCGCACGTTCGGCTGCCAGATGAACGTGCACGACTCCGAGCGGCTGAGCGGCTCGCTCGAGGCGGCCGGCTATGTCAAGGCCGAAGGCGTCGAAGCCGACGTCGTGGTCATCAACACCTGCGCCGTGCGCGAGAACGCCGACAACAAGCTCTACGGCAACCTCGGGCATCTGGCTTCGGTGAAGCGCCGGCACGAGGGCATGCAGATCGCCGTCGGCGGGTGCCTCGCCCAGAAAGACAAAAACGTCATCCTCGACAAGGCGCCCTGGGTCGACGTGGTGTTCGGCACCCACAACATGGGGTCGCTGCCCAGCCTGCTCGAGCGTGCGCGGCACAACGACGCGGCACAGATCGAGATCCTCGAATCGCTCGAGACCTTCCCCTCCACGTTGCCGACCAAGCGCGATTCGAGCTACAGCGGCTGGGTCTCGATCTCCGTCGGCTGCAACAACACCTGTACGTTCTGCATCGTCCCGTCGCTGCGCGGCAAGGAGAAGGACCGCCGCCCGGGCGAGGTTCTGAGCGAAATCCAGTCGCTGGTCGACGACGGCGCCATCGAGGTCACCCTTCTCGGCCAGAACGTGAACTCCTACGGTGTCGAGTTCGGCGACCGCCTCGCCTTCGGCAAGCTGCTGCGTGCCGCCGGGCAGATCCGGGGGCTGGAGCGCATCCGCTTCACCAGCCCCCACCCGGCCGCCTTCACCGACGACGTGATCGACGCGATGGCCGAGACGCCCGCCGTGATGCCGCAGCTGCACATGCCGCTGCAGTCCGGCTCCGATCGCATCCTGCGTGCCATGAAGCGCTCGTACCGGTCGGCGAAGTTCCTCGGGATCCTCGAGCGGGTGCGTGCGAAGATCCCGAACGCCGCCATCACGACCGACATCATCGTGGGTTTCCCCGGTGAGACCGAGGAGGACTTCCTCGAGACGCTCCGAGTGGTCGAGGAGGCGCGTTTCGCCTCGGCGTTCACGTTCCAGTACTCCATCCGTCCGGGCACCCCGGCCGCCACGCTGCCCGATCAGGTTCCGCGCGCGGTCGTGCAGGAGCGTTACGAACGCCTGGCTGCTCTGCAAGACCGCATCTCCTGGGAGGAGAACCAGAAGCTGATCGGCCGCCGCGTCGAGCTGCTGGTCGCCAACGGCGAGGGCCGCAAAGACACCGAGACGCGCCGGCTCAGCGGCCGCGCCGAAGACTCCCGCCTCGTGCACTTCGAGCTTCCCGAGGGCACGGAGCGTCCGCGTCCGGGTGATGTGGTCTCGGTCACCATCAGCCAGGCTGCTCCCTTCCACCTGATCGCCGACACCGATGGCGCGCCGCTCGAGGTGCGCCGCACGCGCGCCGGCGATGCCTGGGATCGCGCTCAGGCCGACTCCTGCGGCGTGCCGGCGCCGGTGGGGGCGGCCGGTGCATCCGCTGTGCCCGGGCGGGTGTCGCTCGGTCTGCCCTCGCTCCGGGTCGGTCCGCCGGTGCCGGTACCCGCTGCCACGAGCGCGGCCGCGGAGACCCGCGGCGTCGCGCACGGCCTCACCGTGCCGATCTACAGCCCCACCGACGACCTCCGCGGGTAGCGGCCGATGAACGCGCCGCAGATCGTCGCGGTCGTCGGCGCCACCGGAACGGGCAAGTCCGATCTGTCGCTCGACTTGGCCGAGCAGCTGGCCAGGGAGGGCCGAACCGCCGAGGTCGTGAACGCCGATGCCATGCAACTGTACCGGGGTATGGACATCGGGACCGCGAAGCTCAGCGAGCCCGAACGCCGTGGCGTCCCGCACCACCTGCTCGATGTGCTGCGGGTCACCGACGAAGCCTCGGTGGCCGCCTACCAGCGCGATGCCCGGGCAGCGATCGAGGGCATCCTGCAGCGCGGCGCCGTCCCCATCCTGGTCGGCGGATCGGGCCTGTACGTGTCGTCGGTGCTCTTCGACTTCCGTTTCCCCGGCCGCGACGACGCGGTGCGGGCGCGCCTGGAACGGGAGCTCGAGCAGACCGGCCCCGGGATGCTGCACCGCCGGCTCGCCGAGATCGACCCCGCCTCCGCGGCATCCATCGGCCCTCACAACGGCCGGCGGATCGTGCGCGCCCTCGAGGTGGTCGAGCTCACCGGGGCCCCGGTCTCGGGCACGCTGCCCGACGCGCCCGTGTTCTGGAAGCCCGCCGCGATCCTGCACCTCCGTCTCGACCGCGAGCAGCTGGTTCCGCGCCTGGACGCACGGGTCGAGCGGATGTGGGCATCCGGTCTCGTCGCCGAGGTCGAATCCCTGCTCGCGCACGGCCTCCGCGACGGAACCACCGCCGTGCGCGCCATCGGCTATGCCCAGGCGCTCGCCCAGCTCGACGGCACCAGCCCCGAGCCCGAGGCGGTCGCCGAGGCCCAGGCGCTCACCCGTCGCTACGCCCGCCGCCAGGTCAGCTGGTTCAAGCGCTACCCCGAGGCCCACGACCTCGACGCCGCCGCTCCCGAAACCCTCCACCGCACCGCAGCAGACCTCGCCCGGTCCCTCTCCTGACCCCCGATCCGAACGGATGGAGTCCGTCCTCCCGGGGTGGATCGGATGGAGCCTCAGTCCGCTCCCGGCGTGTAGCTCCAGCCAGTCGGAAGGCGGCCACGGCGCGCCGCAGGCCTCGGTGAGCGCCCCTAGACTTGGGGCATGGCGGCGGATCTGCACTTCACCAAGGGTCACGGCACGGGCAACGACTTCGTGCTCTTCACCGATCCGGAGGGCGAGATCGCGCTCAGCCCCACCCAGATCGCCGCGATCTGCGACCGTCACTTCGGGGTCGGCGCCGACGGCGTCATCCGCGCGGTCCGCTCGGCGAACCTCGACGCGGGCGCGGCGGCTCTGGCCGAAGACCCTGCCGCCGAGTGGTTCATGGACTACCACAACGCCGACGGCTCGGTCTCCGAGATGTGCGGAAACGGCATCCGGGTCTACGCCCGCTACCTGATCGAGAACGGCCTCGTCACGCTCGAGCCCGGTGAGACCCTGGTCATCGGCACCCGCGCGGGTGTGCGTGACGTGCAGCTGAACAAGCTCGGCTTCCAGGTCGACCTCGGCCGCTGGCGACTCGACGGCGGCGAGCCCCTCGTGCGGGCCAAGAACCTGCAGGTGGCCCGTCCCGGCCTCGGCATCAACGTGGGCAACCCGCACGTCGTGGTCGCCCTCGCCGACGACGAGGAGCTCGACGAGGCCGACCTGAGCTTCATCCCGCACATCGAGCCGCAGCCCGAAGCCGGTGCGAACGTCGAGTTCGTGGTGCCGGCCGAGCCGCTGGTGCGCGACGGCGTCGGCCACATCCGGATGCGCGTGCACGAGCGCGGCAGCGGCGAGACGCTGTCCTGCGGCACGGGCGCCGTCGCGGCCGCCCTCGCCACCCGCTACTGGGCGGGTGCGGGCGCGCCGAACAGCTGGAGCGTCGCGGTGCCCGGCGGCACGGTGGGTGTGCGGATGTTCCCCACCGAAGACGGCGAGCACGTCTCGCTCTCGGGCCCTGCCGAGCTCGTCTACGAGGGCGACCTGGCGCTCGGCTAGTGCCGGTCGGCGAAGCGCGCCCGGCTAGGCGCGGTTCCGCACCCTGAGGATGCGGTAGCCCTTGTTCGTGCTGGCCCGCGTCACCGACAGGGCCGGGAACCCGCCCTCCATCCACCGCTGCAGCGAGTCGGAGCCGAGGTTCTTCTGCACGACGAGCCACGCGTCCGATCCGGGTTCCAGGCGGGGCAGCCACTGCTGCAGCATCGAATGCAGCACGCCCTTGCCCACCCGGATGGGCGGATTCGACCAGATGGTGGTGAATTCGAGCCCCTCGGGAACATCTTCGGGCCGGCAGGCGTTGATGTTTTCGAGACCCATCATGTGAGCATTCCGCCGAACCAGATCCAGAGCCCGTTCGTTGACATCGACGGCCCACACCGTCGCGCGCGGTGATTCCAGGGCCAGCGTCAGCGAGATCGGTCCCCATCCGCAGCCGAGATCGAGCAGATTTCCGCCGGGCGGGGGAGTCGGGACATTCGCGAGCAGCACCTGCGTGCCGGTGTCGATCCGCTCGGGGCTGAAGATGCCCGAGGCCGTCACCACGTGGTGCGGCTGACCGGCCAGGGTGACCGTCAGCTCGCGGAGCGAGAGCTCTCCGGCCGGCTGTGCGGAGAAGTAATGCTCGCCATCCATAGAGGGAATCTAGCAAACAAGGAGGCTAGTCTTGACTGCAATGTCAGACCACACGACCCCTGAGGCCGAGAACGTAACCGAGAGAACGAGCGGCACCGAGGCCCGAGCCGGGAGCGGCGGAACGAGCGACGACGTCGTCGCCCGGGTGCTCGCCAGCGCCGAGAAGCGCTCGAGCGGCTACTCGCTCTTCGAGCAGGGTGCGGCGCAAGCGCTGCAGCGACCCGAGACCACGGGCCAGGTGCGCGACGGATCCGGCTACGACGGCGATCAGTTCGATCGTGAAGACCGCAAGTCGCTCCGGCGGGTGGCCGGGCTCTCGACCGAGCTCGAAGACGTCACCGAGGTGGAATACCGCCAGCTGCGGCTGGAGAACGTCGTCATCATCGGCGTCTACTCGCAGGGCTCGTTGTCCGACGCCGAGAACTCCCTGCGGGAGCTCGCGGCCCTCGCCGAGACGGCCGGTGCCGTGGTGCTCGACGGGCTGCTGCAGAGGCGGCCGACTCCCGACCCCAGCACCTACTTCGGCAAGGGCAAGGCGGAGGAGCTGCGCGCGATCGTGCAGAGCCTCGGCGCCGACACCGTGATCGCCGACACCGAGCTGGCCCCGAGCCAGCGGCGTGCACTCGAAGACGTGGTGAAGGTCAAGGTGATCGACCGCACGGCCGTCATCCTCGACATCTTCAGCCAGCACGCCAAGAGCCGCGAGGGCAAGGCGCAGGTCGAGCTCGCTCAGCTCGAGTACCTGCTGCCGAGGCTCCGCGGCTGGGGTGACTCGATGTCCCGCCAGGCCGGTGGCCAGGTGGGTGGCGCGGGTGCCGGTATGGGGTCGCGCGGTCCGGGTGAGACGAAGATCGAGCTCGACCGCCGCCGCATCCACACCCGGATGGCGAAGCTGCGCAAGCAGATCAAGGAGATGAAGCCGGCGCGGGATGCGAAGCGGGCCAACCGCAAGCGCAACGCCGTGCCGAGCGTCGCCATCGCCGGGTACACCAACGCGGGCAAGTCGTCGCTGCTGAACCGCATCACGAGCGCGGGTGTGCTGGTGGAGAACTCGCTGTTCGCCACCCTCGACGCCACGGTGCGCAAGAACGTGACGGCCGACGGCCGTCCCTACACGATCGCCGACACCGTCGGTTTCGTGCGGGCCCTGCCGCACCAGCTGGTGGAGGCCTTCCGCTCGACCCTCGAAGAGGTGGCCGACTCGGATGTCGTGGTGCACGTCGTCGACGCCTCGCATCCGGATCCCGCCGGACAGATCACCACGGTGCGCGACGTGATGGGCGAGGCCGGCGCGCGGGGCATCCCCGAGATCGTGGTCTTCAACAAGAGCGACCTGGTGTCGGACGACGACCGGCTGGTGCTGCGCGGACTCGAGCCGACGGCGATCTTCGTCTCGGCACGGTCGGGCGAGGGAATTCCCGAGCTGCTCGCGGCGATCGACGCCATCCTCCCCACGCCGAGCGTGGAGGTGGAGGTGCTGCTGCCCTACGACCGCGGCGACCTGGTGACCCTGCTGCACGAGAAGAACACGGTGCTCACCACCGAGTACGAGGAGGGCGGCACCTGGGTGCGTGCCCTGATCAACCCGGAGTTCGAGGAGCGGCTGAGTCCGTTCGCCGTCGTCCGCAGCTGATCACACCGCTCGGAGGACTGCGACCACCTTGCCGAGCACGGTGGCGTAGTCGCCGAGGATGGGCTCGAAGTTGCTGTTGCGGGGGAGCAGCCAGGTGTGGCCGTCTCGCTGGCGGAACACCTTCACGGTGGCCTCCTCGTCGAGCATGGCGGCCACGATGTCGCCGTTCTCGGCCGTGTTCTGCTGCCGGATGACCACCCAGTCGCCGTCGCAGATGGCGGCGTCGATCATCGACTCGCCCACCACCTTCAGCATGAAGAGGTCTCCGTTGCCCACCAGCTGACGGGGGAGTGGGAACACCTCGTCGACCTGCTGCTCGGCGGTGATCGGGATGCCCGCGGCGATGCGGCCCACCAGCGGCACCAGGGTGGCGTCTCCCACGGGGGGTGCGGAATCGGCGTCGGGTGAGGCCGCCCCCTCCTCGATGCTCGGGATGTCGATCAGCACTTCCATCGCCCGGGGGCGGTTGGGGTCGCGGCGCAGGTAGCCGCTCAGCTCGAGCTGGTTGAGCTGGTGGGTCACGCTGGAGAGCGAGGCGAGGCCGACGGCGTCGCCGATCTCGCGCATGCTCGGCGGGTAGCCGCGGGAGGTGACCGAGCGCTGGATCACGTCGAGGATCGCGAGCTGCTTGTCGCTCAGGCTCTTGCGGCGCCTGGTGCGGCCGGAGTCGTTCGCCACGGAGACCTGCTTTCTGCTCACATCCGGAGCCCCGGATTACTGCGGCCGGATGCCGCTCGGGACCCGATGTCGGTGGTTGGTGATTGAGTTCACCTGTTGATCGAAACTGTATCCGAGAACTGCTCGAATACGCACATGTCTTCGAGTGTGTCGCGCATTTCCCGTTCGATTTCGACTTGACGAACCTTTAATTCGAATATATCTTCGGAACATAGCTTCGCACCGGCGGTCCCGGCCGACCGTCGGTGCGAATACCTCAGGAGGAATCATGAGCATCGCAGCACAGCACCTCACCGCCCCCGGCTACACCGTCCGTGCCCGCACCGCCCCCGCAGAGCGCCTCGCTGCTCCGGTGGCCTCGACCCGCCTTCGTATCACGGCGCGCGGTCGCAAGGTGCTCGCGGGGGTCGTGGCGCTGCCGGTGGTCGCCGTGCTCGCGTCGATCGCGCTGTTCGGGGGTGGCTCGGCCGTGGCCACGGGCGCCACCGGCTCCGCCGATTTCGATTACCTGACGGTGCAGGCCGGCCAGAGCCTGTGGAGCATCGCCGAGTCGCTCGCTCCGCAGGCCGACCCGCGCGATGTGATCGCCGAGATCCGCAGCCTCAACCAGCTCAGCACCTCCTCGGTGCAGCCGGGCCAGCGCATCGCGATCCCGGCCGACATCGCGGAGTAGGGCACCTCGCCTCCGTTGCTCGGGCATCCATCGTTAGCGCCGTCCACCCTGCGGGGTGGGCGGCGCTTTCGTCTGCGCCGGGCCGGTGCCCTCACGCGGCCCGGTAGAATTCTGCGGTGACTTCTCTCGACGATCTGCCCATCCGGGACGACCTCCGCGGTCTCGAGCCCTACGGCGCGCCGCACCTGCACCTGCCGGTGGAACTGAACGTCAACGAGAACACGCATCCGATTCCCGAAGACGTGGCGCGCGACATCATCGAGTCGGTCGCCCGCGAGCTGCTCTCGATCAACCGCTACCCCGACCGCGAGTTCACGGCCCTGCGCGATTCCCTGGCCGCCTACCTCGGCGAAGGGTTCACCCGCGACAACATCTGGGCGGCGAACGGGTCCAACGAGGTGCTGCAGCACATCCTGCAGGCCTTCGGCGGTCCGGGGCGTTCGGTGCTCGGTTTCCCTCCCACCTACTCGATGCACTCCATCATCGCGGCCTCCACCGGAACCGAGTGGATCGCGGGGGAGCGTGACGCCGATTACCTCATCTCGCCCGAGACGGCCGTCGCCTGGATCGAGCGCACCGATCCCGACATCGTGTTCTTCTGCGCCCCGAACAACCCCACCGGAACGGCGCTTGGCCTCGACACGGTCCGTGCGGCCTACGACGCCTTCGACGGGATCGTGTTGGTCGACGAGGCCTACGCCGAGTTCATGCCCGGCGGCGAGCCCAGCGCGCTCACCCTGCTCGAGGGCCGGCCGCGTCTGATCGTCTCGCGCACGATGAGCAAGGCCTTCGCCTTCGCCGGGGCGCGACTGGGCTACCTCGCTGCCGATCCGGCGGTCACGGATGCGCTGCGACTCGTGCGTCTTCCGTACCACCTCTCCGCGCTCACCCAGGCCGCGGCGGTCGCCGCGCTGGCCCACGCGCCCGAGATGCTGGCCATGGTCGACGACATCAAGGAGCAGCGCGACCGCATCGTCTCCGGTCTCACCGAGCTCGGCTACACGCCGTGGCCGAGCGCCGCGAACTTCGTGCTCTTCGGCGGGGTCGAGAACCCCGAGCAGCTGTGGCAGCAGCTGATCGATCGCGGCATCATCATCCGCAACCTCAGCATCCCGAACCACCTCCGGGTGAGCGCCGGCACCCGCGCCGAGACCACCGCGTTCCTCGACGCGATGCGCGAACTCACGCCCGTCCGCTCCTGAGAGACGCCCGTCGGTGCTCCCGGGCGCCGGCCGCGTCTCACCCCCGCTCGATAGGATTGCCCTCATGACCGCACCCCGCACCGCTCGCCTCGAGCGCTCGACCAGCGAGTCGACCATTGAGCTGAGCCTCGACCTCGACGGCACCGGCGTCTCCGACATCCAGACGAGCGTGCCGTTCTACGACCACCTGCTCACCGCCTTCGCGAAGCACTCGCTGACCGACCTCACGGTGCGCGCCAAGGGCGACATCGAGATCGACGTGCACCACACGGTCGAAGACATCGGGATCGTGCTCGGCCAGGCCATCAAGCAGGCGCTCGGCGACAAGTCGGGCATCTCGCGCTTCGGCGACGCCCTCGTGCCGCTCGACGAGGCGCTGGTGCAGGCCGTGGTCGACATCTCCGGCCGCCCTTACCTGGTGCACTCCGGTGAGCCCGCGGGCTACGAGTTCCACCTCATCGGCGGGCACTTCACCGGCTCGATGGTGCGTCACGTCTTCGAAGCCATCACCTTCAACGCCGGCCTCACGGTGCACGTCACGGTGCTCGGCGGCCGCGATCCGCACCACATCGCCGAGGCCGAGTTCAAGGCCTTCGCCCGTGCGTTCCGCCAGGCCAAGGCGCTCGACCCGCTGGTGAGCGGCGTCCCCTCCACCAAGGGCGCGCTGTGAGCACCGGCGCCTCCGACCGCCCTCGCGTCGTCGTCCTCGACTACGGCAGCGGCAACATCCACTCGGCCGCGAAGGCCCTGGAGCGTGCCGGCGCCGACGTCGAGATCACCGCGAAGCGCCAGGCCGTGCTCGACGCGGATGGCCTCTTCGTTCCCGGCGTGGGTGCCTTCGACGCCGTCATGAACCAGTTGAACGCGGTGCGCGGCGGTGAGCTCATCGGCCGGCGCCTGGCCGGCGGCCGACCCGTGCTGGGCGTCTGCGTGGGCATGCAGGTGCTCTTCGACGAGGGCATCGAGCGCGGAGTCGACACCGAGGGCCTCGGCGAATGGCCCGGCACGGTCGAGCTGCTGAAGGCGGAGGTGGTGCCGCACATGGGCTGGAACACCGTCGAGGCTCCCGCCGGCACGGTGCTGTTCGACGGCATCCAAGACGAGCGCTTCTACTTCGTGCACTCCTACGCGGCACAGAACTGGGAGCTCACCGAAGAGGTCACGCACCGCCCGCCGAAGGTGACCTGGGCCGAGCACGGCTCCCGCTTCGTCGCCGCGGTCGAGAACGGCCCGCTCTCGGCGACGCAGTTCCACCCCGAGAAGTCGGGGGAGGCCGGCATCCGTCTGCTCGAGAACTGGATCGGCACCCTGCGCTGATCGGATGCCGCCACGTGCGTGCTGCTGATCGGCCGCTGCGGAGCGGACGCCCGGTCGTTTCGACGTGGGCCGCGCGAGTCGCTACGATCGCGGAGGGTCTTCGCCATCCGGCACCCGGGCCCCACGATCGCGAAGCGCCCATGGCGGCGCGCGCCGCAGCACGCACAGCAAGGACAGGCAATGAGTGAGTTCAACAAGGCACCGGCCCTCGTGCTGCTGCCCGCCGTCGACGTGGCCGGCGGCAAGGCCGTCCGTCTGACCCAGGGTCAGGCCGGCACCGAGACCTTCCACGGCGACCCGGTGGATGCGGCGCTGGATTGGATCTCGCAGGGCGCCGAGTGGATCCACCTCGTCGACCTCGACGCCGCCTTCGGCCGGGGCAGCAATCTGAGCGTGATCAAGAAGGTCATCCGTCAGGCCAAGGGCGTGAACGTAGAGGTATCGGGCGGCATCCGCGACGATGCGAGCCTGGAGACCGCGCTGGAATCCGGCGCCAAGCGCATCAACCTCGGCACCGCGGCCCTGGAGAACCCCGAGTGGGCCGCCCACGTCATCGCCCAGTACGGCGAGGCGATCGCCGTCGGCCTCGACGTGCGCGGCACGACGCTGGCGGCCCGCGGCTGGACGCAGGACGGCGGGGACATCTGGAACGTGATGGAGCGCCTCGAAGCGGCCGGCTGCGCGCGCTACGTGGTCACCGACGTCACGAAGGACGGCACCCTCAAGGGCCCGAACGTCGAGCTGCTGCGTCAGGTGATGGAGCGCACCTCCCGCCCCGTGATCGCCTCCGGCGGCATCTCGAGCCTCGACGACCTCGCCGAGCTGCGCGCCCTCGTGCCGCTGGGGCTGGAAGGCGCCATCGTCGGCCGCGCCCTCTACTCGGGCGCGTTCACGCTCGCCGAAGCGCTGGACGTGGCTTCTGACTGATCACGGCCACGGCCACGGCCACGAGCACGGAGGCGCTCCCCACGATCCCTCGCTCGCCGACTCGGCCGGCCAGCCCTGGAAGGGCCGTCACTTCGAGTCGCACGGCAGCGAGACCGACGACGGAACCGCCCCACCCGAGCTGATCGACGCGATCGGCCGGTTCCGGGCGGGCGAGGCGGCCGCATCCGAAGTCGTCGACGCGCTGCGCACGGTGCGCCTCCTGGTGCCGCTGGTCGCGCACGCCGGCGACGAGGGGCTGACGGATGCGGGGCTCCGCGTCGACAAGACGCAGGAACTCTCCCTCGTCACCGTCGCCGGCCCGGACGGCCGCACGGTACTGCCCGCGTTCACCTCGGTGGATGCGCTCACCGCCTGGAACCCGAAGGCGCGCCCCATCCCGGTGGCCTCCCGTCGCGCCGCCTTGGCGGCGGCCTCCGAGGGCACCGAGCTGATCGTGCTCGACCCGGGGTCCCCCACGGAGTTCGCCCTGCGCCGCCCCGCGGTGTGGGCGGTGGCGCAAGACCTCCCGTGGAACCCTCCGGTTCACGACCCGGAGGTCACGGACGCCTTCGAGCTCTCGATCGCGACCGAGACGGTCATCGGCGGCCTGCGTCTGGTGGAGGGCGATCCGGATGCCCGCCTGCACGCTCCCGAACTCGTCGTCGTGCTCGCGCTGACACCAGGCCTGGACCAGGCCGCCCTGCAGGCGCTGTTGGGCCGCCTGCAGAGTCGCTGGGCGGAGCATCCGGTGATCGCCGACCGCGTCGACTCGCTCAGCGTGCGGTTGACCGCGATCGCCTGATCGACCCGGGTCGGTGCTGCCTCAGCTGACCGGCCCGGTGTACTTCTCGCCCGGGCCCTGCCCGATCGGGTCGGGGTAGGTCGAGGCTTCGCGGAACGCCAGCTGGAGCGATCGCAGACCGTCGCGCAGGCTCCGGGCGTGCTGGTCGCCGATCTCCGAGGCGGATGCCGTCACCAGGCCCGCGAGGGCGATGATCAGCTTGCGCGCCTCGTCGAGGTCGGTCTCGTTCTCGGGGTCCTCCGACAGCCCGCACTTCACCGCCGCGGCGCTCATCAGGTGCACCGCGGTGGTGGTGATCACCTCGACCGCCGATACCTCGGCGATGTCCCGGATGACGCCGGCTTCGTACTCGTCACGGTCGACGGGCCCACTGAATTCGCTCATCGCGACAGATCCTTACTGTTTCGGCAAAGTCTCTGATAGACTCTGTGCGGCTCTGAGGCCATTGGTCTCAGCACGAAAGTGGAGAAACTCCCACCCGCGCATACCGCTTCACAAGGTTACCGGGTCATTGCACTGCAGTATTTATGGCTGGCCCTTCGGGCCAAGCAGTAGGTCGTATGTGTCGGGATTCCTCTGCGTTCGTGACAACGAACGAAACTAAGGAGTAACGCATCAGCGATCCCCGTACCAACGACCGTATTCGAGTCCCCGAGGTCCGCCTCGTGGGTCCGGGCGGCGAGCAGGTAGGCGTCGTCAGCATCGACGTCGCCCTTCGGCTTGCCCAGGAGGCAGACCTCGACCTCGTCGAGGTCGCACCCAACTCCAAGCCCCCGGTCGCGAAGATCATGGACTACGGAAAGTTCAAGTACGAAGCCGCGCAGAAGGCCAAGGAGGCCCGCCGCAACCAGGCGAACACCATCCTCAAAGAGGTGCGTTTCCGTCTGAAGATCGACGTGCACGACTACGAGACCAAGCGCAAGCGCGCCGAAGGCTTCCTGAAGGCCGGCGACAAGGTGAAGGCGATGATCCTCTTCCGTGGCCGCGAGCAGTCGCGTCCCGACCAGGGTGTCCGCCTCCTTCAGCGCTTCGCCGAAGACGTGTCCGAGTTCGGCACCGTGGAGTCCACCCCCACGATCGACGGCCGCAACATGGTCATGGTCATCGGCCCGCTGAAGAACAAGTCCGAGGCCAAGGCCGAGCAGAACGCCAAGCGCGACGCCTCCAAGGCCCGCAACCACGAGTCGGCCCCGGCCGGCGACGAGGCGGCGGAGGCTGCCGCACCCGCTGCGGCCGCCGCGCCCGCATCCGCTACCGAAGCCCCTTCGGCCTCGTAGCCCCACCAGCCACCCGGCCCTCGTCGGCCGGGTCATCCACCCGAACAAGACATAGGAGAACCCCATGCCCAAGATGAAGACGCACTCCGGTGCCAAGAAGCGTTTCAAGGTCACCGGAACCGGCAAGCTCGTGAAGCAGCAGGCCGGTATGCGCCACAACCTGGAGGTCAAGGCCCCGGGGCGCAAGGCTCGCCTGAACAAGGACCAGGTGCTGTCCAAGGCAGACACCAAGGTCGCCAAGAAGCTTCTCGGCCTGTAGTCACCACTACAGCAGCCGACCGACACCAGAAGGAACAGAACAATGGCAAGAGTCAAAAGGGCGGTCAACGCTCACAAGAAGCGTCGCGTCATCCTCGAACGCGCCGAGGGCTACCGCGGTCAGCGGTCGCGCCTCTACCGCAAGGCCAAGGAGCAGGTCACTCACTCCCTCGTCTACTCCTACCGTGACCGCCGTGCGCGCAAGGGCGACTTCCGCCGTCTGTGGATCCAGCGCATCAACGCCGCCTCGCGTGCCAACGGTCTCACCTACAACCGCTTCATCCAGGGCCTCGCGCTGGCCGGCATCCAGGTCGACCGCCGCATCCTGGCCGAGCTGGCCGTGAACGAGCCCGCCACCTTCGCGGCCATCGTCGCGAGCGCCAAGGCCGCCCTTCCCGCCGACACCTCGGCGCCGAAGACCGCCGCGTAAGCAGCAGGCAGCGACAACCGCCGGCCATAATCGCCAGCGACAATCGAATAGATAGAGTGGGCCACATGCTGGACAATCCGCGATCACCTCGCGTCCGGGCCGTGGCCAAACTCGCCAAGAAAGGAGCCCGGTCCGAGACCGGGCTCTTTCTCTTGGAAGGGCCGCAGGCCGTCACCGAAGCCCTGACCTTCCGCCCCGAGCTCGTGGTCGACCTCTTCGCCACCCCGACGGCCCTCGAGCGGTACTCCGACATCGCCGAGCGGGCCGAGGCGGCCGACCTCGAGGTCGAGTTCGTCACCGAGCAGGTGCTCGACACGATGGCCGACACGGTCACCCCGCAAGGCTTCGTGGCGGTCTGCCGCCAGTTCCCCACGGCGGTGAAAGACATCTTTGCCGCCGCGCCGCGCCTGATCGCCGTGCTCGAAGAGGTGCGCGATCCGGGCAACGCCGGCACCATCATCCGGGCAGCGGATGCGGCGGGGGCGGATGCGGTCATCCTCACCGGCCGCTCGGTCGACCTCTACAACCCCAAGGTCGTGCGCTCCACCACGGGCTCGCTGTTCCACCTCCCGGTCGCGGTCGAGGCCACGCTCGACGACGTGGTCTCGCGCTCACGTGCCGAAGGGCTGCAGACGCTCGCCGCCGACATCAAGGGCGACGACCTGCTCGACGTGCGCACCGCGGGCCTGCTCGGCGCCCGCACGGCCTGGGTGTTCGGCAACGAAGCCCGCGGTCTGCCCGATGAACACCTGACGCTCGTGGATCGCGCCGTCTCGCTGCCGATCTACGGCCAGGCCGAGTCGCTGAACCTCGCCACCGCCGCGTCGGTGTGCCTCTACGAGAGCGCGTTCGCCCAGCGCTCCTGACCGTGTGACGTTCGTGTGAAACGCCTATGGGCGGTGTTTCGCTTCGGTTACGAGCAGTCATTACTCATTGCGACCCCCCGTAAGGGTGTGGTTGGGTAAAGCCCATGGCATCCGACAGCACCCCCGTTCGAGGGTCAGGTGATGCCGGTCCGCTCGTCGTCATCGATCACATCGACAAGCATTACGGCGACCTGCACGTCCTGAAAGACATCACCACCACCGTCGCCCGCGGCGAGGTCGTGGTGGTCATCGGGCCCAGCGGCTCGGGCAAGTCCACCCTCTGCCGGGCCATCAACCGCCTCGAGACCGTCGACTCCGGCACCATCTCGATCGACGGCGTGGCGCTGCCCAGCGAGGGGCGTGAGCTCGCGAAGCTGCGCTCCGACGTAGGCATGGTGTTCCAGTCGTTCAACCTGTTCGCGCACAAGACGGTGCTCGAGAACGTCACCCTCGCGCCGATCACGGTGCGCGGCCTCTCGCGCAAAGACGCCGAGAAGCGCGGCATGGAGCTGCTCGAGCGGGTGGGGGTGGCGAACCAGGCGCAGAAGATGCCGGCCCAGCTCTCCGGCGGTCAGCAGCAGCGCGTGGCCATCGCCCGCTCGCTGGCGATGGATCCCAAGCTCATCCTGCTCGACGAGCCCACCAGCGCGCTCGACCCCGAGATGATCAACGAGGTGCTCGACGTGATGGTCGGCCTCGCGAAAGACGGCATGACCATGATCGTGGTCACGCACGAGATGGGCTTCGCCCGCCGTGCCGCCGATCGGGTGATCTTCATGGCCGACGGCCGCATCGAAGAGGAGGCCGCCCCCGAGGCGTTCTTCGACGACCCCCAGTCACCGAGAGCGAAGGACTTCCTCTCCAAGATCCTCGCCCACTAGGCGGGTACCAGCCCGCCGCACAGCCTTGGGGCGGGCCATTGCACACACAACACCAGTGCACAACACGAGAGGTAGACCGATGAGGCACCAGAAGAAGCTATCGATCATCGCACTCGCGGCGGCGACGGCCATCGTCCTGAGCGGATGCGCGGGGAGCGACGACGCCGCCGTCCCCGTGGAGGAGGCGCCCACCTTCGCGGCCGGATCGACGATGGAGACCCTCGCCGCCGCCGGTGAGATCACGATCGGCACCAAGTTCGACCAGCCGCTGTTCGGCCTGATGGGCCCGAGCGGAACGCCGGAGGGCTTCGACGTGGAGATCGGCAAGATCATCGCCGCCAAGCTCGGCATCGCCGAAGACAAGATCAACTGGGTCGAGACCGTCTCGGCCAACCGCGAGCCGTTCATCCAGCAGGGTGAGGTCGACCTGGTCGTCGCCACCTACACGATCAACGACAAGCGCAAAGAGGTCATCTCGTTCGCCGGGCCCTACTACGAGGCCGGTCAGAGCATCCTCACCCTCGCCGACGACGACACCATCACGAGCGAAGACGACCTGGTGGGCAAGCCCGTCTGCTCGGTCACCGGGTCCACGCCGGCCGCGAACCTCGAGGCGCTCGGCGCCCAGACGGTGCTGACCGACACCTACACGAACTGCCTCGAGCCGCTGCGCACGGGCCAGGTCGTCGCGGTCTCGACCGACAACGTGATCCTCGCCGGTCTCGCCGCCCAGAACGAGGGCGAGTTCAAGGTCGTGGGGGAGCCGTTCACGCAGGAGCCCTACGGCATCGGCCTGGCGCTGGACGACACCGAGTTCCGCGACTTCGTCAACGACGTGCTCGAGGAGTCGTACTCCGACGGCAGCTACGAGGCCGCCTGGGAGAAGACGGCCGGAGCGGTGCTGCCCTTCGTGGAGCCGCCGGCGGTCGACCGCTACTGATCGTGCGGTCGATCCCTGCGATCTGCGATCCCTGCGGTATCCGATGAGTGAAGCGAGGCCTGAGTGAACGTCGTCATCGACAACCTGCCTGCCTATGTCGAGGGCTTCGGGCAGACCCTGTCGTTGCTGGTGATCTCGGGCCTCGCGGCGCTCGTGCTCGGCACGATCGTGGCGGCGATGCGCATCTCGCCGGTCCCGGCCCTCAGCCGGGTCGCCGCCGTGTACACCGAGCTGTTGCGCAATACTCCGCTCACCCTGGTGCTGATCTTCTGCGCCATCATCCTGCCGTACCTGGGCTCCGAGCTCCCGTACTTCTGGGCGGCGATCGTGGGCCTCACGGCCTACACCTCGCCGTTCGTCGCCGAGGCGCTGCGCTCGGGCATCAACGGCGTGCCGATCGGGCAGGCCGAAGCCGCCAGGAGCCTCGGGTTCGGCTTCGGCCAGACCGTCTCGCTCGTCGTGCTGCCACAGGCCGTCCGCATGGTCATCCCGCCCTTGATCAACGTGCTGATCGCGCTCACCAAGAACACCTCGGTGGCCGGCGGCCTCTTCGTGGCGGAGTTGTTCGGCGTGGGGCGCACCCTGGCCAACGAGAACGGCAACGCGGTCGTCGCGGTGCTGCTGGCCGTCGCAACCTTCTACCTGATCATCACCATTCCCCTCGGCATCCTGGCCGGGGCGCTGGAGAAGAGATTCGCGGTGCAACGATGAGTGCCTCTGTGCTGTTCGACGCCCCCGGGCCCCGCGCCCGCCGGCGTTCGCGTATCGCCTCCGTGGTGGTGGTCGTCGCGGTGCTCGCCGTGCTGGCCTGGGGCGTCTACACCCTCGCCCAACCGCGTGAGTCGGGCGGCATCACGCTTCCCGGCTTCTTCGACTGGAGCCGGTGGGAGAAGCTGGTCGTCGACCCCGAGTTCTGGGGTGCGGTCGGCCGCGGCCTGGTGAACACGCTGCAGGCGGCGGCGCTGGCGGCCGTGATGGCGCTCGTCGTCGGCGTGTTGTTCGCGCTGTTGCGCACCTCGCCGCACAAGGTCGTGCGCGTCCCCACCACGATCGTGCTCGAGTTCTTCCGCGGCATGCCCGTGCTGCTGATGATGCTGTTCATCCTGCTCGCCTTCGCCACCGGCGCGTTCTGGGCCGTGGTTCTCGCGCTGGGCATCTACAACGGCGCCCTGATCGGCGAGGCCCTCCGCGCCGGAATCGCCTCCCTGCCGCGTGGCCAGGCCGAGGCCGGTCTCAGCCTCGGGATGACGCGTCTGCAGACCAAGATGCTGATCGAGTTCCCGCAGGCCTTCCGGCAGATGCTGCCGATCATCGTGGCCCAGCTCGTGGTGCTCCTGAAAGACACCAGCCTGGGCTACATCGTCGGCTACAACGAGCTGATCCGCACCACGATGAACAACCTGTCGAGCTTCTACGGCAACCGATACCTGTTCAGCCTCTTCGTCATCACCCTCGTGATCTACCTGGCGGTCAACCTCACCCTCTCCTGGTTCGCCCGTTACCTGGCGCGCCGCACCATGAGCGGCCGCGCCGCCAAGAAGATCGCCGGCCCGGCCGACCCGAACGACGCCGCCACCGAGTGAGCGCGCGCTCAGGCGCTTCCGGCCGGCCGCGCACCGCGTAAACTTGTGCCTCGTGTCTGAACCCATCGCCATCACCGAGCAGGCGGTGACCGACGCGGTCGACGCCGCGCTCGCCGCGCTCGAGTCCGCCACCGACTCCGTGAGCCTGCGTGCCGTGCGCGCCGAGCACGCCGGCGAGAACTCGGCCCTCGCCGCCTTCAACGCCGCCATCAAGGGTCTGCCGGGCGACCAGAAGGCCGCCGCCGGCAAGCTCGTCGGCCAGGCCCGCGCCCGGGTCAACCAGGCGATCGCCGCGCGCGAGACCGAGGTCGTCGCGCTCGAGGAGCAGCAGCGCCTGGCCGCCGAGGCGGTCGACGTGACGGCCCTCGCCAGCCGCCGCCGTATCGGTGCGCGCCATCCGCTCTCCCTCCTGCAAGACCGGATCGCCGACATCTTCGTGGGCATGGGCTGGGAGGTGGCCGAAGGCCCCGAGGTCGAGAGCGAGTGGTTCAACTTCGACGCCCTCAACTTCGACGCCGACCACCCGGCGCGTGCGATGCAGGACACCTTCTTCATCGACCCGCCCGAGTCGCACCTGGTGCTGCGCACGCACACCAGCCCGGTGCAGGTGCGGAGCCTGCTCGAGCGCGACCTGCCGGTCTACGTCATCGCGCCCGGCCGGGTCTACCGCACCGACGAGCTCGACGCCACGCACACCCCCGTGTTCAGCCAGGTCGAGGGCATCGCCATCGACAAGGGCCTCACCATGGCGCACCTGCGCGGCACGCTCGAGCACTTCGCCCGGCAGATGTTCGGCGAGGGGGCGAAGATCCGTCTGCGCCCGAACTACTTCCCGTTCACCGAGCCGAGCGCCGAGATGGACGTCTGGCAGCCGAACGCCAAGGGCGGCGCGCGCTGGGTGGAGTGGGGCGGCTGCGGCATGGTCAACCCCAACGTTCTGCGCTCGGCGGGCATCGATCCCGACGAGTTCTCGGGCTTCGCCTTCGGCATGGGCATCGAGCGCACTCTCCAGTTCCGCAACGACCTCAACGACATGCGCGACATGGTCGAGGGTGACGTGCGGTTCTCGCAGCAATTCGGAATGGTGGTCTAGTCATGCGGGTGCCGATCAGTTGGCTCGCCGAATACGTCGATCTGCCCGCGGGGGCGTCGATCGCCGACATCCACGCCGCCTTGGTGAAGGTGGGGCTGGAAGAAGAGGGCTCGCACGACTTCGACCTCACCGGCCCGATCGTGGTCGGGCAGGTGCTCGAATTCGTCGAGGAGCCGCAGTCCAACGGCAAGACCATCCGCTGGTGCCAGGTGCGCGTCGCGCCCGAGGGTGTCCCGGCGGCCGACGGAGGAGCGGATGTGCGCGGCATCGTCTGCGGCGCCGGCAACTTCTTCCCCGGCGACAAGGTCGTCGTCACGCTGCCCGGCGCGGTGCTGCCCGGCGGCTTCGCCATCGCGGCCCGCAAGACCTACGGCCACGTCTCCGACGGCATGATTGCCTCGGCGCGCGAGCTCGGTCTCGGGGAAGACCACGACGGCATCCTGCGATTGAGCACGCTCGGCCTCGACCCCGAGGTGGGCACGGATGCCCTGGCCCTCCTGAGTCTGGACGACGCGGCCGTCGAGGTGAACGTCACCCCCGACCGCGGCTACGCGTTCTCGATCCGCGGCATCGCCCGAGAGTACTCGCACTCCACCGGCGCCTCCTTCCACGACCCCGTGCACCGCGTCACGCCGGTCGCCGGAACCGGCTTCCCGGTGTCGATCCACGATGAGGCGCCCATCCGCGGCCGCGTCGGCGCGACGGTGTTCGTCACCCGCGTGGTGCGCGGCATCGACCCCGGCCGGCCGAGCCCCGCCTGGCTGATCGCGCGCCTCAAGCTCGCGGGCATCCGTTCGATCTCGCTGCCGGTCGACATCACGAACTACGTGATGCTCGAGTTCGGCCAGCCCACCCACGTCTACGACCTGGATGCGCTGCAGGGCGGCATCGTGGTGCGCCGGGCCGCGGAGGGGGAGACCCTCGAGACCCTCGACGGGCAGACCCGGAAGCTGCACCCCGAAGACCTGGTGATCGCCGACGACAGCGGGGCCATCGGCCTCGCCGGAGTGATGGGCGGCGCCTCGACCGAGTTCGGCGACTCGACCGTGAACGTGCTGATCGAGGCCGCGAACTTCGACCCGGTGTCGGTGGCGCGCACCGCCCGCCGGCACAAGCTGCCGAGCGAGGCCTCGCGCCGCTTCGAGCGCGGCGTCGACCCGAAGGTGGCGCAGCCCGCGGCCGCCCGGGTGGTGGAGCTGCTGGTCGAGCTGGCCGGCGGGACCGCCGACGATCTGGGATCGGTGCACCACGAGCATCCCGACGCCGGCTCCATCGTGCTGCCCTTCGGCTACGTGCAGCGCCTGATCGGCGTCGACTTCACCGGCGACGAGACGGCCCGTTCGCTGGTCGAGATCGGTGCCGAGGTCGAGGAGACCGCGGCCGGCTTCGTCGTGCGGCCCCCGTCGTGGCGCCCCGACATCACCGACAAGGCCTCCCTGGCCGAGGAGGTGGCGCGCATCATCGGGTACGACCGCATCCCGTCGATCCTGCCCGTCGCGCCTCCCGGGCGCGGGCTCACGGTGTCGCAGGTCACCCGCCGCCGCACCGCCGACGTGCTCGCGGCCGGCGGTCTCACCGAGGTGCTCGCCTACCCCTTCCTCTCCGTGGCGCAGAACGCGCTCTTCGGCAGCCCCGACGACGTCGAGGTGCCGGCGATCCGGGTGGCCAACCCGCTCGACTCCGAGGCGGCGCTGCTGCGCACGTCCCTCATCCCGGGCCTGGTCGACATCGCGCGCCGCAACCTCTCGCGCGGTCTCACCGACCTGGCGCTGTTCGAGATCGGGCTCGTCTTCACGCCCGAGGCGGGCACGGCCTACGGTCAGGATGCGCTGCCGCTCGGTGCGGCCCTCCCGAGCACCGAGCAGCTGAGCGAACTGCACGCGGGCATCCCGCCGCAGCCCCGGCACGTGGGCGTGCTCACCCTGGGCAACGCCGTCGACAAGCAGCCCGGCCAGTTGGCCGTGGCCGCGGGGCTCGCCGACGTGCTCGATGTGGTGCGCCTGCTCGAGTCGGCGCTCGCGATCCGCATCCGGGTCGCCACCGGCACGCACAAGGCGATGCACCCCGGCCGCACGGCCGAACTGTTCGTCGGCACGGCCGACGGCGAGGTCGGCATCGGCTTCGCCGGCGAGCTGCTCCCGTCGCTCACCCACGAGCTCGACCTCCCGCGGGTGGTGGCGGTGGCCGAACTCGACCTCGACGCGCTGATGGCCGCGGCCGGCAGCACGATCGACGTCGCGCCGATCAGTGGTTACCCGGCGGCCACGCAAGACCTCTCGCTGGTGGTGGCCGCCTCGGTGCCGGCCGGCGACGTCGAGCGTGCGGTCGCCGACGGCGCGGGCGAGCTGCTGGAGAGCATCCGTCTGGTCGACGACTACCGCGGCACCGGTCTCCCGGAGTCGTCGAAGAGCCTCACCTTCGCCCTGCGCTTCCGTGCGCCCGACCGCACCCTCACCGCCGCCGAGGCGAGCGAGGCGAAGCTGGCCGGCGCCGCCCGCGCCACCGAGCTCTTCGAGGCCGCCGTCCGCGAGTAGGGTGCCCTCTCCGAGCTAGTAAGTTGGAGTCATGGTCTATACAGTCGCGGTCGCGGGAGCGAGCGGATACGCCGGAGGCGAGGTGCTCAGGCTGCTGAGCGCGCATCCGGAGTTCGAGGTGCGAACCGTCACCGCGCACTCCAACGCGGGCCAGCGACTCATCGACGTGCACCCCCACCTGCGCTCCTACGAGGGGCTCGTGCTGAAAGACACCAGCCCCGAATCGCTCACGGGGCACGACGTGGTCTTCCTCGCCCTGCCGCACGGCCACTCCGGTGCGCTCGCCGAAGAGCTCGGCGACTCCAGCCTCGTGGTCGACTGCGGAGCCGATCACCGGCTCACCAGTGCGGATGCCTGGCTGCAGTTCTACAAGTCCGAATACCACGGCTCGTGGCCCTACGGCCTGCCCGAACTGGTGCTCGAGAACGGCGAGAAGCAGCGCGTCAACCTCACGGGTGTCAACCGCATCGCGGTGCCCGGATGCAATGTGACCGCGGTCAGCCTCGCCCTCGCGCCCGGGCTGCGGGCGGGCGTCATCCAGGCGGCCGACGTCTCCGCCGTGCTGGCCGTCGGTCCCTCGGGCGCCGGCAAGGCCCTGCGCACCGACCTGCTGGCGAGCGAGATCCTCGGATCGGCGCACGCGTACGGCGTCGGCGGTGTGCACCGCCACGTGCCCGAGATCATCCAGAACCTCAGCGCCGCCTCCGGCGAGAAGGTCACCGTGTCGTTCACGCCGATGCTCGTGCCGATGGCGCGGGGCATCCTCGCCACCTCGACGGCCCGGCTGCAGCCCGGAGTCAGCGCCGCCGACGTGCGCTCGGCCTGGGAGCTCGCCTACGCCGACGAGCCGTTCGTGCACCTGCTCCCGGAGGGCGCGTTCCCCAGGGTCAGCGACACGATCGGCGCGAACACGGCGCTGATCGGCCTCGCGGTCGACGAGGAGGCCGAGCGGGTGGTCACCGTCACCGCCCTCGACAACCTGGTCAAGGGCACGGCGGGCGCCGCCATCCAGTCCACCAACATCGCGCTCGGTCTGCCCGAGCGCACCGGTCTCCCCGTGAACGGAGTCGCGCCGTGAGCGTCACCACCCCTGCCGGCTTCCTCGCTTCCGGCGTCGTCGCCGGCCTCAAGTCCACCGGCGCGCGCGACCTCGCGCTCGTGGTGAACAGCGGCCCGAGCCTGCACGCCGCCGCCGTGTTCACCTCGAACCGGGCCAAGGCGAATCCGGTCATCTGGTCGGAGCAGGTCGTCCGCGACGGCCGGGTCGCCGCGATCGTGCTCAACTCCGGCGGCGCCAATTGCTTCACGGGCTCCTTCGGTTTCCAGACCACCCACGCCACGGCCGAAGCGGTCGCGTCGGCGCTCGACGTCTCGGCATCCGATGTGCTCGTCTGCTCCACCGGCCTGATCGGGGTGGGCGACCAGAGCTTCCGCGACTCCATCCTCGACAACGTGCCGCACGCGGCGCAGACGCTCTCCGACGAGGGCGGGGCGGATGCGGCGCTCGCCATCATGACCACCGACTCCAGGCCGAAGGAGGCCGTGACCGTCTCCCCGGCCGGCTGGTCGATCGGTGGCATGGCGAAGGGCGCCGGGATGCTCGCACCCGGCCTCGCGACGATGCTGGTGGTCATCACCACCGATGCCGAGCTCGGTCCCGCCGCGCTGGACCGCGCGCTCCGGGCCGCCACCCGCGTCACCTTCGACCGCGTCGACTCCGACGGCTGCATGTCGACCAACGACACCGTCGCCCTGATGGCCTCCGGGGCATCCGGGGTGCAGGCCGACGAGGCCGAGTTCACCGCGGCGCTCACCGGGCTCTGCCACGACCTCGCGCTGCAGTTGCAGGCCGACGCCGAAGGTGCCAGCCACGACATCGCCATCGAAGTGGTGAACGCCGCCTCCGAAGACGACGCCGTGGTGGTCGGCCGCGCCGTCTCACGCAGCAATCTGCTGAAGGCCGCGATCTTCGGCAACGACCCCAACTGGGGCCGGGTGCTCGCCGCCCTCGGAACGACGGATGCCGTCTTCGACCCGTACAAGATCGACGTCTCGATGAACGGCGTCATGGTGTGCCGCGAGGGCGAGCCCGGTGAGAGCCGAGACCTCGTCGACCTCGCACCGCGCGCCTGCCACATCCTGATCGACCTGAAGTCGGGTTCCGAGACCGCCACGATCTACACCAACGACCTCACGCACGACTACGTGCACGAGAACAGCGCGTACGCCAGCTGATGGTCGAGTACGCCGCATCCTCCTCCGCCGACTCCGAGCTGGTGCACGTCAAGGCGCGCACGCTGATCGAGTCGCTGCCGTGGCTCAAGCGCTTCCACGGCCAGATCATCGTGGTGAAGTTCGGCGGCAACGCCATGGTCGACCCCGAGCTGCAGCGCACCTTCGCCGAAGACATCGTCTACCTGCGCTACGCCGGCATCAAGCCGGTCGTGGTGCACGGCGGCGGCCCGCAGATCTCGGCCATGCTCGACCGGCTCGGCATCCAGAGCGAGTTCCGAGGAGGCTACCGGGTCACCAGTCCCGAGGCGATGGACGTGGTGCGGATGGTGCTCACCGGCCAGATCAGCCGCGACATCGTCAGCCACATCAACGAGCACGGTCCGCTCGCCGCTGCGCTCTCGGGCGAAGACGCCGGTCTGTTCGAAGGCCGTAAGCGCGGTGTCGAGATCGACGGCGAAGTCGTCGATCTCGGTCTCGTCGGAGACGTCATCGGGGTCAACCCCGAGGGTGTGCTCGCGCAGCTGGAGGCCGGGCGCATCCCCGTCGTCTCCTCGATCGCCCCCGACATCGACGAGCCCGGCCAGGTGCTCAACGTCAACGCGGATGCCGCGGCGGCGGCGCTGGCAGTGGCCATCGGCGCCGCGAAACTGGTCATCCTCACGGATGTCGCCGGGCTCTACGCCGACTGGCCGAACCGCGACTCGCTCGTCTCGGTGATCGAGAGTGAAGAGCTGCGATCCCTCGTGCCGTCGCTGGAGTCGGGCATGATCCCGAAGATGGCGGCCTGCCTCGAGGCGGTCGACGGGGGAGTGGCCAAGGCGGCGATCATCGACGGCCGCGAGCCGCACTCCGTCCTGCTCGAGGTGTTCACGCAGGGCGGGTTCGGCACCGAGGTGGTTCCGGCGCCGGTGCGCTGAGCCCGATCCGTTCCGCAGCCCGCCCCACCCCACCACCCATTCATCACCCAGATCGGACTACCGGAGGACCTCGTGTCAGGCACTGAGACCGAAACCCCGTGGACCACTCGCTTCGAGTCGTCCCTGATGCGCACCATGGGGCTGCCGTTGCGCTTCCTCGTGCGCGGGGAGGGCGCCTACGTCTGGGACGAGCAGGGCACGCAGTACCTCGACTTCCTCGCCGGCATCGCCGTCAACTCACTCGGCCACGCGCATCCGGTGTTTGTGGAGGCGGTCACGAAGCAGGCCTCCACGCTCGCGCACGTCTCGAACTACTTCTCCACCCCGCCCCAGCTCGAGCTGGCGGAACGGTTGATCCGTCTCACCGGCGCGGGCGAGGGCGGTCGGGCCTACTTCTGCAACTCGGGCGCCGAGGCCAACGAGGCCGCGTTCAAACTCGCGCGCCTCAATTCCTCGCCGTCGCGCCGCCGGATCGTGGCGCTGACCAACGGCTTCCACGGCCGCACGATGGGTGCGCTCGCGCTCACCGGCAAGCCCGCCATGCGCGAGCCCTTCGAGCCGATGCCGGGCGGCGTCGAGCACATCGACACCACGATCGCGGCGCTCGAGGCCACGATCGACGACTCGGTCGCGGCGCTCATCCTCGAGCCGATCAAGGGTGAGGCGGGAGTCATCGGCCTGCCGGAGGGCTTCCTCGTGCGGGCCCGCGAGCTCACCGAGCAGCACGGCGTTCTGCTCATCGTCGACGAGATCCAGACGGGCGTCGGGCGCACGGGCGAGTGGTTCTCCTACATGCACGACGGGGTGCGACCGGATGCCGTCACCGTGGCCAAGGGCATGGGCGGCGGTTTCCCCATCGGCTCGCTCGTCACCTTCGGCTGGGCCTCGGATCTGTTCTCCCGCGGCCAGCACGGCAGCACTTTCGGCGGCAATCCGCTCGCCACGGCCACCGCGAACGCCGTGCTCGGCGAGATCGAGCGGGCCGGCCTGGTGCAGAACGCAGCCGTGCGCGGCGAGCAGTTGCGCGAGGTCATCCGCTCGTTCGAATCACCGCTCGTGCACGAGCTCCGCGGTCAGGGCCTGCTGCTCGGCGTCGGCCTCAGCGAGCCCGTCGCCGGCGCCGTCGTCGACGCGGCCCTGGCCAACGGCCTGATCGTGAACGCGGCGAACGACTCCACGCTGCGCATCGCGCCACCGCTGATCATCGGCGACGACGAAGTGCGCGAGTTCGGCCTGCGGATGCGGGCCGCGTTCGACGCGGTCGCCGCCCGCTGAGCCGCCCGACCCGGCGGGCCGCAGCGGCCCACGTCGCCCCACCGCTATCCTGATCCTTTCGACACCCGAGACCGAGGCGCACCATGACCAGGCACTTCCTTCGCGACGACGACGTCACCTCCGCCGAGCAGGCGCAGATCCTCGATCTCGCCGAGCAGCTGAAGAAAGACCGTTTTCAGGCGCGACCGCTCGAAGGCCCGCAGACCGTCGCGGTGATCTTCGACAAGTCCTCCACCCGCACCCGCGTCTCCTTCGCGGTCGGCATCGCCGACCTCGGCGGCATCCCGTTGATCATCTCCACCGCCTCGAGCCAGCTCGGCGGCAAGGAGACCGCATCCGACACCGCGCGGGTGCTGGAACGGCAGGTGGCGGCGATCGTCTGGCGCACCTACGCGCAGTCGGGGCTCGAAGAGATGGCGGCGGGCACCCGGGTGCCGGTCGTCAACGCGCTCTCCGACGACTTCCACCCCTGCCAGCTGCTGGCCGACTTCCTCACCATCCGCGAGCACCGCGGTGAGCTGAAGGGCCTCACCGTCTCCTTCCTCGGCGACGGAGCGAGCAACATGGCGCAGTCGTACCTGCTCGCCGGCGCGACCGCGGGCATGCACGTGCGCGTCGCCAGCCCGGCGGAGTACGCGCCGACGGATGCCGTGGTCGCCGATGCGAAGAAGCGCGCCGAAGAGACCGGCGGCTCGGTCACCGTGCTCACCGATCCGGATGCCGCGGCCCACGGTGCCGACGTCATCGTCACCGACACCTGGGTCTCGATGGGCAAGGAGGCCGAGAAGGCCGCCCGGGTCGAGACCTTCACCGGCTTCCGGGTCGACACGGCGCTGATGGCCAAGGCGAAGCCCGACGCGCTCTTCCTGCACTGCCTGCCGGCCGACCGCGGCTACGAGGTCGCCGCCGACGTGATCGACGGCCCGCAGAGCGTCATCTGGGACGAGGCGGAGAATCGTCTGCACGCCCAGAAGGCCCTGCTCGTGTGGCTGTTCCAGCAGAACGTCGAAGGGGCGACCGCATGACCGACGACCTCTCGACCCGGGCCGGCGAGGCCGGATCCCTGTGGGGCGGCCGCTTCTCCGGCGGCCCCGCCCCCGAGCTCACCGAGCTGAGCCGCTCGACGCACTTCGACTGGCAGCTCGCGCAGTACGACATCGCGGGGTCGCGCGCCCATGCCGCGGCCCTGGCTCGCGCCGGCTACCTCACGGCCACCGAGCTCGAGGGCATGCTCGCGGCGCTCGACCAGCTGTCGGCGGCGGTGGAGGACGGCACCTTCCGCCCCACGCCCGACGACGAAGACGTGCACTCGGCGCTCGAGCGGGGTCTGATCGAATTCTCCGGCGTCGAACTCGGCGGCAAGCTCCGCGCGGGACGCAGCCGCAACGACCAGATCGCGACTCTGGTGCGGATGCTCCTCCGCGACCACGCGGCCACCATCACCCGGATGCTCGTCGACCTGATCGACGCTACGGCCTCGCAGGCCGAGGCCCACTTCGACGCGATCCTCCCCGGCCGTACGCACCTGCAGCACGCGCAACCCGTGCTGCTGGCGCACCAGCTGCTGGCGCACACCTGGCCTCTGGTGCGCGACATCGAGCGCCTTCGTGACTGGGATGCGCGCGCGAACGCCTCGCCCTACGGATCCGGTGCCCTGGCCGGCAACACCTTGGGCCTCGACGCCGAACTCGTGGCGCACGATCTCGGCTTCGCCCACGGGGTGGAGAACTCCATCGACGGAACGGCCTCCCGCGACGTGGTGGCCGAGTTCGCCTACGTCACCGCCCAGATCGGCATCGACCTCTCGCGTTTCGCGGAGGAGATCATCATCTGGAACACCAAGGAGTTCGGCTTCGTCACCCTGTCGGACTCGTATTCGACCGGCTCATCGATCATGCCGCAGAAGAAGAACCCCGACATCGCCGAGCTCGCGCGCGGCAAGTCCGGCCGCCTGATCGGCAATCTCACCGGCCTGCTCGCGACGCTCAAGGGGCTTCCGCTCGCGTACAACCGCGACCTGCAGGAAGACAAGGAGCCCGTCTTCGACTCGATCAAGACGCTCGAGGTGCTGCTGCCCGCCTTCACCGGCATGGTCGCCACGCTCACCTTCCACACCGAACGGATGGCCGAGCTCGCGCCGCAGGGCTTCTCCTTGGCCACGGATGTCGCCGAGTGGCTGGTCAAACAGCACGTCACCTTCCGTGACGCGCACGAGATCACCGGCACCCTGGTGAAGTTCGCCGAAGACCACCAGCTCGAGCTCGACGGTCTCACCGACGAGCAGTTCGCCTCGATCTCCGAACACCTCACGCCCGAGGTGCGCAGTGTGCTCACCATCCAGGGATCGGTCGCCAGCCGTGACGGCTCGGGCGGAACGGCGGGTGTGCGCGTGCGCGAACAGCTGACCGCTCTCACCGAGCGGGTGCGCGCCCTCGTCTCCTCGACCGCCGCTCTGCCCGGAGGTGCCGCATGACCGGACCCGACAAGACGCCGGATCCGGCGAAGGCCGGCAAAGCGGACCGCGACCCCGCCGATCCCGGATTCTGGCGGCGCCCGCTTCCGTCCTGGGCGGTCTGGGGTCTGATCGGGCTCGCCGCGGTCGTCGTGATCGCCGCCCTCGTCGTGTCGCTCTCCCTCGGAGTGAAACTCTTCTGATCGACTTCTCGGCCTCCGCGCTCGAGGTGGCACCGCAGCTGCTCGGCGCGATCCTGTCGCACGACTCGGCCGAGGGCCGGGTCTCGGTTCGGCTGACCGAGGTCGAGGCCTACCTGGGGGAGGGGCAGGACCCCGGATCGCACGCGTTCCGCGGACGCACCCCGCGCACGGCCTCGATGTTCGGAGAGCCGGGCCACCTGTACGCGTACTTCACGTACGGCATGCACGTCTGCGCGAATGTTGTCTGTTCTCCGGAGGGGGAGGCGTCAGCCGTGCTGTTGCGCGCCGGCGAGATCGTCGACGGGGTCGACCTCGCACGCCGCCGACGCCCGACCGCGCGGGTGGACCGAGACCTCGCGCGGGGACCGGCGCGACTCGTCCTGGCCCTGGGCATCGCACTGGCGCAGGACGGCGCCGACCTGTCGCGGCCGCCGTTCCGTCTCGAGCCGCCGATGCGTCCCGCTCCCGATCCGGTCGCCACCCTGCGCACCGGGGTGAGCGGCGATGGCGGGCGTCCCCCGTTCACCTGGCGGTTCGCTCTCGAAGGCGACCCGACGGTCTCGCCCTACAAGCGCCACCCGAAAGCGTGAACTCCGCGGGAACACAGGGCGACACGCCCGGGCTGCACCGTGATTTGCGAGGCCTGTAACGTCCGCGTAATCTTCTAACTCGTCACCCCACAGGTGCGGAAAAGCGGAAGAGCTTACCGGCCTCAAGCGGAGACCAAACCCCCTACTTCATCTCCTCGTCAGAGTGAGATATCTCCTTCGGGAGAGGGAATCCGGTTCGAACGTCGATTTGACAGCGGGCCGGAAAATGGTAGGGTTGAGAAGTTGCCCGGAGGGCCGCCTAGCATGTGCTGGGTGGGGCCGGTGCGTCCGATCCTTGAGAACTCAACAGCGTGCACAATGTCAAATGCCAAATACCCGTTGGTTAGCTTCGGCTGATCACGGATTCCTTTGGAATACATTTAAACAACAAAGC